>CBDCYS010000026.1:0-296543 GCA_965224215.1 Bryobacterales bacterium | reverse complement strand
ACGCGGGCAAATTGGGCGAGGTCCCCCAGGACGCCAAGGCCCGGGAGGAATGGCTCAAAACGCAGCGGCGATACGCCGTGCCCGCCGAGTGGAAACAGAACCTGCGCAAGTGGTATGGCTCCGGCGCGGATTCGATCCAAGCGGCCGAAGCTTTCCAAATCACCGAGTACGGCCTGCAGCCCGGCGACGACGAGATCCGCCGGCTATTTCCGTTCTTTCCGAAATAGTCGGTGTATAGTCAAAGTCACTACTGTCCGGTTAACGACTCACTGGCGAGCGGCAACTGATTGTTCCGGCATAGCTTAGGGCTGTTTTCCCCTTGCCGCGATTTAAACGGCGAAGGACGGCTGGAACGACTTCGGAGGCGGCCGACAATGGTTCATGAACCTCGGCCGCACCGTATTCTCCCAGTTGATCAGCTTCCTTCCGGATCGCGAATTCCGCCGCTGCGTAAGCCGCTACGACGGGGATCGCAGATGGCGCGGCTTTTCCTGCTGGGATCAGTTCCTCTGCATGGCGTTCGCCCAGCTGACCTACCGCGAAAGCCTGCGCGACATCGAAGCGTGCCTGCGTTCGCTCGGCGCCAAGCTCTACCACAGGGGATTCCGCTCCCAGGTGGCGCGCTCCACACTGGCCGACGCCAACGAGTCGCGCGACTGGCGGATCTATGCCGATTTCGCCCAGGTCTTGATTCGCATCGCGCGGCCTTTGTACGCCCGCGATCCGATCGGCGTGGATCTCGATCAAAGTCTCTACGCTCTGGACTCGACCACCATCGATCTGTGCCTCTCGCTGTTCCCCTGGGCCAAGTTCCGCCGGCACAAGGCCGCCCTGAAGATGCACACGCTGTTGGACCTGCGGGGTAACATCCCCACGTTTATCCGCATTACCGCTGGCAAAACGCACGACGTCAACATCCTCGACGAGTTCCTCCCCGAGCCCGGCGCCTTCTACGTCATGGATCGGGCCTACGTCGATTTCGAACGTCTCTTCGTGTTCACCCTCCGCTCGTCGTTCTTCGTCGTGCGAACCAAGAAGAACATCTTGCGCCAACGGCGCTACTCGCATCCCGTCGACAAGTCCACGGGGGTGCGCTCGGATCAGACCGTCCTACTGACTGCCATCGAGTCGGCCCTGGCGTATCCGGACCCATTGCGGCGGATCAGCTACTTTGACGCCGCGACGAACAAGCGGCTGAAGTTCCTGACCAACAACTTCGCGCTCCCGGCGCTGACCATCGCCCGCATCTACAAGTCGCGTTGGCAGATCGAGTTGTTCTTCAAGTGGATCAAGCAGCTCCTGCGGATCAAGCAGTTTTACGGTACCAGCGAGAACGCCGTGAAGACGCAAATCTGGATCGCGGTCTCGGTTTACGTACTGGTCGCGATCGCGCGCAAGAGGTTGGGCCTGGAGGCGAGTCGCTACCAAATTCTACAGATTCTCAGCGTTACCCTTTTCGAGAAAACGCCCATTTTACAGGCCTTGCAGCCGTCCGACTCCCACGAAAACTTACTCGATGACCCTAACCAGCTGATTCTATTCGACTTTTAACCGGACAGTAGTGAGTCAAAGTTGTCACCGAATATGTGAAAGATGGGTATCGGTTGACTCAGGTAGCCCCAAGATGTAGTATGCCGGCAGATGGAAGATTACCCTCAGAACCTGACAGAATTCGAGTCCCGTTTTAGCAGTGAGGAGGCCTGCCGGGAGTATCTGTTCCGGCTGCGCTGGCCGGACGGTTTCCGCTGTCCGGGTTGCGGTTGTGGAAAGTCGTGGCCTTTGCGAAAAGTGCTGCTGCAGTGCGCTGCGTGTGGGCGCCAAACCTCGGTGACCGCCAGGACCATCTTTCAGGACACGCGCAGCCCTTTGCCGTTGTGGTTTCGTGCGATGTGGTGGGTCACCACCCAAAAAACCGGAGCCAGCGCTTTGGGACTTCAAGGAGTGTTGGGGCTCAACAGGTACGAAACGGCTTGGACCTGGCTGCACAAAATGCGGCGCGCGATGGTGCGGCCGGGACGGGATTTGCTGGCCGGGACAGTGGAAGTCGATGAAAGCTACTGGGGCGGGCTCGGAGAAGGTCTGCGGGGCCGAAACCTGCAAAACAAAGCATTGATCGCAGTGGCCGCTCAAGAAGATGGGCGGGGTATCGGCCGGATTCGCATGAAGAGAATCGAGGATGCCTCGGGCGAGAGCCTGTTGCCTTTCGTGGAGGAGTGCATCGAGCCGGGCAGCGTGGTGCATACCGACGGCTGGCCCGGTTACTCCGGGTTGAAAAAAGAAGGCTACGTCCATCAGGTCACAGTTGTCAGCCGGCACGAGCAGTCCGCGTCGGAATTGATGCCCCGCGTCCACCGCGTGATGTCACTGCTCAAGCGCTGGCTGCTGGGCACCCATCAGGAAGCCGTGAGCCACAAACATCTGGACTACACCTGGACGAGTTCACCTTCCGTTTCAACCGCCGCAAATCCAAAAGCCGAGGCAAACTCTTCTATCGGCTCGTCCAGCAGGCGGTAGCCGTGGATCCGGCGACTTACCAGATGATTGTTCACCCGGTTACAGAACCCAAGAAAATCCCCAAACCACAAGATATCGGGGCTACCTGAGTCAACCGGATACCCATCTAGCTTTTTTTGCCCTTCCGCCCCAACTCACCTTTTCGTCATTTCATGAATTGGCCTTTCGTGAACTCGCGTCTGTGAACGGCGCTGTGAATGATCGCTTGCCGGTCGATCATCTCACCGCTCTCAGCATAACGGCACATTCGCAAATGTCAAGTCCCGAGCGGACATCTTTGTGATAACAAAGGATTAATACTCTCACAAATCCGTGACTCGAAGTTGGCTCGCTGGAATTTTGGAGAGATAGGGGGCCGCCGTCGCGGCTCTGAGCGGCGGATTCGGGTGCGGGGCGTCACGAAAAAAGAACCCAGCTAGCCTTCAGCTAGCCCGCAATCCACTGCGGCAGCTAGCCGCTACGGAAGGGGAATCCCGAACAAGGCTTCAACCAAGATTGGTTCGTCGCCCCGAAACGCCGGCAGAAATTCCCAAGATCGCAGGTGCGCCAGAATCGTGTTATCCGTTTGCGGGTCGGCTCCGCGCACGACTTTGAGGTTGCCCAAAGCGCCTTCCTCATCGACCGTGGCATAAACCATCACGCTCGAAGGGCGCTGGAAGTTGGGGTCGGTTGCGTTTTCGAGATGCAACGCCTTCTTCTCGCGGGGAAATGGCGGCGCCACTTTCTTGCGCGGCGTAATTCGGACAACCCCGCTCGAAACGTCGAGCCGTTTCTTTCCCGAGTTGGGGATACAAAATTGCAGGGTCCATCTTCGGGGCGCTTCCGGTACTTCGAAATGCACTGTATAGATTGGACTCCCCTTGAGTACGCCGCTCATCTCACGAAAGTTCGTCTAGCCGTTGGAGACGAGTATAATGCCGTACTGTTGACGCGGAAGCGGTTTCAGGTCCTGGGAATCTTTCCTGCCGGTTCCCAATTCTTCAGCAGAATCCGTTCCCGAGGGATCACCATCGGAAGCCGTGGCGACCTCGATGCCTGATCCCTCTGGCGCAGCATCGCTAGTACCCGGCTGATTCGTATCAGCCGGGGCATCGGTGCCTAAGCTCTCGCCGCCCACGTTCTCGGCATCGGCGTTCTCGGCAACTTCGACCGCGCGGCCCTCCGCCTCCGGGTCACCAGCCTCTACCTCGGAAGCGGCTATCGGCGAAGGATCACCCTTCGCGTCTTCGGCCCCCACAGCGTTCAGCTCGGCAGCCACGGTCTCAGTGAGTTTCGAACCGTCGTCTACTCCTTCATCGTCCATCCCATCCGCTTCTCCTCCTTCAACGATGGAATCCGACGCCGAAGCCAGCTCACCTTCCACGGCGGGGGAGGCCGAAGTCCCTTCCGCGGCTATCTCCGCGGGCCCGGGGGCACTTCAACGGAATTGTCAATCGTTCCAAGCCGAAGCCCCATTTCAAGCAAGAACGTCGGGCTCAGCGGGTTCGGTTCTTGGTTGAGAGCGACGAGCGCAGTCGAGCTGTCTCCTTCTGAAAGGACCGGCAATTGCGGAAGCGGCTCTAACGGAGGCGCGACACCAGTGATCGGCGTCGCCGCAGCCATCGGCACGGGTAGCGCAGGGTCGAGGGCAACGACAGGGCTGGCATCCATTTGCAAGTCCGCGAGCGAAGGCGCTGTGTTCGGCGCAACCAACTGTGGCGCGGTATCGGGCAGTTCCCAGCGATCGACACTTTCAGGGACTTTATGCCCTGGGTCGACTAGCTGTGCGTTTTCGAGTTTCCTCGGATTCGGGGTCCACGCCAGAACCGGCGGAAGCTGCGGCGCGTAATCGCGCGGGAACTCCAAAGCCAAGTCCGGCTGCAGGATGATGTCGCGAAGCGCTGGGTCGTTGGGCGCAATCTCGGGCAAGACAACTTTGAAAACGGGTTGAAAAACTTCTTTCTGTTCCTTCGGAGCCAGCTTCAACACGGGTTTCGGCGCGGGCTCAGCCCCTGGCTTTTCTTCTGCAGCCGCAGCGGGCTCCGCGGTGATCTTCGCCGGTGCCGGCGCGGCCTTTGGTGCAGGTTTCTCCTCTGGCTTTTCTTTTTCGTCTTTGGTCAGCTTCTCCAAGTCGGCCGGGGTGACCAACGGGATATCCGGGATACGATATTGCAGCAGCACGACCTCGTTCGCAGGGAATCGGGGTACCAGCACGTCAGGAAACGCAACTTCGAGCCACGGGACCAGCGCGACGATCAGCATGTGCAGAAACAAAGACCCAATGAAGCTTAGTCCGCCTGCTGGCTCATGGGTCAATATTGGCTGGAAGAGCGCCACGGGCTCGTCCGTCCGCGGGGGCGGAGCGAACGTCAGGCTGGGACCGGATCTCGACCGGGCGACATACAGAAGAGCCACGACGAACAGAACGGCCGAGGCTAACCCAAGGGCAATATCGAAGATCGCAATCTCGGGCAGCGTAACCATTTCGGGGGCAAGTGTCGGAAGGTGTTACTGCTAGTTTAGAAACTTTGGTACCTAAGGGGAATCAGGTGTTGCCACTAAGCGGTCATAAATACTTCAACCTAGGCCGCATGGCCCACCGCCTCACGGCCACGATCAATTGCAGCCAGCGGATAGCTTTGAACACCAACTCCACAGAACCCTTTCGGCGTTGCCGGCCTATTTCTCCAGGCTGTACCGGACAATCTGCTCGTCGTTCCTCGTGATCAAGTGCCGGTTCGCGTAGGCCGGGTGCGACCAGTGCACCGCCCCTTTTTCGCGCCGGCGACCGGTTGGTGTGGTGGGTTTGATCATCGCGGTCCGGCTGATTTCTTCGTAGCCATCCGGGGACAGCTTGGCGATGATCAGATCGCCGCGGTCGTTGTTGATGAAGTAACGGTCCTGGTGGCGAACAATGAAACCGGTGGCCCAGCGGGCGTTCTCAAGCGTCACGTCCAGAGTTTCCCAGACGCGCTTGCCGGTCTTCGCGTCTAGGCAGCGAAAGTGGCCATAGCTGCCGATACCGTAGATGTAGTCGCCGTCGATCACGGGAGTCGAGATCAGCGCGTGAAGCCCGTCGGTTTTGATTTCGCTGTCGTTGTTTCCTTTCCAAACGAGCTCGGCCTCCGGCTTCTTCGGGTGCAGCCGAAAGAGGCGGGATCCGTTATAGAACGCGGTAACGAGAAGCCGGTCTCCGCTAAGGACAGGTGTCGCCACCGTCAGGCCGGCCTGAATCTTAAAGGGGTGCTGCCAGTGGATCCGCCCGTTCTTGGGATCGAGCGATGTCACCGCCTCGGTATGCCAGATGATAAGCTGGCGTGCGCCGCCGGCCTCGATGATGACCGGCTGGTTGTATCCAGGCTCGACTTCGTCGGAAAGAGCCCGCCACAGCTCCTTACCCGTCATTTTGTCGAACGAAACGACCTTGGCGTTATTCGCGCCGCCGACCAGGCAAATTAACTGCTTTCCATCAACCAGCGGCGCTCCGGACATGCCCCAGGTCGGAATCTCCGTGCCGTAATCCTTGACGTAGTCCTTCTTCCAGATGACTGCCCCTGTCTTTGCGTTCAGGCAATGCAGCTTGCCCAAAGCACCTAGCGTATACACGCGGTCGCCGTCGACGGTCGGTGTGGCGCGGGGCCCGTAAGGATAGGCCAGCCCGCCATACGCGACCTCCCATTCATGCGTCCAAACGGTCTCGCCGCTGTCTTCTCGCAGACAAAGCGCGCGCTCAACACCTTTGCGCCCTTCTGTTCGCTCGTAGTCGGTGACGTAGACCATTCCATCGGCAACAGACGGTCCGGCATATCCGCCTCGGATCGGCTTGCTCCACACCGGCGTCAGGCCCCCATCGGGAAACTTGTCGAGAATTCCGGTTTCCGTCCAGACGCCCCCGCGCCCTTTGCCGCGCCACTCGGGCCAGTCTTCCGCGTGTGCGGCAGGGCTAGCGGCGAACAACAATCCGAGAAGTGTCAGCCAACAAGTGGGGGAATTTCGGAAATGCGTTTCCAAGGAGGGTCTCCTTTGTGAACCCCCCTAGTTTAGCGAACCGGGTGCTCCGCCAAACCCCGAGCGCTAGCTGAGGCTGGCTTTGAGGATGCTCCGTTTGATGCGGCAGCCGCCAGCGAGGGCAGTTGTGTTCGGACCTGGGTGTCGCGCGACCCGAGGGCACCGAACCTCCGTTCTCGCCTGCGAAACTCATCGACGGCATCGGTGAGTTCCGCATTCCCGAAATCAGGCCACATGACGTCGCTAAATAGGATCTCGGCGTAGGCGTTCTCCCAGAGCAGAAAGTCGCTGAGTCGCTTCTCACCGCCTGTTCGAATCAGCAGGTCAACGTCGGGCGAAGGGATCGGGGAGTGAGCGGCTCGCGCCAACGCTCGCGAGAACTCTTCTCTGGAAGGCCGGGTACCGGATCCAAATTGCCTTGCCGCTTCGACGATGGCGTCGCGCGCCGAGTAATCGACGGCGATCCTCAGGCGCAGCCGATTCGAGGAAATGGTCGTGCTTTCAGCCCTTTCGATGGCGCTGACGAGGCCGTGCGGCAGCCTATCGCGCCGCCCGATAATATTGACTCGGATGCCCTCTTGCGAGCAACGCGCCATCTCCGTTCGCAGGTGTCGCTCGAAGAGCCGCAGCAGCTCGGTCACCTCGCGCCACGACCGCTTCCAATTGTCTGCCGAGAAGGCGTAAAGAGTTAGCGTGCTGACGCCAAGCGGCGGAGAAGCTTCCACGGTACGTCGAACGGCGTCGGCGCCGGCTCGGTGCCCCAGCGAGCGCGGCTTGCCCCTACGAGTGGCCCAACGTCCGTTTCCGTCCATGATGATGGCTACATGGAGCCCGGATTCTGATGAAGTACTTGTTGGCGTAAAGCCCATAGGCAATTTTTTTACTTTTCGCGAGCCGCCTTGATCAGCGACTCCATGTGATTCAGATATCTCTCAAACGCCCGGCGGCCCGCGGCGCTCAAGCGGTATGTAGTCTTTGGCACGCGCCCCTCGAAGGACTTCGTGCACGAGACGTAGCCGGCCTCTTCCAGCTTTCTGGCATGAACGCTGAGATTGCCGTCCGTCGCTTTCAGCAATTTCTTGAGTTCGCTGAAGCTCAGTGAATCGTTCACGGCTAGGGCGCTAATGATTCCGAGTCGCGTACGGTCGTGGATGAGGCGGTCGAGCTGAGCCGTACGGGTGGCAAGCGGTTCACCGGATCGTAAAGAATCGGGTGCCGGGCTGGGGCCTGCGGCCTGCGGCTTTCGGAGAGGTTTTGCGAGAGGTTTAGCCATTGCGATTTGTCATTCGAGCTAACAGGTCAGTCGATCTTTCCATTGTTTCCCGGATAAACCGGATGTTGTCGACGGCGTGGCTGTCGATCCGAATTGGGCCGCTTTCGCTAGAGCGAATCGGAGTTGGTTCGGGCACTTACCCAGATCTTACAGCAGTGAAGATTTCCTGTCAAGTACTTTGATTAGAAAAGTCTAGGCTCAACCGCTCCCCCCTTGCTGAATCCCTGAGGGAATTTGATCAGCCGTGGCCCAAAAACATCAGCCAGCCCAGACCGAAGATCGTGACCACAAAATAGCCAAAGACCTTGACTCCGTAGCGGATACGCTCTTGGTCGGAGTTGCGGCCAACGACGCCCAAGACAATCGAGGTGAACAGGGCGAATAGCAAGGCCGCAAAGAGGTGGGACACAGAGAGAAACATCAGGACTTCTCACCAACGGCAATCTCGAAGGCGTCGATGATCGCCAGAACATTCAGCAAACCGGCGCATACCAGGAACTTGGTTCCATAGTCGGCGACCGCGCTAGCCAAGCGCTCCTGCTCGTATCCCAGCCACGTAGAGAGGAAGTATAGAGAACCTGTCGCAAGGTCGCCGAAGTATCCACCCCAATTGACGACGGTTGTGAACAGATCTCCGGTTTCAGGCTCGAACATACGTCCCCGCATGAGCAGGCCGAATACAAACATGCCCACGATGGCGAATAGCAGCAACGCGCCGCGATTCCAACGCTTCAGATAGAAGTGGCCGGCGCCGGGAAGCAGCCACGCCAGGACAACCGGCGCCGCCCACAGTTGCGGCGGCGGAATCTGCTTCTTAGCTAATTGCTTTTCGGCCATTGTTCGTTGTTCGCTGCCGCCGATTTTCTACAGCGGATTCTTACTTGAAGTTATCACAACACCACTGGACGCACGGTCGCACAGCAGTCGCTACGGCGCGGCGTCGGGCGAATCAGTGCCCGTCGAAACGGTGTCAGGAGAAACGGGAGCTTTGACTTCGGGTTCGAGCGCGGCGATACGCGCAACGGCCTCGTCTACTCTTTTCCCCGCGGATTCCAGCCTCACGAATTTCCGGTACGCCTCCAAGGCGAGACTGGCCTGCTTGAGCTTATCCCGCGACTGCGCCAACCTCCAATACGCGTCAGAAAAATTCGGATTCCAGCGGGTGGCCTCCAGGTAGCGCCCGGCCGCAGCCCGGTGGTTGCCCTTCTTGGCGTAAAACTTGCCGACCTTCACTTCCTTTTTGGCTTGGATGGGGTTGAATGCGTACTGTTTCTCGAGGAAAAGATCTTCGTCTTCGTCGATCAGCCCGGTGAGGACCTCTTCGGGTGGAGGTTCGCGCTCCTGCAACTGGCCCAAGGCCATTCCCATTGCGCAAAGCAGAAGCAATGCCCGAAACGCCCGCATGGTCAAATTATATCGACTGGCGGGTGTTCCCACCAGTTTCATTACGTTTCGTCTGCGCTCCGTTTTGTTCCCGACGTTATGTTCATGACAACAAAGCCGCAGGCGCAGGCCTGCGGTTGAGGTTCCAAACGGGCGGGCTTTTGGGGTTGCCGAGGGGCTTGCTGTCTAGACCGCAATGCTGTTCACTTAACGCTTTTGGGCCTGGTTGGTTGCCCAATTTCATTGCATTTGTTTCGGCTAAAGCGGGCCGCGTCATCAGGATCATGCGGGCTGTTTTCCCACCGCCCCTTCAGGGCTCCCCGCCACCAGGGAGGGTACCCAAGGTTCCGCTTCGCTTCACCCAGGGCTACGATCCTGCGCCGCTTCGCGGCTTAACGGCTCTCCCCTTGAGGGCTCTAAGCGAACAGTATTAGTGTCTAGACCGCACCCTTGCGGATGCGGCTCTGCTGCTGTTGGGGGCGCCCGCCGGTACCCTCCGCCACATTGCAGTTGAAAACGGGCCCGGTGCAGCCGATAATCGTAGTCCACCTCTAAATCACCTTCGTTCCTGAAACCGAGGACACCGTTTTGAAAATCACTGATCTCAAAGTCTTTCAAACCCAGGGAGGACACGCCAACTGGGTCTTCGTCAAGCTCTACACCAACACCGGTTTAACAGGTGTGGGCGAGTGCAGCATGGAGAAGCATCGCCTCGAGACCGTTCAAGCTCTGGAGTCGATGAAAGATTTCCTGGTGGGCAAGGACCCGTTCCAAATCGAGCACATCTGGAACTCCCTCTACAAACAGACCTTCTGGTTTGGACAGCTCATCACGCTCTGCGCCCTCAGCGGCATCGAACAAGCGCTATGGGATATCAAGGGCAAAGAACTCGGGGTTCCTGTCTATGAATTCCTCGGCGGCAAGCTGCGGGACAAGGTCCGCGCCTACGCCAACGCTTGGGCTTTTTCGAAATCCGTTATCGACCATCGGCCGGAAGATACCCCGGAACTCGTTGCCCGCAACGCCCAACAAATGGTATCCAAGGGCTTCACGGCCATGAAGTGGGACCCCTTCCGTTTTGGGGGTCAAGTGATCCCCAAGGAAGAGGAAAAGTACGCCATCGAGTGCGTCAAGACCGTACGCGACGCCGTCGGCCCGGACATCGACCTGATGATCGAGTGCCACGGACGTTTCAACATGTGGAGCGCGATTCGCATGGCTCAAAAGCTTGAGCCCTTCGATCCATTCTTCTACGAGGAGCCGATTCCGCCGGACAATATCGACGCCATGGCGGAAGTTCAACGCTCGATTAACTTGCCGATTGCCACCGGCGAACGGCTGTATACGCGCTGGGATTTCCGCTCTCTTTTCGAGAAGCACGCGGCCCGCATTATTCAGCCCGACGTCTGCCACGCCGGCGGTATTCTCGAGCTGAAGAAAATCGCGGCGATGGCGGAGACCTACTATATTTCCGTCCAACCCCACAACTCCAATGGTCCGATCGCAACGCTAGCGAGTCTCCACTTGGATGCGTCGATTCCCAACTTCATCATCCAGGAGTTCTTCTACCCCTATCTCGAGCACTACAACGAGATCCTCACCGAGCCAATTGTCTACGAAGGAGGCTATCTGAAGATACCTTCGGGCCCGGGCCTGGGATCGGACATCAACGAGGACGCGATCCTAAAGCATCCGCCGGTCGATCAGCCGCACGAGGCGAGCTGGATCGGCTCGTATTGGTAAAGATGTTGAGCTGCGAAACGGCGCAGGATCGTAGCCCGGAGTGAAGCGAAGCGGAACCCTGGGGGCAAGCTCCGCATGACTCCGATACTGGGGCGGGCGTTCGCCGAAAACAATACAATGACTTGGGCCAGAAGCTTCAGCTCTCAACCGTTCTTGGGCACGCGACCCCTCTGAGTCAAAATCCCGTCCAACCTGGATGCGTCGGCATCCACGCGGCCATTCAAATGAGATACCAATTCTTGATCGACACCTACGAAACCGAGCGCCTAAAGGTGCTCAGCGTCTGGAGCATGTTCGCTGACGAAGACTTACCCATGCGTCCGAATCCAGCCGATCGCCGCGGACGCAGTGTCCACGAGCAGATGGTGCACCAATGCGTGAGCGAGGACCTCTGGTTCCGAACGATTTTGGGAGTTGACGTTTCGGCGCCGCCGCTGCCAGAGCAAGAGACTCGGATGGAGTTCATTAGGCGATACGCCGAAGACTCAGGCCGGCGCCTCGAAGTTTTGGGCTCAAAAGGCGACGACTGGTGGGAGGAAACAGCGAGCTTCTTCGAGGTTCCTCGCTCTCGCGCTTGGGTGATGGTGCGGCGGATCTCCCATACGTCCCACCACCGCGGACAGCAGATGGCGATTCTGCGAATGTTAGGCCGTGACCTGCACAGTACCTACGGACCGACGGCCGATACGGGTGGTCTGATGCAGAACAGCGCCCCGGTGATCTACGCCTATCCTGACCTTGAAACACTGATCGAGGCCGAGCAGGCGGTTGGTGGCAAGACGCTGCTGCCAGGTCCAGGGGAGAAACCACCGACCGAGCGGGCCTGAGCCTGCTTGTCAACAATCCAGGCCAGTCTGGGCGCACGGCCCACCCACCATTCAGCCTTTCTCAACCGTGCATTCCTAACGCAGGCCCGCCGCTCTGTGTCGCGGGGTCTGAATCGCCATAAAGAATGCCCCCAGTTCAGCCGATAAGCGCCCTTATAGAGCGTTCGTACTCGTGGGGAACCTGTGAATAGCGACTCAATCGAACAAATCTCGGTTAACACCATCAGAACGTTGGCGATGGATGCGGTTCAGCAAGCGAACTCCGGGCATCCGGGAACTCCAATGGCTTTGGCGCCGGTGGTTTACGACTTGTGGTAGCGCCATCTGCGGTTTGATCCCCATGATCCGATTTGGCCGAACCGAGACCGCTTCGTCCTCTCGATCGGCCATGCCTCGATGCTACTCTACTCGATGCTTCACTTGGCCGGAGTACGGTCGGTGAACCCGAAATACGAAACTCTCGGCGAGTTGTCGGTCTCGCTCGAAGACATAAAGCGCTTCCGGCAGCTTGGCAGCAAATGTCCGGGACACCCCGAGTATCGCTGGACATCGGGAGTCGAAACCACAACCGGGCCGCTCGGTCAGGGAGTCGCAACCAGCGTGGGAATGGCGATGGCCGCCAAGTGGATGGCCGAGCATTTCAACCGCGCCCGGTTCGAGATGTTCAACTTCGACACCTATTCGCTGTGCGGGGACGGCTGCATGATGGAGGGCGTCAGCCACGAGGCCGCGTCGCTGGCGGGACATCTCGAGTTGTCGAATCTGTGCTGGATCTACGACAACAACAAGATCTCGATTGAAGGGCATACCGACTGGGCATTTAGCGATGACATTGCGACGCGCTTCGTGGCCTATGGCTGGAACGTGACGCGTGTCGGCGACGCCAACGATCTGGAAATGCGGGACCGTGCTTTTAACACGTTCAAGAACACCCACGACCGGCCGACCCTTATTGTTGTGGACAGCCACATCGCCTATGGCTCCCCCAATAAGCAGGACACCAGTGCCGCTCATGGCGCGCCACTGGGGGAAGAAGAAATCCGGCTAACAAAGCGAATCTATGGCTGGCCCGACGACAGTCACTTTCTCGTGCCCGACAGGGTACGCGAGCACTTCGCCCAGGGCATCGGACGGCGCGGTCAAGGTTTGCGGGAAACCTGGATGCTGAAGTTTCAAGAGTACAAGAACGAATATCCGAAACTGGCGGACGAGCTCTACCAGATGCAGCACAGGCAACTTCCGGAGGGCTGGGACAAGACCCTGCCGGACTATCCCGCCGATCCGAAGGGAGTCTCTGGCCGGGACGCATCCGGCGTAGCTCTCAATGCCGCAGCCGAGAACTTGCCATGGTTGCTAGGCGGCTCCGCCGACCTGGCGCCTTCCACCAAAACGCGCCTCACCTTCCCCAATGCCGACGATTTCACGACCACCAGCTACAGCGGACGCAATTTTCACTTCGGCGTGCGCGAACACGCCATGGCTTCGATCTTGAACGGCATGTCGCATTGCAAGGTTCGGCCGTACGGCTCGGGTTTTCTGATCTTCGCCGATTATTCAAGGCCGGCGATTCGTTTGAGCGCGCTGATGGAGCTGCCGGTCATCTACGTCTTCACTCACGATTCGATCGGGGTGGGCGAGGACGGTCTGACGCACCAACCCGTCGAGCATTTGGCCTCGCTGAGAGTCATTCCGGGTTTGATCACCCTGCGTCCGGCGGACGCCAACGAAGTGGTCGAGGCCTGGCGCGTCGGCCTTCAGTTCCAGCACCAACCGGTGGCGTTCGTGCTATCCCGGCAGGACATGCCGACAGTGGATCGCACAAAGTACGGCTCGGCTTCCGGCGTAGCGAAGGGCGCCTATGTGCTGGCCGATCCCGATGACGGCATGCCGGAAGTGCTGCTGCTGGCCACCGGGAGCGAAGTCAGCCTATGTATGGATGCCTATGAACAGCTCAAACAGGAAGGAATCCGCGCTCGAGTCGTGAGCATGCCCTCGTGGGAGCTTTTCGAGATGCAGTCGGAGCCCTACCGGGAGAGCGTGCTTCCGCCGGAGGTGACCGCGCGTGTCTCGGTCGAGCAGGCATCGACACTCGGCTGGGCGCGATATGTCGGCGTGGATGGCCACAGTATCGGCATGAAGACGTTCGGTGCGTCGGCTCCGCTCAAAGAGCTGCAGAGAAAGTTCGGATTCACGCCGGAGAACATAGTCCTCGCAGCCAAACAACAGCTGGAGAAAGCCCGCCAGCACGACCACCAGCGCGAGGAGGTCCTTGTCTAAGTCAAGATTCCAGGGTCCCGAGCTTCGCGGGGTAATTGTCCTGGTGAAGCGAGCGACATCGTCTAGGTAGCAGCAGCGAAACCGTCCAGGTAAAAGGCGGCGCTGGTCCGATCAAACACTCTTTCTGTTTCCTCCAACTAAACTTATGGTTATATCCTTGAATCCAACCGAAAAGCAGCGGGACGCGCAATCGGTCGAATCTGGGCCCGCCGACGCCCTAAGGGTGCTAGAAGGGGCACAGCCAATGAATCCGCTCCAAGAGCTCGGTAGCCACGGCCAGTCGTTCTGGCTGGACTACATTCGCCGCGATCTGATTCACGGCGGCGAACTCAGGCGGTTGGTGGAACAAGACGGCCTCGGGGGAGTCACCTCCAATCCAGCTATTTTCGAGAAGGCTTTTACGAGCAGCAAAGACTACTCCGAGACGCTGGCCGAGCTTCAGCAGCAGGACGACTTGGGCGCGATGGCGCTTTATGAAAACCTAGCCATCCGCGATATTCGGGATGCGGCGGACGTCGTACGGCCGGTCTACGAGAGAACCGATTGCCGCGACGGCTATGTGAGCCTGGAGGTGTCACCGTTCCTGGCGCACGATACGGAAGGCACCCTGAAGCAGGCGCGGCGGTTGTGGCAAGAAGTCGGCCGCGACAATCTCATGATCAAGGTCCCGGCCACTCCCGAGGGCATCCCTGCTATCGAGCAGCTCATCAGCGAGGGCATCAATGTCAACGTGACCTTGCTGTTTTCCCAGCAGGTTTACCAGCAGGTCGCCCAGGCTTACATTGCGGGTCTCGGCAAGCGTGCGGCCAGGGGAGAGAACGTTAGCCGCATAGCCAGCGTGGCTAGTTTCTTTATCAGCCGCATCGATTCAGCCGTCGATAGCGAAATCGAAGCGCGGCTCAAGACGGTCGGCGATCCCCAGGAAAGGGCGCGGTTGGAGAATCTTTCCGGCAAAGTCGCCATCGCGAACGGCAAGCTGACCTATCAGAAGTACAAGGAAATCTTTGCCAGCGACGCCTGGAAGGCCTTGGCGGCGAGCGGCGCCCAACCCCAGCGTGTTCTCTGGGCCAGCACCAGCACTAAGAACCCGCAGCTCAGCGACGTGCTCTACGTGGAGGAGCTGATCGGGCCCGACACCGTCAACACAATTCCTCCGGCGACGATGGAAGCTTTCGGCGATCATGGGCGTCCGCGGCCCAGTCTGGAAGAAGGTGTGGCCGCTGCCCAAGCGACCATGGAAGCGCTCGGGCAAGCGGGCATCTCGATGGACGAGATAACGGCGGACCTGCTCACCCAGGGTGTTCGTCTTTTTGCCGAAGCCTTTGACAAGTTGTTGAACGCGGTCGATGTGCGTTGTCCGCTGGTCACCGTTGCAAAGGTGAACCCGCAGTCCTATTCACTACCGGAGAAGCTGCAAGACAAGGTCAAGGCAAGCCTCGACGATTGGCTTGTCAACGGCAAGACGCGCCGCCTGTGGGACCAGGACACTTCACTGTGGACACGGTCGGACGAATCCAAGTGGCTGGGCTGGTTGGGGATCATTGAGGATCAGCTCGCTCAGGTTGAGCACCTTGCGAAGCTGGCCGGCGAGGTAAAGGCAGAGGGTTTCACGCATGCGGTGGTTCTCGGCATGGGGGGCTCGAGTATGTGCCCCGAGGTGCTGGGAATGACCTTTGGCCCCCAGCAGGGCTTCCCCGAGCTGCATGTTCTGGATTCGACCGATCCGGCTCAGGTCAAAACACTGGAAAACAAAGTTGACCTTGCGAAAACACTTTTCATTGTTGCCAGCAAATCAGGGAGCACCCTCGAGCCGAACATTTTCAAGCAATACTTTTTCGAGCGTGTCGCCGAAAAGGTTGGACCTGACAATGCGAGCAAGCAGTTTGTTGTCGTGACCGACCCCGGTTCCCATCTCGAGCAGGTCGCTAGAGCCGAGAAGCTCCGGCAAATCTTCCATGGAGTGCCGAGCATCGGCGGGCGTTATTCGGCGCTGTCGGACTTCGGAATGGTGCCGGCCGCGGCGATCGGTATCGATACGAAACGGTTCCTTGGCCGCGCCGGTGAGATGGCGGTTTCTTGTTCGGCTTGCTTGCCCCCCCACGACAACCCGGGCGTCGTCCTCGGCAATGTCCTCGGCGTTCTGGTCAACGAAGGCCGAGACAAGGTCACCATCATTGCCTCGCCCAGCGTTCACGGCCTGGGCGCGTGGCTTGAGCAACTGCTCGCCGAATCCACCGGAAAATTGGGCAAAGGGCTGATCCCGGTCGACCGCGAACCGCTGGGTCCGCCCGAGGCCTACGGCGACGACCGTCTATTCGTCTATTTGCGTCTCGACACCGACGATGACGCTTCCCAACAAGAGGCGGCCGAAGCGCTGCAAGCTACCGGTCAGCCGCTCGTGCGGATCAACATATCGGACGTCTATGGCCTGGGACAGGAGTTCTTCCGCTGGGAGATCGCTACGGCCGTTGCCGGCTCGGTCATGGGCATCAATCCCTTTGACCAGCCCGATGTCGAAGCGAGCAAGAATGCGACCCGAAAGTTGACGTCGGAGTATGAGCGAACCGGCTCGTTGCCCCCCGAAGAACCGATCCTCGAAGACGGCGGTATCCGGCTCTTTGCTAACAGTGAAAACGCCTCCGCGCTGGTGGAAGCCGCAGGGGACGAGAAGTCGCTCGACGCATATATTCGGGCTCATCTGGGGCGGCTCTCGCCCGGCGACTATGTGGCGCTGCTTGCCTATATCGAGATGAACCAGGCACACCAGGACTCGCTTCAGGACATCCGAAGAATTGTCCGCGACAAGACGAAGACTGCTACTTGCCTTGGTTTCGGACCGCGCTTCCTGCACTCGACCGGCCAGGCATATAAGGGCGGGCCAAACACCGGAGTATTCCTGCAGGTTACTTGCGATGACGCCACCGATCTGCCCGTGCCCGGCCAGAAGTACACCTTCGGCATCGTCAAAGCGGCTCAGGCGCGGGGGGATTGCGAGGTTCTTGCCGAGCGCAACCGCCGGGCACTGCGGGTGCATTTGGGTCGGGACGTCCCGGCGGGCTTGGCGAGGTTGAGCCAGGCGATCGCTCAGGCGGTGGGCTGAGGTGGCTGCGCTCCCCGCGTTTTCACGCGAAACCCATCACAGCCGTGCCGGCCGGGCCAAGGAGGCTTTCCGGTGACGGTTGCCACCCAACACACGCTAGAGTCCCATCTCGCGGCCGAGATCCAGGATGCTTCAGAACTGGGCGCCGATCTGGCCGCGGTCCTCGGCGCACTCGCGCAGGCTGGAGAAAAGTTGTCTCGGCAGATCGGCCGCGCCGCGCTAAGCGGCGAAGTCGGAGTGTCTGGCGCCCAGAACCCGACAGGTGATTGCCAAAAAAATTGGACGAGCTGGGCGACGAAATCTTCCTCGAGGTCCTGTCGGAATCAGGGCTCGTCGCGGCGGTGACCGGCGAAGAGCAAGAGAAGGCGATGTGGCTCAATCGCGACCCGGCGGCAAAGCTCATCGTGTGCACGGATCCTGTCGACGGGTCCTCGAATACCGATATCAACGGATCGCTGGGAACCATCTTTGGGATCTACCCGCGCAAAGGATCGGGCACGGACGACGAGGCTGAGTTCCGGCGGCGCGGCTCCGAGCAAATCGCGGCCGGTTACATCATGTATAGCACCAGCACGATGTTCGTCTACGCCGCGGCCCGGGGCGTGCAAGGATTCACCTTCGACCAGGACCTGGGGGAGTTCGTCCTCTCGCATCCCGACCTGCAGTGCCCGGCCGAGGGACGCACCTATAGCACAAACCTTGCCCGCTACTCCGAATGGGACAGCAGCATCCGCAAGCTCGCCGATTACATCAATTCCCGCGGTCCAGCGAACGATCGCCCCTATTCGCTGCGCTACACCGGAGCGCTGGTCGCCGACTTCCACCGCTGTCTGCTGGAAGGCGGATTCTATCTCTATCCCGCCGATGCCAAACACCCCAACGGGAAACTTCGCTTGCTGTATGAATGCGCTCCGCTGGCGTTTGTGATCGAACGCGCCGGAGGCCGGGCTACGACAGGCACACAGCGGGTTCTCGACATCCTAGCGACGGATATTCACCAGCAGGTCCCGCTAGTGATTGGCGGTGCTGACGACATTTCGCTCTTCGACAAGCAAGCCGTCGACGGATAGCCCGCTTTTTTGCCACGCGGCGCAAGCATTTTGACGTGGCGTGCGCCTCCTGGCGGGCAGCGTCGGCCTCCGGGCCGACGTTCCTCCCCGGGCCGACACCCGCGGCTCTGAGCACAGCAGCGTCAGATCTTGGCACCCGCCAGCAACCGCGTGCAGGCGTACATCGCGCGCAGATTCGGAACATCAACGCTGGCTTTTTCAGCCAGTTCGATCACGGCACCGACGATCGGCTCCAGCTCAATCGGCCGGCCCGCTTCGACGTCTTGCAGCATCGACGTCTTGTGATGGCCGACTTTTTCCGCCCCCGCTAGGCGCTGGTCGATCGTAATGCGGACCTTCACTCCCAGCGCTTCGGCCACCCGCATAACTTCCTCCATCAATGCCCGGGCTAGTTCCTTGGTCGGCGGGTGTTGCAGGATGTCCAGCAGCGTGGCCCGCGTCAGGGCGCTGATCGGATTTAGCGCGGCGTTGCCGAGAACCTTCACCCAGATGTCGTGCCGCATGTCCGCCCGGATTGGCGCCTTGAGTCCAGCGGCGCCAAACTCAGCGGCGAGCTTCTGGACGCGCTGGCTGCGCGTCGTATCCGGCTCGCCCAGCGGAAAGCGCACGCCGACAAGGTGCTCAATGATGCCCGGCTCGACCACCTTCGACGAGCAGTAGGCCAGACAACTGATCACTCTCCGTGCCTCAATATGAGCGGCAATCACACCGCCTGGGTCGACGGACTCGAGATGAGCGTCCCGCCACTGGCCGTCGAGACCGTGAAAATACCACCAAGGGATGCCGTTTTGGGTGGTCACCACGACAGTATCGGGGCCAAGCAACGGACCCAGCATGGGAGCAACCGCCGTCAGGCCGTGGGCCTTGACGCCCAGAATGACGACGTCGACCTGACCGATTTCAGCGGGGTCGCCGGTCACTTGCGGGCGGCATTCGAAATCCCCGAAGATTTCGCTACGAATCCTCAGGCCATTGGCTCGCATCGCCGCCAGATGCGGCCCGCGTGCAATCAGGGCGACGTCGCTGCCGCCACTCATCAGACGCGCGCCCATGAAAGCTCCGATCGCGCCCGCGCCGTAAACTGCAAACTTCATTCGGAATTTCCCCGTCAGTCGATCTTCAGGCGGCGCGCCTTGACGCCTGCTTCTTGCAGCAATCCCTGAGCTACTTCGTTCAAAGGATAGTCGAGGTTGTAAGCAACTTCCTCGATGCCGCAGTTGATGATCATCTTGGTACAAATCAAGCATGGCGAGAAAGTCGAATAGATTGTCGAACCGCCAACGCCGATGCCGTGATAGGCCGCCTGCACAATGGCGTTTTCCTCAGCGTGCGAGCAGAAGCATTCACCCAAGTTCGTGCCGCTAGCGGCCATCGAATTGCACCGCGGGCAGCCGCCTTCGTTGCAGTTCTTCACGCCGCGGGGCGTACCGTTGTAGCCGGTCGAGATAATGCGGCGGTCCTTGACGATGACCGCCGCGACCTTGCGCTTCATGCAGTTGCTTCGCAAGGAGGCAATCTGCGCGATTTTCATGAAATACTCGTCCCAGCTCGGCCTGCTGACCGACATCAGCCAGCCCTTGACCAGTTCGTCCAGCCGGGTATAGAAATCCTCGATCGCGCCGTCATTGACGATCGCCGCGTCCGCCAGCTCGTGACAGGCTCGAAGCTGCTGATGTTTGGGATCGTCGCGAGCTGTTTCGCGCTGCTCTTGCTCGACGAACTGTTCCAGAGAATCCGGGGTACGCGGACCGCCCCGCAGACGCACACGCTCGTAGCGAACCTCAACGGGGCCATCCAGATGAAGCAGGTGAAACTCCTTGTCGGCTCGGAGTGAGTTCACCTCATACGGGTTTCGAATCGAATCGATGACGTAATTTCGGTCCGGCCTCAGCCGCGATTTTATGCGCTCGGCGAGCACCGCCGGGCCATGCTCGCCGCGAAGCTGATTTCCCATCTCGATGAGGTTTTCTCTGGTGGCCTCGCGCCCGACGGTATCGAGTTCATTGCGAATCTCGTCGGAGAGCGAGTGATACACGAATCCTTTGGTCCGCAAGTGTTCGGCCGTAACCGTCTTGCCTGCGCCGTTCGTGCCTGTCAGTCCTACGATCATGAGATCCTGCTATCAGCGATACGGTGATTCGTCCTTTGTTCGCACGAGCGAAAGGGATTATTCATGTTAGTCGAAACTGCTTGAAACCCGCTCTTCTCGCCGCGTGCCGAGGCGCAGTACGTGAGAGACGCAGCAGTAGGAGGCACGCGCCGCTTGACGCCGTCGCCAAGCAAAGACGCGTACTTGACAGAACGTCGAGCACAGTGAGAAAGGGCAACAAAGTAATGGCGGGCCTAGTGCCAGCTCAGCCCAAGCTGACGCAAAAGTGGCCCCTCAAGAATGGATGATAATGGACATGGGCCCCAGAACATTTTCCGATGACGGACCTACGCTCCCACATCTCGCTGGCCACTGAGTCGCTGAAGATGTACCGCCTGCGGTCATTTCTCACCATCTTGGGGTTGACGATGGGCGTCGCAACTCTCATGACGGTGATCACTCTCATTGTTGGCGCCAACACATACGTTCGAGAAAAGATAGCCGACCTTGGCACCGACGTTTTCCGCATCGCCAAGACTCCTTTCGCAACGACTAACTTTGAGGAATCCCGGCGGGCACGGCGGAACCCCGACGTCCTGCGCGAAGACATGGCCGCCGTGCGGGAATCGTGCCCGCTGTGCGTGAACGTAGGGGCCACGGTTTCCGGCAGCATCGCGGTGCGGTACAAAAATCAGGAAACTCGAGATGTGTCCATCCGAGGTCAGACGCCCAATATGGCCGACATCGGCACTCTCACAGTCGAGCGCGGGCGCTTTTTTTTAGATGCCGAGAATCGCCACGGAGCTCCCGTATGCCTGCTAGGCGATGACCTGACCGAGCAGTTGTTCCCGGGCTCCGATCCGATTGGACGCGAGGTCAGGGTCGGCAAGGATCCCATGCTCGTGATCGGCACGTTCGAGCGGATTGGCTCGGTGCTGGGCAACGCACAGGACGCCTTTATCGTCGTTCCACTCGATACATTTTTTCGGACACGCGGGTCCCGGCATAGCCTGACTTTGGAGATTCAAGCCGCGGGCGAAGCCGAAATCTTTGAGCGTGCTCAGGACCAGGCTCGTGTCATCATGAGGTCCCGGCGCGGCATCACGGGCCTGCACAAGGAGAATGTCTATATCGGGACTTCCGACAGTTACATCGAGCTGTGGGAAACGATCAGCTCGTCCTTCTTTTTCGTCTTCCTCAGCGTTTCCTCGATCGCGGCGGTGGTCGGCGGAATCGTGATCATGAATATCATGCTGGTCAGCGTCACCGAGCGTACCAAGGAAATTGGCGTGCGCCGGGCGTGCGGCGCGAATCGCAGCGACATTGTTGGGCAGTTTTTGGCCGAAAGCCTGCTGCAATCGTTGATCGGAGGTGCGATCGGGGTTTTTATCGGCTTCACGGCCGCGTTGCTGCTGCGGCAGTTTTCTGTACTCCCGGCAACGGTGGACTGGCGGGTCGCGGTTTTGGGCGTTGGGCTGGCCTCCAGCGTCGGCCTGTTCTTCGGAATCTATCCGGCAATGAAGGCCGCCGATCTTGATCCGATCGAGGCGCTCAGGAGTGAATAAGCGAATGCGCATGAAGCGTACTGCTTCTCGATTTCTCTCGGAGTTCCCGGAATGACGAAGGACCAACTCAAAGAGAATATTGGGATTGCTTTCGATTCCATCCGCACCCAGAAGGCGCGCTCTTTTCTGACGCTTTTCGGTGTGGTGATCGGTGTCGCTTCCGTCATCATCGTTGCCTCCATCATCGAGGGACTCAACAACGACGTCATCGGCCGCATCCAGATGCTGGGTTCCAAAGTCTTCTTCATCATGCGGGTTCAGAACACTCCCTTTGGCCGGCTTCCCGAGGAGGTGCGGTTGAGAAAATACTTCACCTATGACGATGCCGTGGCCATTCGCGAATCCTGCCCCAAGGTGGAATTCGCCACCGCCTTCCTGAACCGGGCTGTTTTTGTCGACGGGCAGGAGAACGAAATCCGCTACCGCAACCAGCAGGTGACCAATGTCATCTTACGGGGAGTGGACGAGTACTACTCCGATACAATCCCGGCTTTCGATGCGCAACGGGGGCGCTTGATCTCGCGCTACGATCAGGATCACGCGCGCTTCGTCGTCGTCCTGGGGCAAGGAATTGCCGACAGCTTGTTCCCGCATAGTGACCCCGTGGGGCGCACCGTTCGCCTCAACGGAGTGGCCTTCGAGGTCATCGGGATTTACGTCAAAGACGAGGGGCTTTTCGGGGGCCCTGGGATCGACCAATTCGCCTGTATTCCCTATTCGACATTCCACAAGCTCTACCCCGAAATCCGGGAACACTTCATGGCTATTGCTGTTCGAGACACGTCGCAACTCCACGCGGCGGTCGACGAAGTCGTGCCCGTGCTGCGGCGGCGCAGACGTGTCCCGCCAAGAGAAGAAAACGATTTCGAGCTGGCGATGCCGGAGTTTTTTGCTCAAATGTGGGCGCAGACGACCGGTGCTCTGTTCCTGCTGACTTTCACGATTAGCTCGATCGCGCTGCTGGTCGGTGGCATCGGCGTGATGAACATCATGCTGGTCTCGGTCACTCAGCGAACCCGAGAGATCGGTATCCGCAAGGCGGTCGGAGCTAGGCGGCAGGACATTCGGCTGCAGTTCTTGGTTGAAGCGATGGCGCTCACCGGGGCGGGCGGTGTGATCGGGATCCTTGTGGGCGCGGGCATCGGATGGCTCGTCACGACGCTCTACCCCGCGATGCCGGTCGATGTTTCCGCGGTGTGGGTTTTTCTAGGGTTCAGTATCTCCGTCGGTATCGGTCTGTTCTTTGGATACTATCCGGCAAAACGCGCATCCGAGCTGGATCCCATTGTTGCACTGCGCTACGAGTAGCCTCGGCGTTTGGCCGTGGACTCCCTGACTCGCCTTTCTGGCGTGATGTGAAACGCAACTTGCTGGTGGGCTGACAGTCGCCTAGGAGTCTGTCCCACAGAAATCCGGCACGAAGGTAATACGGGGGCGAGATTGGATTTTTGAGGTCGGCAACGCGAGTGTGCGGCTGCGATCCGGATGCGATCCTTCGTTGCGGCAACAGCATCGCCTCTGTGACTCGATAGCGGCTTCCGTGGGCGGCTTTTTTCACGCTTCGCTCCGCTTAGGCCGCCGTCGGGAGCGCCTCCATCCTCGCCATCCGCCGCAGGTTCAACGCCATCGTTACCAAGCTCCATTCTCCTTGTACTTTCTTGAGACCCCGCAGCGAAAATCGCCGGAATCCTAACACCTCTTTCACCCATCCGAACGCTGGCTCCACCATCCCTTTGCGGCGCGCGTATTGTTGCTTGCCGCGCTGCTGCTCGAGGCGCTTCGCCATGCGCTCGCTCGCCGCTTCGGTGGCCTTGTTGTTTTGCTTCTTTTCTTCCTGGGCCGCCTTGCTTTCCCGCCGCAGCGCCACGATGCCCTCGATCTCGCGTTCCTCCATTGCCAGAAAGTTCTTCTCGCTCCGATACCCCGCGTCCGCCAGCAAACACTCCGGTTTGCTCCCCGTGTTTTGCTCCACTTGATCCACCATTTCGATGAGCGACCCGTTGTCGGCCGCGTTCTGTCCCACCTGCCGCGCCACGATCAACTGACGGCCTTCTTCCACCACCGCCTGCGCGTTGTAGCACTGTTGGAAACTCTGCTTCGACTTCATGACGCGGCTCTCGGGATCGCTGAAATTGCGTTGCGCTTGCGGCTTTGGCTCACCGAACTCCCGCTTGAATTTCGAACAGCCGCCTTGCGGTCTCGTCTCCGAAGCCACTTTGCCGTCGCCGGGATGGCGCCCTTGCTGCTTGTCTTTTTCGGCCTGTTCGTCTTCCAGCGCCTGCTTGGCTTCCCTGATCTTTTCGAGCCGCTGCTCGCGTTTGTGCAGCTCGGGCGGCAGCTCGTCGCCGCTTTTGCCGGGGCCGTAGAGTTCGTCTTCGGCGGCGTCGGTTTGGTGCGCTTTCTCGAGCAACTGTTGAATTTCTTTTTCGAGCTGTTGCTCTTCTTCCTTCATGCGCTGGTAGCTCATCGCCTTGTGTTTGGAGGCGTTGGCTTTGATTTTCGTGCCGTCCAGCGCCACCGTCCCCAGTTTCACCAAACCCATCTTTTGGGCCAGCTGCACGAGCGCGACGAACAGCTTGCCAAACGTTTCCAAGTGTTGCTGACGGAAGCGATTGATGGTGCGAAAGTCGGGCTGATTGCCCGCCGCAAGCAGGCGTAGTGCAACGTCGTCGATCAGCTTGCTGGCGATTCTGCGCGACGAAAACACGCCCGTCGCGTAGGCGTAGACGAGCACCTTGACGAGCATCGTCGGGTGATAGGGCTGATTGCGCCGGCCGTCGCCCTCGTAGGGCTGGTGCAAGGCGCTCAGATCGAGTTGATCGAGTGTATCGGAGATGAAATAGGCCAGGTGGTCCTGCGGCAGCCAGTCCCGCGGCGACGGCGGAAATAAAAACGGCTGATCAGGCTCATAAGGCCGGTAGTTGGTCCCCATGCCTCTAGTTTCGCCCTTCCATGCAAAACATTCCACTCCTTGCTGGCTTTTTCTGTGGGACAGACTCCTAGCCTGCATTTCTCACCACGTGGCGAGACGAAGTGCGTGAGAGGCGCGTCAGTATGAGGCGCGCGCCGCTTGACGAGCGGAGGCGTACTCGGACAGTACGTCGAGCACGGCGAGCAAGCGCAACGAAGCAATGGCGGGCCTATTGCGTGCTTCGGCCGCCAGGTGGTGAGAAATGCAGGCTAACGGCTCGGTTCCATGATCGAGACCTGTGTCACCGAGATCGCGCCGCCGAAGCAGACATCGACATCCGTTCCCGGCAGGTGCTTCCGATGAGAATAGCGGCCGTTGTAACGAAATATCTCCGCATCCTGCTCGAAATCCAACAGAAGGGGTGACGGATCCAGGGGACAAAAGACCACTTCCGGGTCGTCCGCGTCAGGGGCGAGACTCGGGAAGTTGATGTTCCAGTAAGTGCCTCCGATCCGGCCGCGAGCCATCAGTTGCCGCACCAGCGGCTTGCCCCACCGCGCGGCGCGCCTCCAGTCGTCGCCGACCAGCGGGCGATCGTGATAGTGCGAGATTGCAATGCCAGGGAGGCCACGGAGCGCGGCTTCTCGAACAGCGGCCACCGTGCCCGAGTGATAGACGTCGACACCTAGATTGCCGCCGTCATTGACCCCGGAGAGCACCCAGTCCAGTTCTCCCGGGAACCGATGCAGCGCCACTCGAACACAATCCGTTGGGGTACCCTCCACAATGTGAAAGTCGGGACTGCGGTCGACGACCCGAATCGAACGATCGGTCGTGGCGCTGTGGCTGCAGCCCGACATCGCTCCCTCCGGGGCCGAAACGATGACATCGCCCATTGCCGCGGCAATGTCCCGGAGTGCGGTCATTCCCGGCGCGTCCGCACCATCATCATTTGTGAGAAGCAGCTTCATTGGCAACTAGTAGTGGACGTCCAGAGGGCCCAGGCGCGCTCTCTAGTGTAGTGCACCAATCAGACCATAACTTATCGTGAGTCGCTTTTTTGCCTGCTTGCCGAGCAAGACTGGCAGTCCTATCCGAATACGCAGCCTGATGCTGTGATTTTGAGCCGCGTTCAGGCGGCTTGGTGTCACTAGGCCAGCCGTTTACGGCTGGTGTACGCAACTGCTGAGGGTCTTTTAGCCCGTCTCACGGGCTTCCCCCCTCCCCGACGGGTGTCTGTGTGTTGCGCTAATTCTGGCGCACTACTCCAGGCAGCCACGACCCAACGAGTTCGAGAATCGCAGCACCACAATTCCCTCTTGGAGAGCTTAGTCGCCAATACTGGTCAGATCTGTCCGTTGGAACCTCAAGAGTCTCATTCTGCCAAACCGCCGGGGGATTGGGGCGCGGTACTCGTATTTCACTCGCCCGCCGCGTGCAAGGCGATCGACCGCTGGTGCGGGCTGCTGCGATGCTCGAACACGTAAATTCCTTGCCAGGTCCCGAGCACCGCCCGCCCACCGATGATCGGAATGCTCAGGTGGCTCTGCGTCAATGCGGCTCGAATGTGGGCGGGCATGTCATCCGGCCCTTCGAGGGTGTGCGTATATAGCCTTGAATCCTCGGGAACCAGGCGGCTAAAGAAGGTCTCCAGATCGCGAACGACATCCGGGTCGGCGTTCTCCTGAATCAGTAGCGATGCCGAAGTATGCCTCAAGAACAATGTCAACAGGCCATTCTCAAATCCAAGTTGAGCGACCCAACGGCTTACTTCGGGCGTGATCTCATAGAAGCCCTTCCCGCGGGTAGGAACCGACAGCTGATGCGTCAAGTGCGGCATGGGGTTACTGTAGCCGATTCGCAGCGAGTACGCGGTGCTTTCGGGACGCGCGGTTGCACTATCCCGGACGGCTGAGCCGGTCTGAGGTCGGCTACGCATTGCCGCTCAACGGAGATGGCCGTACAATAAGAATGTGGGCTCACCTTTGACCAAGCGCACCTATTCGCTAGACATCGATACGGTTCGAGACCTCGAAAGAATCGCTAGTTACTGCCACCGATTTCCGGTCGCTGAACTGCCTTGTTTTCAATGCCAGTCGCGCGGAAATCGGCTGGCTGTCCCCTTTTTTCGCCCGAATCACGGAAACCATCTCAATGGAGGCCCAAACACTGCCCTCCGACTTGCGACCTGAGTGCCAAACAGCGTTGGGACCGGTGTTCGCTTATAATCGTTCGGCGGGATCGAACGCTACGGGATGAGTTACATTAGGACAACCAAGGCCAAAACGCTATGCGGCATTGCCTTGATCGCCATGTTGGCAACCGCGGCGCCGCAGGCCGTCCCCGAAAAGCTATCTCGAGACGCGGCGCAAAAGATAAAGAACCCGCTTGCTTACTCGAAGACCGCTATTCGCGACGGACGAAAGAGCTATTTGCGATTGTGCCAGGACTGCCATGGCTTTGATGGGCGGGCCCAGGCCGTGCGGGATTTTGACGCGCCGAATCTTCGCACGCCCGATGTCTGGAGGTACGGTTCAGGCGACGGCGAATTGTTCCTAACCATTCGCGACGGGGCCGGGCACGACATGCCGCCATTTAGAAAGCGTCTTGATGCGGCCAAGACTTGGCAGCTTGTTCACTACCTGCGGAGTATAGGGCCCAAGGAGTTGAGGCCGGCGATGCAGCCGTGAAACGGAGATTCGCGATGGCAGTCAAAAGAAACAAATCATCCAAGTCTGTGTCTCGGCGGCAGTTCGTTGCTGGAGGCGCGGCGGCCGCATCACTGGCCGCGGCCGCTTCGACGGTTAGCGAGCGGGATTCGAACATCAAGATCCCGTCCGAGATTCCGGCCAGCCTCAAGGAGCCACCGCAGCCCGCCGAATTTCCGATGACGGGGGCTCAGGTGTTCGCCAAAGCCTGCAAGGAAGAAGGGCTTGCTGCTCTGTTTTGCGCACCGGGCAACTACTACGTGATCAACGCCATCGCCTCGGAAGGAATTCCCAGCTACGGCGGGCGTACAGAGGGTATGATGTGTGCCGCTGCGGACGCCTTTTGCCGCGTCACGGGCGAGGTGGCTGCTGCGTCGGGCACGGAGGGTCCCGGCTTCACCAACATGATCATGAGCATCGGGGCCGCCAACTCGGCGCGTTCGCCGCTGCTGGTGCTAGCCAGCAATATGACGGTGGCGCTCGACGACACCGAACATTCCATCCAACGCGGCTACCAGCAGCCGACGACCGAGGGATTGAAGAAATACGGCAAGCGGTTGATCAACCCGAGCCGTGTACATGAATACGCGGCCTATGCGTTTCGCCAGCTCAAGACCGGCGTCCCCAGGCCGGTGCACCTGGATTTTCCAGGTGAGGTAGCGACCAAGATGTTCGAGAGCGCCGAGGACCTCAGCTACTACCACGACAAGTCGAAATACCGGACCGAGTCGAAGCCGCATCCATCACGCAGGGACATTGCCAAGGCAGTGACCATGATCGGGAAGGCACAGCGGCCGATCATCGTGGCCAGCACGGGCGTGTTCTACAGCAAGGGTTGGGACGCGCTCAAGGCCGTAGCGGAAAAGGCCGACATCGCGGTCGTCGAGTCGGGCCCTAGTCGCGGGCACTTCGGAGATGAGCATCCGCTTTCGGCCAACACCGCGCCCGATGCACTGTTGAGCGCGGATTTGGTGATCCTTGTCGGCCAATACGTGATGCCGAGCTTGGGTGAGTATGCGTTCGACCCCGATGCAACCTATGTCCGGATCGATCCGGACCCATCCGATATCGGGCGCAACCTGCCGATCGACCTCGGCATCGTGAGCTGCGAGAAAGCGGCGCTTGAGGCGCTTGCCGAGGCGCTGCCCGCAGCGAAGAGGCCGGCCTGGAGAGACGAACTCGCCGATGCGCGCAAGGCGTTTGAAGAGCAAAACGACTACTACTACAAGATGGGTCTGAAACACAGCGCCGATGCCGGTGCTGTTCACCCGGCGGTGATCGCCCATGACCTCGGGGCGTTTCTCTACGAGGGGAAGATTGCCAAGGAGCAGACGACTGTAGTCTCTGGGGGCTTCGGTATCGGTCGTTATACGCGGCGTTATTTGCGGGCGTACCGTCCCGGCCAGATCTGTAATGGAGCCTATCAATACGGGGCGATCGGCCCGGACGTGGGCTACTGCGTCGGAGCTGGCGCGGCGGTCCAGCAAGGGGTCGGTCCGCAGGCGCCTTACCAGGGCTCCCCAATTGTTGGTGTTACGGGCGATGCCGGTTTCGCCTATTCCGCAATGGAAATGGAGACACTGAGCAAATACCGTATCCCGGTCGTACTGATCGTCTACAACAACAACGCCTGGGGCGTATGGCGGTTCGGACAGAGCGGCGGCCGCCAGAACAATGCCCGCACCTATCACATGTACGTTTTCCAGGAGAACCTACGCTACGAGAAAATCGGCAAGGCGCTCGGGGTGCGAGGCGAGTACGTCAGCCGCGCCGAAGACTTTCTGCCGGCACTGGAGCGCAGCTACAGAATTGCGGCAGCCGAGGGAGTTTCGACCGTCGTCAACCGCCAGGCAATCAAGGAATTCTGGAGTTCGAAAGATTATCCGCCTGGATTCATGCAAAAGGTGGAGCCTGGTTGCATGTCTTATTTCCACTAATGGCTAGCCTGCCTGAATGCGAAGTCGAGAGGCTTTTGCGGCGCTACGCCGACCGTGGTGTTTTTCGGTCGTTTCACGTTTCCCAGACACGCGGCGGCAAGCTCGCTTGCCGATTTGAGTGGCTGACCGGGCGGCCGCTGACTGTGGTCCACGATCCCGAAGCGGACGCGCTAGAGTTTCGAAACTTGCTGCCGGAGATTCCGGCTGCGTCGGCGATGTATGCGGAGTTGAAGGCTTTCGTTCGGGAACGGGCTGACTCACGGCTGCCCCGTCATCGGCGCATCGATCCGGAACGCGCCGCGGTCAAATGCTCGAATCGCAAGGGCAACGTTTCGATCACCATTTCTTTTCAAGAGGGTGAACGCGAGTATGGGGTCACGCGCGCGGTCAAGTTGGTAAACGAGATTTTCCTCAGTTTTCTCAAGGGACCTTACTTCGATTACATGGTGGAGAACTTTGGCGAGCCTGCGGAGTAGGGCCGCGGGTATTGGGGCTTGGGCTTGTGCCCAGCGGCGCGAGTCGGAGGGGCCACGGCCTAGGGCAAATGGGCTGTTGATACAGGTTCGATCCTTGCCTGCCAATCAATCCGAGCCGACCGCCCGGCTAGCCCAATAGATCGCTTGGACGCTGAGCGCCGTAGATGGTCCACCAGGGTTTGGCTCGTTTGAGGCAATTGTTCACGGCGCCAATGTTGCGGACGCCGTCTTTTGCCAGCCAGTCCTCAAGCGCTGCGACGCCTTTTTCGGCGTAGACCGGGATGCCGTCTTTCCATGTCGCACGCCCGCACAGCACTCCGGAAAAGTCGACTCCAGCTTCGGCCGCCCAGCTCAGTGATTCGGTGAATTGGTCGTTGCTGACACCGGCGCTGAGGTAGATGAAGGGTGTGAGCGCAACCTCGGCTGCCTCGCGATAGGCTTCAAGCGCTTGCGCCTTCGTATAAGCGGTTTCGCCTGAATAAACCCGGGACCCTTTGGCGTACGCCAGATTGATGGGGATCTCGACCTTCAGAACGTCGACGTGATATTCCTCTTTCGAGAACTCCTGCATGCCGCGGATCACGATCTCCGGCTTCTTTTTCGCGGACTTCAAGCCCTTCTCGTCTCCACCTTTGGGATCGTAACCAATGAACTCGAGGAAGAAAGGGATGTTGTTGGCCAAGCACTCGGCGCCGACACGCTCGACGAAAGCGTGTTTCTCATCATTGATGACAGCATCTTCGAAAGGGCTGTAGAAGAGCAGGATTTTCGCGGCGTCCGCCCCGAAGTCGGCTAGTCGCTGGACCGAGAGATCCGGCACGAGCTCCGCGCGCCGCCCGGGCTGGCTGTTGTCGTAGCCGGTTTTTTCGTAGCAGAGCAAGAGGCCGGACCCTTCCGAACGTGCTTCGGCAGCTTCCAGCCCCCATTCGGTATCGAGCAGAATCGCGCTGGCGTGTGGGGTCAGGACTGTCGAAATCGCCGTCTTGAACTCACGCATCATTTCGTCGCTGACTTCGTCCTCCGAGATTCCTTTGGCCCCCGCGATGGATTTTCGTAGCGAACCCCGTTGGTCCATCGCCGCGGCGGCAATCACGCCCTGATCATCCGAGAGCGCTTTCATGTGCTCGATCTTGCCGCTAGAAAAGTTGATGCTCATGAGCGGATCTCCCGTGGCCAGTCAGGTTGGTCCAATCCCTCGCCAGCCGCCAGGCGGTGCTCTGAGATTGGGGTCGGAATTTTCCGCCAACCCAATTTCGCAAATCTAGCGAGGGGCCGCTTCCTTGCGAGACTTCTGGAATAATTCAATATTGTACAGCGCAACCCCCTCCTGATTCGCCGATCGGTAATCCTTGCCCCGAGCTCCAGGCTGCCGAGGCGGGTTCTCGCTGAACCAATCTGGTTCGTATTGTTCAAGTGTACAGATGACAGAAAAACAAAATTCGCGCCGAAGAGATGACGTTCAAACGGAAGATCTGCCGGACGGAAGCACGCTTCTGTTCGACCCCGTTAGCTTGATGACTTACCCGATTTCCTCCTCCGCTTCGCTGGTGTGGAGAGCTTGCGACGGGCTGCACGGCATGGACGAGATCGTCGGCCAAATGGAGTCCCACTACGAAGTGGATAGAGAAACCGCGGAGAAGGACGTGAGCAAGCTGCTCCACGATTTCGCCGAGCTCGGCCTCCTGCAAGGAGCACCGAAGGCCGCCCGAACCGAAAGCCCGCCTGCCCGTGCCGAGATCTAGGCCGCACGAAGAGGAAGTGTTCCGGCGCCGCTTTGACGTGCTCGGGCTCGGGCTGTCGATCGCCACGAATGATCCCTTCGTTGATGAGCGCTTCTCTACGCTCTACGGAGCCTTTCCGAGGGAGGCCGTGGCGACGGAGGCATTTCGCATAACGCGTGGCTCTGGCGAACAGCTACCGCGCTGGGAGGCTTTTGACGGCAACGCACGTTTAGGGAAAAACCAATCCGTCCGGACGGTGCTCGAAAACGTCGAGGCCGAGATCTGCCGCCGGGTCCTGGAGTTGCGCACGGACTGGGTCTCCTTGCATGCAGCCACGGTGACCACAGATCGAGGCGATGCGCTGATCGTGGGACGCTCCGGCGCGGGAAAGAGCACTCTCAGTGTCGCTCTCGCAACGCAGGGGTGGAAAGTCGGAGGAGATGACGCCGCGCTCCTCGATCCGGCGAACGGTCTTGTCCGCCCTATACCTCGATGTTTTCATCTGGATGCCCATTCGCTTCAGCTCTTGCGGGAAATCGGGGCTTCCCTGCCGCTTCAGCCTCCGGAAAAGCTATTTCTGACGCCTTCCGATTTCAGCGTGGATCAACGACGACCGCTGCGGATTGAGACGGTCATCATCCTGACCGGAGAGGTTGCGGCGGGGGCGTCCTGGTCACGGGTTTCACAGGTGGAGACAGCCGCTTTTCTGATGGCTGAATCCGGTTGTGGGGACTATCTGAGGCGTGATATAGTCATGTATCTCGCGCCGTTGGTGAGTGGTGTTCGCTGCTACTCTTTGGCGCGGGGGGACCTCCGCGAAACATCGGACCGGGTAGCGGGTTTGTTGGATCTTCAAGGCGGCTGCACTCCGTGTTGAAACCCGACCGAGTCGCGGAATACCGACCGTAGATCTCTTATCGCAAAGAGGAGAATATATACATCATGAATCGACCATCTGAAAACAAGTCGGCGTCAAGTAAACTCGACGGCAAACTACCCCAAGACGAGAAGATCAATCGACGCTCCTGGGTGCGTAAAGGTGTGAAGGCGGCCTATGTCGTGCCAGCCGTGTTGGCGGCAATCAAGGCGACCGAGAACCCGGTCATCGCGCAAAGCCAAACGTAGCCATTCGCTCGCCGGAAAGTAGTGTAGATCGTCGGAAACTACAGGCTCCCTTCAGGCGCATGATAGGGTCCGCTGAACGTCTTGGGACCGACAACCGCCTTAATCGGCGCTACGAAATCTCCGCCGGTTTCTAGCAATTTATCGTTGGACACAGAGTTCCAGCTCCTGTTGTGCTGTGCCCGAACCCTACCTGACGGCGACACTCGTATTCGCACCGAGACTCTCGCCGCCAACCCCCTCGATTGGGATCGATTCTATAGAACAGCGTGCGCCCGGGGAGTCGCGCCGCTGGTCTACACAACCCTCCTGGCTTGCGCCGCGAAATCCGTTCCTGATAGTACTCTGACCGCCTTCCAAGCGTATTTTCATAAGCAGGCGACGTATGGGAAATTCCGGGCGCTGGAATTGCTTCGCCTCCTGGAGCTGTTCCAAAAGAACGGAATTCGGGCGATCGCCTACAAAGGCCCGGTTCTCGCGGAAATCGCTTACGGGAGCATGGCGCTGCGGGAGTTCCAGGATGTCGACATCCTCGTGCCGAAGCAAGAGATCTTTCGCACCCGCGATCTGCTCCTCGCGGAGGGTTATCGCTGGTGCGAACACTACCCGAATCCGTTTGACGTTGAAAGCCTCGACCATCATCATGCGTTTTCGTTTATCCACGACCAGGTTCGCTGCTCGGTGGATCTGCATTGGAGGCTCTCGGAACCGCCGTTTGACCGCTTCTGCCTCGACATCGCGGATGTCTCTCGCCGCGCGGAGGAGAGATCGCTCCTAGGGAAAGAAGTCCTCAGCCTATGCCGGGAAGACTTGCTCCTCTGCCTGTGCTTTCATGCCGCGAAACATTATTGGGCACAATTGAAGTGGCTGTGCGACCTGGCCGAACTCGTCAATCGGAGCCCAGACCTCGACTGGGATATCATCTGGGGCCGCGCGGAGCAATCAGGGCAGGGCCTGCCAAGGCTTTTGGCTCTCAACTTGACGCTGGCTTCTACGGTTCTCGGAGCCCAGTTGCCTGCCGAGGTGGCGGCACGCGCGAGCACGGACGCTGCCGTGTCATCCCTGGCCGGCACAATGAGAGCAAAGATCATTGAGGGGAAGCGGCCATCGAGTTACGAGGTCGACGCGCTCTTCTTGCAACTGCACAAAGGCCTGCCGGCGCGGGTCTGGTATTTCATGCAGCGCGCCAAGCAAGAGCGCCTTCTGATGCACATTGTGAAGCCGACGCCCGGAGACCGCGAGTTTATCCGCCTGCCGCGCTGGCTTTCGCCGCTCTACTACCTGATTCGGCCCTTTCGCGTGGTGGCCGTTTACGGGATGCGGCCTTTACGCCGCTGCGTTTCGCTGGTTTTGGGACGCATTGAATCGTAATCTCGGAAGCCCGTGCGTGCCGGGCCCTACTTGGGTTGATCCGACCCAACGGGACCGTGGGGGATCTTTTTGATCAGATCGTGCAGGCGTTCCCAGGTGTATATGCCAGTGCTGTGGCCGTCGCTCCAATGGATCTGGATGGCGTAGCGGCCCACCGGGTCGATGCCGGCTGGATGGACGTCGGAGGGAACCATACTTTCTTGCAAACGCCGAACGCCGCTGAGTTCGTCAACGCAGACGGCGCAGGGGCATTCCATTCGCAAGAGCCTGGCGGGATAGACCGTTTCGGGGCCGCCCTTCCAGCGGATCTTGATGTCGTGTTCCCCGGCGCGACTGATTTCGACGGGTTTCGGAGATTGGGCTTTCGAGTCGGACATTTTCGATTCGTTGCGCGTGACTGGAGCTTGGAGGGTATGACCAGACATGTTGGGCCTCCAAGGCGCAACATAGTCCGCCTGAGGGCTGGGCCACCTGGGCCACCATCGGCTCACTTTCTGGCTGCGTTAGAAGGTGATCTTGACCAGGTCGTCCGCCTCGGCATTGATATTACGGATGCTGATCTGTGCCGCCAGGTTCTTGGCGGCATCGGTAAATGCAATCGCCGCGGGTGAGCCGGGATCTTCCAGCACGATCGGGCGGCCGCCGTCGGAAGTTTCGCGAACCGTCGTCGCCAGCGGAATCTTGCTCAGGATCGGGATCTCCCACTTCTCCGACACTCTGTCCGCACCGCCGCTGCCAAAGATGTATTCCCGCTCACCGGTCTTGCGCGATTCAAAGTAGCTCATGTTCTCGACCACGCCCAGCAAAGGACACTTGAGCTGCTTGAACATGATGATCGCTTTCTCGGCAATGTTGACGGCCACCGGCTGTGGAGTCGTCACGATGACCGCTCCGGTCAGCGGAATGCGCTGACAGAGAGTCAACTGCACATCGCCGGTGCCGGGTGGCAGATCCACGATCAGATAGTCGAGTTCGCCCCACTCGACTTGTCCCAAGAATTGTTCAATCATCTTCGCGAGCATCGGCCCGCGCCAAACGACAGCTTGGTCGGGCTTGACGAAGAACCCCGCCGAAATAACTTTGACCCCGTGGACCACGACCGGCAACATGCCTCGCCCGCCCGGCTGCGGTGAAGCAGTGATTCCCAGAATCGTCGGGATACTGGGGCCGTAAACGTCTGCGTCCAAAAGGCCGACTTGCGCGCCGGTCTCGGCCAGTGCCACGGCTAGATTGGCCGAGACCGTCGATTTACCGACGCCTCCCTTGCCAGAGCCGACAGGAACGACGTTCTTCACGCCGGGAAGCATGGCCTGGCCCACCGGTCCATGGGGGCGCACCTGCGCGGTCATCGTCACCTCGACGGCTTCGACATCGGGCAGGGATCGGACGGCGTCTTCGGCTTGCTGGCGCAGCTCGTCTTTCACCGGGCAGGCCGGCGTGGTCAACTGCAAATTAAAGGAGACGCGATTGTCGCGTACCTTGAGTTCCTGAATAAAACCTAACGAGACGATGTCGCGGTGCAGGTCCGGGTCGATGACGACACGGAGCGCGTCGAGAACTTGTTCCTGATTTACCATTGTTAACCTAGTCGGACGCCTGGCCTGTTTTCGTTCATGTTGCCAGTGAGGAGCACCAAATCTTGGACAAACGAATCCATCTGGCGCTCACTGGTCGCCAGATCTTTGATCGTTGTCTGGGAAAGCAGCTGATCGACGACCGCCTGCACGGCTCGCCACAGGGAGCGAATCGAGCAATCGATGGAGTGGGTGCAGGTGTCCTCGCTGCCAGAGTGATCGTCACAAAACTTGCCTTCAAACAGCCTTCCGCCGAGAACGGCGAGGGCCTCGCTGACGCTAATGCTTTCCGGAGGCCGCGCCAGCTTGTACCCGCCTGCCTGACCGCGGGCGCTGGTGACCAGTCCGCCTTCGCGGAGAAGTCGCATCATCTTAGCAGCGTAGGGGACAGAGATTCCTTCGGCTTGGCTGATTTCCGCGAGGGTGGCGCTTTTGCCGGAACCGGCCACCCCCAGCCGTAGCAAGCATCGCAAACCGTATTCTTCTTGTGCGCTAAATTGCATCTTTTACCGCCTTGGGGGCGTGCGACTACCGCGAGCACGCATCACAAAATGTTCAATGCCAGTTTGGCCGAGTCGTCCATTTTTTCAGGCGTCCAGGGCGGGTCGAAAACAACGTCCACCGTGGCCGATTTAATTCCTTCGACAGCTTCGACTTTGATTTGCACATCGAGCGGCATCGATTGAGCCGCCGGGCAGTTTGGCGCGGTCAGAGTCATCTTGATCGCGACTTGGCCCTCGGGGTCAATATCGATGTTGTAGATCAAGCCCAGCTCATATATATTGACCGGGATCTCCGGGTCATAGCAGTTCTTGAGGGCCGCGATAACACCCTCCTCCAGCGATTGGGGGGGTGATGAACTCGTGGCGGATGCTGCTGCCGCCTGCGCTTGTTCGGGCGGCTTCCAGCCAGCCGGGCGCGGATTTATTAGTTGGTCCATGGCATTCTCTCACTCGGTGTGGGCACTATCGTCCCGTCCTTCGATCGCGTTCTTAAGCGTGTGCCAGGCCAGCGTCGCGCACTTGACCCGAGCCGGATACTCATTCACGCCCGAGAATACGGCCAACTTACCGAGCCCTTCGTGTGCTGATCCCATGTCTTTCGGCGAGGTCAGCATGAAATGAAAAGTCTCGAAAAGCACTTCCGCCTGCGCCAGTGTTCGGCCCTTCAATGTCTCGGTCATCAGTGAAGCCGAGGCCGTCGAGATAGCGCATCCCGCTCCAACGAACTTCACGTCGCGGATCACGCCGTCTTCGATCTTGAGATACAGCTTGATCTTGTCGCCACAGAGCGGGTTGTAGCCGCTGGCTTCGTGGCTGGAATCTTCTAGCTCACCAAAATTGCGCGGACGCTTGCTGTGGTCGACGATCAGCTCTTGGTAGAGATCCCGCAAGTCGCTCATCAGCCGAACAACTCCTTCACCTTGCCGACCGCGGCCACGAGGGCATCCACCTCTTCTTCGGTGTTGTAGAACGCCAGGGAAGCGCGAGTCGTAGCGGGCACCCCGAATCGGTCCATTACCGGCTGAGCGCAATGGTGGCCGGCGCGAACGGCGACGCCCTCGCGGTCGAGGATCGTTCCGATGTCGTGCGGATGCACGCCGTCGACGCTGAACGAGACCACGCTCGCCTTCTCGCGGGCCGTGCCGATCAAGCGAATTCCGTCAACGGCGGAAATCGCCTCGGTCGCGTAATCCAGTAGATGCTTTTCGTAGGCGGCAATGCGATCCATGCCGATTTGATTCAAGTATTCGACGGCGGCTCCAAGACCAATCGCGTCGGCAATGTTCGGTGTTCCCGCTTCGAACTTGTAGGGCAGATCGTTGTACGTTGTCTTCTCAAAGGTGACGGACTTGATCATGTCGCCGCCGCTTTGATACGGGGGCATTTTTTCGAGCAGCTCGCGCTTGCCGTAAAGAATGCCGATGCCGGTCGGACCGAACATCTTGTGGCCCGAGAAGGCATAGAAGTCGCAGTCGAGCTCCTGAACGTCCACCTTCATGTGCGGAATAGATTGAGCGCCGTCGAGCAGAACGGGAATGCCCCGCTCGTGCGCCATGGCGATGATCTGGCGGACCGGATTGACCGTTCCCAGGGCGTTCGACACGTGGTTGACGGAGACGATGCACGTCTTATCGCTGAGCAGGCCGGCGTAGTCGTCCATCAGCAACTCGCCGGCGTCGTTGATGGGGATCACCCGCAACGTCGCTCCGCGCTCGTCACACAAGATCTGCCACGGGACGATGTTCGAGTGGTGCTCAAGGGTCGATATAATGACCTCATCTCCGGCATGGACGTGAGTCCGGCCGTAGCTGTGGGCGACAAGGTTGAGGGCGTCGGTCGTTCCGCGGGTATAGATAACCTCTTCGGACTCAGCGGCCCCGATAAACTTCTGCACTGCTGTTCGGGCGCCTTCGTAGTCGTCGGTTGCCCGCTGGCTCAGCTCGTGTACGCCGCGGTGAACATTGGCGCAGTCCTCGAGATAGAACTTCCGCATGGCGTCGATGACGGCCAGGGGCGTCTGCGACGTGGCGGCATTGTCCAAGTAGACAAGCGGCTTGCCGTGGACTCTCTGCTGAAGGACGGGGAAATCGCGGCGCAGCGCGGCAACGTCGAGAGGCGCAGTCCCGCTCTCCTTGGGAGAAGCGACGCTTGAAGTCGTCACGCTCATGCGCTCACCTCCGCTTGCTCGACCCAAGTCAACAGGACCTGCTCCAGCGGCTCGCGAAGCGGCGCGACGTTGAGACTCTCGATAATATCCGCCGCAAAAGCGTAGGTGAGCAGGCCGCGTGCGTCGTGCCGGTTGATACCGCGCGACTGCAGGTAGAACATGGCCTCGTCATCGATTTGGCCGACCGTCGCACCGTGTGTGCAGCGAACATCGTTGGCTTCGATCTCCAGTTGCGGCTTGGTGTTGATCTCGGCGTTGCGCGAGAGCAGCAGGTTCTTGTTGCTTTGTTTGGCGTCGGTCTTCTGAGCGTCTTGCCGCACGATCACCTTGCCGTTGAAAACTCCAGTCGAGTGACCGTCGAGAATGCCGCGGTAAAGCTGGTGGCTGTTGCAGTGCGGCATGGCGTGGTCGATGATGGTGTGGTGGTCGATGTGCTGATGCCCCGTGACTGCATAGAGCCCATTCAGCACGCACTCGCAACCCTCGCCGTTAAGCCGAACCGCAGTGTCGCTGCGCACGAGCTGTCCGCCGAACGACAACGAGCTGGAGGCAAAGCGGCTGTCGCGCGCCTGATGGGCATACGTGAAGCCGATGTGCAAGGAGCGCACGTGCTCTTGCTGCAACTTGTAGTGGTCGATGCGGGCGTTTTCCCCTGCCACTACTTCGGTGACAGCATTGGTCCAGTAGGATTCGCCCATGCCGATATAGGTTTCGACGACTGTGGCCTGACTGTCGCGTTCGGCTAGGATGAGTGTGCGCGGATGGCAGACCTGATTCGCTTCCTCCGCCAAAGTCACGAAGACCAGGTGAATCGGGTTTTCGACCACAGCGCGGACGGGGATTTGTACAAATGCCCCGTCTTCGATGAACGCCGTGTTGAGCGCGACTAGGGCGTGATCTTGTAAATCAGCAAGTCGGCCTAGATGAGCCTCGACTGCCTCGTTCCCAAGGTTGTCGCTTAGGCGGCCAGCCACCACGCCTTTTGGAGTGGCCTCCAGGCGCGAAAGATTCTCGGAGAATCTGCCGTTCACGAAGACCAGACGGCAGCCTTCAATCTCGTTGAATCCCACGGACCCGATCTGATCGGGGGTAATCACGCGAGTCGCCGGCCCGGCGAGCCGGAAATCCTTCCGCGCCACGGTCGCCAAGCTCGTATACTTCCAGTCTTCTTCGTGAACGGTCGGGATGCCGAGTTCGGAAAAGCGCTGCATGCCGGCTTCACGGCGCTGCTTCAGCCAAGCCGGTTCGTTCCCCGTTTTACTGCCGGCGACACTCCCGGCGACACGCCCGCCGAGGGCTTCAAAGTTCTCCAAATAAACGCCCAGATTTTCTGCTACCGCTACCATCGTTTCCATGACCCTTCGTTCCTAGCGCCGTTCGTTCCTAGCCACGCTAGGAGCGCACCAACTCGCCTTCGGCGGCAACTTGCTCGATCCAGCTATAGCCCTTCTCTTCCAGCTCAAGCGCGAGGCTCTTATCACCGGATTTCACAATTCGGCCATCGGCCAGCACATGGACGAAGTCGGGTACGATATAGTCGAGCAGCCGCTGGTAATGCGTCACGACGATGATGGCCCGCTCCGGGCTTCGCAGCTTGTTGACGCCCTCGGAGACCAGCTTCAGAGCATCGATGTCGAGGCCCGAATCGGTCTCGTCAAGAATCGCCAGTTTCGGTTCGAGAATGGCCATCTGGAAGATCTCGTTGCGCTTCTTCTCGCCGCCCGAGAAGCCCGCGTTGACCGAGCGCTTCATCATGCTATCGTCCATCTGAAGCGCCGCCATGCGGTCTTTCGCCAGCGTCAGGAAGTCCATGGCGTCTAGCTCTTCCTCGCCCCGCGCTTTGCGAATAGCATTCAGGGCGGTTCGCAGGAAGTAGAGATTGCTGACTCCGGGAATCTCGACCGGGTACTGAAACGCCAAGAAGATGCCCTTTTGGGCGCGCTCTTCCGGGGACAGCTCGAGCAGCTCTTCACCTTCGTAGGTCACTTCGCCCGAGGACACTTCATAGGTGTCGCGTCCCGCGAGGACCTGGGCTAGGGTGCTCTTGCCGGATCCGTTGGGACCCATGATGGCGTGGACTTCGCCCCTTTTGACGGAGAGATTGATGCCATTGAGAATTTGTTTGCTGTCCGCTGATACGGATAGGTTTCGTATTTCTAGCATGGTTTCAATTTCGTACTTTCAGTAAAAAACTTCTCAGGACCGGACAGAGGCGTGGACGGAAGTCCACGCTCAACTCTTGCCCTCGGAACCGCGGGACTTCCGCGCTCTTACGAGCGATCGCGCCCGCTACCCAACACTACCTTCTAAACTCACGCCCAGCAGTTTCTGCGCTTCCACCGCGAACTCCATCGGCAGCTCCCGAAAAACTTCCTTACAGAAGCCGTTGACGATCATCGACACGGCATCTTCGGTCGAAATTCCCCGCTGGTTGCAATAGAAAATCTGATCTTCGCCGACCTTCGAAGTCGTCGCTTCATGCTCGACCGTCGCTGTCGGATTCTTGACTTCGAGATAGGGGAACGTATGCGCCCCACACTTGTCGCCCATCAGCATCGAATCGCACTGCGAGAAATTGCGCGCTCCATCGGCGCCCTTCTGGATCTTGACCAGCCCGCGGTAAGAGTTCTGTCCGTAGCCGGCCGAAATGCCTTTCGAGACGATCGTGCTGCTGGTGTTCTTGCCAATGTGAATCATCTTCGTGCCGGTGTCGGCTTGCTGGTGGTTGTTGGCTACCGCGACCGAATAGAACTCTCCGACCGAGTTATCGCCGATCAGAATGCAGCTCGGATACTTCCAGGTGATCGCCGAGCCGGTTTCGACCTGGGTCCAGGAGATTTTCGAGTTCACGCCCTGGCACTTGCCGCGCTTGGTGACAAAGTTGTAAATGCCGCCCTTGCCGTTCTTGTCGCCCGGATACCAGTTCTGAACCGTCGAATACTTGATCTGTGCGTTATCGAGCGCGACCAACTCGACCACCGCTGCGTGGAGCTGATTCTCGTCGCGCATCGGGGCCGTGCAGCCTTCGAGGTAGCTGACGTGCGAGCCTTCGTCGGCTACGATCAGCGTGCGCTCGAACTGCCCCGTATTGGCGGCGTTGATCCGGAAGTAGGTCGAAAGCTCCATCGGGCAGCGCACGCCCTTGGGGATGTAACAAAACGACCCGTCGCTAAAAACAGCGGAATTCAGCGTCGCGAAGAAATTATCCGTGTAAGGAACGACCGTGCCGAGGTATTTCTCGATCAACTCGGGATGGTCACGAACCGCCTCCGAAAACGAGCAAAAGATCACCCCCATCTCGGAAAGCTTGTCCTTGAAAGTGGTGGCGACCGAAACGCTGTCGAACACCGCGTCCACCGCAATGCCCGCCAGTGCCGCGCGCTCGCTCAGTGGGATGCCGAGTTTCTCGTAAGTCGCCAGCAGTTCGGGATCGACCTCATCGAGACTCTTGGGTCCGTCTTTTTCCGACTTGGGAGCGGAGTAATAGCTGATCGATTGATAGTCGATGGGAGAATAGTGGACGTTGTGCCAATCCGGCTCCTCCATCTTGAGCCACTGCCGGTAGGCCTTCAAGCGCCAGTCGAGCAGGAACCGAGGCTCTTCTTTCTTGGCTGAGATGTGCCGCACGACGTCCTCGTTCAGCCCCGGAGGCATTGAGTCCGACTCGACGTCAGAGACGAAACCGTACTTATAGTCTTGCGTTGCCAGAACTTCCAGTTCATTCGCCGGAGTACTCATTCAATTCCTCCGCGCGGCCCGCGGGCGCGCTTGGGTCATGTCACATCAAATCTCTGAATCTCGACCTAGCCCGCCGGCGTGTCAGAGCCCGGAACGCCAGTGACGGGTTCTACTTCACAAAGCACCGCGCCTGCGTTAAGGAGTCCCCATCTTCTTCTGAGTTCTTGCAGCCGCGACTCGCGTTCCGTCACCTGCCACCAGGAAGGGTTAGGCAGGAAGCGGTGTCCAATCTATACAGATCAGTAAAGATTCCCTATCTGCAGCGTAGCAATACTATACGAAACTGTCAAGATTGACCTGGCGAAGGGTGCCCAACGACGTTGAGTGGGGATTTCTAGGGGTTCAGTCGCAGCCCGGACTAATTCAAGACGTACCCTGAGGATTGCCTGACGAGGGAGCGTCGATAGCGAGCTTTTCCGCCGCATCGAGATCAATCTGCCACCCTTGATAGAATCGAAGATAGCAGCAGCCCTGCGATTCAAGCCGGCTCCGCCCGAAGGACTCATCACAGCACTCCGTGTCCGCCGAGCGATCACAACCACACGAGAGAAAGAAACCATGCCAGCCCTGCCCCCCGGATCGAAAGCCCCAAACTTTGAACTACCCGACCACGACGGAGCGTCACATTCCCTATCCGATGCCCTGCTCAAGGGTCCGGTGTTGCTGACCTTTTTCAAGATTTCGTGTCCGACCTGCCAATACGGTGTTCCGTTTATTAGTCGTCTTGCTCCGCCGCTGGAAGGCAAGCCGGTCACCGTTTGGGGAATTTCGCAAGATACCCCTGCACACACGGCCGGCTTCAATCGAGAGTTCGAAACCGGCAGCCTGCCCCAGCTGTTCGACTCGGAAGAACAAGACTACGCCGTCTCGAACGCCTACGGGATAACCAACGTGCCCACAAGCTTTCTGATCGAGCAGGATGGAACCATTTCCGTCAGCTCGGTGGGCTGGGATAAGCAGGAAGTAGAGCTAATCAGCAAGTATTTGGGCCAGGCCTCTTCGATTCCCGAACTCACGCCGTTTAACCCGGGCGAATCGGTGTTCGACTTCCGCGGCGGTTGAGGGTCCAAGAACTGATTCCCGGCGGGAGTCACAAACGTTCAAGAATAGAGAGGATGTCACCGCGAGGGGTCTCGGCCGGGATGCGAGGCCCCTGCTCGCGTTCATTAGTGTTCCCGCACATGAGTACTAACGTGCATGGGTGCTCTGTGCGTCGGTCCTCGGTGCTTCCCAAGCCAGATCCAACATGGGTGCCCCCAGCGTAATCACGAAGGAGCGGATCGAGCGCCTCGGCTGGGGTCTCGCTCACGCCAGCCTGTTCGCCACGGTCACGGTCTTACTCTGGATGTTGTGCGCTTGGTTGCTCGCAGCCGTCCCGGCCCTAAATGACCGTTTCACGCTGTCGGTACTGTCGCTACTCCCCGCGGTTCTGGCCTCGACCGCTCTGATGCTGCGCTTCCCGACGCCAAGGCCTTTCGGCGTCATTGGGATACAAGCGAGCGGAGAGGGGTTCCGGCAGCTGGGCTTTGGCGTCGCGCTGGGGAGCGGTCTGACGCTGACGATTGTCGGAATCCAGTGGGCCGCCGGATGGGTGATCGTGACAGGTGCAGGCTCAACCAGCGTCCAACCAACCTGGGAGCCGTCCTTTCTCGCCGGCTTCATCGGCATCGCTATCGGCTCAGCCGGAGAAGAGCTACTGTTTCGCGGCTACGGCTTCCAGCAACTCATTCGCGCCACGAATCCCTGGATTACCGTGATCGGCACCTCGCTGCTATTTGGCGTCGTGCACGACAGCAATCCCGATTTCTCGCGAGTCGCTCTGCTCAATACCATTCTTTTCGGAATGATTTTCGGCCTCGCCCTGGTGCGTCATCGCACACTCTGGTTGCCCTACGGTATGCATTTCGGCTGGAATATCGGGCTGGCCGCTATCGGAGCGAACCTAAGTGGGCTTAGAATTAAGTTGACAGGACTAACCGTGGTCCCCGTTGGGCCGTCCTATTGGACGGGGGATGCCTACGGACCCGAAGCCAGCCTCCTGACGACGCTGGCAGTTTGCGTGGCGGCACTGATTCTTTGGAGGGCTCCGGCCGGCCGAAGCGTGCAGCCGCTGCTCTGGGACTGAAACAGCACGAATGCGAAAAATGTGCAATGAGCCACAACAGAGCGCCGCACGGAAGTCCGGCGTCAAGCTAGCAGCAGTGACTATCGCCGTCCTCGTGACGATGGTACTCGCCGCCTCACTCGTAGCGAAGCAAAAACTGAGCGTCGAGCAGCGCGCCAAAATCGTTCGACAGATGGTTGCCGAATACGGCACCGCGAAAGCCATCATTCCGCGCTCGAAGAAACCCCTCAAAGTTGACAAAGAAGGCAAATACGACGAGGACCAGTGGGCTGACGCGATGGATAAGTTTGGCCCCGCCGCCCGCCTGGGCGACCTGGTTCAGATCACCAAGATCGAATTCAAAGACGACTCGATCGAGATCGAGCTGAACCACGGACTCAAGGGCGGAAAAAAATGGTGGCATCGTATTCAAGTTTCCGGATCGACAAACCGAGCCTCCACACTTGGCGGGCGGTCCGTGCACGCGCCGGGTGGCACGAAACTCGCGCTCCTCTTCGATGGGGATTTCTCGGAACTAGAGCCCGACGGCATCAAGGCCATGCTCAAGCCGGTTCTCGATTTTGAGCAGCGATCCGCAACCGAACTCTATATCGAGAAGTTGCCTGAAGAAGTCCAGGAGGCCATCAAGGAAAAGCGTGTTCTCAAGGACATGGACCGTGAGATGGTGCTGCTGGCGAAAGGCCGGCCCGACCGAAAAGTTCGTGACTTCAAGGAGGGTGGTGAGACCGAGGACTGGATGTATGGCAGGCCGCCCGGTAACATCACATTTGTGACCTTTGAAGACGGGAAGGTCATCAAGATCAAGGAAGCCTACGCAACTCCGGGCGGACAAGTGGGAATAGCAGAACCACCAGCATCCAAGTGAGCCTCCCCAGAATCAAGTAGTGATCCGCAGTCCATTCAGACACATAACGAAAGGAAACGAGAACGAAATCATGGCCGTAAAAGTTGGCATCAATGGATTCGGGCGCATCGGAAGAAACGTTTTCCGGGCCTCGATGGATAACCCCGAAATCGATATCGTCGCGGTGAACGACATCACCGACACGAAGACCCTGGCGCACTTGCTCAAACATGATTCGGTCATGGGAAACCTAAGCGTTGACGTCAAGGCTCAGGACGACGGCATTCAAGCCGGAGAGCTGAGCTTCAAGGTATTCGCCGAGCGCGATCCTGCCCAGATTCCTTGGTCAAGCGTCGGCGCGGAAATCGTGATCGAGTCGACCGGGCTGTTCACGAAAAAAGAGGATGCCTCCAAGCACCTCCACGACAGCGTCAAGAAAGTGATTATTTCGGCGCCCGCCAAAGACGAGGACATCACAGTAGTGTTGGGCGTCAACGGTGACAAGTACGACCCGGCGCAACACTCCGTTGTTTCGAACGCCTCCTGTACGACGAACTGCCTGGCGCCCGTCGCGAAGGTCTTGCATGACGCTTTCGGCGTCTCGAGCGCCACCATGACCACGGTGCATAGCTACACCAATGACCAGCGCACGTTGGATCTGCCGCATTCCGATTTGCGCCGGGCCCGCGCCGCTGCTTTGAACATGATCCCCACCAGCACGGGTGCGGCAAAGGCGATCGGGCTGGTCATGCCCGAGCTGGTTGGTAAATGCGACGGCTTCTCGATTCGCGTGCCGACCCCCAATGTTTCGGTGGTCGACCTGGTTGCCATCCTCGATACGCCGACCACCGTTGAGGAAGTCAACGCCAAGTTGAAAGAGGCGTCGGAGGAAGGTCCGCTCAAGGGTATTCTCGGTTATACGGAAGAGCCTCTTGTGTCGAGCGACTTCTTGCACGACGCCAGGTCATCGGTTGTCGACGGCGGGATGACCAAGGTTATTGGTGGCAATCTCGTGAAGGTTCTCGCCTGGTACGACAATGAGTGGGGCTATTCCAGCCGAGTCGTCGACCTGGCAATTCTGATGGCCCAGAAGGGACTCAACTAACGATTGTCGGCTGATGGTTGTGGGGTGAATGTGCGGCAGGTTCCGGGACGGTCAAAACCCGCCTGCGGTGTCGCACCTAGCCGAAACAGAGCCGCACTCGCAAGGGTGCGGTCGGGTGGCGTGGGTGCGGTGGGCTTCCCGTCGGGATGAGGTCAATGTCAGACTAGACCGCACCCATGCGGGTGCGGCTCTGTTTTTCCGCGCTGGACCGCTGGCCTCCTGTAAACTCCATCCTACCCATGCCCTACAAATCCATACGCGATCTCGACCTAGCCGGCAAGCGTGTTTTCATCCGCGTGGATTTCAACGTCCCCCTCGATGAAACAGGAACTCAGATCACCAGCGACACCCGCATTCGCGCTGCACTCCCAACCATCAAGCTGGCACTTGAAAAAGGAGCAGCCATTGTCTTGGCTTCTCATCTAGGGCGTCCCAAAGGCAAACCGAACCCGAAAATGCAGCTCGACCCGGTCGCCGCCAGACTCGCTGAGCTATTGGGCCGGGAAGTAAGAAAGGCCCCGGATAGCGTCGGCAGGGAAGTAGTGCATCTTGCCTCGGAGCTCTCATCAGGTGAAGTCCTGCTGCTTGAGAATCTCCGCTTCCACTGCGGCGAAGAGACAAACGACAGCAACGTTGCCGAGCAGCTCGCCGACCTCTGCGACGTCTACATCAACGACGCCTTTGGAGCCGCGCACCGCGCACACGCCTCAACGACGGGCATGGTCGCGTTGGTACCGGAAGCCGCCGCCGGATTGCTCATGGAAAAGGAACTGCAGTACCTTTCCATGGCCGTTTCGAATTTCGAAAGACCCTATGTAGCCATCGTCGGCGGAGCCAAGATCTCGGGTAAAATCGACGTGCTGCGAAGCTTCCTCCAGCTTGCCGACAAGGTTTTGATCGGCGGAGCAATGACATACACATTTCTGAAGGCCCAGGGCGTGGCGATAGGTTCCTCCCTAGTGGAGGACGACAAACTCGACGTCGCCCGCGAGACCATGGACCAGAGCGGCGACAAGCTACTGCTGCCAATCGACCACGTTATAGCGAAAAATATGGCGGCCGATGCCGACACCAAGATCGTGGACGGAACGAGCGAGCCAATTCCCGAAGGCTGGAAGGGCCTCGATATCGGCCCCAGAACAATCGCGGCCTACCGCGACGCGATATCCGGCGCCCGAATGATCGTCTGGAATGGACCCATGGGAGTATGCGAGATTGAACCTTTTGCTGCCGGCACGCTGGCGGTTGCCCAAGCGGTCGCTGACTCCGCGGCCACGTCGATTGTCGGCGGCGGCGACTCCGAGAAAGCCATCAAAACCGCCGGCCTCTCGGATCGCATCACCCACATCTCGACGGGCGGCGGAGCCTCGCTAGAGTTTCTGGCCGGCGAAAAGCTGCCCGGTGTCGAAGCGCTGGGCGGCCTTTAGCCCCTAATCTCTCACCACATCGCTTAACGCGAAGAAGCTGCTAAGCGGGACGACCGGTACACAGGCGCGGCGCACCTGCTAGTCAACAGCATCGAGATCGCGGAAATTATTCGGCGGCACTTGCTTCTTCGGCAACGGCCTCATCAGCGGGTGGCGGTGCTGAAGCCTCCGGTGTAGCGGGCGGTGACTGTTCGGACTCAGCCCCCTCGATCAGCTTCCTCACGTAAGCAAGTTGAGCATCAACTAGTTCCCACGCGGCAGGCCAAAAGCACATATCGATGGTCCAGTAATCAAGATTCGGGATCTTTAGCAGTTTCGGCGCCAATGCCTTGAAGTCGACGTACCCCGTCCCGAATGGGTTGTGGGTACTGGTGTCGTTGTTATGCAGGGTGCCGTCGGAATCGATCAAATGCAGAGCGCCGATCCTGCCCTCGAGCTTGTCGAGCAACTCTTCCGCGCCCCCCGCCAGTGTTTCCTTATTCCCACGCTGCCGGCTGCCAATCGTCGCGCACATGTAGGCGTGGCTGGTGTCATACATCAACGAAAAATTAGCGTGGGCCACCTTCTCGTGAATCTCGAGAATCTCCGAGGGTTTGTTGAAAATGAAGCCGGGCTCGAACTCCCAGGTCATCGCGATTCCAGCGTCTTGCGCCAATTGAGCGGCGGCGTTGAATATTTCCGCCACCGCTCCTTTCGCTGACTCGTATTCGTCATCGCCACGGTAGCGATTCGGTTGGGTCCCCGTATCGACACGAATGTGCCTGATCGCGAGATCGTTGCACAGCTCGACGTTGCGCATGAACTGCTCTAGGTATTTCTCTTTGTTGCCCAAAACAGTCGGATCGGAAGCGCGCTGGTCACAACCATAACCCGATCGCTCGAGGCCCAGGTCGTCTAGGAACGTCTTAAGCTCCGCACGGGATTCCTTGGTCGGGTAGCCGTCGAGTGTGACGTGACCAAAGCTGCCCACTTCAATCGAGTCGTAGCCCGCTTCGGCTATCCGCTTGGCGGACTGATCAAACGGAACCGGATTGTCGGCGTAGGGTCCCGCCGCAAAAGCCCAACTTCCTAAAGACACTTTTTTCATAAGATCGGCCTATTTTGAGGTCCTAATCGTCCGGCGCGCGTGGCCGCGGGGGGGCTCCCCCGGAACGCCGCAGTTCGAACCGCTGCTACTTCAACTTCTTGATCTTCATGTTGCGGAACGAAACCTGCATCGAGGCGCCACGGTGTAGCTGCAAGGCGATCACGCCCTCTGAAGCCATCTCGTCGGTGACGTCAACAGTCACCACGCCGTTCAACGATAGCTTAATGTGGTTGCCCTTGCAGTAAATCTCGTAGCGGTTCCAGTCGCCGGTCTTGACGAGGTTCTCGCCTTTCCCCGCCCATCCGTCAACAATAACGCCTCGGCCCGTTTTCTCGCCGTGGAGGCTCCCCCACCATTTATCTCGAGCGGCGTCGGCCTGATAGCCCATGATGAGGAATTCGGGCAGCCGCTGGCTGCGGAACTGTATCCCGGTATTGTTGTTCCGAAGTTTAACGTCGGCGCTGAAGATAAAGTCCGAGAATCTTTCCTTCGTAATCAGAAAGCTGTTCTGAACAAGAATTTTGCCGTCGGTAGAAGCGACAATCAGACCGTCTTGCACGGACCAGAACTCCGAGTCCCCGTCCCAGCCGAGCAGATTCTTGCCATTGAATAAAAGCTCGTAACCCTGTTCCTTCTCTTCCTCAGTCAGAACATTGTCGGGGCCGCTGGCGACGGCTAGACCCGCCAAAAGCAAGAGGGAGACAAAGACCCGCATGAATCTATTATCGCGCGCTGAGGCACCGGCATCGTCTCGATGTGCCAAACTGGCCACCCAAAGTAGGGCATCAGCCTGACGTGGCGCAAGCTTTTGGCTGGGCTGAAGGACGCGATGGGGAGGCCCTCGTCAACCGGCCCTAAAAAGACGGTGAACTCGCAACTCCGCTAAGCCTGAAACACCGTGCGCAATTGCTCGGCCGCCCATTCCAGCTCAGACTTTGTAATCACCAGCGGCGGGGCGAGGCGGATCACCTTATCGTGGGCTTCCTTGCACAACAGGCCTAGCTCGGCAAGCTTCTCACAATATGGACGCGCCGGCGTGGTCAGTTCAATCCCGACCAGCAAGCCGCGCCCCCGAACCTCTTTCAAATCGGGGTGGCGGATGCTTTGAAGCTCCGTCAGAAACCACGCTCCTAACTCGGCCGAACGCTCGACCAAGGATTCCTCCTGGATCACTCGCAGCGCTGTCCGGGCAACGGCGCAGCCCAGCGGGTTGCCACCGTAGGTCGAGCCATGGCTGCCGGGGTCGAAGACGCTCAGCAGTTCCTTCGTCCCGACAACAGCGGAAACCGGGTAAAAGCCGCCCGAGAGCGCCTTGCCAAGGATAAATGCATTCGGGCGAACACCCTCGTGGTCGGCGCAGAACATCTTGCCAGTGCGTCCTAGAGCGGTCTGGATCTCGTCTAGCATTAGCAGGACGTTGTTCGCGCGGCAGATCTCTTCCGCGCGCCGCAGGAAACCGTCCGGCGGGATATTGATCCCCGCCTCGCATTGGATCGGTTCCACGAGGAAGGCACAAGTGTTCGGCGTGATGGCGTTTTCGAGAGCTTGTGAGTCTCCGAACGGAATCGACGCAAACCCGGGAGTGAACGGGCCGAATCCCTCACGGCTGTCCGGGTCGGAAGAGAAGCCGACAATCGTTGTCGTGCGGCCGTGAAAGTTGTTCTCGCAAACGACGATCTCAGCCTGATCTAGCGCGATGCCCTTGCGCTGATAGCCCCAGCGCCGCGCCGCCTTGATGGCAGTCTCGACCGCCTCCGCGCCGGTATTCATCGGAAGCACCATCTCCCGACCGCAAAGTTCAGCCAGTTCCTGGCAGAACAGCGGAAGCTGATCGTTGCGGAAGGCCCGAGAAGTCAGCGTCACCCGCCCCGCTTGTTCTTGCAGCGCTGCCAAGATTTTGGGATGGCAGTGGCCCTGGTTCACCGCCGAGTAGGCACTCAAACAGTCGAGATATCGCTTGCCCTCGACGCTGTAAACCCACGGGCCCTTGGCGGTCGCCACCACGACGTCCAGCGGGTGGTAGTTGTCGGTTCCCCACTGATTCTCGAGCGCGATGAATTCCTGGGTTTTCGTTGTGGCCTCAGTCATGGAGGTTATTTCCGCGAATTTCTCAGCAGCGCTAGAGCGCCGGTGTCACGGGCGCCGATCAAGCTGCCACGAAGTCGTAAAGTCGGGCCAATACCCGCAGGGTCCTCTTGTTTTTCGGCGCACGACCCTCTCCAACAATGTTACAGAGTTAGTATGGCAAGTGGAGTCAAAGCGGTAGCGGTTCGGGCCGCCAGGCACGAGGACATCCTAGCGATCCGCTCGCTCATAGGCCGCTATCCCCAGCAGCTCGTGCAACACGACCTGCCGCGCCCGGCGTCATTTTTCGTCGCCGTCTCCGCGGAAAAGATCGTCGGATGCTGTGCCTTGCAAATCTATTCCCGGCGACTGGCCGAGGTCAGGAGCTTGGCCATTGATCCCGATTTCATGGGATTGGGCATAGCCAAGACGCTGGTCGAGCGCTGCCTGAAGCGGGCGCGGGAACGCAATGTAAAGCAGATCCTGGCCGTATCGAGCGAAGCCGCGTTCTTCGAACGATGCGGTTTTTCTACATTTTCCCCGAGAAGACGGCCCTTTTCTACGACTTACCCATCAACCCGCATTTCCAATTTGACTTCGGCATCCCGACCTTCCAGCGGCCTTCAGCGTCTTTATTGATAGGGGATCGAGCCCTGTCAGGACGCACGGAGGCCAACACCCAATGGGTGAAAAAGAAAACAAGCCGTTTCAGCTCACCTTCAACGGATTTCTCAAAGTCGATTTCCAAGGATCGCGCGTCACCTCGGATGGTGGCCTGATTCTCATTCGGGAACTGGACGAGCGGCTCGGACTGGGCAAGCTGATCGACGAGCATCTGACGGATTCGCGACAAGGCACAAACAAGAAGTTTCCGTTCGTCGATCTGGTGCGGCAATCGGTCTACAGCCGCCTCGCAGGCTACGAGGATCTCAACGATGCCGTGCGAGTCTCCGCCGATCCGACCTTTCGCTTGCTCGGCTCGAAAAAGAACTGGGAACGCGGCGGGGCGCTTACGTCGCGTCTGCAAAGCTTCGAGGCAGAGCTGCTGGCCAGTGAAGAGAACCTGCTTGGGCTGATGGCGGTCAACCGCGAGTTGCTCGCTCAAGCCCAAGCGCAGGACCAGTCCGAGCGTGTCGTGCTCGATATGGACTCGACAGAAAGCCCCGTTCACGGCCAACAGGAAGGCAGCGCTTACAACGGCCATTTCGAGTCCACCTGCTATCACCCGCTGTTGCTGTTCAACCAGCACGGCGATTGTCTGGCGGCAAAGCTGCGACCGGGTAACGTGTCCAGCGCCGAGGACTGGGACGAACTGCTGCTGCCCGAGATCGAGCGCCAACAGGGAGAAGGCAAGCGAGTGACGTTCCGCGCCGACGCCGCCTTCGCCAAGCCGGCGATCTACGAGGCATTGGAGGATCGCGGAGTGGACTACGTCATTCGCATCCCGGCGAACAAGAACTTGGAGTTGGAAATCGAAGACATTCTATTCCGTCCGCCGGGCAGGCCGAGCCTGAAGCCGCTGGTGCGCTACAAGAGCTTCCGCTATCAGGCCGCGAGTTGGTCGAAGCCCCGGCGGGTTGTGGCCAAGGTGGAGCACCACCAAGGCGAGTTGTTTCCTCGCGTCGGGTTCATCGTCACGAACATGCGCTTGCCCAGCCGCTCGCTGGTGCGGTTCTACAACAAGCGCGGCACGGCCGAGCAGTGGATCAAAGAGGGCAAGCAGGCGACGAACTGGACGCGTCTGTCGTGTCATCGCTTCCGGGCAAACCAAGTGCGGCTGCAACTCGCCGTTCTGGCCTACAACCTGGGCAATCTTTGGCGGCGACTGGGACTGCCACGGCGCATCAAGAGCTGGTCGCTGACGAGCCTGCAGCAGCGGCTGATGAAGACGGGCGGGCGGCTGGTGAAGCATGCTCGCTACTACTGGTTGTTATTGGCCGAGGGACATCTGAACCGCAAGCTGTTCGGCGACATGCTGCACAGGATCTGGGCGCTGCCACTGCCGAGCGGGTAGAACGGTCGCTCGCGAGTGCGAAATCTGGATGCTGCGGAGTGAAGCTCGGAGGAGTGTCTGAAAAACTGCCTTCCGACCGACGAATTGTCCCCTTCGGAGAACGAAAGGGTCCAGTGCAAGCACTTCGGTCCGGCCCGGTGCGTGCCCGCGGTCAAGAAAGGCTTGCCTTCAAGAGAGAATGAACGTAGAATCGAGGCGGCCAAGATCCAAAATGGAAATCCTGGCTAGATCATATGAATTGCCAAGGAAAGTAAAAACATTATCCGGGATCAAGTCAAGCGCCCCGTCCTAGCCGCCATTGTTTCAGTTAGTGCGAGGAAAAAACTTTGTAACTCGATTCAGGGTTTCGTGCTGCACGATGGTGTCGTCAAGAGCTGAGTATGGGCCCTGAATTGCGTTCGATGAGTCTCGAAGGGGGGTAGCATCATGACTATCGATTCCCGTTTTGGTCGAGGAATGCTTGGGTTTCTTCCCGCGGTTGTGTTCGCGACGACTGTTCAGTTTTCATTTGCTCAGTCAGGGGACGCCGCGACGGGCAGAGAGATGTTGAGCGTGCGGGGGTGTACGTCGTGTCATCCCGTAACGGGTTCAGGTGGTGGCTCGGCACCGGACCTGGGCCTGGTAGCCGGCAACAACGTCTCCCCGGCGGAATTGGCGGCAACGATGTGGAACCACAGCCCGAAAATGTGGGAGCTGATGGACGAGAGCAATCTGACGATCCCGGCGCTCTCCGAGTTCGAGATAGTTAATCTGTTCGCCTATTTCTATTCCCTGAGATACGTCGACCCGCCAGGCGATTCCCAACGTGGCGAAGAAGTCTTCGAGAGGAACAAATGTAGTCACTGTCACAACCGGACGCCGAGCGAGACAAAAAAGGGAGCAGGGCCTCCGGTTTCGTCATGGGTTGGCATGGTTAACCGCGTCGACTGGGTGCAGCAGATGTGGAATCACGGCGCGGGCATGGCCAAGAAAATCGAACTCCGGGGGATGGAATGGCCAGAGTTTACCCTTGGGGAAATGGTCGACTGGTCCGCCGGCGAGCAGCTCTTTGAGGAGCGCAGTTGTGCGGAATGCCACACGGTGGGCGAGTCCGTCTCGGGCAAAGTGGACTTGCTGGAAGCCGCACGATACGAACCGCGACTCAGTGGATTGGCCGTCGAGATGTGGAACCATCGGCCGAGAATGGAGGCGGAAGCTCGCAGGCGAGGCTTGACCCTTCAGAACTTTGAGAGCACCGAAATGGAGGACGTGGTCGCCTACTTGTTCAAGAAAGGATACTTCGAGGCGAGCGGAGACAAGGGTCGCGGAGCACAGCTCGTTCAAGATAAGGGTTGCACATCATGTCACGGCCAAGCCGACTCCGAGGCCGTGGAACTGAGTGGTTTTGAGGAAGGGTATTCGGCGGTTCGCCTGGCCTGGGCGGTTTGGATTCACGGACCCGGCATGAAAGACATGATTGACTACCGCGGAAAAGACTGGCCCACGATGACCCCGCCGGACGTGGCCAACTTAGTGGCCCTTTTGAATAATAACTAGCTGGGCGCGATCACGACCAAAGAATGGGGCAGAGCCGACAGTAGGGGATAGATATCGGAGTTTCGCTGCGTCGCTCAGGTGCGTGGGATGCCCTAACTGGTTCGTTCGGTGGGCCGTATGCCCCAATGGTTCGCTGCAATCCTTCTCAATGGCTACACTAGGGTCTAGATTTTGCTGACGAGGAGAGAATCTTTTGGTGACGGTACCCGTGTCAAGCCACACATCGAACGACCTCATTGTGACGGTCCAGCAGCACATCCTGCACCAGCAGAAAAAGCACTTCCCCGATGCCGGGGGCACATTCTCGTGGCTGCTTTCCGGAATCACGCTGGCGACGAAAATGATTCAGGCGCGTGTTCGTCGGGCCGGGTTGCTCGACGTGCTGGGGGCCGCGGGCGCAACCAACGTCCAGGGAGAAGTTCAGCAGAAACTCGACGTCTACGCCAACGACGCCCTGATGCATTGCCTTGGTGTCAGAGAGAACGTAGCGATGCTCGTTTCCGAAGAAAACGAAGAGCCCGTGTCGCTGCATCACGCGGTCGGTCCGGGCAACTACGTGGTGATCTTCGACCCGCTAGATGGCTCTTCGAACATCGACGTTAACGTGAGCGTCGGAACCATCTTCTCGATCCTCCGCCGGCCAGACGAAGTGGTCAGCGATAACCCGACTAGCATGGCCTTGCAACCCGGCTACCAACAGATTGCGGCCGGCTATGTGGTTTACGGTTCTTCCACGATTCTGGTTTACACAACCGGCCAAGGAGTTTTCGGCTTCACTCTCGACCCGGCCGTGGGCGCCTACGTTCTCAGCCACGAGAACATGCGCATGCCCGAGCGCGGAAACATTTACTCAGTCAATGAAGCGAACTTCGATGCGTTTCCCGAGGTCTACCAAAGATATCTCGCTGGGCTCAGGCGCGGCGAGCATGGACGAAAATACAGCGCGCGATACATCGGCTCACTTGTCGCGGACTTCCACCGGACGCTACTGAAGGGTGGTATCTTTCTCTACCCGCCGACGACCTCGCATCCAGCTGGAAAACTCCGGTTGCTTTACGAAGCGAATCCGATGGCGTTTATCGCCGAACAGGCCGGCGGCAGCGCGACGGACGGCGAGCGCCGGATTCTGGACATCCAGCCGGACGACATCCACCAGCGCACTCCGTTGATCGTGGGGAGCACGACCGAGATGGAAGAGTTCGAGAGCTACCGCGAACAGTTCGGGGCAGCCTCGGCAGACGGCTAAGTGACGAGTCCTGGCGTGATCACCGACGATATCCCCCAGGCGTCGGTTTCTTCACCCTTACCCCCTCCGCTAGCCAAACATTCGATCGGGGTTGTCGTGCAGAATCATCTGGGCGATTTCCAAGCCTTCGGCCTCCGTACAAAAACCCTCCTCGACCTTCTCCGCCATGACCTGAGCGATGTTGCGGCGAGCCATCTTGGCGTGAGCATAGCTCAACTCGGGAAAGCGATAGTCACCCCCGTAGCCGAAGATCTTGTTCACTGGCACGGTTTCCAGCATTTCATGAAGCGCCCGGCGCGAAAGACTCCCCGAGATAATGTGCGCCCAACAGAAATCCACATGGACATTCGCGAAGATCTTCGCCAACACCGACAATTCTCCCTGATACGGATAGCTGATACCTGAATTATGCACAGATTCGGCGTAGCCATCGTCGATGGAGTTGTGGCGATAGCGGCACTCGTGTCAACTCAGTGATTTCTCAAGTCGTCTTTTCTGCTGTTTCCCTCCCCGTTTGAGCCGCCTCCTGATCCCGGCAGGGCAAAAGCGGGCTGGCAAGCGGCGTGTTCCCAGTACGTTGCGGCGAGTGCATGAAAATTTATGCATGGAGTGCCCCTCAGCTCAGCGCACCCTCCACCACCGGCGCCAAGCTCGATCCCGGCGGCCCCATCGCCCGCAGCCGTCGCATCAGCCGTTCAAACAGGCCCTTTTCCTGATAATGATCGCTGTAGCTGACACCCGTTCTGCCGGCGTGCCGCCAGATCTTGGCCGCCACGAACAGAAAACGCAACCGCGCCGTCGCCAGGGTGGTGTGCCGCAGCGTCTCCACGCTGGCCTGGGCTTCGCGGTTGAACAGCAGCAGCCAGCAGTTGCGATTGTAGGCCAGCATGGCCAACTGAAAGTGATTGCGGTTCATGTCAAAGCGGCGCGAGGGATGGGCCGCCAGCCCGGCGTCGTTGTTGGCCTCCTTGATCAGGTTCTCGGCTCCGGCGCGCTGATTGTAAAACCACACCACCGCCGCGATCGGCTCGGCCAGATTGGTGACAAACACGCGGTAGGTGTAAGCGCTGGTGGCGAACAACTGGTATTGCTCGGCCGCGCCGGCCTTGGGCTCGTTTTCGTAACGCAGCGCCAGGAAACGGCAGGCCCGCGCCCAGCCTTGCGGTTGGTAGAGGAATTGGCATTCCGCGTCCGCGTCGGAGCGGGGGGAGGGTTTCCTTTCTGCTTGCTGCAAGCGCTCGACCAGGCGCCGCGTTTTGCGCGCCACGATGACGAACTGACAAGCCGCCTTTTCATAGGCCTCCACCGCCTCCCAGCAATAAAAGCCGGAATCGGCCCGCGCCAGGATTTTCTTCACGCCGCCCGGCAAAGTCCGGAAAGCGCTCTCGAGGTGGGCGGCGATCTGTCGGCCCGTGGGCCGGTCGCCGTTGCGCAACCCGCCCATCAGGTATTCGCGCGTCTCGGCCAGGAAGGTCAGTATCGGCTGGTAGCTGCACTTGCCCTTGTTCTTGGGGTTGTAGCTCTTGCGCCCGCCCATCTGGCGGCCGTAGAGGGTATGCACGGTGGTGTCGGTGTCCAGCGTCACCGTCTCCAACTTCACGTGGGCCGCGGCCCAGACTCGTTCCCGCAGCTGGCGCTGAATGGAAAGGCTCTGCTTCGCCACGTTGAGGTGCAGCGAGGCCAGAAAGCGCCACAGCGTGGACTGCGGCGGCAGACGCGTCACTTGCAAGATGCCGGTCAGGATGGGGTCGCGAGCGATGAAGCGGAGTTGGTTGAGCCGCGCAAAGCCGACATAGAGGCCGAGCACGAGGGCCAGCACGAACTGGTAGGGGCTCATGGCTCGGGTGATCCGTTTGGTCGTGAGGGTTTCTTCCAGCAGCGCTTGGAAGCCGAGTTTTTCGAGCAGGGTGGCGACGGGCAGCAAGCCGCCGTAGGGAGTCAGATTCTTGCCACGGAAGTGATAGGGCGTGGCAGCCCCGATTTTATTGGGCCGCGGGGCCCTCGCGCCGGGGCCTTGTTTGACGGGCCTTCGGGAGCTATGCTGTTTTCGTTTGGTAACCATTTGGGTGACCTCCTTGGGGTTGACTGGCGAAGCTGAAATCTTTGCCAGCCTACCTTTTTACCCCATGTTTTCGGGGGTCCCCAAATGGTTCCTGGCGGCTCAGCCCTCACCAGGTGCACCGGCAGTGCATAATTCAGTGTGAAACGTCCAGCCCGCGCCGCCCACGATTGCGCTTCATCGAGTCCGACGAATCGGCTACCAATTGAAGCTCCCACAGGACAAATTGCGGGATGATCAGAACTCCGTCCATGAATCCGGTTTCGGCGATGTCGACAATGCGGCCGTCGATAATGACACTTGTATCGAGAATTTTGTGGGATCTCTCCGCTCCCGCATCGCTACCGAACAAGCCGCCGAGCGCGCCCAGGTTCAGCATGTCTCCCTTGGCTCCGCCGACCACCAGGCCCACGTAGGCCAGCAGCAGCAGCACTGAGAGCTGCAAAAAGGGACCGCTGTCGGAGGACAAACTCGAGCCCATGAGCAGGCTCATTAAGAAGGCGCCGACGATTCCCAGCACCGAACCGATTGCAGCGCCGATCAATCGTTTCAGCGTGACTTTTCGGAGTCGGATTTCAAAGATGACAATCGCGATTCCCGAAAGAATCCCCAGGACAATCGCTGGCATGCCGGTCAAACCAAACGGCCCCAAGTGGTAAGTCATTGCTACGAATACAGCTAGAAAGATGGCTCGTACGATCCACAAGTCCGCCACGGAGAACCCCCAGGCACGATTATGAAAGCAAATAGACGACTTCATTGTTTATTAGTGATATAAAGAATGTCGCCAAAAGTATATCACTGCGGATCAAGCTTTATCGACAGAAGGCGCAAACTCGCTCGGAGCCGCGAACCAGATAGCATGGTCGATCGTCCGAGCAGCCCTGCTGGGCCTACGCCTCCTGCGCCAGCTCCCATGCCGAAACTGTCTCTCCTCATCGATGCCGACAACACGTTGTGGGAGAACAACGTGTTTTTCGAGAGGGCGTTCTCGGAATTCGTGAAGCTTCTCGATCATTCGACCATGACAGCGGGCGAAATCCAGGTGGTCCTTGACGAGATCGAGGTCAAGAGCATCCAAGTCGACGGCTACGGTTGCCGCAACTTCGGCCGCAACATGCAGCAGTGCTTTCGCCTGCTTGTCGAACGCCCCTGGACACAGCGAGACCTGCGGGCGGTAGTGACGATCGCCAAACGCATTCTAGACCACCGTGTGGAGCTTTTCGGCGGCGTCGAAGAAACGCTCTCCTGCCTGGCCGAACGCCACGAGCTGACGCTCTATTCAAAAGGGCATTTGGAAGAACAGCACTCCAAGATTGACAGATCCGGACTACGAAACTACTTCACGGATTGTCTAGTCGTCGCGGAAAAAGATACAGCGGGCTATCGCTATTTCGTTGAAGAAAATGGACTCGAGCGCGACCGCACCTGGATGATCGGTAACAGCCCGAAGTCCGACATCAACCCGGCCCTTCGCGCGGGCCTGGGAGCGGTGCTCGTGCCGCATCCGCGCACCTGGTCCCTAGAGCATGAAGAGGTGCCCGAGCCCTCAAGAAAATTCCAGGTCGTCAAGAGATTGTCCGATTTAGAGGAGTTGTTCTGAAGTCATTTCCGAGCTCAACGCAAAATGAAGAAGGGGTGATGAATCCTCCCCAAGGGAGCCGAACCCACAGCCGACCCTTTCATGGCGCAAGCTCTTAGCTTGCCGCGTCGAGACTCATCTCGACGCTTGGCGAACGTCCTGCGAGGTCGACCGGGAGACCTATAGAATCAGAGGGGCTCAGAGCATCACATTCCCGATTTGCGCCGCGCCCCAGCCGCGTTCGACACTAGTTAAATGAGCGGAACTGTTCGCAAAGTCGTATTCCCTGCCGCCGGGCTGGGGACGCGTTTTCTTCCCGCCACCAAATCACAGCCAAAGGAAATGCTTCCGCTGGTCGACAAGCCGATCATCCAGTACGGCGTCGAGGAAGCGCTGGCGTCGGGTGTCGAGAACATCATCGTTGTCACCGGCAGAGGCAAGGCCGCCATCGAGGATCACTTCGATGTGAGCTTCGAGTTGGAGCACACGCTGGAATCGCGCGGCAAACAGGCCGAACTGGACCAAGTCCGGCGCATCTCGGACCTGATTCAGATTTCCTACACACGCCAGAAGGAAGCGCTCGGCCTGGGGCACGCTGTCTCGGTTACCAAGGAGTTGGTCGGTGAAGAGCCGTTTGCGGTGATTCTCGCCGACGATGTGATCCACTCGAAAACCCCCTGCTTGAAGCAGTTGCTGGACGTCTACGACAAAGTGGGCGGCGCCGTGATCGCGGTGATGGAGGTGCCGAACGACCGCATTTCGGCCTACGGAGTCGTGGACGCGACACCATTGGAGTACAGCGGCTCAACCGGCCGGCTGTTTCGCGTGAACAACATGGTGGAAAAACCGCCTGCGGCCGAGGCGCCGTCCAACCTGGCCATCATCGGCCGCTATGTCCTGCCGCCGGAAATCTTCACATCCCTCGATGCAATCGAGCCCGGCAGCGGAGGAGAGCTGCAGTTGACCGACGGCATCAAGAAACTGATGGAGACCCAAACCGTCTACGCTTATCGCTTCGAGGGCACCCGCTACGACGCCGGAGACAAGATCGGCTTCTTAAGAGCAACCGTTGAGTTCGCCCTGCGCCGCGAGGATTTGGGCGAGAAGTTTAGGGAATACCTGCGGTCGCTAGATTTGTAGCTGGCGTCGCGTTCCGTCCTAGCTCGTGATCACCGAATCCTACGGATTGAAATAGACCCGTTCCATCACCTTCCAGCCCTCCGTGCCTGGCAGCGGAACCTGCATCGGGTCGCACATCTCCAGCCACTCGACGTTACGAGGTTCACGGGCGAGTTGCGCCATGTCACCGTCGTAGTCGTCACCGGTGTATTCGTAGTGGCCGAACTCGTACCAGTGCTCGCCGATCTGCTCCAAATAGATCGAGAAGTTCTGAATGTGATACTTGCTCAACAAGTCCCGGACGCCGGGATGCGAGTCGGCGTGGAGAGCTTTGTACTGCTCGATCATCTCGGGCTTGATACCCACCACCATGCCCACATGCTTCACGGGTTTCCCGATAACGGCTTTCGTAGCAGCCTTCTCCTCAATCGCCTCACCTCCTGAGCAACCGAGGGCAAGCAGTAGAAGCGGAATCATTGTGAGTTTCTGGATCATGGTATTGTGGCAGTTTCTTGCTTGCACAGCAGGCCTATCAAGTTCCGTGTCCTTGGCTGTTTGTAGCACACCCACCCCGCCTTCGCCGGGCTTGGCGGTGGTCTTGTAATGGGAAATGGCTTGGCCGGTCACGATGTGGCCATTGTAACGCTGTCCGGATTGCTGTTGATAACAATCGCTGTGCGAAGACGTCGCAGCGACCGCTGAAGCGCAGCGGGCTCGCACACAACTTAGAGGAGATCACGGAACTCGGCAACCGTGAGCCCTGCCTCTCTGATCAGAGTACGCAACGTCCCCTTCGCTATTTCGTGGTGGTCGGGGACAGTGAGCCGCCGATACGGGGCGCGGCCTTGTCGCAGAATAATATGGCTGCCGACCCGGCGGTCCACTTCGTAATCAATCTTTCGGAACGCTTTCACAGCCTGCCGTCCCGAAACGACCGGAAGTGTCATCCGCTAGCTATTTCGACGACTTCTTCGCGGATTCCTGGCGGGACAGGTTCGTCGTGTTCCCGGAGGCTCTCGAGATAGCCTGCGATGGCCTCTTCTATATTGCGAAGCGCTTCTTGGCGGGTGTTTCCCTGCGAGATGCAGCCAGGCAATGCCGGACAGCTCACGACGAAAATGCCGTCTTCGTCTTGCTCAAGCTGAACCCGGTATTTCACAGCTTCAGTCTAGCTGGTATCTTTCCCGTAGTGGCGGGTGAAGTGAGTGAGAGGCCCAATCGGGGGGAGCCGCGGCCCCTCGCTTCGTGGCGCAAGCCCCAGACTTGCCGCGTCGACACTCCTGTCGACGCTTGTCCCGCTGACCAACATCTAATGTCGAGCAAACACAGCGCCGGCAACAACGCAAAACTCACCGCTGCCGAACGACGTCGAGGATCTCTTGCTCGCTGGACTCGGGTTCCTCGCAGCGCCCTCCCAAATGGCGGGCTAAGAACTGCTCAGCAGCAGCGTAGAAGGCCATCCTGTTTTCCGGCCGCGCGAACCCGTGCCCCTCATCCGCAAAAAGCAGATAGTCGACATCTTTGCCCTTATCTCGCAGGGCCTCGAGGATTTGTTCGGCTTCAGCTTGCTTGACGCGCGGGTCATTGGCTCCCTGGGCGATCAGCATCGGTATGTTGATTTGATCCGCCTTGAACAGCGGCGAGCGAGATTCCAGAAACTCTTTCTCCGTTTCGATGTCGCCGACACGTACGCGAAAGACGTTCAGCAAAGGCTGCCAGTAGGGGGGGACCGACTCGATGAGCGTAAGGATGCTCGAAGGCCCGACAATATCGACCGCACAGCAAAACACATCGGGCGTGAAGGCGGCTCCGACTAGGGCGGCATAACCTCCGTAGCTGCCGCCGTAGATGCAGACACGCTTAGGATCGGCGATACCCTCTGCAACCGCCCAGTCCACCGCGTCAAGCAGGTCGTCGTGCATCTTGGCGCCCCACTCGCGATTCCCGGCGTTGAGAAACGCTTTGCCGAACCCGGTCGATCCGCGAAAATTCACCTGCAGTACGGCATAGCTGCGGTTGGCCAGCCACTGAGCTTCCGGGTCGTAGCCCCACTCATCCCGCGCCCAGGGTCCGCCATGGACGTTCAACACCAGCGGCAGTCCCTGGGGTTCCGCTCCCGCGGGAACCGTCAGGTAGCTGTGCAGATCAAGACCGTCGCGCGATGGGATCGTCGCCGGCTTCATCGGCGCGAGGGTGTAGTCCTCCAGGTCCGGGCGGTTGCTGAACAAGTAGGTGGCCGATCGAGTTTCCCGGTTGTAAGCGTAGTAGCGAACCGGCTCCCGGTCGGAAGTATAGGCGACCAGCCAAGTAGAATCCGCACGGTCGCGGCTGACGACGCTGAACTCCCCGGGGTGCACTTCCTCAATGGTCTTGAAATCTTCGGCGATCGAGTTGTCGAGTAATGTCCATTCCAGCCGATGCAGGCTATGCCCGACCGCCTGGGCGTGGTGCTGGGTCGGGTGCGTCATCATCGGCCCCAGATCAACCTGCTCCTTGTGGCAGAGAACCTGCTTGCCGCGGGCTTTCAGATCCATCGTATAGAGCTGAGTCGTGTCGCTCTCGAGGCTGTCTTCGATGTAGAGATGCTCTCCATCGGGAGTGAAACCCAAAGCCCCGCCATTGTCCTCGGGACCCCAGGTAAGGCAAGGTTCAAACTCAGCGCCAGGCTCTTGGCTGACGAGGAGCTGAAAGCCTCCGTCAGGGGTCGCCGCCGTGGCGCCGCGCACCCGAAATTCGTGATCTGTCAGCCAGCCGACGTAGTTCCCGGGATTCTCCGCTTCCGGCGCAATTTCACCACTCTGAAGATTGATGCGGTGAAGGTCGAAGACCTGCTTGTCACGCCGGTTCATGGCGGCAAGTACGTCGTTCGGGAAATTCGGATCCGTGATGACATCCTCTACCCGGACACCCTCGAAGGGGCTCAAATCCCGCAGCGTGTCGGTCTCGAGATCAACGGCATAGAGGTGCCAGTTCTCGTCGCCGTCCGGGTCTTGCAGGTAGAGAACGTGGCGGTTGTCTTGCGCCCAGAAAAAAACCTGGATGCCGCGTTTGCGGTCATGCGTTATCGCCCGGTCATCGTCGCTGCCCACCGTGCGTATCCAGACGTTCAATACACCTTCTTCGAGGGCGAGATAGCCCATACGGTGGCCATCGGGCGATAATCGCGGGTCGGCACGCTCGGGATTTCCAAAAAGAACTTCGCGCGGGATGATCGTTGGATTTTCAGGCATTAGGCAGGCGTGTCGTGTTATTTCGGACTTCTGATGATTTGGTTCAATCCCTGGGCAACCGCGGATGGACTAAGAACGTCGCCAGGTTGCATGGAAAAATTCGCCTATGCCGCCGGCTGCGGCGCGAAGCTCTCCACAATAATTTGGTCTTCGTGCAGGCGCGCCTGCGCCAGATCATAGGCGGCCTGCATCCTGATCCACGTGTCGGCTGTCGACCAGCCTGCCTTTTCAAACCGAATAGCCATGTCGGGCGATACGCCTGCGTGTTCATTGATCAGCCGCGAGAGCGCGGCGCGGCTGACGCCGAGCTTCTTGGCCGCCTCGGTCACGGTAAGGTCGAGCGGTTCTAGACAGTTGATCCGGACCGATAAGCCTGGATGGGATGGGTTCTTCATCGGCATGGTTTCATCCTTTTAGTCAGTGGTAGTCCACCAACTCAACATCGTGCGCATCGCCGCCATCAAAGCGGAAGATAATGCGCCAATTCGTCTTCACTGTAACCGCGTGGTAGCCTTTCAGATCGCCCTTGAGCGCGTGCAAGCGGAAGGCCGGAAGTCTCATTCCTTCCACACGCTGGGCAGCGTCGAGATGCTCCAGAGTGGTGCCTACCCTATCCAGCAAATCGGTCCGAATGCCGCTGCTGTCGCCGCGCTCGTACATCCGTTTGAGGCCCCGATGCCTGAAGCTACATATCAAGTCTCACTGTACAGTGGAACGCACCACGCGTCAAACGGGAGGCTGTTCCTAGCTGGATACCAAACCGAGTAACTGACACCTAATTCTTGAGCCTCTGTTTGTGGACCAGGGTTCGAACATCTACGCTCGGCTGCTACTCAACCTCCTCCCGCTCGGCCACCTCCTTGAGGCGCAGCAGGTGATCCGCCCACACTTCCTCATACCGGCTCACCCAGCGCTCGTAAATCTGACGGATCGGCACCGCGTTGAGCGAGTTCACGCGGTACCTGCCGGACTCTCGCGTTTGGACGAGCTGCGCTTCCCGGAGCACTTCAATGTGCTTCATCACGCCGAAACGCGACAATTTCGGAAACGACTCGACAAGCTCGGTCGTCGTACGCGGACGCACGCGTAACAGATCGAGAATGCCTCGCCTGGTCGGATCCGCGAGTGCCTTCCAAACCGGGTCCAGCTCCTCCACTACTCGCAGTCCTTCTTGAGCTCAGTCAGGGCGTGCGTCCAGCCTGAAGTCAGGCCCTTTCTGTGGTCCGGGTCGATCATTCCAATCACCCTGTGCCGCAGCGTGACTTTTGCCCCAGCGTCTGCCTCCACCACTTTGATCTCTATATGGTTGATTGCCGGGTAGGACATGAACAAAGGGCCACTCAGCTCCAACAGCGTCGGAGGCTTGATCACCTGCACGAATCCCCACAGATGCTCGATGCCGGCTCCCCGGTCGCGGTACCATCGTCCGCCTGCCCTCGGCTCCAGGACCATCGGCATTGGCGTTCCATCCGGTTGCGTGTTGTCGCTTCCAAAGCGCCGCAGGAGCGATTCGAATACCTTTTCCGGCGGTGCCTCAATCTCAATGTTCTGCTCCGCGTCGAGCGTTAAATCTTCCACGTTCATCGTTTTTCCTCCGCAGTCTCAATTTGTCCTTGACACAGGATGGCCAAGACGTTATTCTATTGTAACGTGACTATAGAGTCACGTCAAGACAAATCCTACGCCACCTATGTCACCTACGAGGAAAAACATGAAACCGTACCCACATCCGACGAAATCCATGACCCGATCAAAGTTCCTGTTTCTGCTCACGACCCCTGCCCTTCTGCTTGCCGATACGGGAAGCGGCGACGGTCGCCTGTCTGCCGACGAGACGGCTGAGATCGTTGACTTGCTTTATCGCTCACGGAGCGACACCTTGACCAAGCTCGCCGCCCTCAACGACCAGCAGTGGGCGTTCAAGGCGGGTCCGGACCGCTGGTCAGCGGGCGAAGTCGCCGAGCATCTCCTCCTGTCGGAGACCGGATTCCACTTCCGAGTGGACAACCTGATGAATACCAAGTCCGCCGCTGACTGGGCCAAGCAATCCGATGGAAAAGTCCAGGTCTTGACGCAGGTTCTTCCTGACCGTACCAACCGCGTCAAGGCGCCTCCCGAAGCGACGCCCAAAGGCAAGATGAGCCGTACCGAAATCGTAAACGCCTATTCAACCGCGCGGTCGAAGATGATTGAGCGCACCCGCGACGGCTCGAAGGCCTACAAGGCCCACATCGAGGAGAGCGGCACGCCACTCGGCCCTCTGAGTGCCGCGCATTGGCTCCGCTTCGCGGCGCTCCACAATCAACGTCACAACAAGCAGATTGACGAAATCCTGGTAGACCCAAAGTTCCCGGCATAGCTGATAGTAAAGATCGCTGATAGCCAAGAGCCCATATGCCACATACCTGCAGCCAATCACTCTACGATCTCATGCACCTCAACACGGTTCTCATCCGCGAGGCCATTGACCAGTTTGACGAAGACAAAGCCAAAGAACGGATTCTTGGAGGAAGCAAGAATTCATTCAAATTCATGCTGGGCCACATGATGTGGATTCGTTGTCTGATGTCAAAGACCCTGGGCGAGGCGCGGAGTTTCCCGTGGACAGACAAATTTGGCCACGGCCAGTCCCAGACGGACGGATCGGACTATCCGAAACTTTCCGAGCCCGCTGCTGCCTACAAAGAGTTGGCCGACTTCTTAGAAAGAAAGCTCGAGGGCCTTTCGGAGGAAGAGCTGATGAAGAGCGCGGACAATGTTGCGGGGGAGCAGGAACAAACGGTTCGCGGCGCGGTTTCGTTCTGGGTATGGCAAGACTGCTACCACACCGGACAAGTCGGTTCCATTCTAACTACACTCGGCCTGCCGGACATGAAAACGCTGTACTATCAGAAAAAAGAACGCCCGCAAACGGCCCCTTAGAACTCAGCGCAAGAAACTGATTCCATGGCACAGCTCGAACTCCGCCTGAACGAGAACGCGCCAGGGCCGTACTTCGTCGACAGCAGTTGCATCGATTGCGACACTTGCCGCTGGCTGGCCCCGTCTATCTTCGAGCGCTCGGCCGGGGCGGGGATGTCCGTCGTCAGCCGGCAGCCCGATTCCCCAGGTGAGGCTGCCAGGGCCGCGATGGCGTTGATCGCCTGCCCGACCAGCTCGATTGGCGGCGCCTCTCCACAGGCTGTTCGCGAGGCTGGCACTCGATTCCCGGAGGCCATTGAAGATGGCGTCCACTATTGTGGCTATGCGTCGGAGAAATCATTCGGTGCATCGAGCTATTTCGTAGTCAGCGAGGGAAGCGAACGTGCTTGTCGATTCACCCCGTGCTGCCGGTCCGTTGATCCGCAACCTTGAAAACTTGGGTGGCGTGGACCGCATGCTGTTGACCCACAGCGACGACGTAGCCGACCACGCCAAGTTCCGCGAACACTTCCACTGCGAGCGCGTCATCCACGGCCTGGAAGCCCGCGGCGGTCTTCGCTCTGTCGAGCTGCAACTGGAAGGGGAGGAGCCGATCGAACTCGGCCCTGAATGGCTCGCGATTCCTGTTCCCGGCCACACCCGCAGCAGCGTGGCGTTCCTCTATCGCGAGAAGTTTCTATTCACTGGCGATCACCTCTGGTGGTCCTCGGCGATCGGCGGACTGAACGCCTCGCAAGCCTATTGCTGGTGGAACTGGGAGCGGCAAGTCGAATCTCTCCGGCTCCTGCTCAACTACCGCTTCGAGTGGATCCTTCCCGGCCATGGCCGCCGCTATCGAGCGGATTCGCACCAAGCAATGCGTGATGACATCAAGCGCCTACTGACCCGGCTTGCTGCGTAAATCGGGCCGAAACGCGCCGGCCCCTCCAAGCACTTCGTCTCGCCACGTGGTGAGAAACGCGGTGCTGGGCGGAGTACACCTGGTATCCTGACTCCGTAACCGTACGCCGTTCTCGACTCCGTTCCTGACCCCGTTCATGACTGAAATGCCAAGTCCTAGCGCTACCTCAACATCGCGCCCGATAACATCGCGCCCAATTCGCGTGCTGGTCGCAAAGCCCGGCCTGGACGGCCACGACCGCGGCGCCAAGGTCATCGCGCGCGCCCTCCGTGACGCCGGGATGGAAGTCATCTACACCGGACTGCGGCAAACGCCCGAGCAAATCGTCTCCGCTTCCCTACAGGAGGACGTAGAGTTCATCGGCCTCTCCATCCTCTCCGGCGCTCACACCGTGATCGTCCCGCGCGTCATGGCGCTGCTCAAGGAGAACGGCATGGACGATGTACGAGTCATCCTCGGCGGCATCATTCCCGATTCGGACGTACAAACAATGAAAGAGCTAGGCGTAGCGGCCATCTTTCAGCCGGGAACCTCGCTCGAATCCATCGTCACATTCCTGCGCGAAAGCCGCCCCATCCGCGAGTTCGTCTGACGGCTACGCCGCGCATGTTGCCTTGCTAAACTCCCGTCGCCCGCATGGCGAGGCCTGATGCGGGGCACGTCTCCACGGGCAGATCGAGATCTTGGAGCGGATCCGGGAGCGGGCGGGGGACTCGATCCCCCCAAGATCACTTCTCTCCCTCCTCCACTTTCCATGTGGTCTCAGCGTTCCCTCCCTTATTCCCCTCTGACGATGAGGTGTCTACCCGGGACTCGAACTCGGTAGTGGGCTGGCTACTGAACCCCACGGCGTGGAGCAGCTCATGGGCCGCAGTCCCACCTGCGGCTTTGCTAAGCTGCGCGTCGGAGAGTTCGGATATTCCCTCTGTGTTGGCTACCTTTGTTTCTTCTTTCTTGGTTTCGTCTGACATTTGATTTCTCCTTTGTTCTCTGGCATGCCGTGATTGGCTGTCGATCTCCTAATAGCAACTGTCGTGCCAAAGTCAGGATACGCGATAAGTCTCGCTGTTGCAACGATCAAGTGAAGTCCATGCAACGTCGCCATCCAACAACTAGACATTCGAATGTCCAGAACATGGACAGGACTCGGCGTCAGTGGCCAATGCAGTTTCGATCGTGTCTCTTTGCGGGGGAGGTCGGACATGGCACCGGTCGTTCGCCACACGGAGATGCTAGGGAGGGGGCAGGAACACCGGTCCTAAAAGGACCGGCCTATTTGAAATCAAGCCAGGTGAACGTGGCTGGCCCAGCAATGCTCTGGAAAGTAGTAGCCTGGGCGAAGACTAAAGTGGGGGCCAGACAGATATGACGTACGTTGCTATTGACGTACGTTATAAATAACGTATACTAAGACCATGCGAGCCAACCCAGGAGGCGAGATTAGTCCCGACGAGGTTATCGGGCGTGACGAATTCATCAATCAGCTTTGGGGCACGCTCGATCAACAGAGCGTGCTGCTCGTCTCCGAGCGGCGATTCGGCAAGACAACCGTGATCAAGAAGATGAAGGCGCAGGATCGTGACGGTTGGCTAACCGTGTGGAGGGACGTCGAGGATGCGGGCACCGCAGCCGAATTTGCCGAAAGGGTGTGCCGAAGCATCGAAGAGCACCTGAGTGGGATGGGCCGGGCGGTGTCGAAGGTCCGGGCGTTTGTGCAAGAGGTCGCGGGTACCGAGATTGCAGGGGTGATTTGGCTACCGCCAGCCGCCCGACATCAGTGGAAGACGGTGCTGGAAAAGGCATTTGAAGATCTGGCGGAAGCGCAGGATACCCGCGTGCTGTTTGTGTGGGACGAGTTGCCGTTCATGCTCCAGAAAGTCATTCACAGGGACGGGGAGCAAGCGGCAATGGACGTCCTCGACACGCTGCGGCATCTGAGGCAGACCTACGGTCGTCGGTTCCCAATGATGTACTGCGGCTCCATTGGAATGCACCACGTCGCCCGGCGACTACGGTTCGATGGCCACACGAATCCGGCCCTGAACGACCTACTGACCGTGGAGCTTCCGCCCCTGCCGGCCGACGGCGCGTGCGAACTGTGCACGCAGTTGATCTCGGGTGAGAACCTCGGCTGTGGAGACATGGCCACCGTCACAAAGCGGATCGCCGAGCTCGTGGACGGCGTTCCGTTCTACATTCAATCGGTCGTGCAAAAACTGAGAGTCCTCGGAGGTCCCGTTACGACGGAAAGCGCCGAGAGGATCGTCGCGGAAGCCTTGGTGGATGCGAACGACCCGTGGCACTTGCGGCACTATCAGGACCGCCTGCGCTCCTACTACGGCGACAGCATGGCCACGACCGCCGCAGCGAGCCTGGATGAGCTTGCGGCGGCGGACAAACCGCAGAGCACACGCGAGATCCAACAGGCTTTGGCAGCGACAGAGACTCCTGTCGAGGATCTCGACACGTTGCGCGATCTGCTGCAACGCCTGGGTCAAGACCATTACCTCATGCGGAGCGCCGAGGATCGCCGCTATGCGTTTCGCTTTCCGTTGATTCGCCGCTGGTGGCGGCTGGCGAGGGATTTGGCATGACCAGCGGCAAGTTCATCCGGTTCCAAACTCCGAGCCAAATGGAACCCGAGTCGTTGGAGGCGATCTTCGTCCAGCGCGAGCGGCTTGCCGAGCGACTAGTCGACAAGATCGTCGAAAGCGCGAAGACCAAATCGAAACACCATGCGCTGCTAGCGGGTCCGAGAGGCATCGGGAAGACCCATCTCGTGTCGTTGGTCTACAACCGGGTCTGCAACCGCGTCCTCGCACAGGAAGAAGTAGAGGGCAGACTCGTTGTCGCTTGGCTGCGCGAGGACGCATACTCAGTCGCCTCGTACGTTCATTTGCTGCTGGCAATCCTCAAGGAGCTAAAAGAGTCAGAAAACAGCTTTGACGAGGAAGCAGCTCTCGATCAACTCTATGGAGCGGAGGCGGGGCTTCAGGAAGCCCGCGCCGAAGATATGCTTCTGTCAGCATTGGGTGAACGAACGCTGCTGGTGATCACGGAGAACTTGGGGGACACGTTTGAGGCGATTGGTTCGGACGGACAGCAAAAACTCCGTGCCCTGATACAGAATCACCCAAGGTTCACCGTTCTGGCGACGACCCAGAGCTTGTTTGGCGGAGTGCAGGTCCGAAAGTCGCCGTTCTACGGGTTCTTCGAGATCCATCATCTCAATCGCTTCTCCTTTGACGAAGCGCTCGAAATGCTCAAGAAGATCTCCGAACTCAAGGGTGATGCGGAATTGGCGAGACTGCTGAGATCCCCGAAAGGCCGGGCGCGAGTGCGGGCGATCGATCATCTGGCGGCAGGCAGCCCTAGGATCTACGTGATCCTTTCTGAGTTCTTGGGAGCGGAATCGATCGATGAGCTGGTCGAACCCGTCTTGAAGATGATCGAGAATCTGACGCCCTATTATCAGTCACGGATGCAATTGATCACCCCACAGCAGCGGGCCCTTGTCGAGTATTTGTGCGATCGAGAGGCTGCTGTCACGGTGGGCGAGATCGCACGCGGGGCGCTGCTGACTTCTCAAACAGCTTCTTCCCAGCTCAGGAAGCTTCAAGATGCGGGCTACGTTCGAAGGCATCCGGAAGGTCGCAAGTCTTACTACGAGCTCCAGGAACCGCTGATGCGGATTGCCTTGTCGGCGAAGAAGCAGCGCGGCAAACCCTTTCGGTTGTTCGTGGAGTTTCTTCGATGCTGGTTTACGGAAAGCGAACTGAGTGTACGGGCCGAGGCTAGCGCGGTGTCTGCGGCCCATCTCGACTCACAATACGCTCATGCGGCGCTGGAATTGTTGCGCACGGCTGGCGTGGACCCACGATTGGAAGCGAGTGCGAGGGATTATCGACGCTTGACGGAGAGCCGGGATTACGCGCGGGCTTTAGCCGCTGCAGAGGAGGTAGTCGAACTGCGCGGAGCGCCGAGCGACTGGATAGCCAAAGGCGCGACGGAGATTGAGATTGGCCAATTCGAGGAGGCGCTGGCGTCCTCCGACAAGGCGCTGGAGCTGAACGCCGAGGACGGTCACGCGTGGTGCAACCGGGGCTTCGCGCTGGGGAGCCTAGGGCGACACGAGGAGGCGGTAGCGTCCTTCGACAAGGCGCTGGAGCTGAACGCCGAGGACGGTCACGCACGGCGCAACCGGGGCGTCGCACTGCTGAGACTAGGGCGACACGAGGAGGCGCTGGCGTCCTACGACAAGGCGCTGGAGCTGAACGCCAACGACGGTGTGGCTTGGAGCAACCGGGGCGTCACGCTGTGGAGCCTGGGGCGGCACGAGGAGGCGCTGGCGTCCTTCGAGAAGGCGCTGGAGCTGAACGCCGAGGACGGTCACGCATGGCGCAACCGGGGCTTCGCGCTGGGGGGCCTGGGGCGACACGAGGAGGCGCTTGGGTCCTACGAGAAGGCGCTGGAGCTGAACGCCGAGGACGGTCACGCATGGCGCAACCGGGGCGACGCGCTGGGGAGACTAGGGCGACACGAGGAGGCGCTGGCGTCCTTCGACAAGGCGCTGGAGCTGAACGCCGAGGACGCTGCCGCGTGGAGCAACCGGGGCGTCGCGCTGGGGAGACTAGGGCGACACGAAGAGGCGCTGGCGTCCTACGAGAAGGCTGTGGAGCTAAACGACGAGGACGCCGCGGCTTGGCGCAACCGGGGCTTCGCGTTGGGAAATCTCGGACGGTACGAGGAGGCGCTCGACTCACTAAACAAGGCAATCAGCCTGGGGCCTGAAGATATTGAACCGGCAGTGCTTTACTCCCAACTGAGTGTCCGCCTGGGCAGCATTTCAGCCGCGGAGAAGCAAATCCGCGCGCTTGCCGACCGTCATCCGGCCGAAACGGTTGCCGCGCAACTCGTGCACACGATTCCTACCCTGCGATATCCAGAGTTTGGCGAAGGGGCCCGACGGCAATGGGTTCGGATCTGCGGAGATGCCTTCGGCGATCGGGAGGAGTATCACACCGCGCTGCGTCTGCTCGAAGCGGCTAGCAACTATCTAAACTCGGGCGATCCCGCCGCCTTGTTCGCCTTGCCCGCTGAAGAGCGGTCGATTGTGGCGCCTTTGGTCGGGTGGGCGCACGACGAAGCTAAAAGGGGAACATCTGGCGAGCGCGGCGGATCCGCGGTGCCCCCCGGCGGTATTGATCCTTAGAAAGTGGGGAGATAAAAGGTGGGGATACGGGCTACGACTTTCCGCGTTTACTCCCTGGCGGCGGCTTTCTTGGGACGCCTGGTTGCCTTCGGCCTCAGCTTGCCCTCTAGCGTTCTTTCCAATGGCTCGACAAGCTCCTCGCCGCCGGCTGGTGCCCGCTTTCCGTCGCCCCTCTCAGTTCGGCCACTCCGCCGTTTCTTCGTCTCGGTACCTGCCTATAGCACCTCCTTCCGCGCGTCGCCCGGACACGCCTGTTGCCACGGATCCGTGTCCAGCAAACCTAGCCAATCGCGGCCCTCGACGTGGGCTCACACACTCGACCACTCGTACTCGGCGGCCTCCCCGGAGTTTTGCCACCGGTTGCGACGCTCACGCTAGTGATAAACTGCGGACAGCCTGAAGATCGGTGGTTCCTGCACTGGAGATGTTTTCAATGAAACCGCAATCCCAACCACGCCGCAAATTCCTATCTGACTCGCTTGGCGGAGCGGCAGCCCTGAGCGGCCTCACCACACTCGCGATCCGCACCAACGCCGCCTCCCCCAATGACAAGATCGTCGCATCCATCATCGGCGTCGGCAACATGGGGAGTGGCCATGTCAAGCGACTGTTAACGCGGTCCGACGTCGAACTCAAGACGATTGTCGACATCGACCAGTCGGCGGCCGAACGAGCCCAGCAAGAGGTCTATCGCGCCACCGGATCCCGTCCCAATACCGAGGAAGACTTTCGGCGAATGCTTGAGGATAAGTCGATCGACGTCGTCATGGTGGCGACCCCTCACCATTGGCACACACCGATGGCGATTCGCGTGATGCAGGCAGGGAAAGACGTCTACTGCGAGAAACCTGCCGCCCACGTTTTCCGCGAAGGGAGGCTGCTGGTTCAGGCCGCCAAAAAGTACGACCGTATCTTCCAGCACGGCACGCAAATGCGCTCGGCCGATACGACCAAGAAGGCCGGCGAAGTGCTGGCCTCGGGCATTCTAGGCGAGATCAAGATGAGCAAAGCCTGGAATTGTCAGCTCCACAAGCCTCGCCAGCCGGCTCCCGCTGGGCCGGTTCCCGCGGGCGTCAACTACGACCTTTGGTTGGGACCCGCCAAGAAACGCGATTTCAATGAAAATCGCTTTCACAACAACTGGATTTGGTACCGCGAGTACGGCAACGGAGATATCGGCGGAGACGGCATCCATGACCTCGATATGGCGCGTTGGGGCTTAGGCGTCACGACTCACCCGGTTCGCATCACTTCGCACGGCAGCCGCATCGTTCTCAAGGGCGAGCGCGAGTTTCCTGACAACATGATGGTCGCCTACCACTATGAGGAAGGCAAGGTGCTGCATTACGAGGACCGTGGCTGGACGCCCTATGGCCCCTACGGTTTCGACAGCGGCAACGCCTTTTACGGTAGCGAGGGATTCATGGTTTTCTCTCGCCGGGGCTACTTTCAGACCTACCTCGGGAAAGATCATGAAAAAGGTCCCGGCATGCGCGGGAAGACCGGACATCCCGAGCACGTCTACAATTTCCTCGACAGCGTGAAGTCGCGGAAGCAGCCGATCGCGAACGCCGAGGTGGCGCATCTTTCGTGCGGGCTCGTGCATTTGGGAGAGATCGGCTACCGCAGCGGCCGGATCCTGCACTTTGATCCAAGCAAAGAGAAGTTCATTGGCGACCCCGAGGCCGACAAGCTTTTGACGAAAGAATACCGCGACCCTTGGAAAGTGCCTGATCCGGTCTGAGGGGCGGTCCGCACCGAGCCGCCCGTAGGCAACCGGCAGTCCTTGAGCCGCGCGCGTAAGCAAGCGGTTGGTATCGACTGCGCTCCTAAACCGGTTTCCGGCCAGTAGCGCGAACGGGCTTTTGGGGCGACATGCGCATAGGAGCACGGACGAACGAACCGCTTGCCTACGCGCGCGGCTCAAGGACTGCGGCACAAGGTTAACGAGACTGAGGACAACATGAAAACTATCCCACGCAGAACACTACTTAAGACGTCCGCTCTGGCCGCCGCCGGTACTCTGGCAATCCGCAAAACCTCCGCCGCGCCGAGCGAAAAGCTGAACCTGGCCCTGATCGGCATCAACGGCATCGGCTATTTCCACCTGAAGAATCTCGTCAAGCGCAACGACTGCATTATCCGGACAGTGTGCGACATCGACGAATCGATTCTGGATCGCGCCGCGGCGACGATCAAGGAAGCGACCGGCCAGACGCCCAAGCGCGCCAGCGATTTCCGTGCGGTCCTCGAGGACAAGTCAGTCGATGCGGTAATCATAGCCACGCCCCATCACTGGCATATCCCCATCGCCATTCGCGCTCTGCGCGCCGGCAAAGACGTCTACGTCGAGAAACCCGCCACCCACGTTTTCCACGAAGGACAATTGCTGATTGCAGCGGCCCGCAAATACGGTCGTATCGTTCAGCACGGCACCCAGAAGCGTTCGAGCGAAGTCACTGAACGCGCCACGGAAGTGCTGGCATCGGGAATCATCGGCGAGATCAAGATGAGCAAGGCCTGGAATATCCAGCGCAATTCGCCGCCGCCGGTTCAACCCGATGGGCCGGTGCCGTCGGGTGTGAACTACGACATCTGGCTCGGACCCGCCTCGAAGCACGCTTTCAATCCGAATCGATTCCACCGCACCTGGCGGCAATACCGCGAATACGGCAACGGCGACATCGGCGACGACGGCGCGCACGACATTGATTTGGCTTCGCTCGGTCTAGGCGTCACGACCCATCCGATCCGCGTCACTTCACACGGAAGCTCGGTCGACCTCAAAGGCGACCGCGAGTTCCCCGACAACATGATGGTGGCCTACGAGTACGCCGACGGCAAGGTGCTGCTTTACGAAGACCGCCAATGGACTCCCTACAAGATGCAAGGCTTTGACAGCGGCAATGCCTTCTACGGGACTGACGGCTATATGATCTTTTCCCGCCGCGAATACTTCCAGGTCTATCTCGGAGCGAAAGAAGAGAAGGGTCCCGGCATGCGCATCAAAGACGTCATCGTGCCGACGACCGTTCGGCATATGACGAACTTCTTCGAGAGCATTCGCAGCCGCAAGGCGACAGTGGCCCCGCCGGAGGTGGCGCATCGCACCTGCACGCTGATCCATCTGGGCGAAACGGCCTACCGCGTGAAGCGCGTTCTCGACTTTGACCCGGTAACCGAGACGATTACCAACGATGCCGAAGCCAGCGCCTTGTTGACCAAGCCCTATCGCGCTCCCTGGAGCTTCCCGGAATTGACCTAGGAGCGACAACCAGCGTGCAACTCGCCGCGATTGGTGCGAGTGGTATTTTCGCCGAAACGCTCAACTGCGCAGCACTCCGGCAGCGAAGCAATGGCGGGCCTATCGGGTGATTCGACCGATAGGCTGGTCCGTTCTGCCGTCACGCTTCGCGGACTTTCGGATTCGCGGCGGTTGGATTACACCCCGGCGGCGGCATCGCACCTGGCGACGCTACTCTGGGCTTCCTGTAGCGCAATGAGTTGTTCGCTGAGTTCTCTTCCGGGCAAAGAAAGCAACTTGTGATTGTGATAGAGCGGCGAGGAGGGGTCCGTTACCAGACCCTGGGAAAGTGCTGCATCGATCTCGGTCACACCATCGAGCAGGGACCGGGTCGTGCGAAACCCGAGGACTTGTTCGATCTTGTCAAAGCAGACTCGGTAGCTTCTCGCGTCGGAGTTGGTTTCGTAGTCCACTCTCACCTGGGGATAGAGCTGCTGAACCGCCAGGCCGACCTCGCCCAAACGGCTGTTCATATCGTTTGAGCCGAGGTTGAACACCTGACCCTTCACGTCGGAGATGGGAGCCTTCAGGACTGATCGAAAAGCTCGTGCGACATCGCCCACGTGTACGAAGGGACGCCATTGCCCCTGATTGTAAATGGCGATACGGCCCTCGAAATAGGCTCGGGCGGTGAGGAGGTTGACGGCAAGATCAAAACGCGGCTGCGGGGACCATCCGAAAACGGTTCCAATTCTCAGAACCGTCGGGTGGAAGCTGTTATCGGCTGACGCCAGAAGCGCCTTCTCGGACTCCGTCTTGGTCCGTGCGTAAAGGGAAAGAGGCCGGGGCTGAGTTTGCTCATCGACAACGTCGCTAGGGGACCCATAGACGCTGCAAGTCGAGGCAAAGATCATTCGGCCAACACCGCTCTCCCGGCACGCCCGGGCCAGCAACTCGGTGGCGACATAATTGGTCTCGATGGTTGCCGGCTCATCAATCTGGCAAGCCGGATCTCCGACGATGGCTCCCAGATGGATCAGTGCATCGACATCCCGCAGGGCTTCGGTGACTAGACGGCTGTCCCGGAAATCCCCTTCGATAAAGTGAAAGCGCTTCCTCCCCGAGAGATCGCGGATTGATTGAGCGCCAAAAAGGAGCTGGTCTAGGACCGATACTTCGCATCCGTCGTCCAGTAGCTGCCTGACCAGTATGCTGTCGATATAGCCGGCTCCGCCGGCCACCAGAATCTTGTCCACATGACTCGATCGACGTGCCCGAACTGCTTCTTTAGTCAATCAAAAAGGGCCAAGGCGAACGAAAGGGGAACACACGACGGCATCTCCTAACTGGACCGCGAGACGCCCTTCGCCCAGCCCGCGAAACCGAGCGCTGCCACCGACACTCGCCTCCGTTTCCACACTTGCGTCTGGTCTCTCAGACCGCAGTAGATTGTGTCCCGGCGCGGCCGCAATTGCTCTTCCGCATAGTCACGGGCCTTGGCAAGGTTGCGCTGAGACATAGCTGCTAGTTGTTGCGGGAAAGTAGTCATTTCTCTCAGCATACTCGCGAGGCGAGCCGGGTCGTCCGGCGGCACTCGGCACTCGTTGGGCAGTAGCTCAGGGATTCCCCCAGCGTGGGTCCCTACGGCGGGAAGCGCCCGCGCCATGGCTTCGATCATCGCCCGAGGAACACCTTCTTGGCGGGAGGCGAGGACGAACAAGTCCGCCTGATCGAGTAGTTCACGCGCGGCGTTGCCGGCGGGGCACTGACCGCTGAATCGTATTCTGTGTCGCAGGCCGAGCCGAGCCGCCATGGCTTCGAGCTCCGGCCGGCGGCAGCCATCGCCGACTAGTGTCAATTGGAGATCGAGTCCATTTTGCGCGCACAATGCCACGGTATTGATCAGTGTGTCCGGCCCTTTGTAGAGGTGCTCGAGAGAGCCCACGGTGATCAGCCGAAATGGCTTGTGTGGCTCGGTGTACGTGCGAGGGTTTTCAACAAATGCTCCGGGCGGAAGCTCCACGCTTGAATAGTGGGTCGCGAACGCGTCCTGCGCGGCTGGATAGCGTTCTTGGAGCGCGCGCTCGGTTACGTAGGAAACGCAGCAGGCCTGATGGCATTGCCGCCGGAGCTGACGGGCATGGTGCCGGCGGAACAGCGGGCGTAGCGGGTGCGAGTGGCTGCCCGGGGCGAAAGCATCGTATGGATCACCGACCACTTCGAGCCCGAATGGGTGTCGGGCCGAGCGTAGCGCCGCCGCCATGCTGATCGCGACCTGTGAGGGCACACGCAGGATCACCGCGTCGGCGGCACGAACCGCGCTTCGGGGCGCCCGGGAGAGGCTCCAGGATCGTCGCAAGTACTGGGCCGGTCCGATGTAATACGGGAGCGGGAGAAACGAAACGCCCGCTCCCCCGGCGCGGATGAGATGCCCGGCTGAGTCTGATTCGTCGGTGACCCGGGCGGCCACGCGTACGCTCTCGAAGACCGTCAGGTAGCGAGAGAAGAAAGAATAGCCGAAAGGGCCGTCCGTCCACACCGTGCCGTCTGGCTTGCCCAGGAAACGGTGCTCCAGTGCGACCGTTACGTTCATAGTTGGGGGCGTTCAGTTTTCAATGCAGGGTTCCGTTGGTTGGCCTCATATCAGCGCATGTTGTCCCGTGGCCGTTTCCGAGGCTCCCGCTTCGATGGGACGTCGGCCCGGGGACCGACGTGGCCCGCCGGAGGCGCGCCACAGCGCGCCTCAAAGACTTCGCTGAATCCCCCTGTATCGGCCGATGGCTTCCCGGTCGGAGATCGATAGCCGTGCCTTCATCCCCAAAAAGTAGTAGGCCGAGGCGGCGTCGAGGGCTCCTGGTTTTCGAATCAGGTAGTAGTCGAGGTATTTCAGCCAGAACCCCGTGAGCCGCGCAAATGCAACGGCGATTGCACGAGCGATGTTCGACTGCACGAAACTCAGAAGAAAATACTGATAGGCCCGAGCCAGCGCCATGCCGGGCCCGCAGCTGACACCGCTCGCTACTTCTTCGAATTTCCGGAACAGCCGCCTGTGGCCGACATGAGTGAAACGCGAAAAGTCATGCCCGGCCGCATGCACCTGCTGCATGAACGGCGTATCGGAATAGACCAGCCCCCGCGGCTTCAAGACGCGGTGGATCTCTTCCACTCAGGCGGCCGGGTCCGCGACGTGCTCGAGGACAGCCTGAACAATCAAACTGTCGAACGTGTCGGCTTCAAAAGGGATCTGGTGGGCGTCGCACACCAGAGCTGTTCGCGGACTCAGGTAGACATCGGACTCGATGAATTCAATCGATTCTTGATTGAGAATCGTGTCGAGGCCGGCCCCGATCGTCGCACCGCCCACAACGAGCACTTTCGGTTTCGTCGAGATGGCCAACAGAATTTCCGCGAACTTGGAGTAGGCTTGTTTGGATCCGATGTTTCGGCCAAGGCTCGGCAGCAACGCGGCCGCGAGCCGCCTGGCCGTCGCCGCAGGACCGGTGGGGGATGGATCTGATTCGGGCTGGCCGGATTCTTCAAAAACGCTGAGCCGGGAATCGATCAAGATGGGGACGCCGTTCTTGAGGGGAAACTCACGCCGGCACGTGGCGGATTGGCACGTGCAACGGTCGCTTCCCAGACGCAGCTTCGAGCAGCAGACCGGGCATCTCAGGCGTCTAATGAGGTCAGCGGTCAACCCAGTTCCGGAAGCGATTGCCGTTTCTTTTTGCATTGGCACCGCTCGCATGAATGGAGGGGTCGCTGCTGCAACTAGGGAGGCGCCTCCTCCTTTGGTGATCGGCAGTTCGGGAAAACCGCTTTAGCGGTCTAGAGCCCCTAGTTAACGGCGCGCCCGCTGCGCCCAGCCTCGACGAGCAGATCGGTTTGCCGGCATAGGAACGCTGGTATCTGCAGGACATCCACAACTTCAGCCGCGGGCCCAACTTGGCCGGCCTCGTGGACATCGGTAAGCAGCGCCAAGCCGGTTTCGCGCTTGATGGCTTCGAGGATCCGCAGACCCTCTTCGATGCCCGGTCCGCGGTAGGAATCGACGCTGGTTCTATTCGCCTTGTCGTAAGAGGCTTTGAAGATGACCGGGATGCCGGCATTGTCGGCGGCTTGCTTGACGGCCTGCGCTGTGGCGAGCGCGTGCTCACTGCTTTCGATGACGCAGGGGCCGCAGATGAGTGCCAGGGGGGATCCGCCGCCGATCTCGAGGCTGCTTATTTTGACGGGCGTCATGGAGTTGTTTGATTTGGGAGTCGCGGGCTTGGAGATGACCGAGTACATATAGGTCAGGTTGCGGCAAACCGCTTACTTACGTGCGCGGCTCCGTGTGGGGCGAATCGCTCCGCGTGAAGCTGGTTGCTTGGCGGTCTTTGTGGCGCTCTTGCGCTAGATGGATGAGGCGGTCGATCAGCTCGGGGTAGGGGACACCGCTGGCTTCCCAGAGTTTGGGATACATGCTGATCGAGGTGAACCCGGGCATGGTGTTGACTTCATTCAGCAGGATTCTGCCGGAGCCTTTTTCGAGAAAGCAGTCGACTCGGGCCAGACCGGAGCACTCGACCGCCTGGAATGCCGCAATCGCCAGACGTTGCACTTCGCTCGTTTGCTCCGCGGTGATCGGCGCCGGGATCAGTAGCTCGGAATCATCGCCCTCGTATTTCGATTCGTAGTCATAAAACTCTCCTGAGGGGACGATCTCTCCAGGCACCGAAGCTTCGGGCGCGTCGTTACCAAGGACCGCGCATTCGATCTCCCGCCCGTCGACCGCTGTTTCGACAATGATCTTGCGGTCGTATTCGGCGGCAAGGTCGAGGGCCATTGCGAGTTTCCGGTGGTCGCGGGCTTTCGAGATTCCCACGGACGAACCGAGATTGGCCGGCTTGACGAATAGCGGATACCCGAAACGGCTTTCCAACTCGTTTACTCGCTCGTGCCTTTGGTTCCGCGGCAAAGCAACGTGGTCAACTGTCGCCAGGCCCCGCTCGCGGAACAGGCGTTTCATGACGTCCTTGTCCATGCCCACGGCTGATCCAAGCACGCCCGCTCCGACGTAGGCCACGTCGGCTAGATCGAGGAATCCTTGAACCGTACCGTCTTCGCCAAAGGTGCCGTGCAGCACGGGGAAGACGACATCGACTCCCGAGACCGAACCCGGTTCTTGGGTGAGGGCGACGGAGGTATCGGTTGATAGTCCTTCGCGGGCTTCGGCGGGCAATAGACGTACGGACTCAGCGGGCCCGAGCCAGCGACCCTGTTTTGTAATGGCCACCGGGACGACGTCGTATTTGTCCCGGTCGAGCGCGGAGATGACAGACGCAGCCGAGCGGATGGAGACCTCGTGCTCGCCCGAGCGGCCACCGAACAGAACTGCGATGCGGGTGGGCATGTTTACGTTTGGCCGATTGGCGGTTGATTCGTCGTGCGGTTGAGCCGCTGTTGCGCCGTGGGTCGGCGAGCTGTAATGTGGCGCAAGGTCTCAGCTTTCCGCGTCGAGACTCACCTCGACGCTTGACCCGTGCTCGCCGCAACTCACGGCAGACCGCTCAACTGATTTCAACCGCTCAACGGAATCACGGCCGCATGCGATAAAGCATCCGCGGAAACGCAATCGTTTCCCGAACATGCTCGATGCCGCAAAGCCAGGCCACGCAACGCTCAAGACCCATGCCGAAACCGCCGTGCGGAACCGAGCCGTATTTGCGCAGGTCCAAGTACCACTCGAAAGCTTCGCGCGGCAGCTTATGCTCTTCGAGTTTCTGCACGAGCAGGTTGTAGTCGTGAATGCGTTGTCCGCCGCCGACGAGTTCACCGTAACCCTCCGGAGCGAGTACGTCGACACCGAGCGCCAATTCAGGACGCACCGGGTCCGGCTGCATGTAGAATGCCTTGATCGCCATCGGGAAGCGGTGCACCAGAACTGGACGGTCGTAGTCTTCGCTGACCAGCGTTTCGTCCGCGCCGCCGAAGTCGCCGCCCCACTCGATTTCGCTGCCTTTCTTCTTGAGTACCTCAACGGCATCGTCGTAGCTAATGCGCGGAAACGGTTTTCGGACCGATTCGAGCTTGGAGACATCTCGCTCCAGCGTTTGAAGCTCTTGCTGCCGGGTCTCCAGCACGCGCTCGACCACATAGACGATCATGTCTTCGGCCAGGGCCATCACGTCTTCGAGCTCGGCGAAGGCCATTTCGGGCTCGACCATCCAGAACTCAGTGAGGTGGCGCCGAGTCTTCGATTTTTCGGCGCGAAAAGTCGGTCCAAAACAGTAAACTTTGCCGAAGGCAGCCGACGTCGCTTCGCTGTAAAGCTGCCCCGATTGCGCCAGATAGGCCGTCTCGTCTTCAAAATAAGGAACTTCGAACAGCGTCGTTGTCCCTTCGCAGGCCGCCGGCGTCAGGATCGGCGTGTCGATTAGCGTGAAATCGTTGTTATCGAAGAAATCCCGGACGGCGCGGACGACCGCGTGACGCACCCGCAACACCGCGTGCTGCCCTCGGCTGCGCAGCCACAGATGCCGATGATCCATCAGGAACTCGACACCGTGCTCTTTGGGAGTGATCGGAAAGGGCTCCTCGGCGTCCACCGCCTGCAAGACCTCAACGCCGCTCACTTCGATCTCGAAGCCGCCGGGCGCGCGCGCCTCCGCCCGAAGCAACCCGGTAACGCGCACGCTGGATTCCTGTGTCAGATGGCGGCAGCGGTCGAAGACTTCGGGCTCGACGGCCGCTTTCACGACGACCCCTTGCATGAAGCCCGTGCCGTCGCGAAAGATCGGGAAGAGCAGCTTACCGGAGCGGCGAAGGTTGTGGAGCCAGCCCTCGAGCGTGACGGTTTGGCCGTCGAAGTTCGCGGCGTGTTCAATCCGAATGACCGCCGGCTTATCGGCCATCGAGTGTGCTCTCCAGCTTTTCAAAGCAATTCTGGACTTCGACCAGAGGCTTTTCCATCTCGGGCACTTCTCGCAGCTCGAGAACAAGCGGAACGTCGTCTTCGCAAGAGTCGAGCAGTTCCATGGCCCTACCCCATTCGATCGAGCCCTTATCGCTTGAGCCGTCGCCTGACCCCTCGCCTGCGTCATCGTCCAGTAAGGGAAAAATGTGGTTATCCAGCTCACCGTCGTTGTCGTGTACGTGCGTCGAGCGGATGCGGTCTTTCATGAGCCGAAATTCGGTTTCGACGCCGCCGGTGAGATGCGCGTGGCCCGTGTCGAAGCAGAAGTTCAGGGACAGATGAGTCGTCCCGACAAACAAGTTCAGGCGCTCGGCGCGGGAGAAAGCGTTGGGGGTATTTTCAGCCAGGACTTCAACTCCCAACTGCTTTCCGAAAACGATCAGCTCGTCCATGGAATTGAAGGCCGCTTCGACCTTGTCGTCGTCGTACTCTTCTTCTGGAACGCCGATGTGCTGGATACAGTATTTGAACGGAATCGAATCGGCGAGCTCGATGGCGCGCTTGATCTCATCGGTGGCGGTGATGCGTTTCGCCTTGGACGTTTCCGTCACCGAGATGTGGGCGTTGGGGCCACTGCGGCCCCAGAAGTGCGTGAATCAAATGCACCTTCAATTCCGCGTCCCTAAACCAGTGTCTCAGCTCCTCAATTTGCGCGCGATTGTGATAGTCGATATGCTGGCGGGCGCAAAAAATCTCGATCTCGTCCACGCCGCTACGCAGGATGCGGTCGAGTAGCGCCACGGTTAAACGGTGTTCGACGAATAGGTAGGTTGACAGAACACGTCGCATCTTGAGAGCCCTGCCGCAGAGCCGCACCGCGACCCCGATGGTCCCGGCCGAAAACCCAGCGTACAAGCCATTGATTGTACCTGACCGAGGGGATGGAAAAGTAACCTGGCGAGCAGCCGAGCATGCTGGAGAGATGACCGCCAGGGCATCGTGTGAGAGCCAGTATCCGAGTGCAACGCCACCGAACGCTGAGGGGATATCGACCTCCGCGCACCCCTATGTTGCGGGAGTGTGAAATTCCGCCGGTACTACGAAAACATCTCTTCGGGACACACAAGAAGCGCCGGGCGGAAAAACCTCGTATGATTGTAAGGTTTCACTTGGCTGTTTTCACTTGGCAGCAATCGAGTGGTTAGTGTTTGGCTCGCCCAGTTCGACCAGACCGGTTTTTGGCCAAATGCGGTCGCGGGCGTGAATCCAGACGCTGGGGAATTCCGCGGGATGGAGTTCACTTTGCCGCTGCGGCGATGCAGGTCTTCGACGCGCCGGTTTGAGTAGTTCAAAGGAGGTCCGTCATGAGTATTCAATGGGAACGAGACATGTCACTGGGCAAGGAGTTGCTGAGCGTGATAGAAGATCACGAACTGGAGACCGGCCACGAAGTGCAAGCAATCAATATTGTCCGAGAACCTGTTACCAGCGTTGGAACTCCCCACAGGCGGACCCGAATCGTTGACTTGGTGGCGATTGTCAAGCGGCTCTCACCCTGATTTGCCGCGGCTTGCCGGAGGCTTGTAGCGAAAGCTTTCGCCCGGCTGCGAGCTTGGACTTCCCATGCAACCTTCTTTTCATGGCGCCTTAGCGGCGCTTCTCACTCCACGTAGGTCCGATGGAACGATCGACGAAGCGGGCTTTGCGGGAAATATCGACTTCATACTTCAGCGCGGCGTGACCGGCTTGGTCATCGCGGGCGGTACCGGCGAGTATGCCGCTTTCTCGATGGACGAACGCAAAGCCGTATTCGGTTGATCTTGCGGCCCATGCCCTCGGGCTCGGGGCCGACGCCATCCTGCTGCCGCCGCCGCATTTCTATCGCTATGGCCAGAGCGACCTGGAAGCCTTCTACCGAGCCGCGGCGGAACGCATTCCCGGACCTATTCTTCTCTACAATCTGGCCGCGTTCTGCAGCCCTATTGAGCCGGAGACGACTGTACGGCTGATCGAATCGGTTCCCAATATCATCGGGATCAAAGATTCCAGCGGTGATCTCGATACGCTCGAGATGCTCACGGCCCGCGGTGATCTGAGTGCGTGCCGTATTCTCGGGCATGACATAGCACTGGCCGAAGCGCTGCGGCGCGGCCTGTTGGATGCCGCCATTTCAGGACCAGCGAGCGTCACTCCGGAAATCGTCGTGGAGCTTTTCAAAACCTCCCAAAGCGGCGACGCACCGCGCTTCGAGAAGGTCGCGGATCTCTTTGACGAGTTGATTCCGCAACTGGGTTTCGCCCCCTATCCTGCGCCTGTGAAGGCGATTGCAAGACGTCGAGGACTATTCGACGCTGCGTTGCACTTTCCGCCTTCTGAAAAGCAGCTCGAACGGAGTGCCAAGTTCGAAACTTGGCTCGGCCACTGGTTGGAGCGGTTTGGCGAGCTAACCTGAGCTATCGTCGTTGAGGCGCGATGGGGCGCGCGCCTCCTCGCGGGCCGCGTCGGCCTCCGGGCCGACGTCGCCTCGACACAGCTATCTGGTTGCCTCCGAAAGCGTCTTCAATTCCGCAGCGCAGGGCTCGTCAGAGACCTGCGGCTTTTCGTTGCGTTCACCTTGGGGGTGCGGCCCGACAAAAAGCCTCAGGTCTCTGGCGAGCCCTGCGCTGATATGGTGTGACCTGTCAAGTTTGCGCGCACGACTGCTGTCGCGCGGAGCCTCAACTCCGCGTTGGCCAACGAACGAGGACAAGAAGAACAGCCTGTGGAAGAGAGCGTTTACGACGATGGATCCATCTGATATTCGCGGGTTCTCGCCAGAGTAGTCTGCGTCGTGGAGCTGCCTCACTCTACGGACGAAGGTCGTTCAACCGAGCGCTTCCTTGACGAAGGTCGCTCCATCAAGCGCTTCTTAGCGCAGTCGAGGGTTCTCCTGGCAGGCTCAGTTTCCAGTCAGCCGTCCTCCTTGTCCTACCTTGTGAGGCTGCCGCCCGAAGCCGGCAACCAAAATCGTTATCGCTACCGCTTGCTGGCAGCTCATCGTCCTCGGCAGCTAGCCATCGCCCTCGTATAAGGTGCCTCTTGGCGGCCGGACGGGTTCTGTCAAGGGCGCGGGTTACCGCGGCGAAGCGTACCCTTGACAGGTTTCGGCCGGTCGCCTACGACGTCAATCGAGGGCGATGGCGGTCTCCCTGGCGGTCTCCTTGTCGGCCGTCTCCCTGTCGGCCGTCTCCCTGTCGGCCGTCTCGAGCGTTCAGCAAGCATTCAATCCCTGTTTCTCCTGTTGTGTTCGGGTCTGTTCGATCACGATTGCCCAGATGAATCCCAGCAGTTCCCGCGCGATCGCGGTCACGACGACATTCGCGTGTTTGCCGTTGTTGCGCAGCTTGCGAAAGCGACCGCAAAGCCGCACCTGCGCCTTCCAGGCGATCGCTTGGACTGGGGGCGACGCCTTCTCGGCACGGCGTTGAATCAGCCGCAAGCGGCGTGCCGGGAAGCGATACGCCCAGGAGCATTCGACCAGCAGACGGCGAGCTTCCTCGTTGCCTGCTTTGGTGATCGCGCCTTGACGGCGTCGCGCTCCGCTCGTGTTCTCCGACGAAGTCACACCGACGAAACCCATCAGCTCGCGCGGGGAGTCGAAGCGTGTGAGATCGCCCAGCTCGGCCAGCAACGTCATCCCCGCCAGCCAGTCCACGCCCCGCAGCGCCGTCAACGCCTGCGCTGGCCCTCCCAGGCTCCAGCCTTCCAGCTGATCATGCAACTGCTGCTCGAGGCGAGCCGTTCGGCTTTGCGCCTGGCGTACCGCCTCGGCGTATTCTTCGTAGGCGATCTGCGAGGCCGGCTGCTCAAAGCGTTGCGTCTCGAGCCAGCGAAAGTGCGCTTGCGTCCAATTCTTGCGCCCGGGGAAACGCTTGTCGTGGCGCAGCAGCATAGCTCCGAGGCGTTGACGAAGTTGTTTGTCGATGAGTTTGCAGTCGCCGCGCGCGCGGCTCAGATCGCGGATCGCTTCGTGTTCCGGAGAGGGCGTCCAGACCGTGCTGAGCTCGCCGCCGCGATCGAGCCGAGCCAGGGTCAGCGCGTCGCGCCGATCGGTCTTGACGCGATCGCCGGATTTGCGCGGGGTCAGCGACGGCGCGACCAGGTCGCCATCGTGTTCGGTGTCACGAATCTGCCGGCAAATGCCGTAGCCACAGGGGCCGGCTTCGTAGCAGTAGTGCAGCCTCTGACCAGACGGGGCGAGTGCGGAAATCAAGCGACGAATGGCTTCAGACCGGTTGTCGATCTTGCCGTAGAAATGCGCCTCGCCCCGCCCCGCCGCGGCGACAGCGACCGAGATACTGTTTTTGTGAACGTCCATCCCGACGTATTTGTCGTAACTGTTGCACTTGTTCATCTCTTTGTTGAACTCGCTAGACTCTTTCATGACCTGTCCTCCTCGATGCGGCTCTGCGCATCTGTTTGAAGCGTAACCCGCGACTCTCGCGGTTGGACAGGTCACTCCATCTTCTCTACGGTGTTCGGCAACAACTGCTGCAACGTAAAGGTCGCCATACGGACGGATTGTGGCTTCCCCGCTTGACTCCGTAGTCGCCATTCGTTCATCAATATTTGGCAACCTTTGGCAAGCGAGGAGTCTAGATTTTATGGAAAAGACGATCAACGTCACTGTCAATGGGCAGGAATATGAGCGCTCGGTCGAGCCGCGCACACTTCTTGTCCACTTTCTCCGGGAAACGCTGGGGCTGACCGGCACCCATATCGGCTGTGAATCGTCGGTTTGCGGAGCCTGCACCGTGATGCTGGAAGGCCGCTCGGTCAAGTCTTGCACCGTGCTGGCGGTTCAAGCGAACGGCAAAAGCGGCGACACAATCGAGGGGCTGGCCCAGAACGGCGAGATGCACGCCATCCAGGAAGGATTCTGGAACGAACATGGTCTGCAGTGCGGGTTCTGCACGCCAGGCATGATTATGTCGGTCCAGCAGCTTTTGAACGAAAATCCTGATCCTTCCCGGGATGAGATTCGCCACGGGATCGATGGAAATCTGTGCCGCTGTACCGGGTACCAACATATCGTGAAGGCCGTCGAATCGGCCGCAAAAGCGATGGCGGCGGAGGGCTAGACAATGGCGACAACGACAACGATACCCCGCAAGGCTTACGTCGGACAGCGCATCCGGCGCACCGAAGATCCGCGGCTGATTACCGGGACCGCTACCTACGTTGACGACATCTCTCGCGAGGGCATGCTCTACGCGGCGGTACTTCGGAGCCCGCATGCGGCCGCGAAGATTTCGAGCATTTCAATCGAGAAGGCGGCAGCGCTGCCGGGAGTTCGAGTGGTCTTTACCGGGGAGGACGTGAAGGACGTTGGCCCGGTGCCTTGTGCCGGCTCGATGCCCACTCTTCGCGTCCCCCACCACGCCATCCTGGCGCAGGACCGCGTCTACTTCGTCGGCCATGCGGTAGCAGCGGTCGTAGCGACTGACCGCTACGTTGCGCAGGACGCAGTGGACTTGATCGAAGTCGACTACGAACCGACCGACCACGTGGCGGATCCCGAAAAGGCTCTGGAGGAAGGCTCGGTCCGAGTTCACCCGGAGTATCCCGACAACATCGCGTTTACGTATCAGCAGGAAGGTGGCGATGTCGAGAAGGCTTTTGCCGAAGCCGACATCATCATCAGCCAGCGCATCACAGTCCCGCGCCTGGCCCCTTCGCCGATGGAAACCCGCGGGGTTGTGGCCGAGTGGGACGAGGGCGCGAAAGAGCTGGTGCTCTATTCCTCCACGCAGATTCCTCACCTTTTGAAAACGCAGCTCGCCCTGCAGCTCAACCTGCCGGAAAACCATGTTCGCGTGATTGCCCCCGAGGTTGGCGGCGGGTTCGGCAGCAAATGCAACGTCTGGGCGGAAGAGGCTCTTGCCTGCTTTGCGGCGATGGAACTCAAGAAGCCGATCAAGTGGATCGAGACGCGGCGCGAAAGCATCCAAGTAGTCGCCCACGGCCGCGGCCACATCGATCATGTGGAGCTGGCAGCAAAAAGCGACGGGACGTTGACGGGAATCAAGTTCAAGATCCTCCAAGATATCGGAGCTCACCATCAGCTTCTCACGCCGATCATTCCGACGCTCGCGGTCCTGATGATCCCCGGCCTATACAAGATCGGGAGCTTTAGCGCCGACCTGACCGGCGTCTTTACGAACCTTGCGCCGACGGATCTTTATCGCGGCGCGGGGCGGCCCGAGGCGACCTATGTGGTCGAGCGCATTGTCGACAAATTAGCGGACAAGCTCGGTATGGACCCGGCTGAAATACGCCTGAAGAATTTCCCGGAAGCGAGTGAGTTTCCTTTCGCGACCGCCACCGGGCTCGTCTACGACAGCGGCGACTATGCCAAAGCATTCCATCTCGCGCTCGAAGGGATTGGCTATCAGGACTTCCTGAAAGAGCAAGAAACGGCGCGCGGCGAAGGCCGGCTGCTTGGAATTGGAATTTCAACGTACGGTGAGATCTGTGCCTTCGGTCCCTCGCCCGCGACGCCCGCCGGCGGCTGGGAGAGCGCCACGGTTCGAGTCGAGGCCACTGGAAAGGTCACCGTCATGAGTGGGGCTTCTCCGCACGGTCAGGGAGGAGAGACGGCCTATGCGCAGATGGCGGCCGACCATCTGGGAATCCCGATGGATGACATCGTCGTGATTCACGGTGATACTTCCAAAGTCCACTTCGGCGTCGGTACGTTCGGAAGCCGTGGCATGGCGATCGGCGGAACGGCCGTTCATCTGGCGCTCCAGGACATTGTCAGTAAAGGCAGCAAGTACGCCGCGCATCTACTCGGAGGCGTGTCGGTGGAAAGCGTAACGTTCCAGGGAGGGGTGTTCACCTCGAGCGAAACAGACAACACGCTCACCTTCCAGGATCTGGCCCTCGAAGCCGCGCTCGCCAGGAACCTGCCGCCGGGAACCGAACCCGGCATCTCGGCGACGCGGTTTTTTGAACCTCCGAACTTTGCCTTCCCGTTCGGCGCTCACATCGCCACGGTCGAGATCGACCGGGACACCGGCCAAGTCAACATCCTGCGCTACCTCGCCATTGACGACATCGGTAATGTCATTAACCCGATGCTGGTCGACGGACAACTTCATGGCGGGGTTGCTCAAGGACTGGGGCCTGCCTTCCTCGAAGAGGTGGTCTACGACGAAGATGGCCAGCTTCTCACCGGAACGTTCATGGACTACGCGATTCCCAAGGCCCAACACATGCCCTGGATCGAGTCAGACCGAACGGTCACGCCGTCGCCGGTTAATCCCCTGGGAGTCAAAGGCGTTGGGGAAGCGGGAACGATCGGTTCGCTCCCGGCCTTTGTGAACGCCGTGGTTGACGCCCTCTCGCCGCTGGGAGTCGAACATCTCGACATTCCCATGACGCCCCAGAAAGTCTGGAATCTGATCAACGAAAGGAGCCAATCGTGATCCCCGCCAGTTTTGATTATTCCGCGCCTGAGACGCTTTCAGACGCTCTCCAGCTGTTGGCTGACAATCCCGAAAGCAAAGTGCTCGCCGGCGGGCAGAGTCTGATTCCGATTCTGAAACTACGGCTGGCCATTCCGTCGCAAGTCGTCGACCTGGCGGGAATCGTTGACCTTCATTTCATTGCCGAGGACAATGGCAACATCCGCATCGGCGCGATGACGACGCATCACCAAATCGAATCCTCGGCACTGTTGAAAGAGAAGTGTCCCTTGCTTCCCCAAGCAGCAGCCAGTATCGGCGACGTCCAGGTGCGCAACCGCGGAACGATTGGAGGCAGCGTCGCCCACGCAGATCCGGCAGCGGACTATCCCGGAGTTCTTCAGGCACTCGACGCCAAAGTGAAGGTCGCGGGCCCGAACGGAGAACGAGTTGTCGCCATCGACGACTTCATCGTCGATGCCTTGACGACGATGCTCGAGCCCGGAGAGATCATTACCGAAATCGTAGTGCCGGTCGAGCAGGCTGGCGTTGGAACGTCCTATCAAACGATCGAGCAGCCGGCCTCCGGCTATGCCGTCGTGGCTGCGGCCGCGCGCATCGGCATTAGCGATGGAAATATTTCCTTTGCCCGGGTAGCTCTGACCGGGGTGGGTACCAAGGCCTATCGGGCAGCCAGCGTCGAGAGTGCGCTCCAAGGCCAGCCGGCGAACGCGGATTCAATTGCCGCTGCCTCGGTATCGGCGGCGGCGGGAGTGGACGCTTTATCCGACCTTCATGCTTCAGCTGAATATCGCTCCCATCTCGCGTCCGTGTTTGCGCGGCGCGCGATCGCCGCCGCGGCTGGACTGACTTAGTGAAAATTAAGGGCCAGTACACGCTTCCGGCGGCTCAAGAAAAGGTTTGGGATGCCTTGCTGGATCCCGATGTGTTGGCGCGCACTCTTCCCGGTTGCGAGTCGCTCGAATCGCTGGGCGACAATCAATACAAGATGCGAATGCAGCTGGCACTGGCCAGCGTTCAGGGCCTGTTCGACGGCAAGGTCTCGCTGGAAGACCAGCAGCCGCCAAGCTCTTACCGATTGCGAGTCTCCGGTAGCGGGAAGATCGGATTTGTTAACGGCAGCGGACAACTCCAACTGGAGCCCTTCGGCGATTCCGAGACGATCGTAAGCTACGAGGGTGATGTAAAAGTGGGCGGTATGATCGCTGCCGTAGGTCAGCGATTGCTCGACATGACCTCGAAAATGATGACCAAGAGGTTTTTTTCTGCTCTCGCAGCCGAGTTCACCTCTGCTGAGTCTGATTGATTTCTAACGGGAATTACCTATTTCGCTGGTCGCCTAGGATGGCTTGCTAAGGCCGCTGAGTTTGGCAGGGAAGGCTTGTCGTCGACAGCCGGGCGTATCATCTGTAGCCGAAACGCCTTAGGCTAATGTTTCGCGGGTCGTGGCGGCTACCCAGTACGATCGTACTCACCAGTACAGCGGTACCAAGGTGAAAACAGGACTTGACTATCGCGCCGGACCCGTCCACTATAAGAACATCCGCCTCTGAGGATCGTCATGTTTTTGCTCGGCTCATTCATTATCATCGCTTGGGTTTTCTGCAATTTCTATTACGCGGACGCCTTGCCTCGCAACTATAGTGTCGGCATGATGTTCGCCGGGCTATTTACCATGGGGTGGGGTCTCCTGAAAGGGAAGCAGTTTTAGTCCGCCTGGTTGCCTGTTTCTTCCCCGCCCGCATCTTTTCCGCGGATTGTTCCTCGACGCACTCTACCCCGACGTTTCCGCTCCAAGTCACGCTTTTCTGAGAAATCGCGCGACGGTCAAATCGTCTTGGTGATCTTGCTTAGCGTTCTGGGCCGGTCTGGATCGAGTCCCTTTTGTTGAGCCAAGAAGGCGGCGAACAACTGTGCCGGAATGATGTAGGGAATCGGAGTCAGTAAGTCCTCGGGGCAATTCGGGGGCGCTGGTATTTTGCCTGGAATCGTAATCTCCCTGGTGGCCGCTGCCCGCACCCGCGCGTCGGAGGTGGAGGAGATCACGATGGTTTCGGCTTCTAGTTGGCGGAGCTTCCCGTACATTTCGACGGTTCCGGGATGAGTCGGTCCCGGAGGCGCAAACAGGAAAACCGGAAAAGCGCGTTCTACCAGCGCGATCGGACCGTGAAGGAAGTCCGCTCCGGAAAAGCGCTCCGCCACGACATAACAGGTTTCCATGAGCTTGAGAGAAAACTCGAAGGCGTTCGCGTAGTTGAAACCCCTTCCGACAACGACGGCGTCGTTCATGAATCGATAGCGGTCAGAGAGAGCTTCCACTCTGTCCTTCAGCTTCAGAACCCGATCCGTGATGCCGGCAAGGCGTCGCACGTAGCTTGGCGCGATCGGCGCTCCCAACGCATAAGCCAACAGATAGAGCATCAGTAGTTGCCCGGTGTAGGTTTTTGTTGCGGCGACGCTTTTTTCGCGGCCCGCCCGGACCTGAAAAACATCGCCGACGATGCGAGTGATCGCGCTTCTCGCGCGGTTCGTGATGCCGATCGTCAATGCACCTTCGCGGCGTGCGGTATCGAGAAATAGGTTCGTATCGGTCGACTCGCCGGACTGAGAGATTCCCACAACCAAAGCATTGCCCCAGCGCATCTTCGCGCTATAGAGTGTGGTGACCGAGGGTGCTGCGAGCGAAACCGGAATGCCCACCATGGCTTCCAGCAAATATCGGCCGAAGAGCGCGGCGTTGTCCGAGGTGCCGCGCGCCACCAGCACCACCAGCGACGGCGGATGTCGCTGCATCGTCTTGCGAAACTTCTTGATGTGTTCAATCTCGCGATCGAACGTGCGGGCCAGCACTTCCGGTTGCTGCTCGATCTCGCTGAGCATGTGGGACATGAAACGATACTCTAGCAGCGCCCGATCGACCGTGGTGCTCCGCATCGGGAGCAAGAGCAAAAGTCAGGCTTCCAGCGGCGACCGCGCCTTGAGCAGCCCGTCCCAAAGGTGCGTTAGTTGGGTTCTTCAAGCGCGCGGTGGTCGGGGTGCCTATACGTTTCCGTAGCGTCGCACCTTGAGGATCTCAAACGCTTTCTGCAACTCGCGAATGCCTGTCTGCAAGGAATATTGCGGCTGGTATCCCGTCGCTTCTATCTTGGCGTTCGAAACGATGTAGTCCCTCTTGTCGGGATCTTCGCCGATCGGCGCTTCGAGGTAGACAAAGTTAGGAACAGCCTTCTTGATCTCCGCGCACAGCTCCAGCTTCGACAAGTTAGCGTCACTGAGTCCCACGTTGTAGGGCTGATTCTTCATCGTTTCGAAGTTTTCCATCGCGTGAAGAAAAGCCCGCGCCACGTCGCGAATGTGAATATAGTTGCGCTTGAAGTGTCCTTCGAAGACGACCAGCGTTCGGTCGTTCACCGCGCGGCAAACGAAGTCGTTCACCAGCAGATCGAGCCGCATCCGAGGGGCTACGCCGAAAACCGTGGCCAGGCGAACCGAGATGGAATTACCCGCGTCCAGCACGGCGCTCTCGGCTTCCACTTTTGTTTTGCCGTAGAGCGAGATCGGCCGCAGTGGGCTCTCTTCGGTGCAGAACTTGCCCTCTTCTCCAACTCCGTATCCGCTATTGGTACACGGAAATACGACGCGCTGCCCGGCGGAGCGCAAGGAGAGTAACAAGCGCACGGCGTCTAAGTTGATCGTTCGGGCGCCGATGGTATCCGCGTCGCACAAGCTCGCTCCGACCAGGGCTGCGAGCGGCAAGACCCAGTCCGCTTCGCGTAGTTCCTCCCGGAGCACGGCTTCATCTCGGCAATCTCCACGGCGAATCCGAAATCCAGGATGAATGCAGCAATCGAGCAGGCTGGTTTGGCCGTAGCGCAGGTTGTCGATGACGGTGACATCATAACCCCGCGCCAGCAGCATCGGGACGAGAATCGACCCGATATACCCAGCGCCACCTGTGATGAGAACTCTTTCTGGCATTGGTTGTAACAGCGGGGTGCGCGCGTGCACGAACGTCGCGCCTCGCGGCCTCCGACATCTGGCGTGCCTCCGACTCGCGCACTCTTGTTCGCGTGAAGGAGGAGTAAGACAACTAGTTTAGCTTGCCTGAAGAGTTTCGAAACGGAGCCGCGCCCGCTAGGGTGCGGTCGAGCGTAGTCCGTGCGCCGGGGTCGCCGCCGGAATCGGTCACTACCAGACTCGACCGCACCCTAGCGGGCGCGGCTCCGTTTCGTCTTAGCCAAGCTTCAGTTGCCGTCATCCGCAGACGAACACGCCGCCTTTCAGCCGATCGGCGTTTCCTTGGGTTCACCCGCCCGGGCTCAGCGACAACCAACTCGAAACAAAAGCCTCGAAAGCCTCGAATCCACAAGCGGTCAATCTGCAAGGATCTATCTAATGTCGAACACATCCGCCCCCCAACTTCAGCGCCGATTGGGCGTACTGAATGCGACCACCATCAACATGTCAAACATGGTGAGGATCGGTCCTTTCATCACGGTTCCGCTGATCCTGGCGACGTTGATGGGGCCACAGGCCTACCTGGCTCCTGCTTATACGGTTGTTTCAGCAAGCCCCAAGATGTTGGGGTGGAGGTCATCGCGTCTTGTCCAGGTCACGCGCGCGGCGGATGTGGGCGTAAGGCGTAGGAGCGTGTTGAGTTCCGAGACCGAGGAGGGTTTGGAAGGCTGCCATTGGGGTCTTGCGGCGGTTGTGTCGAAACACGAACTCATCGAGGTAAACCTGAAGCTGAGCGCGGCTCACGCCGTGGTACGTTCCGGTCAGCCATTGCTGCAGGTTGCCAATGGCACGATCCGCCAGCGGCACCACCGACTTGGCGCCTTTCCGCAAGTCAGTCCGGTGAGGTTGCGGACGAGAGACGTGTTTGTAGCCGGCCTCTTCGAGGGCGGTAAAGGTCTTCAGACCGTCTGTGTAGATGGTCGAGCCGGGAACAACGTTCTGGGCAAGAAACCTGTCGATCGTCACCTTCTTGAAGTCTGGAATAACGGACATGCGAACGCGCCCGGAGCGCTTCCCGCGTTTCTCAACAGCGACCATCACAAGGGCCGCACGGCGCCCCTTCAGTTGCCGGCTGCCTCGCAAACCTGCTTGCGGGCCGCCAATCCAGGTGTCATCGACCTCTACTTCTCCGTGCAAGGGCTCGCGAGCTGCGTTCACCATGGCCCGTCGCAGTTTGTGCAACATCATCCAGGCGGTTTCGTAGCGCGACAGGCCGAGCTGACGCTGCAGTAGCAGCGCCGACACACCTCGTTTATCAGTTGTCATCAGGTACGCAGCCCAAAACCAAACCGTCAGCGGGGTCTTCGTATTGTGGAGCACCGTTCCCGACGTCAACGAGACCTGGTGTCGACACGCCGCGCACTGCCACCGTAGTTTCTGCTCGAGAATGTAGGCCTGCCGATGCCCACACTGAGGACAAAGGAACCCGTCGGGCCAACGACAAGCAGCCAGGTACTTCTGGCTAGCCTCCTCGGTCGCGAACTCCACCTGAAACTGACGCAGACTCTTCGCAAACGGCGGCCGAGCCACGCCCTACCCTACATCTTGGGGCTTGCTGAAACAACCGTATAAGCAAGACCTGGCTTGGCTCGTGGGGACCATCATCGCTCTGGCGGACGGACTGGTTGTCGCGGAACTCGGGGCTGCCCTGCCTGCCTCCGGCGGCACCTACGTGTTCTTGCGCGAAGGATTCGGCCCGGTTCGCTGGGGGCGCATGCTGGCGTTCTTGTTCGTGTGGCAGGTGCTCTTCGCGGCGCCGCTCGAGATTGCGACCGGGAATATAGGGCTTGTCTATTATCTGAAGGTTTTTTGGCCGGCAATGACGGCGCTCCAGATGAAACTCGCGGCGGCCGGCATTGGGGTGTTCCTGATCTTCGCGCTCTACCGCCGCATTGTCGACATTGCCAAGATCATGCTGGGCCTTTGGATCGTGATGTTGGTCACGACCGGCTGGGTGATCCTTTCAGGTATCTGGAACTTCAACGCGGCGCTTGCCTTCGACTTGCCCCCCGACGCATTCAACATCGACCTCGGATTCATCCAGGGATTGGTGCAGGGAACGGCGGAAGTGCTCTACCTTTTTTTCGGGTATTACCAGGTTTGCTATTTGGGAGCAGAAATCAAGAATCCGGGCCACACGATTCCCCGCGCGGTAATATTCTCGATTCTTGGCGTGACCGTTATCGATGTCGCTATTTCCTTTGGCTTCATCGCCGTCATCCCTTGGCGGGATGCGATTGGATCACAGTTCTTAGGCGCAACATTTGTCGAGGCGATCTACGGAGCTTGGGCGGGCAAACTGGTGGTGGGTATGGTCGTGGTAACTGCCTTCGGTTCGATCTTCGCGGTGCTGCTTGGGTATTCTGGCGTGCCCTACGCTGCCGCGAAAGACGGAGTGTTTTTCCGCTGGCTCGGTGAGCTGCATCCCACGATGGAGTTTCCTCACAGGTCTTTGGTGCTGATTGGTTGCGGGTGTATCGCTGCGAGTTTTCTGAGCTTGGAGGCGGTGATTAAGGCCTTGATGGCGGCGCGTATCCTCATACAATTCATCGGCCACACCGTGGCGCTGTTTCTGATCCGCGCATATGGGAAGGATATTGAGCGGCCGTTTAAGATGTGGCTGTATCCGCTGCCCGCTCTGGTTTCGTTGATCGGCTATACGTACGTGTTCCTGTCACTGGGGACATACTTTATCTTGTTTGGAATCGGGACTCTAGCGCTTGGCGTGGTGGTCTTCTTGCTGGCCGCGAAACGGCAGGGCGAGTGGCCGTTCGCCGCGGTCGAACGGTAGCCGCGATTAGAGTCGGTTCGGGGGAGAGAGATGCTCCTCGCGCTAGAGAGTCGGTCCGCGGGACGACACGCGGCAGCGAGTGAGCAAAAAGTATGCAAGTGCTAGAAAAAGCTGAAAGAGTGCTGACCCGGGTCCTGGAAGCGATCGCCTCGCTCTGCCGGCTCGCGATCTTGGTCCTGATCGTGGTTCTGGTGACGTTGCGTTACGTATTCAATGCAGGCATTGTCGGGGCCAATAAATTCGCGACGATCTTGTTCGTCTACACAACGGCAATCGGGGCGGCCGTTGCCATCGGCCGGCGCGAGCACATCTCCGTTGATTTCCTTGTCGAAAAGCTGGGGCCGGGGTTGCGGCGCTGGGCCGACGTTGGAGCGCTGCTCTGCGTCGCGGTGATCAACGGCGTTCTTCTGTGGCAAAGTTTTCAGTGGATCTCGGTCACGGGGTCCTCAATCATGCCTGCCACTTTGCTGCCCCGAGTGCTAGTGCAAGTCAGCGTGCCTGTCGGTTGCGGCCTCGCGATTTTTTATTGCTTCGTGCGCCTGACGACGACGCTCAGAGGAGCATCCGGGACTGGACGCTGAGACGAGTCGCGTCGACGCTCGTGCCGGATCTTAGATAAGTCATGCTCCTTCTGCCGATCATTCTGCTGATCTTGATCGCCGCCAGCGTGCCGATTGCGTACTCGCTCGGCGTCGCGACTCTTGCCTTCTTTCTGGCCGACGACCCGCAATTGATCCAGGTTCTGCCGCAGCGGTTTTTCACGGGCATGAACTCCTATGCGCTGATTACGTTGCCGCTATTCATCCTGATGGGGTTGGTGATGAATGCCGGGCAAATTACCGCGCGGCTGATCGAGTTCAGCTTGATTTTCGTGGGTCGTCTGTGGGGCGGGCTGGGGCTCGTGAATGTTTTCGCCAGCATGCTGTTTGGCGGGATCTCGGGCTCCTCGGCTTCGGACACGGCCTCTATTGGATCGGTGCTGATTCCCGAGATGGAGAAGCGCGGCTATCCACGCGCGTTCGCCAGTGGCATTACGGTGGCCTCGTCCACGATGGGGATGATCATCCCGCCGAGTATTCCGATCGTGCTCTACGCCGTCGTTTCGCAGGAATCGGTCGGGCGGCTTTTCCTGGGTGGCGTAGTCCCGGGGGTCCTGGTCGGGGTGCTGCAATTGCTGATCACGCTGGCCATTTCGCGGCGGCGGAACTACCCCCGCGAGCCCGTTGCCGGGGGATGGCGAGACGCCTTGAACCAGACGGTGCGGTCGTCGCCGGTGCTGTTGATGCCTTTTTTCGTGGTCGGGTCGGTTGTTTTCGGGATTGCCACGGCGACCGAGTCGGCGGCGCTCGGTGTCGTTTACGCGCTAGCGATTGGGTTCCTGGTGACGCGCGCGATGAGCTTCGGCGCTTTTCGTGAGTGCCTGCGTTCGGCTGCTCAGACCAGCGCGATGATCATGCTGATCATTGCGTTCTCACAAGTCTACATTTGGGTGCTGGCACTGGAGCGCGTGCCCGAATCCATTGCCCGCTACGTGGTTGACCTGGGTCTGGGGCCAATCGCCATGCTTCTTGTGATCGACGTGATTATTCTAGTCGCCGGAACGGTGATCGACGTGAGTCCCGCGATTTTGCTGCTGACGCCGGTCTTTCTGCCGGCTCTTCAGGAAGCGGGTGTTTCGCCGGTTCACTTTGGAGTCATTCTGGTTTCAGGATTGGCGGTGGGCGCTTGTACTCCGCCAGTGGGCAATTGTTTGAACGTCTGTGCGGCGATTTCGAAGCTGGGTATCGGGACGATCTTTCGCGGCGCAGCACCGTTCCTGGCGGCGAACGTGGCAACGATGCTGCTGATTACGGTCTTCCCGGACTTGGTTCTGTGGCTGCCGGGGGCTTTGATGGAGTAAGCGGGGCGAAGCACTCGTGACGATCGTAGCGTCTTCGTAGCGCTCTCTACCGCCCTGCTTTCCGGGAGCCGCCGTAAGTCGCATCGCAGTTGCGCCCGAAAGGTGCGACGAGTACACTGGCTGGCAGAGCGGGAGACAATCATACCGACCGTCTCCTGGATAGAGATACTGGTCGGCAAAAAGGAGGCCTAATGGCCGACGAAAGTGTCACGATCAAACGTCTTGAGGATCAAAGCTCCTATTACGACGGCAAGAGTGTATCCAACCAGAAGCGATTCAAGTTTCTCAAGATCCTAGAAATTGCCTCGGCCGCCATCGTTCCTTTCGCCGCTGGCTTTTCAGCCCCACCGTACGTCACCGGAGCGTTTGGTATCCTGATTGTCATCACTGAAGGACTTCAGCAACTGAATCAGTATCAACAAAACTGGATTCGGTTTCGCTCGACCTGCGAAGCTCTCAGAGAGGAAAAGTATCTCTATCACGGCGGGGCCGGCCCGTACGCGAATCACGCGAACCCGATTCCGTTGTTGGCTGAACGTATAGAAAGACTGATTTCGCAGGAACACATGAAGTGGGTATCAGTACTAGAAGACGGCGGAAAGAAAGCTGCTAAGCCCGCTTAGCGGGCTGCTCTCGTTGCCTCCCCCCCTGTCCCGTTGCGTTGGCCAAACGCAGTGCGCACAGGGCACCGACAGCGTAGGGTTGCTCTTATCCCGCATCTCCTAGAGCCTATGAAAAATGGCGCTCCCGCGACGTGTCAGGCAGCTTCTGTTGGCTTGCCGTGTGCCCTCTTCCCAGTCTCAGATGTAGCAGACATGACTTGAACGGTTGAGGCGTTCTCGCCATCAATTGCCTGCTCGACCCTTTCGACGAACGTGCGAAAACGACTCCTGCTCATCTGTACTCTTGTTGGCCGAAGGACATCTGAGCCGGCGGCTGTTCAGCGACATGCTGCGCAAGATCTGGGCGCTGCCGTTACCGAGTATGGTAGCATCGCCCGAATGGGGAATAACAGCTTTGGTTTTCAAAGGGTTTCTCGCAGGGAGCCTTGTCGGCCCACGCGTCGTTCAGCCCGCTCAAGCAACGTTTGTGAGCGGACGGACGGGCCCTGGAGCCTACCGGCGGAGGTGGTGTGCGGCGTTCAGCGCGAGAAGATACCGCATTCGGGGCAGCACGGGTGTATGCTGTGGTCATGCGAGGGCCATAATGAAAATCCTGGTTCAGGGGCTACTATCATCTGATGTCCTCGACGGGCCTCACCAACCCGGATCAGCCCCATGCAAGCCGAGGGAATTGATGGGCACCGCCGATGACCGATGTGTACTACAGCCACAGCTATCGCGACGTCCCGATCAACAAGTATTTCTTCGAGTTGTTCAACAACGTTGCGATCACGCCCAAGGCGGCCCAGAAATCCAACATGTGGTGTGTTGCCAAACTCGAGCGCTACCTCCACGAACTCGCCGCTTTCGTTTCCGTCATCCCTCGGCGCGGACTGAAAGACGGCCGGGCGACCTACTCCGAGTACATTGGTCTCGAGCTCGACCTAGCACGCCGGGCACGCGTGCCGCGCCTGCTATTCGTAGACGATCTCCTGCTCAAACAATACAAGGGACAGTTCCCAGAGGACGCAGTGCCGTTCATCTACGACGCGCCCTCCAGTGAAAAGAGCCACCACCTCAAGTGCGCAACCAAGTTCTTGGAGAACCTTGAGCGGGTTCCCCGACTGCCGTCGCGTAATTACGAGGCGCGAAAGGCAGTCGTGGTCGGTTCCGATAGCGCCGAGCAACAGGCAGGCGTCCAGTGCGTCTGCGACATCTTGAACGACGAGAACTACAACGTCACCCCGCTGGGCGGGCGAGACTTGCGCAAGGTCTACGAGGACGTCTCGCTGTTCGAGTCGCTGGTCGATGCGGAGCTGTGCGTCTTCCTGCTCGGCGGCACGATCTCCTGGGTGCACGTCGTGCTCGCGATGGCGCACGCGCACAGCGTGCCGAGCATCCGGCTCAAGTACGATCCGCGAGTGAAAGAGAGCAAACCCACGCTGCACGGTTTCGTGCCGTGGAACGAGACGGCCAAGTTGGCCGAGGAGTTCACGAGGCAGCTACGGGGGTTTCGACGGGGCTTCGTCGAGCCCGTCCAGGTCTCGTCGGACGCGGGTAAGGCGGCGCAGGGGATCGGAACAATGGTCTGGGCCGATCCCCCCGCCGAGCAACAGTACTGGGATACGACCGACGGCCGAGCGCTCAAACATCATCTGCGGCCCGAGTACTCGTTCGTGCGAGACGAGGTGGACCGCGTGAGGAAGAGCCTGGGCGGCGGCACGCTAACACGTCTGCGGGACCGCACCCAGTCGATGGGTCTGTGCCGCCAGATCTACGACGGGTTGCGTCGCCACAACTTCGCCTACAAGATTGAGCCCAAGCTGCACGCGAAAGACAAGCAGATAATCAGATCACCCGAAAATATTGAGACACACGAATGCGCGAACTGTATCGATATCGCGTGTCTTGTGAGTTCGCTGCTGCAGGCGTCCTATCAGCATCCGATCATGGCGGTGATCGACGGGCCCACCTTTGCTCACGCGCTTGCGGGATATCGCAACCATGATGAACCGGCCCTCGCGATCACCGCCAGCCTGGGCGACGTGCGCGGCGCCGTTAACCGGGGGGATCTGGTGCTGTTCGAGCCCACTGGCGTCGTTCACTCCCCGACGCCGACATCAAGCGAGACCAAGGATGAGCGACGGGAAGCCGACAATATGTTGCATTTCAAAACCGCCAGAGACGTGGCGGGGCGCATGCTGTCGAGAGACGATATAACGATCAGATTTGTGGTGGACTTCGATGCCCTCGGCGGATGATCGGGTCCATTCAAGCGGGGCACACTAATGGTTAGCCCGGTGAAAGCGTATCAAAAGGAAATGCACCGAAACATCGGATTCTTTGCGACCTGGTTGCCCGGCGACAATCTAGAGTTGGGGGAAGCGGGGGTGTTCAAAGGCGGCCGGTTCTCCGCGGCGGCGTCCCTGGCGGAACTCGGCATCGCGTTCGAGGCCGGCAGCCCAGGCTCCCCGCAGACGTTGCAGTACACCTCCGCGTCGGGCACGGCGGTGAGCAGCTCGGCGAGCGCAAATGCCATGAACCTGGCCCGTGCCGAGATCAGCGTGGAGTTCTCAAGCGAAGGCGCCTTTCTGTTTCAAGCGTCCGGCGTCAAGCAAATCCGTATCGAGGACCGCGTGGCCGTGAGGCGGGCGATCCTTGACGCGTACGAGCACGGGAAGTGGGACAAGAACTGGTGGATGGTCGAGTCGCTGTATCGGGCGAAATGCGCCACGGTTATCATCTCGCAGGACACGTCGTCGGCGATGGTGCTCGAAGCGTCGGCGGACACGCCGCTGGGGTCGCTTCCCCTGGCCAATCCAGACGTGAACCTGTCCATCAAATCAACCCGCGGCAAGGTGTTTCACCTCATCGCCGGCCGCAGCTTGGCGCCGCTCTATGCCTGCTTGCGAGCGAAGGACCCGCTGATCGGTCCGCCCAGGGTGGAAGCCATACGGGGCATTGGAGACGACGCGCAGGTCTCTTTCGACCGTCCCTCGATCGATGAGCTGTTGGAGTCGTGACGGGTGTGTCGACGCGCACCACGCAGCCCAGGGCACGATTCCGTTCACCTCCGATTCCCGAACTGTCACAGGTGTTTCAGAGGAGTCGCTGGTCCCGTCGTCGATCTCAAAGCCAGCATCCGCGCTAGTCAGGAGCGCTTGACGCTTGACTGATCGCGGGCCTTCTCATCACGATAGCCCGGGCCTTATGGTGGAGATCGGTCGGCGGCCCGACTCCCGGCACTGCTCAGTCCCGAGGTCGCGCCGTTCCAACTGTTGGGCAACAGCGATCGCGCTGGGCCCGGCCCTGGCCGACGGTTTGTCTAGCATCGGTTTCCACTTTCTCCACTCGCTGGCCGAGTCCATCGACCTGTTCTTTTAGTACCTTTTGCCTGCGGCGCTCTCCGAGCGGTTTCGCGACGAAGGAGACCACGGACCTTATGCTCGTGTCCCGTATGACCGCAGCTCCGGGTAACGGCGATCCAGGTTTTCTTCTTCCCAAGGTTCCCCTTGGAGCTTCATTGCTCCCGTCTTCAAGGGCATCGGTGGCTTTCCTGCCCGCGCTTCGTAGGCGATTGCGGCGGCGCCCCGCAAGCCTTCCGCTTGTGTTTCGAGACCTGCGGGCACGCGCTCCACAACCAGTCGAATGTCTTTTAGCGCCAACTCGCAACACTCGCGTCCCTGTAGGATCAACCAGGCGCGAAAGGCTTCAAAGGCGTCGTCGGAGCAGCCGTCTTGAGCGATGAAAGCGAGAGCCCAGAGGTCCCAGTGATAGGCCTGCCGCATCTTTTCATGCAGCAGTTTGTCGAACCGCCGAATGTCGGCCGCCCTAAATTGCGTTAGATGGGTATCCGGTTGACTCAGGTAGCCCCAATATCTTGTGGTTTGGGGATTTTCTTGGGTTCTGTAACCGGGTGAACAATCATCTTGTAAGTCGCCGGATCCACGGCTACCGCCTGCTGGACGAGCCGATAAGAGTTTGCCGCGGCTTTTGGATTTGCGGCGGTTGAAACGGAAGGTGAACTCGTCCAGGTAGTAGTCCAGATGTTTGTGGCTCACGGCGCCCTGATGGGTGCCCAGCAGCCAGCGCTTGAGCAGTGACATCACGCGGTGGACGCGGGGCATCAATTCCGACGCGGACTGCTCCTGCCTGCTGACAACTGTGACCTGATGGACGTAGCCTTCCTTTTTCAACCCGGAGTAACCGGGCCAGCCGTCGGTATGCACCACGCTGCCCGGCTCGATGCACTCCTCCACGAAAGGCAACAGGCTCTCGCCCGAGGCATCCTCGATTCTCTTCATGCGAATCCGGCCGATACCCCGCCCATCCTCTTGAGCGGCTACTGCGATCAATGCTTTGTTTTGCAGGTTTCGGCCCCGCAGGCCCTCTTCGAGCCCGCCCCAGTAGCTTTCATCGACTTCCACCGTCCCGGCCAGCAAATCCCGTCCCGGCCGCACCATCGCGCGCCGCATTTTGTGCAGCCAGGTCCAAGCCGTTTCGTACCTGTTGAGCCCCAACACTCTTTGAAGTCCCAAAGCGCTGGCTCCGGTTTTTTGGGTGGTGACCCACCACATCGCACGAAACCACAACGGCAAAGGGCTGCGCGTGTCCTGAAAGATGGTCCCGGCGGTCACCGAGGTTTGGCGCCCACACGCAGCGCACTGCAGCAGCACTTTTCGCAAAGGCCACGACTTTCCACAACCGCAACCCGGACAGCGGAAACCGTCCGGCCAGCGCAGCCGGAACAGATACTCCCGGCAGGCCTCCTCACTGCTAAAACGGGCCTCGAATTCTGTCAGGTTCTGAGGGTAATCTTCCATCTGCCGGCATACTACATCTTGGGGCTACCTGAGTCAACCGGATACCCATCTTGCGTTAAGTGTGACGTCAAGTGATTGATTCGTTCCGCGACGGATCCCGATACGCTTCGGGTGGTCTCAATGACGTCCCAGAACACTCCTTCGTCCACTTTGCGGAGATCGGTCGGCGGCCCGACTTTCGTGCGCTCCTCAAGTTCGAATAAATCAATCTCCTCGTTGAGCCGCTCGCGCTCCCGCTGGTCGCCCAGTTCGATCACCAGTTCGCGCAACGTTCCCATACTGCAAAGCGCCAGTTTCTTTGCGGCGGAGAGCTGCTTTCTCGAGATACTGGCTTCCGCCCGGATCGCATGAAGTTCCCAAAAGACAAGTTTCTGCTTGGCAATCACTCCTCGCCAGAGTCGCTTGATGTTGCTGACACGGCGGGCACAGCGGAACGCCTCGGTAGCCGCACGCAGCCATTCATTGGTCCCAACTTCCCAATTGAACGTGAGCAGATAATCGACTACCGCATCGTAGCCCTTGGCTTCCAGGTAGGCGTCGAATACGTATTGCTGCGCTTTGTCGTGGCCGCGCACCGCCGGGTGTCCGCCGATCGTAGTGTGCTTGCCGTGTTGATCGAGGTATCGCTCGATGTCGCGTTCAAAATTGCGAAAGGTCAGTTTCACGGGGCCACTCGATGCTCGCTAAAATTTCCGCGACCAATCCTTCGGCCAGCGTTCAATAACAACTTTCTTGTCGGTGTAGAACTCAATCGCGTCGCGGCCCTGCCCGTGCATCACGCCCAAGAAACTATCCTTCCAGCCGCTGAACGGAAAATAGGCCATCGGCGCGGCCACGCCGATATTCACGCCCACATTTCCGGTCGGGACCTCATAGCGGAACTGGCGGGCCGCTGCACCGCTGGCGGTGAAGATCGACGACGCATTACCGAAAGGATTCTTGGCAATGATTTCAATCGCTTCTTGCAGGGAGTCGGCATGGATCAGGCTCAAAACAGGTCCGAATATTTCTGTGTCCGAGAGACCGCTACCCGGGGAAACTCCATCTAGGACAGTGGGGCTCAAGAAATTGCCCTTCTCGTAGCCAGGAACCTGAGACTTCCGCCCATCGAGAACCGCGACCGCGCCTTCGCCGGTTCCTCGCGCGATGCATCCTTCGATGCGGGCCTTGCTTTCCGGCGTGATGACGGGACCCATCGCCGTTCCCTCATCCAGGCCATAGCCCACCTGAATTCCAGCGGCGGCATCGACAATGGCGTCGCGAAAGGTCTTGTGGGCCGCGCCTACGGTGATCGCCGCCGATACGGCCAGACAGCGCTGCCCGGCACAGCCAAATGCGCTGTCAGACACGATTTGGGTCGTCGTGTCCAGGTCAGCGTCGGGTAACACAACGACGTGGTTCTTGGCTCCGCCCTGACATTGGACGCGCTTGCCTTTTTCGGCGGCGCGAGCGTAGATATACCTTGTCACCGGCGTCGATCCGACAAAACTAATCGCGCGAACTTCCGGCCGGTCGAGCAGCCTGTCCACCGCTCCCTTCCCCCCGTTGGCCAGATTGATCACCCCGGCCGGCAGATCGAGCTGGTCGATCAGCTCAAACATCTTCTGCATCGTGAGCGGAACTTTCTCAGACGGCTTCACGATCAACGTGTTGCCACAGGCGATGGCGTAGGGCAGAAACCACAACGGAATCATCGAGGGAAAGTTGAAGGGCGTGATGATGGCCACAACTCCCAGCGGCTGACGGATCATCATCTCGTCGATGCCGCGAGCGACGTCCTCGAGGTTATAGCCCTGCATTAATATCGGAATGCCGCAAGCGACCTCCACGTTCTCAACACCCCGCCGCAGCTCGCCTCGTGATTCGGCGAGCGTCTTGCCGTTCTCCATCGTGGTGACTTGCGCGATTTCGTCGAAATGATCTTCGAGAAGCTGCTTCAACTTGAAAAGGTATTGGATGCGCTCTTCGGCCGGCGTACGCCGCCAGTCACCGAATGCCGCGCTGGCCGCCTCAACCGCTACGTCGATATCTGCCGCGCCATCTCCTGATACGCGGGCGAGAACTTCGGAGGTGGCCGGGTTGACGACATCCAAGAAGTCGCCGGACGTCGCCGCCTGCCAGTGGCCGTTGATATAGTTGGATACCGGTTCCATGTACTCTCCTGGTTGCAGCCTCTCATTATTGCGGACGCGACATAACGGACGCGATATGACGGACGCGATTACGCGCCAACTTCATTAGATGAACCAATGTGCCTGAAAAATGGGTACCTCAGCAAGCCTGCAAACAAACCTGCCTGCGAGCAAAGCCGGCTTAACCGGGAAGCATCAATGAGGGTTTCAATCAAGGAAGGTTCAACCAAACTATGCGCAACGATCAATCCCTTCTATCTGTCGGTGTGATTGGCACCGGAGGCATGGGCGCGCGTCACGCCCGGAATCTGCACAACCACACGTCACAGGCTAACGTCGCTGCGATCATGGATGTCGATCTTGATCGCGCTCGTTCCGTCGCGGCCGAATGCGGTGGCGCCCGGGTTTTTGACGATGCCGAGGAGCTGATCCGTGCGGATGATGTCCAGGCGGTCGTAATCGCCTCACCCGACGCCACGCACCCTGTTCTTACGCTGGAGTGTTTGCGCCAAAACAAACCGGTGCTCTGCGAGAAACCTCTGGCCAGGACTGCCGCCGATGCGAAGGACATCGTCGAAGCGGAGTCTCAACTAGGGCGGCGGCTTGTCCAGGTCGGCTTCATGCGCCAGTACGACCCTCGGCATGTCGCCGTCAAAAATGCGCTGGACTCGGGGTCGGTGGGTCGGCCAATTTTCTTCTCGGGTTGGCATCGCAACCAGGAATCCTATCCTGGCATGACCAGCGAATTGGTAGTTATCGGCTCGCGCATTCACGACCTTTACTCGGCGCAGTGGCTCCTTGGACAGGAAATCGAAGAGGTCTTTATCCGCGGGACAAGCACCGGCTGGACGAGCAAAGATTGGACAAGTACAGGCGAGCCGAGCAACGGCGAAACTACCGCGGCCGGAAGCGACGGAGTATTAGATCTCCAACTAGTCCAAATGGCCCTCAGCGGAGGGTGCCTAGCCACCATCGAAGTCAACATGAACGCCCGCTACGGCTACGAGGTCGGAGTCGAGGTGACGGGCGAGCACGGGATCGTCGGGACCGAGCCTTCGCTAGGAGCAGTCCTCCGGCGAGAGGAATCCTGCTCGCAGCGGGTGGATTCCGATTGGCTCGAGCGCTTCGATACCGCCTACCGCATTGAGATTCAATAGTGGGTCAAAAGCGTGCAAAACGGCAGCGCCGAAGGCCCAAGCGCCTGGGACGGTTACACGACGTTGCTGGCAGCGGAAGCATGCGTGCGCTCGCTTGAATCGGGAATGCCTGAGAAAGTTGAGTCGACCGAACGCCCGGCGTTCTACGCACCGTCGCGCGCCTAGGCTACGTATCGTTTTGGATCGAACCGTTTGGATCGAACCGATGTCTCGCCGTTCTTCGCTCGGGAACGCTAATTAGCGAAAGCTGGAAAGGTCACAAACACAGGCACGGCTTCGCCTGTTATCGGATCCTCGAGCGGCATCCAGGGGTTTTCCGAAAGAATCTGGCCGTAGGCGTCGGGATCCGAATCACGGAGGGCGCGCGACGCTGCGATCGCGGCTTGCACATCAGGTTCCGACCAAGCCGCGGCGTCGGCCAGCGCGAAGTTCACCTGCAAGACATTGTTGCAAAGCTGTCCAGGCGGGGACCCGGCAAAAGCGACGACTTGCCGAAACAACACCTGGCGATCCGCGGTGACCGCTTCGAGCTGGAGTGTCAGGGTATCCGAACCAGCGAGCCGATGCAGTGGATTCCCGGTCGGGTCGGCAAGACTGCCGGGACCCGGGCAAGCAGGGGTCCTGGCGATACCCGAGTTGCCCCAAAGCACGCCCACATCACCGGGCTTCAACGGATTCGCCATGGTCGCTATAGCGCCCGTCAGGCCGTCCTGGATGACCGCTTCGTTTCCGTTGAACAAGAAAGGTGAGATGCCGGGCTCGCGCAGTGTCAGGTGATAGGGGTTTGAAACGAGATCACCGCATCGAATCAGAACCGAGATCTTTTCGCCCGGCTGCAGCGATGCCGGCATTTCGAAGGTCGTCTGTCCGTAGGACGCGTTCAGTACGGGTGCGTCGAGTGCCGTTCCATCTTCGCGCAAGATAGAAACCGCTACCCCTTCCACGTTGGTTTCGAGAGCGTTGTCAACAATCTCGCTAAAAGCAAAAGAATTCTTGCGCGGACCTATCTTCTCGCCGAATGCCGTCACGAGTTCGCCAGGGCCAATATTGCCGGCAAACGTTGCATTGACCAGCCCCAGCAAGAACGGCTGCTGCGTATCCACAATAAATCCGTCCCGAACGCCTCCGAAGTCAGACTGCAGGGCGTTCGGGGTCCTGACCAGGCCGTCCCCGATCCCTCCTACCAAGGCTATTTGGCCGCGGCTGTTGCTTCCCACGGTGTTCATGAAAAGTCCGCTGCCGGCCGCTGGGGCCAATTGGGTGCGCGTACAACCAGCACTGCCGTCCGCGTTCTGTGTACAAACACCCAAACCAGGCATCGAGCCCAAATAGCCGAAATGGACGCTACCGCCGCCGTCGGTTTTGAAAACCCGCGCCGTGGTGTCCGGTTGTGAGTCGAGCACCTCATTCGTCTCCACATCGATGACTACGGTGGTCGGCCTCAGCGCACCGTCGCTTGCAGTGCCGGCAGCCAATAAGACGGGTGGAAGGACATCTTGCGGGCCATCGGCGGTTCGCTTCGCTGAAGCCCAGGCATGCTTTTGGAGAATAAGGTGGTCCAGCCCCGGCGAGGGAGCGTGGAGCTTGACGACAGGCCGAAGCGAATCAAGGTCAAATCGGCCGGTGACGCCCGCTTGACCAGGGCTTGGATTGCTCAGGCCTTCGAACTGGCGCGAGCCGGTACTTGCCGTGAAGCGGCCTTCGCCGTTTGCGATCGACAAATCACCGAAAAACTCTTCTCCAGGGCCACCCAAGCCGACTCCGCGGACCAGATTGAGTTGCTCGTCAATCCTAAGAAGTATCAAGTCCCTAAAACCGCTGTTGCCGTGCGGCGGGATTCCGGGTCCCAGCGGCATGTTGCCGGCGCTTCCCTCACCGAGGAACAGCGCGAACCCGGACTCGGTGAGATGAAGTTTCAAGTCACAGAAGTCCTCCTCGGAGGCTCCGCCGAAGGATGCCGTGGTGATCAGCTCATAGGGCCCGAGCCGGGCAGACGCCTGAGGGACCGGCGCCGGCTGCGACGCGACGACCTCCGTTGGCCCAAGTTCCGCGATGAACATGTCGAAGTCACCGCCGAGCGCCGTCTTCAGCATCGGGAAATCCGGCTATCGCGTTCGGCCTCCGATGAAAATTCTGTCGTCGGGCGTGATCACGATTCCGCTTCCGCCCCCGCCTAGGCCGCCGCAAGTATCCGAGTCGGAGCCGCCGATGATGATTGTCTGCAGCAGCGTGTATGTGCGATCGCCCTGGTCGTCTTCTTCGACATCAATGTGAACCACGAAGATGTCGTCACCACCTGGCAGCGGGATAGGCTCCACGCCCACGGCGAATGGAAATCCGGGGCCGTTCAGACCGCCGCAAATCCACATGTCGTCGAAGCTGTCAAAAGCAACGCCGACGGCGCTGTCCGAGCCAAGTCCGCCTAGGTACGTGGACAGTTGGACGTCCAGGACAGTAGGTTGCGAGTGGACCACCCCCGTAGACAGGAGGAGCAGCGAAACCAGACAGATTCGTTTCAGTAGACAGTTTCTTGTCATATCTAGAACCTCGACCCCCTGCGGAGTCTCCCCCGCTTATCAAAGATTGTAGCGTCCAGCCGACGGGATCGCATCCGCGGTGTTGATCGGCGTGCTGAAGTGCGCCTTCTCCATTCCAACACAGCGGACACTTCGCTATAGTGGCCTCAAATGCGCTTTCGAATCCCCGCCATCGTGCTTCTGTTCACCTCCGCAATATTGCTCCCGGCAGAGGAGAAATCCAACCCTTACGAGCGCATGCTTGAGAGCAAGCAGCAAGTCACGCAATACTTGATCCGCGAGGCTCGGCGGATCACAGACGCAGCGGCTCAGAAAATCTCATCGAAGGACACCTGGGAAATAGTCCGCGAGCAGCGCCGCAAAGAAACGCTCCAAATGCTGGGCTTGGATCCATTGCCGCCCCGCACGCCGCTCAAGGTCCGAATCACCGGCGTGATTGACCAGCCTGAGTACACTATCGAGAAAATCGCGTTCGAGAGCATGCCGCAGGTTTTCGCGACGGCCAATCTTTACCTACCAAAGCAGCGCGACGGTCCCTTGCCGGCTGTGATCTATGTCTGCGGCCATGCCTATTCGCCGCACGGCAACAAAGTCATGTATCAGCGGCATGCGATTACGCTAGCCCGTCATGGTTACGTTGCGATGATCATCGACTCGATCCAAATTGCCGAGACGTTCGCACTGCACCACGGAGTTCTTAACAACGAAATGTATGACTGGTACTCGCGCGGTTACACGCCGGCCGGGATCGAAGTTTGGAACGTGATCCGCGCGCTCGACTATCTGGAAACGCGTCCGGAGGTCGACAAGACTCGCTTCGGAATCACCGGCCGCTCCGGCGGTGCTGCGATGAGCTGGTTCTCCGCCGCGGTCGAGCAGCGTATCAAGGTCGCCGTGCCGGTGATGGGCAACAGCACCTACGCGGCCAATGTTGAGGCGAACACGCAGCGGCGTCATTGCGACTGCATGTTCGTAATCAACAGCCACATGCACGATATGATGCACCAGGGCGCGCTGATCGCTCCTCGCCCGCTATACATGATGCACGGGCGGCAGGATCTTCTCTTCCCCGTGCCCGGATACGAAGAATTCTATCGAACCGTCGGAAAGCTCTACGCCTCCTACAGCGGGAGCGAGAAGTTCAAGAACCTGGTCGTCGACAGCGGTCACAAAGACTCCGACCTGCTGCGTGGAGAAGCCATCAAGTGGTTTGATCGTTGGCTGAAGCAAATCCCCGAGCGCGAGATTGATCTCAGCTACACCGACCTGCCGGGCGAGCGGCTCGCGGTGTTCGCCGGGAATCCGCCGAAGGACGCCCAGAACTACCGGGTCCATCGAATGCTGATTCCCGACCCTCAGCCGCGCTCCTTCGCAACGAAGCAGGCTTGGGAGGCGCGCCGCGATGAGCTGTACGAGGTTGTCACCAAGCAATCGCTGTTTCGGTCGTTTCCGGCGGCGGACTCTGTGCTGAATATAAGCCCAGGAGTGATCGAAGCGCCGGCCGGGTTCGAGTCGATGCAGTTTGAGTCCGAGCCGGGGATGCCGATTCAAGTGCTTTACCGTAAGGCGGCTGAGACTCCCGGACAGGCCCTGCTCTACATCGCCTCAGATGGGGAAGATATCGTGTCCATGCTTGACACGCTTCGTTCGGTAACCGGATCGAAGACGAATCCGTTGTTGATCGTCTACCCGCGAGGCATCGGTGAGGTTTCCTGGGACAAGAAGTTCTGGAAAGACACCCTTCGCAACGGGATGCACGTGGGTCGAACGGTCGACTCGATGCGGCTTTGGGATGTCCTGCGTGCGGTCGCGCTGCTCGCCAAGCAAGGCGTGAACCCTCCCGTCGCGACGCTAGGAATCGGTGATGCGGGCATCCTGGGGCTTTATGCCGCCCTGCTCGATCACCGTATCGGCGAGGTGATGCTGATCGACCCGTCCACAACACACCGCGAAGGCCCGATCTTCTTGGACGTCCTGCGCCACACGGATCTGCCCGAGGTGGCCGGTCTTCTAGCACCACGCCGACTGACCTTTTACGGCCAGATTCCAGACGAGTTCGAGCCGACGCGAAGAATCTACAGCCTGATGGGGGCCCAGGATCGCTTGTCGCTGACGATGAGTATTGAGGCCGCCCTCAACGGGCGGCATCATCACAATTTCGCGTCGGGGTTATGAGCCAAGCGCGAGTGTGACCCTTCTGAGCTGGCCCGCTTTAGGCAGCCGGCTGCGGCCTGTAGCGCTCGACCTGGATCTGGTCCTCGCGCGCCTTCGCCTGAGCGACGTCGTAGGCGGCCTGCAGGCGTATCCAAGTTTCCGTCGTGGAACCGAAGGCCTTAGCGAGCCGTATCGCCATTTCGGCCGACATGCCGGCGCGGCCATTGACCAGGTTCGAGAGCGCTTGGCGGCTGACGCCGAGTACCTTCGCTCCTTCGGTGACGTTCAGGCCAAGCGGCTCCAGACAAGAAGCGCGCACGACTTTGCCGGGATGCGGCGGGTTTTTCATAGGCATGGCGGTTCTCCGTTTGTTAGTGGTAATCGATCAGTTCCACGTCGTGGACGTCCTCGTCTTCAAAGCGGAAGATGATGCGCCAGTTCGTCTTCACAGTCACCGACCAATAACCTTTCAGGTCGCCTTTGAGCGCGTGCAGCCGGTAGTTGGGAATGCGCATTGCCTCGGGCGAGCTGGCGACATCGAGCTGGGCGAGCATGGCCTCCACCCGGCCTCGCAGATCTGGGCGGATCGGGCTGCCGTCGCCGCGCTCGAAATAACGCTGGAGCCCGCGATGGTGAAAGCTCCTTATCATTCGGCAACGCTCTTAAGCGTAACGCGTCAATCGACACTTGTCAACGGACGCGCACCCCGGGACTAGAGGGGACCGCCCTTGTTTGGGTAATAATATACTTACCTAATCAATCCCGACGGGGTTATCCGCCCGGAATAAATCAGCGAGAATGAAGTAACGCTCCCCGCTTATGGAAACGCACGAAATTCTGCGGCAAATCGTTGATCGAGTTCGGAAGGCTGCGGATCCGCAGCGCATCGTTTTGTTCGGCAGTCAAGCCCGGTCCGAGGCTCGGGAGAATAGCGATTTCGACATTCTCGTTGTCCGGTCTTCGCAGGCTCCCCGGTTCGAGCGCTCTGCCCCAATCTACGCGGCTCTCGCGGATCTGCCTGTCGAAGTCGAGGTCGTTGTCTACACTCCGACAGAAATCGAGGACTGGAGCGAAGTGCCGCAGGCATTTGTCACAACCGCGATACGCGAGGGCAAGGTGCTCTATGAAAGAGAAGGCTGACCTTGTGGAAGGTTGGCGAAAGAAGGCCGAGAGCGACCTCATAGCGGTAGATGCGACGATCGAAGCAGGCGCTTTCGACGCGGCTTGCTTTCACGCTCAACAAGCCGTAGAGAAACTGTTGAAGTCATTCTTGTGTTCCGTTGAGACTGATTTTCCCCATACTCACAACCTCCTGAGGCTTGTCGAGCTGCGTAGCTTGAACGACGAATCGTTTCGCAGCCTGTCCGCCGTCGTAGAACCTTTGACCCCCTATGCCGTCGAACTTAGATACGATCAGGAGTTTTGGCCGACAGAATCCGTAGCGACGCAGGCCCGAACGGCGGCAACTCGAGTGCGCTGTCATGTCATTGAAAGGCTTAGCAGTCTGGAGCCGGGCGATCCAAGCTATGCATGACCGGCCAAGGGGCCGGCACGATCCCCAACTTCGCCTCGGGTTGTAAGCCGGGCGCCCCGCGTCTACCTTCGTCGATTTAATTCGAAGATGGGTATCCGGTTGACTCAGGTAGCCCCAATATCTTGTGGTTTGGGGATTTTCTTGGGTTCTGTAACTGGGTGAACAATCATCTTGTAAGTCGCCGGATCCACGGCTACCGCCTGCTGGACGAGCCGATAGAAGAGTTTGCCGCGGCTTTTGGATTTGCGGCGGTTGAAACGGAAGGTGAACTCGTCCAGGTAGTAGTCCAGATGTTTGTGGCTCACGGCGCCCTGATGGGTGCCCAGCAGCCAGCGCTTGAGCAGTGACATCACGCGGTGGACGCGGGGCATCAATTCCGACGCGGACTGCTCCTGCCTGCTGACAACTGTGACCTGATGGACGTAGCCTTCCTTTTTCAACCCGGAGTAACCGGGCCAGCCGTCGGTATGCACCACGCTGCCCGGCTCGATGCACTCCTCCACGAAAGGCAACAGGCTCTCGCCCGAGGCATCCTCGATTCTCTTCATGCGAATCCGGCCGATACCCCGCCCATCCTCTTGAGCGGCCACTGCGATCAATCCTTTGTTTTTCAGGTTTCGGCCCCGCAGGCCCTCTTCGAGCCCGCCCCAGTAGCTTTCATCGACTTCCACTGTCCCGGCGAGCAAATCCCGGCCCGGCCGCACCATCGCGCGCCGCATTTTGTGCAGCCAGGTCCAAGCCGTTTCGTACCTGTTGAGCCCCAACACTCTTTGCAGTCCCAAAGCGCTGGCTCCGGTTTTTTGGGTGGTGACCCACCACATCGCACGAAACCACAACGGCAAAGGGCTGCGCGTGTCCTGAAAGATGGTCCCGGCGGTCACCGAGGTTTGGCGCCCACACGCAGCGCACTGCAGCAGCACTTTTCGCAAAGGCCACGACTTTCCACAACCGCAACCCGGACAGCGGAAACCGTCCGGCCAGCGCAGCCGGAACAGATACTCCCGGCAGGCCTCCTCACTGCTAAAACGGGACTCGAATTCTGTCAGGTTCTGAGGGTAATCTTCCATCTGCCGGCATACTACATCTTGGGGCTACCTGAGTCAACCGGATACCCATCAATTCGAAAATAGATCGCCCGGACGTTTGGCAATCTCGGGGAACGCGGTGAGCACCTTCTTGTCGAAGGTTGCGAGGGGAAGCCGTTCGCGGTCGGCGAGTTCGACGGATAAGGTGTCGTAAGCGGCTGTGCCCGACTGCACGGCGCGAGTAAGCGCCCCATGCCAAAGTTTCCGACTCGGTACCGAGTGAACGCCGAGCCGAGCCGCAAGGTCGAGCCGCTTCGGTCCGTCGTGGGCCTCGATGATGCCGCTGCGAATCGCCATCCACACGACGTTGGCCAGCTCGGCCTCCCAGAGTGCCGGCGCGATCGGCTCGCGTACCGCCTCCCAGAACCGGCGTGCCTCGTCGACGAATGGCTCGGTACCGAGCAGAAAGTAAGCGACGACGTTCGTATCGACGACGGCCCTCAATTGCGCCCGGCTCCGATCCAGTCCTCTACCTGCTCCGCAGTGGGCCGGCGGGCCTGTGTCTCCCACGCCGCCTCGATTTGTTTGAGGACGGAGCGACGCTCAGCGACGTAGCTTGCAAGGAGTTCTCGAACTTCCTCCTCCATCGAACGCCGGCTTCTCCGCGCCAGCGCTTTCAGCGACTTGACGACGCTTGGCGGAACGTCTCTGATGGTTAGGGTTGCCATATTCGTTTTCTTGCTAGCACTATGCTAGCAAATAACTTCGCTCAGTTGCGTTGCGTCAGACCCGCAAGACCCGCTACGAGGAAAGAGCCCAGTACCCAGCCTGCGATCTTGTGCGCGTAGAAGTAGACCAGCACCCCGTAGGGTTGCGGGTAGACCGGTGGCATGGCTGAGAGATCCCCGAACACCAGGGCGTCATGCGCTTTGTCGAGCGTGACAATTGGCAATAGCTGATCGAGGCTTGCGAAGAAAACGGGCCACCACTCCGCTAAGGAATGTGAGCCCGCAACAATGAGCATCAACGTGCCCACAAGGGTCAAGCCGACCACCCACCCAAGGGCGCGAAAGTACTTGGCGCCGAGACCATAGCCAATTGTCATGCGCAGCGCCGACAGGCCCAGCGCATGTCCCAGCGCATGTAGCGACTCCCGCCTTCTTGCGGGGCCATAATGGCCTACCGTCGACCACGCCTTGTGCCGTTGTCGCTCTCGGGTCGCATAGAGAACCTCGTCACGATTGTATGGTAAGCCGGCCTCCTGAAAACGACGTGCAAGCTGTTCGTACGGTTGGGGCGAGGAGTCCGAGTCCCCAGCCAGCCACTCAATGTAGGAGGCGACTGGCCGGTGCAGCATGTCGGCCTCTTTTCCCGCGCTGCTCGAGCCGAGCCGATCGTAGGTGAAACCCTCAAGCTCGTAACTCTTGGGCCAAGCGTTGACGCTATCATCCCGCCACCAATCCTGCCACGCACCGACATGGGCGTTGCGGAGGGTGAGTGATGCGCCATCTTTCCAGCGCGCCGCTGAAGACTCCGAAAAACCTAGTAGGAAATCCCCGGTGACAGTGCATCCTTTTAACGTGACGTCCCCCTCGAAGGTCGCGCCGCCCATATCCAGTCCCGCGCCGATCTTGGCCGTCGCCAGGTCGAGCGTACCGTTGAAAGACGAGCGACGGAGAAAAGCAGCACCGCCCACCTTGGCAGCGTTCAGACTGACGCGCCCGAAGGTCGACGCGCTCATGTCCAGGCCGGCGCCGATCTTGGCCGCCGTTAGGTCGAGGGCTCCCTTGACGGTCACGCGACGGAGCAAAGCATGGCCGCCCACGGTGGCACTGTTTACGTTGACATTCCCCTCGAAGGTCGCCCCGCTCATCAACAGGTTGGAGCCGATCTTGGCCACCGCCATGCCGAGCCCCGCCTCGAAAGTCGCGTTAAGGAAAAGAGCGTGGCCCCCCACCGTAGTGCTGTCTAGGCTGACGTCCGCCTCGAAGGTCGACTGGCTAATCGCCAGTTCGGAGCTGATCTTGGCCCCCGTTAGTGTGAGCCCTCCCTTGAAGGTCGCGTTACGGAAAAGAGCACTGCCGATTTCGGCTGCAGAAAGGTCGACGGCGCCAGCGACGAAACACTTCTCCAACGAAAGAACTCCGGCGACTCTGAGATAGAGACAGTTGACGTCCGTCAGTATCCGAGACTCTTCGAGCCAAAAGTGATGCTGCAGACGAGCATGCTCAAGATTCAATGGAGCATCATCGATGAGGGCGCCGAGAATCCGCACGCCGCCACTAGGCGTGGCTTCAACGAATGCTTTCTGCATCAGGATGTCCTGAAAGAACTTCGCAGTGAGACGACGATCCTCGCTCCAGCCGTCCTCGGTATGGGGGTCTAGGTTCTTCTGATCGGGGCGTGCGTTTAAGTCCGCCGGCTCGCCGGCGGCAATCCGCTCCCATACCCGCCGCTCGAGCTCAGTCCAATCCGCTGGAATCTCTGGCCCGTTCCCCATCTCACACAGCCTGCCCGAAGTGCTTGGCAGAGTATAGCGGTTTACCTAGCGTCCTTGGGTCAAAGGCGTGCCACGGGAGCCAATTGGCCGGCAGAACCAAGACGGCCCGCCGACGCAGCATTGCGCTGCACCCTATTTCATGCTATTTCTCAAAAAGTGTCGTCCGTGGATCTAAATGACGTTCGATATTTCCTTTAATGTCAACGGCTTCATGCGAAAGCCCCCGAAACACTTGACACGGCCTGGTACAATATGACCAGAAACCGTAACGGACGTAGATCACCGGACCAACCCAACAAATTCCCCGGGGCAGTTTCGGGTTGCTCTCCGCATTGTGGTCATCCCCCGCGAATGGCTTCTCACTCAGTTGGGATCCGCACGCTCGCTGGTCCAAGCCGCTGAGCAGAAGACCATCCGCTCGCAGCCGCTTTTTTGGGCTTCTTTTGGAAGCGGGTGTCGAGGTTCGATCAACGGAAGCAAGAGGCGCCTCTATCTGTTTATTAAGATCCTAAACGCAAGCGCGAGATCAAACGATTTGCCAATAGATGTCACGACCTCGTGAACAAGGAGGGACGACAGCATCGAAGCGAGAACAAAGTAATCGCAACGCAAATCTGGAGCAAGAAATGTACCGCAAGCCACAAAAAACACACCAGGTCATTGATTCTTATGCTACTTACGGAAACTCTTGCTGATGCTGGGGAAGACCAAAAATCCCAATATCATGACATTTCCTGCCAAAACCCGCAATCTGTGGTGATCCGAGGCGGGCTCAGAAACTACGTAACACACAGAAACAAAATGGCTTATGCGCCAGTGTGCCCCTAAGCGTCGTTCCCGCGGAATGCCCGCGCAGGCCTCAGAACGGCTCGAAAAGCATCGACTAATTGCACAAACCACGTCAGAGAATGGCCAATATGCCACAATTCCTGGGGACCCAAATCCGGACCCGTCACAGGCGTTTCGGGCTATGTTTGGATCGGCAACTACGCAGAGGGGTACAAGTACGCCGTCTCGATATGGCGGCTGCCGGAGCCGTCGTTGACGACGAACTTTCGTCGCTTGCGCTTGTCGCCTTCTCCGGAATGGCTCCACAGGGAGGCCGCGCCGTACTCGCCGTCCTTGCGCAGGGCGTAGAAATTCAGCCCGAAGGTCAGCCGCGGCTTGTCGTCGTTGTAGTTGCGTGACACGCGGCGGAGGGCGTCGAGGCAGGCTTCTTTGGGGCTCATGCCGTGTCTCATGTTTTCGACGACAGTGTGGGCGCCGGCGATGCGGATGTTTTCCTCACCACGGCCGGTGGAGCCGGCGGCCCCCACATCTTGGTCCACGTAGAGACCGGCGGCGATAATCGGCGAATCGCCGACACGTCCGGGAATCTTCCAGGCCAGCCCGCTGGTGGTGGTGCAGCCCGACATCTCGCCTTTGCGGTTGAGTGCCAGGCAGTTGATCGTGCCGGTCGGTCGGTTCTCCAGCACTTCTCGAGCCCAGGCCAGCAGCTCGGGGTTGGCGTCGGGGTAGCGCTGGCGCAGTTCAGCCTGACCGGCGGGCTTGGGAGGCGCATCGAGGCCGGGTCCCCAATCGCCGTTTCCTGATTCTTTCCACATGAGCCACGCGAGGCGGGCTTTTTCGGTTAAGAGGTTCTCTTCTTTGAATCCATGCGCCTTGGCGAACCGCAGGGCTCCTTCGCCGACGATCATGATGTGGTCGGAGCACTCCATGATGAGCTGGGCGATTTTTCGAGGGGGTCTTGATTCCGCGTAGTGCACCGACTGATCCCGCTCGGCGCGAGGGTCCATGCATGACGCAGGCATCGAGTTCGACAACCCCTTCTTCATTAGGGAGACCGCCGTAACCAACGCTGGTGTCGTCCGGGTCTTCCTCGACGATGTTGATCCCAGCAACGACGGCGTCGAGCGTATCGCCCCGGGCTCGGATGACTTCAATGACTTTCTTGCAGCAGGTCGCGCCGTTGTCGCTCGATATGGCGATGTCTTTGTTCAGTGGCGCGGAAACGGCTGGGAGCGCGCTGGCGGCGGCCGCGAGGCTTCCTTGGAATAGGGTTCTTCGGGTCATTTCGTCGGTCTCCGGTTGTTGGTCTCTGGCATCTGATCTCCGGCGGAGGGTTCGGCGCGCGGCTCGACCCCCGTCTGACGCCAGGGGCTCTGAGTGTCCTCTTGTAGTCTCGCTCAGCGGGGCTGGCACGGTGTGCCCTATTGAATGCTGATCGAGTAGGGGAGCATGCGCAGGACGCCGCCTTCTAGGAGCGGGGGCCAGTAGGGGACATCCCGCAGGGCCGAGCGAAGCAAACCCAGAGCCGGCGAATCGCGCACGAGCCAGTCGCCTTCGAACAAAACTTCAATGAATGGCTTCGGCGCCGGAAAGGTGACGAGCGTCACTTTTTCTTCTTCGTCGATTCCGGCGGCTTCTTTGGCCATCTCGATCGCTCTATCAAAGCCGCCGATTTCGTCTACCAGACCGTTGCGCTCGGCTTGGCTGCCCATCCAGACGCGGCCTTGCGCAAGCTCGTGAATCTCGTCCCACTCTTGGCCTCTCGACTGAGCCACCTTCTCGACGAAGCCATGGTAGATCGCCTCCATGCTTTCGCGAACCTTGGCTCTTTCCTCATCGGTGAAGCCATGGTAGTCGCTGTCGATGGCCGCGAATCGGCCTCGTGTAATGACTTCTTTCTTAATCCCGATCTTGTCGTAGAGGCCGCGCAGGTTGATCTTCCCGTAAAAAACGCCGATCGATCCGGTATAGGTTCCCGGGTAGGCCACGACTGGAACTCCGCCCATCGCGATGTAATACCCACCGGAGGCAGCAACATTCGACATCGAGACGACCATCGGCTTCTCTTCGCGCAGGCGATTGACCTCGCGCCACATTTGATCGGAGGCGATCGCGTCTCCTCCCGGCGAGTCGATCCTGAGGACGACCGCCTCGATATCGTCGTCTTCCATGACCTGGCGCAGCGTGCGTGAAAAGCTCTCGGAGCCGAGAATATCCACGCCAAGCAGACCGCCCGATTCGCCCTCACCTCGCAGGATGCTGCCCACGGCATAAACCACGGCGATTTGCGGGTCCCCCGTCAGATCGAGCGACTCCAGGGAAACGTTGCGATAACGGCCGAAGCTGACCTTCTTGAGCTCTTCGAGGTCGAGTTTCGCTTTCAGCGCATCGTAGAACTCATCCTCGTACCCGAGCTTATCGACGAGCCCGGCTTCGAGTGCCTTTTGAGGAATGAACGGGCCGTTATCGACCACCTCTCGCAGCGCGCCGGAGGTCATATCGCGCGAGGGGGCAACGGTTTCCAGGAACTGGCCGTAGACCTCATCGAGGATCGACTCGATGACTTCGCGTGACTCGTCGGACATACTCGAACGCGACCAGGGCTCGGCGGCGCTCTTATACTTTCCGATCTGCTGCATCTCGGCCGTGACTCCCAGCTTGGCCAGCGTGTCTTTGTAGAAGGAAACCTCCGCACGTAGGCCTTTAACATCGAGGAACGCTTCGGGTGCGAGGTAGACTTCATCGGCGGCGCTGGCGACGAAGTAGTCGAGCGTGCCGGCTACCTGCATGAAAGCGACGACCGGTTTCCCTGATTCCTTGAACTCTTCGATCGCCCAGCGAATCTCTTGGGACTTCGCCCAGCCAGCCCCGAGACCTCCGCAATGCAAAGCGATGGCGCGAACGCGGTCGTCTTTTGCTGCTTTCTTGAAGGCATTACGAACCTCAAGCAACGTGGAAGGTGTTTTGGAATCCCAGGAACCGAAGGACATTTCGATTCCGACGTGTTCCGGGACATCGCCCCGCAACCGGATCACCAAGACCGAGTCGTCTTCGATGCTGGGCTGGGCCGAGCCCATCGTGAAGGCAACCAGCAGCATTACGCCGAGCAGCGCAAACACGAGGACGATTCCCGTGAGAATTCCTAGTAGATACTTGACCATGGATGGGTACTCCAACCCCGCCGTGACAGCTCCCCGATGAGTTTGTTCTAGGGTCTCGTGGCGGGGAGAGGTTCGGCCCCATTATATCGCGGGAGCGAGGTGGATTCTGGTTGGAGCGAGGTAGGGCTTGCTCGATCTGAAGACCGAATCTTCGCGCTTCGATGTGGCGCGGGCCCCCAGGCCTGCCGCGTCGACACTTTGTAGACGCATGGGGGTGCTCACCCATCCCCGCACCTAGGCCGTTACCCCGCCACGTGCCCTTCCAACCGCCCGAGGCAGCCGGTCCAGCCTTGGCTATGCTTGTCGCGCCACTCGGTCGTCTCGAAGCGCTCGTGAGTCAGCACCAACTCGGTTGCCGATCCCAGATCACGAAACTCTACGGTGACTAGCGTCTCGCTTATCGATCCGTCTTCCCAGGACCAGGTGTAGACGAGCTTCTCCGGCTCACTGACTTCCTGATATTCTCCAATGGCGGTGTGACTGGTCCCGTCCTTATGCTTCATCTCAATGCGATACTTGCCGCCGACCCGCAGGTCGACATCGGCGGTCGTGTCGTAGTCGGCGCTTGGGGCGCACCAGTGCTTCATTTGATCCGGGTCGGTCCAGGCCCGGAAGACTTTTTCGCGCGGCGCTTGGAATGTGCGGCGGAGCTCGAGCGTTGTTTCGATGCTGGGGCTGACTGAGGCCATGTGGAATTCTCCTTGTCTTGGGATAGGTCGTTTTGTGATACGTCGTTTGCTGATTCAGCGTTTGCTGATTCACCCAGGAATTTTTCGAGGGAGTCGAACTGCTGTTCCCAGAACCGGCGGCAATCGGCGATCCAACTCACGGCCTCCAGCATAGGACGCGGATTGAGCCTGCACTGGTGGACTCGTCCTCTTTTGTGCCGCGAGAGCAATCCCGCTTGCTCCAGAACACGAAGATGCCTGGAGATCGCGGGAGCCGAAACCCGAAAAGGTCTTGCAAGCTCTCCCACTGAGGCTTCACCACGGGAGAGCCTCGTCAGGATGCCGCGGCGAATCGGGTCGGCCAGTGCGGAAAACGTTGAGTCGATCGAAGTCGGTAATCGTTTAACCATCATGTTAAGTATCGAGCGTGCCGCTTGCGAATGTCAAGCCGCGCGTGTGAGATTTGGAAGCGCACGGAGGAGTTGAAAAAATGCTGGCTATTGTTTCTCTTTTGATGATTGTGGCGATCTCCCTGATTGTTACGCGGACGGCTGCGGGCGCTTTGACTTACACCGGGCTGTCACAGCAAGCAGCGAGCTTTCAAGCCCGGTCAGCCTTCACGGGCGTAGGCTATACCACGAGCGAAGCAGAGAGTTTGGTGAACCATCCGGTGCGGCGGCAGGTCGTGATGCTGCTGATGCTGCTCGGTAATGCCGGGATTGTCACGGTCGTCGCCACCTCGATTCTATCTTTCGTTGGGACCGGAGACACAGGAGTGTGGCGGCTGCGGTTGGCGCTCCTGATCGCGGGGTTGGGAGTCATGTATCTGGTAGCGAAGATCCGCTGGGTTGACCGGCAGGTTCACTACGCAATCGAATGGTCGCTGCGAAAATGGGCCCGCGTGGAGGGCCGTGACTTCATACTGTCACTGGCGGGCGACTACGGAGTTTCCGAAATGGCGGTTCAGGCCGACGATTGGCTGGCGGGCAAATCGCTGTCGGAGTCGGCGATAGATGACGAAGGGATATTGGTGCTGGGCATCCAGCGAAGGGACGGAAGTTACATTGGCACGCCCGCCGCCGAGACAATCGTCAAGGCCGGGGATGTCGTCATTCTTTACGGGCGGTCCGCGCAACTCGCCGAACTCGACGTGTGCTGTTCCGGTGATGAGGGCAACCAGCGGCACGATGCCGCCTGCGGTCTCAAGGCGGAGGTTTGCGGGAAAGCCCTCAAGTAGGACGCCCCCGGTTCACGGGAAAACCCGTTCGGCCGTTCAGTCAGTTATTCCTTGCTGGATGCGCGCGCTGGAAGTAGTTCAACGAAAGGATCCGAGAACGACTTATCCCCGTACTTGTCGTGGTGGCGCACCCACTCCATGCCGTAGGGCAGGTTCGCTTCGTCCCTTCCCTTCGGGACGATGTCGAGCAGATTGTAGGCACCGATGAGGATGTCGAGACCTCGTGCGAAAGAGGAGTAGGTATGGAAGATTTCGTCTTGGTCATTCTTGGTAAATACGCTGATTCCAGGTCCTTCTGAGGACGGGAAAGGATGGATCCCGTAGTTGTAGTAGGTCTTCTTTTCCGCTTGCTCTTCGGAAGTAAAGGAAACATGATAGTCCCAGTTGAAATCGCTTCCCAGCGACGAGACCCATTTGAAACTCCAACCAATACGTTTCTTGAAGGCCTCGAGCTTCGCGAGCGGGGCTCTCGATACCGTCACCATCGTCACGTCACGCTGGTGGAGATGAATGATCGACCGGTCGTAGTGATCGGCAAACAGCGAGCAGGATTTGCAGCCCTCCGACCAGTCCGGGTCAAACATGAAGTGGTAGGTGATGAGCTGGTTCCTGCCGTCGAACAGGTCTGCGAGAGTTTCTTTGCCGTGAGGGCCTTTGAAGGAGTACTCTTTTTCGACCCTTTCCCAGGGAAGGTCTCGCCGCTGGCGGCTTAGTTCGTCGCGCAAGCGGGTGAATTCTTTTTCCTTCGCAAGAAGCTCTTTGCGAGCCGCAAGCCATTCTTCGGGGGAAACAACCCTGTGGTTCTCCATCGTAGGTCTCCTGTAACTGGGCTTCTAGCGGGCGGCGAATCTCCCAACCGGTCCGGTGCTGAACGGACGTCCAGTCTCAGAATGGGCTCCCGACACTTCACGCCCTGGTTAACTATCTCTTCAAGTCAGGCGACTTGTCAAGCGGCGGATTTTCACGGCCCAGAAACGAAGCGGCTTTTCGCAAACGTCGCTATGTTTGAGGGCCAGGTGCACTCGCCCAATTCTCTTTCGGTTGCATCCAGCTTGTGCTTGTACGGATACTTGTCGGGACGGTAAAATACGTATATGGAGGTGGATGTGGAGCTTTCTAAGAAAACTACGATTCTTTTCTCTCAAGAACAGCACCGCCAACTCACTCGGCTGGCGCGGGATCGCAAAACCAGCTTCGGGGACTTGGTTCGGAGTGCATGTGAACTGGAGTATGGCACTTCATCCCTCCAACGGCGATTGGAGGCTATCGAAGAGCTGAGCCGGTTGGACCTTCCGGTTTCCGACGTTGCCACCATGAAGCGGGAATCCGTACCTGGCACGGACGAACTACTTCCGTGACCCTTGTCGACACCAACGTTTTCATGTACGCGGGAGGTCGCCCTCACCCGAACAAGTCATCCTCCAAAGCATTTCTCCGGCAAATGGTGAATGGGAGTGTTAGCGCAGCCATCGATGCCGAGGTCCTTCAGGAGATTCTTCACCGATACCGGGCGGTGAATCGCTGGGAGGACGGCAAAAAGGCCTACGACCTTACACGCAGCATCATGAGAAACGTCGTTTCAATCACCGCGGATGTCATGGACGATGCTCGCCTGCTGATGGATCTGCATCCGCATCTCACCGCCCGGGATGCACTCCACCTTTCCGCCTACGTTACGATTGGGGCCGACTCGATTTGTAGGTTCGATCAGGACTTCGACCGGGTCCCCGGTATCGTGAGGCGGCAACCTTCGTGTTTCCTAGATCTGAAATAGATCCCTGTGTGAGGGCGAGACGAAGCCATTTTTTGTCCAGCAAGAATCTGCTCAGCAGCTCAACGGCAAAACGGCTCAACATGCCAGCGACCCGATACAATGAGTCCGACGCTAATGCCCCAGACGATCCTAGTCGTCGAGGACGACCAAGACCTCTGTGCGTTGCTCGACTACAACCTGGCACAGCGCGGCTACGAAGTGGCCACGATCCAGCGGCTTGACGGCGCGATGGATAAGGTGCGCGAGGTGTCGCCCGATCTCATCCTGCTCGACGTCATGCTTCCCGACGGCGACGGATTTACGTTTTGCCGTGAGCTGCGGGCCCAGCCGTCTTTCGCGAATGTGCCCATCCTGTTCTTGACGGCCCGAAGCGAGGAAGCCGACAAAGTCCTGGGGCTTGAGCTTGGGGGAGACGACTACATCACGAAGCCGTTCAGCCCGCGCGAGCTGGTGGCGCGCGTCAAGGCCCACCTGCGGCGAAGCTCGGCTCCGGAAGAAGAATCAAAAACCTACGGCCCGTTCATGTTGCGAATCTCCTCGCGACGGGCTCTATTGGACGGCAAGCCGCTGAGCCTGACCGCTACCGAGTTTCGCCTTCTCGAGTTCTTCATGTCGAACGCCGGCAAGGTCTTTCGGCGGGAACAGATTCTCGCTGCCGTCTGGGGCGACGACCGCCACGTAACGCCCCGCAACGTGGATGTCCATATTCGGCGGCTGCGCGAGCAAATCGAAGCGACTCCCGACAATCCGCAATGGCTGCAAACGGTGCGCGGATTCGGGTATCGTTTTGAAGCGCCTTCGTGACGATTGAATTCCCTTCATGACGCAACGGATTTTCCTTAGACTGGTTCTTATTTTTGTCGCCCTGCTGGCGCTCGCGGCGCTTGGGGTGGACTACTTCGTCACTCGCGTCACGGCAGAGAACCTGCGGAAAGACCTAGAGCAGGCGCTAGTGAAAGAAGTGCGATTGGCGCAGTCGGTCCTCACGGGGCGCCCGGTCGAGCTCAGCCCGGATGTCATTGCCGAGATCGCCGAGCGCAGCGGTGCGCGGGTCACGATCGTTGAGTCGGACGGCAGTGTCATCGCGGACTCCGAGGCGGACGCGGCAACGATGGAAAATCACGCCAATCGTCCCGAGCTTGCCGCAGCCCTGGCGGGACGATTCGGCCGGGACACTCGCTTGAGCCGAACGGTTGGGTCCGAGTTTCTTTACGTGGCAATTCCCATGGAATACGGGGCTCTGCGGCTGGCGCTACCCCTTTCTGATATCGAAGCCCGCACGGCGGCTGTTCGTTCACAGATTCTGGGCGTCACGCTGTTGGCGTTGATACCCGCGATCGGTGCGTCGATATGGGTAGCACGCCGTCTCTCGGGCCGCCTCTCCCGTGTGATGAGGTTCTCGCAACGCCTCGCTGGCGGTGATTACCGCTCTACGCCGCCGGCGTTCTCGGGAGGTGTGTTTGGCGAACTCTGGAGGACGCTCGACACGACCGCGGAACAGCTTCGCTCGACGCTAGGCAGGATAGAAGAGCAGCGCTCCCGCCTCGACGCCGTCGTCAATGCCACCAATGAAGGCATACTTGTCGTTGATCATAGCCGCTACGTGCTGCTCTTCAATCCGGCGATGGTGAGGCTGATGCCCGAAGAGAAGTTGGATGTGGGAGCGTCGCTCGACCAATGGTCCAACACCCGGGTCGCCGGTCTGTTCGGTCGCGTCCTGCTCGACGGGGAGCCTCGCTCCCTCGACATGTTTCTGGACGATCCGCCGGAGCGGGCGCTGCGAGTATCCTGTGCGCCGATTGTCAACACGGACGGCAACCGCCAAGCCGCTGTCGCGGTCTTCTCCGACATCACTGAACTGGAGAAAGTCGACCGCATGAGGCGGGATTTCGTCGCCAACGTTTCCCACGAATTGCGCACGCCGCTTGCCTCGGTGCGGGGTTACGCGGAGACGCTATTGGATGGGGCGATCGACGATCCCGCCTACAGCCGGCGGTTCGTGGAGATTATTCGCAAGAATGCCGATCGCCTGACAAGATTGACCGCCGATCTGATGACTTTGTCACAGATCGAAGTTCAGGCTCGAGAGTTCGAGTTCCTACCGCACTCAGCGGGGAACCTGATTTCGCAAGCGGCCGATTCCATCCGCGATATCGCCACCAAGAAAGGGATCACGGTTGAGGTCAAGCCTCTGCCCGAGGACCTCCAGATCGATTGTGATTCGCAGGCGATCCAGCAAGTGCTTGCCAATCTGCTCGACAATGCCGTCAAGTACACCAAGCCAGATGGAAGAATTCAGCTTGGAGTTCGAGTCGACGGTGAAGACGTCGACTTCTATGTCAACGACAGCGGGACGGGTATTTCCCTCGAGCACATACCCCGGCTGTTCGAGCGATTCTATCGGGTTGACAAGGCGCGGTCCCGAGAGCTGGGTGGCACCGGACTGGGGCTGGCGATCGTGAAACACCTAGTGCTTGCCCACAACGGGTCCGTTCGTGTGACAAGTAACGTCGGTAAAGGGTCGACTTTCTACTTCCGCATTCCGATTCGGGCAAAAGCCGAAGAGCCGCAAGCGGCCCCGCCGGCACTCGATCGGTGAGCAATGCTCGCTAGAGAAACGCCCGAATTGCGTTGGACATTTCCGGCGCGCGCAAGTAGCCGTACGACTTGTGATGATTCGGTTTCCCGTCTTTTCCATCTTTCTTCTTGCCGGTGTAGCCGTTGATCACAAGATCATCCCGCACCCTGACACCAGCGACGTTCTCTTCGTAGTCGTCGGATAGGTGAACGTCCAGCGCGACCGGATCGCGGCGGTCCACGAAGTTCGTCCACTTACTGACGACCGAGGGCGTTCGGACAAGGTGGTTTTCTCTCCAGATCTTGTCTTTGACATGCGGCAGGCCAAGGGGCGAGCCGATTGTCACGAAGTGGTCTACGCGAACCTGAGGCTGCGTCCGGCCGATCTCTCGCAGCACGTCGTATGCGATGATGCTGCCCATCGAATGGGCAATCAGCATGATTCGCTGGCCGCTGTTATCCAATAACTTGGCGCGAACGCGATCGCACATCTCTTTCCCTTTGGTAGCGTTCTTGTAATACTTCGACAGGTCCTGCAGCTTAGCAGCAAGCACAGCGTCGGCAACCTTCCCGACCCCGAGGTATCGCTTGGCCCAGTCCAGTGGCTTGGAGCCTATACTTAAGGCGCCTAACACAACCTCGTCACGCCAGCCATCCTTATACATCTTGAGCTGTCCTGCTCCCGCCGCCGTATAGGGTTCGGGATTCTTGCTGTCCGGCACCGGGACAGGGTAGTCGATGTCCGCCCAATAGACAATCTCGAAGTTTAGCTTCTGTTCTGTATTCCCGCAGTTGCGCTTAAGACCTTCCAGGATGGAATTTTGCCACCATCCTTTGAGAGTTATCTCCTCCGGTTTATTGGCAAGGCCATGAACTCCGATGATCTTGTATGCCATAGATACCTCCGGTCTTGCTTGGATTTATGTTCCGTTAGATAGACTTATACCCGAAGATGGGTATACGGTTGACTCAGGTAGCCCCAATATCTTGTGGTTTGGGGATTTTCTTGGGTTCTGTAACCGGGTGAACAATCATCTTGTAAGTCGCGGGATCCACGGCTACCGCCTGCTGGACGAGCCGATAAGAGTTTGCCGCGGCTTTTGGATTTGCGGCGGTTGAAACGGAAGGTGAACTCGTCCAGGTAGTAGTCCAGATGTTTGTGGCTCACGGCGCCCTGATGGGTGGCCAGCAGCCAGCGCTTGAGCAGTGACATCACGCGGTGGACGCGGGGCATCAATTCCGACGCGGACTGCTCCTGCCTGCTGACAACTGTGACCTGATGGACGTAGTCTTCCTTTTTCAACCCGGAGTAACCGGGCCAGCCGTCGGTATGCACCACGCTGCCCGGCTCGATGCACTCCTCCACGAAAGGCAACAGGCTCTCGCCCGAGGCATCCTCGATTCTCTTCATGCGAATCCGGCCGATACCCCGCCCATCCTCTTGAGCGGCTACTGCGATCAATGCTTTGTTTTTCAGGTTTCGGCCCCGCAGGCCCTCTTCGAGCCCGCCCCAGTAGCTTTCATCGACTTCCACTGTCCCGGCCAGCAAATCCCGTCCCGGCCGCACCATCGCGCGCCGCATTTTGTGCAGCCAGGTCCAAGCCGTTTCGTACCTGTTGAGCCCCAACACTCTTTGAAGTCCCAAAGCGCTGGCTCCGGTTTTTTGGGTGGTGACCCACCACATCGCACGAAACCACAACGGCAAAGGGCTGCGCGTGTCCTGAAAGATGGTCCCGGCGGTCACCGAGGTTTGGCGCCCACACGCAGCGCACTGCAGCAGCACTTTTCGCAAAGGCCACGACTTTCCACAACCGCAACCCGGACAGCGGAAACCGTCCGGCCAGCGCAGCCGGAACAGATACTCCCGGCAGGCCTCCTCACTGCTAAAACGGGCCTCGAACTCTGTCAGGTTCTGAGGGTAATCTTCCATCTGCCGGCATACTACATCTTGGGGCTACCTGAGTCAACCGGATACCCATCTACCTGAATTATGCACAGATTCACTTTGCGAGTGTGGCTGCGTTCGTAGCGGGTTGGCGGTCGTCGTGAGGTGGTAGCGCGGCAACTGGTCTTTTGGCTTCTCCGTGTCCGGTTCCCCTTCCCGCCCAGAATCCGCGTCGTTAAAACCTCGCTCGGAAGTGACGTGTTTCCAGTGCGTTACGGCTAGTGCATAAAATTTTACGCATAGCGCATAGCCAGACTCTCAGATCAGCGCCCTCCCGACCACCGGCAGCAAGCCGCCGTAGGGAGTCGGCTTCCTGCCGCGGAAGTGGTAAGGCGTCGAAGCCCCGATTTTATTGGGCCGCGAGGCCGTCACGGCTGGGCCTTGTTGGACGGGCCTTTGGGAGCTATGCTGTTTTCGTCTGGTAACCATGTGGGTGACTTCCTTGGGGTTGGCTGGCGAAGCTGGGATCTTTGCCAGCCTACCTTTTTACCCCATGTTTTAGGGGGTCCCCAATGGTCCCTTGCGGCTCAGCCCTCCTCAGGTCCACGCCGCAGTGCATAATTCAGGTTATAGCAAACTCTGACAGGCGCGAGAGGCTGCTTTCCGTTGCACTGGCTGTGGTATTCTTCTTGCTCAAATCCGGGAGGCATTTCGTATGAGCAAGAACCTTGAAGGAAAGATCGCCGTGGTCTCGGGCTCCAGTCGAGGCATCGGACTGGCGGTCGCACGCGAATTGGCTCGGCAGGGTTGCGATTGTCTGCTGACTGGACGTTTTGAGAACACGTTATCCGATGCGGCAGCCAAACTCGTCGAAGAAACCGGACGGCGCATCGAGATCTGCGCCGCCCGATTTGAGGACCGCGGAGGGCTGCCAGGCAGTGCACCGCACCGTAGTGGAATCTTTCGGCGGGGTGGACATCTTGATCAACAACGCCGGTGCGACCCAAGGCGGTGATTTCCTGGAACTGGACGACGCCATCTGGGAAGACGGTTTCGCGCTGAAGTTTTATGCTTGCGTGCGCCTTTCGCGGCTGCTGTGGCCCATGCTCACCGAGCGCCGCGGGAATGTCGTAAGCATTGTCGGCGGGTTCGCGCGGACGCCGGAGCCTGACTACATGATCGGCGGAGCGGTCAATGCGGCGATGGCGAACTTTACGAAGGCACTTGCCGGACGAGGCAAGCGCGATGACGTGAATGTGAACGCGATTTATCCCGGCTTCACTGAGACCGAGCGTGTGAAGTGGATATTTGTCGCACGCGCGAAACAAACCGGCGTTTCCCCTGAGTAAGCCCGCAGCGACATCATCAAGGAGCAGTGCATTCGCCGCATTGGGGCGCCCGAGGACACCGCGAAACTCGCGGCTTTTCTTTGCTCAGCGGATGCACGTCATATTCAAGGAACAGCAATCGCGGTGGATGGGGGCGCGACGGAGGGGCTTTTCTGATTGCGGTTGGACGAGATACGCCGGCCCGGAAGCCGACGCTGCCCGAGGGGGCGTACGGCTCGGTCGTGCCGCCTCGCGCCTCCGGCGCGTGGTTCGGGGAATCTTCTCGGGTGTGGAACAAGGCAACTGATACCGCGGGCTTGCGATGCCGATAGAAGCTAGATTGACTGAAGCGGCGGCACTGCTCGCGCGGGCGTGGCAGGAGCGCTCCACGTTGCCGGGGTTACCTGCGGAGCTGGTTCCGCGAACTCGCGACGAAGCCTACGGCATCCAGGACGAAATGTCCCGTCTGCTAGGGCTTGAGATTGCCGGTTGGAAAGTCGGGGCGGCGACTACCGGCATCATGCGAGAGAGGAACCTGGACGGGCCGATTCCGGGGCCGCTCTATCAACCCTTTCTAAGACACAGTCCAGCGGAGTTTCCAGGTGAGGACTTTCCCCGATCCAACTTGGAAGCGGAGTTTACTTTCCGATTGCTCGAGGATCTTCCACACCGCGATCGGCCCTATGACGCTGATCAACTGGCTAACATCGTTGTTCTTCATGCGGCGTTTGATGTGGTCGGCTCGCGCTACTCCATCGCTGCTGGTCCTTTCTCGCAAATTGCCGACAGTGGCAACAGCGGTGGCGCGGTGATCGGCTCCGAGTTACGAGATTGGTCGAAGCTGAATCTGTGCGAAGTCCCGATTCGTTTGCGAATCAACGGGGGGTCGGAAGTAGTGAACTACGGCGGCGAGTGGCGTCGCGACCCGCTGGACGTTTTTACGTGGCTGGCGAACACCTTGCGCGAGAGAAACATAACAATACCCGCCGGAGCGTTCGTGTTGACAGGGTCGGTCACGGAGCCACAGGCGCTGCCGCCGGGTAGCAGCGCGGTTGCCCAGTTTGAAGGAATCGGCGAGGTCCAAGTGAGAATCGCGGAAGGCAGAAGTGGCGTGAGCATCCGCGCTTGCCGCAAACCGATTCGCCGGTTTGTTCGGCCCCCGGGCCACGGATCCGCTGTCAAGCCGCGCGGATCTCCGGCGGTTCTAACGGGCCAGTTCCTTCACCTTCTCCACAATGTGGCGTGCGGAGATTCCGAATCGGTCCAGCAGTACCGCCGAGGGTCCGCTTCGCGCGATGCCCCTGACCGCCAGTTTGTGAACCAACGCTCTCGCCGTAGCCAGGGCAGACAGCACGGCGTCGCCGATGCCGCCATGAGCGTAGTGGTCTTCGACCGTCACCACCAACCCGTTGGTGGCGCTAGCGGCGGCGATTAGCGTCTCTTTGTCGATCGGCTGCACGCTGAAGAGGTCAATGACGCGAATCGCGATTCCCTCGGTGGCGAGCTGTTCGTGTGCCGAAAGTGCCTCGAATAGCGTGACACCGGCCGCGACGACGGTCACTCGGTCGTCGCCACTCTGACGAACTACCTTGCACTTTCCAACGGCGAACTCTTCGTCTGCGTCGTAGATTACTGGCGTTGCGGGGCGGCTGGTTCGCACATAGGCTGGCCCGTCGGTCGCCGCAGCCAGCTCGATCGCCCTCCATGCGCTTGTGCCGTCACTCGGATAGAGCACCGTGTAGTTGGGCTCGGCACAAGTCATGGCCAGGTCTTCGAGTCCCATCTGTGACGCTCCGTCTTCGCCAATGGAAATGCCCGCATGGGTCCCCACCAGCTTGATGTTCGTTCCACTGATGGCTGCCAGACGCATGAAGTCATAGCCACGGCTGAGGAAGCACGCAAAGCTGGCCGCGAAGGCGATCTTTCCGCGCGCGGCGAGACCCATGGCGACTCCGATCATGTTCTGTTCGGCGATGAATCCCTGGAAGAAGCGCTCGGGGCACTCGTTCTCGACATCTTGCGTGAAAGTCGAGTTCTTGACGTCGCCATCGACGGCCACAATACGCGGGTTTACCTTGGCCAGTGCGGCCAGTGCTCTTCCGAACGCCTGCCGCGTGGCGACCTTGTCACCTAAGGAGTAGGGAGGCGCGGGAGCCGCTGCTGCTGCCGGCGCCACGCCATTGGCAGACGGCAGCTTCGGAATCCACTCGGCGCTGGAGCCACGCCGCTGTGCCTCGAGTGCGGCGATCGCGCCGTCGGCCTGCGCTCCCTTGGCGAAAGGCTTGCCGTGCCAGCCGTCCTTGTCTTCGGCGAAAGCGATCCCCTTGCCTTTGAAGGTCCGAGCCAGAACAACCGTCGGCCGGCCGGTCGTGGCTGCCGCCTGTTCGTAGGCAGCAACGAGTTGCTCGACGTCATGGCCGTCCACGACGAGGGCCTGCCAGCCGAACGCCTCCCAGCGATTGCGATAGGTGTCCGTATCATGCTGCAGCATGGTCGCCTCGCTTTGTCCGAGGCGGTTCACGTCGATCGTGGCGCAAAGATTGCTTACGCTCAAATGCGAGGCCATCGCCGCCGCTTCCCATACGGACCCTTCCGCTGATTCGCCGTCGCCGAGCAGGACGTAGATTCGCTGGTCACGGGCGTCGACACGGGCGTTGAGAGCCATGCCGAGTCCAGCCGAAAGACCTTGGCCCAGGGACCCGGTCGCCAAATCTACGAAAGGCAGCGTCGTGGGGGGATGCCCTTCGAGGTCGGAGTCGATCTTGCGCAGGTTTAGCAACTCGGCTTCCGGGATGTAGCCGGCCTCGGCCCAGGCGGCATAGAGGACTGGAGCGGCGTGTCCCTTGGAGAGGACGAACACATCGTTTGCGGGATTCGCGGGATCCTTGGGGTCATACCGCATAACCGAGAAAAACAGGGCTGAGAGGATTTCGGCGGCCGAGGCACAACTCGTGGGATGGCCGCTGCCCGCCTCCGTCGTTGCGCGAATCGAGTGAATCCGCAGGCGGGTAGCCTTATCTCGTAGTAAAGACAAAATTTCGCTCTGAGTTTCGACAGACATCGTGATTACCTCTTCGGCTGGGGCGGCCAACCGAAGTCTATGCTCTCAAGAACAATCTCTACGCAAGGAGCAGTGACGGAAGGGACGCCGCTCTGATTCGGCAGGAGCCTGACTTAACTTCTATCTTAGCAATGGAACTGGCTTTCGACGCACCTAGTACCACGACATCGATTATTGCCGATGCACGCCAGCGGAATCAGTTGCCTTTTTACCGCGCGAAGGTGGACTGCCCGGTTTGTTCTACGACATCGACAGAGCCGGCTGCCGCGCAGCGGAGCCATTCTGTTGGGCGGGCATGCGAACGGAGACCAGTCGCGACACGCCCGGCTGCTGCATTGTGACGCCGTAGAGGGTCTGGGCGATTTCCATCGTGGTCTTGCTATGGGTGATCAAGATGAACTGAGTGGTCTCGCTCATCTGAGTGATCAAGCGGCTGAATCGCCCGAGATTCGATTCATCCAACGGGGCGTCGACTTCGTCCAGCACGCAGAAAGGACTGGGACGATAGCGGAACGTGGCCATTAGCAAAGCGATCGCTGTCAGAGACTTTTCGCCTCCCGAAAGTAGCGCAATATTTTGCAGTCGTTTGCCAGGCGGCGACGCGATGATATCGATTCCCGATTCAGCCGCGTTTTCATCTTCGATCAACCGCATTTCGGCAACACCGCCCCCGAACAGAGTTTGAAAAACGCTGCGAAAATGGTTGTTAATCGCTTCAAACGCTTCTTGGAACTTGCGCCGGGATACAAGGTCTATTTCCGCGATCGCTTTTTGCGTATCCGAAATCGAAGTAAGTAAGTCGTCCTGTTGCGTTTCCAGGAAATCGTGCCGTTGCTTCGCTTCTTTGTACTCCTCCAGGGCCAATACGTTGACGGGCCCCAGATTGTCGAGTTTCGCTTTCAGCGCGTGATAGTTGGTCTCGGCTTCCGCTAGGTGCTCGGCGGTGACCTCGCTGGGTTGCCCCTCGAGAACCAGTTGGATTGGGCGCTGAAGTGCGCGCTGGCAAGTTTCCTCCAGATGTTTGATGTCGGAGCGCAGCTCGACCAGCTTGAGTTCTATAGCGGATTTCCGCTGCCGTGCCTCTTCGAGGGACAAGCGGCCGGACCGGATTTCCCCTTCGAGCGTTTCGATGCGCGCCCGAAATTGTTCGAGGGATTGGGCAATCTCATCGGCTTCCCGCTGGGCTTGCTCACGGCGGCCCTGATGCTGCTCGGCCTCCTTTTCGAGATCGACGTTGTTGGCAAGCAGTTGTTTGCATTCCGTCTGCCAACGTACCGCCTGAGCGGCGATCTGGTTGCGGCGTTCCTGGTGCTCGGTAACCCGTAGGACGATTCGCTCAAGCGCGTGTTCGGCGGCCCTGTGTCTCTCCTCCAAGATCGCAAGCTCGGTTCGAAACTCGGCTTGCTCTTCGCGGAGTTTCGCTAGCTCACTCTGGCCGCGCTGAATGTGTTGGGCAAGCGAAGTCATGTCTCCGTCGGCTTCAATCCGGCGTGCTTCCATCTCTCCAATCTTGCTTTTGTGCTCCGCTCTTCTGGCCGATGCTGCGTCGGTGTCTTTTTGGACACGCTCTAGCTCGGCCTGAGCAACGGTGTGCCTGCCTTCGGTTCGCTGCGCTTGCTCTTGGGTCTGGCGGAGGTCATGGTCGGAAGCCAGAGCGCTTTTCTCCGCTTCTTGAAACTCGGCGCTAATCGCTTCAAGCTCCGCGGTCTTGCGCGCAACTTCGGCATCGGCGGTAGCGGTGGCCTGGACAGCCCTCGCGAGCATTCTTTCGGAATCCTCGACACGGGGCCTCAGCTCACGCAACTCTCTTTTCAGCGCGAGCGGTCCCGCGATGCTCTTGCTACCGCCGCTGAGCGTATACCCTCTGAAGCAGCGCCCGTCCGGCATGAGGAAGTGCAGATCGGGGTATTGAATCGCAAGACGACGGGCTGCCGTGTCTTCGCGTACCAGGTAGCAACCGCGCAGCCGCGGCAGCAGAGTCGAGGCTGATCCAGATAGCCCGTTGGTCAGGCGAATGAAATCGGCCAGGCGGCCCGCGACGCCGGTTTCCGGACCGAGGGCGGGAATATCGGCCTGCACCGGGGATTCCGGGTGAACTAGAAAGGTCGCGTGGCCTTGCACGTCCCGCCGCAGCAGCTCCACTCCCTCCTGAGCTTCGCTCCAGGTGTTGACGACGACATACTCCAGCTCCTCGCGGAGAAAATCCTCCGTGGCCTTTTCATGCTCTTTATCGACATCCACATAGTCGGCAAGGATGCCGATGGGCTGGAAGCCGTCTTGGGGTTGCCTCTCGACCGCGCTGAACAGGTTCTTTACCGTCTCGGTGGTGTAGGCGTGGTGAGAGAGTATCTCGTCGAGCGAGTCGCGTCGGGCTCTTAGCCTCGACAGCTCTTCCTGTAACTTTTCGGTCTCAACGCGGCGCGTTTGGGCTTCTTGCTTGTTCGCCGAGATCTCAAGCTCAATTTGGCACTTGCGTCCAGCCAAGCGATCAAGTTGTTCCTGCCGGTTTTCGAGATCCCGCTCCAGCCCAGTTTTGCGGATGAGTAGTTCGGCCAGCTCTTGCCGGCAAGATGTTTCTTCCTCACGAAGACGTGACGCCTGCCTTTCGTTTCCAGCAAGAAATTCTTCGATCTTGGCGAGTTGATTGCGCAGACCCGAGATTTCGTCGAGCCGCCGTAGCCCCTCTGCCCGCTGGCGTTCCCGAACTTGCTCGTTCTCGCGCACCGACGTTTGAGCGCGCTCGACCCCAGCCGTCTTGTCCCTCAAAGAGGCACGCACTTGCCCGGTTTTCCCGTCGGCTTGCTCAGCAGTGGCTTTGGCTGCCACCAGCTCCTCTTGCAGCTGCTTCAGGCCCTCGTCAAGGTGAGCGATCTCTGCTTCCGCTTGTTCGCTCCTCGTTTGGTTGTCCTCCGCTTTCCGCGCCTGCTGGTCGATCCGCGAACGCAGCCGCTCCGACTGCAGCGCGATCTCGGAGAGCTCGTCACGCCGTTGTTGCAGCGTCCGTCCGCTTTGCTGCTCTTGCTGGCGCAGCGAAGCCAGCTCGGTTTCGCACTCTTGCAGTCGGCTCAGACGCTCCGCGCAAATGCCATCCGCCGAGCTCATCGCCTGTTCGGACGCCTTGAGACGCTGGTCCATGTCGCGGTAGCGGCTTGCCACCAGCAGCGAGAGTTTTTCGTCCAGCTCGCCCTTCAGCTCTTCATAGCGCCGTGCCTTCGATGCTTGACGCTTGAGCGAATTGACTTGGCATGTGACTTCCTGAAAAATATCGTTCGCGCGATTGAGGTTTTCCCGCGCGCTCTGTAGTTTGAGTTCCGCCAGCCGCTTGCGCGACTTGAACATGGTGACGCCGGCGGCTTCTTCGATGAATACGCGCCGGTCCAAAGGGCGGGAGCGGAGAATCTGGTCGATGCGCCCTTGCTCGATGATGGCGTAGTGCTCGGGCCCCAAGCCAGTGCCGCGGAATAGGTCTTGAACGTCTCGCAGGCGGCAAATTTTGCCGTTGAGCAGGTATTGGCTCTCGCCGGAGCGGTAGAGCTTGCGTGAGACGACGATTTCTGTCGGCCCCCGCACCGCTCCGTTGCTTGAGCCATTCACACCGGAGCCATTCAGGCCCGACCCATTCGCGCCAGGGCCGTTCGTTCGAGGGCCGTTCGGGCTATCGGCGGTGTGCGCGGAAGGCTCAACTCCTCCAGGGTCGACCATCGTGATGGTGACTTGTGCCAGGCCGGACGGTTTGCGGTCGCGAGAGCCGTTGAAAATGAAGTCCTGCATGTTGGCCCCGCGCAGAGTCTTCGCGGACTGTTCACCCAACACCCAGCTGATGGCATCGCTGACGTTGGACTTGCCGCAACCGTTGGGGCCCACGATCGCCGCGATCCCGTCACCGTTGAACCGCAACTCCTGACGATCGGAGAACGACTTATAGCCGAACAGCTCAAGTTTTTTTAGATGGAGCAAGAGGATCTACCTTGTACGTTCATCTAGAGCCGCCTGACTAGGAAAACGGCCTCTTAAGACCAGTGTATCCGAGCCCGAGCGCGGTGGAGAGCAAAAAGCCCCCGCCTGCTATCCTATCGTTGTTGGGAGTATTTGTAAAGCACAATCTACCATATATGGGCCTTCTGGTGATCGCATGGCACACTATATAGTACCTGTCCTGCAGGGAAAGCCCCTACTTTCAATGCGATATAATCGGAACCTTATGAGATTCATTACTCTTGCAATCGTTGGCATGCTGCTGATTTCAGGGCAGCAGGCGATTGCAGAAACTTCAAAGTTCCTCGCGAACATCCGCCAACTGACGCATGGCGGGCTCAACGCCGAAGCTTATTGGGCTCCAGATGGCGAACGACTGATCTTTCAGGCGACGCGGGACGGCGGCAAGTGCGACCAGATTTACGTGATGAATGCCGACGGTTCGGGAGTGACGATGGTCTCGACCGGGAAAGGCGCCACCACCTGCGGATACTTTTTGCCCGACGGCAAGCATATCGTCTATGGTTCGACCCACGAGGCAGGGCCTGAGTGCCCGGCGCGGCCCGATCGCAGCCAGGGTTACGTGTGGCCCGTCCACGCGAGCTACGAGATTTATTTGGCCGAAGATGACGGGTCCAATCCGCGGAAACTGACGGCGCGAGATGGCTACGATGCCGAAGCCACGGTCAACTGGAGGCAGAACAAGATCGTCTACACATCGAAAGCCTCGGGTGATCTCGACCTTTGGTCGATGGATATCGACGGCTCAAACAAATCGCGATTGACAAGAAGCATTGGCTACGACGGCGGAGCTTTCTTTTCCCCGGACGGTAAGAGGCTGGTGTGGCGGGCACATCATCCCAGCCAGGGAGAGCAGATGGAACGCTATCAGGATCTGCTTTCGCGGGACCTGACCGCCCCTATGAAAATGGAGTTGTTCGTTGGCGGCGCCGACGGTTCAGGCGCCCAGCAGATTACGGACTTTGGTTGCGCCAGTTTCGCTCCGCAGTTCACACCCGACGGCAAAAGAATCATCTTCTCGTCGAACAAGAAAAATTGCGCCAGCCGTGAGTTCGAAATATTTATCGTTGATGCCGACGGTTCGAATCTTGAACAAGTGACGGACTTCGGGGGTTTTACTTCGTTTGCTGAATTCTCGCCCGACGGCAAGCGCCTCGTCTTCACGTCGAGCCACAACGCAAAAAGCCGCTACGAGTTCAATATCTTCGTAGCGGAGTGGAAAGAATAAACAGTAAGAGGAGCAATCCGCGGAGGGACCTGTTACCGGCTGCCGCCCTTTAACTGCTCGAGCTGGCCTTCGGCGCCTGGGGCGATCGTGCTGTTGGGGAACTTCTCAATGATACTCTCGAATTCCTTCATCGCCGCGGCGGTCTTCGAGAGCTTGAGCAGTGCCAAGCCCTTCTTGAACTGCGCATCGGCTGAAATCAGTCCGACGGGGTAGCGTTCCAGCACTCTGTCAAAGTGGCCGACCGCGTCCTCGAAGTTCTCCTGTTGATAAGCGATTGCGCCGAGATAATACTGGGCTTCAGCGGCGCGAACCGTACTGGCATACAGCTTCAAATAGTCCTGGAACTGCGGCTCAGCACTCTCGTAGGTTCCGCGGTGATAGTCGGTCAGAGCGCTATTGAAGAGAGTTTCGGCAGAACTCCCGCCCATGCCTCCACCGTCCATCGAAGGGGGAGGTAGCGTGGACACCTGATTCTTGATGTCCTCGACTTGCTGCTGAACCTTGCCCATGCGCGAACTCATTTCTTCGATTGCATCGCGCAGTGCCCCGAACTGGCTGCCAAGTGAATCCACGCGAGTGCTAATCGATGTGATCGGGCCCACTACGGCATCGGCCTGCTTGGAAATACTGCGTTCAATGACCGCAACTGCTTGATGCAGTTTGTTGGAGGTGTCCAGGTTCTGCTTGAGAAGGTTCTCGAACACCGCCATGCGCTCGCCTAACTGGGCTACCTGACGGTCGGTTTGACGGACCTGCTCTTGCAAGATCGCCATATCACGCTGGAGCTGGATAATCTCTTTCTTCTGTGCGAACGACGCTCCTGCTGAAAGCACGAGAAGCAGAATCAGCGGCACAATATGACGTATAAATGTTGGTCGGTTGCTCAATCCGGAACTCCCTCGTCCTATCGGGAATACTTTCACGGTACGCAAATAAGACGTGGCCCACGCGCCGCCCGTTGCGGGATCAAACTTACAGTACTTTCGTCTACCTTAACAAAAAGACAGAACAGGGTGTGGGGCCGGGCATTCGATAGCGCCCAGCCGCACCCAGTGCAAAAGTTGTAACGCGGGGTTTCTAGCGAGTCGAAAAATGCGCCCGGCGGTTTTTCTGCCAGCAGTTTTCGTCGGCCGAAGAACACACTTGCCGCTCTTCGCCGAAGCTGATCGGTGTCATGCGATCCGCAGGAACTCCTATCGTCACCAAGAAGTCTCTCGCTGCCGTAGCTCGCCGGTCACCAAGCGCCAGATTGTATTCGTTCGTGCCGCGCTCGTCGCAATGGCCCTCGACCACAACCGTTTCTCTTGAAAAAGTGGCGAAGAGGTCTTTTAGGTTGCTCGCGTTCGATCGCAATGTGGACTCTGCGTCGGCTCGAAGATCGCTCTGGTCATAGTCGAAGAAGGCGTCCTCAATATTGGATTTTGTGAACTCCTCCTTAAAGTCCCGCTCTGGCTCTTGTGGCTCCGGAGGCGGCGGCACTCGCACCGTTACCCGTGTGGTAGCCGTATCTTCTCCGCCCGCGCCCTTGGCCGTGATCTGGTAGGTCGTTGACTGCGTTGGGAACACCTCTCGCGATCCGCTCGTCGGTACCGCACCGACGCCTTCGTTGAGCGAAGCGCTGGTAGCGTTCTGCGATGACCACTTGAGTGTCGCGGACTTGCCACGCTCTATAGAACTCGGTTCAGCTGAGAGCGAAACGCTCGGTTTAGCCGGGGGCGGGCGGTGGTGGCGGTTGTTCTACGGGCGGGGGCGGTGGCGGCGGTGGCTTCTTACACCTGAATTATGCACAGATTCACTTTGCGAGTGTGGCTGCGTTCGTAGCGGGTTGGCGGTCGTCGTGAGGTGGTAGCTCGGCAACTGGCCTTTTGGCTTCTCCGTGTCCGGTTTCCCTTCCCGCCCAGAATCCGCGTCGTCAAAACCTCGCTCGGAAGTGACGTGTTTCCAGTGCGTTACGGCTAGTGCATAAAATTTTATGCATAGCGCATAGCCAGGCTCTCAGATCAGCGCCCTCCCGACCACCGGCAGCAAGCCGCCGTAGGGAGTCGGCTTCCTGCCGCGGAAGTGGTAAGGCGTCGAAGCCCCGATTTTATTGGGCCGCGAGGCCGTCACGGCTGGGCCTTGTTGGACGGGCCTTTGGGAGCTATGCTGTTTTCGTCTGGTAACCATGTGGGTGACCTCCTTGGGGTTGGCTGGCGAAGCTGGGATCTTTGCCAGCCTACCTTTTTACCCCATGTTTTCGGGGGTCCCCAATGGTCTCTTGCGGCTCAGCCCTCCTCAGGTCCACGCCGCAGTGCATAATTCAGGTTACAGCCGACCACCAACATCAGTTGCAGGCAAAATAGCGCCGTCAGGATGAACGCAAACTTGCGCTTCTCCAGCATATGGTTCTCTCCGTAAGTTTTGCGATGCGCTAGCGCACCGAGAAATGCGCCCGGCGGTTTCGTTGCCAGCAGTTTTCATCTTCCGATGTGCACTGCGGGCGCTCTTCACCGTAAGTGATCGTCGTCAACTTGCCGGCGGGCACGCCGAGGTTCACCAGGAAGTCCCGCGCTGCCGTCGCGCGCCGGTCACCCAGCGCCAGGTTATATTCGTTCGTTCCGCGGTCGTCGCAGTGCCCCTCGACGACCACCCGCACGTTCGAGAAGTCAGCAAAGAACTTCTGAAGCGCAGCAGCGTTCGCACGCAGGGCTGACTCCCCGTCGGACCGAATGTCGCTCTTGTCGTAATCGAAGAATACATCCCGCACGGACGACGACAGGACAGCACCGGGTTCCGGTGCCGGTGGTGGTGGCGGTGGTGGCGGCGGCGGCACGCGAACAGTCACGCGCGCGCTGGCCTTCGCTTCGCCTCCAGCGCCCTTGACGGTCAGTTCATACGTCGTCGTCTGCGTCGGGAACACTTCTCGTGAACCACTGGTCGGAACGGCCCCGATGCCCTGGTTCAGCGACGCGCTTGTGGCGTTCTGAGATGACCATTTCAACGTCGCCGACTTTCCGCGTTCGATGGAACTGGGTTCGGCGGAAAGCGATGCGCTCGACTTGGGAGGTGGTGGTGGTGGTGCCTCGACCACCGGCGGTGGCGGCGGTGGCGGTGGCGGTGGCTTCTTACAGCCGGCAAACAGCAAGAGCTGCAGGCACAAAATGCCCATCAGGACCAACGCGACCTTTCGATTCTTTAACATGGACCTTCTACGCCTCCTCGAAATTTCTACAGTTTGAATGCACTAGTATAGGCTTTTTTGCCCCGCGTGTGGGGCAAAACTTTTCTCCGAACCCTTTTTTTTTGAACGAACTTAGCGCTCGGCCCACACGGGCTGCATGTTCTTCTTCCTTGTGGTCAGCTTCCGCAGGTGTGTGCCGTCCGCGCGCATCGTCCAAATCTGCGTCCCTCCCGAGCGATTGGACGCAAAAGTAATGTGGGTGCCGCTGGGGGAAAAGTAAGGATGCTCATTCCTCCCCACGCCGTAAGTTAACTGCACCAGCTTCCTTGTAGCCACATTGATGATGAAGATGTTGTAGTTGCCAGGCTCAAAGCCACGAGTCCATGCGAAAGCGATATTTTCGCCCTGCGGGTCCCAGGCAGGCTGAACGGCATCTCCTCCACCCGGTGACAGCTTCCGAACGTTCGCGCCGTCCATATCCATGATGTATACCTGCGGTACACCGGATCTGCCAGACACGAACGCGATCTGTGCGCCGGTCTTGGGATTCACGACCGGATGCACATCGAGCGATCTTGAATACGATATCCTGCGGAGATTCCTGCCGTCAAGGTCCGCGCCATAAATCTGTGAGCGCCCCGTGGCCGATGAGGCATAAATAATCTGCTCTCCATTAGGCGTAAAGGACGGCGTTGCGTTCATCGACGCCTCCTGGTTATAGAAAGTCAGGCGGCGATTTGTCTCGAGCGAATGAACGAAAATCCGCGGGTTGTCCATGAAGTAACTGGTGAAGGCGATCTTCGTTCCATCCAGGGAAACGGCCGGTGTCATGGTGAGGTTCTTGTATTCCGTGATGGGCTGCTGATTTCGCCCGTCATAGTCCATGGCCCAGAGGTCCTGGAAGCCCGTGCGGTCAGAGACGAAATAGATTCGGGACCCGGCCAGGCCCTTTCCTAGGCCCAGGTTGAGCAGGATGTCACGTGAGAATTCGTGTGCCAATTGGCGGGCGCCGTTGCTGCTCTTGGCGGCGAAGTAACGCTTGCCGAAAATGTGAGAGCCCGCGCGATCCTCGACGACGACATCGTAAAGATAGCCCGAGAGATTGAGGCGATCGCCGCCGGCTTCAATTGATCCGAACGTCAAATAACGTGTGGTCACCGGCGGTTCGGCCCATCCGTCTAGCCACAAACCCCGTGCGCCGGGATCCTCGGGAAGCCTCTTCTCGTCGCTTTCGAGGTCTTCGGGACGACGCGGCGTGGTCCGCGGATAGAAGCTTTTGGAGACCATTTCGAAGCGGGCCGATGCTTCGAGATCGTTCCACAGCGTTGTATTGAAAACGTCAATCTCTTCGGCGATCTCGATCTCGCCGCCAAGATCCGGGACGGCAATCCGCGGATCTTGTGCGCCTGACTCGACAGTGAGCTTGACGTCGCTCGGCTGTGCAATCAGTCCGGCCGCGGTGGAGAGGGCGATGGAGAGAATGAAGAGTAACGATTGGTTGCCTTGATATTTTTTCATCATTTCAGTTGGAACCATATTTCAACCGTGATCGAGCTTCTGCCCAGCGCCGGTGGCAGGGGTCTCATGGGATTGGAGTTCAGCACCGCTCGAAACGCGGAATAGTCCATCGAGCGGTTGGCGCTGGTCTGTGCCACGCGAACGTTGTCGATGCGGCCATTGCGAGAGATTCGAAACGATACCACGGCCGGCTGTCGTGACCGTCCGCTCACCTGCCCCAAGGTTTTTTGCCACTCCTCGGAGATACGCCGCTGAAGTGCATCCGCGTACCATCCGAATCGTGAGCCAAAGGGGCTGCCCGTCCCGAAACCGACCCCGGCGCCCGAGTTCTTCTGGCCGCTAAAGATCGGAGAATTGGCCCGCGCTCCCGTCGAAGAAGGAACCTGATTCGGGGCGGCCTGTTTCTTCCGAGTCGAGAACCTTTGCGCGGTAACTCTCTTGCGCTGCTTCTCGATCTCCACGGCATCATCGGGTGGCGGCTCCGGCGGCGGAGGCTTCTCTACGATAGCCGCCGGCACGTCGTGCTGGACCGGGTTGGCGACGGGATTCTCCCGTTCCGCCCGGCTCCCGGTGAGGGGAACCCCCAGCACCGGAGTCACCGGCACCGCCCCTCCGATTTGGCCGTCTGGATTTCCCAGCGAAATCGGCATGTGATACGCCGACCACAAGATGCTGCCCGAGAACAACACGGCGTGACAGACGGCCGATACCACGACCGCGCGTCCGACTCGTTCGCTCTGCTCCAATGGGTCCACTGCTTTTCGCATTACCGCCGTCGCCGCGGCATCCTTTCCAAGGGCTTGGTAATCATGTTGACCTTGATGCCGCCCGCGCCGCATTCCGCGACAACCTGAGCAATCACTTCCCAGGGCGTCGTGCGGTGAGCCCTTACGTAGACCGCGGCGTCCTCGCCTTTCTTTTCCTTAATGCGGGGAGCGATGTCATAGATGCTGATCGGGTCGGTGCCGAGATACACCTCACCGCTTCCGGTGATGTTGACGAAGTCATACTCCTTGCTGCTGCTGGCCACCTCGCGGGTGCGTGGGACCTCGATGTCGAGGCCGAACTCCACCACTCCAGCTGTAATCATGAAGATGATCAGCAGTACCAGCACGACATCAACGAACGGCGTGATGTTGATCTCGGCGAGTGCGCCGTCTTCCCTATTCCGCGTCGAGAACGCCATCTTGCTCTCCGTAGTTACGCTCCGCGAGACCGAAAAACTCGATGTTGAAACTGTCGAGTCGGGATCCTATCTCCCGAATGCGGTTTGAAAAATAGTTGTAGAAAACTAGTGCCGGGATCGCCGCGAACAGACCAAAGGCAGTAGCAATCAATGCTTCGGCAATGCCGGGCGCCACCGCCCGCAGTGTGGACCCGCCAGCCTCGCCAAGGCCGCGGAATGCAATGAGAATCCCCCACACGGTTCCGAGCAAGCCGATGAAGGGTGCGGCTGAAGCCGTCGTGGCAAGCCATCCGAGCTGACTTTGCATACGAGCCATTTCTTCGCCCGCGGCCAATTGCAAGCTGCGCTCCAAGGCAGCTCCGTTACGCAACTTGCCGTACTTGTTTACCTGCCTGGCGACTTCCTTATATCCAAACTCAAAAACGCTCACGAGAGAGGACGGGCGGTAGTTCTCGCCGGCCGCGCTCAGCTCGACAAGTTGACTAGCTCGCCGGAAGGCTCGCAGAAAGCGAAGGTTGTTGCGCCCAGACCGGCTAATCATGCGGAACTTCGAAAATGCGATCGCCCAGGACATCACGGATAAGACCAGCAACACAACGAACACCACCTGAGCAACCGGTCCAGCATTGGTGATCATTTGCAAGATGCCCGATTGTTCGAGTACGTCCGGGGTGACTTCCTCGGCCGTGTTCAGTGCGTCGGCCGCCTCTTCCGCGCCCGCGGCCTGCAGCAATAGTGCAAAAGGAATATTTGACGTCAAGAGATCTCCCTAAGAGGTCCTCGTCAGGCCAACAACACGCTCTTTGGGAAGCGCCATTCGCGGGGTTCCTGAGGCGGCGTCGTGCAGGGCAATCCGCATGAATGTTTAATCCCGTGTTGTGAGTTCCAGAGACCATTTCTCGGGTCTCGGAAGCCTTCGGTTGGACCGAAAGTGTGCCGCCAGCCCGCTAGCGACCGCTGTTGCCGAGCCCAAGGACCAGCTTACTTCCCGCCGTCGGCTTGCGATCAACCGACGCACAACCAGGAAGCGCCTGCCTTGTCGGGAAAACCCGACAACCTAAGAAGAATCTAGCACATATAATGTGATAGTTGGAAACTTTGACGTGATCGCCTCTCCGCGGGTTTCATCGTTGAGGCTTTTCGGGCTGTCATCCCCGTATTTCTCCGTACTTCCTCATTAGATGCTGCTCGAACTCGACATAGAGAACTATGCCGTCGTCGACAAGTTGCGCATGCGCTTCGACCGCGGCCTCAACCTGCTGACCGGGGAGACCGGCAGCGGCAAGTCCATCGTCGTCGATGCGCTCTCGTTCCTGCTCGGCGCGCGCGCCACGGCGGACGTGATCCGTCCCGGCCACAAACAAGCCAGGATTTCTGGTGTCTTTGAAATTGGTGACTCGCCGGAGCTGCAAGAGTTCCTTGAAACGACCCCGCTGGAACTCGATGAAGGCGAAGTCATTGTCGACCGCGAAGTGCTCGAAAGCGGCAAGTCGCGAGCCTACGTCAACGGGCGCGTCGTAACCCTCGCCGCGTTGCGCGAGCTTGCCCCCCTGCTGGGAGACATTCATGGGCAGCACGAGCAGCAGAACCTTTTCGCAGCGCGGGCGCAGCTCAATATGCTCGATGCCTTTGCCAAGACCGCGGAGCTGGCCACGGAAGTTGCGGCTAGCTTCGGGACCTGGCGCGACTGCGGAAAGCGCCTCGGGGAGCTGCGCGGCAACGAGCAGGAGAAGCTTCGGCTGCTGGATCTCTACACCTTCCAGCATCGCGAGATCGAGGACGCAAAGCTTGCGCCGGACGAGGAAGCCAAGCTTGAGCGAGACAGGCTGCTGCTGGGCGATCTTGAGCAGGTGCAGCAGGCCGCCGCGTCCGCCTACGACCGGATCTATGATTCCTCGGTTTCGGCCGCCGCTCAGCTCAAGGCCGCGCGCCGTGCGGTTGAGGACTTGGTGCAGTATGAATCGTCCTTCCAAGCGATTGCCGAAACCCTCGACTCCTGCCAGGCGAATATCGAGGACGCCGCTTTTGAATTGCGCGGTTACCTGGACCGCCTCGAGCCGAACCCGGGCCGGCTGAGTGAAATCGAAGACCGCCTCGATTTGATCCATCGTCTCAAGAGAAAGTACGGCGGGACGCTCGAAGAGGTCCTGCGGTTCGGCGCCGACGCTGGAAACCGGCTTGACGAGTTGCGCTGCAGCGACGCCGCCATCGCCCAAGTTGAGAAGGAACAACAAAAGGCGGCCGAAGACTACCGGCAACACTCCGCGAAACTCTCCCAACGCCGCCGCGCCGCGGCTGATGAGTTGGGGCAGAGGGTCGAGCGGGAACTTGCCGAACTTGCCATGGAGCGAGCCCGCTTTCAAATTGCCTTCGAACCCGCCAAAACCGGCGCGGCAAGCTGGAGCGCCCAGGGAGTCGACCGCATTCGTTTTCTGGTCTCTGCCAATCCGGGACAGCCGCCACGCCCTTTGGCGCAGGTCGCCTCCGGTGGAGAGTTGTCGCGTATTACGTTGGCGCTGAAAACCTGTCTTACACCTGACGCCGGCGGCGAGGATCCGACGCCGCGAACTCTCGTTTTCGATGAGATCGACAGCGGGGTGGGCGGGAGAGTTGCTGAGGCACTGGGTCGCCGGCTGGAAGGCCTGTCTTCGTCGAACCAAGTCCTGTGCGTGACGCACCTGCCGCAGGTTGCTGGTTTCGCGACGGCACATTTCTTCGTGGACAAGCACGAACAGGACGGCCAAACCGTGGCCTCCGTCGAGCGCTTGTCGGAGAAGCAACGCATCGCCGAACTAGCACGCATGCTCTCTGGCGAGACGATCACCACCGCCGCACTACGCCACGCGAAAGAAATCCTCAAGTCGAGCGTCGCGGGTTAGATTGCTAGGTTTGGCTGCGAGCGGCTCCCGCCGATCGGAGTGTCCATGCTTAGCCCATGCTTAGTTAGCCCCAATACTCTTCACTTAAGAACATTTCTGTGGCATACTGTTTCGGAGAACAGGAGGTCTCAGATGGCACGAACGAGAGCAGCACTGCCGCCCGGCAGTCGCATTACCGACTACATCAGCTTGGGCGTGATCGCGCACTGGTTCCCGCGTCACGCGGTCGATCGCGTCTTGCGAGACTGCGGCCGGGCCTCACGGCGACAACGCGACTTGCCGGCACCTGTCATGGTCTACTACGTCATCGCCCTGGCGCTGTATATGCAGTCGTCCTACCGCGAGGTGCTGCGTTGCCTGCTGGAAGGATTGCAGTGGCTGCAGGATCCCGCTGCGCCGCTCAAAGTGGCGGGCGATTCGATCATCGAGCCAGCAGGGCATGTGAGCGGTTGGCGCAAACAGTTAGACAGCGGGCAAAGGCCACGGCTCTCGATATTCCCGGCTGAGGAAACGGTTGGCCTCGTTGTCGCCGATGAACCGTTCCGACGCCGGGGCGAAATGCAATTTTCGGTCGACGCGCCAAGCGATATTGCCCATGTGAACTAGGCCCGCGGCAGCGTGCCCGATGGCAATATCGCAGGCGGGGCGGCCGCCGTCGCGGATGCTCTTGAGGAAATCGCGCTTGTGGCGAATGTCGTCGTCGTTCTTTGTGCTCGAGCCCGATTTGACCAGCTCACCCTTGGGTCCGTGGGCACTCCAGCCCTCGTTGCCGATGACGACGTAACCGTTTTCCCCATAGATCGCAGCGCCCTCGGCGTGACGCTCCATTGGCGGCTGGGACCAAATACGCATCTCGTACATCAGCGTGGCGCCCGGGTAGGCGTAGTTGACGATGAGCGTGTCGGACCACTCCTGGGCGTCGTTGAAGAAGTATTTTCCGCCACTCGTCGAAACCGCTTTAGGCCACAGCGGTAGTTTTTGACCTTGCGCCGCGAAGCCTGCCTCAAGCCCGCGCCAGGCATAGTCAAGCCGATGGACGCCGTCATTGGCGAGATCGCCCGCGCCGTAGTCGAAGAACCAGCGCCAACTGCCGTGGAAGCGATTGATGTTGAATCGGCGTTCGGGCGCGGGGCCCAGCCACATGTCGTAGTCAACGCCTTCGGGGACCTTGGCGTCGGGCGGATGGCCGATGCCGTCCTGCTTGGCGCTCTCCCAACCCTTGGCGAAAAGGACTTTACCCAGGACACCGGTTCGAATGTAGTCGCAGGCCTCTTCGTAGACAAGGCCTCTTCGTGACTGGATTCCGACTTGGACCACGCGGTCGTATTTGCGGGCAGCGGCGAGCATGGCCTGACCCTCACGAATGTTGTGGCCGGCCGGTTTCTCGACGTAGACATGTTTGCCGGCTTGGCAAGCCAGAATCGTCGGAATCGCATGCCAATGGGTCGGGGTTCCCATGACGCTTGCGTCGATCGACTTGTCGTCGAGCAGGCAGCGGAAATCCGTTTCGAGCCGCGGCGCCTTGCCCTGGCGCTCTTCGACAGCTTTTTGGCGTTTATCGAACAAGTGCGTGTCCACGTCACAGATGGTTGCGACTTCGACCTCCGGCAATTCGGCAAAGCCGTAGAGAAGATTGCGTCCGCGACCCCGGACACCCATGCAGGCGACGCGGAAGGTTTCGTTGGGACTGCGACGGGCTGCGCTGAAGGCGGGCGCCGCGGCGCTGAGAGAGGCGAGTCCGGCGGCGGATTTCTTGAGTAATGAGCGGCGGGTGAGAGACGTCATGAGAGGGCTCCTTGACGGGACTGCGATTATTCTAACCCGTATGCTCACCGAACGGCAGGGGTTTGATGCGGGAAGGGGGGCGCTCCGAATCGCGCCAAGGAAGAAGGCTCCCCTCTGCCGTGAAGGTGTGGCAGCGAGAAGCCCTTGCTCACCAGGGCTTCACAGCTTATTAAATCCGTCGAGGGCCGCGATCTTGTACGCCGCGGAAAGTGTCGGGTAGTTGAAAACGGCGTCGCGAAGGTAGTCGATGGTGGCACCGTGGTCGATCAAGACCTGTCCGATGTGAACCAGTTCGGTCGCCTGCTCCCCGAGGATATGAACTGCCAGCAATTTGTGGTCTTCGCGGTTAAACAGTATCTTCAGCAGCCCCACATGGCCGCCGCTAATTTGCACACGAGAGAGCTCGCGGAAGCGGACGATGCCGGTCTCGTAGGGCACGGCGTCTTTGGTGAGCTTTTCTTCGGTTGGGCCGACCATGGCGATCTCAGGAATGGTGTAGACCCCGTAGGGCAGCAGGCGCGACATCGGCGGCACATCGACTCCCATCGCATGCATGGCTGCGATTCTGCCCTGCTCCATCGAAGTGGAGGCTAGGCTGGGGAACCCGATAATGTCGCCGACTGCGTAAACATCTTCCACCGAAGTGCGGTAGAATTCATCGACTTTGATACGGCCCCGCTGATCGGTTTCCATGCCAATTGACTCGAGATTCAAGTCTCTCGACGCTCCCTCCCGGCCCGCCGCGAACATCAGCGAGTCCGACTTTAATTCTTTGCCGCTCTCCATGCAAATACGGACTCGTTCGTCATCGGTTCGGTGCACGGTTGAAACCTTTTCTCCAAACCGAAGCGTGATGCCCTCGTCACGCATATGGAAGTAGAAGTTGTCTTCGATTTCGTCGTCGATAAAATCCAGTGGCCGCTGGCGGCCGTCGATCAGAGTGACCCGCACCCCGATGGTGCGGAAGATCGTAGCGTATTCCACCCCGATGATCCCTCCACCCACGAATGTCATGGACCTGGGAATCTCCGCTAGTTTGAGCAATCCGTCACTGTCGACGATGTTGCGGTCGTCGAACTCAATGCCGGGCGGCCTGGCGGGTTTGGTGCCGACCGCGAGGATCACTTTGTCTGCGTTGACAATCCGGCTGCCGGTATCGGTCGTTATCAGGATCTTGTGCGGCTCGACAAAACATCCGGACCCGGTGATGATATCGACGTAGTTGCGCACAAGCTGGTCGCGGACGACGTTGACTTCCCGCTCGATCACGCGCTGTGTGCGAAAGGTAAGATCTTGGATCGTAATGTTGTCTTTGACCCGATAGGACGCACCGTAAAGCTCCCGCTGTCGAACTCCGGACAGATACGAGACCGCCTCGCGGAGCGTCTTGCTGGGGATCGTGCCGTGATGCAAGCACGCCCCTCCCACCGAAAAGGAGCGCTCGACAACCGCCACTTTCTTTCCTGCCTTGGACGCGGCGATGGCAGCTTTCTGGCCGGCGGGCCCGCTACCGATAATGACCAAATCGTACTGACTCATATTGATTTATCTCGTGGATCCGCTGGACGCTCGTCTTTGAATTGGAGATTACAGAGATTATATCGGCAGCCACCTCGCCTAGCTGGTTCCTGCTTATACGGTTGTTTCAGCAAGCCCCAAGATGTTGGGGTGGAGGTCATGGCGTCTTGTCCAGGTCACGCGCGCGGCGGATGTGGGCGTAAGGCGTAGGAGCGTGTTGAGTTCCGAGACCGAGGAGGGTTTGGAAGGCTGCCATTGGGGTCTTGCGGCGGTTGTGTCGAAACACGAACTCATCGAGGTAAACCTGAAGCTGAGCGCGGCTCACGCCGTGGTACGTTCCGGTCAGCCATTGCTGCAGGTTGCCAATGGCACGATCCGCCAGCGGCACCACCGACTTGGCGCCTTTCCGCAAGTCAGTCCGGTGAGGTTGCGGACGAGAGACGTGTTTGTAGCCGGCCTCTTCGAGGGCGGTAAAGGTCTTCAGACCGTCTGTGTAGATGGTCGAGCCGGGAACAACGTTCTGGGCAAGAAACCTGTCGATCGTCACCTTCTTGAAGTCTGGAATAACGGACATGCGAACGCGCCCGGAGCGCTTCCCGCGTTTCTCAACAGCGACCATCACAAGGGCCGCACGGCGCCCCTTCAGTTGCCGGCTGCCTCGCAAACCTGCTTGCGGGCCGCCAATCCAGGTGTCATCGACCTCTACTTCTCCGTGCAAGGGCTCGCGAGCTGCGTTCACCATGGCCCGTCGCAGTTTGTGCAACATCATCCAGGCGGTTTCGTAGCGCGACAGGCCGAGCTGACGCTGCAGTAGCAGCGCCGACACACCTCGTTTATCAGTTGTCATCAGGTACGCAGCCCAAAACCAAACCGTCAGCGGGGTCTTCGTATTGTGGAGCACCGTTCCCGACGTCAACGAGACCGGGTGTCGACACGCCGCGCACTGCCACCGTAGTTTCTGCTCGAGAATGTAGGCCTGCCGATGCCCACACTGAGGACAAAGGAACCCGTCGGGCCAACGACAAGCAGCCAGGTACTTCTGGCAAGCCTCCTCGGTCGCGAACTCCACCTGAAACTGACGCAGACTCTTCGGAAACGGCGGCCGGGCCACGCCCTACCCTACATCTTGGGGCTTGTTGAAACAACCGTATAAGCAAGAGCTGGTTAGCTGTTTGCCAAGGTTGCTCATTAGGCGATGAGGCTAGGGGTGATGCAAGGCCCCGCCCTGCCGCGTTGGGGCTCTGCCCCGCCGTTGCTTAGACGACTGACAGGACGACACTCGCGCTTTTTTGATGGCCGTTGCGGCTTTGTGAAATGCCGCCTTGTCAGGGCTTAGCTTGGGTGGGTCATTTCCGAGAGCTGGTCATAGGGCTGACGCCTAGGCTGTGCTCCTTTCGCCACTAGGCGGCTCTTGTGCTGCCGCTGTTTCGCGGCTCAACGGCTCTGGGCCCGAAAGCTCTCGATGAACAGGATTGGGGTTAGACTTGGGGGCTCGGCCATTGCATTCAGGTACTCGACACGAGTACCCTGTGCGGGCCGCTCTCTCATCTGGAATCAGGCGCCGGAACGCTGTACGAAAAGGCGCGCTGGCGCGTAGCGTTTGATGAATCGTCTTCTCCACACTTGTCTACTCCTGGTCTTGGCCTTCCCGCACCTTTGTCTCGCCGATGATTTCTTTCAGTCGCAAGAACTGCCGCCGCTGCCCGATCCGCTTGGCGTGGCCGGACCTTTTGTGGGCGTCTCGGACGGTCAGCTCCTCGTAGCTGGTGGCGCCAACTTTCCTGTTTCGCCCTTCGCGGGCGGCGAGAAACTTTGGACCGGACGCGCCTACGGTCTTGAGCCGGACGCTTCCAAATGGATCGAAATCGGTTCACTTGCGCGGCCTCTCGCCTACGGGGTCTCGATCACGACCGAAGACGACATTCTGTTGATCGGGGGATCGGACGCGGAAAGACACTACGCCGACGTCACCCGCGTGCGCCTCGAAGACGGCACGCTCCACGGCGAGTCCCTGCCGTCGCTGCCGCTGCCGCTCGCCAATATGGCGGGCGCGCTGCTTGGCGGTGTTGTCTATATCGCGGGCGGCCAACGCGCGTCCGAAGCGACCTCAGCCGAGCGCGTTTTTTTGGCTCTCGATCTCTCGCGGCCCGGCGCTCAGTGGCAGCAACTCGATCCCTGGCCCGGAGCGGGGCGCATCCTGCCAGTGGCCGCCGCGCAAGACGGGGCGTTCTTCCTCATCAGCGGTGCGGAGCTGCTCGTCAACGCCGACGGTTCGCCGACGCGGCGCTTCCTCACGGACGGCTATCGCTTCCATCCTGAAGAAGGCTGGCGGCCCATTGCCGATGCCCCGCAACCGATGGTCGCGGCTCCAGCGGCCCCGTGGGGCGGTTCGCACATTTTCATTTTCGGCGGCGACGACGGCGCTAGTTTCTTTCGCAACGACGAGCTGGGAGATCAACACCCCGGCTTTCCGCGCTCGGTCTGGACCTATCACACGATCACCGACACGTGGACGCAAATGGGCGAGACACCATTTGGGCATGTCACGACTAAGGCCGTCCCCTGGCGAGACGGAATCGTCATTCCCAGCGGAGAGGACCGCCCCGGTCATCGCTCCCGGCAAGTGTTTCTGGAATCGACCGTCGAGCGGAAATCCGGTTTCCAGCCGCTCGATTACTTCTTTTTGACGATCTACCTGGCGTCGCTGGTGGCGATGGGCATCTACATCTCGCGCAAGGGCACAAGCACGGACGATTTCTTCCTGGCCGGACGCCGCATCCCGTGGTGGGCGGCAGGGCTCAGCATCTACGGCACGCAGTTGAGCTCGATCAGTTTCATTGCGGTGCCCGCGAAGGTCTATGCCACCGACTGGGTTTACCTGCTCGTTCAGTTGTCGATTATTCTGATCGCGGTCCCGGTGGTCTTTTTGTATTTGCCTTTCTTCCGGCGGACCAAAATGACCAGCGCTTATGAATACCTCGAGCGGCGCTTCAATGTCGGCGTGCGTCTTTTCGCCAGCGCATCGTTCGTTCTCTATCAGTTCGGACGCATGGCGATTGTGCTGTTCCTGCCTGCGATTGCCCTAGCGACGGTGACCGGAATCAATGTCCACCTCTGCATCTTGGTGATGGGGCTTCTGGCGACTGTCTACACCGCGCTCGGGGGCATCGAGGCTGTCATCTGGACCGACGTTGTCCAAGTCGTCGTCCTGCTAGGGGGCGCCCTTCTCAGTCTGGCCCTGATTCTTGCCGAGCTGGAGGGTGGGCTGGGCGGGCTGATCGCCAGCGGTTCCCAAGCAGGTAAATTCCACGTACTGAACTGGAGCTGGGACTACACGACCGCATCGGTCTGGGTGGTGCTGATTGGCAACCTGTTCAACAATCTGGTTCCCTATACCTCCGATCAAGCGGTCATCCAGCGCTATTTGACAACCAAGGACGAACAGGCCGCCGCCAGGGGCATTTGGTTGAATGCGGCGATGCTGGTACCTTCAACGGTCGTTCTATTCATGCTGGGGACCGCGCTTTGGGCGTTCTATCGGGCCAACCCCGAGCTACTTGATCCGTCCCAAGCAACCGATTCGATCTTCCCGCTGTTCATGGCGCAGCAGTTGCCGACCGGAATCGCCGGATTGGTGATCGCCGGTGTGTTTGCTGCTTCGATGTCCACGTTGGACTCGAGTCTCAATAGCGTCGCCACCGCGTTGACAACGGACTGGTATAGCCGCTTCCATCCGGACGCCGAGGATCACAGCAAGCTGGTACTGGCCCGCTGGCTGACCGTGATCCTAGGAGTGCTGGCGACGAGTATGTCACTGGCGCTGGCTAGCTTCGATGTCGGCTCACTCTGGGACACGTTTCAAGCGAGCATGGGTCTGTTCGGAGGAGGGCTGGCCGGCCTGTTCGCGCTCCGCATTCTCACGCGCCGGGCCAATGGCCGGGGAGCGCTCGTAGGCGCGGTCGCCAGCGTCTTCGTGCTGGTTTGGGTGCAGCGCAACAGCGACGCCCACTTCTTTCTGTATGGAATGGTGGGGGTGACCAGTTGTTTCGTGATTGGCTATCTCAGCAGTTTTCTCTTCGCGAAAACGGGCCGCGATTTGACGGGGCTGTCGGTTTATTCGAAGGGGACGATCGCGGAACGCTAGACAGCGGTAGCGATAGAAAAGTGGATTTGTCTTCCATCAACTCGATTCATCGGCTGATAGAACGCAGACCGTAACCTAGTCCTAGACGATCCCAGCGCGCACGACTAAACGCGCCATCCTTGCCCAGACATTGGACCGCCGCTGACGCAATGTAGAGGGCATGATCGGTCATCCCAACCACGGTGGAGAGACGGTTTGCCCGGCGCTAGCGGCATCGTCCCGAAAATTACAAACGCGTCACAGTCGCGACGATGCTTGGCTTGCGATGCGGCCTTTTGAGCTTCGCCGCTTCGCGGGCCCGGGCGCTTGCAGTTTCTGTCATACTCGGCAGCGAACTGACTGCACAGGCACAGATAGGCAAGGTAGATCGTGACACGCCGCGACGCAATCCATAACTTAACTCTGTTCCTGGCCGGATCTCCGCTTCTCGCCCAACAGGCCGGCGACACCCAGCAAGAAAGGCCTTCACTCGAAGAGATGATCAACGTGTTCGACTTTGAACCGCTTCTCAAAGCGAACGCAACGAAGGCTGCTTACGACTACGTCCGGGGCGGGGGCTGGGACGAGTGGACATTGCGCCGCAACCGGGAAGCGTTCGGGAAGGTGACTTTGTGGCCGCGGTATCTGCGGGAAGTTGCCGAGCTGGATCTCTCGACAACGCTATTCGGCAAGAAGCTTATCCATGCCGATCTTCGTCGCACCGACTGGTACTCATGGAGTTGTCCACCCCGATGGCGAACCGCTGACCGCCAGGGGAGCGGGAGCAGCTAACGCTGTCATGGTCGTCTCAACCAGCAGCAGCTACACGATCGACCAGATCGCCGCGGCCGCGACGGGACCGCTGTGGTTTCAGCTTTACGCGGGCCCAGATATAGCAGGCACGCGGGAGCGCGTCGATCGGGCGCTCGCCGCCGGTTGCCAAGCAATCTGCTTCACCGTCGATGCCCCCTATGCCGCGCCCCGCGAGAGGGATTTCCGCAATCGCTTGTCACGGCCCACGAACCAGCGGCCCTCGAATCCCCGCCGTCGCCGCCGAGGGAAAACAGAGTCGGCCTACGGTCTCGAACCGCGATTACTGGCCTATCTCAATTGGGAATTCTTCGATCAACTCCGCGGCTGGGTCGATGTGCCGCTGCTCGTCAAGGGAATTCTGACACCCGAAGACGCCAAGCTAGCGGTCGAGCATGGGGCCGACGGCGTCATCGTTTCGAACCACGGAGGACGCTATCTCGACAGCGTGCCGGCAACGATCGAAGTCTTGCCTGAGATAATTGGCGCGGTTGGTGGGCGGGTTCCCGTGCTCATCGACAGCGGATGCCGACGCGGCACCGACATCCTGAAAGCCCTGGCCATCGGGGCAAAAGCCGTGCTGGTCGGGCGTCCGCCACTATGGGGTCTGGGCGCGTTCGGCGATGTCGGGGTCCAGCGAGTGCTTGAGATTCTGACGAAGGAACTGGCCTGGGCCATGGGACTAGCGGGAAGACCCAATATCGCGTCCATTGACTCCAGCCTGGTGCGCATTGAGAAGTAGGGTTCCCGAGATCGAACCGAATGAGCCCGAAAGTCGCGATCCGGCGCCCCATCGTAGTAGCATCATCGCCTGCGTGGTATTATCGTGTAGATGGGTATCCGGTTGACTCAGGTAGCCCCAATATCTTGTGGTTTGGGGATTTTCTTGGGTTCTGTAACCGGGTGAACAATCATCTTGTAAGTCGCCGGATCCACGGCTACCGCCTGCTGGACGAGCCGATAGAAGAGTTTGCCGCGGCTTTTGGATTTGCGGCGGTTGAAACGGAAGGTGAACTCGTCCAGGTAGTAGTCCAGATGTTTGTGGCTCACGGCGCCCTGATGGGTGCCCAGCAGCCAGCGCTTGAGCAGTGACATCACGCGGTGGACGCGGGGCATCAATTCCGACGCGGACTGCTCCTGCCTGCTGACAACTGTGACCTGATGGACGTAGCCTTCCTTTTTCAACCCGGAGTAACCGGGCCAGCCGTCGGTATGCACCACGCTGCCCGGCTCGATGCACTCCTCCACGAAAGGCAACAGGCTCTCGCCCGAGGCATCCTCGATTCTCTTCATGCGAATCCGGCCGATACCCCGCCCATCCTCTTGAGCGGCTACTGCGATCAATGCTTTGTTTTTCAGGTTTCGGCCCCGCAGGCCCTCTTCGAGCCCGCCCCAGTAGCTTTCATCGACTTCCACCGTCCCGGCGAGCAAATCCCGTCCCGGACGCACCATCGCGCGCCGCATTTTGTGCAGCCAGGTCCAAGCCGTTTCGTACCTGTTGAGCCCCAACACTCTTTGAAGTCCCAAAGCGCTGGCTCCGGTTTTTTGGGTGGTGACCCACCACATCGCACGAAACCACAACGGCAAAGGGCTGCGCGTGTCCTGAAAGATGGTCCCGGCGGTCACCGAGGTTTGGCGCCCACACGCAGCGCACTGCAGCAGCACTTTTCGCAAAGGCCACGACTTTCCACAACCGCAACCCGGACAGCGGAAACCGTCCGGCCAGCGCAGCCGGAACAGATACTCCCGGCAGGCCTCCTCACTGCTAAAACGGGACTCGAATTCTGTCAGGTTCTGAGGGTAATCTTCCATCTGCCGGCATACTACATCTTGGGGCTACCTGAGTCAACCGGATACCCATCATCGTGTAATACATGGGTACGACACTGACGCTTAGGACGACTGAGGAACTACGGACAACCCTCGAGCAACGCGCCAGGGATCTCGGCAAGAGCGTATCCGAACTGGTCCGTGAGATCCTTGAGGAAGCGGTGGCCGACCGGCCGCTCGGGCAGCGAACCGGTCATGTCAAGGGACGTTTGGAATTGCCCGACAGCACCGACTCCTGGCAGCGGCAGCTGAAGGAGAGAAATTGGCGCGACTGAGGTCTCTCCTTCTCGATACAGGTCCGCTGGTCGCCTATCTGGACTCCAAGGATCCAGCCCACAGGGAGGTAGATGAACAACTCTCCAGCTTCTCCGGGCAGTTCCACACGACCAGTGCTGTTGTTACGGAGGCCATGCACTTTGTGGCTTCGAGCCAGCAGGGCCCGGCACTGCTGGCCGAATTCGTTGCAGCAAGCCGAATGCAGGTACACGATTTCACGCAACCTCCAGACCTACGCGCGGCTTCGGCGCTGATGGCCAAATACTTCGACACCCCGATGGACTATGCCGATGCGACGCTGCTCTTGCTCGCCGAACGCCTCGTGGTATTGGACATTCTCACCCTCGACCGGCGTGGGTTCTCGGTCTACCGAGTTCAGAAGCGCCGAGCCTTGAGAATCCTGGGAACTTCGTAGCCCGTTGCGGCCCAGCGGGGGACCGGTAATCTTGCGCGCCCGTCGCTGCGAAGCGGCTACTTCGCGCTGACACCGAAGCCTTCTGCTTGCGCCTTGCCGGGAGGGATTTCGCCGGCAATCACGGAAATCGGTGTTCCCTCGACTCCTTCGAGTTCGTGGTAGGCGATGCCCGCGAGTCGAAGCAACGTAGGAGCGATATCGCGTTGAAAATATGGTTCCGCGTGGCGCACTTCGCCGAGGGCCGGCGTGTCGGGTCCGATGGCGGCGATCCAGATAAACTCGGCACTCTCGACGTTTGAACCGTGCACGGTCCAGTTTTCGAGCGTGCTGCCGCGCCCGTGATCAGTAGTTACGACAAGCGATGTCTTGTCCTTGTATTGCGGCATGCTCTGCAACGCTTCCCACAGCTCATTCAAGCACCTGTCGAAGTACTCCGCCGTCTCAAGGACCCGGTCATAGCGACCTGCGTGCGCCCAGTCGTCGGTTTCGCCAAGTGCGATGTAGAGGACGCGCGGCTTGGCCGTTCTCAGGTGCTCCATCGCCAGTTCGAAAGTGAAGTAGTCGTGCCGTACGCTGGCCCAAGGGGTCAGCACGTCGAACTGTATCCGGCTGAGCTGCCGTGCCTCGGGCGAGTGGCCCTTTCCGGCGAGTGCACGATAGCCCGCATTGATGAAGATGGACCCAGGCGTGTGTTCTCCAATGAACTGGAAAACACTCCAGGAAGCAAACAATGCAACCTGGTTGCGCGGCAGCTTCCAGTGTCGGCGAAACACCTCGAGAACAGTGGGTGACGGGTTCTGGATCTCGTCGTTGGTTCGAACGAGGTCATCCCGCGCCCGCCCGGTAAGAATCTCCGAGTAACCAGGATAGGAGACGCGAATTCCGTTGCTGAGCCGGACGGCGCTCCCGGCATTGCGATTACCCAAGACCACGCCCTTTCGCGCCACCTCACCCCAAAAGAAGGGAAGCAGACGTTTCCGGCGCTCGGCGGATGAATCGCGCCAGAGTCTTTCACGGAGGCGTCCAGCATTCTTCATGCCCGCCTTTTCGGCATGCATCAGTGACTCATCGATACCGCCGAAGACCTCCTGCCAGCGCAGCCCGTCGGCTGTCACAAGAACGATGTTTTCGGTACGATTCGGACTGGCGCCGACAAGCGGCCCCGCGATGAACACCGCGATGAGAACGAGCAGCGGCCCGAACAGCCGATGAAAACCGGAGATCCTTGGAACCATGGTTCCATGCTAGCTGAGCCTTCTTGCCGAGTCAGGCCCCGCCGCCCAACCGCGAGGAAGGCAACCAGGCCCTCCTCTCGATCAGGGCCCTTTGAAAAGTTAGACTGAAGCTAGATGTCGAAGCTGCAAGGCGATTCTCTATTTCTTCTCACGGATCTCTACCAGCTCACCATGGCCTGCGGCTATTGGAAGTGCGGTAAGGCTGAACAGGAAGCCGCCTTCCACCTGACGTTTCGCCGGAACCCTTTCGGAGGCGAGTTTACCGTTGCCTGCGGGCTCGCTCCAGCCCTGGAGTTCCTTCGGGATTTTCGTCTGAGTGAGAGCGACAGGGAATACCTTGAGACTCTCACGGGGGCCGATGGTAAGCCACTCTTTGAAACGAGTTTTCTGGACAATCTCGCCGAGCTAGAGCTCAACTGCGATATCGACGCGGTGCCGGAAGGTACGGTGATTTTTCCTCAGGAGCCTCTTATTCGGGTGAAAGGTCCGCTGCTCCAAGCTCAACTGCTCGAGACGGTGCTGTTGAATTTCATCAACTTTCAAAGCCTCATCGCCACCAAGGCCGCCCGAATCTGTATGGCTGCCGGCCGCAATCGAGTTCTGGAATTCGGACTCAGACGAGCTCAGGGTATCAACGGCGGGTTGTCCGCCAGCCGCGCCGCCTACGTCGGTGGCTGTCACGCCACATCCAACGTCCTCGCCGGTAAGCTCTACGGAATTCCTGTGGCCGGGACACACGCGCACAGTTGGGTAATGTCGTTTGACAGCGAGCGGGAGTCTTTCCAAGCCTACGCCCAGGCCATGCCGAACAACAGCATTTTCCTCGTGGACACCTACGACACGGCGGCCGGCATCGCGAACGCTATTCGTGCCGGCCGCTGGCTTCGCGAGCAAGGCCACGAAATGATTGGCGTCCGCCTGGACTCAGGCGACCTCGCGTCGCTCAGTGTGGAGGCCCGCCGCCTGTTGGACGAAGCCGGTTTCCCCGAAGCAAAGATCGTCGCGTCGGGCGATCTAGACGAACATTCGATAGCCGAACTTTATGACCGCGGCGCTCCGATTGCGATTCTAGGCGTGGGAACCAAGCTGGCAACCGGCTACGATGATCCCGCACTTGGGGGTGTCTACAAGCTATCGGCGCTGCGCGATGAGGAGGGCAACTGGCAACCGAAGCTTAAGACATCAAATGATCCAGTCAAGTCCTCGAATCCCGGCTTCCTGCAAACCCGCCGGTTCGCCAAAGATGGCAATTTTCTCTGCGACGTGATCTATGACGAGCTGCAACCTCCAGCGACTGACTGGACCATGCTCGACTCTTCTAGGCCGGGAGGCGGGAGGCCCGTGGCTGCAAAGGCTACTAGCGAAGATCTACTGGTTCCGGTCCTGCGAGCAGGAAAGCCCGTCTACCAACCGCCGTCAATCAAAGAGTCCCGTCAGCGGACCTATGATCAGCTAGCGCAGCTGCCGGAGGAAACTAGGAGGTTGAAGAACCCGAGTGCCTTTCGAGTTGGACTCGAGCAGGGGCTTTACGAGCGCAAAGCGAGACTGATCGAAGGGATGCTACGTAGATAGAGTGCCCAGTAGACGGCGCATCGAACGCGATCTCCCCTACACCGTTTCAACTCCGACACGCTGATGGTTCAGACGCTCACTTGCTCTGGCTCCAGCGCACCCTGGACCCAGCGCGGGCTATGCTACCTGAATTATGCACTGCGGCGTGGACCTGAGGAGGGCTGAGCCGCAAGAGACCATTTGGGACCCCCGAAAACATGGGGTAAAAAGGTAGGCTGGCAAAGATCCCAGCTTCGCCAGCCAACCCCAAGGAGGTCACCCACATGGTTACCAGACGAAAACAGCATAGCTCCCAAAGGCCCGTCCAACAAGGCCCAGCCGTGACGGCCTCGCGGCCCAATAAAATCGGGGCTTCGACGCCTTACCACTTCCGCGGCAGGAAGCCGACTCCCTACGGCGGCTTGCTGCCGGTGGTCGGGAGGGCGCTGATCTGAGAGCCTGGCTATGCGCTATGCATAAAATTTTATGCACTAGCCGTAACGCACGGGAAACACGTCACTTCCGAGCGAGGTTTTGACGACGCGGATTCTGGGCGGGAAGGGAAACCGGACACGGAGAAGCCAAAAGACCAGTTGCCGAGCTACCACCTCACGACGACCGCCAACCCGCTACGAACGCAGCCACACTCGCAAAGTGAATCTGTGCATAATTCAGGTGCTAGTCTGCGAAAGAGGCCTATCCATGCAGCAAATAACTCTTCCGCTCGCGCTCCTACTGATCCTTGTGCCCGTGCTGGCCGCTGCAGACAGTCAGGAAAAGAAACACATCCTAATGATCGGCGCCAGCAAGGACTGGGCGCATGATTCGGTCTCTCATGCCATGTACACCATGGAGAAGATCGGACAAGAGTCGGGCCTGTTTGACGTCCGCTTTCATACCGACATCGAGCTGCTGACGAAAAAGAAGCTCGGCGCTAACAAGAAGAACCTCGATCACTTTGACATCATCATGTTCTTCTGCCAGGGAGACCTGCCGCTCACAGACGACCAGAAAGCCGACATTATGTCTTTTGTCCGCGAAGACGGTAAGGGCATTCTCGCCGCCCACAGCGGCACGGACAGCTTTCGCGAGTCCTGGCCCGAGTACGTGGAAATGGTCGGAGGCGCCTTCGACGAACATCCCTGGCATCAAAAGGTTCGCGTCAACGTAGAGGACCGCGGTTTTCCGCCCACGAGGCATTTCCCCAAGAACTTTGAGATTACCGACGAGATCTATCAGCTCAACCGCTACTCGCGTGAGAAAGTCCGAGTTCTGATGAGCCTCGACGTCTCGTCGGTCGACCTGAACGCCAAGGGAGTCCACCGAACCGACAAAGACTTCGCGATGACCTGGGCCCGCAGTTGGGGCAAAGGCCGGGTCTTCACGTCCGTGTTGGGACATCGCCCCACGGTCTGGGACCGCCCCGACATCCAAAAAATGTGGCTGGAAGCAACGAAGTGGGTCCTTGGTCTCACCCAGGCCGACACAACACCTCTACCGCAACCATCAGGCGAGTAAGTCGCATTCTGTAAAAGTCTCAAACGACCGAAAAGGCGGAATGCGATTCCGTCGGCTTTGGGAAAGCTGCTGGCGAGAGATGAATGCGGCAGGTGCGGGGCGGTCCGAGACTGGCCACTGAGGCCTAGCCGAAGGGCTCGTGTAATCAAATACTTGAAACAAAGACGAACGCTGCGGCATCAATTGGAGTAGGTTACCCAGCAGGAATGGATTTGGAACTTCGGAGTGCGATGCAAATATCGAAGGTCGACCGAAAAGCTACTGGCGCCCAACCGAGCCACCGGGTGTTTCTGGGCGCTTTCGTGGGTTTGACGGGGCTCGCTGCCTGCCGGGTCGAAGGCTATGGAAGTGGCGCTTGGCGCGAGAGGTGGGTGCTTCTCGACGCTGATCCCCGGGGCAGCTCAATTTCGCTCGCGGAGTTTGGCGATACCGGCACGAGCGCCGGCGTAGTTGACAAGGGGGCGGTCCGGCGGACTTCGGCTGAGTGGAAGGAACTCCTAACGGGCCGCCAATACCAAATCGTTCGTGACAAGGGAACCGAATTCGCTTTCAGTGGGGAGTATAACAAGGTCTATGAGCCCGGACTCTACCGCTGTATCGCATGCGGGACGGAGCTGTTCAGCTCGGACACTAAGTTTGATTCAGGTACCGGCTGGCCGAGTTTCTGGACGCCGATAGCGCCGGAAAACGTCAAGACAGAAGAGGACCGCAGCCTCGGTCTGCCACGAACTGAAGTCCTGTGCGCCCGCTGCGGCGGCCACCTCGGCCACGTGTTCATGGACGGCCCTCCGCCTACCAATCTTCGCTACTGTCTCAACTCCGCATCCTTGGCGTTCATATCGCGGGAGGAGCCGCGAGAGTCTGGGGAGTGAGCAGGCGGTCGTGGCTCAAACGAAAGTTTGGAATCGCTCCTTGATGATCTCGATGACCTCGTCGGGGGCCCTGCGCCACCAGTTCCCGGCTGAGAAGATTTCGACTTCGCATGGTCCGCGGTAACCGGTGGCCTCCACCATAGCGCGAATCGAGGGGATGTCGATGACTCCATCCCCAGGCATACCTCGGTCAAGCCGGAGGTCTTTGGTATCCACGAGCCAGTCATTGACATGGAACGAGCAGATTCGCCGCCCGGCCCTCGCGATTTCCTCGGCGACCGTCGGATCCCACCAAACGGAATAGGTATCGAGGACAATCCCCACGGCGTCATCCGCATCCAGCTCGTCGCACCAATCGTTGGCTTGCTTTAGGGTGCAGAAGACGGCACGGTTGGCGCACATCATCGGATGGAGCGGCTCGATTCCCAACTTGACGCCGGCGGAGCGGGCTTCAGGGACCAACGTCGCCACGGCTTCGAGTGTCCGGGAGCGCGCCGCCGTGAGATCCCTGGAGCCATCTTCGAGGCCGCCTGAAATGAAGACGACGCATTTGGCGCCGATCGCCGCCGCTTCTTCGATCATGCGGCGATTGTCGTCGAGGGCTGCCGTGAAGCCGCTTGCGGAGGTCACCAGCCCGCCGGGGCACAGACCTGCCACAGTCATGTCGTGATCGCGCAGGATTTTTGCGGCTTCCAGCGTGCCGATTTCGTGGAGCTTCTCTCGCCACACGGCCGTCGTGCGGATGCCATGACGAGCGAACCCCTCGATGGATTCCCTGAAATTCCACTGGTCCCTTAGAGTAACTTGGTGGATCGCTAGTCTTGATTCGTCGGGCATTTTTAAATCTCAGTAGGTTGCTCGGCCGCCGGATAGGTCGAAGACCGCGCCGGTGCAAAAGGTGCACTCGGCACTGGCAATCCAAGCGACCATGTCAGCGATCTCTTCAACCGTGCACAGCCGGCCCATTGGGATCTTGGCTTTGACGCCCGCAATGTAGTCTTCCGTCATTTCGTCGAGCAGATCGGTTTGAGTCATGGCTGGGGTCACGCAGTTGACCAGAACACCACTGTCGACCAGCTCTTTTGCCAAGCCTTTCGTCAGGCCGATCACGCCGGCCTTGGCGGCTGAGTAGGCCGAGGCGTTGGCGTTCCCTTCCTTCCCGACGATCGACGCCACGTTCACAATTCGACCGGTGCGGCGCTCGCGCATATGAGGGACGACGGCCCGGCAGCAGACGAAGACACCTGTTAGGTCTACTGAGATGACGCGGTTCCAATCGTCCATGGTGTATTCCCACGATGGAATCGTCGGACCGTTGACGCCGGCGTTGTTCACAAGGACATCGATTTACCCGCAGGCTTCGAGCGTTCCGCCAACCGCTGCCCCGACGGAATCGGGATCGGACACGTCAACCTGGGCAACCGAGGCGGGTTGGAAATCGCAACGTCCGTCAAGAGGTGACGGGTCGATATCCCAAACGGCAACTCTGTAGCCGGATTGTTGGAAGCGAGTTGCGATTCCCAGACCGATCCCTCGGGCACCGCCTGTGACGACGACTGTGGGGTGATCGTTTTGGTGCGTCATCTATTCTGGATTCTCGTTCAGCGTCGCCGTTTTGGTTGAGGTTTGTAGCATACCATCGTCGATTGAATCACGAGCCGCCTGGAGTCGCGGATGTTGAAGATCCATGACGACATTTGTCTCCAATTTTATAGGGTACAAAAGCATCACTATTGTTTAAAACATTTCCTGAGTTTGTTGGATTAAACCTGAATTATGCACTGCGGCGTGGACCTGAGGAGGGCTGAGCCGCAAGAGACCATTTGGGACCCCCGAAAACATGGGGTAAAAAGGTAGGCTGGCAAAGATCCCAGCTTCGCCAGCCAACCCCAAGGAGGTCACCCACATGGTTACCAGACGAAAACAGCATAGCTCCCAAAGGCCCGTCCAACAAGGCCCAGCCGTAACGGCCTCGCGGCCCAATAAAATCGGGGCTTCGACGCCTTACCACTTCCGCGGCAGGAAGTCGACTCCCTACGGCGGCTTGCTGCCGGTGGTCGGGAGGGCGCTGATCTGAGAGCCTGGCTATGCGCTATGCATAAAATTTTATGCACTAGCCGTAACGCACTGGAAACACGTCACTTCCGAGCGAGGTTTTGACGACGCGGATTCTGGGCGGGAAGGGAAACCGGACACGGAGAAGCCAAAAGACCAGTTGCCGAGCTACCACCTCACGACGACCGCCAACCCGCTACGAACGCAGCCACACTCGCAAAGTGAATCTGTGCATAATTCAGGTTAAATCAAGTTTTTCTCCCATAAAAGGCTCGGCCACGTTACACTAGAAGCACCTGTGACAAATCGTACCGACGGCTCTTTGATCGACGCTATCATCCGCTTGCAGAAACTTGACCTTGATCAGCACCTTCGCGCGACTGTAGAAGAGGCTTGGAATCTGCTGGGCGATGGCCACCAGATCGAAGCCCAAGCACTGATCGAGAACGTAGACGCGCGCGTTCGGCAGAGTCAAAACCTCGGGCAAGTCGGCGCTTCTCCGATGCAATCCGTTTCCTGACCCACGGAAACGTGAAACGACGGCGCGCTGCCGGATTTGACAGGGGTTTCTTTCCTGTGGAGACCACCCGAGTGTAGCTACGCGATAGGGCCGGCTTCGCGGATCTGTTCAGACGCGGCGGTAAATCCGGCGAAGTTTTCTTGGAAACACCTAGCCAATCCAACAGCAGCTTCATCGTAGGCTGCCGAGTCCGGCCACATGGCGCGCGGATCGAGTTTATCCGCTGGGACGCCGGGACAGCTTGAAGGAACGGCGACCCCAAATATTGGGTGCGGCACGAAGTCAGCACTATCGAGCGCGCCTGAGAGCGCTGCAGTAAGCATGGCGCGCGTGTACGGCAAATTCATTCGCTTCCCGACGCCGAAACCGCCGCCTACCCAGCCGGTGTTGACGAGCCAGCAGGTTGCCTTGTGTTTCTTCAGCATTTCGCCCAGCATTTCGGCATAGTAGGAGGGATTGCGTGGCAGAAACGGCGAGCCGAAGCAGGCACTAAATGTGGCCGTGGGTTCGTTGCCCAGGCCTCGCTCGGTGCCGGCAACCTTGGCGGTATAGCCGCTCATGAAGTGATACATTGCCTGGTCCGGTGTGAGGCGAGAGACTGGGGGTAAAACACCGAAAGCGTCGGCGGTGAGGAAGACGACATTTGCGGGATGGCCGGCGACACCTGGGATCAGCGCATTGTCGATGAATTCGACGGGGTAGGCAACCCTTGTGTTCTCAGTGATGGAGGCATCGTCAAAGTCCACGATTCGGGTGGAAGGATCGTAAACAGCGTTCTCCACCACCGCTCCGAATCGAATGGCGTTCCAGATTTGCGGCTCATTTTCCTTCGACAATCGAATGCATTTCGCGTAACACCCACCCTCGAAATTGAAGATCCCCGTGTCGCTCCAGCCGTGCTCGTCGTCCCCGATCAAGCGCCGGTCAGGATCCGCGGAGAGCGTTGTCTTTCCAGTGCCGGAAAGCCCAAAAAACAGCGCCGACTGGTCGTCCTCGCCGACGTTGGCGGAGCAGTGCATTGGAAGTACACCGCAGTTAGGCAGCAGAAAGTTGAGGATGCTGAAAATGGACTTCTTCATCTCTCCGGCGTAGAGCGTCCCACCGATAATGACCATTTTGCGAGTAAAGTTTACGCAGATGAATGCTTCGGAATTTGTGCCGTCTGTTGCAGGATCGGCCGTGACGCTCGGGACGCAAACAACGGTGAACTCTGGGACGTGGCCGCCGGTCGAAGAAGGGTCCGGACGGACGAACAGTTGTTTCGCGAACAGACTATGCCAAGCCAGCTCGGAAACCACGCGTATCGGCAGGAAGTAGTCGAGGTGAGCGCCACCGAAGCAATCCTGGACGAAAACGTCTTTCCCCTGTAGGTATTCCTTGATGCGATCATAGAGCCGGTCGAACTGCTCGGGGAGGATCTTCTTGTTGACCGCACCCCAATCCACGGCAGACTCAGTGGCCTCGTCGCACACGATGAAGCGGTCTTTCGGTGAGCGCCCGGTATATTTACCTGTCTTCACGACAAGGGCTCCATCTGAAGTCAGATGACCCTCTCCTCGTTGGATGGCGTACTCGATAAGCTGCGCTGCGGTGAGGTTCCAGCGCGCTTCCCGCAAACCATCAAGAGAGTGTATGGAAAGGCCGGAGCGGCTGGGAGAGTTGCCGGTATTCTGCATAATTCGTCGGTGTCGAGACCCTAAATGGACGACCGTCTGCAGGCAATGCGGTAATGCTCAAAAGCGCGCGGCAGGTGGGTTCGCTTGCCCTTTCTCAACTTATCATCAATACCGGACTTCGGTCTGAGCTGAGGGCTAGATCTTAGTTTGAAACTTCGACTGCAGCAAAGATAGTTTTTGGCCCATCGAAAGCTTTTGGATCTTGGCCGCCTCACGAGCTTTTTCCTTCGAGTCGGGGCCGAAAACACGCTGCTCCACCGCCGACTCGCGGGCCGGACCCTTGCGCCGGCGTGGGTCGCTGGGGCGACCGCGTTCAGAGCGGGAGCGAGGCATACTAGGAGACCTGCTATGCCTCGGTGCGGCGGCGCGCTTGGCCCGGGCCAGTTCAGCAGGATCCTTGGTCGTCAACGAGATGCGCCCCGCTTCTTTGTCAACGGCAAGTACGCGGACCGAAATGCGATCGCCCGCTTTCATCCCCGCTTTCCCGTCTTTTAGTAACGCTTCGGAAAGGTGCGAGTTATGAACGAGGCCGTCGTGGTCGGCACCGATATCGACGAAGGCGCCGAAATCGGTAACGTTCGCAATCACGCCTTCGACTGTCAGGCCAGCCTCAAGATCTTCAGCGGCGATCAGATCCACCGCCGGCTTCGGTGCCTCAAATGGCTGCCTGGGGCTCCGGCCCTGAGCGCGGAACTCGTCAACTAATGCGCGCAGCCGTTCCTTTCCGTGATCGCCCGCCTCGAGTTCGTCGATATTGACGGAATCCAAAGACTCCGGATTCTGCAGGGCTTCCTGAGCTGAAACGCCCGCAGCTGCCAGAAGTTTGTCCGCTGCCTCGTAGGATTCCGGGTGCATTCCAGTCGTATCAAGCGGGTTGTCTCCGTGATAAACTCGCAAAAACCCAACTGCTTGCTGATAGAGCCGGTCGCTGATTCCGGGAACATTCTTCAGCTCCGCGCGGCTCATAAACTTACCTTTCGTGTTCCGGTAATCGACGATGCGCTTGGCTACCCGGGTCGAGATCCCCACTACGCAAGCGAGCAGGTCAATCGGGGCTGTGTTGAGATCAACTCCGACCTGATGGACGCACGCCTGAACGGCCAGCCGGAGCTGAGTCCGCAACTTCGCCGGATCGACTTCTGCCTGATATTGCCCGATTCCGAGAAGTCGGGGATCGATTTTGGTTAGTTCGCTAAGCGGGTCTTGCAGCCTTCTCGCCAGAGAAATCGCACTTCGGATTGCCGCCTCAGCTCCTGAGTTTTCGCGCCGCGAACTCTTGGATGTGGCGTAGATCCAGCTCCCTGCCTCGTTGACTGTCGACCAGAAAATCTTCGGCGCGCCCGCGTCCCGAATAGCGCTGCGGACGAAACGCTCGGCTTGCCGCAGTCCTGGACCGTTGGAAATGACTACCGCACCGACACCGTGCTTGCGGATCAGTTCACTCAGCGATCCCGGAGGCGTGGTCGCTACGAAGCCATTGGCGCCGGGCTGCTTTTTTGCCGGCCGCGGCTTGCCTGATGTGGCGTCGGTCGGGGAACTCAGCGCGACTTCGGGCGCGGCTTGGGTTTCCGGAGCAGGCGAATCGGCTTCGGCCACGATTGCCTGAGGCGACTGGCTCGATTCTGGGTCGGCCGCTTCAGCAGTCTTCGATTCACCTTTCCGGTCTGTTATCGCTGATGTTTCCGGCAACGGATCCGCTTCCAGTTCCTCTACTGCTAGCTCTGCCACCGTTTCCGGGCTTACGACATCCGCGGTGATCTCCGTAGCTTGTCGAGCCGAATCGGCGCTTTTGGTGGCTGAATCTGCTTCCGGTGCACCGTCGGAACCCGATGGGTGCTGATCCGCTGTCTCGGCGGAATGAGTGTCATTCGCGGCTTCCTCTCCACTGGCCTCGACCGTTCCGTTCCGGCTTGCGTTGGCAGCCTCTTGTGCAGCTGTGTGACTTTCGTCACCTAATGCCAGCGGTTGGTCCGCGGTTCCGCTGTCAGTGGGGAATTCAGCAGCGGGCGATTCACCGTCAACTTCCTGCCCCGGGTTAGCGTCCGCTGATGCGGGGGTACGCCTGCCTGATTGCCCGCCGCCGTGAACGAGTGCACCTTCCAAGAAACCCCCGTCGGCGCCCACCACGGCAGCCCGCCAGCCGCCTGGACGGGACGTCTCGAGGCCAATGACTGGGAGGGGACCCGCTGCGGGCGACAGCAAGGTTTTCTTGAGATTCTTCTTAAAAACCTCTGCAGCTTGCTGGTCTCCACGATCGTTGATTGCCTGGAGAACCTCGCTCCGCAGGACTGGCGCCAGGTATTCTTGATAGGCTTCTTTCGCCGCCGCCCCGAGCTGCAAGCAGAACAACGACTTCCTATCGTGTAGAAGGCGATCGAGCAAGTGAGTCACGGCCCGGTTCTCTGGCAGCACGATTTCGAAATCCAGGGCGCCGTCTCTCACGGCGCGGCGCAGAGCTAATGTCTGCCGCCAGCCAACCTTCGGGACGTCCGCGCTGTAGTTCGCTAGCCAGTCGAACTTCTTTCTCAGACTTGCGTCCGCTTTCCAGCGCGACCCCGCAGACACGACGAGCCGTGATTCTGCCAGCGCAATGGAGCGCAGCGCCCCGCGAAGCTCCGCCCCTTCGCCAAGCCAGCGCGCTACGATATAGCGAGCGCCCAGTAGAGCAGAGGAAGCATCTCTAATTCCCTTGTCGTCATCGACGTACCCTTGGGCGACTGCCTCGATGTCCGCGTCGGGTGGCTGTTGTTCCCAAAGGAACCGCGCCAGCGGCTCCAATCCCTTTTCTACAGCCTCGTCCGCCGCTGTACGACGCTTTTGCCGAAACGGGACATACAGATCCTCAAGCTCGCGCCGCTCGACCGCACTCTCGATGCTCTTTCGCAACTCTGGTGTCAGTTTGCCTTCCTGGCTGATCACGCTGAGAATGGTGACTCGGCGGTCTTCGAGATCCAGAAAGAATTGCAGTCTGCCCTGTATCCCGTGTAGTCGTTCCTCGCCGAGCCCGGCACAGAGATCAGCGCGGTATCGGGCGATATAGGGGGGCAGCAGCCCCGCCTCAAGAGCCGGGACCAACTTGAGCAGATCGGAGAGCTGTAAATTGGCCTCATCGGCGACCTTAAGAAAGGTCGATGTAGGAAGACCGGTGAACGCCTTCATTGCGAGAAAAACCCCTAGTAAACAACCGCTTTACTGTATCATAGTGGAGTGCGCAATGCTGAAAGCGTCATCCGCCGCCTTGCTTCTCGGCTTGCCGATTCTGTCGCTGATCTTGGCCCCGTGCGTCGCGGGCCAAACCATCGAGTTCCTGTCTAACGGCCTAAAATATCAAGCTCTTACGCGGGAAGGGCTGACCATCATGTACGCGCCGCTGCATCTCAAGGTACGAAACTTTGCGGTGATGCAGGTGGCCTTCAACAACGGCAGCGGGCACGACTGGCTGATCCAGCCAACGGATTTTTACTACAAAACCTCCGATGGCCGGGTACTGCGGGCAGTCTCCGAGTATACGGTCATCTATGAGCTCTATCAGCGCGCTGGTAGGTCAGAAGTGATTAAACTTCAGATGGCTTATGAGAAGTCCATCTATAACAACCAGCACATCCGTTCCAACAACGGCTACGAACAGCGCAGGCAGTCAGCTCTGGGCATGGGCGGCCATGGGGGTATTAAAGCGGCTGCCACCGCATCCGCGATTGCGCTTGTGAGAACCAAACTGAAAGCTGGCGATTCCACCGACGGAGCCGTCTTCTTCATCAATGAAGGCAAGGAACTGGGAGCCGGATCGCTGACGGCTCAAATTCCTGCGATTCCAGATCAAGGACTTGGCGGCAAAAAGATCGACGCTAATTCCGAGAAACTGATCGCGAACCTTCGCAAAACTACGTTCAACTTCGGGATGCCTTAGACTTTTGGCAAGTCGCCGGGCACCCGGCAATTCAAAGTGAGATGAGTGGTTGCGGTGGTTTTCGTTCGCCGCGTCGCACCGCCGAGGGAGCAACTTCCTGTGAGAATCACCGAAATCCGCGACGAGACCGTATCGATTCGATCGGAAATCAGCAATGCGTTCATTTCCTTTGCTGAGATGACGGTGTCTGCCGTGGCTGTGATGACCGACGTCGTGCGTAACGGCAAACCGGTCTGTGGTTACGGGTTCAACTCCAACGGACGCTACGCGCAAAGCGGCATTCTGCGAGAGCGCGTCATTCCGCGCTTAATGAAAGCAGACTCGGTCGAGCTGCTGAACGATGAAGGCTCGAACGTTGACCCCTTCAAAACCTGGAACGTCATGATGAAAAATGAAAAACCGGGTGGGCACGGCGATCGCGCCGTTGCGGTCGGCACGATGGACATGGCGATGTGGGACCTGGCCGCCAAGATCGAGGATAAGCCGCTCGCGCGGCTCCTGGCCGATCGTTTCAACGGTGGTTCGATCGAGAGCGAAGTCAATGTCTACGCCGCCGGCGGCTATTACTATCCAGGCAAGGGCCTCTCCGTCTTGCAGGACGAGATGCGGGGTTATCTTGACGCAGGCTACGACACCGTCAAGATGAAGATTGGCGGTGCGCCGCTCGAACAAGACATCGAGCGCATCGAAGCGGTTTTGAAGATCGCCGGAAGAGGGGAAGCGCTCGCGGTGGACGCCAATGGACGTTTCGATCTCGACACGGCAATGACGTACTCAGATGCCTTGGCACCCTACCAGCTCAAATGGTACGAAGAACCGGGCGATCCTCTCGACTTTGAGCTCAATAGCGCGGTGGCCAAAGTGTCGCCGACCCCGATTGCCACCGGCGAGAATCTGCTTTCCATGCAGGACTCCCGCAATCTCATCAGGTACGGTGGAATGGCTACCGAACGCGACTACCTGCAATTCGACCCGTCGCTAAGCTATGGACTTGTCGAATTCCTTCGAACCGTCGAGATGATCAAGGCGAACGGCTGGTCGCCGCGGCGCTGCATCCCTCACGGCGGCCACCAGTTCGCCCTCCATATCGCGGCTGGGCTAGGCTTGGGCGGTAACGAATCCTATCCCGGCGTATTCGAGCCATTCGGCGGGTTCGCGGATGGCGTTCCCGTCGAGGACGGAAAAGTGCGCATCCCGGATACGCCCGGGATCGGGATCGAGGAGAAAGCGAACGTAATGCCGATCTACGAGAAGTTAATCAGCTAGCTGGGTTTCTTTTTTCGTGACGCCCCGCACCCGAATCCGCCGCTCAGAGCCGCGACAGCGGCCCCCTATCTCTCCAAAATTCCAGCGAGCCAACATCGAGTCACGGATTTGTGAGAGTATTAATCCTTTGTTATCAACAAATATTCCCGCTTGGGGCTTGACATTTGCGAATGTGCCGCTATGCTGAGAGTGGTGAGATGATCGACCGGCAAGCGATCACTCACAGCGCCGTTCACAGACGCGAGTTCACGAAAGGCCAGTTCATGGAAGGACGAAAAGGTGAGTTGGGGCGGAAGGGCAAAAAACGCAAATCATGACAGAACCTGCCAAACCCTGAAATCCAGGTTGGCGGTTTACTGAAACAAACGGACTTACGAGTTCCTTCGAAGCCTCCACCAAGGCGCGGAGGGTCGACAGTTAACGTATATTGTAGTCGCGAAAGACAAGAAACTCGCCGAGAAAGAGGGCCTTTTTGCCAGGCAGCAACTCACTCGGCAAGACCTCCAGGAAGCGGGCACCGTATTGCCTTCGTGCCGGATTTCTGTGGGACAGACTCCTAGGCGGCTTTTCTCAACGTGTGGCGAGACCCAAGCAATGCAAGAACGTCTTCAGAAAATCATCGCCGCGGCCGGAATCGCTTCTAGGCGTAAGGCCGAGGAGTTGATCGAACACGGTCGTGTCAGGGTCAACGGGGAGCTGGTTCGCGAGCTGGGTACCAAAGCGGATGCCGGCAAAGATCACATCCAAGTCGACGGCAAGCCCCTCCGAACATCGAAAACACCCCTCTACTTGATGCTCAACAAGCCCCGCGGATGTGTCACTACGCGCAGCGACCCAGAAGGCCGCATGACTGTAATGGACCTGCTTGGGCGCTACCGCTCCAAGGTTTACCCGGTAGGCCGCCTCGACTACAACAGCGAGGGACTGCTGCTCTTCACCAATGATGGTGCGTTCGCGGATGGCGTGCTCTCCGGGAAGAGCCTTGTGCCCAAGACCTACCAGGTCAAGATCAAAGGCCATCCGACTATTGCCGACGTCGACAAGTTACGGGAAGGCGTCAAGTTGGATGGCCGTCCCACGGCGTCCGCCAAGATTCATCTGATTAGGAAAGGGGAAAACCCTTGGTACGAGGTCACCTTGATCGAGGGCCGCAACAACCAAATCCGGCGAATGTTCCAGCAACGCGGTTTCCTTGTCGAGAAGCTGAAGCGGGTCAAGATTGGTTCGCTGGCTCTGGGTAAGCTGCCCGTCAGGCAAGTTCGGGCACTTACTGAAAAAGAGCTGGCGGATTTGAAGAAGCGGGCTCTGAAGAAAAGCGATCAGACAACGGCGAACCAAGATGCTCCGGTCGTAAAACCAACTGCGCGCTCCCCGCGCTCGAAGACGAAAAGCCGGACCAAGAGACGGCACTAGACTACTCTTGCTTATACGGTGGTTTCAGCAAGCCCCAAGATGTAGGGTAGGGCGTGGCCCGGCCGCCGTTTGCGAAGAGTCTGCGTCAGTTTCAGGTGGAGTTCGCGACCGAGGAGACTTGCCAGAAGTACCTGGCTGCTTGTCGTTGGCCCGACGGGTTCCTTTGTCCTCAGTGTGGGCATCGGCAGGCCTACATTCTCGAGCAGAAACTACGGTGGCAGTGCGCGGCGTGTCGACACCAGGTCTCGTTGACGTCGGGAACGGTGCTCCACAATACGAAGACCCCGCTGACGGTTTGGTTTTGGGCTGCGTACCTGATGACAACTGATAAACGAGGTGTGTCGGCGCTGCTACTGCAGCGTCAGCTCGGCCTGTCGCGCTACGAAACCGCCTGGATGATGTTGCACAAACTGCGACGGGCCATGGTGAACGCAGCTCGCGAGCCCTTGCACGGAGAAGTAGAGGTCGATGACACCTGGATTGGCGGCCCGCAAGCAGGTTTGCGAGGCAGCCGGCAACTGAAAGGGCGCCGTGCGGCCCTTGTGATGGTCGCTGTTGAGAAACGCGGGAAGCGCTCCGGGCGCGTTCGCATGTCCGTTATTCCAGACTTCAAGAAGGTGACGATCGACAGGTTTCTTGCCCAGAACGTTGTTCCCGGCTCGACCATCTACACAGACGGTCTGAAGACCTTTACCGCCCTCGAAGAGGCCGGCTACAAACACGTCTCTCGTCCGCAACCTCACCGGACTGACTTGCGGAAAGGCGCCAAGTCGGTGGTGCCGCTGGCGGATCGTGCCATTGGCAACCTGCAGCAATGGCTGACCGGAACGTACCACGGCGTGAGCCGCGCTCAGCTTCAGGTTTACCTCGATGAGTTCGTGTTTCGACACAACCGCCGCAAGACCCCAATGGCAGCCTTCCAAACCCTCCTCGGTCTCGGAACTCAACACGCTCCTACGCCTTACGCCCACATCCGCCGCGCGCGTGACCTGGACAAGACGCGATGACCTCCACCCCAACATCTTGGGGCTTGCTGAAACAACCGTATAAGCAGGAGACTACTAGGCGCCCGCAATCTTGATTCCGGCGAGGGCAGCTCTTCTCGGGCCAAGCTGCGCAGGCCCTGGTTTCACCAATCTCCGTCGCAACCGCTTTCGCACTCTCCAATCGCTGTCCCTCTGGCGGTCCGGCTGCGGTACAATCTTCGTGACGATGATCGGTCGCACCCTTTCCCACTATCACATCACCGACAAGCTCGGTGAAGGCGGGATGGGTGTCGTCTATCGTGCGGAGGACACCAAGCTCAAACGTTCTGTCGCTTTGAAGTTTCTTGCTTCCCACCTGCTAGCCCGCATTTCTCATCAATTCCGGGAAACGGGGGTGGTTGGATGCGCGGGACCAGATTTCATGGGTTTTGGGCGTTATCGCCTCTCGGGGGGGCTGTCGTGAGGCAGAAATAGCCCTGGGGGCCTTCGCTGGCCCTGGCCGAGACGTTTTTGATCTGTTTTTGGGCAAACCTCGATTGCCGCCCTGTCGAGGCCTGTCTGCTTCCAGTGTTACTTGAACTCGCCTCGCCGTTTTCAGCAGCGCTGTGGCTCCCCCCGTTCGAGATGATCATACACTTGGGCGAATACTCCCGCCCAGGCGTATCCTGTCGCCAGCGAAATCCACACCTTGCGTGCTGTGATCCGGATCCGCGCTCCGATCTTGAACAACCGCAGCCGAATCGTCGTGCATTGCGCCCGCGCCATCTTCGTCCCCGCCAACCCCAGCCGCCGCAGCGCTTCCAGAACACAGTATCCGATCGATGAAAAATATAATCGGATCTGATTCGACCGGAATTCGGCCGTCGACGTGCGGTCGGCGAATAACCTCATCTGCTGCTCTTTGATGCGGTTTCCCATCTCCCCGCGGGCGCAGTAGATCGTCTCGTAGACTTCTTGCGCCGCCGCTTGCTTGGGCGTCAACGAGGTCACCACGAAGCGCGGGTTTTCACCCTTCGCCAAATACTCCGCCTTGGCTACCACGCGCCGCCGCCGCGCCCAACTCGTGCGCGTGCGGTAGCGGAAATTTCCGAACGCCCGCGCCGCCTTGCCGGTCTTGGCGAAACGCCGCCGCGCCAGCTTCATCCATCTCTTGACGCGGCGCCGCAGACGGGCGTTCTGCGGCAGTCGGATCAGGTAATCGACCGCGTTCGCCTCGCACCAGCTCAGTATCTCGTCGCGGCAAAAACCGCTGTCGGCCCGCAGCAGGATCTCGGCTTCGGGCCACGTCCGCCGCAGTTGTTCGACGATGCGCTGGACTTCTTCGAGCGACCCCGCCGCCGCGTCGATGTTGGCCGGCCGCAGGCGCGCACACAGCAGCCGCTCCCCGGCGAAAATGTAGAGCGGCAGATAGCAATAGTGCCCGTAGTAGCCGTGGGAAAAGCGGCCTTCCTGATGGCCGTGCAGCGGGGCGTCGGTGGCGTCGAGATCGAGCACGATGCGCTCGGGTTGGCGTGGCTGCGATTGGACGTAGAGCGCGGTCAGCAGACGGTCGACCGCGTCCGTGTCGAGAACGATCTTTTTGTAGCGGCTGGACGCGCCGGCCTCGGCCGGGGTCAACTCCAGGCGGTTGAGAGTGCTCTTGCCGGCGCCGGCTTTGCCGCGATCTTGGCGCCGCCGTCGCTGCTTGCCTTCGAGGTCTTGCTTGCCGCACAGCCGGGACAGCAGCGGGTCGGAGCGCAGCTGATCGTGATCGTTGAGATCCTCCTACCCGAGCGCCAGCCCGTAGACGCGCTGGGAAACCAGCTGGCGCACGCTGTGTTCGATTTGCGCGGGCTGACGATGGTCGCCGAAGCAGTCGGCGAACTGCCGCACGATGCCCGTGCGCTGTTCGAGTTGGCGCAACAGCACGCCGCCGCCGTCGGAGCTGATCGTGCCGCCATCGAAACGGGCCACCACCTGGCGGCGGCCATGGTCGGCAAAGCTGAAGCTGGTTTGGGTACACTCTGTCATGGCGAAGGTCGCTCTCTTGTTGGCTCAAACATCTTGTGATGATTATGTTTATGCCACAAAAGGCGGCCTTCTGCCACCCTACGATGAGAAATGCGGGCTAGGAGTCTGTCCCACAGAAAAAGCCAGCAAGGAGTGGAATGTTTTGCATGGAAGGGCGAAACTAGAGGCATGGGGACCAACTACCGGCCTTATGAGCCTGATCAGCCGTTTTTATTTCCGCCGTCGCCGCGGGACTGGCTGCCGCAGGACCACCTGGCCTATTTCATCTCCGATACACTCGATCAACTCGATCTGAGCGCCTTGCACCAGCCCTACGAGGGCGACGGCCGGCGCAATCAGCCCTATCACCCGACGATGCTCGTCAAGGTGCTCGTCTACGCCTACGCGACGGGCGTGTTTTCGTCGCGCAGAATCGCCAGCAAGCTGATCGACGACGTTGCACTACGCCTGCTTGCGGCGGGCAATCAGCCCGACTTTCGCACCATCAATCGCTTCCGTCAGCAACACTTGGAAACGTTTGGCAAGCTGTTCGTCGCGCTCGTGCAGCTGGCCCAAAAGATGGGTTTGGTGAAACTGGGGACGGTGGCGCTGGACGGCACGAAAATCAAAGCCAACGCCTCCAAACACAAGGCGATGAGCTACCAGCGCATGAAGGAAGAAGAGCAACAGCTCGAAAAAGAAATTCAACAGTTGCTCGAGAAAGCGCACCAAACCGACGCCGCCGAAGACGAACTCTACGGCCCCGGCAAAAGCGGCGACGAGCTGCCGCCCGAGCTGCACAAACGCGAGCAGCGGCTCGAAAAGATCAGGGAAGCCAAGCAGGCGCTGGAAGACGAACAGGCCGAAAAAGACAAGCAGCAAGGGCGCCATCCCGGCGACGGCAAAGTGGCTTCGGAGACGAGACCGCAAGGCGGCTGTTCGAAATTCAAGTGGGAGTTCGGTGAGCCAAAGCCGCAAGCGCAACGCAATTTCAGCGATCCCGAGAGCCGCATCATGAAGTCGAAGCAGAGTTTCCAACAGTGCTACAACGCGCAGGCGGTGGTGGAAGAAGGCCGTCAGTTGATCGTGGCGCGGCAGGTGGGACAGAACGCGGCCGACAACGGGTCGCTCATCGAAATGGTGGATCAAGTGGAGCAAAACACGGGGAGCAAACCGGAGTGTTTGCTGGCGGACGCGGGGTATCGGAGCGAGAAGAACTTTCTGGCAATGGAGGAACGCAAGATCGAGGGCATCGTGGCGCTGCGGCGGGAAAGCAAGGCGGCCCAGGAAGAAAAGAAGCAAAACAACAAGGCCACCGAAGCGGCGAGCGAGCGCATGGCGAAGCGCCTCGAGCAGCAGCGCGGCAAGCAACAATACGCGCGCCGCAAAGGGATGGTGGAGCCAGCGTTCGGATGGGTGAAACGAGGTGTTAGGATTCCGGCGATTTTCGCTGCGGGGTCTCAAGAAAGTACAAGGAGAATGGAGCTTGGTAACGATGGCGTTGAACCTGCGGCGGATGGCGAGGATGGAGGCGCTCCCGACGGCGGCCTAAGCGGAGCGAAGCGTGAAAAAAGCCGCCCACGGAAGCCGCTATCGAGTCACAGAGGCGATGCTGTTGCCGCAACGAAGGATCGCATCCGGATCGCAGCCGCACACTCGCGTTGCCGACCTCAAAAATCCAATCTCGCCCCCGTATTACCTTCGTGCCGGATTTCTGTGGGACAGACTCCTAGGCGCAATGCTGTTCAGTTAACGCTTTTGGGTCTGGTTGATTGCCCAATTTCATTGCATTTGGTTCGGCTAAAAGAGGGTCCCGTCATCAGAGTCATGCGGGCTGTTTTCCTACCGCCCCTTCAGGGCTCCCGCCACCAGGGAGGGTCCCCAGGGTTCCGCTTCGCTCCACCGCTGGGCTACGATCCTGCGCCGCTTCGCGGCTTGACGGCTCTCTCGGTGACAACCTTGGGGCCGGGGGCGGCGGATCGCTCCGGCGCAGTAACCGCTCCCTCACGGTCGCGGCTCAAGGGCTCTCGGCTTGCCGGCTCTAAGCGAACAGGACTACAGCTAGCCCCAGCTAGCCCATGGCGGGAAAGCAGTCAGTTGCTTGACCCCGCGCTTGCGCTTGGGGCTCTGACCTCGCCCTAGTCGCCGACTGCTTCGGATGTTGGTTCCAGCCTCGAGGGGGCGCTCGCGAACCAGGTGCGCTTGACCCACACGGCAAGATCGTCGAACGGAGTGTAGTAGGTCGGCAGAACGATCGGTGTAAGCGCGGTGGAGGCGATCAAGCCCCCCATGACCGTGCGGGCCATTGGGAAATACTTCATGTCGAAGAGTCCCCCATCTCCCCAGGCCAGCGGGATGAGGCCCACGATCGTCGTCGCGGCGGTCATCAGGATCGGCCGCAGGCGTTCACGGCACCCTTCCAGGATGGCTTGTTGCCGAGGCCGCCCCTCACGCCGCAAGTTGTTGATGTGATCGACCAGGACGATCCCGTTGTTGACAACCACACCGATCAGCACCAGCATTCCGATCATCGCGATCATGTTAATCGGCGTTCCGGTCAGCAGCAGGAACCAAGCCACGCCGACGGCCGCAAACGGCAAAGACAGGATGATGGCCATCGGATGCGCCAGGGACTCAAACAGCGATGCCATCACGAAATAAACCATGAAGAGCGCGAGCAGCAGGTTGAACAGGAAAGCCTGATTGTCCTTGTCCTCGCAAAGTGTCCAGAACCCGAAACTCCAGCCGTAGCCTTGTGGGTAGTTGAGGCTGTCCATCACATTACTGATGGCTACCCGGCCGTCTTCCCGCTTCTCGCCCGTATAGGAAGCGCTGACGCGGGTATAGGTACGGCGATCTTCGCGTTGCAGCCGGGCTGGTGTTTTGACAATGCCGAAGTCGGCCACTTGAGATAGCAAGATTTCTTCACCGTCCGGACCCGCTCCCACGACCAGCGATTTCAAGTCGCCGATGTCTTGCATATCGTCCGGATGAATTCGCACCCACACCTCGGCCTCGCCCTGAGGGGTGCTGTAGCCTCCGACCATGCTGGCTCGAACGACAATCGCAAGAAAACGCGAGACCGTTTCGGCTGAGATTCCGTACTTGCGGACGAGGCTGCGATCCAGCTTGATCTGCAATTCTTCCTGCGCCTGGTCCAGTGCGGTGTAGACTTGATTGAATTCTCCGTTCTCGAGCAAACGACCGCGGGCCTGGGACGCCAGCGCGCCGAGCACCTCGGGGTCATCGCCATAGATGCTGGCGTTGAACCAATCCTGGTTTTCGGCGCCCCGCTGGCGGCCTGGGCTAATCTTTGCTCCAGCGATGACAGGGATTTCTTTGCGGATGGTTTCGCGGATTCCTTTCATCTCCTCGACCGAAAGATTGTCGGTATCGAAGTAGACATCCGTGCCGGCACGGTCGTTGCCGTAGTTACTGAAAACGTCCTTGATCTTCAACCGGTCTTTGTTCTGCATGAGAAATTCTTCGACTGGCATCACATAGTCGCGGCGAATCTTGGCGTAGTGGAAATTTTCAGAGAATTCATAGTTGACAGCCAGCGAGGAAATCTCTTGCGCGTCTGGTGTGTTGTCAGGCACTTTCTCTTTCAGAACCCAAATTGACCCGCCCATCAAGGCCGGCACCAGAAGGAATCCGACGAGCCCGCGGTTTCTCAGCGGCCACTGCACGAGCTGAACGTAACGGTCCGTGATGGAGGGCCTTGCTGGACTCGTAGCCTCTATCTCGTCAGCGTTGCCGGCGCGGCGTCTGAAAACCACGCGTCCGATACCCAGGATGGTAGGGCGGGTCTGGTCGATCAGCCACTGTTGCCAGCGAGGCCGCTCGTGGACGTCCACTTTGAGCACTCGCGCAACGGCCAGCGGAATGAGCGTCAAGGATGTGAACAGAGAAGCCAGCAAGGCGAAGATAATCGCGGCACCCGAATTGCGGAAAAAGACTGAGAACTGGGTGGCTTCGCCGAAGATCAAGGGCACGAAAATGATGATCGACGTCATCGTCGCGGCGATGACCGCGGTGAGGACTCCCTGGGTGCCCGCGCGCGCCGCCTCGACACGATCGACCCCCTTCTCAAGCTTCTGGTAAATGGATTCCAAAACCACGACCGCGTTGTCCACCAGCATTCCGGCCGATAGCATCAGCCCCATCATCGTCAGGGTGTTCAGCGTATAGCCCGTGACGTAGAGAATGCCCACCGTAGCCACGATGCAGAACGGGATCGACAACGCGATCGTCAGCGTTGCCCCCCAGCGCCTCAGGAAAAAGATCAGGACGACTACCGCCAATAGCGCGCCGATCGACCCGGCGTAGAGAAGACCCGAAAGCGATTTCGTGATCTCTTCGCCGGCGTCGTGGACGATCCGCATCCTAATCCCGCCCATTGCGGGGTCTTTCTGTATCTGTCGAGCTTGGCGCGAATGAGATTGACAGTCTCGACGGTATTCGCATCGGAGGACTTTCGGATCTCGAAGCCAATCGCGCCATTGCCGTTGAGCTGGCGTCCTCCGGTAGGCGGGCGAGTGTCTAGAGTCACATCGGCGATGTCCTTCATCCGCAGCCCCTGATTGCCGATGGGAAAGCTTTGGATCTCCTCGATGGAGGAAATCTTTCCATGGGAAACCGCGTCATAGCGCGTTGTGCCATTGCTAACACGGCCCAGCGAGCGATTTGTGGCGAGCGTGCGGAGCTGCCCGAATAACTGGTCCACGCGGACTTTGTAGCGCTTCAGGTCGTCGGCGCGCAGGTCGACGTCAATCTGCGGCCGGGCGACTCCAAAGAGATTGACCTCGGCGACACCGGGGATGCGCTCCAGAACTTTCTTAACCTTCAGATCGAGAAAGTCGTAGGAGGCGCGCAGGTCACGCGTGGATGAGAGGGCGCAAAAAATGATCGGGATGTCGTCGGTGCTGAAATTGCGGATCCAAATGTTCTCCACATCATCGGGCAAATCGGCGCGAATCTGATCGAGTTTCTCTCTGACTTCCGAGCGCGCAACGTTGATGTCTTTGTCAAAGCCGAAGCTCAATTGCACCCACGCGGAGTCATCGCTCGAGTTGGAGCTCATTTGCTGAACGCCCTGAATGGTGGACAAGGCTTCTTCGAGCGGCTTGGTGATGGACTCCTGAATCTGCGCCGGAGTCGCGTTAGGATAAGGAACCCCCACACCCAGAAAGGGAGCGCTTATATCGGGCAGCAGGACGAGAGGGATCTTCACGGCGGAGATGATGCCTAGTGCCAGCAGCGACACGAAGATCATGCAGATCGTGATGGGATAGCGAATCGAGAAGTCAGCGAGGCGCGCGCCGGAGCCGGCCTGCGGACCTGTTGGGTTCTTCCCCCAACGGTCTGTTTTCAGCGATGTCTCGTCTTCGAAGTGGGGCATTGGAAGCTTGCTTTATACTGCCAATCTGTTGCCTTGCGACCTAACCCGGCCTAGGTCAGGCATTCTCAAACTCCAGATCAGAGGCGCCGGCACCATCCGCCTCTACCTCTGACTCGGTACCGTCCGCGCGGGCCGGCACGAGGCCCTTGCGATCGACAAGTTCGTAGGCGACAGGAATGAAGATCAACGTCAGCAGCGTGGAAAACAGCAGCCCTCCCATCACGGTGATCGCCATTGGCGCGCGCATTTCCGAGCCCTCGCCCCATCCCACGGCCAATGGAATCAATCCCAGCACGGTGGTCAGCGTTGTCATCACGATCGGCCTGAAACGCACTTTCCCAGCGCGAACAAGCGCATCCCGTTTCGACATGCCGGCCCGGCGCAGCCGATTCGTATCGTCGACCAAAACGATGGCGTTGTTTACGACAATCCCGACCAGGATAATGGCTCCCAGCAAGACCATCACGCTGATATCAGTTCGCGTGACGACGAGCGACAAGATAACTCCAACCATCGCCAGCGGCACCGTAAAAAGAATAATGAGCGGGTGGATCAGCGATTCGAACTGCGACGCCATGACTAGGTAAACCAAGAAAATCGCCAGCGAAATTGCGAAGCGGATACTTTGGTAGGAAGTTTCCAGTTCCTCGTTCTGGCCGCCCAGGCCAAGGCTCGTATTGACCGGAAGTTGCGCTCGCAACTCCTGCAAGTCCTCCCGGATTTCGGCCGCAACGCCGCCCAGGTCACGCCCGCTCAGGTTGGCCGATACGACCGCGGCCCGCTGGCCCCGAATGCGAAGGATCTCGGCCGGCCCTCGCGCAAACTCGATGTCAGCGACAGCCCCGAGCCGTATGGGGATCCGAGGCGTCTGCGGCTCCCTGCGGGAATCCGGCAGCCTGGGTGCCCTGCGGCCTGATTTCGCCAATAGATTGGCCCTCGGCTGCGAACGCGTCTTGACCCTGTTGCTGTCCGTTCCTCCCGCGGTTGTTACCGCCCTGGAATTGGTTCGCGTCCTGTCCACCAACGATGAGAAGATTCCGCAGATCCGCGATGTTATTCCGCTGAGACTCCTGGGCGCGCACTAGGATGTCGATTTGTTTGTCGTCGTCGCGGTATCTCGATGCCACGTCTCCGCGGATCTTGTTTCTGAGCACCTCAGAGATCCGCGTCTCGTTGAGGCCCAGCCGGGCCAGGCGTTCTCGGTCGAAACGGATCTGAATCTCGGGGTTGCCCAACTCGGTGGTGGTTGTGATGTCGTGAAGGCCCTGAATCCGCCGCAACCGATCCATCACCAAGTCTGATGCTTGGCTTTGGCTCTCCAAATCGAAGCTATAGATTTCGACTTCAATCGGGGTCTTGAAGCTGAACAGGGCCGGCTGAACGTGAAACGAATCTCCGGAAAACGGGCGAGTTCCTCGCGAACTTTGTCGATCGTCTGCTGTTCCACAACGCTGTCACGGCGGTTCTCCATGACGATATATACCTGGCCTGCGTGCTCCTCGATGGCTTGCCGCGCAAATTGGTTCTTGTTGCTGCCGCCGACGCTGGCGAAGACGGTCGCGACTCCGGGCAACTCTGCGACGCGCCCTTCCAGATCCTTGAGGACGCGATCGGTTTGCTCGATGGGAGAGCCTTCGGTCAGCTCGATGTCGAAAGAAAACTCGCCTTGCGTTAGCGGCGGAATCAGCTCGGCTCCCAACGTCGTGTATCCGAGTGCCGACAGTCCCACAAGCCCCACGGCGATCGCCAGCACGAGCGGCTTGTTCTCGAGTGACCGGACCAGCAGCGCGGGATAGGCGTCAGTCAGCTTATTGAACGACCTCTCAAACGGGGCAAGAACCGCCGGCTCGAGAACCTTCAATATGGAGTTGCCGACGGCGCGAAGCAGACGACGGACGTCAGTCAATACGATCCGTACTATATCAACGAACAAGACCCGCACGAACGCCCGAATCCCGCTGACAGCCCTGGTCCAAGTGTTCGGTTCCTGGGGCGGGGCTGCCGGCACTCCGTCGGCCAGTGGCAATCCGGGCAAGCCTTCGCCCTCGGCGGTCTCCGGCTCGAACCGCAGTGCCAGCACCATCGGAATCACGGTCAACGCAACGGCCAACGAGGCCAGCAAGGAGTAGGTGATGGTCAACGCCTGATCACGGAAAAGCTGCCCGGCCACGCCCTCGACAAAGACCAGCGGCACGAACACCGCCACGGTCGTCAAAGTCGACGCCGTCACCGCCATACCTACTTCTCTTGTACCGTCGTAGACAGCTTGCCACAGGTTCTTTTGACGCAAGCGATGACGGTGGACCGATTCGAGTACGACGATCGAGTTGTCCACGAGCATGCCGACTCCCAGAGCCACGCCTCCGAGGGACATGATGTTCAACGTGATCCCGGTCTGATACATGACCGCGAAGGTGGCCATGATCGAAATAGGTATCGAGATGGCAATGATGACCGTGCTCCGCAGGTGTCTCAAGAACAAGAAGAGAATGATTGTGGCGAGGACTCCGCCGATGATCGCCGCCGAAAGAACGTTGTTGATGCTCTGGGAGATGAAGTTGGCTTGGTCGAAAACGACTTGGTATTCGATTCCCTTGGGAATCGCCTTGTCTTTTGGCAACGCCTCCAAGCGCCGATGCACCTCGGCCGACACGCGAACCGTGTTTGCGTCCCCCTCTTTGTAAATAGCCAGCTCGACGCTTTCGTTTCCATTCAAGCGGGCGATGATCTGGCGATCTTTCGTGCCCCGCCAAACCTCGGCGACGTCCTCGAGAGCGATCGCTCGGCCTTCACGGTCCCGCAGGACCATGGCGCGGATCTCCTCGACGGATCGAAACTCGTTGAGCATTCGCACCAAGTAGTTGGCATCAAGGTCATAGAGGCTGCCGCCCGCCTGATTGAGATTGCCTTGCCGCAGAGTGTTGGTGACTTCCGTGATGGGAATGTTCAGCTCCGCCAGCCGCTTTTCATCGATCTCGATACGGATTTGCTCTTCGCGTCCGCCGACGACTTTCACGGCGGCGACCCCGTCGGTTGCCTCAAGACGCTTCTTGATGTCCTGATCCGCCAGATAGCGCAGGCGAGTGAGACTGAGATCTCCATGGAGCTGCAGTCGCATGATGGGGTCGTGAGACGGGTCGAAGCGCAAAATGACAGGCTTGTCGGAGTCCTCGGGGAGATCGATCAGGTCGAGCTTCTCGCGGGCGTCCATGCTGGCCACGTCCATACTGGTGTCCCAGCCGAACTCGAGCACAACTTCTGACTGCCCTGGGCGGGAAATGGAGCTGAGGCGAGTGAGGCCGGAAACTACCCCAACAGCCTCTTCGATCGGCCGCGTTATCAGATTTTCGATTTCTTCCGGCGCTGCATCTTCGTAGTCGGTTTGAATGGTTATGGAAGGGTAGCTGATGTCAGGAAGCAAGTTGAGGGCCAGGCGTTGGAGCGATACGATCCCGAAAAGGATCACCGCCACAACGAACATTGACACGGTGACGGGCCGGCGAATGGCGATCTTTGTGATGGTCATGTTGCTGGCCGACTAGTGTTGCTCGCTTGCGGAAAATAGGGGGACGGTCGACCGAATTGGTGCGTTCGCGGACGATTGCTTCCTTAGGGCTCGGGCATAACGCACTCACGAACTGACCGCTTCCTTACGGTCGCGGCTCGGGTCAGGCGGGCGCGGACAACCGCTTCCTTGCGGTCACGGCTCGGGGGCAGCCCGAGATTTCGCGAATCTTGGCGCCGTCGGTCAAGCTGCCTTGGCCAGCGACAACGACCTTTTCTCCCACCGAAACGCCGCTTCGGATTTCTACCTCGGTGTCACTCTGGTAGCCCAACTCCACCTTTTTCTTTCGGGCCACATTGTTCTGACAGATGTAGACAAAGCTCTGGTTGTCCTCCTCGACTACGCCCCTCTTGGGGATAAGGACGGCCTCGGTACGCTCGTCCGTCAAGATCTGTACGCTCACAAACGCACCGGGCTTGAAGCCTGCTCCTGACGGGCCAAGTTCTACCGTCACTTTCACCGTGCCGCTGGAATCATCCACCACAGGACTCACGCGAAGGACGCTCCCCTGCACGGTTTCGGTGCTGTTCGATCCCAGGCTCACATGCGCCACGAATCTCGGGCGAACGGTTTGGGCGTCTCTCTCGGCCAGATGAACGTCCGCAAAGAGGGGTGACAAGGTGCCAAGCTTGAACAGTGCGTCGAGATTTCGCACTGTGTGGCCCAACTCGACGGTGCGCTCGGTGACATGTCCGCCAAACGGGGCCGTGATGCGGGCGCGGGAGATTTCCAGCACTTGCTGGATCTCCGCTTCGAGTTCTTCGATGCGGTGGGTGAACTCGCGCCGCTCGGAATCAGCCGAACGCTGGCCGTGAAGCAGGTCATCGAGGCGGTAGCGGACCTCAGCGACCACCTGCTCGCTAACCAGACCTTCCTTTCCGGCTGTTTCCTGACGATCCAGTTCTTCTTTCGTGTTCTTGATCTGGACCGCGCTTTGCTCGACGCGAATCTTGGCCCTTTCTTGCTGCAATTTTGCCTGAGCTAGGCGCTGTTCGGCCAATTTCAGCCTAATCTGCAGGTCGGAATCATCGAGGCGGCACAGCAGGTCCCCCTTGGCGACGACGTCACCCTCTTCGACTTGGAGGCTGCTGACGACCCCGGCGGTCAGAGAGGCGACCTGGACCTCTCGCTTGGCGCGCAGATTCGCCGTGGAGGTCAGAAAGGACGATATCGGCCCAAGTGTTGCCGTGGAGAGCTCGACGGGAACGGTGTCGGCTTCCTCCTCCTTCTTGGCCTCTTCGCTGCTGGCTTCTGCCTTCTCGCCGTTAAAGTATTGCTGCTGAACGAAGTACCCCCCGGCACTCACTGCAATGAGGCTGGCGAGAAAGAGATAGACTTTGACTCGAAGGTTCATCATGAGCCGCCGCTAGGGGCGAAGGCGTTCGTCTGGCCCGCTCCTCGTGTTCCACCAAGTTTGCTGTCGCGGGAGCCGAGCGAACCCCGATAAGCAACTACGAACGTGCATTGCGTATTGTTCCGCTAACCGATTAGCTGAGTCGATTCTGAACGCACTTCAACACATTACTATCTTATCTAGCGTTAGACGCGTGCCGGGGACGATTTGTTTACAAATCTGCAAAAAATCCTGCGGCTAACCGGGCGGCGGCGCGGCGAGCTCGCGCAACCAGCTTGCGATCCGCCGCTGATTCTCGCCTAAGTCCGAGTGCCCGTAATGCGAGCGGCTATAGATCGCCAACGTCGACTGCCTTTCGCTCAGCTTGATGAACTGCACCGTCACATCGTCCGGAAAGTGGATGATGGCCGTCTTCACTCGAAATGTAAACCGCTCATGCTCTGGGTCGCTGTGGATGAGTTCGGTTCGGGGTTGCTGCTCGACGAGAGCGAACCATTTTTCTTTTAGGCCTTGAACGGGCTCCGTGAACACCGGGCTTTCCGCGTGTGCTTTCGCGGCGCAGAAGTCCGGCGGGCAAACCAGGTACTGATTCGGAGATTCCTTCAGCACCAGATTATCGAAATCGACCTCCCGAATCAGCGCTGGCCCGAAACAGAGCTCCAGAAGGCGTGTTCTGCCCACAGTGACGGCGAGAATCGCGTATACCGCTCCGATAAGCGCGAAGAAGAGGAAAGCCCATTTGAGCACCTGTGCGAACATCGTATCCCCTAGAAGTTCACTTTCAAAGCGAATTGCATCACGCGCGGCTCGGTCACCGTGCCCGTGATCTGGCCAAAGTTAGAATTGGTAATATTCGTTTGCGGCAGGGCCAAGTTTGTATTGTTGAAGGCGTTGAAGACCTCCCAGCGGAACTCGACATCCGTGCGCTCGCCGATCCTTGTTCGCTTGCTGAGGCTGAAGTCGAACAGGAAGCGCCGCGGACCGAAGATGATCGACTGCCCCAAGCGCCCCAGTTCGCCGGGTTCGGGGAGAGTAAACAAGCCCTCGCTGCCACCAGAGGAGCAGCTACCTCCCAGAAATGCCGACGTGCAAGGGTCAATCCAGAATACGCCGCCGCTGATATCCCGGCGCCCCGTCAGATCGCGGATCGCCTCGCCGTCAACATTCTGCGAAAGATTCACAGTGTTGATGTCCGAGATGGCGTTGCGGTGGAAAGTGCCCACTCCGGAAACGAAAGAGCGCGGCCGCCCGCCTCGCCAGTTGACTATGCCGCCGAACTGCCAGCCACCGAGGATCTTGCTTGTGAGATTCTTCTGGTTGAGGAAGCTCTTGCCCGCTCCGAACGGCAGCTCGTAGATCCAGTTCGCCTTGAACAGGTGCCGCGGGGCGAACTCGCCGCGCACCGAGCGCGGAAAGCGCACGAAACTAGGCCGCACGGCGTTCGAAAGAGTAGTCTCGTCGCCGTCGAAGTCCGAGATGGCCCGTCCGAAGGTGTAGTTTGTTCGCAGCGAGAAACCCGAGGCAAAGCGCCTGCGAAGCTCGAATTCCACCGCGTGATAAGTCGAGCTGCTGTCATTGACCAGCCCGCGGGCGCTGGCGACGAACGGGTTCGCCTGGAAGAAGTTCGCCGGGAAGCGCCCGTCGAGCACTTCGCCCCAGAAACTTCCTCCTCGGATGCGCCTCTGGCCCCCACTGGGCCGCGAGGTCTCGCGCTGCGTCAGCCGGTAGACGAACTCACCGGTCTGGTTGAGTTCGAGCGCCGTTCGCAGACTGGGCCGCCCGCGTGACCCGGCCAGACGTGAGGCGTCGTTGCGGGTAAGAGCTGCCATGAGAGGGTTGGGAACAATACACGGAGCTCCGGTAGTGTCGAGAAAAGTGTTTCCCTCGCCGCTGCGCCGGTTACAGTCGAGGTTTCCCTGCGCTGTGATAAACGCGTCGCGGAAAGTCTGCCCGGTGACCGGATCCAACGCTTCCACGTTGATCTCGTTGAAGTCCGCCATGCGGCGCAGCGCGACGCCGCGGTTGCCGATGTAACGTGCCTCGAAGGCCCAGTTGTCGAAGATCTCGCGCGAGATCCCGAAGGTCCACTCGTTGTAGTAGGACGTTCCAATGTCAGGGTCGAAAGCGCGGAAGTCGATGGCCGTGCTGTCGAGAAACGACCGGGAAGCCGGCAACTGAAACTCCGGGGCGGCCGGTACCGGGGGGGGCCCGCCCAGCACGTCACGCAGCAGCTGCGGGTTGGCGAGACATTCGTCCTCCGAGGTAACGCACGACTGCCGCACTTCGAGACCCTCGTTGTCGTCGAGATTGGCTCCGACCAGCGCGAAAGCATCCTGGATGTAGCTGATTCGGAAGCCGGCGCGGATCGAGGTCTTGCCATCGCGGAACGGATCCCAGGCGATGCTGACGACCGGGCCGACGTTGTTGAAATCGTCGTTCCAAAGGGGCCGTCCGTTTGAAGAAGTGGCCGGAAAATATTGGGTGGCGCAGCCCTGGATCAGGGCAATCGCGTTGCTGCGGGTCTTGTCCACGGGCAGGGCGTCTAGCTCGCTGCAGGGCCTGCCGTTGAAGGTTCCCGGCTTGAAGAATCCTTGCGGGCCCGAGATGCCGAAAGGGGCGTCGAGGCCGCCCTCGGGCGCCAGCGCCAAACCGTTGGCCGCGAAGGGAACCGTGGCGTACTCCCAGCGCACTCCCAGGTTGAGCGTGAAGTTCGGCTTGAGTTGCCACTGATCGTTGATGAACCAGTCAAACTCGTGGTTCTTGAATGTGCGGCGCTCCGGGAAGAAGGGAACAAACCCCGAGTCGAGTGTTTGCACATTGTAGTTTTGGAAGACTTCCCCGACGGACCCGGTGAGGTTGTTGACCAAGTCGCGTGCCGTCTCGGCGTTGGTCGAGTGGATGCGGCCGGCACCGCTGAGCGAATTTAGGTCGCCGGTGGAAAAAGCATCGGGCGCGTCGTTGTCGTCAAAGCTAATGGCGCCGAACGCGTTGACGCGGTCAAAGTCGTACCGGTCCACGAAACGCTCTCGCCATTCGACGCCGAACTTCAACTGGTGATTCCCTTTGACCCAGCTCGTGACATTGCGCAGGTGCACGGTGCGGTTGTCACGGACGTCGTCATTGTCGTCCCAGTCGTAGGGGTCCGTGATCGTGTTCAAGTCAAGCGTAAACGGGGTGTCGAACGGCTGGTTGATCAAGAACGCATTCTCACCGCCGAGAAATCCGAAGCGCGCTTCGTTGACGAGCGCCGGCGTGAAGGCCGAGGTGAGCGCGGCCGAGAAGCCCTTGGAGTGAGTCACGCGGTCACCGAGCGAGTCCAGGCTGGGGTAAACCGGCAGGCGGTTGTTGATAAAGTCTCCCCGGATCTCGCGGTCAACATAATTGAGCGTGGTGTAAAAGTTGTGCTTGTCGGCGATGCGGTGGTCGAGCCTCACGCTCGGCAGATGCTCAACCGTGAAGGACCTGGCGTTAAAGCGGAACCCGCCGGTGTTGAGGCCGTCCCCGCTGTCGAAATTGTTGGGGAGCGGGATGGCGCCGAAAACAGTGCCCGAAATGAACGGATCAAGTGAGGCCGGGTTCATTCCGTCGAATCGCTGGTCGAAGCAGTCGCGCCCCAAGGCCGCCGAAACCGTTGGGTTGCATCCGAGCAGATTGACCGAGTGGATGCCGTCTGGATTGGCCGCGACGTTCGCCGGCGTGTTCTGAAGCCCATCGAGGTAGCGGAAAATCCCCTGCCTTGCCTCGGCGGTGTAGACGGTGCGGTTGATGGAAACGCCCTTGGCCCGGCGGGTCTGCTGGTAGCCGAGGTAGAAGAAGGTTCTGTCACGCTTAATCGGCCCGCCGATACGTCCGCCGAACTGGTTGCGGTTGAGCTGCGGCGTGTCCACGCCCGAGCTGTTGTTGAAGGAGTCGTTGGCGCTGAAAACGTCGTTGCGGTTGAAGGCGAACAGCGACCCGTGGAACTGGTTGCCGCCCGAGCGCGTGACGGCGCTGATTTGCGCGCCGCCACGGCTGTACTCGGCCGACGCGATACCGGTGACGACCTTGAACTCCTGCACATTTTCCGCGGCCAACGCCAGCAACGGCTGGTCAATCATGATCGTGGAGGTCTTAATGTAGTTATCCTGCGTGTCGATTCCGTCGAGCGTAATCTGGATCGAGCCGTGCCTTTGGCCGTGGACGAAAAACTTGTCACCCTGTCCATTGGGGCTTCGCTCGTAGTAAACGCCCGCCTGCTGCATAGCCAGCTCGGCGGCGTTTCGTCCGTTGAGTGGAAGCTCCAGCACGCGACGGTTATCGACCGTCGTGCTCAGCTCTGCGTCTAAGGTGTTGATGACAGCTTGAGCCGCTTCCGCTGTGACCGTCACCTCGAAGACCACCTCACCTAGCTCGAGCTGAATCGTCAAACTCGAGGTGCTTCCAACCTCCACCCGCACCCCAGTCACGATCGAGCGCTTGAAGCCCTGCAACTCTGTCGTAACCGTGTAGGTGCCGAGCCTGGCATTCGGAATTCGAAAGCGCCCCGCGCCATTCGTGCGGCTCGTGTACTGCGAATTGGTTTCGTTGTGGACAGCGGTCACAGAAGCGTCCGGGATCACTGCTTCCTGTTGGTCGGCAACGGTACCTTCCAAAGTGCCGGTCAGCTGCTGAGCGTACGCTCCCGCTGTTAACAGAAGCGCCGCCAGTGCGTGACGAAAGATCGTGAATCGCATGGTTCTTGTCGGGAAGAGACTGTGCTGCGGTGCTGCTTCCTCTACAAACGCCTAACTCACACGAGCCGTACTCACACAAGCCGAGCTTCGGCAACCCACCCAGGGCGTACCCTCTCGGCTATCGCCCACTACGCCGGTGAGATAAGATTGCCGCTTTCGGCCCCTCCTGAACTTCGCTGAAACCTACAGCCGCCAGTATAGTGCTTTGGTGCTTTTTCTCATGCGCTTGTAGCTCCAACCAAGCGGACCTGCAATGCGGAGTCTGCCCAGGGAGGAAGGATTTGAGAACATAGCGGCACCGGCATCACGGAAAAGTAGATGGAATCCCCAATTGACTTGCCGCCGGTCCTTGGCTATATTCGACTTAGAGATGGATGATCCGCGCGCGCCTCCGAGTGACCTGCCTCGGATGGGCTTGCTATCTGTCGGCAGCGTGCAGACGCTGACGACGGAGTCGCGAGCAACAGCGGCGCCGGGGATCGGGGTTTTTCCTGGGGCGTTCTCAACTTCGTTGGCAGCCAGGGTGTCTGCGGCTGCGACGAAGGACGGGAGTTTGCGCGGACGGTGGGCTCTCCCCGGTTATTCCCGGCTCAGGGTTAACCGCCCTGTCGAAGATCCAAGGGTCTTCATCTTCAATTGGGTTCGCCGCAATTGGGTGCGCCCCAGCTCCGGGGCCGGCAGCAGTGCCTGCCCCATCCCACTGAAAAGGGAGGCCATGACTGTCTAAGTTGACAAAAACGCGAATTCCCATTATTGACGGCATCGGACCTCTGTTCGGCACTCGTGACGAAAATATCCGCTTTCTTGAAGAGTCGCTGGGCGTGACCACTCAATTGCTGGAAGATAGCCTCGAAATCGAAGGCGAGCCAGCTCCCGTGCGGCGCGTCCAAGGCATCCTCGCAGACTATGAGTTTCTTCTCTATCAGGGCCATCGATTCAGCAACGGAGACATTGCGGACTTCCTGAAGGTAGTGGCTTCTGATCCTGACCTGACGCTGCGAAGCCTCGTTTTGAGCAGCCGCCAACGCAATTTTGGCCAGAAGGCTCTCGCTCCTCGCAGTATCAATCAGATGCGCTACTTCGAAGCCATGGAGCGTTGCGACATGGTTTTCGGAATCGGCCCGGCCGGCACCGGAAAGACTTATCTGGCCGTCGCGATGGCCGTGTCGGAGTTTCTCAACAAGAAGGTTCGCCGCATTGTTCTGGCGCGGCCGGCGGTCGAGGCGGGCGAGCAGCTGGGGTTCCTCCCCGGCACCCTGCAGCAAAAGATCGATCCCTATCTGCGGCCACTCTACGATGCGCTTTACGACATGCTCGACCACGACCGGGTGGAGAGGCTGCTTGAAAAAGGGCTGATCGAGATCGCTCCACTGGCATTCATGCGGGGCCGGTCGCTGAACGAAAGCTTCATCATCCTCGACGAAGGCCAAAACGCAACGTCGGAACAAATGAAGATGTTCATCACCCGGCTGGGCTTTGGCTCGAAAGCCGTCATCACCGGCGACGTCACCCAGATCGACTTGCCGGCCGGCCGGCGTAGCGGCCTCGTTGAGGTGATCGACGTGTTGGGCGGGGTCCAGGGCATCTCCTTCGTCTACTTTAATGAAAAGGACGTTGTGCGCCACGGCCTGGTACAACGCATCGTAAAGGCCTACGAAAACTATGACAACGTCCGCCTTGAAGCGGCCGGGGATAGCCCCGTGGCTCCCCAGGGAACCGAGGCTCCGGCGGAAGATGTGGCTGCGCAAGATGATGTGGTTCCGCCAGAATCCGTGGCTCTGAAAGAAAATGTGAAGCTCCCCGATAGTGAAAACTCAGGGGCAGCGTCTCCCCCAGATCCGGACAGTGGCTGTGCAAAAGACGGCGGTCCGGAAAACAACAATGCCGGATAAAAACAGCGACGACCCTCCTTGGTACCTCAATCGTCAGCGCAAGATTCGCTTCGACGAGAACGAATTTCGCACTTTTCTCCAGCAGCTTTGGAGAGAAGTTGCCCGCGGCCGCGAGTTTGCCGTCGTCGTCGGCTCGGACGACGCTCTGCGGCGTGCCAACCGCGCCTATCTCGGAAAGCGCGCAACGACGGACGTACTTTCGTTTCCCGACGGGGACGACGGACGTCTTGGAGACATTCTCATCTCGGCCGGGCGAGCTCAACGGCAGGCGGAACGGTTTGATCATCGAATCGAAGATGAGTTCAAGGTGCTGGTGCTACACGGCGTTCTGCATCTTCTCGGGTACGATCACGAAACAGACAACGGACGTATGCGGCGTGCCGAGGCGCGCTGGCGGCGGAAATTCGGCCTGCCTGCAGGAGTCGTCGAACGGGTCGAGCAGTGACGATCGCCGAAATCATCCTCGCTATCGTTCTTTGCGGCGTGATCGTGTTGGCCTCCTACCTCCACCTGCTCTACGTGCAGTCGCTGAGGTTTCGCCCGCGCGGCAACACGGTATCACTGAAGCACTTCGAGCAGTACATTCGGCCGGTCCTGAAATTTGACAATGCGGAAGGGCTGGCTCGATACGCATTGTTGCGCCAGGTGGCGCTGATTCTTCTGGCGCTGGATTTGGTGATGCTGACGCTAGTCTCGCCTCACAACGACCTGGCTTTCGTGGAACCTTTGGTCCTGACGCTGACGGCAATGCTGCTGTTTGCCGAAATGTTGCCGGCGATTCTGGTCGCCCGAACAACCGGAGAGTGGTTCGCTCCGTTGAGCCTATTCATGCGATTCGCGGGGTTGGCGGTTCAGCCATTCTTCACGCTGGTGAGATTCGCCTCCTCGGTAGCCGAGCTGGGGGTCGAAGAACCTCAGACCAATGGCGTCTCGACCACAACCGAAGACATCGAGGCGCTCCTGGATGCCGGCGAAGAAGAGGGTCTGATCGGGCAGGAAGACCGCAAGCTGATACAGTCCGTGGTCGAGTTCGGCGACAAGACGGTGCGCGAGGTGGTGACGCCGCGGCCACGGGTGTTGGCCATCGAAGAGAATCGTACCGTCGAGGAACTCAGAAAGCTGCTCATTGACAATGAGTACTCTCGCGTCCCGGTTTACAAAGGGACGATCGACAATATCAAGGGCCTTGTTCACACTCGGGATACTCTCGACATTGACCCGTCGCAAACCCGGACCATGCGCGTGAGGGAGTTGAGCCGGCCGATCGCCTTGGTGCCGGAGACGAAGCCGATCAACGAACTGTTGCGAGAAATGCAGGACAGCAACACCCAGATGTCGATCGTGATTGATGAATACGGCCACACCGCTGGCTTGGTCACAATGGAAGACTTAATGGAGGAAATTGTCGGCGAGATTCACGATGAGTCGGATTCCACAGGCGACGTAGTCGAGCAGCCCGACCACTCCTTCATCGTCGACGGGAACCTGGACCTCGACCGGCTCGAAGATCTGGTCGGCTTTCGTCCCGCCGACAATTTCGAATCGACAACGATTGGCGGCCTGATTTGCGAACAGCTCGGCCAGGTCCCGGCAGTGGGAGCGAAAACCCAGCTCGACGGGATCCAGATCGAAGTGCTTGCCGGCGATCAAAAACGCATTTCCAGTGTCCGCGTACAGCGTATCCCGGATGGGACTGCCACTGAAACACCAGCCGCTTCGGCGGTACAAAACCAAGCAACCCAAGACCGCCAGGAGAAAACGTGAAGTCGGGTTTCGTAGTGATTTTGGGACGGCCCAACGTCGGCAAGTCAACGCTGCTCAATGCGCTCGTCGGCTCGAAGGTCGCGATCGTCACGCACCGGCCTCAAACCACGCGAGATGCTATTCAGGGTGTAGTCACGCGCGAGGAAGGGCAGATTGTCTTCGTGGACAGCCCGGGAATCCACGAGCCGCGCCAGGAACTGGGCAAGCACATGATGCGGGAAGTCCAAAGGGCGGCATCGGGCTGCCATCTCGCCGTGGTTGTTGTGGATGCGGGCGCCCCGTTTCATCGCGGGGACAAAGCAGCCATGGAGCTGGCGCAAGGGCTGCAAGTGCCGGCGCTGCTGGTGCTGAACAAGATCGATCTGCTGAAGTCGAAGCTTCCTCTGCTGCCCCACATCGAACGCTATCGCGAGCAGGGCGCCTTCGACGAGTTTGTGCCCATCTCCGCGCGGCGTGGCCAGAATACGGATTTGTTGCTGAAGCTGATCTTTGAGCGCCTGCCGGAAGCGCATCCTTTCTACGATGAAGACTACATCACGGATCAACCGGAACGGTTTCTGGCAGCAGAATTGATTCGCGAGCAAGTCATCAAGCAAACGCAACAGGAAGTGCCGCATTCCATTGCGGTCTTGATTGAGAAGTGGGAAGAAGAGACTTCAGCTCGTTCTGCCAACAGGAAGAGCATTCTTATGTTGTGCATCAGCGCGACCATTTACGTTGAGCGAGCCGGCCAGAAGGGCATCATGATCGGAGCCGGCGGGGAAAAGCTCAAACAGATCGGCACATTCGCCCGTGAACAACTTGAAATCAGTTTTGGCAGGAAGGTATTTCTGGAGCTGTTCGTCAAGGTTCAGCCAAAGTGGAGAGATCAACCCGCGTTTGTTCAGTCGCTCGACTTTCACCGTTTGCTAGGCGCTGACGACGCGGACCGGCCCAGCTAGCGTCGGCATGATTGGAGTTGGCCGGGGGCTTAATCCGAAGCGTTCGACAAGAGGTCCGCTCCGGATTCCGGATCCCTACACCAATCCTTTGGAAGAGTGCGAAAATAATCATATGCGATTGACTCACCGAGCTTCGCAAGTTCGCGAATCTGCTGACCGCCAACCGTCGATTGACGTGCCACAATGGTCGCGCTATGCGGTTCTGATAGTGTGTCTCATGCTCGCGGTGTCCGCACCTGCAGCAGCCCAGGATGAGGACCCGGACGACCTGCTCTACGATCGCGTGATTCGTAAGATCGTCAACGACCGTCAGCTCAAAACCAACGCAGTAAATGTTGCTGTCAAGGATGGAGCCGTGACGCTTTCTGGAACTGTGGAAACCGAAAAGATGCGGCTCCGCGTAGGGAGGGTCGTCAAGAAGATCAAGGGAGTGAAGCAGGTCGTGAACGAGGTGAGCGTCCGTATACGGAAGTAGCCACCTCGCGGGTGGTCGCTGATGGTTGGCTATTTGTCGGGCTATTTGTCGCGGGTTAGCGCGACAACCTTCTCCGGGTAGTCGGTGATAAACCCGTCCACGCCCAGCCCCAGCAGACGGGTGATCTCGCGGTCGTCGTTGACCGTCCACGGAATCACAGTCAGGCCCTCTTCATGCACTTCCTCAATCAGCTCGCGCGAGGCGAGGCGAAACTGCGGGATCACCACATCCACTGGACAGTTGTGACGTGATTCTTCATCCTGCGTGCGGTTGTAGATATAGCCGAGCCGGATTTCCGGGAAGAGGCCCTTCACTTTCGATAACGCTTCAGGGTAGAAGGCCGTGACAAGCACCTTGGCGGGATCGGCGTGCTCGCGAATCAAATCCACTGCTTGTTCTTCGAACCCTTGGGTCTTTAGTTCGATGTCAAGGAAAGTTTTTTTGCCGAAGATCTTGAGAACATCCTCCAGTAATGGCACTTCGAAGCCCTTCTTCAGCTTCCGGATCTTCTGATACGTACTCCCTTGAACGGAGTGAGGTCCAACAACCAACCCGTGAATCACCGCGAGCTGGCCGTCCGCCGTCTGGCGCACGTCAAGCTCGACTCCATCCGCTCCAAGTTCTAGAGCTTTCTCGAAACTAGGGATGGTGTTTTCAGGCAGCGTAGCCGCCCCTCGATGCCCGAGAATCAACAGATCAGCCATATGCTTCTAACCCTTAGCTTTGGTTCACCCTACACCACACCCGTACAACAAAAACCGGGAGGGCAATCTCCTGATGTGAAGCTATTCCAGACTTGAACTCAGCGAAGGATTGGCAACGTCAGGGTATGGTGGATTTACTGAATGGACTCTGTTCATGGGGTGCCTCGAAAAAGTACTAGATCGATTGAGCCATTGCGCACACCAGACTTATTAAGGTATCACGAATAGCGGACCAGGAGGGCTACGACTTGGCGACTACTCGGGTGACTAAGCGGATGATGCTGTTGATCGCACTTTGGATGACATGGTCAGTTTCCGCGGCGTTCGCGCAGGTTGCGATTTCCACAACGCCCGGTTTGCTGCTCTACTCGGAGGGCCAGGTGTTCCTGGATGAAGACCAACTGAACTTTGAGCCCTCTCAGTTCGCCACCCTAAAATCGGGCCAGCGCTTTCGTGTCGCCGATGGGCGTGCGGAGTTGCTATTGAGTCCACGGGCGCTGCTGTGGATGGGCAAACAAAGCGAGCTGGAGTTTCTATCCGATGACCTGTTGAATCTGAGGGTGCGACTCGGGCGAGGCTCCGCAGTCATCCAAGTCATGGGGCATTCCGGTGAGGAGCAGGTCGGCCCGCTGTCCGTCGTCTGCGGACAAACCGAGGTGCAACTGCCGGGCAAGGGCATCTACCGCTTTGACTGCGGCCACCCGCTTGCGGGCCTGCAGTTGACGGTCCATCGTGGCATCGCGACCATCCAGAGCGGCCGACAGATCTACGAGGTTCGCAGGAAGCAATCCGTCCTGCTCGGGAATGCGGACGGCCTGGGACAAATCGACAGCGAGCCGCGACGCGAGCCCTTCCTGGTCGCCGCAAGCGATGCGTTCGGTGAATGGAGCTGGCAGAGGTCGGCGGATCTAGCGAAATCCCGCCGCAGGTTCGCCAGGCGCATGAGCTGGACGGACTGACTTCCGAGATTCTTACCAAGCGCCAGTGACTTCAGAGCCCACGCTCAGCTGGCGCACAAACAGATGGACTCGGCAGAAGCAGCGAGCACGAACAGAAGTCCGCGCTTCTTCATCTGAACGACTCCGGTCAGCTCATCAGCCCGCCGAACAACGCGCAACCGGCCGAAGCCGAGCCCATCGTACGTTAGAATCTGATTTACCCTCTTCCTTTCGAACGAACCGCTAGTCGGCCGCCCGTGCGAATCCTTTTTCGCTACATCCTGCGCGAAGTCGTGGTCAGCTCTCTGATCGGGACGCTGCTGTTCACGTTCGTCTTATTTCTCAGGGCGGTGGGGCCCCTCATCGAGCTGTTGATTCGGCCCAGCGGCTCTTCTAGTGATGTGGTTCAACTCTTCTTGCTGGCAGTGGTCCAGACTCTCCGGTTCACCATCCCCATAGGCGTTTTAATCGGCGTTCTGGTCGGGCTCGGGCGCATGTCGAGCGACGGCGAGATCATCGCCCTGCGAGCTGCAGGAGTTCCCGGGAGCCGCTGCGTCCCGCCCATCGCGGTGCTGGCGACCTTAGGCGTGCTGCTCTGCGCCGCCACTACTCTCTACTTCAACCCGATCGCTCTCCAGGAAACCCGGCGGATCGGCGAAACCCTGAAGATTTCGCAAGCGACCGCGGAGATCCAACCGCGTGTCTTCATTGAAAGCTTTCCGAATCGAGTGCTCTACGTTCAAGATGTGGTTCCCGGACCCATCGTCCGCTGGAAAGGAATTTTCATCGCGGACGAACGCGCACCCGGGGATCGCGGGTCCTTCGGAGGCGTCAACGCCGCCGTGAACGGTCCGCGCATCACCGTCGCCGAGGAAGCGATTGTCGTGCCCCGTCCAGAACAGGACCGGCTGCAACTGCATCTCCCGCACGGGCTTACCTTTGAGCAGTCCTACGATGCCGCGCAGTTTCAGACAAGCGAGTTCTACGACAGTGATCAAGTCTTGGAGACAACCCCGACAGTGCTGAAGCAAAGCTCCCAGCCCTTCGCTCACATGCCCACCCAGGATCTGATCGTCAGGGCCAACGCCGGGGAGGACCAGCTGGACGCCTCGATCGAGTTGCACCAAAGACTAGCGCTTCCTTTTGCCTGTTTCGTGCTCCCGATGGTGGGGATTCCCCTGGCCATCTCCTCGAAGAGTTCGGGTAAGTCGGTTGGAATCGTTTTTAGTCTCGTGCTGGTTTTTGTCTACTACATGATTCAGCTTGGAGGAATCGCTCTCGCGAAAGAGCAACTTCTTGCCGTGATCCCGGCGATGTGGTTGGCGAACGTGAGTTTCGGCGCCGTAGGAGCGATTCTCCTGCTTCAACTTGACGCCCCCAACCGCCGGGACATCGCGGCGACGATTCTAAATCAGCTCAGCTGGGTGCCAGGCCTGCTGCGGCGAGATGAAGAGTCTTCGTCCCCCGAAACGCAGCCGCCGGCAGTCCAAACCAACGGTGCGGTGCGGCCGCCGGGCAAAGGTAAGCTTCCGGTCGTCACCCGGGAGAGTGCTGGATCCGCGCCGGCGTTCCGTGTCGTCGATCAGTACGTCCTGCGGTCATTCCTTCTTTACCTGGCCGTTTTGGTGGCTTCGTTTGTGATGATTTGGTTCGTGTTCAGCTTCTTCGAGCTGCTGAACGACATGCTGGCGCGTGAAAAAATGGGTCTGTTTGTCGCCTACATGTACTATTTAACACCGTTTCTGATTTACGAAACGATGCCGCTCAGCGTACTGGTCGGGACTTTAGTTTGCTTCGGCATTCTTGCGAAGCACAACGAGCTGACGGCCTTCAAGGCCTGCGGCATCAGCCTATATCGTCTGGCGGCACCGATTCTAGTAACGGCACTCATGATCAGCGGGTCGCTTTTCGCCCTCGACTACTATTACCTGCCCGAAACGAATCGAAGGCAAGATGCGATCCGCGACGAAATCAAAGGCCGGCCGGTGCGCACATTCGTCAATCCCGATCGCCGTTGGACCTTCGGTAAGAAGGAACGCATTTTCTACCACAGTTTCTTCGACTCAGAAGAGCAAGTGCTAGCGACGGCGAATGTTTTCGACTTCGAGTCCGAGCAGTTTCGCCTCAAGCGCCAAATCTCGGCCGAGCGCGCCCGTTGGGACCAGCAGCATTGTACCTGGGTTTTCGAGAACGGGTGGGTCAGGCAGTTCGACGGCAACCGTCCAACGAGTTTCGAGACGTTCGAGGCCCGCGCGTTTCCTGACCTCGACGAGGAGCCCAGCTATTTTTTAAAAGAGGAGCGCCAGCACCAGCAGATGAACTGGCGCGAGCTGCGGGCCTACATTTCAGACCTGACACAAAGTGGATTCGACACTGTGCGCCTGCGAGTGCAGCTCCACAAGAAGCTCGCCTTTCCCCTGTTTGCCATCAGCATGGCCATCCTCGCCATTCCCTTCTCGCTGGTGGCCGGCCACCGCGGAGCCCTCACCGGGGTTGCTCTTAGCATCGGCTTGGCGATTACCTACTACGCGATCAGCGCTCTATTCGAACAGTTAGGACGAGCCAGCCAATTGACGCCGGTGATTGCCGCCTGGGCCCCGAGCGCTATTTTTGGATTGGCGGGGATGTATCTCTTTCTCCGAGTCCGCTCGTAGACGCCCGTTTGCATTCATGACAATCGAACAAGCTCGCGAAGCCCGCGGAAGGCTGAAGCCCTACCTGCCGACGACCCCATTGGTCTTTTCCGAAGCGCTCAGCCGTGCCACCGGCAATCGGGTTTGGCTCAAACTCGAGTCGCTGCAGCCAACCGGCGCGTTCAAAGTCAGACCGGCGCTCAACGGCATGCTGGCCAATCTAAACAAGGCTCGCAAAGTCGGCGTCATCGCATCTTCCTCCGGCAACTTCGCTCAGGCCGTGGCCTACGCGGCCCGCGAGCTCGGCGTTAGCGCCCAGATCGTCATGATGAAGAAATCCTCGCCATTCAAGATCGAGGGCACGCGGCGGCTCGGCGGGGAGGTCGTGCTTTGCGAAAACACGTTCAAAGACCGCTGGGACACGACTTTTCGCCTCGAGCGAGAGTCGGGACGCCTGCTGCTGCATCCCTATGATTCCGAGGACACGATTGCCGGCGACGCCACGATTGGACTGGAGCTTGCCGAGCAACTCGACTCCGACTTCACCGTCCTGGTTCCGATCAGCGGCGGTGGTCTGATCGCCGGCATTGCTTCAGCCATCAAAGTCGAGCGCCCCGGTTGCACAGTGATCGGCGTCCAGCCGTCCGCTAACGGGTCCATGAAGAAATCGATGGAGCAGGGCAGCCGCGTGACGGTCACGCCCGGTCCCAGCATGGCCGACGCCCTGGTGGTTGGGACGCCCGGAGAGCGAACCTTTGCTATCGTTCAAAAACTAGTCGCGGACGTCGTTCTTGTCGAAGAGGCAGAGATCGCCATTGCCGTCAGAACCTTGGCCGTCGAGCAGAAGCTGATAGCCGAACCCGGCGGAGCGGTCGGTGTCGCCGCGTTGCTAGCCGGGAGAGTCAAGCCCACCGGCCGCGATGTGGTCTGCATCCTGAGCGGAGGCAACATCCAGCCGGCCAAGCTAGCCGAGTTGCTAGCGGCGCAGGTGTTATAGCGCTAGTCTCGGAAAGTTTCAAACGACCCGACAGAGGCGTCGACGGAAGTCCACGCTCCGAGCGCGCGAATACCCACACCCAGAGGTTGGACCTGCCTAAAGTTGCCTGTCAGGACATCGCACGCGTCTGAAGTGGCGCCCGTTCTGACGTCAGGCCCATCGAGATGCGGCGCCCCTCTTGACGTGGCGCGCGCCTCCCGGCGGGCAGCGTCGGCCTCCGGGCCGGCGTCTCCTCCGACCGAAGTCCTCACTGCCCCCTCCACCAAATCGGCCCCGGTGCTCGCTCCTCCTGTGCTCAAATGAAAGAGCGAAATGCGAGCCCCGATGACGGCTACCGGACCGAAAACCGCCCCTGGCGAAACGTTTGCCTGCTCCCGCTCGTCTAGCCAAGCGATGCCCTGGAAGGCCACGCGATCTTCCTGCCGCAAAGGGACTCGCCGTCTCACACTCAGCCGGGCGCTCGCCTGTCTTCGTCGCGTTGTCGTAGTTACCTCCCTGGCCACGGCTTTTGTCACCGCCGCCACAGCGCAAACCCGTGGCCCGCTCAAGCCGGGCAGCCGTCGCGCCCCGCGCCCCCCAGCGAGCAGCACAACGGTGGTGATCTTGCAGGGAACCCTCGAGCAGGTGGACGACGTTGCCGTGGTCCTCACGACGCGCGAGGACCGTACGGTGCGGGTGCTCTACCGTGAGACCACGAAATTCTTCCTGGACGATCGCCCGGTTACGGCCGCTTCCCTGAAGATCGGTGACAGCATTACGGTTCGGGCGCGTCGTACCGACCAGGGAGTTCTGCTGTCCGAGTCGGTGATGGTGCAGCTCACCCCTTCCGGGGCGCCTGCTAGCGCAGGTGCACGGACCGCACCCGCCGCACCGGCGTCCGCCCCTCGCGGCGATGAAGATGCAGGGCCGCCAACGTTGCGTCGCCGGCGTACAGCCGAGGCTTCTCGCTCACCGCAACGGCAGCCGCCCCCGCTCGCCGATGACGACGACCCGGGCCCGCCTGTTCTGCGCCGCGGCGGGTCACGTGAGCGGCGTTCGCCGGCTGCTATGCGTCCACCGGATTTGCCGCAGGATCCATCGGATCCGCCGCGGGAGGAAGACGAGAGTCCGCCCGTACTCCGTCGCAATGATCCTCCAGAGTCCCCCAGTGACGTCGAGAAGCTGAGTGCCGAAGAGCAGCCACCCAGTACCGGCGAGCTACCGACTCAGCCCGCTGAAAACCGGGGCTCTGCCGTGTCCTCGGCGCAGCTCGACCCGCTCATCGAACAAGCCCGCTACCAAGCGTTCGAGTATTCCGAAAAACTGCCCAACTTCGTCTGCCGCGAGGTGATGAACCGCATGGCACGCCAGGGACGGCGAGGGGGTTGGGATACGCTCGACGTCCTGGAAACTGATCTTGTCTACGAGGACGGCAAGGAAGACTACCGCAACATCAAGATCAACAACCGCGCTGTCAAGAAAGGAATGGAGCAGATCGAGGGAAGCTGGTCGATGGGCGAGTTCGCCTCGACCTTGCTGAGCATCTTCGCTCCGAGTTCACAGACCACTTTCCGGTTCAATCGAAGCTCGCGGGCAGCCGGTGAACCCGCCGTCGTCTACGATTTCAGAATCGAAGAACCAAATTCTCGCGGGCAAGTGACCGGAAGCGCGGAGACCATCACACCGGCATACAAGGGTGCGATTTGGATCCACGAGAAAACCGCGCAGGTGCTGAGGATCGAAACCGAAGCGTTTGACATCGCCGCGGACTTCGATCTGGACACGGTCGAGATGACGGTCGATTATGGCTTCGTCCGCATCAGCGGTGAGCAATACCTGCTGCCGATCGCCTCGGAGAATCTGGCCTGCTGGCGGGGCTCGAGTAACTGCTCGCGCAACAAGATCGAATTCCGCAACTACCGCAAGTTCGGAGCCGAGTCATCAATCGTCACCACCGACTCCGAAATCACCTTCGACGGAGAAGATCCACCGCCGGCCACAAAACCGTAGTCCCCCACATATCGTTCCGATCTTGAGGCGGGACCGCTGATGTGGCGCGAACCTCCAGGTTTGCCGCGCCCAGATTCGTCGGGGCGTTGTTGGCCGGGGAGCACCCATTGGCTAACCGGAGCGCAGTGTCCCGGGGCCGAACAAACCGGCGAATCGGGCCGCGGCAAGCGTGGACGCTCGTGCCACGTCTGTGGGCCCGTTTTGGTTGCGGCTGGTCGGCGCTAGGGCCGGTTGAGAAAAGCCGCCAAATTCCCACCTTCAGCCCATTTCAATTTCGACGGGCTTCTCCCGAAAACCGGAACGGATGGAGCTGCTAATTCACTAGCGAGCCAGTCGGCCTGCCTATACCCCTGAGTCCGGGATGCCGCGCACTGGAGCACCCGCGTTTTCAATTCCCGTCCACCACGCCACTCATAATGCGCCCAGTACGATACAATTCTGTCGGAAATGGCGAAGCGAAAACAGAAAGCTCCGAAGCAGCCGCCGAACCTGCCGCCGGGCGTGCGGCTGGTGCGTGTGCTCAAGGAACCGGGTGTCGTTTTCGATCTGGCCTGGTCACCGGATGGGCGCTATATGGTCTCGGCGAACAGGGACCACTCGGTCGGGGTTTGGGAGTGGGAGAAAGGCAAGGAGCGCAGGGCGCTTAAAGGGCACACTAGTCTGGTTTTGGGCGTGGCCGTAGCCCCAGACGGTAGCAGCGTCGTTTCTGGATGTGGCGACCAGACTATTAGGGTTTGGGACATGCAATCCGGTGCAACTTCCCGCACTCTCAAGGCGAACGCTGCGGTCACGGACATTGCCCTCAGCTCTCAGGGGCAGACCTTGGTCGCGGGCTGCATGGATGGCCAGGTACAGATTTGGGATCTCGACTCAGGTGTACGCAGGCACGTCGTTGAAGTTAAAGGTGGGTTATTGGGGGGCGCTGACGTAACGCCGGACGGGAAGCTTGCAGTTTCGGTCGGTGGCGATCATGACGTGCGAGTCTGGGAGGTGGGCTCGGGGGACTGTGTGCATGTACTCAAGGGCCGCGCAGGGAGTGTGTGGTCGCTGACGGTGGCTCCAGATGGCCGACATGCTGTCTCCGGGGCGGACGATAAAACCGTCCGTATTTGGAACCTGCACACGGGCGCCAACATCCGAACACTGGAAGGACATACCGCAGGGCTCCAAGGAGTTGCGATCACTCCCGACGGCAAATGGATCGCCTCCTACGACAAATCAGGCACGGTCCGCTTGTGGGAATTTGCTACCGGCCGCGCTGTCGGCCTTAGCGGCGAAGCTGAAACCGAGCCACTTCCCGGCCACGCGGTCGCCTTCCACCCCAACGGTTCCCTGCTGGCCACGAGGGGCGGAGCAGGCGCAAACCTCATCCACATCTGGGAGATCGATTTCGCCGCCCTCCGCCGTCACATCTACCAAACCGACGACACCGTTCCCTACACCACCGCGCGGCTCGCCCTGGTCGGAGACAGCGGCGTCGGCAAATCGGGCCTCGGCTGGCTGCTGGCCCACAACGAGTACAAAGAGCACGACTCGACCCACGGCCGGCGCTTCTGGGTGATTGACGATCTCGGCTGCACACGCGAAGACGGCACCGTCTGCGAAGCGGTCTTATGGGACATGGCCGGCCAGCCGGACTACCGCCTCGTCCATGCCCTGTTCCTCGATGAGGTCGACCTGGGGCTGCTGCTTTTCGATGCGACCGCCCGCGAGGGGCAGCTCTCGGGAGTGAAGTATTGGCTGAAGCAACTCAAGCACGCCGAGCAGTCGCGCTCCAAGAACCGGCCCGAGCGCCAGACCGTGCTGGTGGGTGCCCGCATTGACCGCAGTTCGCCGACGCTGACCGAGGAAGAGCTAAACGAGTTCTGCCAACAACACGGAATCGCGGGGGAATACATCGCCACCAGCGCCAAGCAAGGGAGCGGCATCGACGAGCTAAAGGCTCGCATAAGGCAGCTGCTTGCCTGGGAAAACTTCAGCACGACGGTGACGACGAAAACCTTCAAGCGCGTCAAGGACTTCGTCCTTCGGCTGAAGGAGTCATCCGACGACAATCGCGTGCTCGTCACGCCGGCTGAACTGCGCAAACGGCTCGAGGCCCAGAAGTTGAGCTCCAGCGACGACGAGATGATGACCGCCGTTGACCGCCTGGCCGACCACGGCTACGTAACCCGGCTGCGCCGGACCAGCGGCGAGGAGTCGATTCTGCTCCAGCCGGATCTGCTGACCAATCTAGTGTAGTGTCCACGAAATAGACGGACAGTCATTTCTTCCGTTTTCTGGTCCGTGGGCTGCTGCAGCCGGGCTGAATCTTCTCCAAAGTGCGGCGGCAGCGGGAGAGTTTCTCCGTGATCGATTTGACCGTCGCGGTCCAAAGGAAGGGTTCCTGCTTCCAGGCCCCCAGGAATTCTTCAATGCAAGCCTTCAACTCCTCCACGCTGCCGAACGCCCGCGCCGGATCGCCTTCTGGCTCAGTTCCCCGAACCAACGCTCGACCAGGTTCAGCCAACTGGAGCTGGTCGGCACAAAGTGAAGCTCGAAGCGCGGGTGGCGCTGCAACCAGCCCCGCACTTTCTCGTGCTTATGCGTCCCATAGTTGTCCAGAATTAAATGCAGCGGGATGTCGCCGGGGAACTCCTTGTCGAGAGTGCGCAAGAACTTCAGAAACTCCTGATGCCGATGTCGCGCATAGCATTGGCCGATGACCTTGCCTTGCAAGGTTTCCAGGGCGGCGAACAGCGTCGTCGTGCCGTTGCGCTTGGAGTCATGGGTCATCGTCCCGCAACGCCCCTTCTTGAGCGGCAAGCCCGGTTGCGTGCGGTCCAGAGCCTGAATCTGACTCTTCTCGTCCACGCACAGCACGATCGCCTGCTGGGGCGGATTCAAGTACAGCCCGACCACGTCGGTCAGTTTTTCCAGGAACTTCGGATCGCGCGACAGCTTAAAGGTCTTCACACGATGAGGCTTGAGATGGTGGGCTTGCCAGACGTTGTGGATGGTGGACTTGCTGACTCCCTGGCTTTTGGCCATGGTGCGGCAACTCCAATGCGTCATAGCTTGGGGCTTGGTTTGCAGGGTGGCATCGACAATGGCGGCGATCTTGTCGCTGTCATAGCGGGGCTTGCGTCCGCGTCCGGGGGCGATCTCCCAGAGTCCGTCTAGGCGCTGTTGGGCAAAGCGTTGTCGCCACAGAGTGACCGTTTTGCGGTTGACAGACAACTGCTTGGCAATGGCGACATCGGAGAGACCCTGGCTCGAAGCCAGCACGATTCGGCAGCGCAAAGCAACCTGCTGCGGGGTGCCATGGGCGGAGATCCATTGCTGCATCTGTTGCTGCTCGGAGTGAGAAAGTTCGCAAGGAGAGGCCATACCCCAGCATAAGACAGACTACACGGTTTGTCCAGTTAATTGTTGGACACTACACTAGCCTCGTCGATGGTTATCGAGGCACGGCGGCATCTACGGGGCTTCGGGTTGCTGAACGAGGCCGAGCTGCTGGCGGGAAAATACTCGTTCCCCGAGCTGACGAAGCTTGAGGAAGCCGACCGTGTCACCCTGCTCGACGCTGCGGCGCGGCTGTTCGTCCGGCAGACGCTGTGTTTTCGCGAAACGGTCAACGGCCGTAGCGTGCTGATCTTTCCCTCCTTGATCAACGAGAAGCGGCCGCGCGACGCCGAAGCAGACAAGGTGGAGGACGCCTCCTATCGGGGGGCTGGCGCGGTGGAAAACATCTATGCCTCGCTGGTGGTGCAACTGGGCTACACCAGCGTCTTCTCGCGGGATCATCATTGGCAGCACCACGCGCAATTCGAGATGGCTGAGGAACAGATTCGCGGTTTCCGCCAGATCGTCGAGTGCCAGGGTGAAATTGAAATCGTTCTCTATTACGACAAGAAAACGCAGCCCGAGGCTCGACGGGCGTTTCAGGGGAACTTCGAGTGGTTCTTGGCGCGCTGCCCGCGTGTAGAGATCGAGCGATTGCCGGTCGTGGACTGCTCCAAATGCCATCGGCGCCAAGAACGCAACGTCGTGCTCGACTGGATCAGCGCGGGCCGGTCGCATTTCTTCTGCAGCGGCTGCGGGGAGAAGTTGTCCACACCGAAGGTAGCGGCGATAGGCGTCGCGGCTCGTAGGTTTCCGGCGGCCGTCGAGCGTTCCGGTCAAGTCGCCATGGCTCGCACAAAATACGAGGAAGCGCTGAGCTGGGTGAAAAGCTACCGGCAAGACCGGAAAGACGAAGCCAATCCCAGTTGCTTCATCAGCTATGCCTGGGGAGATGCGGAATACGAGAAGTGGGTACTGGAGCTGGCGAAAGACCTCCGCAAAGCGGACGTCGAGCTGATTTTCGATCACTGGGACAGCGGCCCCGCGAAGGATCTCAATCGTTTCATCCAACAAATCGCCAAAGCCGACTTCGTCGCGGCAGTGGGTACGCCTGCTTACCTCACGAAATACGAGGACGAAGATGCTGGACGAGTCGTCGCGGCTGAGCTGAGCATGTTCACGACGCGCCTGTGCGGAACGCGCTCCGAGCGCGAGGGGGTGATTCCGCTGCTGCGAGCCGGCACAAAGAAGAAATCGTTCCCGGCCCTGTTCGGGTCACAGGTGCACCTCGACTTCCGCAAGGAACCGATGCATTTCGCCGGCTTGTTCGAGCTGGTGCTGCACGCCATCCCGCTCGATCGCCCCCAGGTCGAGGAGTTCCGAGCAATGTTGAAACCCGAGGAACAATTGAAAGCACGGGCTTCCCGGGCCGGTCGGGGAAAAAGCTAAAGGGCTCAGCGGCTGCTCTCTAACAAACCGCCAGCCGGTCTCTCGCAAAACGGAGGACTCCTCAGTTCAAGTCCATCGCCGCCTTAAGAGCCTGTTCGACTGCTTCCAAGACAGTAGCCGGCAAGGCCCCGGCCCGCTTCGACAGTTTCGACCGGTCAATCGTTGTGACCTGATGGCATAGCGCCACGCTCGGCTTCGCTAAGGCATCGCCGGTGGGAAGCTCGACAACGGTGGGACCCCGCGCCGACTGCCGCGCGGATGTCGAAACCGGAACAACAATGACCGACCGCCAGCCGACGGTTTGGATAAAGGCGTTGTGCGAGACGACGATGACGGGCCGGCGTCCCGTTTGCTCGGCTCCCGATCGAGGACGGAGGTCGGCCCAGTAGATGTCACCCCGCCTCAACGCTCCGCATCCGCGAGGTGTTCAAGCGACTCTTGTTCGAGATCAGAATCAAGATCCAAGTCGGTACCCGCGTGTTGCTCGGCGAAAGCGGCAATTTCGGCGTGACGGGTCAGCTTCCGTTGCTCTTGGAGCCACGATTCGATGGCCTGACGAGCGAGGGCCGTAGCGGGGCGCTGGACACGCTTCGACTCGGCGCGAAGTCCTGTGTGAAGTTCTTCGGGGAGTGGGACATGGAGATTCTTCATCGGTTTATTGCACTATTATGACCTCTTCTGTGACAGATTTCTGCCATTATATCTGGTCTGGCTGTTTTGGCCGATCAGCAACCATGTAAGGCAAGCTCTCAGCTTGCCGCATCCAGACTCATCTCGCCGTTTGTCGCTGGCCCAGGCTGCCCGGCTCCCTCGTCCACGAGCGATCGGCCAATGACTCAGTCAATTCGTCCATTCGCACCGCCACCACAAGTTCATTTTCGCGCTCAGCAACGGCTATCAAGGGCGGGAGATAGACGGGCCGATTCTGCGGCCTACAGCACGTCGATGTCGAAACGTAACCGAGGTTCCATTGACATCCTTCCACGCCGGGCTCAGAATGTAATTAAGCAGTACCTTGCCGTAAGAAACGCCGCTTGGTTCGTCTTACTAACTCAGGCGGCGTCGGAGTGCGCCTTTTGCGAGCTTCTAAGAAGCCCAGCTCCGCCGCATCTGAGACCGAGCAGTTGTTCGGTGAAAACCGGGATAGCCTTGTTCGATATCTGCGTTATCACTTAGACGATCAATCAGAAGCGGAAGACATTGTCCAAGAGACATTCGTGCGCTTTTTCCAGGCACGCAGCCGTGACGAGGAGATTGCACAACCGCGGGCTTGGCTGTATCGAGTGGCGCACAACCTGCTGGTCGATTATGGGAGAAAACGGAAACCGGATCTATTAGACGAGCAAGGCTGGGTGGCTGTAGAAGGCCATATGATTGTTGAGGCCAATGGACTAACCGCCAAAGTTGAAGTTTCTAAGCTGCCTTGGGATCGTCTCAGTCCGACAGAGTTGGAGTGCTTGCGGCTCCGAACAGAAGGGTTAAAGTTTCGAGAAATCGGCGAAGTTTTGGAGTTGTCGATTTCCACGGTCGTCAGCTACATTTCACGGGCGCTGGCGAAGCTAAAGGCTGGAAAAGAAGACAAAGAGATTGACACACCTGACCACAGAAGAACTGCTCGAGCACTTTGACGGTGAGCTGAACGGCGAATCCAGCGCTCACATCGATCGTTGCGCCGCTTGCCAACAATCAATGGCTGAATTGCAGTCCTGGCTTTACGAGGTAGAGCAGGATATTCGTGCATCCGTGCCTGCCGAAGTCCCCGAACTGCGGGTGGCTTCGAGGGAGCGCTTGCAGGAAACCCTCTACCCCGCCAAACCAGTGATCGCCTTCCCGGTTCGCTGGGCGCCGGCCTACGCTGTGGCGGCGGGCCTCGCTATCGCCGCATTGGGCGGCTACATGGCTCTTCGTGCCCCGAATTCGGCGGTGCCGGTTCAGGTTGTCGAAGGAGTGGCCATAGAATCGGCGGTTCCGGCAGTTCCAGCCGCAGAAAGTGTTGTAACGGAGCCGGTCAAGATTGCTGTGGTTCCCGAACCTGCCCCAGTCCAGATGCCGAGAGCCGCCGCCGCTAGGCCAGCCGATGCAGCGTCGGCCCAGCCGGTCGAAATAGCGGCGAGTGTCGAAAGAAGCACTCCCCCGGCGCGGTTTGAGATGGCCCGACTTGAGCTGGCCACACCAGCGACCCGGGCAAGCCGTCCGTTCGAGAGCCAAGCAACGTTTTCGCAGGCTCCGGCGTTGAGTATCTCTCGTTCGCTTAGCTTCGCTGGGGCGCTGATGCACATTGCGCCGGTAACGCTCGATTTGCCGCTTGCGCTACAACCGCAAGACACCTTGGTCGCCTCCGCGCCTGCCGAAGCGGCTCCCCAGGCTGCTCCGATTAGCGCGGATGAGGCGCCCTTCGTCCTCGCGGGCCACCATATTCTCAATAAGACCGGTGTCTGGCAAGAAGATATTCGTCCTTTCCTAACCGGCGGTGTTCTTTCCTTTAGAGGAACGGTCGAAAACGCCGCGGTGCGCGAACGTGTCACTGCTGAAATCCAGCGAGCGGCGGGTGAGCGGCTAGTCAGCTTCGCTCTGATCGAGCGCCAGACAGGGGATACGGAGGCCCTCCTAGCGGGAGCCAACCAGTCAACCGATGCCCGCGCCAGTGGTGGCGTGGTTCGCAGTTCCCTGCTTTCTCACTACGGCGATGCCGCACGGCGCTCTTTCCAGGCCCCTGAGCCGGCTGCGCTTGAATCGGAACTCGACCGCTACGTGAGCGACGTGTTGCGCGGTCAGTCGCGGCTTCTCTCGCACGTTTACGCGCTGAACGGCGTTCTTACGAGCTTTGACGCCAGCCTTGTCAGTCGGCTTGGGCGGGGTGATGTCGATTCTTTCCGGCAGGTGGTCAGCTTCCACACCACCGCTATTCGGGAACACGAAGCCAGCATTTACGATCGTTTGTCTGAAGCGCTCCCGAGACGTTTCTGGACCTATCGGGCCGACAAAGACGAAGCCCAAGGCGACTCAGATTGGAGACGCGAAAGCCAACTGTTGCTCAGCGACACGCTCGATCTCGATGCCACTCTCAATGCTTTGCTTGTCACTCCGGAAACCAGCATCGATACTTCCGACGTAAATCTTTCTTGCGGCGAGTTGCTGGGACGTATCCGAACTCGCATCTCTCACCTCGAAGCCCCGATCCAAGCCTTACAATAGGTTTATGTGCAGGAGGCCTCTGCTCCTGGGGGTAGTCTGCGTTTTTTTTGTTGCAGGGCCGGCCATTGGCCAGCTTCCCCCTTCCGGTGTCATTCGCGGGCGGGTTGTTGATCCCCAACAGGCCCCCCTCGAAGACGTTAGGGTCACTCTCACCGATCTTTCGAGCGCGAAGCCGCTCACGGCCCACACCGATCTGGCAGGCCGTTTTGCCTTCACGCGCTTGCCTTCGGCCAAGTACTCGCTGACATTTGACTTGGCGGGATACGCCGTCCAACAACTCCGTCCGTATGAAGTTCTGCCCGGCGTCCCGGTCGAGATCTCGGCCGAACTCAAGCCCCTTGCTGCTCCGCTCACTCGGCCCCGCGGGGGACTAGAGGGAATCGCCATTGAATACGGTCTCGTCAGAGAGCAGATCGAGGCGATGCCGGTATTGCTCGGATCCGAAGGCCGAACCCCGGTCGACAAGCTATTGTCGATGGTTCCGGGCGCGAGTCCCACCCAATCGCTGGAAGTCAATCCATTCACAGGCCGCGCCGCCGCGGTTTCGGCCAATGGGTCGAGACCATCCGCGATCAACTACCAGCTCGACGGTGGCTCGAACAACGCACAAAACCGCATTACAGGAGCGCAGGCGACAACTTTCGGCCCGATGCCGGAAGCCATCGAGACGTTTCGTGTCGTCAGCCACACCTATTCCGCGCAAGACGGGCGCAATGCCGGTGCCGTCGTTTCGGCCACCACTCGCAGCGGTGGCAACGAATGGCACGGTCAAGCCCGTGGCTTCTGGCGTCCCCGGGGCAGCAATACGATCGAGACATTTGATGGATCTAACGATTCCATCAACGGTTGGGCGGGCGGGGGACAGATAGGAGGGACGCTATCAAAAAAGAAGGGCCTTTTTCTGTTTCTGGATGCCGAAGCTTGGGGTACGAGACGCCGGGAGACCGAGATCTCACCCGTGCTAACTGTCGCGGAGCGCTCCGGTGATTTTTCTTCCCTACCGGCTCAGAACGCACCCCGCGACCCGCAAACGAACATGCCCTTCGTTAACGGAATTGTGCCGGCCGGGTTGTTCGATCCGCTGGTGACGAAGTATCTCGATACGTTTGTCCCGGCGCCAAATGAAGGCGAGGATCTTTACCGCTCGGAAAGAGACTTGGACGGCGATGGAGAGATGCTGCTGGGCCGCCTCGACTGGCGCCGGTCGAACTGGTCGCTGAACTTCAGCTACTTCAACTTCCGGAATCGCGTCGACGAGCCGTTTCGTGATGTTGGAGTAACAGCCCCTGGCTTGGCCTCGCGGCGCACTCAACGTTCTCATAACGCCCAGATCACTCTCAGCTACGCCCCCGGACCGAGTTTCTCGAACTCTGTCCGGCTGGCTGGACAGCGCTTGTCCAGCAACCGCCGCCAGGGTCGCCCTGACTTTATCGACACCCCCGCGGATAGTTTCGGATTCGACTTTCAGACCTACGGCGCCGACCCGTCCACGCTTCCCGACGTGACGTTGCTCGCCGCCGACGGCCTTGAACGCTTACGGATCGTGCCATTCTTATTTGCCGAGTCATCGGCTCAGACGTCGTTCCAGGTTCGCGATGACCTGGCCTACCGGCACCGGGGACTCGTCCTTCGGGGCGGCGCGATGTTTCGCCGCAGCATCTGGCCTTTCTCAAACACAGAGAATGAGGCCGGCAGCTTTACTTTTTCTTCCACGGCGTTTCGCGGCACGCGCAACAGCGTCGCGGACCTGCTGCTCGGCATTCCCGCCACCTATCGTTTAACCACCCCGCGCAGCCTCAACATGCGCTGGAACGAATTTGCACTCTACGGAGAGTCCGAAGTGCGACCGTTTCGCGGAATGCAGATTACCGCCGGCGTCCGTTACGAGTCACAGCCACCGGCCGTCGAACGCCTGGACCGCCTTGCGGCATTTCGGCGGAGTGTCGAGAGCCAGTCGTTCGACGACACCTTGCCCAACTTGATCTTCCCTGGTGATCCCGATGGCGACCTTGGCCTGCTCCCTCGCTCCACGATCCGAACCGATGGCAAACATTTCGTCCCCCGTGTCGGGCTGGCCTACTCTCCGACTTCGGAGAACAAACTTTCGCGCTGGATCTTCGGCGAATCGGGCCGGTCGGTTTTCCGCGCCTCCTACGGAGTGTTCTACGATTTCGGGACATTCGCCGGATCAAGCGCTGCCGCTCTCTTTCAGGCCACTTATCCGCCTTTCAGCACCGACACCCGTTTCGACTTTGCCCGCCTGGCCCGCACCGGCAATTTTCGGGCGCCGCTTTCGGTCGTCCCCCCCGTCAACACGGGTTTGATTCGAGGCTCGCTCGTCACCTACCCGATTCTGGTTTTCGACCCGCTTTTTGACAACGCGATGGCGCAACACTGGGCCGTTGGCTGGCAGCGCCTCTTGCCACACCGTGTATTCCTGAGCGCAACGTACGTCGGAACCCGCTCACGGAACTTGCAGCGCCAGCAAGAGGTGAACGAGTTCCGGCGCAGTGCGCTACTGGGATTCGGGTCCATCCGCAACATGCGGCTGTTCTCTCAATACCAAAACATCCGCTCGTTTGAGAGCTCCGGGACCGCGCGCTACCACGGGATGCACCTGAAGGCCACTCGCTACCTCACCCGGGGACTCGCCTTTGACATGGGATACACCTGGTCGAGTTCGTTCGACAATGCCAGCAGCTCTTTCGGTGATGCCTTCAATACCGAACCCTGGGCGGCTTCCGATTTCGATCGGCGCCATATGCTGACGGCAACTTGGTTTTACCGGCTGCGGCTCCCTCGGGATATGGCGTTGCGAACACCCTGGGCCGACGACTGGCAGATCAGCGGTATCTGGCGCATGAGGTCCGGCCTCCCGCTCGATGTCCGCCAGACGGAAGACCCAACGTTCAGCTTTGAACGTGTCGGGCGGCCTGACCTCGTCGGAACCTATACGCGTTTAGATCCGGGTCAGGTCCGAACCTTTGCGGACGCGGAAGGACGCGAGGTCAGCGGCCGGTTTGCCTTCGACCCCAGTGCGTTTCAGGCCGTTGTACCCACGGACTTCGACGAGCTGCGCCAAGGAACGCTCGGCCGCAACGCGGTACGGATGCATGGCTTCCAGCAGTGGGACCTGCGAATCGCCAAGTCTGTTGCCATCACAGAAACGATGTCGACCGATTTCGGCATCGACATGCTCAACGCCTTCAACAACCAAAACTGGGCCGCCCCGTTCCGCAACGTGGATAATCCCTACTTCGGAATCGTCCGCTCCGAAGGCCTGCAGCGAACCTTCCAACTCAACGTGCGCTTCCGCTTCTGAGTAACCGCCAACCGGTCGAGCGCAAAATGAACGTGCCTCGGCCCGACCGGCAGCGCCTGCCACAATGTCGGTATGCGTTGTTTCGCCCTAGTCGGCCTTCTCGTAGCCACCCCTCTGGTGTGCCAAACCGTCGGGCCGAAGCATGGCTCGTTGGTGATCGTCGGGGGCGCGCTTGAAGACCAGCGTATTTGGAATCGCTTCATCGAGCTGGCTGGGGGACCCGACGCCCGCTTCGTGGTGGTCCCCACGGCTGGAGGCGGGGAGGACTACGACGCCTACTGGCCGGGGCTCGACCGGCTGCGCGGCGCTGGGTTGCGTCATCTCACCCTGCTGCATACCCACGACCACCAAGAGGCTGACACCGTGGAATTCGCGAAGCCCCTCGAAACCGCCCAGGGCGTGTGGTTCACCGGAGGCCGGCAGTGGCGGCTGGCCGACGCTTACCTGGGCACGCGCGTCGAGGCAGAGCTGTGGAAGCTGCTCGAGCGCGGCGGAGTGATCGGAGGCTCCTCCGCTGGCGCGACCATTCAAGGCTCCTACTTGGCTCGCGGCGACACCGAGGCCAACACGATCATGATGGGAGACCACGAGGAGGGCTTCGGGTTCCTCAAGAACGTCGCGATCGACCAGCACCTGCTGAGCCGCAACCGGCAGTTCGATCTGCTTGAGATCATCCGCGCCAAACCCGAGCTGCTGGGCCTGGGGATCGACGAGGATACGGCGATCGTGGTCGAGGGCGACCGTTTCAGAGTGATCGGCCGGTCTTACGCCGCCGTGTATGACGCCGGTGCCGAGAAAGACTTCGAGCTACTCGCGCCTGGGACGGTTTTCGACCTCGGTGAACGCAAGATCGTCGGGCCCTGACAGAGCGACTTGCTGGAACTCGAATCGAGACAAGAACCGAAATCCGTGGCGCCTCGCAGTTCGCGTCCTCGGACTTTCACCACGGGCAGATAGGAAAGCCTAGCCCGCGCGTTCAAAATTCGTGCGGGAGTGCCAAGAGCGGGAGTCCAAGAACGGGAGTGCCAAGAATAGTTGGTCACTCCAGCCGCCTTATTTGCCCACCTAAAGCAAGTGTCCTTTAGGCACACTCCTTTACCCGATAGAGAGGCCGCCGTCGACCATCAGCGCTTGCCCCGTGATGAAGGACGCTTCCTCGCTGGCCATGAAGTAGCTGGCGGATGCGATTTCAGAGGGATCCGCTGGCCGCCGTAACGGACCAATCTTGGTCTGCTTCAACTCGTCGACCGAACGTCCTTCCCGGATCGCCTTGCGGATGTGAAAGTCCGTAATGGTCAGCCCCGGACAGATGGCGTTGACGCGGATACCGTCGGCGGCATGATCGATGGCGAGGCTCTTCGTCAGGGACACGATCCCGGCTTTGCTGGCGTCGTAGATCGGCATTTCGTTGCGGTCGACTTGGTGATGAACCGAGGAGAGCAACACGATCGCTCCCGCGCGCTGCTTGATCATTTGCGGCAGGACGGCTTTGCAGGAGAACGCGGTCCCCTTGAGGTTTACCGCGAGGATCTCATCCCACTCCTTCTCGGTCGTGTCGAGGACACGGGTAAAGTTGCGTTGAGCGGCGTTGGCGACGAGTACGTCGATGCGTCCCCATCTTTCGATGGCAAGGTCCGCAAGCCGTTTGCAGAACGATTCGTCGGCGATCGTGCCGTGTTCGAAGACGACGTCAGCCCCCTGCTCCCGAAGCAATTCGAGAGTCTGGGCGCCATCGTCTCCGGAGATGTCGGCGAGGATGAGGCGGGCGCCCTCTTTGGCGAAGCGGATGGCGCAGGCTTTGCCAATTCCGGCAGCGCCGCCAGTGATGATGGCAACTCGATCTTTTGAATGCATAGTCTTGCCCGGCTGCAGGCGCGGAAATCGGAAGAATCCAGTTTGCTCGCCGATAATATCGCAACTCAATCGCTACGTGGCGCACGGCTGCCGTTGATCGGGCAGGCATCTTTGCCTGCCCATGCCAACTAGAATCTGAGCAATGCCCCGAATTATCGACTTGTCCTACCCGATTGAAAACCATTTCCGCTGGAGCGTCCAGCGTGAGTTAGCCGCGGCGTTTGAGCGCGGTGACAACTTTCAGGTAACACGCATCGATTTCCCGGTTCACGGCTTCACCCATATCGACGCGCCACGACATATGCTGCCCGACGGACCGACCACGTCCGACTTCCGCCTGGAGTCTCTCGTCGGAGCGGCTGCGGTGATCGACATCAGCGGCTGCGAAGAAAACTTCGCCATCTCAGCGGAGTCGATCGCCGCTGCGGGGGCGCACGTCCGAGCAGGCGACATCGTCATCGTGAAGACGACCTGGGATGACCGTTTTTCGCTCAACACGCCGGATTTCTGGAGACGAGCGCCCTACCTTAAGCGCAAGGCATGTGAGTGGCTTGCCGGCCAAGAACCCGCCGCCGTCGGGTTCGACTTCCCGCAGGATCGCCCAATTCGCGACCTATTGGAAGGCAGGAAACCCACGATGGCCGAGTTTGTGAGCCACGACGTCATTTTGCGCAGCGGAATACCGATGATCGAATACCTGTGCAACCTGGGGTCGGTCGCCTCGGCCCGGACCGAGGTTTGTGCGTTACCGCTGAAGATCCTGGATGCCGACGGCGCACCCGCACGTGTGATCGCCATCGAGCGCTGACGCCACGGCCAAACCGGCACAGCCGATGTCGAGTGAGCGTTCGGGCTTGCCCCAAACCTGCTGGTTCACGCCACGCTGCCTCTCGTGTTCCACTGGTACTAGCTAAGCCCGCAAGCTCCTCAAGCTTTCCCTCGCTTGTTGCATGACTTCCGAGTCCGGGTGCTCCGAGCCGCGCAGGTTGTAAACGGCGGTTGCGAGCATTGCCGGCCTCCATTTCGGGCTGACGAAGGCGTAATCCTCGAAAATCGCGGCGGCGTACTTAAAATCGTGCACTTCCGCCGCCTTCCGGAGTAGCAGATTCTGGGCAGCTCGCCGGAACCGGGTCGGGTCAGGATCTATCTCCGCAAGCCGGTAGGCCTTTCTCGCCGCTTCGACGCGCTTGGTAGCAAGGGAGCGGAAGATCTCTTCGCGTAAGTCGTCCTTGTTGGATTTGCCTTCCCGCGTAGTCTGCGCAAGGTCGGTGATCTTGGTCGAGCCGAACTCCTCGCTCTTGGACATGAAATTGGCGAATTGGCTCATCCAGCCGGTTGCTTGCAGAAGGATCAACAAGCGCGTCTGTGTCAACGCCAAGTAGAAATGTCCTAATCGCTGCCAAGTAGAAATGTCCGCTTTGGGGCAGGTGGCTGGAGAGGCGATGGTAGAGTGGTTGGCGTTGAGGGCAGGGTCGCGCCTGCTCTTGATGCCCAAGGCCGAAGCGATGGAGCTGGCTCCCAAGCAATCGGCTGAAGCAGACGACCCTCTGGCCTCCCGGTCAGAGGGTTTTCTGTTCGTGACAGAGATTGCTTTGGTGAAGCTTCGGAGCGGAGGCCTTGGGCTTCGCCAACGCGACGATCGCCGGGCGCCGTTTGCCCGGCGCTCCCCATAGCGTCTTGGTTTGGCAGCGACTGCCAACTCAGCGCATCGGCCCGATGGGCGCTCCGCATAGAGTCTTGGTTTGGCAGCGACTCCTAGTCCTGCGTATCGTCTCGCCGAGCGCCGGATGCCTGCGCCGCTTGCCACACAGGCGGGCTGTCTTTCAGATCGAAGTCCTTCATCCAGTCGCTGCTTCGCTTGCCGGCAGCTTTGCCGCCAGCCTTCTCGGCCGCTGCCGCAGCGGGTTCCGCCTGGGCGCTCTTGGGCTGCGGGCGCTCCGATTGGGGCTGCGCGCCGCAGCGCTTCAGCGCCAGTTCGTGCTTGCCGCAGCGCGCGGCCAGGACGCCGTCCAGGCGTCTCTCCACCCGCACTCGGCTGTTTCGCAGACCCGGCACAATCGCCTTGCGGTCGATTTGATAGCTCTTTCCCCGGAAGCGAATCGTGTAGTCGTTGGCGACCCGCCGCGTCTCGACCTGGCTCAGCGCCGAGTCCAGATCGTGCTCGGGACCTAGCTCGCGATGCGCCTCGTCGGGGTGAGCCGGCTGCACCCGCAACGTGGCGTTCCACCAGGGCAGAAACTCGCTTTCCAGGTAGGCGTTGGCCTGTTCGATCGTCGTGGCCCCGGCCACCCGCAGACCCTTCACCAGGCGGTCCTGGGCGGTGCCAAAGCTGCGCTCGACGCGGCCTTTGGCCTGCGGCGAATAGGCCGTGATCGATTCGATGTCCAGCTCCTGGAGCGCCCGCCCGATCTGCGTGGGAGGCCAGAGCTTGGGGTCCTCGCCGGCGCTGTTTTTGGGCGTGTTGACAAACAGGCTGGCGCGGTCGGTGTAGAAGGCTACGGGTCGGCCGTTTTGTTCCAGATACGTCTTCAGCAAACGGCGATTCTCTTCGCCCGAGTCGTGCCGGACGAAGCGCGCCAGCAACTCGCTGCTGGCGTCGTCGATCATGCCGATCAGGTACAGCTTCTCCCCGCGTCCCTCCAGCCAGTCGTGCTCGGAGGTGTCCCATTGCACCAGCTCGCCGCGGCAACTGCGGCGGGGCCGCCACGGATGCGGGCGTCCTGACTTGCGGCGGCGGGGCTTCCACAGGCCCGCGGCGGCCATCCAACGGCGCAGCGTTTCGCGGCCGACTTGGACGCCGTGGCGCTGCTCGAGATACTCCGCCGCCAGAGTCGGGCCAAAGCCGGCGTAGACGGGTTGGGAGAGGATTGCCACGGCTTGTTTTTCCGCCTTGGCGCTGAGCTTGCGGTTGGACGCGCGGCCCCGCGCGGCATGGACCACGGCCTGGTCGCCTTCGCTGCGAAGCTTCGCCAGCAGCCGCCTCAGATGCCGTTCGCTGAGGCCCGTCTGCTGGGCGGCCTGCTTTTGCGTGATGAGTTTTTTGTCTGCTTTGCGCAGCGCCACCAGCCGGTCGCGCTCTCGTTGTGTCATCAGTAGTTGTCCTTGGTTGCTCACCCCTCCAGGGTGACCTTGTCAATAGGACATTTCTACTTGGCACTTTTAGGACATTATCACTTGGCAGCGACACAACAAGCGCGTCTGGCGGTCACCCGCCGCCCGAAATGCGTAGTGAAGTGCGTTGATAGAAGTCACGGCGTGGAGGCCGAAGACTCCCGGATGCCGCATCATCAACTCTCCCGCGGCTAGGTGCGCCGAATCCCAGACGTTCGAAGCATGCGCTTGTCCCGTGGTCAATTGCCTCGCAGCTTCCTTGCACGCATCGTCGGTACTGCCCGCGCGGATTGCTTCCAAGATATCGCCTGTGCTGCCCGCTTCTAGACCCGTTTCAGCCCAGTCGGCGGGAAGCCGGCTCGCGGCTTTGCGAGCCAGGACGAGGTTCGGCAGATAACATTGATCGTCGTAGGCGTAGCCATTCACTTCCTCGCTTGCACCGTAGCCCAGCAACCCGGAGACCAGGGATCGCAAAGCCGGCTCCGCGTGCTGCCAACCGATGGTTTGCAGCGTGCGCCAGAAACTTGCAACGAAGATCGCTTTGTGGCCGATGTTGCGGTAGTCACGCGCGCCATAGAGCCATAGGTCGTCGATGATTTCGTTTGCTCCCCGCGTGCGAAACAGCGTGATGATACCTGAATTATGCACTGCGGCGTGGACCTGAGGAGGGCTGAGCCGCAAGAGACCATTTGGGACCCCCGAAAACATGGGGTAAAAAGGTAGGCTGGCAAAGATCCCAGCTTCGCCAGCCAACCCCAAGGAGGTCACCCACATGGTTACCAGACGAAAACAGCATAACTCCCAAAGGCCCGTCCAACAAGGCCCAGCCGTGACGGCCTCGCGGCCCAATAAAATCGGGGCTTCGACGCCTTACCACTTCCGCGGCAGGAAGTCGACTCCCTACGGCGGCTTGCTGCCGGTGGTCGGGAGGGCGCTGATCTGAGAGCCTGGCTATGCGCTATGCATAACATTTTATGCACTAGCCGTAACGCACGGGAAACACGTCACTTCCGAGCGAGGTTTTGACGACGCGGATTCTGGGCGGGAAGGGAAACCGGACACGGAGAAGCCAAAAGGCCAGTTGCCGAGCTACCACCTCACGACGACCGCCAACCCGCTACGAACGCAGCCACACTCGCAAAGTGAATCTGTGCATAATTCAGGTGATAGCGAGGTCGGCGCGCTCTTCATCCCACGTCTCCATGGCGGAATGAAATTCGTTCCATGCGCCGCGTGCAGCGGGAAGGCTCCCTTGCGCGGGGCTCAGGTGAAAGTCGCCTTCCTTGATGTCGCGCTCCTGTGATTCCTTGAAATTGTCCAAGGCCCACAACTGCGGCAGCGACCTGTCGCCGACCCGTGCGTCCAAGCTCAGTTGGTGGGCCGCATGGATGACGAAGACGCAATGAAACTTGAAGCCCGGCGGCTGCGGACGAATGTCGCGGACGCCGGCCAGGAAAAGCGATGCTACGAACTGACGATACGAGACGCCTCGGCGGAGTTGATCCACGATCATCTCAAAGCATTTCTCGCGGGGCGTGCGTTCGATCAGCCGAACGAGCGGCTCAAGCTCGGCGCTGAATTGAACTACGCCGGGGGGTGATTTGGCTTCTTTCGCCGCAGCGTTCGACGCGACGAGGGTGTGTCCGCCGGGCAAGACTCCCAACAACCCGGCACCAGCAATTTTCCCGAGAAACTCACGCCTTCGATATCCCATGACACGCCTCCTATGACCCACGCGTTCTTGTCACATGCAGCCGTTTCGAACTGCCGGAAAAGATGATGCGTGTCTCCAGTTTACTTGTGTGGCCGCGCCGCATCCGTTGCCCCCAGGTCCTGATGTAAAGTCCGTCAGAAATCTGGCTAAGGCTTCTCAGAGACCGTCACGAGACATGAGGAACGCGTGGACCTGCCAGATCTCAGCTGGCTGAAGCACGTTTTCGAACGGAGCCATGTTGGTTCCCTTGCGGCCCTTCGCAACGGCTTCCATGAACTTGTCAGCGCTTAGAGCGCTTCTGAATATGTTGGGGCCGCTGCCTCCACGGGATTTGTGACACCCCACACAACGGCTGCGATACAAGCGATCTCCGGCAGCGATTGCCCCGTCTTGACCGAGAAATGGGTTGCTCTGTTCGCCCTCAGTGCTTTCAGGACTGGCTTCCTTCTTTAACGGTTCGGCGCCCTCGGTGGGCGGAAAGCCGTATCCAGGCAGGACCCTCCCGCCAAGGGTATGGCCAGGCTGACCCACCTGCGGTAATCCGCCTTCGAGGGTGGTCAGGTTCGTCCCGGCGGGTATGCGAGCCGGCCCTCCGCCGTCCAATGCAAACACGAAGAGATTCCCGGCCTTCGGTTCGGTGTAGTAGAACGTCATATCTCCGCCAATGCCCCCTGATGGCACCGCCAAGTATTGCGTACCGTCGAGTTCATAGGTGATAGGACTGCCGATAATCCCCGAGCCCGTTTGGAACTGCCAAAGCACCGTGCCGGTCCGAGCATCCAGAGCCATGACATAGCCCCGCATGTCCCCTGTGAAAACGAGCCCGCTCGAAGTCGTGACGGCCCCCGCCCAGAAGGGCGCAGGGCTCGTCACTCTCCACAGCACCTTGCGGTTGACGACATCGAACCCGATAAAGTTGCCCGTGTTCTCGCTGCTCAGGTACTGCTGATAGTCGGCGCCCATATACCATTCGCCATTCGTCGGCGGCTCAAACTGATCCTCGGCCCAAAACTTGTATCCCATGGCCCACTGATTCGACATGAAGTAGATGTAGCCTAGATCCGGGTTGTAGGAAAGCGGCTGCCAGTCGATCGCGCCCTCGAGGCTGGGAATGATCGGCCCGACTTCCGGTCCGCCAGACTCCGCCACCATTGCCGGATTCACCTTCGGGCGGCCGGTCTCGGGATCAAGACCGAAGGCCCAGTTGATCCCGGGAACAATCGGTTCGCCGTAAATAAACTTGCCGTCGGTGCGGTCCAGCACGTAGAAGAAGCCGTTCTTGTCATGGTGAAGCAGGGTCTTGGTAGGCTCGTTGCCGCCGAGGTCAATGTCGGCCAGCACGGGGGTGCTGACGGCGTCGTAGTCCCAGCAGTCCCACGGAGTGTACTGATAGCCCCATGTGATCTTGCCGCTGTCGGCGTCAATAGCAATGGTTCCAGCGGTCCACTTGTTATCGCCCTTGCGAACCCGGCAATTCCAGGGTGCGGCGTTGCCGGTATTCCAGTAAACGAGGTTGAGCTCCGGATCGTAGACGCCGGTCGTCCAGGTCGAGCCGCCGCCGTTTTTCCATGTGTCGCCGGGCCAGGTTTCATTGCCTGGCTCGCCGGGTCCGGGGATAGTGTAGGCGGTCCAGCGCAACTTGCCCGTTTTGGCGTCGAATGCTTTCACAAAACCGCGAATACCGTACTCGCCGCCTGCCACGCCGGTGAGCACCATGTCCTTGACCACCAGCGGCGCCCCGGTGATGCTGTAACCTTGCGCCCAATCAATCACCTGGGTTTCCCAAACGACCTCGCCCGTATCCTTGTTGAGCGCGACCATCCGCGCGTCCATCGTACCGATGTAGACCAACTCGCCCAGCAGAGCCACGCCGCGGTTGATCGATCCGCAGCAATAGACGCGCTCCACCTCATCGGACATCTTCGGGTCGTAGCTCCATATCTTCGCGCCGGTGCGGGCATCGAGCGCAAACACACGCGATTCGTCGGCCGAGAGATAGATCACGCCCTCGTGAATGAGCGGCGTGGCCTCGAGCCCACGGTTTTCACCCCCGGTCGCGAACACCCACGCCGGTTGCAGGCGGTCGACATTGGCCGGCGTGATTTGGTCGAGCCGCACGAAGCGCTGACCCGAATAGTCACGGCCGTACATCAGCCAAGACGAGTTGTCGCCGGCAGCTTTGTCCAAGTCGGCCTTCGTCACGGGTTCAGCCCCGGCCACCGGCCACCACAGCGCCATGGAGAGCAGGAGCCCGCTGGCGAGCACTCGTACCGAATGTGAAGAGGACATTCTTCTAGTTCCCGCGTCGGTGTTGGCGCTGTACTCAGTCGTTTGACTCGGAAGAATCGCCGGCAGGCTGAACCTCGCCGACCAGACGCGTAGGTGACGCCGCCGGCCCATTCGGCCCGCCATTCTGGCCGCTTGTCAGCGCCGACTCCGCTCCATTGGAGTGCACCCCGCCGTCGAGTGCCGGCCGGGCCGTAACAGCAAGGGACCCTTGCCCCGCAACCACGTCAGAATCCGCGCTGTCCGTACCCATCAGCCATCGAAAGCCTATACCAATGTCTTCGAGAATAAGGTAACTCGATGGCACCAGCACCAGCGTAATGACAGTGGAAAAGATCACACCATAAGCCAACGCAACGGCCATCGGGATCAGGAACTGCGCCTGAACTTCCTTCTCCAGCATGAGCGGTGTGATGCCGGCGGCTGTTGTCAACGACGTCAGAATGATCGCGCGAAAGCGAGTGGCCCCTGCTTCGCGAACGGCGTCCACCAACTTCTTTCCCGAGTCTCGAAGAGTGTTGATATACGTCACCAGCACGAGACTGTCGTTCACGACAATTCCCGTGAGCGCGACCAGCCCGCACATCGACAGAATGCTCATCGACAGCCCCATGATGGCGTGTCCCCAAACGGCCCCAACAATGCCAAACGGCACCGCCGTCATCACGATCAGCGGTTGGACGTAGGATTTAAACGGAATGGCCATCAATGCGTAGATGACGAAGAGAGCGACAACGAATCCCTCCCCTAGGGCGGTCATGGCTTCCCTCTGGTCTTTCTGCTCGCCCTCAATCGTGTAATAAGCGCCGGGATACTCCGCCATCAAAGGGTCCAGAAAGTTTTCGGTCAGGTCAGCCGAAATGTCGTTTGCGCTCGCGACTGCATCATCGACATCGGCGGTGATGTTGATAGCGCGGCGGCGATCGACCCGTTGGATACTCGCGAACCCGCGGCCCAGTTCCGCCCTGGCGACCGTCGAGAATGGGACTTCTGAGCCGTCAGGCGTGCGAACTCGCATGGCTTCCAAATCGCCGAGGGATCTTCGGTCTCGTTGCGGGTACCGCACCATGACCCGGATGTCGTCACGGCCCCGCTGAATCCTTTGAGCCTCCTCGCCGTAAAACCCCTGACGGACTTGCCGGGCCAAATCCTGCAACGACAGACCCAGCGACTCTGCGTTTGAAGTAATCGCCAGTTTGACCTCCGGCTTCCCTCCCCGAAAGGAGTCCGTGATGTCAAAAACTCCGGGATACTCAGCGAGTTTGGCCTTGGTCTTACTAGCGATCTCGCGCAGGGTGTCCATGCTCCCGCTGGTAACTCGTACGTTGATCGCCCCTCCGCCGCCGATCAGGCTGGAGGTAAACTTCAGTTCGACTGCTCCCGCGATTGGTCCGGTCAGCTCGCGCCAGCGCCGTCCGACTTCACGGCTGCCCATCGAGCGCACTTCCGAAGGGGCAAGTTCGACGGCGACTTCTCCGAGGTGGGCTCCGCCGGCTCGCGAATCCCAATTGCCGGTGTTTTGACGTGCAATGGTTTGAAACGGCTGATCACCAACTGAGCTCAGGACATGCCGAATCGTATCCGCACCCGTTTCCTTCTTGACTTCCTCCTGCAATTTCATCGCGGCGTCTTCGATAATCTGAACAGCTTCAGCGGTAACGTCGATTGGGGTCTCTTGCGGCATGGTCAGGGACGCGCTCACGTAATCGGCTTCCACATCAGGGAAGAACACAAATGCCACGTACCCGCCGCCAACCAGCCCCACGGTCAGAAGCAACGTAGCGACCGCCACAGCCACCGATAGGTAGCGCCACTCTAGAGCCACCCTCAGCACCGGGCCATACACTCGCTTGACAAACCACACTAGCCCGTCTCCGAAGAAATCAAAGAAGCCGTCCCAAATTCGGACCACAAGGTTTGGGTTCTCCGGCTTCGGTTTGGGGCGCCAATGCGAGAGGTGATTGGGCAGCACGAGCTTCGACTCAATCAGGGAGAAAAACAGGGTCGGGATGATGATCAGCGGAATCACTGACCAGATTTTCCCGTTCCAGCCCGGAACGAATAACATCGGACCGAACGCGGCCATCGTCGTTAGGACGCCAAATATCACCGGCATGGCGACTCGATTCGCACCCTCCACAGCACTGCGGACACCGGGCACGCCAGCCTGCTGGCGGGCGAAAATGCTTTCCCCGACCACAATCGCATCGTCAACGACGATTCCCAGGACGAGAATGAACGAGAACAGGGAGATCATGTTGAGCGATACGCCCAGAATCGGCATCATCGCGATGGCGCCCAGGAACGAAATCGGAATCCCAAGCGATACCCATATTGCCAGCCGCAACCGCAAGAAAAGAGCCAGTACCGCGAAGACCAGAAACAGTCCGCTGCGGGCGTTGCGCAGCAGCAGGTCCATGCGACCTCGAAGGAACACGGAGTTGTCCTGCCAAGTCGTGAGCGTGATGCCTTCCGGCATGCGCTGAGCCGCCCCGCCGATGTAGCCTTGGACGGCATCGGCGACCTCGAGAGCGTCTTGCTCCCCGACGCGAAATACCTGCACCATCACGGTTGGCTTGCCGTCGAAGCGGGTCGATTGGTCTGTTTCCGCGAAGCCGTCGATCACTTCGGCTACGTCGCCGAGCACGAGTTTCGTGCCGTCAGGCTTGGTCAAAAGAGTCAGATTTTCAAACTCGGAGCCACGATAGGCTTGGCCCTTCGTTCGGAGCAAAATCTCGCCGGTCTCGGTCTTGACCGAGCCCCCCGGCAGGTCGAGCGACGAGCGCCGGATTGCATTCGCCAAATCGTCAATGGTCAGTCCATGGCGCCGCATGGATTCTTCGGAGACTTCTACGGAGATCTCGTAAGGAGGAGCGTTGACGACTTCCGCCTGACTAATGTCCGGCAGAGCGATAAGGTCCTCGCGCACCCGCTCGGCCAGCTTCTTGAGCGTCAGCTCGTCCGTGTCACCCGAGATCGAGACGTTCATGACTTGAAATCGGTTGGTGATTTCCTGAACGGTCGGTTTTTCGGTCTCTTCCGGAAATGTATCGATGGCGTCGACCCGCGCCTTGATGTCGTCGAGCGCCTTTCGCAGGTCGTAACCCGGCAAGATCTCAACGGAAACCGTTCCTCCGCCCTCAACCGCCGTGGACCTTATCTCGTCGATCCCGTCGAGGTCTTGGATCGCTTCCTCGATCCGCACGCAAACGCCTTCCTCAACTTCTTCGGGTGCCGCGCCACGATAGGACACGCTGACCCTGATCATGTCAACGGTGTACTCCGGGAAGATTTCCCTCTTGATTCCCGAGAGGGTCCACAGTCCGCCAACGACGATCACCATCATCACGAGATTGGCTGCCACCCCATTCTGGGCGAACCAGGAAATTACGCCTTTCTTCATCGCTGTCCTCTTGAACGATTCATGGTGGTTGTGAGGTGCGGCTCCCGACGTCTAACCCGCTGTCTCCGTCTTGGGTTCTTCAAGAACTTGAACTTTCATGCCGTCGACGGCGGCTTCCACGACCGAGCTGGCAACACGTTCGCCCGCCTCCAACCCGGAGCGAATAATCACCTGGTCGCTTTCGGTGCGCAGGATGTCGACCGTGCGGAAGCGCAGCCGGTTGTCCTTGTCAACCACCAGCACCTGGTCGGCGCCGCGCATAACAACCCGAGGCAACACGTAAACGCCGGCAGCCGTTTTGGCGAAAATTTCCGCTGCGACATACATGCCAACCGCTAGCGGCGGCCGCCCCCGGCGAGCCTTGCCGTAGGGGTCAGCTACCTGTGCGATCGCCTGGACCATGCGGGTGCGCGGATCGATTTCGCCTTCCGTGCGGACAACGCGGCCCTGCCAAGTATGACGCTGGCCCGCGAAGTCGGCCATTAAGGTGACAAGGGGGCCGGCGGCCCGCTCCTTTTGTCCGCGATAGGCCAGAGGCAGGTTGACAAACTCCAGCTCATTGTCGGGAATCGGCAGCCGCACCTCGGCATAGTCTATAGAGTAAAGCCGCGCAACCGAACTGCCTCTGGATACGAACTGGCCCACATCCACGCGCTTTTCGCGCACGCGCCCGGCGAAAGGAGCTTTCGCAACCGTGCGCTCCAAATCGTACTCCGCTTTCTCGTAGGCCGCCTCGGCGGAAGCCAGCATCGCCTTCGCTTCGGCGATCTGCGGCGCGCGTACCACCAGCGGACGCGGCTCGCCTTGCCCCAGGCTTTTCCACTCATTGCGCGCGACTTCGGCTTCTTCCTCCTCGGTTGCCAGCCTCAGTTCGGCTTGCGAGACGGCGGCTTGCGCTCGCACAACAGCTAGTTCGTATTCGCGCCGGTCGATCTCCAGCAGAACTTCGCCTTCCTCGAAGAAGCCCCCAACGGCAAGCGACTCGGAAATCATCGTCACGCGCCCGGAAACCTCTGGAACGAGCTCCGTTTCAGTTCGGGGCGCCACCGTGCCCTCGGCGCTCACCTTCAGCCTCACATTCTGTGGCTGGGCGACGATGACCCGCACTGATGGCGGGGTGACCTCAACGGTTTGAGTTTCTGGCGCCGGGCGACTCTGGATCATGGTGATGGCCGCGAATGCGCCGAGTCCGATTACGATCAGCGGCAGTAGAATCCTCAAAGCTAGTCTCATAGTCCGCTTACCCCCTGTACTGGTGCCTGTGTCGGTTGTGGGTTGTCACGAGGAAGATCATCTACAGCGAAGCCGCCCCCTAGCGCCAAGTGCAAGTCCACGCGGTTGTCGAGCCGCAGCCGCCGGACCGTCAGCAACTGGCTCTCCGAAGTGAACGCGGTTCTTTGAGAGGCAAGCACCGTAATGATGTCGGCCAGTCCGGCGCGGTAGCGTCTTTCGGCCTCGTCCCGTGCTCCTAGCGATTGTTTCGTTGCCGCCTCCAGAGCTGTCTCCTGGCCCGCCAAAGCGCTCTCGGCGGCGAGCGCCGACTCGACTTCGCCATAGGCTCGAAGCATCGCCGACTCATAACGCGCCGCAACCTCGCGGGCTCGGGCCTCATCGCGCGTGACGGCTGTCTTGAGGCGGCTGCGGTTATAGATGGGCTGCGTCAAACCACCGATCAGGCTCCAGGCCAGAAAGTCTCCGTCCAATAAATCTGTCAGACTACTGCTCGCGGTTCCTCCAGCCGTTGTCAGGGAGAAGCGCGGCCGGAGATCCGCCTTGGATTGCTGGATTCGGGCATCGGCCGCCAGTAATTCTCTCTCGGTCGATATGAGGTCCGGCCGGCGGTGAACCAGTTCCGACGGCAATCCTGCCGGGATTGCTTCGGGAACTCGCGGCAGATCTTCCGCCAAAGCGTGCTCGCCCTTGGGGTAATCCCCGAGCAGAATCTCCAACTGTCGGATCCCCCGGCGCAATTGCTCTCGCCGCTGGTTCAGCAGAGCTTCATCGCGATGTATCTCCGTCAACGCTAGCCGTAGATCAAGCGACGGCCTCAAACCCCTTTGAAATCGCGCCCGGACTCGTTCGGCGGAAGTCTTGTAGCTTTCGAGCGAGGCTCGGGCCAACCCGACTTGCCGTTGCGCCTCAATTGCCGCGAACCAGGCCTTGGCGACCTGCCCCGTCAAAGACAGCCTAGCCGCGATCAAGTCCGCCTGCTGCACTTGCGTAGTGGCCACGGCCAGCAGTTTTCCGGCGTTGATTCGCCCCCAAACATCGGGTTCCCAAGCGACGCCGAGCGAGACACCGGCGGAACTGTAAGTGGTGCTGAGAACGCTTCCCTCACGCCCGGGAATCGGTAAGCCGACGAAATTCTGCCGCTGCCGGCCGCGATTGAGGCTCAAGTCGACCGAGGGCCGCAAACCCGCTCCCGCGATGCGCGCCTCCGCCTCGGCAGCCGACACTCGTGCCGCTGCTGCGCGCAAGTCCTGATTGAAGGTCAGGGCGCGGGTTACGGCGTTGTCGAGGCCGCGATCCCCAAAATACGCCCACCAATCCACTTCCTCGCCCGAAGGGAGAGTTTCACTGCTCTGCCAGGCTTTGGGCGGAGCGACAGTGAAGGTTCTCTCAGGTCTTTGCAACGGACGCGAGCAACCCGAGATCAAAACCAACGAGCTGAGGACCAACAGGACCCTGGCAATCATGACCGTTCCTCGCTATTCGCACCAACCAATTCTGCTTCCGCTCCTAGCGAACCCACCGAGCCCACCCGTGGCGGCTTGGGCGCGTTGAATCCCGCCGCCGAGTAGCTCACTAACTGCTCGATCGTCTCCTCGACATCCGAGGGCCGACAAAGTCCGCCTGACATTCGCGCCAGCCGCTCGCTATCCACCATCGTGTGAACCATCCCTCCCACTGCGAAATGAACACGCCAGAAAACCTCTTTAGGTGAAAGGTGGGGCAGCGCCCGATGGAAGGCAGCCAAGAATCGCTGAATCACGTCTTGAAATAGCTCGTCGAACTCGCCCTGCATCTTCGCGCTGACCTCGGCCCAGAACCGTCCGCATAGGCGAATGAAAACGTGTCCCCGCTCTTTGTCGTGACTGAGTCGTATCGCCGGAGCGAAGAAGGCGCGCAGCACATCTGCAACCGCTAGGGGTCCGTCGCCCGCTTGAGTTTCGTACTCATCGAGCAACATCAGCCTTTGCTGATTGACTGGTCTGATTCGACGCGCAAACACTTCTTTCACCAGTAAATCCTTCGACCCATAGTGGTAATGAATCGCGGCGAGATTCACCCCTGCCTCGGTGATAATGGTCCGCAGGGATACAGCGTCTATGCCATGTTCGGCGAAGAGCCTCTCCGCCGTATCGAGAATGAGTTCTTTGGTGTCGATGGCCATGGGTGGGATACTCTGGCGAAGACGTCAGATGTTCGAACGCATAGGTTGGATGTTCAAACGCGAAGCCTAGATGTCCTAATGGAATCGAACGATTGCTTCAATCGTCCGTTTCAATCGACTGTTTCAATCATACGCATGAATCAGCCGAATTTCAACCCCTATGAGCAAATGTAACGTGGCCAAAGACACAAGACCCCGGAATACAAGAAAACTATTGTCGTAGTATATCTTCAAGGCAAGACGACTTCAGCCACCTAACAGTGGCGAATTGCAAAGGGCACGGTTGGCGTCGTGGCTTAGCCGCGCGGCAGCCGTGGTTCGTACGCTTGAGCTCCTGGTAAAACCGATCCGCGTTCTTGACGACCCCGTGCGCCCCAGCCGACGCGCCGGTGAACAAGATATTGGTTGCGTCGTCTAGGTGCGGCATCCGTTTGGTGGCGCCCCCGACCTCGTCATACTCGACTACCCCATGTTGTTGCCTCAGCGTTCGGATGACCGATTCGAAGATGTACGCACCTGCGAAGTGAATGGAGTAGTCGATCTCGGAGCCGGAGTTGCTCGGGTCATCGGCTGAGACGACGACCTTCTGTCCGCGGCCTGTCCAGTTGTCCGAGCTGCAGTAGTAGATGAAGACTTGGTTCCAGTCGGCCAAGTTGTTGTCGGGCAGGACGCCGTCGTTGAGTCGTTGAATGCCGCGGTCGGCGATTCCAACTGGAGGGGTAAAGTCGCTGGAGAGCTTCTGCGCGCCAAACGCCGTGCCGCTACTCTTCCAGCGATTGGCACAGTCCTGGCCATCAATACAGAAGCCGCCGCCCTGCAAGAAGAGCACCCAGCGGTCGCGATTCACTTCGCCCGAAAAGCGGCGCACGTAGAAGACCGCGTCCGTGCCGTCACCGCACTTGGCACGCGGAAACGCCTCGTATCGACATCTTGACGGTAGAGGCCCTCGCCGCCGGCGACGCCCCCGGCCGGGCCGGCCACTCCTGGGCCGAATGTTTCGGCCAGGCCCAGGGGCCGCCCTCCTCCTTGCGCCGCTGCGAGCAACAGGGGGGAGGAGTAAGCGTTTGTTCATGATGATCCTGCTGTATGCGCTATCGGGTTAGTCGATATCGAGCGCTGCGGGCGCTCGAAATGGGTGATGAACAGATTTGTAAGTCATCATTGGTTCGTTTGAGATCGGTCTCCCGAGGTGCCCTTGGAAAAACCGAATTCAGCGATTGCACATCCGCCGTTTCCGCCTGCAAGGAAGTAGTGGACAGATGCCTGCAGGAGGGTTCCAGTGAAACCAGCACAGTCGCAGAGCTTCTCAAAGGATACCTCTTGTTTGGCGACGACCCGTTCATCGTAACAAACGATCCCGACTGCAAGCTCTCCGTCCGCGACTACGCCCAGCTCCGCTGCGGTCGCAACAGCCCTTCAATATTCAACCGTTGCCCTGTTTGAACCGTGCCGTGTCTTTACAGAAAGTTTCAAACGGCCGGACAGAGCCGTGGACGGAAGTCCACGGTTGGACCGTGGGGGACCGTGAGGACCGTGGGGGACCGTGAGGGACAGCCACCCTAACTACTTGGAGCTTTGTCGGTCCACTGATTTTAAATGACTTACTGGGACCTGGTGATCTATCGCCTGCCGTACCCGAGTCCAGGATCAGAATCGTAAGGCATTGACATAGTGTAATTTAGAAACTGCTGGCCAGTGATCAGTCCAGCGGTCAAGGGGCCTGGAAGGTGTGAAGCAATTCGTTTTTGGGCCGGGATTTCGCTAAGTTTTTTCGGTGGACCGCCCTTTTTTGGGTTGACGGAGTTTTTGAGTTGGGGAGCATTTGAGCAGGAGAACCCTGCATCGCGGCCTGACACTCGATGGGGAGGTTTTTCCCGGCCCGTCGCGGGCCGTTGGGGGAGCGATCAGCCGGTCGGGATCAACTCCGGCGCCAGCTGGAACATGCGTTGCAGGTTGAACGCTAATGCCGCCCAACAGGCTTCGCACCTCACCTTCGCCAAGCCTCTCGTTGAGAATCGCCGCAACTTGAATTTCGTCTTGATCCAAGCGTTTGGAAACTCCACTAACGGCGCCCGCTTCTTATAAATCGCTTGCGCTCCCTGTGTGTCCATCTTCGCGTCAAAGCGCCGCACCGCCTCGTCATAATCCTGAATTGAGACGCTTCTCCCGTGACTTTTCAGTTTTAAATCCGGACAGCACAACTGCTTTACTGGACACTCCCGGCAGTCCGCCGCCCGCGCCCGATAGACCGACACCGTGCGCCCTTTCGGGTATTGCGTTCGCTTATGCTCCAAGCGCTTGCCTTGCGGACAAACCAGCACCTCCGCGGCCTCATCCCAAACAAACTTGTCGGCCCAATAATCTTCATGACGCCGCGTCCCGGGGCCGCTCGGCTTGCCGCTTCTGCCCGTCCAACTGCCGTAGTAGTCGACGCCACGCTCGTCCATCTCCAGTACGGACGCATGGTTCGTATAACCCCCGTCAGCAAGGGCTTCGGAGGGATATTTCCCATGCCGTTGCTGGAGTCGATCCGTCGCCGCCACGAGCTGTTCGGAGTCCTGCGGATCGTTGACCACTTCGACATCGGCGATCAAGCCCTGGGACGCGTCGGCGGTGATTTGCACGTTGTAGGCGGGCGCGACGCCGCTGTCGCTGGTCCACATGAATCGCGCCTCCGGGTCGGTCGTTGATGCTTGCGGATCCTTGCTCTTATTGTCCTTCCTGGCGGCCCGCAATCGCTCGATTTCCTGCAGTGCTTCCGGCAACTTTTCTTCTTTTTGTCGGGCCGCGCGCTGTCGTGCTTTCTGTTGTTTTTGGGTGATTTGTTCTTCAGCCTCTTGGCGCTCGAGTTCGTCCAAATGCTCACGCGCCAACTGCAGATATTCCTCGATCTTGTCCTTCTGGCGAAAGCTTTTCTTGTTGACATCGGCGCGAATCTTGGTGCCGTCGACGGCCACGCGCTCGAGTTTCACCAAGTCCTTTTTCAGCAGCATGGCGAGCACGTCCTCGAAGAGTTCGCGCAGTGGTTGGCCGTGGCCGACGCGGAAATCCGACAAGGTGTGATGATTGATCGGACGTAGGCCGGTGAGCCAACGCAGAGCGGGTTCGTAGTCCATTTGGCGCTCGATTTCGCGGGCCGAATGAAGGCCTTTGGTGCAGGCGTAGAGCCAAACCGAGATGAGCACTTCCGGCGCGTGGGAGGGGCGGCCGGCAACGCCCTCGACGGCGCGGATGTCGCGCTCGAAACGGCTCAGATCGAGCGAATCGACAACGCGCCAGATGCGCCGGGCGACATGATCGGAATCGATCAGGCGGTCGACATCGAGCGGCAGCAGGACGTGTTGGGAACGGTCGATGGGGAGGTAGCGCGGGGAACGCTCGTCGGGCATGACTTATTATATCAAAGTAGTTGGCTTTATAGAGTATGATTCGTCGTCATTTTTTCACACCTTCCAGTCCCTCGCTCCCCTCTCGCTCCCCTGAGGACTGCCACAAGCGGCCATTCCTAAGTCCCTGTTTATCAGTGATGCTATGGCCGCGGCTGGCTGACCCCAGCATTTTTTCGCACCTTCCAGTGGCCAGGCGGCCAAAACGGAAATCCTGGCTCAGGATCATTCTTGGATTAGAATATGCTAATCCCCCGCGATACCCAAAAGTAGTATCCTCTGGTTTGCGTTCGGACATTCACCCTTGCTTACACCGCCGCCCTCCACCGGAAGAATAAGGAGAAATGCCATGACAGTCCCTTTTCAGCGTTCAGTCACTCTCTGCGGGGCCGTAGTCATGTTCAGCTTTCTGGCCGTCTCCACTTCGCAAGCACAAAGCTGCCGCTCCGGCTTTGCCGGAGAGTGGGAGACCACTTACGGCAAACTCACGCTCAGTGTCAGCGGCGACCAGGTCTGGGGTGTGTATGGCACCAACAAAAGGATCTCGGGCCGCGTCTACGGCCGTACGCTCGAGGGGCGGTGGGAGTACCCCAACGGTCGCTCGGGCCGCTTGCGCTTCGCCCACGACGGCTACGGCAAGTTCACAGGCAACTGGGGTGAAAAAGACGGCAATATAAACGCTAAGTGGACAGGGTCCTGTGTTGGTGGTGCGGCGCCACCGTCCCAGCCCTCGGCGCCATCCCGGTCAACCGCGCCATCCCGGTCAACCGCGCCATCCCGGCCAACCGCGCCATCCCGGCCAACCGCGCCATCCCGGCCAAGCGCGCCATCCCGGCCAACGCCGGCGCCCCCGGCCGGTACATCGCGTCCTCCTGGTTTCGCCCCAAGCTGCTCCGCCTTCTTCGGCGGAACCTGGAACACCAACTTCGGGAAAATGATACTCACTGTCCGTGGGGACGAAGCGCGTGGGAGCTATGGCCCTAATAAGACGGTTTCGGGACGCATCCGCGGCAACCAGCTTGAAGGGACTTGGCGCTATACCAACGGGCGCTGGGGCCGCTTCGTTTTCACGCACGACGGCCGCGGCGGATTCTCGGGGCACTATGGCGAGAAAGACGGCCCCATGGCCAGCACCTGGAGGGGAAGCTGCGAACCTACCCCGCCTGGCGCCATCTCATCAGGCGGGCCGCCCCCGGTTTCGGGAGGCTTCTCCGGGATGTGCGCGCCGGTCTCTGGTAGACGTGGTCAGGGTGTCTGCTCCGACCCGAACCGCGCACGGAGCAACTCATGAACGAATGGCTTTCAAGCGCGATTCCCCCACAGGCGCCTGGAGCCAGCCTGCGCTATGACTGCTGGGGCCGGGCGATCGGTCAGGCGAGGACCGGCGTAATCACTGCGAATCAACGCCCCGATACCGACGGACGAACGCGTTGCAACTACCTGGTGGACCACAGCCACCTCTACCATTCCAGCAATATGGGGACGATGCGGGACTACCTGATCAGTCAGTGACGAGCGGGCGGAGCCGGCTCGGCCTGAGAGTTCATTTTCGCCTCCAGAATCTGCCAGACCTGCTCGGAAGTGATGGCCTTCCTCGCCGGATGGAAGCGGTCTTCGCGCTTGTAGGTCTCAACCTCTTCTGATCGTAAAACCTCCAAGCTCTCCGCCATAGGGCCCGGTAGGCAGATTGGAGGTGTAGTGACCGGCACCCGAGACTCCCTTCGAGCCCAACTGCATGATCACTTGCCCTTGCGGGTTCATTTTGTACACGGCATGACCTGTAGCGTCGACCACCCAGATACTCCCCCTCGCTATCCACTCGAATCGAATGAGCGCCGCATGAAGTACAGCCGGCCGGACCATACACCGCTGAGTGAATTGTGCGCCCTTCGACCTGATACTCCGGCGCGAGCGTGAAAGCCTTTCCCCTCGCTGATCAGCGCGTCACCCCAGGAGCGGACGAACTTCCCGCTGCTCTCGAATTCCAGAATTGGATGGGCGCCGCGGTGGAGTACGAGAACATTGCCATTCGAGTTGATCGCTACGCCCGATACCTGGCGGAAATTCCAGGGCCCCGGTGCTCCGACTGCGCTCGTCGCCGGCTGGGGCCACTCCTCCACAGCTCGATAGGGCAACGTTTGTGCATCGCCTCGCTGACAGAGAGCGATTCCAGGGAGCATAAGTGCCGTTACGAACAAAGTGAGGTTTCTCAGAGTCATCACAGAACTCCTCGTTCGATTGGTGTTGTTTCGGTTCGCATTTCTCTGCTTACGACGACGCGCGGATTGTAGCGCTGTGGGACCACTGGACGCTCATTGCTCAGGTCCAGCACATCCCGCTCGTAGCATATCCGTGAAGATGATAGTCTGATCTTGGCTCCGCACACCAAGGCGAGCCCAATTTACCCTCTGGAGGATGCGATGTACCGAGTGAAGCCGAAATTCTGTCGCATGGACGTCGTGGTCTACCTGTCGTTGCTTGGCCTGATCGCGACCTTCGCGTGTGAGTCACCGAAAACGGAGCCGGCCACCGGTGCCGTAGCGTTCGAAGGCGCGCGACTGATCGTGGGAGATCGCAGCGCACCGATTGAGAACGCGACGTTCGTCGTCGAGGGCGGCCTCTTCGTCCAGGTTGGCTCCGCGAACGAGGTAGAGGCACCGGTAGGCGCTACTCACGTTGATCTGACCGGCATGACGGTCATGCCCGCGATCATCGACACCCACACCCACCTGAGGCAGGAGCGTGACGCTCTGATCGAGGACCTCAGTCGTCGGGCCTACTACGGGATCGGAGCTGCGATGAGCCTCGGACGCGATACGGGCGACCTGTCGATTCGGGCAGAAGAGATTCCCGGTGCGGCGCGATTTCGCTCGGCCGGAGTCGGCGTCACGGCGCCCGAGCCTGGCCGATCGGAAACCCCGTATTGGGTGACGGCCGAAGAAGAGGCCCGTGAGGCCGTGCGGGAGCAGGCGGCCAGAAAAGTCGACATTGTCAAAATCTGGGTCGATGATCGGAACGGCCAGTACAAAAAGCTTTCACCCGAGTTGTACGGCGCAATCATCGACGAAGCCCACCAGCAGGGCGTGCGCGTGACCGCCCACATCTTCGCTCTCGAAGACGCAAAAGGGCTTCTGCGCGCGGGAATCGACGCCTTCGCGCACGGCGTGCGAGACACGGACGTCGACGAAACGATCATCGGGCTGTTCAAGGAGCGCCCGGACTTTGTGTTAGTGCCAAACCTCCCCAATCGAGGGGTGGCCACGGACGTCGGCTGGTTGAGCGGCTCCCTTACGTCTGACCAGATGGAAAGACTGCAGGCGGCGGCCACAGACAACCCCGAGGCGCAGGCGGCCTTTGCGATTCAGGCGCGCAACCTGGCCAAGCTCAGCTCTGAGGGCGTCACGATTGCCTTGGGAACGGATGGCAATACGCCATGGGCTCCGCACATCGAGATGGAGGACATGGTGGCCGCCGGCATGACTCCGGCGCAGGTCATCGTGGCTGCGACCCGCAATTCAGCTGATTTTCTGCGGCTGACTGATGCGGGTACTATCGAAGCCGGGAAGCGTGCGGACTTCCTAGTGCTTGCGGCAAACCCGCTCGACGATATCACCAATACGCGGCGAATCGCCGCCGTCTACCTGAGCGGGGCGGAAGTCGACCGCGCCGCCAGGAACGCGGAATAGATCGACCGGTGGCGTGTCAAGGGCGATACGGCGACGACCGTTTAGTAGGTGCGCCAGCCATAAAACAACCCTGGCCGACAAGGGCGGATTTGGCCATCACAGAACGCTGTCCACATCCCATCGAAACTCATCGCGATGCGCGACAGTTCTTGAACTTCCGGGCCACTAGCCCGCATTTCTCACCGGCTGACGGGCCAAGCACATGACAGGCCCGCCATTACTCCGTTGCGCTTGCTCGCCGTGCTCAACGTACTGTCCGAGTACGCCTCCGCTCGTCAAGCGGCGCGCGCCTCGCACTGACAGGCCTCTCATGCACTTTGCCTCGCCACCCGATGAGAAATGCGGGCTCACTAGGGGCGCGGAGGACAAGGGCATCCCAGCGTTTGCCTCTTGAGGCACCGCGTTAGTAGACTGATGTGCCAGAACACTCATGCCGTTCGAGAGGAACCGCGAGTTCGTCCGGGAGCACCGCGCGGTTTGGAGGAGTCTCAAACATGCGATTGACATCGAGAACCGCTCTGTTACTGATAGTTTTCTCCGCCGCAGTCTCCGCCGAAAACTGGCCCGCCTGGCGCGGGCCCTACGGCACAAGCGTGTCCCCCGATAGCGGTGTCCCCACGGAATGGAGCAACACCGCAAACATCGCCTGGAAGACGCCGCTGCGCGGCATGGGAGTATCGTCGCCGATCGTCTGGGGCGGGCGGGTGTTCGTGACTTACCAGATCGGCCGGGGGACCATGCGGCCGGGTCGCCACCCGTCGCTCGTGCAGGGAGGTGACCCGGCGTCGTCAGGGGAGGTCGCGCTGGGCGGCTCGCGGCCGGAAGGCGACGGCGACACCAACGTAACGTTCGTGGTGGCGGCGTTCGGTGTGGGCGACGGCGGGTTACTTTGGGAGCACGAGATTTCAGCCGAACGCGCGCTCCCCGAAGTCCATCAGAAAAGCAATATGGCCTCGCCCAGCCCGGTCACCGACGGCGAGCGAGTCTACGCCTGGTTCAGCACCGGACAGCTCGCGGCGCTCGATATGGACGGCAAACCTGTCTGGCAGCGCCACATCGGCCAGGACTACTCGGTATTCGATATCTCCTGGGGCCACGGTAGCTCGCCGACGCTCCACGATGACTTGCTGATCCTGATCTGCTTCCACAACAGCGCGTCCTATCTACTGGCGCTCGACAAGCGGACGGGCGAACAGGTCTGGAAGACCGACCGCGACGCCAAGGCGACTTCCTATTCAACTCCGGCCATAGTCGAGGGGCCAACAGGGCCGGAAATCATCGTCAATTGCAGCGAGGGAGTTGAGGGCTACGACGCCAGGACCGGAGAAAAGCTGTGGCACTTCGCCGAGGCGAACCGCTTCGCCATTCCCGCGCCCGTCCACAGCAACGCCACCATCTACATGACCCACGGCTATCGCAGCGGCCCCTACATGGCGCTCAAGGCCGGCGGCAGGGGAGATATCAAGGACACCCACATCAACTGGCACGTCGATACGGGCGCCCCCTATGTTTCGTCGTTGATCCACTACCAGGGCCTGATCTACATGGCCAACGGCCTCGGAATTGTCACCTGCGTCGATGCCGAAACCGGCCAGCGGATCTGGCAGGAGCGGCTCGGCGGCGTCTACAGCGCCACGCCGGTGGCGGCCGACGGCAAGATATTCCTCTTCAGTGAGAGCGGCGAAACGCTGGTATTGCGAGCCGGCCGGAAACCGGAAGTCCTGGCACGCAACAAGCTCAACGAGCACTTCATCGCCTCGCCGGCTATAGCCGACGGAAAGTTGTTTGTCCGCAGCGACTTGAACTTGATTTCGATTGGCAAGCGGACGGAGTAAGGAGCGCAATTGGCAGTTCGGCGTCCGCAGCGGGTCACGGATAATCTGGCAAAGTAGGGGTCAGGAAGGTGTGAAAAAATCGAGGACTGCCACAAGCTGCCATTCCTACTTCGGCCTGGAGACCGACACTGGAGTTTTGGTGCCGCTGCGCGGTATGATCTTGTCTGCCCCGGCAACGCGTGTTTTCTGAACCGCGATTGGCCAAGGCGCCGTGTCCTACTGCTTTCAAATAAGGAGTCCACAGATGCCCGTAGCTTTGATTTTGATCCTGATCCTGTTCGCCAGTGTTGGCAACGCCCAGCCGGTTGCCACCGGTGCCGTCAACTCAGCAAGTTTCGCAAGGTCCGACCTGCCGAACGGCAGCTTGGCTCAAGGCAGTATTTTCTCCGTCTTTGGGTCGGGCATGGGACCTGCAGCCCTTGCACAAAGCACGAGCTTCCCGCTTCCGACTGAACTCGCTGGAACCTCAGTCCAAGTGACCGTCGGCGGGACTACCGTCGATTGCATCATGCTTTTTACCGTTGCCGGCCAACTCGCTGTCATACTGCCGTCCAACACACCGCTGGACGATGGAACGCTGACCGTGACTTTCAACGGGCAGACCAGCGCCCCCCTGCCAGTCACTGTCGTGGCTCATAGCTTCGGGATTTTTGCGCTCAATCAAGCCGGCAGTGGACCAGGTGTTTTCACGGATCCATTGATCGTGCCACCTGATTCCAATGTCAGAACCATTCTGAATTCAGCAAAGCCCGGCGACTTGATAGACGTCTGGGGCACAGGCTTGGGTGCGGTGGCGGGTGACGAAGCAGGGGGACCCCTGCCGGGTGACCTCTCAGGAGTCGATGTCGAAGTCCTCGTAGGCGGGATACCCGCGACCATCGTGTATCGCGGCCGTTCGGGCTGCTGCGGCGGACTCGACATCGTCCGATTCGCAACCCCCTAGAGTGTCGACGGCTGCTATGTCCCGGTCGTTGTCGTGGTCGAAGGTGTCTCAAGCAACTTCACAACCCTACCGGTTTCGCAGTCAGGCGCGACCTGCTCGAGTGGCGGCGGCGGATTCACGGCGGCCGAGCTTGAACAAGCGCGCGGAAGCGGCGGCTTGAAGCTCGGATCTGTATCTCTGTCTCGCTTTAGCATCTCCTTCTCCGGACCGTTGCCTGCGCAAACTTTTGATCTCAAAACCGACATGGCAAGCGCTTCGTTTTTCGATTTCAACCTGAATCAGCTAGCGCAGTCACAGGGAGTGGCCGGCATATCGACGATTGGGGCATGTACGGTCTTTCAGATTCAGGGCGCAACCACACAACCTGTTGATCCAGTCCGTCCCGCGGGCCTGGATGCCGGATCCTCTCTGACGTTGGCGGGACCAATGGGGACGAAGCAAATTGATCGTGTAGACGTAGGGGTATACAGCGCCTCGTTGTCAGGCTCCTTTCCGAGTTTCTTAACAGCAGGTCCGAAAGCTCTCGCCGCTGAGTCGGTAAACCAGGGTCTGCCGGGCTATTTGGAACCAGGAACCTACACGGTAAGCGGACCGGGCGGCAGCGCCGTTGGTCCATTCACCACCAGCCTGGTGATTCCAGAAGCTCTCAATTGGACGAATCGCGACGCGATTAACATTGTCCCGCGCTCAAACAACCTGTCTGTGACCTGGGCGGGCGGCGGTCAAAATGGGACGGTTCAGATCTTTGGGTCTTCCATTGTTTCCGTGGATGAAGATGCTTCCGGTGCGGTGTTCTTCTGCCGCGAGGATGTCTCCGCTGGGTCATTCAGCGTTTCGTCGGCGGTTCTCTCAAGCCTCCCTGTCAGCGGGATGCAAAGCGGAATCCCGTTCGGAATTTTGGGAGTGGGAGTTGTATCGGACGGAACCCGCTTCTCTGCCTCCGGAATCGATCTGGGCTTCTTGTCCCACACCGATCTGTCGCTCAAGCCGGTAGCGTTTGAATAGCTTCGGCACCCGGGCGAGTTGGCAGCGCGGGCCGGCAGACGTGGCGTGAGCGTCCACGCTTGCCGCAAACCGATTCGTCGGTTTGTTTGGCCAGTGGCCGCGGAATCTGGCCCGGGCAACCAAGTGCCTTGCCGCCGGCGATGCCTCGACGAATCGAGGCGCGGCAAACCTGGAGGTTCACGCCATGTCGCAGCTTGGGGCTCGGTTCCTGCTTTCGGGCCGTTGGCTAGACCGTCGACATGTCGCGCCAGTTCTTGCCGGCCTTGACGTCGGCAATTAGCGGAACGTCGAGTTGGTGTACCTGCTCCATCTCGTGCTTGACGAGCTTGGCGACAACGGCTGTTTCTTCCTCGGGCGCTTCGAAGACCAATTCGTCGTGAACCTGCAGCAGCATCAAGGCCTGCAGCTTTTCGTCCCTGAGGCGCTGGTCGACTCGAATCATCGCCAGCTTGATCAGGTCAGCGGCGGAGCCCTGGATCGGTGAGTTGATCGCTGTCCGTTCGGCGAAGCCACGGACACTGGGATTCTTGCTCTGAATGTCTGGAATCGGACGAAGCCTGTTGAACATTGTGCGCGTGGCGCCGCTCTTTCTGACTTGGGCGATCGTGCGGTCGATGAAGGTCTTGACTCCCGAGTAAAGCTCGAAATAGGCGGCGATGTAATCGCCCGCATCCGAGCGCGAGATGCCCAGTTGCTGCGCCAGCCCGAAGGCGCTCAGACCGTAGACGATGCCGAAATTAACGGCTTTGGCGCGCCGCCGATCTTCAGGACCGACCATCAACGGCGGCACTCGAAAGACCTCGGCGGCCGTGCGTGTATGAATGTCTTCACCCATTCGAAAGGCATTCACCAAAACCTTGTCGCCAGAGAGGTGGGCCAAGATCCGCAGCTCGATTTGGGAATAGTCGGCCTTGAGAAGATTGCACCCCGGGCGCGAAATGAAGGCCGCACGAATCTGGCGTCCCATTTCGGTTCGGATCGGGATGTTCTGCAGATTGGGGTTTGCCGAGGACACCCGGCCGGTGGCCGCGCCCGCTTGATTGAAGGTCGTATGGAGGCGGCCGGTCTTTGGATTCACTAGTAGCGGCAAGGCGTCGACGTAGGTGTTCTTGAGCTTAGTGACTTGGCGATAGTCGAGAATCTTGGTGGCAATCTCATGGTCCTCGGCAAGCCGCTGCAGCACATCGGAGGCGGTGGAAGGCGTTTTCGTTTTGCCGCGGCGAGAGGGTGAGGGCAAGCCGAGGTCCTCGAATAGCACTTTGCCCAATTGTTTGGGTGAGCCGATATTGAAGGTGACGCCGGCAAGCGAATAGATCTCCTTTGCCAACGAATCGACTTTCCCTTCCAGTTCAGCGGATAGTACTGCCAACGCATCGCAGTCGAGCAGGACACCCTCGCTCTCCATGCGCGCCAGGACCGCCGCCAGAGGCAGCTCCATCTGCTCATAGAGGTCGCGCAGTTGCAGCTCGTCGATTTCTTTCGACAGCGCTTCGGAAAGCTGCTGGGTCAGAGAGGCAGCGTTGGCCGGATCGTGATCTAACTGAACACCAAGACGCCGGGCCGCTGTTTTCTCCAGCGAATAGTCGGCCCGCGTGGCGTTCGCCAGGAATGCTGTCAGCAGGGTATCGTCAGTGACTCCCCGTAGAACGATGCCTGCCTGCTGCAGAAGATGCGCGGCCGACTTGGAGTCATGGACCCGCTTGGGGCGCTCGGGGTCCTCTAGAAACGCTTTGGCCTCGCTGAGCAGATGAGCCGGCAGCGAGTAGGCTCGCTGGGCTTCCGCGCAGAAGCCGACTCCGCCGCTGTCCAGTTCGCCGGGGTTGCTGAGTTGGACCGCTATCGCGATGGGGCGGCCGCTAGCGGCCGTGTCGAGCCATTGATGAAATTCTTCGGCGGTTGAGAAACTTCGCAGCTCTGCCGCGACGGCGGATTCGGAAACTTCGAGCTGGCTGATCTGGCTGTTGAACTCCAGTTCTTTGTAAACGGTTCGGAGCGCTTCCGCATCAGGAGCCGCTACGTGTAGCCCTTCGAGATCCAAGGTAATCGGAGCGTCGACGGCGATCGTCGCGAGCTTCTTGCTGAGCAAGATCTGATCACGGTTCTGCTGCAGGCTTTCGCGATAGGTCTTGCGCGTGACTTCCCCGGCGTGATCCATCGCTGACTCGACGCTGCCGTACTCGGAGATCAGTGCGCGGGCGCCCTTGTCGCCAATGCCGGGAGCGCCGGGAATGTTGTCCACCGAGTCGCCCTTCAGCGCCAGGAAATCAACGATCTGATGGGGTTCGACACCCATGACCTCCGCAACCTTGGCGCTGTCGTAGACCAGGTCGTTCTTCATCGGGTTGAGGACGTAAACGCGATCGTTCACCAACTGCGTGAGATCCTTGTCACTGCTGACGACGTAGACTTCCAGATCGTGTTCGGCGGCTTGAACCGCCAGGGCGCCGATGACGTCGTCGGCTTCATATCCCGGGACGGAGAGGACAGGGATCCGATTCGCCCGCAGGAGCTTGTCGATGTAGGGCATTTGTTGAATCAAGTCATCGGGAGTCGCATCGCGGTTTGCTTTGTAGTCCTCGAAGATCTCATCGCGGAAGGTCGGCCCTTCGCCCTCCCAGACGGCTGCCAGGTAGTCCGGCTTGTGGTCGTCGAGCAGCTTACGCATCATGTTGCTGAAGATGTAGACGGCCTCGGTCGGCATGCCCGCCGACGTTCGCATGAGAGGCGCACCTGCCTTGGCCCGGCCGTAAAATGCGCGGAAGATCAGCCCAAACGTATCGATCAAGAACAGGCGCGGCGGGGAGGGCATGGAGTTAGTGTACTGTTTCGCCTCGCCGCAAGCCGCTGGAGGCGCCTAGTTCCGCAACGGCTGCAGCGCCCAACGCCGACCTGAGGCTGGTGCATCTAGCCGCAGCCGATTCAGGGAAATTTCGTTCGCCACAAAGTGCCACAAGCCGCCCGAATTGACACTTGGCCGGCTTGGTTGCCAAGATGAGTGCTGTAGGTTTTCGAGCCTACCTCTGCTTTTGTGCGCAAGTGGCGGAATTGGCAGACGCGCTAGGTTCAGGTACTTGCGAAACGGGTTCCTTGGTGTTGCCTCAGGCTGTAAGCCATTGATTTCACTCGCTCTCTAGTTGCGGGATATCCCCTGTAATCCCGTCCTGACAAGGACAAAAGCAAGGACAAAACAGACCTGCTGTCTTGATCCGACGGTTCTTGTAACATTCCGGCGGGACCGGGAGAAGCCCCTACAACCCCACCTTCGCCGCTGCGTTCTCCCTAAACAAGCTCCCGTCCCTGATATACCGCCTCACCATCGCCGTCGACCGGTGCCCGGTCTGCTTCATGATCGACCGCTCCGAGGCCCCGCCGATCGCCGCTGCCGTGGCCAGCCCAGACCGGAGACTGTGGCCGGCAAACTCAGACGCATCCTTCCCGGCGGCCTTCGCCGCACGCTTCACAACCAACGCCACCGCCTTGTCTGACAGCCTTGTCGGCCGGATCTGCCCGTGCCGGTTGATCGGTCGGAACAGCGGCCCAGAGTCGATCCCCGAAGCCTCCAGCCAAGCCTTCAGAGAGCGCACCGGACACGTCTCCGGGCTTGAGCCGTAGGGAATGCCGACCTTCCGCCCAGCAGCCTCCTGGTCGGTCTTGGAACGGCGTAGAGTGATGGCCAGACCGTCGCCGGTGAAGTCGAGATCCTTGACATCGAGGCTGACCAGCTCCGAGCGGCGGAAGCCTCCAGCGAACCCCACCAACAGCAGAGCCCGGTCACGAGTACCCAGTAGCCGATCCGGCAGGTAGGCCATCATGGCGCGGATGTCGTCTATGAGGACGGGAGCCTTGCTCTCGGGCATGGTGCCCTTCGTTCGTCGAATGCCCCGCAGCACCGCCCGCACCTTGGCGCTACGGGTCGGAGGACGCCGGTCGGCCATCTGGTGCGCTTGGCTGATGGAGGAGACACGCCGGGTGATCGTCGACGGCTTGCGTCCCTGCTCAGCTAGGTGAGTCAGGTACAGGGCCACGGTCTCAGGAGTCGCGGGCAGGGCTCGACGGCGATGAGCGGTGCACCAGGCCCCGAAATCCCCCCAGTCGCTCTGGTAGGCCCGGATGGTGTTGGACGCCCTGGACTGGCGGGCGTACTCCTGGGCCTGTTCCATGACAGGACCGAGGGCTGTCTCCGGGGTGCTGGCGGGGATCAATTCGGCCTTGGGCATTATGCCTTCCGGGGTACGCTAAGTTCCGATAAGTATATATTATCGGAATCTGGTTATCCACTTTACTCTAGTGATGAATCAAGCTATCCTTGGACTCGTGCTGTTGGCGGCGAAGACCGAGTCTGTTGAGCGACGATTTTCCAAAACATCTGGTGGAGTTCACTGAACGGTTTGCCAGCGAGCAAGCTTGCTGCGAGTATCTGCTCGGTGTCCGCTGGCCAGCGGGGTTCGTTTGTCCGAACTGCTCGGCCACGAAGGGTTGGACGACCCGACGAGGCACGATGTTCTGTAGCGGGTGCCGACGCCAGACCTCTCCCACGGCGGGAACCATCCTGCACAACTCGCGGGTGCCGCTGCGGAGTTGGTTTCTGGCCATGTGGCTGGCCTGCACTCAGAAAACAGGGCTGAGCGCCAAGGGTTTGCAGCGTGAACTCGGTCTGGGCAGCTATCAGACCGCCTGGCTGATGTTGCAGAAGTTGCGGCAGGCGGATGGTTCGGCTGGGTCGGGAACGGCTGGACGGAAGTGTCGAAGTCGACGAGACTTACTTGGGTGGCAAGGAGAAGCACGTTCGCGGGCGAGAGCTGGTGGGCAAAGCCTTGGTTGTGGTTGCGGTGGAACTGCAGGGCCGCAAAATGGGGCGAATTCGTCTGCGTCATGTCCCCGACGCATCGGGACCGAGTCTGGTGGGTTTTGTGACCGACTGTGTGGCGTCAGGCAGTCTGGTCCATAGCGACGGCTGGAGGGGTTACCGGGGCTTGAAGAAAGCCGGCTATCGCTATCGGGTCACCCACACAGCGGGAGACTCGCAGATAGCCGCCGAGGAATTCGCGCATGTCCACCTGGTTGCCTCGCTGCTCAAGCGCTGGTTGGTAGCGACGCACCAAGGGAAGGTGAGTAAAGTGCATCTGCAAGGCTACCTCGATGAATTCACCTTTCGCTTCAACCGTCGAAAGTCCCGCCACGTAGGCAAGATCTTCCACCGACTCGTCGAACAGTTGGTTCTCCGTAAGGCCTTGACCTATCGAGACATTATCACCAAGCCCCAGCCCACCAACTAGAGTAAAGTGGATAACCAGATTATCGGAAGATGGGTATCCGGTTGACTCAGGTAGCCCCAATATCTTGTGGTTTGGGGATTTTCTTGGGTTCTGTAACCGGGTGAACAATCATCTTGTAAGTCGCCGGATCCACGGCTACCGCCTGCTGGACGAGCCGATAGAAGAGTTTGCCTCGGCTTTTGGAGTTGCGGCGGTTGAAACGGAAGGTGAACTCGTCCAGGTAGTAGTCCAGATGTTTGTGGCTCACGGCGCCCTGATGGGTGCCCAGCAGCCAGCGCTTGAGCAGTGACATCACGCGGTGGACGCGGGGCATCAATTCCGACGCGGACTGCTCCTGCCTGCTGACAACTGTGACCTGATGGACGTAGCCTTCCTTTTTCAACCCGGAGTAACCGGGCCAGCCGTCGGTATGCACCACGCTGCCCGGCTCGATGCACTCCTCCACGAAAGGCAACAGGCTCTCGCCCGAGGCATCCTCGATTCTCTTCATGCGAATCCGGCCGATACCCCGCCCATCCTCTTGAGCGGCTACTGCGATCAATGCTTGTTTTTCAGGTTTCGGCCCCGCAGGCCCTCTTCGAGCCCGCCCCAGTAGCTTTCATCGACTTCCACCGTCCCGGCCAGCAAATCCCGTCCCGGCCGCACCATCGCGCGCCGCATTTTGTGCAGCCAGGTCCAAGCCGTTTCGTACCTGTTGAGCCCCAACACTCTTTGCAGTCCCAAAGCGCTGGCTCCGGTCTTTTGGGTGGTGACCCACCACATCGCACGAAACCACAACGGCAAAGGGCTGCGCGTGTCCTGAAAGATGGTCCCGGCGGTCACCGAGGTTTGGCGCCCACACGCAGCGCACTGCAGCAGCACTTTTCGCAAAGGCCACGACTTTCCACAACCGCAACCCGGACAGCGGAAACCGTCCGGCCAGCGCAGCCGGAACAGATACTCCCGGCAGGCCTCCTCACTGCTAAAACGGGCCTCGAACTCTGTCAGGTTCTGAGGGTAATCTTCCATCTGCCGGCATACTACATCTCGGGGCTACCTGAGTCAACCGGATACCCATCTATCGGAATATAGAATCGGTGTCAAGACGACCCGATTCTGGGCCCCTGTTCCCCCTGCTATCTCCCCCTTTGCGCCAGCCGCCCCCACGGTTCAGCCTCGACCCCTCGCAGAATGATATCCCGCTCTGTCGTCGGCCCTCATCGGCACTTGCCCGGCAGGCCCCCCATGCCCCTTTTCGCGCATTTTGGTTCCCCGCACGAATAGCTCCAGGCCCAGGAATCCTCGCAGAATGGCTCTTGTTCGCAGTCCGCTCGCGTTACATTCTTCAGCAAGTTAGAAGCTGGCGCAGTGGGGGCAACGATTCGCGGTATAAACATTCGCGACCTCAAACGCGCGGACTTGGCGGTCCCACCAATCGTGGAGCAAGAGGAGATAGCGATTTCCCTACTCCAACAGACGGGCAAGGTGCATGCTGCCATCACACGTCTCGAACGCGAGATCGAACTCCTCCGCGAATACCGCACCCGCCTCGTCGCCGATGTGGTGACCGGCAAGCTCGATGTGCGCGAGGCGGCGGCGCGACTGCGCGACGAAGCGCCGCCAGATATCGCCGAGGAGGACACCGACCTGAGCGACGAGGCTGAAGCCGCTGAGGAGGAAACCGTCGTATGACCACCGACATCTGCGAAAAAGGCCTCGAAACGCTCATCATGCGGCACATGACCGGCGTAGAGGAAATCGTCTTCTTGGAGTACATCTATTTCACGGTTTACTTGGCGCTTCTACTGACGTGCATTCATACATTTCTGTTCCTGCTAAAGAGATTTAGTCACCCGATACCGCGTTCCACGTAACCCTCGCTCCCTGGCTATCGTCCTCACCATCGCTCAACCCTATACCGTCTGGTACGTCGGCGGTTGCGTCAACACCTCCCGCAGCCTCATCGAGTTGGTCGTCGGTGAGTTCCGTGATCTCCTCCTGTGTCGCGCCCTTCGTTTGTTCCTTGTTCACTTCCTCTGACATGGTAGCATGCACAGCAACAGCAAGCAATCTGCCGGCAGAGCGGATAAGCCGGGCGTTGCGGCCAAGACAAAGACGGAAGCCGGCCATTCTCGGAAGAGGTGGACAACGCTTTGGTCCTGGGCTGGAAAGCGCAACAGGGCCACAGCGATACTGCGAGAAAAGACCGCAGTTCTGCACGCACTTGAGAACGTTCTTCCACTAGTCGTGGGCGGCCTTTTCGTACATGGCGTATATGCCTGGACCACCCTGCCGCCCGATGCCGGGCCTCTGCTGGGATCTATTAGTTTAGCCGCAGCCGCGATTAGCGGCTTCGTGTACCGTTCAGCAGTGCGGCCAGGGCTGGTTCCCCCGAGGTACACAAATCTCTTGGCTGCGAGTATCGCAGCGATTGTGCTGGTGAACATTGCGGCATATGTATGCATTGGCTTTGACACCAACCAAGTCGTCTTCGTCGCTCTGCTACTGTTCGGGATCGGACGCGTCTTTCGCTCCCTCCCGTGGGTGGTTGCGCTCCACGTAATTACCCTCGTGATGTGGACCTACCTCGCTAGGCTCATCTTTGCCACACCCGTATGGGAGGTCCTGACGTCGCTCATAATTGCGGTGGCTGTGATATCCATTCGTGACGCTCGCTGCCGGGGGCAAAGCTTTCGTCAACTGGAAGAGGAAAAGGACCAGCAAAAGACCACGGACCAGGATCTCCACACAAGAGAGGAATACAATCAGCTGGCTATTCGAGCTGCCAATGACGGTCACTGGTATTGGAATCTGCAGACCGACGAGATCCATTTCTCGGCTGCATGGGCTGCGATGCTGGGCTTCGACGAAAAGGAAATCAGTAATGAATGGGGGGTGCGCTCATGATTCGGGACAAACGTCGCAACAGGGGACAGGCAATCATCGAGTTTGCACTGTGCTTCCTGCTCTTCATCTCCCTCATTTTCGCAACGTTCAACGTTTGCTACTGGATCTTGGCGAAGGCTGCTGTGCGGCACGGAGTGCGCGAAGGAGTGCGGTTCGCCATCACGGGGCAGACTCTTAACGGTTCACAGGGGACTCCGCTTGGCCAGGACGAAGTCATCAAGCGCTTGGCTTCCTTCGGCGTGCTTTCAACTTGGGTCGGCAGCAGACGCCTCCGCTTATCGCACGGATACCTATCTTCCCGAAGCTCAAGGAATCGCAGCCGCTTAGGGGCTTTTTTGAGCATGACGAGTTCCTGGCACAGCGTGCCGAACTGCCCGAACACCTAAAACCAGTCATCTCCTTCGCTTACCATACGGGCTGCCGTAAAGGAGAGATTCTGAACCTGCTTTGGGAGCAGGTTGATCTGCTGGCCAAGGTCGTGCGGTTGAATCCAGGTGAAACCCAAAACGACGAGGGCCGGGTGATCCCACTGGCCGGTGAACTGCTAGAAATGCTCGTGATGCAACCCCAGACCCGCGATCAGCGATGGCCTGATTGTCCTTGGGTGTTTTTCCGCCACGGAAAACGGATCAAGGATTTTCGGGGAGCCTGGGAAGAGGCCAGCAGGCGGGCAGCCGAAACGGTTCCCAGCTTGTGGGATGCGGAACGAGGTCAGCACGCCAAGGTATTTCATGACTTACGGCGTACAGGTGCGCGCAACCTTGTGCGGGCCGGGGTGCCCGAACGTGTAGTCATGGCTATCGGTGGGTGGAAGACACGCTCGGTGTTCGACCGCTACAATATCGTTAATGAACGGGATCTGCATGATGCAGCGGCGAAGCTGGAAAGGCACCTTGCCGAAGTTGAATCGGCCAGCGACAAGGCCAAAACAAGGTCAAAACGATCTGAGGCCGATTTCATTTCCCGTAAGTTGTTGAATTAAAATGTGCGCAAGTGGCGGAATTGGCAGACGCGCTAGGTTCAGGTCCTAGTCCGGTTCACTCCGGGTGGAGGTTCAAGTCCTCTCTTGCGCACCACCTTCTCAGGAGCTCAGAGGCTTTGCCATCTCGAAACGAGCGGCCTTCAGCCGCGATGGATTGGTAAACCGGCAGGTATCGGGCAAACGAGTTGCGGTGTGGGGCGCTTTCGTCGCTCGGTCGAGAGTTTCAGTCGAGATCGCCCTCCTCCGCCAATTGCTTCAAAACCTTTTCGAAAGCCACAAGCGTTCGATCTACGTCATCGCCGTCATGTACCGCGGAAGTCTGACCGCCCGGCCAGCCGTTGACGTCCACGCCCTGGCACAGGAAGCCCAGCCGGATCTTGTGCACCAACTCGGGCGTCGCACCTGACTTGAGGGTTTTCCAGTGAATGCGGCCGTCGAGAATGTCCTGCGGAGTGATCGATTCCCGTTGTGGGTTCGTGAAGATATGAATCGCGGAAAACTCCCCGTATACGCACCACCTAGCACCCAGCTTCCGCAAGACCGCGTTCATTCCGTCGCGGATCTTGCCGGCTGTTTCATTGGCGGTGGCAATGGCGGTGCCGTCCTTGAGAAGTTGCAAGGCGGCCACCCCGGCAGCAGCCGAGAGCGGCGAAGCATTGAATGTCCCTTGGTGGGGAACGGCTGGATCGACCGTCTTCTGGTCGTCACCCCCGAAGTCCATGCTGGAGAAGATGTCCGAGCGGCCCACGACGAGCGCGCCAGGAAGTCCGCCGGCTACCACCTTGGCGAACGCCGTGAGGTCAGGGGTTATCCCATAGAAGCTTTGCGCGCCCCCGGTTGAGACGCGGAAGCCCGTGACAACTTCGTCAAAGATCAGGACGACACCGTGGCGGGTGGTAGTGTCCCGCAACCGCCGTAGCGTCTCCCCTCCGGTGGGGACCCGCCCGAAACTGGCGCCCGTCGGCTCGAGCATCAGCGCAGCTACATCGTCCCTTTCTTCCAGGATCTGCTCGACGGTTGCGACATCATTCGGCTCGACAACGATGACCTGTTCGACGATTTCTTTGAGGATGCCCGCCGGGCCGTTGATCCCGGGTCCCGGTGCGCCAAACGCAACGTGGTCGTGCCAACCGTGGAAATGCCCGGCGAAGCGAATGAGCTTCGGCTTGCCAGTATGGGCCCGCGCCAGCCGCAGCGCCAGGTGGGTCGCCTCGGTCCCGGAGGAGGTAAACCGCAAAGTCTCGGCGCTGGGCACCATCTCGCGAATCAGGGTGGCCCACTCGATTTCCAAATCGTGCTCCGCACCGTAGTGCGTCCCGCGCGCCATTTGCTGTTGCACCGCCTCGACGATCGCCGGATGGCTGTGTCCCAGAATCAGCGCCCCATGCCCGCCGAAATAGTCGACGTACTCGTTGCCATCGACGTCCCATTTCCGCGAACCCTTGGCGTGGGAAACAAACAGCGGATGAGGCCGCAAATGCCGCCCGTAGTGCGTCACGCCGCTCGGAAACAACTCCCGAGCCTGCTGAAAACGCTGAGCCGAAGCCGGCGTCTTCGCCAGGTAGTCCTGATAAAGCTTCGAATCCTTTAGGTTGGTTTTGACACGCATCGTGAGCCCTCAGCATAGCGAGGCCGGCTCGACTTGGCTTCGTGCTCAAACCGACATCCACTAGTCATGACCGTTGCCCCCCTTGACTTTGATATCACCGCGCGGTAAAACCCTTCACATGACACGACGTAGCTTCCTCGAACTGGCTGCCTTAGGTTGCGCCACAGGATTAGCGAGCACAAGCGCCGCCGCGGCCGCGGCGATGCCGTGGCCGGCCCAGGAAGGCGACCTCAAAATCACGAGCGTTCGCGTCGTGACTACCCGCCAGCGGCGCCCGCTGCCCTCCTATACACCCACTCCGGGGTCTTGGTCGACCGGTGGCGTCGAAGTAGCCAACCCGGTGTCGATCTATCCGAAGTACAAGGCAACCCGCTCGTTATTCCAGCCCGATCCCGGCGGGGTCAGCAGCTTTACGGTCGAGATCGGTACCGACAAAGGCTTGAAAGGTTACGGCCGGGGAGGGCCGGCTGGCGGACCGATCATCGAAGGGCATCTGAAAAAATTGTTGCTGGGCGAAAACCCGCTGAATATCGAGCGGCTCTGGGACATCATCTGGCGCTCGTCGATGTCTTACGGACGCAAGGGTGCCGTGATCAACGCTATTAGCGGCGTCGACCTCGTGCTGTGGGACCTTGCTGGCAAAGTCTGGGGGCTGCCCATCTACAAGCTGCTCGGGGGAGAGACCAAGTCGCGGATCCCGTCCTACTGCACGGGGAATGACATCGATCAGCACATCGAGTTCGGCGATACAAAGCTCAAACTGGCTTTGCCCTATGGCCCGGCTGACGGCCGCGAGGGAATCAAGAAGAACGTCGAGCTTGTCAAACGGACTCGCGAAGCACTGGGGCCCGAAGGCGAAATCATGATGGATTGCTGGATGGCGCTGACCGAGCGCTATACGCTGGATTTGGCGGAGGCGTTCGAACCCTACCGGGTCTACTGGATGGAAGAGTGCTTGCAGCCTCATGACTACGAAGGCTTCGGGCGGCTGCGAGAGCAAATCAAGTCCACGCGCATTGTCACCGGCGAACACGAGTACACGCGCTACGGCTTCCGGCAGTTGCTTGAGAATCGCTCGGCGGAGATCTGGCAACCCGACATTCATTGGTGCGGTGGCATGACCGAGCTGCGCCGCATTGGCGCCCTCGCAGCGGCCTACGACATTCCCGTGATTCCACACGGCGGAGGCCAGCGTGACGCGATTCACTTCGTCATGGCCACAACCAACTGCCCCTGGGCCGAAATGTTCATGCCCGCGCCGGGCGGCCCCGATGTGGTCTACGAACGTTATGAAGAGGACAACAACCTGACGCACGGCCCGGAAGGCATCTACACACGGCCGTCGGAAAAGCCTGGGTTCGGCTGGGATTTCGAGGCCGTTTGACCAAACCGTGACGTGACTCGGTGGGGCTGGGCACTCTCCCGCTGGCCGGTCGTTCCACGGTGCGGGCTTGGTCATGCGTTTTCAATAAGTTCTAGGCAGTACAATTGGTCGTTAAGGACTTCGATGTATTTGCCGCGGATCCTCACATCGGAGACAATTCTGTCTCATGCCTTTGCCGGATGCTTGATGCTCTCTGGACGCCCCTCATGACGAAAAGAACCTTGCCACCCATCCTTCTTTCCCTTGTGTTATCGGTGGCCAGTCTTGTTGCGGCCCCGAAGCGGCTCACTCCAGACAACCTTACTACGATTAGCTTCGGCGACATAGACACGCTCACGCTCTTTAACGGGGACGACGGATTCTTTGTCGATGTGCCTTCGGATGCGGCCCGCGTTGTGATCAATCTCACTAGTTCGCCTACGGAATCAGAGATCGATCTTTTCGTGCGTTTCGATACCGAGCCGGTGAGGGGGCCTAGCCGCAGCGTGACCGCTGATTACAGTTCGACGAACCTGGGTGGACAAGAGCAGATTGAGATCACTAACCAGTCAACTCCTCCGCTGCAGGGCGGCAGGTACTTTATTGCGACACAGGCCGACGCCGGGACAGATCCAACCTTTAGCTTCTTGCTCGCGACAATCGAAATCGGGCGTAATACAGAAGGGTTGATTACAGTGGCCGCGGCTGACTTTGAAGATGGGCCGCAGGGCTTTACGCTGAACCGGCCGGACCCGGTGCCTCAAATCCCACTCAACTCTCTCGGCAACGAGGGGTCAACGGTGACCGCCCCCGTGGTTCCGCGCAACAAGTCTCGACTCTTGGTGCTCAATGGTGAGGGGAGCGACGCGATTGTTGTCCCCCCCCGTTCCTTGGAAATTTGGAGGGTCTTGGCCCGCGGGCGCGCTTTGAGTTCGATCTCAAGCATCGCCCCGACTCCGGCTTCGCCAAGAACCGAGTCCAGGTCAAGATGTTTGGCGAATCGTCGGCGTTCGGCTGGAATGGCGGGATTCCGGACACCAAATTCGTTCACTATACGGCGCCTCTTGACAGCTCCTCCTGGACGCGGCTTGGCGGAGGTGCTTCCTTTGAAAAAGTTCGGCGGTCCGTGCAAAGGATCGAAATCGTCGGCAACTTCGGGAGCGGCGGCGGAAAAACCTCGCTCGACAATTTTGAGCTTCTGGGAGAAGTTCCGATTCCAGTAGTGCCAGTCGGGTCTGACTTTGAGGTGTCGGAAGAAGATTGGATGCACAATTTTCCGGGCGCCCCGTTCTTGATACAGCGTATTCCTGGCGCCACTCTTGGCGAGTTGCGCGCAAACGAAGAATTCGGGCGCTCCACTCCCGGGGGAAACCCAGGCGGCTTCCTGAAGATCAGGGACTTTGACGAAGAGTTGAGGGACTTCCTCGTCGCGCCCCCCAAGTTTCTGGGCAACCTAGCCGCACTTGGTCCGAACGCGCGATTCGAATTTGATCGTTTGCAACAATCGTCCTTAGCAGCGATCCGTCCGGTCGAGGTGCGGATCTTTGGTTACGGCGGCACTTATCGCTACCGGGGCACGTTACCGGCACCAGGCTGGACGCACTTTGTTGTCCCGCTGGATGCGGTCCGCTGGACGGTTTTGGGTGGTTCGCTCACGTTCGAAGAGACCCTCAGGGCGGTGCAGCGAATTGAAGTGAGCGTCGACGAGGCAGTCGGAGTGGAAACTTCGGGTCTGGACAATTTCCAGTTGCTCTCTTCCGCTCCCATCGTGCCCACATTTAGCATTGCCCCGGCGGAGTTGTTTTTCTTCGCGGTGCAGGGCCAGCCTTCCCCGGTCGCGCAGGTCATCGACGTGATCTCCGATGGCGAGACGGTACAGTGGACAGCTACCCCAACCGCACCCTGGATCCAACTTTCCCAACGTGCCGGCAACGCAACGGGTAGCATGCCCAGCACGATTGTCGTCACCGTAAATCCGGCGGGATTGGGAATCGGCGAGCAGCCGCCCCAGGCGATCGCTATCCGAGCAACAGGATCTTCGGCTCCACCGCTCGTAGTACGGGTGCGGCTGGCCATCGTTTCAGCAACAACGCCCAGGATGTTCTCCGGAGGCGTCGTCAGCAACGCCAGCTTTATTCCGAGCGGCGCTCCCGGGGGTGAGATCAGCGGAGGTATGTTTGCCGCGATTTTCGGTGAAAGTTTTTCGGGCGATACGATCCAAGTCTCCACGGTTCCGTTTCCCGTGACGTTAGGATCAACGTCGGTAATGTTCGATAACCTGCCCGCGCCGATGGTGGCCGTTTCCCCGGGCCAGCTCGTGGTCGTCGTGCCGCAAGGTGTTGTGGGTCCGACGACAGATGTGGTAGTTAGGCGCGGAAGCGAAATCGGCCCGGCGCAAACTCTGCCGGTCGCTCCGATCCGTCCCGGCTTGTTCTCCCAATCAGCGAACGGATCGGGGCCGGGCGCGATTCAGAATATCCTGGGCGTCGGCGCCGTGCAGCTCAACACGTTTCAAACGCCGGCGAGGCCGAATCAGGCCGTCACCATTTTCGGGACAGCATTTGGCCCGACTCAAACCGCTGTGCCGGACGGCTTTGCTTCCAGCGGAGCGAACCGCGTCACCTCGTCAGCCCAAATCATGATCGGACCGCAGATGGTGGACCCGCTCTTCGTTGGTTTGAGCCCCAACTCTCCGCACCTCTTCCAGGCCAATGCCTTGATACCACTGAACGCGCAGACGGGGTGTTCGGTTCCGGTCAAGGCGATCATTGACGGCATTGAAAGCAACATCGTGACGATGGCTATCACCGCCAACGGCGCACCCTGCCAGTAAGGAAAAAACGGGACGCGCGGCTGACGGCAACTCACTTTTCCTGCGCGTCTTGCTAGCGCGCCCCATGGAGGAGAGACTAACAACTTATCGGCCTTTTCACGGTTAGTCTTAACGGAGCACGCGCTAGGGAACATATTCTCGAACAGACAGGCAGTCTTTTGAGCGAGCTTGAACGGCGTCGCGCAAGAAATTCAACGCCGGGTACCCAAAGATCTGGTTCGGGCCGGTCCGGCCCCGGGTATACGCCATAGCGTAGAATCATTCCAAGGAAAGAGAACATGATTACTCGAAGAAGCTTCATCCAGGCAGCAGGGCTCGCCGGGGCCTCCCAAGCACTCGCCGTTGAAAATTGGCCGCAGTTTCGCGGCGCCGACTCACTGGGCGTTGCCGAGGATGACCCGCGCCTTCCCGACACCTGGAGTGCAACCGAGAATGTCGTGTGGAAAACGCCGGTTGCCGGACGCGGCTGGGCTTCCCCCGTCGTTTGGGGTGACAAGATCTTTATGCTCTCCGCCGTAAGCGCGGGCCCAACCGAAGCCGCCAAGAAAGGCCTCTATTTCGGCGGCAACCGTCTGAAACCTTCCGAGCACGAGCACCGCTGGATGGGCTACTGCCTGGATTTCAACACGGGACGCATCATCTGGGAGCGTGAGCTGCACCGCGCGGTTCCCAAAGTCGGACGCCACCTCAAGAACAGCTATGCTTCCGAGACCCCCCTCGCCGACGCTGAGCGCGTCTACTTCCACATAGGTGACCTGGGCACTTACTGTTTCGATCATGACGGCAAGAAGCTTTGGGAGAAGGAATGGCCCGCCTACAAGACGCGCTACGCGTGGGGCACCGCAGCCTCACCCGCTTCTCACGAAGGCCGGCTCTACATCGTCAACGACAACGACGACGAAGCTTTTCTCGCCGCGATCGATAAGAATAATGGCACCGAGATTTGGCGCGTCGAACGGGATGAAAAAAGCAACTGGGCCACCCCCTACATTTGGACCAATGACCGCCGCACCGAGATCATCACCTGTGGCACGAACAAGGTTCGATCCTACGATCTCGACGGCAAGCTGCTTTGGGAGCTGGGGGAGATGTCGTCGATTGTTATCCCGACCCCATTCTCGGGCCACGGTTTGCTCTATGTGACCTCCGGCTATGTCGGAGACGAAACCAGACCGGTGTTCGCGATTCGGCCGGGCGCTTCGGGCGACATCAGTTTGAAGCCCGGCGAGAAGAGCAACGAGCACATCGCCTGGTTCAAGCCCCGAGCAGGACCCTACAATCCCTCACCGCTGCTCTACGGCGACCACTATTACACGCTCCTGGACCGCGGATTTCTCACCTGCCACAACGCTAAGACAGGAGAAGAAATCTACGGGAAGCAACGCATCGACGTCGAATCGAATGCCTTTACGGCTAGCCCCTGGGCTTACAATGGCAAGATTTTCTGCCTCAGCGAAGATGGCGACACCTATGTGATACAAGCCGGTGCCGAGTACAAGATGCTTGGAAAGAATAGTCTGAACGAGATGTGCATGTCGACGGCGGCGATTGCGAAAGGCAGCCTGCTCATCCGCGCTGATAGCCAGCTCTACAGAATCCAAAACGCCTGAGGCGACCCGCGCGGTTCATGGCACTATCGCCTGCGGCTTTGTAGTGTCCAGCTCAATCGTGTGCATGATACAGTCACCCATTGCCGTGGTCGTCAGCTTGCCTCCCAAGTCGCGAGTGCGAAGTTCGGGCTCCTGTAGCACCGCCTCCACTGCCTGTCGAATGGCCGCCGCGCCCCGAACGGTCTCCCGGTGTTTGAGCCAATCCAGCATCATGGCGACCGACAAGATCGTCGCGATGGGATTGGCGGCGCCCTGCCCGGCAATGTCGGGAGCCGATCCGTGGGAGGGCTGAAACATGCCGTGGTGGTCGCCCACGTCTGCCGAGGGAGCGAGCCCCATACCGCCAACGAGTCCGGCAGCCAGATCAGACAAGATATCACCGAACAGATTCTCCGTCACGATGACGTCGAAGTCTTGCGGCCGCTGCACCAGGTAGAGACTGGCTGCGTCAATGTAAATCCGTTCCGTTTGCACCCCCGGGAATTCTTCGCTGATCTCGTTGAATATCTCACGAAAAAACGCCATCGAAGGCAGAACATTCGATTTGTCGATCAACGTGAGGCGGCCGCGTCTATTCTCGGCTTCCCGAAAAGCGGAACGAAAGAGCCGCTCCGATCCCACGCGGGAAATTCGAAGGATGTCGCGCACCTCGGGATCGTCCATCGAATAGGTGTGTTTGCGGGAGAAGAAAAGCCCCTCGGTATTTTCGCGGACGATCAGAAAATCAATATCGCCCCGGCGATAGGACCGAAGCGGCGTCAAGTCTTCATGAAAAAGCCTTAGCGGGCGCAGGCCGCAATACAGGTCGAGGCGCTCGCGGAGATCGAGCTGCGGAGCCATCTCGGTCCCGCGCGCGCCGCGCACATCGGGTAGCCCCATCGCTCCCAGCAGAATGGCGTCGCAGCTTTTGGCGCGCTCGAAACTTTCCTCCGAGAAGGGGTCGCCGTTGCGAAGGTACTCGCCCGCGCCGCCCGGCAGCTCATGGATCTCGAACTTGACCTCGTCGAATCGCTCCTCCACGCAGCGGAGGATCTTCACGGCTTCCTGCATAACTTCCGGTCCAATTCCGTCACCGGCGAGGACAGCTATTTCGTAAGATTTCATCTGATTCGGTCTCACTCGAAGCAATCAGCAGCAGCCGTTGGCGGCCACTAAACGGGTAGCCTTCGGCTCATTCCGATTGTAGAACCCCGCGACTATAGTCGGGCAAGATATCCAGACCCTCCAGATCCGTCCGTAAGGACTCTGGTTGCCTGCGAAAGCGTTTTGATCAGCTGTAGCGCGTTTTGATCAGCCGTAGAGAAGATGGAGTGACCTGTCCAACCGCGAGAGTCGCGGGTTACGCTTCAAACAGATGCGCAGAGCCGCATCGAGGAGGACAGGTCATGAAAGAGTCTAGCGAGTTCAACAAAGAGATGAACAAGTGCAACAATTACGACAAGATGGGTATCCGGTTGACTCAGGTAGCCCCAAGATGTAGTATGCCGGCAGATGGAAGATTACCCTCAGAACCTGACAGAATTCGAGTCCCGTTTTAGCAGTGAGGCGGCCTGCCGGGAGTATCTGTTCCGGCTGCGCTGGCCGGACGGTTTCCGCTGTCCGGGTTGCGGTTGTGGAAAGTCGTGGCCTTTGCGAAAAGTGCTGCTGCAGTGCGCTGCGTGTGGGCGCCAAACCTCGGTGACCGCCGGGACCATCTTTCAGGACACGCGCAGCCCTTTGCCGTTGTGGTTTCGTGCGATGTGGTGGGTCACCACCCAAAAGACCGGAGCCAGCGCTTTGGGACTGCAAAGAGTGTTGGGGCTCAACAGGTACGAAACGGCTTGGACCTGGCTGCACAAAATGCGGCGCGCGATGGTGCGGCCGGGACGGGATTTGCTCGCCGGGACGGTGGAAGTCGATGAAAGCTACTGGGGCGGGCTCGAAGAGGGCCTGCGGGGCCGAAACCTGAAAAACAAAGCATTGATCGCAGTAGCCGCTCAAGAGGATGGGCGGGGTATCGGCCGGATTCGCATGAAGAGAATCGAGGATGCCTCGGGCGAGAGCCTGTTGCCTTTCGTGGAGGAGTGCATCGAGCCGGGCAGCGTGGTGCATACCGACGGCTGGCCCGGTTACTCCGGGTTGAAAAAGGAAGGCTACGTCCATCAGGTCACAGTTGTCAGCAGGCAGGAGCAGTCCGCGTCGGAATTGATGCCCCGCGTCCACCGCGTGATGTCACTGCTCAAGCGCTGGCTGCTGGGCACCCATCAGGGCGCCGTGAGCCACAAACATCTGGACTACTACCTGGACGAGTTCACCTTCCGTTTCAACCGCCGCAAATCCAAAAGCCGCGGCAAACTCTTCTATCGGCTCGTCCAGCAGGCGGTAGCCGTGGATCCGGCGACTTACAAGATGATTGTTCACCCGGTTACAGAACCCAAGAAAATCCCCCAACCACAAGATATTGGGGCTACCTGAGTCAACCGGATACCCATCTACGACAAATACGTCGGGATGGACGTTCACAAAAACAGTATCTCGGTCGCTGTCGCCGCGGCGGGGCGGGGCGAGGCGCATTTCTACGGCAAGATCGACAACCGGCCTGAAGCCATTCGTCGCTTGATTTCCGCACTCGCCCCGTCTGGTCAGAGGCTGCACTACTGCTACGAAGCCGGCCCCTGTGGCTACGGCATTTGCCGGCAGATTCGTGACACCGAACACGATGGCGACCTGGTCGCGCCGTCGCTGACCCCGCGCAAATCCGGCGATCGCGTCAAGACCGATCGGCGCGACGCGCTGACCCTGGCTCGGCTCGATCGCGCCGGCGAGCTCAGCACGGTCTGGACGCCCTCTCCGGAACACGAAGCGATCCGCGATCTGAGCCGCGCGCGCGGCGACTGCAAACTCATCGACAAACAACTTCGTCAACGCCTCGGAGCTATGCTGCTGCGCCACGACAAGCGTTTCCCCGGGCGCAAGAATTGGACGCAAGCGCACTTTCGCTGGCTCGAGACGCAACGCTTTGAGCAGCCGGCCTCGCAGATCGCCTACGAAGAATACGCCGAGGCGATACGCCAGGCGTAAAGCCGAACGGCTCGCCTCGAGCAGCAGTTGCATGATTAGCTGGAAGGCTGGAGCCTGGGAGGGCCAGCGCAGGCGTTGACGGCGCTGCGGGGCGTGGACTGGCTGGCGGGGATGACGTTGCTGGCCGAGCTGGGCGATCTCACACGCTTCGACTCCCCGCGCGAGCTGATGGGTTTCGTCGGTGTGACTTCGTCGGAGAACACGAGCGGAGCGCGACGCCGTCAAGGCGCGATCACCAAAGCAGGCAACGAGGAAGCTCGCCGTCTGCTGGTCGAATGCGCCTGGGCGTATCGCTTCCCGGCACGCCGCTCGCGGCTGATTCAACGCCGTGCCGAGAAGGCGTCGCCCCCAGTCCAAGCGATCGCCTGGAAGGCGCAGGTGCGGCTTTGCGGTCGCTTTCGCAAGCTGCGCAACAACGGCAAACACGCGAATGTCGTCGTGACCGCGATCGCGCGGGAACTGCTGGGATTCATCTGGGCAATCGTGATCGAACAGACCCGAACACAACAGGAGAAACAGGGATTGAATGTTTGCTGAACGCTCGAGACGGCCGACAGGGAGACGGCCGACAAGGAGACCGCCAGGGAGACCGCCATCGCCCTCGATTGACGTCGTAGGCGACCGGCCGAAACCTGTCAAGGGTACGCTTCGCCGCGGTAACCCGCGCCCTTGACAGAACCCGTCCGGCCGCCAAGAGGCACCTTATACGAGGGCGATGGCTAGCTGCCGAGGACGATGGCTAGCTGCCGAGGGCGATGGCTAGCTGCCGAGGGCGATGGCTAGCTGCCGAGGGCGATGAGCTGCCAGCAAGCGGTAGCGATAACGATTTTGGTTGCCGGCTTCGGGCGGCAGCCTCACAAGGTAGGACAAGGAGGACGGCTGACTGGAAACTGAGCCTGCCAGGAGAACCCTCGACTGCGCTAAGAAGCACTTGATGGAGCGACCTTCGTCAAGGAAGCGCTCGGTTGAACGATCTTCGTCCGTAGAGTGAGGCAGCTCCACGATGCAGACTACTCTGGCGAGAACCCGCGAATATCAGATGGATCCATCGTCGTAAACGCTCTCTTCCACAGGCTGTTTCTTCATGTCCTCGTTCGTTGGCCAACGCGGAGTTGAGGCTCCGCGCGACAGCAGTAGTGCGCGCAAACTTGACAGGTCACACCATATCAGCGCAGGGCTCGAAGAGACCTGCGGCTTTGCGTTGCGTTCACCCGCCGGGTGCGGCGGCAGGACGATCAACTGGATGCTGCAAATGGGGAGAATCTGTAGCTGGGAGAGTTAGCCGATTTGGGCGGTGGGCCGACCAGTCCCGTGCGGGCGCGCTCAAGCTCGGTAGTTCCCCGGCGGATTGCGGTGAATCGGCAGGCGCTACGAGAAGAGTTGCGCACCGCTTCTCCGTTAGCTGCCGAACATCCTCTTCGGCCACAACAAGAGCCCGAGCACCTCTGATTTCCTACCGCGCGGTCTTCTGGGAGGAAGCAGTTCCGCCGACCCGCAGGTCAATTTCCAAGCACTCAACACGCCGATACCGCCACAGACCAAAGGCCAGTCACGGAACCGAAAAGAAACATCCCCTCTGTTTTCGACAAATGTTCCCGCCCGAGGCTTGACATTCGCAATAGTGCTCTTATTCTGAGAGCGGTGAATCGATCGAATCACAGGCGGCCATGCACAAGCCCATGCTCAAACGAATACAAAGGCAAGCCGGGCCATACAACGATCCAAGAATTCCTAAAACCTGACAAAACCTGCCAAATCCTGTAAGCGAATTGCCTACACCACTGAAACAAAGCAGCTTACCAGAATTCACGCCTCCCCCGATCTAGCCCGGAAAGCCAGAACTTCACGTGAAAGTACATCGAAAATCCAAGGAAGTCCACGAAAACAGCACACTTTGCACTAGGAACGATCCGCCCAGCGAACAATACTTTTACCGAGTGCATTTCAGCCAGCCGCAAAGCGCTGCGACGTGCGAAGATGTTGCCCTGTCCAGAAGACAGACCTAATGAAGAACCACAGCGTGCCTTAACCTTGCTAAGATTCTTGGATCGGACATGAACCGAAGGAGAATACCGTGAAGAAACTCGTCTTGTTACTCGCAATCACCCTGTTGGGCGCCTCCCTACTCTTAGCGCAGAAAATTGTGCTAACCGGTCTGGGCGCCGACATGATACCGGAGCTGAAAACTCTGGCTCCCGGCGCTACGTTCGTCGCCGCCACCGCCGGCGACGCCGAGCAAAAGGTCGCCGACGCCGATGCCATCGTTGGAACCTTTAGCGAGAAGATATTCCGCGCCGGCAAGAAGCTGAAATGGGTTCATACTTACAGCGCTGGAGTCGACCCCTATCGCTACCCCGACTTTCTCAAGAGCAACATCACTCTCACCAACAGCAAGATCGTCCAAGGGCCGGAGATCGCCGATCACGCATTCGCTTTGTTGCTGGCCTTGACGCGGGGCTTGAACGGGGCTATCGCGAACCGCCCGAAAGCAGAATGGGGGCGGCAAGGCTACAAGGCGATCGAGCTGCGCGGCAAGACGGCGTTGATCATCGGCATGGGAGGTATCGGCACGCAGATCGCCGAGCGCGCTCACGCATTCGGGATGACGGTAATCGGTGTGGATCCCAAGGAAATACCTCTGTCCGTCTCCGTCAGCAAGGTTGTCCCGCCGGACCGTCTCGACACGGTGGTGCCGCTAGCCGATGTTGTCTTCACGTCGGTCCCGCACACACCCGAGAGCGAAGGCATGATGGGTGAACATCAGTTTCAGTCGATGAAGCGAGGCTCCTACTTCATCGCGGTTTCACGCGGAAAGATCTACAGCGCTCCGGCTCTGATCAAGGCGCTTGACGAGCGGCGGCTCGCCGGAGCCGGCCTCGACGTGACCAATCCCGAGCCACTCCCGAAGGACAGCGCACTTTGGAAGTTCGAGAATGTGATCATCACTCCGCACATCGCGACGCTCTCCGATGGAGTGCTGGCACGCCGCCAGGAACTTGTGCGAGATAACGTGCAACGTTTTGTCAAGGGCGAGCCTCTCCGCAACGTCGTTGGAAAGGTGCGGGGATACTAGGAGCGCTAGTGCGCAACGTGCCGCACGAGTGCACGCCGGCGCAGCCGGACAGTCAGCACCGCCTCGTAATTGAGCCACCGAAAAGGGGCGTCACAAGCGCGCTTGCAGCGCTTTCATCGCCTCGATCGCTGCCTGCGCAACGCGCGGCTCCGTGTCGTGCGTCAGCTTCTCCAGATGCGAGACGCTCTCTTGCGTTCCGCTGATTGACACCACATAGGCGAGGTGACGCTTCTGGTCATTCGTACCCGCGGCAAGTAGTTCGTGGAGACGGCTCAACACTTCCTTCTTGCGGGCCAGCTCCACTAGAAACGGGCGCGCCTCCATACGGTGGAATGTGGAATTGAGTCCATCCGTCAGATAACTCAGGTGGCTCAAATCCCCCAGGTGGACGGACGCGAATGCCATCGACAGCCTGGCGGATTCGTTCTTTTCTTTCGCGAACGCATCGGCAATCACGTTCAGGTCTTGCGGATCCCCGGCCCTGCCGATACCTTCCGCGGCGGCGGCCCGCATCTGGTGATCGGAGTCGCGCAGATAGAGCAGAAAGGTTGTCCTCTCCGCTGAGTCGGGGATCTTCGCCAGAGCGATCAATGACTGCCGCCGAATCTTCTTGTTGTCACTCGTCTTGACGAGCCCGACCAGCTCCGGCACGGCATCTTTCACCACTAGCTGACCCACCGCCATCACCACCGCAAGCTGTACCGTCTCATCAAGATCACGCAGCAGAAAAGTCAGGGCAGGCCCAGCACTGGTATCGCCAATTTTTTCAATGCTCTTGACCGACTCAAGAATCAGAACGCTATCTTTGGAACGCAGCGCTCCTTTGAGCTGCGGCAGAGCGGCCTTCCCGCGAAGAATGCCCACCGCACGCGCGGCGTTGGCGCGGGATTCCAGCGTGACGCCACCTGGGATCAGCCGCGCGATCGCTCCGATCACATCGGGTGAAACCGACAGGTATGGATCGATAACGGTTTCCGAGGGCTTCGCGAAACGGTTCTTGATGCCCGACCCAAACTTCTTCAGTGACGCCGAGAAGCCGCGCTGGACATATCCGGGGTAGTAGAAGTTCACCATCCCGTCGACGGCCATCAGCTGGAGTTCCGGAATCGAGTCACGTGACGCCTCCGCTAATGGCTCGAGACTATGTTGCGTCCCGATGCTCACGATGGCGGCGACCGCTCGGCCACGAACCTCGGGCACAGGGTCTTTCAGTAACTTTCTCAGGGGCGCAATGTACTCGGCGTCCTTTGTATCGCCGAGCTTGTCAGCCCCTTTCATTCGCTGCTTGGGATCGGAGTGACTCAGCCCCTCCACCTGGGCGAGGAGGCCGGAACAAAGAGTCAAGGCAACGAAAGTAACAACCACGGATTGCGCAAAACGAGTGGATTTCTTCATGGCGGGTACCGGACAGATCTGTGCTGCAAGCTGCTACGAAAAATCGGGGACTATCACAAGCGGCGGCCTCAAAGCTTCTGATGTCCAGTTCCGAACCAAGCCGCGGCTGACTGTCCCAAGTTTTTTCCCATTGTCCTCGGGCTATTACACATACTCTACTTGGACGCGCTTCGGGATCAATCCGGTTTCATACCCCATGTCCAAAAGCTTCTGTGCCGATTCGACAACCGAAGGACGCATCTCGGTCGTGTACTGGTTCACGTACATACCGACAAACTTGTCCGCCAATTGCATGTCGAGACCGCGGCCGAACTCCAGCGCATACGCCAGGGCCTCCGCACGGTTGTCCAGGGCGTACTGAATGCTCTCGCTCAAACAGCGGCGGCTTTCTTGTTGAACATCTGCCGGCAGCGAGCGCAAGATGGCGTTGGCCCCGAGCGGCAGAGGCAAATTGTGTTCCTGCTTCCACCACGAACCTAGGTTCAGGACATTATGCAGGCCCGTCTGGCTGTAGACGAGTTGCCCTTCGTGGATCACAACTCCCGCGTCGGCTTCGCCCGATTCCACCGTTTCAAGAATCTTGTCGAACGGGACTACCTTCTCTGTGAAGTCAGGCTCGAAGAGCTTCAGCGCCAAGTAAGCGGTTGTCAGCGTGCCGGGTACGCCGATCGTCTTGCCCTTCAACTCCGACGGCTTCAAGCTGTGTTTGGAAACGATGATCGGGCCGTACCCATCGCCAATGCTGGAACCGGCCGACGTCAGAATGTAGAGATCCGAGACGTAAGGATAGGCGTGATAAGAGATGGCCGTCATCTCATATCGGCCCTGCCGCGCTTCGGCGTTGAGCGTTTGAATGTCGCTGAGGACGTGTTCAAATCTGACGGTATCCGAACGAACCTTGCCCGTGGCCAGGGCGTAAAACATGAACGCATCGTCCGGGTCCGGGCTATGGGCGATTGCGACTTTGTGCTTCGGCGAACTCATGAATTTACCGCCCCCCGACGGTAGTAGCAACAGATTGGCGCGAGTCGTTGCTCGTCTCGACGGGTTGCTAGAATTACCCTGTGAGGGAACGCCTGTTCGCAGGCTGATCCAAACCGCGGGGCCAGCCCGGTCAAACTATCAGCATAGACTACTGGAGCGAATCGCACCCGCGAACATGGGGATACTAAGGCTGGCAAGCCGGAACCAAACAGGGCAGCAGACGTGGCGTGAGCGTCCACGCTTGCCGCAGACCGATTCGTTGGTTTGTTCAGCCTCAGGGCGCGGCATCCAGCTCAGGCAACCCGAGGCCCTTCCGCCCGACACGCCATGTGGCAGCTCGGGCTCTGACCCACCACGAAGAAACGCTCCGCGGAGAAAACAGACCAAATGAAAAACACCCCTCAACGCCGGGTCGTAGCCATCGTACCCGACATTTTCTTCTCCGCCAAGATCGTGGAAACGGCCAAGCACGTGGGTGCCACGATCGAATTCGCCCGCTCGGAAACCGAACTCTTGGGCAGGGTCAACGACCAGGTAGCACTTATCGTGCTCGACTTGAATGCGGCCGGAATGGACCCGGTTTCGATCGTGGCTAAACTCAGAGCCATGCCCGCGCTAGCCAAGACTCCCCTCGTGGGCTTCGTTCAGCACGAGATGTCAGACCTGATCGACGCCGCCCGCAAAGCCGGCTGCAGCCAAGTCCTCTCCCGCAACGCCTTCTCAAAGAACCTCCCCCAAATCCTCGCAGGCCAACCGTAGCGGCGTAAGCATGCCATGCCCGCGAACTGGCGAGAAGCCTTCTTTGGCGGGCATGAATCATTGTTGCCCAGCCACAGCCGATACGACCTTACAGATAGGTCTATGTTCGCAATCCTTGGCATCCTGATCGTGGTCGGCTCCGTGTTCGGCGGCTACCTCATGCACGGAGGCCACATGGAGGTGCTGATTCAGCCCTCCGAGTTCCTCATCATCTAGGGAGCCGCCCTAGGTACTCTCGTGATTGCCACTCCCCTTCCGGTGATCAAGCGGATCATGACGAACTTCGGCAAGATCATGGGCGGGAACAAGTACAACCGCGCCGTCTACCTCGACACGCTCAAAATGTTCAACGACATTTTTCAGGCAGCCCGTAAAAAGGGAATGGTGAGCCTGGAGTCCGACGTAGAGAAACCGGGGAAAAGCAGCGTATTCAAGAAGTACCCGGCGTTCCTCAAGGACCACCACGCCGTACACTTCGTTTGCGACACGCTGAGAATGGCCATCAGCAGCGGCATTCCGCCGTTCGATCTGGATCAGATGATCGACGCCGATATGGAGGTTCATCACGAGCAAAACCACCAGCCGATACACTCGCTGACGTCGGTCGCCGACGCCCTGCCGGGACTCGGCATCGTGGCGGCGGTCCTGGGCATCGTGATCACCATGCAGTCGCTGGGTGGGCCGCCTGAAGAGTTGGGGCACAAAGTAGCCGCGGCATTGGTCGGGACATTTCTAGGCATTCTGACTTGCTATGGGTTCTTGGCCCCCCTGGCTGGCGCCATGAGCGCTATCGACGAAGCCGAAGCGGCCTACTACCGGGTCTTGAAAGCGGGGCTGATCGGGTTCGTTAAGGGGCATCCGCCGATCATGGCGATGGAGTTCGCCAGGCGAATGATTCCGCACACCGAACGGCCGACCTTTGCGGAAATGGAGAAGGCATGCAAGGGGAAGAGCAAGGGCTAGGCGGAGGGTCGAGCGGTTCGTCTGCTCCGATCATCATCAAGAAAATCTCCCGGGGCGGGGGACATCACGGTGGTGCTTGGAAGGTCGCTTTCGCGGATTTTGTCACCGCCATGATGGCGCTATTCATGGTGCTTTGGCTCATGAACTCCAATGAGCAGGAAAAGGAAGCGATCGCGGCCTACTTCCACGATCCTAAGGGATTCGCCGAGAAATGGGGCAGTAGCGAGGCCGGAATTACGATTTCCAAGGACGATCTGGAAGGATTGGCCGACAAGATACAACATGCCATGAAAGAGATGCCGGAGCTTGAAGGGCTCAAGGACAACGTGGTTGCCACGGTGACCGGAGATGGTCTTCGGATCGAATTACTGGAGAACGAAAAGGGTACGTTCTTCCAAAGCGGCAGCCCATCACCGAGCGATACCGGCCAAACCGCGCTCCAGACGATCGGGCGGGAGCTGGCGAAGCTTCCCAACGAGATCATCCTCGAGGGACACACGGACTCCCTTCAGTGCAAGGGCCGCAAGAACTATTCGAATTGGGAGCTTTCCGCCGACCGCGCCAACGCCGCCCGCCGCATCCTCACCGAAACGGGACTTGGTACGGACCGCATCGTTGAAGTTCGCGGTTTCGCGGACGTCAAACTGCGTTCACCTGACACCCCGGAAGATCCCTCCAACCGACGGATTTCGCTGATTATTAAATACAGGGACGCTCAGCCCGCGCCAGATCCCGGTGTGCAGGCACCAGCTGCGCCTGGCGGGACGGGTCCTGCCGGCTACTGATAGCCTGACACTGGGTTGCCTGGGCGGGACACTGCGGCCTGGGGTCGAACAAACGGACGAATCGGCTTGCGGCAAGCGATTTTCCTCGTCCTCGGCGGATCGCAGGGAAATTAGATTTTGCGCCGCTGCTGAGCCACGTTCTATCCTCAAAGCATGAGGTTGTTCGCCGTTGCGGCTTTCATTGGCGCCTTGACTCTGCCGGCTCAGACCGTCAAGGTCTGTTCGCCGCCACCACTCTACGAGTTCTGCGAAATCGAAATCGAGATGAGCGCCGCCGAGGCCGCCGAACACTCCAATCCTTATATGAGTGTCGAGTTGCGCGCCGAGTTCCGCTCGCCGAAGGGCGGCCGCACGAAGGTGATGCCCGGGTTTTGGGACGGCGGGCGCAACTTCAAAATCCGCTTTTCCCCAATCGACCCGGGTCGCTGGGATTTTCGGATCGTCTCCAATCTGCCGAGCCTCTCTGGAAAAACCGGCAGCTTTGAGACCGGGCCTGCGCGATCGCCTGGTTTTATCCAGGTACACAATCTCCGCTACTGGCGCGTCAATACGCGCGAAACGACTCATTACTGGATGGGGGACACCTGTTACTCGTTCAGCACGATCCCGTGGGAGACGTTTTCAAAGCTAGTCGACATCCGCTCAGAACAGAAGTTCAACCATATGCGCGGATTCGTCCTCGGCAACTCGGACAATGCGGCCAAAGTACTCGCTGATCCGGAGAAGCCGCTCATTGCACACTTCCAAGAAGTTGATCAGCGCGTCGATTACCTGAATCAGAAAGGACTCATCTACGACGTCATTCTTGGCAGCGGTGCGAATCAACTGGCCGAACTATTGCCGGACCGCCACACGCGGGAGCGCTACATTCGTTATGTGGTAGCGCGCTACTCAGCGATGAACATTACATGGCAAGGAGTCGAGCGCTTCGAGGAGTATGAAGACAGCCGGAAGTTTCTAAAAGAGATCAATCGCTACATCGACAAGTGGGACCCCTACAAACATCCACGCTCGACGGCCGCGGCTTCGACATCGAGTTCGCTTCTCGAAGATCGTTGGATGAACTACGTCGTGCAGCGGTCCTCGAACCCAGCCCTGGCTACGGTTGAGTATGAGATCCATGCCGTGCCGTTCGTCAATATTGAGGTCGGCGTGGAAAGCAGCGGGGGAGGCGATCAGTCGAAGTTTGTGGATAGCGACACGATGCGCAGCAGAATTTGGAACGCGGCGGTTCGCGGCCAGTACGTGACGTTCGCTAACGCCGGCACGTGGGGAGCCGAGGGTTCAACGGTCGACCTCAAGTATGCCGACTCAGAGGGCGCCCGTGCCATGACGCATCTGTATAACTATTTCGCACAGACCCGCTACGCCGACTTGCAGCCCTATTACCGGGTCGAAGGGGGATCGGCGATCGGGTTGACGTTCTTCCGCTTTCGAGCCGAGACGCCGACCGGGGTTGAGTATTCGGTCTATCTCGACAAGCCCGGACCCGTTGAGCTGAGAGTGCCTAAGCACGGGTACAGCATCAGTTGGTTCAACCCGATAGACGGAACCTGGATCGACGAGAAGAAGGAGTTCAAAGGAGAGCGTTTCAATACGCCGGGGCCACCCGATCCGTCGCACGACTGGGTGCTCTATCTGCGCAGGGAAGGCAGGAAGGAAGCTATGAATAACTCATTCCTGCTTGCCTGGCGCAAGATCAAGCCAAAGAAGATCGAGGCCGGCATCGCGGACGTTCCGTACGAAATTCAATTCCCTGATACGGATGTACTAACGGCGGGAGAAACTTTCGAGTTCAACGCGACAGTCAAGAAAACCGGCCGGGTCACAAAGAAGATGCAATGGCTGTGGATCGCCGAAGTGGCTGGTGCCGGCATCGGCGCGCAAGTCCTCGGAACAACCCAATTCGGCAGTTTCACGATTCCAAGCACGCTGACAAAGCGGTATCCCGCAACGCTGGGCGTTCGGCTAGTGGGTGTCGACGGACTCGGACGGGTCTTTGAAACCTTCAAACCCTATCGCCTAGAAGGACCGGAGCAGTAACAGAGCCCAGAGCGCAAGCGACGGGTCAGCCAGTGAAGCAGGCCACACGAGCAAGCCCGCAGCCATATCATCAATAGGTCGCGCGACCGGCAAACACCGCGAAGTTCCCAGCGACTATCCCACGCCATCCTCCAACCTGACCCATGATCATCGGCACCGGCATCGATATCGAAGAAGTTGAGCGTATTCGCGGAGCAATCGAGCGCCATGGCCGGCGCTTCATCGAACGGATCTTCACGCCCGCGGAAACCGCGTATGCCGAACAAGCGATGAGCCCCTACGAGCGCTACACGGCAAGGTTTGCCGCCAAGGAAGCGGGCATGAAGGCTCTGGGAACGGGCTGGGACCACGGAGTCCGCTGGGTTGATGTGGAAGTCGTCAGCCAACCCAAAGGCCGGCCCAGTCTGCGTTTCCACGGAAGCGCAGCCGATCGGGCCGCTTCGCTCGGCTGCCGCTCGATCAGCTTGTCGCTCTCCCACACGCGCCAAATGGCTGTTGCCCAAGTCATCCTGGAAAGCTAGTGTAGTGCGCCAATCAGACCACAACGTATCGTGAGTCGTTTTTTGCCTGCTTGCCGAGTAAGATTGACAGTCCGATCCGCATACGCAGCGTGATGCTGTTGTTTTGAGCCGCGTTCATGCGGCCTGGTCTTACTAGGCCAGCCGTTTACGGCTGGTGCACGCAACCGCCGAGGGTCCTTCAGCCCGTTTCACGGGCTTCCGCTCTCCCTGGCCGATGTCTTCGACCGATGTCTGTGTGTCGCGCTATTTCTGGCGCACTACACTAGATTGCGTTTCTCGCGCGTGCGAGCGCTTCAGTAGCCTGTCACTTTTAGAATTAAGTGGCGCAGAATCGTCAACTTTGTTTGGCGTACTCTTCGGGTATGGACCAAATGATGGGACTCGAGCAAGTGCGGAACATACTTGACCACGCGGCAATGAGGAGGTGCGCTGGAGGACTCCGGCGTGTATCTTCCCGATCAAGACCTGGATCAAAGCTTGGCCATCAGACAGGATCAAACGGCTTTGAACGAGCAACATTTCTAATCGAACTTCTAAACAGTTTCTACGGGTAGGGCGTTATACGTCCTTCTGGTGGCCGCTCCCTCCACTCTTGGCGGCCATGGCGGATCTAGCCGCGAATCTCGCCCAGCTCTGCATTGTCAGAGGAGGGCGACCCGGCGACTCGAATCGTGTACGACTCCAGGCTTCTCGAAAAACGGCCTGAATGAGGGTGTGGGAGCTCGACCGAACCGGCGACACCGGCTGGCGGGGCGAAGCACCGGGCCGCTGCTTGTCGCTGTTAGGCTAGATGACACGCATTCTCGGCTTGTCCAATCAGTGCAGTCTCTTCCCGAGTGAGGCGAACTGCCGCCCTCACCCGAGTGAGGGAGAGGTGCGCCCATCCGCCCAAAGGCGCATACGTTTCGTGAAATCCGCTCAAATCCCACCACTTCCACCCTCGTCGCCACCCTCGCCCAAGTCCTCCCCAGTCGGCAAGGGTTTGTTCAAGCTTTAGACGTCCGCGCGCATGTTCGCGTGCTTCCGGCGAAGGCGGCAGGACGGCCGCCGATGCAGCGCGATTGTTCAAGGTCCATCCCGCCACTGTTTCGAGACTGCTCGCGCGTCAGGCCAACTCGGTGCCAAGTAAGCCCCGGCGCGCCATATAAGGTTGACGGCTCTGCGCCACTAAATCCTGAAAGTGACAAGTACCCTTTGAGTAACGGCGACCCTACTCGATCGCACCTCGTTTCTTGAGCCGTTCCAGATGCGCCAAGATCTGGCGTTCCGCCAGCGGGTAGGCCGTTGGCGCAATGTCTTCGTATACGTGGGAAAGCATTTCATTCGGTTGGCGTAACCCCGACCGCCAGCTCGCCAGCACCTTCTGCTCGCGCCACTGCCGGTGCTCGATGGTTTCCTTGAGTTTCACAACTGCTTGGGTCACTAACGGCCCGTGGCCCGGCAAGAGGTACCGCGGCTGGAGATCAATCACCCTCTGGAGCGAATTCAAATAGTCGTCCATATCGCCTTCGGGCGGATCGATAACGATCGTGCTCCGGCCTGCCACCAAGTCCCCGGCCACTACCGCCCGCGAGCGCTCTTCGAAAAAGCAAAGATGGCCGCGCGCGTGACCTGGTGTGTGGATGACACTCAGGGTCAACCCAGGATCGCCGTCGAGCACAATGCGCTGACCGTCGGCAAACTCATGCTGGACTTTGATCCCCGCCGAAGCGACGCGCTCGGCCGTCAGTGCGTGAGCCCACACCGGCACCGCCAGAAACTCTTGCATCGCTGTGACCGCGCCGATGTGGTCACGGTGATGATGGGTCAACCAGATGCCCGTGAACTTTCCACCTTCCTGCTCAAGGGCTCGAGCGGCCTGCCGCAGCCGCTCGATCTCCGCTTCGTCGGAAGCCCCCGGGTCAACCAGCACCAGCTCACGATTCCCTAGTACGTAGGCATTCGTGTGGGTGGCCGGTGGCAGTGTCTCGGTCCGCAACGGCAGTAGCTGCACGCCGGGCAGAAACTCCCTCCGCCGGAACGGCCCTACATCGATGTTTCGAGGATGCTGCAGCCGAGGGAGCGCCTTGTCAGGACCGTCCTCGGCCAGGCCCCGCAGGATGTAGAGCCCCGGCGGCGCGATCAACACCTCGCCGCGCTGCCAGCGCTCAATGGCCTCGGAAGGTGCAATCCACCTGCCCTCTTCCAGCTCCCCTGGCACAACGAGAGGCTGAAGGACTTCGCTCTCCGGCCATTCCAGCAGGAAGAAACGGGCGTCGAATCGAATCGGCGAACTCGTCGGCGTGATCCAGCGCCCGGCGAATGTCAGTCGTGAGGGGTCCAGCGCGCCGCCGAGCCGTTGGGCGACATCGAGCAGCGAAATACGTTTCCCAAGCAGTTCCTCACGAAGCTCGGAGAGAACAGAAGGGGATGTTCGACGCCCCGCCGGTGGCTCCTTGGTCGGAAGTATGCCTGCTTCCTCGAATAGCTCACGAATGGCGCAGGCAACCAGCCGGCCGTTCTCTTCCTCGGAACCTTGATGATCGCCGCTGTGTCCCGTTACTCCCGCGGCGAATGTCGTTTCATCGCGCTGGCTCAGGCCGCCCCCGGGAAACGAATACCAGCCCCCCATAAAGCGCAGGCTCTCTGCCCGCCGCACCCAGAAGACTTCGATTTTCTTCGTCGAGGAGGAGCGCCGCCAAGGGACCACCGCCGCTGAGTCACGTGCTTTTGCCAGCGCCGGACCGCTTCGTTTGGAGGCGGCGGCAAGAACTTTGTCGTAAAGGCTCAATGGAGGTTTGGATTCTCGGCGGTGGCGCGTAAGTAGCCGATGCTTCGGACCACTGTAGCCGAACCGAGGGGCTGCTCGCAGGGATATAGCCCGCCTTTCTCACCGCCTGACGGCCGAAGCACGCGACAGGCGCGCCATTACTTCGTTGCGCTTGCTCGCCGTGCTCGCCGCTCGACGTACCGTCAAGTACGCCTCCGCTCGTCAAGCGGCGCGCGCCTCGTACTGACGCGCCTCTCACGCACTTCGCCTCGCCACGCGGTGAGAAAAGCAGGGCTAGCGCTCGGCCGGCTCGATCAGAGCAGCCATCGAACCGCGACGGCGGGGCAGACGAAAATCGCGCCCTTCAGCGTGAATCAGATCCCGCTTTCGCTCCGCTTCCTGATGACCGCAGGTGAGCAACCGGGTATGACCCCTCGTGTCGACCTCAACCGTGTGAAAGTAGGCCTTTTCCTCGGAGAAGCCGAAGATCTTCATCAGCATTTCGACGACATAGGGAACGGTATGGTCGTCGTCGTTTAGCAGGATGACGTGGTAGAGGCGATCGAGCGCGCTCGAAGTGTCGTCCCCTCCAAGGATTTCTTCCTCAATCTCAGCTAGAGCGACAGTCGTTTCCATTGAGGTGTTTGAGCTGTGACGTTAGCCGAGCAGCGAAAACCTAGATCGTGTCGAGAGTCGCTAAACGAGCCCTGCCGGCCCCACCTAGGCTGGCTCCACCTAAGAGCCGAACCGTTCCTTGTGGGCACTATCGGCGGCAGGAGTTCGTTTCCTCAGTGCGTTTCTTCGTTTCCTCAGTTCGATTCTTCGCAGTTCGATTGTTCCAGCTCGATTGCTCAATGATATCAGGCTGATTGATCCCTCTCGGCAGGTCGCCGGGGCTGAGGTGAACGGCATAGATCCCCACACCCGACTCCGCCTAGTCAAAACCACGCCGGCGGTCCCCTATCTCCCCAAAATTCCAACAGCCCAAACTTCCAGTCACGAATTAGTGAGAGCATTAAGTCCATGGTTATCAACAAAGCCGATCGCTCGAGACTTGACATACACGAATGTGCCGCTATGCTGAGAGCGGTGAGATGATCGGCCGGCAAGAGATCATTAACGGCATCGTTCACAAACGCCCGGTTACGAAAGAAATGAATGCGTGAGATTACTCCGAAATAAGCAAAAAACAAGATATCATGAAAATATCTGCAAATCTGGTTATCCACTTTACTCTAGTGATGAATCAAGCTATCCTTGGACTCGCGCTGTTGGCGGCGAAGACCGAGTCTGTTGAGCGACGATTTTCCAAAACATCTGGTGGAGTTCACTGAACGGTTTGCCAGCGAGCAAGCTTGCTGCGAGTATCTGCTCGGTGTCCGCTGGCCAGCGAGGTTCGTTTGTCCGAACTGCTCGGCCACGAAGGGTTGGACGACCCGACGAGGCACGATGTTCTGTAGCGGGTGCCGACGCCAGACCTCTCCCACGGCGGGAACCATCCTGCACAACTCGCGGGTGCCGCTGCGGAGTTGGTTTCTGGCCATGTGGCTGGCCTGCACTCAGAAAACAGGGCTGAGCGCCAAGGGTTTGCAGCGTGAACTCGGTCTGGGCAGCTATCAGACCGCCTGGCTGATGTTGCAGAAGTTGCGGCAGGCGGATGGTTCGGCTGGGTCGGGAACGGCTGGACGGAAGTGTCGAAGTCGACGAGACTTACTTGGGCGGCAAGGAGAAGCACGTTCGCGGGCGAGAGCTGGTGGGCAAAGCCTTGGTTGTGGTTGCGGTGGAACTGCAGGGCCGCAAAATGGGGCGAATTCGTCTGCGTCATGTCCCCGACGCATCGGGACCGAGTCTGGTGGGTTTTGTGACCGACTGTGTGGCGTCAGGCAGTCTGGTCCATAGCGACGGCTGGAGGGGTTACCGGGGCTTGAAGAAAGCCGGCTATCGCTATCGGGTCACCCACACAGCGGGAGACTCGCAGATAGCCGCCGAGGAATTCGCGCATGTCCACCTGGTTGCCTCGCTGCTCAAGCGCTGGTTGGTAGCGACGCACCAAGGGAAGGTGAGTAAAGTGCATCTGCAAGGCTACCTCGATGAATTCACCTTTCGCTTCAACCGTCGAAAGTCCCGCCACGTAGGCAAGATCTTCCACCGACTCGTCGAACAGTTGGTTCTCCGTAAGGCCTTGACCTATCGAGACATTATCACCAAGCCCCAGCCCACCAACTAGAGTAAAGTGGATAACCAGAATCTGCAAAATCCTGCAATCGAGATTGCCGGGGTACTGAAGTAAAGAAACTTACGAGGTTTTTCGAAACTGCTGCCAAGGCACCCCAGGTCCATAGTTAACGTGTATAGTAGTTGCAAAAGACATGAAACTCGTCGAGAAAGAGGGTCGTCGGCACCGGTTTTGCCCAGGCGCCAACACGCTGCGAGCAATAAATCCGGAAGCCGACAATGTCATCCTGGTTGCCGTAGAAATGCCGCGAAACCGCTGCCCAATATGCTTCCCCACATTTATGTCGCTCGCCTGGGGCCGTGGCAAGGGCTTATGATGAGATCCATGCGTGAGGGCGTGGGCGGTCGGCGGGTCCTGAGACTAGGTGAAGTATTCTCCCGGGCGGCAATCAGCGCGTTGGTCACTCTCGCTCTCGCGACCTCCGCATGGGCCGATCCCCATCCCCATCTTTCCCGCGTCGAACGCATTGAAGAGCTGACTCACGACGTCAGCCGGATCACCTTCCGGGCTCCGGACCAATTCCGTTTCCAACCCGGACAATTCGTGCTGCTGCACGTGCCGGGCTCTTATGTGAAAAACTGGAACCAGCAATACGGGACTTCCCATGAGCAAGTTTCCCGGCCCTATTCATTCGCGTCGAGCCCGAGCCGACTGTCGTTGTTCGACGTGATCGTCAAGCACCAACGAGCTCCGCGCGGTAAGGACGTCCCGCCCGGTTTGGCTTCGACCTATATACATACGGAATTGAAGGCCGGGGACGTCGTCGCGTTCGGCGAACCTATGGGGGCTCTCTACTCGGGCGGCGATAGTGACCGCCCAATCCTCTTCGTCGCGGGAGGTGCCGGCGTCTCGCCATTCGTTGGCCTGCTCGAACACTTGTTCGAGGCGAACGTCAACGAGCGCCGCAAGATTTATCTTTACCTCGGAGTTCGTAGCCGCCGGGACCTGCTGTTGCACGAGCAGTTCGTCGAATGGGCTGAGACCAGGCACAATTTCTCCTACGTGCCAGCGTTGTCGAGTCCCGAGCCGGGTGATTCTTGGGACGGTGAAACGGGGTATATCAACCTGGTGCTCGACAAGCATTTCCCCGCGCCCCTTGACGGGGAAGTCTACATCGCCGGCTCGCCGATTATGATGCGCGAAACGGTAAAAGTCCTCAAAGCCAAGGGTCTGTCAGACAAACTCATCCATCACGATCCGATTGACGTGAAGTAGTGCTCAAACTGGGATGCCCGCCGGGCGTTTGCAGGAGGGTTTTGAAATTTCCGCAGCCCAAGGCGCGCCAGAGACCTGCGGCCTGTTTCGGAGCCACAGCCCAAGTGTAAACGGGGCTTGGGTTCCCGATCCTCAGTCGTAGTACTCGAGCCCGAGATGAGTAATCAGATCCTGGCCCGCCATCCAGCGCAGCGTATTCTTGAGCTTCATCAACTGAATGAAAATGTCGTGCTCGGGGTAGAGTTCCGACGCGACCATGGGGCTCTTGAAATAGAAAGACAGCCACTCCTGGGTTCCCGACATACCCGCTCGCTGCGCCAGATCGAGGAATAAGGCCAAGTCCAGCACAAGCGGCGCGGCCAGGATCGAATCGCGGCAGAGGAAGTTCACCTTGATCTGCATGGGGTAATCGAGCCAGCCGAAAATGTCAATGTTGTCCCAGCCCTCTTTGTTGTCGCCACGCGGCGGGTAGTAGTTAATCCGCACCATGTGATCGAACTTTGCATAGAGGTCCGGATACTCTTCGGGCTGCATGATCACCTCGAGCGCGCCCAGCTTGCTGACTTCTTTGGTCTTGAACGAATCAGGATCGTCCAGCACGAGGCCGTCGCGATTTCCTAGGATATTGGTCGAAAACCAGCCGTTGAGACCCAGCAGACGGGCTTTGAGACCGGGGGCAATGAGCGTCTTCATGAACGTCTGCCCTGTCTTGTAGTCCTTGCCGCAAATCGGAACTCCCTCGCGCTTGGCCAGCTCCATCATGGCAGGAAAGTCTAGGGTCAAATTCGGTGCGCCGTTCGCAAATGGAACGCCGCTCTTGAGCGCTGCGTAGGCGTATATCTGCGAGGGGGCAATCTCAGGATCATCTTGCAGCAGACCTTTCTCGAACGCCTCCAGACTCTGGTGGCAAGCGCCGGCGCTTTGGTAGATCTCGGTGGAACCGCACCAGATCATCACGACCCGAGATAGCCCGTTCTCGCGCTTGAACGTCTCGATGTCCCGCATCAGCGCTTCGGCCGAATGCATCTTGTTGGTTGCGCTTTTCACGTTGGGACCCGTGATCCGAGTGACGAAACGGTTCTCGAATACGGCCGGCATGGCACGGACAGCGGACAATTCCCCGCGGACACTCTCGATCATCGGCTTTTCGATAACCGCGGCATCGGAAGCTGCTTCGTAGCAGTCGCGGTCGTAGATGTCCCATCCGCCGAAAACCAGGTCGTCCAGTTGAGCCAGAGGAACCAAGCCGTTGATCAGCGGGTTGCTGCCATCGGTACGCTTCCCCAGCCGGATATGTCCCATCTGGGTCAACGAACCGATCGGCTTTGTTAAGCCCTTTTTGACCAACTCGACACCGCCCATGAAGGTCGTGGCGACAGCGCCTAAGCCGGGCATCAGAACGCCAAGCTTGCCTTCTGGAACTGCAACGGTCGGGCTTGGCGTTCGCTTTCCGGCCTTCTTGGGGCCCCGGCCTGGAGCCTGCATCAGTGTGTCCTGACGGCTGTCGGCTTGAAAGAGCTTCTGCCGCAGCGATTCATGAAACTCGTCTAATGTGAGACCCAAGGCAGTGGCGACCTCGGCTGCGTCGTCGAGTTTGAGGTCCCGCTCACCTTTGATCATGCTGAGGTATAGGTGGTGGTATCCGAGTCTTACTTTCGTTTCCAACTGTTTGAGGTTGACTGAGTAGGTGGGTTGCATAGTGTCTCTGGGGTCAATGGATAATGTGCATGGAGGCCAAACAGCAGCCAGACTGGCCTATGTGTTAACCATTAGTTAATATATGGGCGCTGATGAGTATACAAATAGTATAACTGTAGCCGGTAGTTGTCAACCGGGATGAGCGGCTTTTGGCGGTTCTTTGCCCCGATGAACAGCGTGGCAGCCCCTACGATTTGACATTCCACTTGAAGCGCTACATAATGGCAATCCCCAGCATCACAGTACGACGAATCATTTAGCGCGAGAATTTATCGCAAAACAGGAGAAACGATGAACTGCAAAGGACTACCTAGCCACGCCGAACTGAAAGCCGCTCTAGCTGCCGCTGTGGGCAGCCCGCCAAGTGGAAACGGAGGCTTCAATCTCCACATGTGGGCCACGATCGTCGACCGCGACGGGATCGTCTGTTCCGTGGCCTTCAGCGGCAGTGAGAGGGGCGACCAGTGGCCCGGAAGCCGCGTGATTTCCGCGCAAAAGGCGAATACGGCAAATGCATTCAGTTTGCCTGGCTTGTCACTCTCCACCGCCAATCTCTGGGCCGCGGTGCAGCCAGGAGGCAGTCTTTTCGGCCTGCAGCACAGCAATCCGGTTAACACCCAAGTTGCCTACGGTGGCAACTCCGAACATTACGGACAGGACAACGACGAGATGAGCGGCAAGAAAATCGGCGGGGTGAATGTCTTCGGAGGCGGACTTGCCCTCTATAACAGCGAAGGCGTACTCGTCGGAGCCGTCGGCGTCAGCGGTGACAGCTCCTGCGCGGACCACAACATTGCCTGGCGGACCCGCAATAACCTCGGCCTGGATCATGTCCCTGGGGGCATCAGCGGTGATGCCGCTAGGCCTGACAACGTCATCTTTGACCTCACCGACGATGCGGGCGGGAATCCTGAGTCGGCGGGCGGATTCGGTCATCCACACTCGATTGGCGGAAACGAAGCCAACGAAAGCGCCATTGCTGCTGCCCTACCGGCGATACCCTAGTGTCCAGGGCATAGTTGTCCAGGAAAACGGAGACCAGTAGCTTTGGCCAAGCGTTAGCAGGATGGATCAAGGTGTGGAAAACTGCTTGGATCACTTCTACGGGGCTTCGGCGGGCAGCGCTCCTTCTGACGTTAACCTGCAGCACCGCTGCGGCCCAGTCCATCGCGATTGACAGGTTCCCGATTCAACCTCCGGAAATCGCCTTTCAAGGCAAGAGATATCTGATCGCCGCGCGGCTAACGGTAACCGACCGTCCGGAGGGCTCCAGCACTGGCTTCATCGCACGGTATATCGGCGCCAACATTGCTGACACGGTCTCGGTGGGGACCAGCGGAGGCACGCTGCGGAGCATCGAGATCCGGATACCGAGAAGAACTTGTTTCCCCTCTCTCTGTGCTGACCCTGGTCCAACCACCGTAGCCGAGTCCCTGACAGAAGTGCCGGATCGGGTCGATTTGATCCCCGTAATTCTGGACGCCCAGGGAGGAACGCTCGCCAGCGGCGCGGCCACGCAGGTCCCGGTTTCAAAGACGGGAGATGTGACGATCACACCGTCCAGCCAGCCGCTGCAAGCCCGCCAGCGGGTGCGAGTCACCATGGAGAACGCGAACTTCACCGCAGGCGGGGTCACGGTCTTTTTTCGGGACACTCGAGACGCGCGCGGCAATGATCCCATCCAGACGATTAACTGGTCCGCCCCGAGCAACCGGCGGCCGGTGTGTGGGAATATGGAACCGCTCCGGCAGGTAGTTTCCTGCGCTCCGGAAATCATCAACGACACCACTTTCGAATTCACCATAGATTCTTTTCTCCTCATGGGCGATGTGGCCCGCTACGACGGACGAACCTTCGACATCATTGCCAGCAGCGCGGCTGGAGCGAACGTCGCCCTCAATGCCTGGCGCTTTGGAGGCCAGACGACAGCGCCGCTCCCACCGGTGATGTCCAGTATTAGCCCCAGCAACGCGGTGATCGGCGGTCCCGGTTTTACGTTGACCGTAGATGGAAGTGACTTTGCACCTGATGCCGTCCTGCTGTGGGACTTGGTCCGCCTAAACCCGCGAACGGTTACCCCGACGAAGCTGACGGCAGATATACCGGCGTCTTTGTTGCAACCAGATCCGGCCGTGGCCGCCAGCGCGAAGTTGCCGCGCCTTGCAGTGGATGGCGGAAAGGAGGTCGAGGTCCGCGTCGAGAACCCAGGTCTTTCCGAAGGAGCGAAACAGGTCTCGAATGCCCTTAAGTTTTTCTTGGCACCTCCGAAGGAGGTGAACCGTGACGTCATTGTTCGGAACATGGAGATTGTGCAGTCGGTGCAGACGCCCTCGAACACGGTCCCGCTAGCCGCCGGGAAGCGTACCGTTGTCAGAGTCTACTTGGGTCTCACGGAGGGCTCTACACCCACGGGAGAGTTCGTGGACGTTACGCTTGCCGCCTTCCGCAACAGGGAGCCTGTCCCGGGGCAACCGACTGTCATCCGCCGCAGCGTCCGGCCGCTGCGTTTTGGAGAGGAACCGAATCGCAACCGCATTTCCTCTTCCGCGGTCTTCGAGCTGCCCCTCTCGTGGACCGAGCCCGGCTCGATCACACTTGCAGCCACAGCGCACCCGGATGACCCGGAGGCGTTTCCGAATGAAAATACCGCGAACAATGAATTCAGAGAGGGGTTCACTTTTGCCGCGCGATCTTCCCTGACGGTCAACTATTACCGGGTTTGCGAGACGATCAAAGGCCAGCTGGAACAGCGTTGTCCGGATGAACGGCGTATCTCCAATCCGAGCAACCTCGATTTTGTCCAAAAGACCTTCCCCATTCCCGAGCGAGGTCTGCAGTACGGGGCGGCGGGAGCGGCGCTGAGTTTCGGAAGTGTCTTCTATCACCAGATTGACCTCGAGATCGAGACGATTTGGATAGACAAGGACGTTCGTCGGGAGCTGCTGTTCAAAGTTCTTGCAGCAAAACGTCTCCCCGGTGTGGTCGCTTCCGAGGTGAGCATCTTTTGGCGCCCGCCGACGGGGAACGTGCCTAGTTCAGGGAGAATCTTACCGTTGGACCAGGAGCTTGATTCCTTCTTATTGCACGACAATGCAAGTACCTTTTTACTTAACACTTTTCTGATGGGCGTACCTGTGGTGCTTGGCAAAGCTCTAGGGCGAACCAACATAGGTTGCGAGGTCATCAGGAATACGATCGGAGATGAAGAGGGAGTCGGATTCGACGTCGCGGAAAAGCAGGTCAAAGATTCAGAATGGTCATGGGACTTCTCCAACGGAGGTGAGCTTCGGTGTCCCAGCCGATTGCTCTGGATTTCCCCGTCAAGCGTGGAGCAGATGTTCAACTCCGAAAAGATTCAGCCAGACGCCGGAGCGCGCCTGTCACCAGAGAGGCAGCAGAATGCTGGACCGGCCGTGTTCGTGAGCGGCTCATTCCGAAAAGATGGGACATCAGCGACACTGGACCCGGTCTTCCTGCTTCCGGCTGGGTCATTGTTGGACGAGGTTCCCACTTCAGGTACTTACTGCGCGGTTTTCGAGGGTCAGGGCGGCACGATCGCCCAATACTGCCCCGACCTGGCATTCACGTTGCCTGATGGCTTCGCCGACGAGCCGGGTGAAACCGAACTAGAGGAAGATATCTTCGGTTTCGCTGTCGCGGTGCCGTCGGGCGCCACCAAGGTAGCACTCACCTTCGACGGAACTGAACTAACGTCACGGACAGCCAGCGCCAATCCTCCGACGGTCGTTTTCACCGATCCCCAGCCAGGCGGCCGCTGGGATGGCGGGATGCAGACGATTGCCTGGTCGGGCGCCGACGCCGACGGTGACGCGCTTAGCTACATGCTGCTTGCAAGCCGAGACGGCGCCGAGGACTGGACCTTGCTCGATTCCCGGTTGACGCGAGAGGACTTCGACGTCAATGCGGATCTCGCCAATGGCGGGCCCAATGTGTATTTTCGCGTCTTAGCGAGCGACGGCCTGCAAACGGCCGAAGCCACGGTCGGGCCAATCGACGTCGTCCAGCGGCCCGCGATCAGCGTCATTCCCGAGGCCATTGATATCGGCCCAGTGGTGGCCGGATTCGATCATCAACAGGGCTTTGTCTAATCAACGAGGGTTCCGGGTCGCTGAACGTCAACGCGATCGAATCCGACAATCCAGTGTTCCAGGTGCTTGCACCCGAGACACCTTTCGACATTCCGGCCCAGGCCGCCGCTCGTGTGACGCTCCGGTACGCGCCGACCTCGGTGGGGCTGGAGGCCGCGGTGCTCACTGTCCGAAGCAACGCGACAAACCAGCCGAAGTTGAAGATAAACATCAGCGCCAACGCGGTCGAAGCAACGACTCCCACGATCCGCGTCAGCGAGCAGTCGCTGGGCTTCGGCGAGGTCCCCACGGGTCAGTCTTTGACGGTTCCGCTAGTCATCTCAAACCTCAGCTCGGCGGAATTGAGCGTCGAGTATCAGCTAGCTGGTGGCGCATACTCCCTAGTGGATTCGCCGGCTTCCCCGTTCGTACTTGTTGGAGTGGATCAGGAGATTATTCAGATTCGCTTCGCGCCGGCTCCTTACGCATAACTTCGAACGACCCCAACCAGCCGGTGATTGACTTGGAGTTGGCCGGCGCCGGTATCCCTCCAGTTGCTGTGCCGGGGCCTACTCCCAGCATTTCAGCCGGCGGGGTGGTCAACGCCGCGTCCTTTGAAACCGTTATTTCACCCGGCTCTTGGGTGACGATCTTTGGCCAGAACTTAGCCGGATCCACGACGACTTGGGACGGTGCAATTCAGGGCACGGACCTGCCCACCGTAGTCGCCGGAGTGCAGGTTCTCTTCGACGGCCGGCCAGGAGCGGTTTCTTTCGTGTCGCCGGGGCAGATTAACGTGCAAGCGCCCGACGGCGTGGACGGACAAGTTGAGGTGCGCGTGATCGTCAACGGACTGGCCGGCCAAGCGAGCATCGCCGAGGTGCGAGCCTTGGCGCCGGCGCTGTTCACTTACGGGCCGGGGCAAACGCGTCATGCCGCGGCCGTACACTTGGACGGAGTCTTCGTCGGTCCGGACGATCTATTCGGGGGAGTCGTGCCGACCCGGCCCGCGCAGGCGGGCGATCGCATCTTGGTGTTCGGCTCCGGCTTCGGACCCACCAACCCGCCCGTGCCCGCGGGATTGCTGTTCCTGGGCGCAGCTCGGTTGACCAACTCCGTTCGGGTCCTAATTGGCAGCGGCGAGGCCGTCGTCGAGTTCGCTGGCCTCAGCGGAGCGGGACTCAACCAGTTCAACGTGATTGTTCCCGATGGGCTGCCATCGGGAGATCACGAAATTGTCATCGAGGTAGGCTCGCAACAAACGCAGCCCGGCGTGCGGTTGAGCGTGACCGGATCGGTGGGTGGGCCCGGGAGCGGTCCGATCGAGATTCAGCTCCTCGACGCTGAATTGACAAGTCCCGAGGTTGGACTGTTGAGCTACAGTTGGTCCGCCGCCTTCTCCGATACCCGTGCTCGATCTCTGCGGATCGACGTTGTGCTCTCTGTCGATGAGCAAATCGGCGGGACGGATGTAGTGCTCCTGAGCGAAAACAGAGAGACCCGGCAAGGCCAATCAGGATTGGGGGTCCAAGACGTGGCGATCATCCCACAAGACGTGCCGGACGATGATTACTTCATCGGCATACTCATCACGGATCTGGGTTCTGGAGAGGAGTCCCGTTCCAACGTACTCCCGCTAGAGATAGCTCGCTAAGCCTGGCAGATCCGGAAAACGTTTTGTGCCCCGTCGATCAGGTGGCCGACTTGTTGCCTGCTGAAAAGAGGCATTTGATCCCGCCGGGGCACACACGTAACCTGTGCTATCCGTCAGGCCTCGGGTTCTCGGACGAATCGGTACCCGACGCCGCGAACCGTCAATAGGTGCCGGGGGCGGGTGGGTTCCGCCTCAAGATAACGGCGGAGTCGCACAATGAAGTTGTCGATAGCGCGCGTGTCCGTGTCTTCGTGCAACCCCCAAACATCGTGCAACATCGCTTTTCGCGTGACCGTTTCGCCTTCGTGCTGAATCAAGTAACTCAGCAGTTTCGCTTCCATCAGAGTCAGCCGCAGAGTACGATCGCCGACACGCAGCTCCAACGCGTCGATGTCAATGAACTTCCCGCTGCCAACGGACATGCCTTGATCCGTCTTTCGAGTAGGCGGCCGCAGCCACTCATGGCGGCGCAGAAGGCCACCGATGCGCGCCAGGAGAATCGCAAGCTCGAACGGCTTCGCCAGATAATCATCCGCTCCGGCCGCAAAGCCGCGAAGCACATCCTCCGGCCGGCCGCGCGCCGTGAGCATCAGGGTAGGGACGAACTGGTTCGCCTGGCGCAACTCCGAGACCACCTCAAAACCGTCCTTCCCCGGCAACATGACGTCCAATACAACGAGATCAAAATCGGCGGGCGTGTCGGTCAACAGCGACAGAGCGGACTCGCCGTTGTCCACGACCTCTACTTCGTAGCCTTCTGCCTCCAGGTTGAATCGCAAGCCGTTGGCAAGATGCTCTTCGTCTTCTACGATCAGTACGCGACTCATGAGATCGATGCCAGCGGAAGCTGGAGAGTGATCGTGCTACCTAGACCCGTGCCCGCGCTCTCCGCGTAAACGCGTCCCCCGTGCCTCTTTGCGACCGAGCGGACGATAAAGAGACCTAACCCGGTGCCATTGACGCGCCGGGCAACCGCTCCGGGGATTCGGTAGAACCTTTTGAAGATTCGCTTGAGCTCCGGTTTGGGAATCCCGACCCCGTGGTCTCTGACTCGCACCGCCACGTGGCGGGCATCCAGCGTGGCGACTTCGACCAGCACGCGAACTTGAGATTCGGAATACTTGATGGCGTTGTCGAGGAGATTGGCTACGGCCGCCTTCAGGTCCTCAGGGTCTCCAAGAACAATGGCCTTCGGTCCCGCGTGAGGGGATTCCGCGTATTGGATGGACTCCGGCGCTAGCTGATGTCGAGTACGAGCGACGGCTAGGCAGTCCCGCACCATTTCCCGGAGGTCGATACGCGAGTGCTCCGGCTTGCGCCGAAGCGATCGGCTCCTGCCGGCGTGCAGCACCTGCTCGATCGTGCTGAGCAGGCGATCGCTGTCGGCTAGCATGATGCCGTAGAATTCCCGGCGCTTTGCTCCGTCGACCTGACGAGACTGCAGGGTCTCCAAATGAAGGCGAATGGACGCAATGGGCGTCTTTAGCTCATGGGTGACGGCGTTGATGAACCGATCCTGCTCCTCATTGCGGCGAATCTCGCGGACGAGGAATACGGTGTTGAGGACGACGCCGGTGATGATCAGCGCGAAAAAGAGCACGCCCAGAATCAACATCAGGCCGGCGCGCCAGTTCAGTACAATCCAGCCGATATTGAGGGTAATCGCGAGCGCGACCAGGCAGGACCCAAGCGTGATGAAGAAAGCAATGGACCTGCGGTAACCGCCGAGCACGATATCTTTAGAATGCCAGAACTTGCGCTCAGGATTCTAATCAGGCGGCTTCGCTACGCCTTACGGGGAACTCAAGCTTGGGCACTTTGGCCGACTTTACGAGGCCGAGGAACTGCAGAAACCGAATCTGTATCCAAGTAAAATCGATCTCGTACCATCGCAAGCCGTGCCGGGCGGAGGTCGGATAGGCGTGGTGATTGTTGTGCCAGCCTTCGCCAAAGGTGAGGAGCGCAACCCACCAGTTATTGCGGGAATCGTCGGTCGTGTTGAAGCGGCGGCCGCCCCACATGTGCGCGGCGGAGTTGACGAGCCAGGTGGCGTGCAGTCCCAGGATGACGCGCAGGCAGAGGCCCCAGAGCAACATGGGTAGCCCACCAGCGGCCAGCAGTATCAGGCCGAGCACAATCAGCGGGACGTAGTGGTAGGTGTCAAGAACAATGTAAAAGCGGTCCTTGGCCAGGTCGGGTGCATAGCGCCTCATGCGCATTTGCTTTGTCTTGTTGTAGTTTCCTTCTCCGCGAATGATCCAGCCGACGTGCGCCCACCAGCCACCATCACGAGGAGAATGTGGGTCACCGTCTTTTTTGTCAGAGTGCTGATGATGGATACGATGAGTGGCTACCCAGGCAATGGGACCCCCTTGAAGGGTCAGGGCGCCGCAGATTGCCAGAAAGTACTCGATGGGCCTGGGTACCACGTAGGAACGGTGCGTGAGCAGACGGTGATAGCCCATGCCGATGCCCCATCCGATCGTGATCCAGTACAGCACCACCGCCGCGATTAGGGCCTGCCATTCAAACACGAAAAAGGCGGCAATCGCGCCAACGTGGAGTGCTCCCATAGCGATTGAGGTTCTCCAGTTGATCTTCTCCGTTCCTCCCGGAAAGTTGACTACGCTGTCTGCCATTTGCTCCTCCTTCGCCGCTACATTTTCACCGTAGCATGGGGCTGGCAAGGATCTGGCCCAGGGTTTGTAAGAGTTTTGTAATACCGGGCCCGGTTGGTGCCGGGGGTGGATTTCTAGCTGGTTCGACGCGCCGGAAGGTCAAGTCAGCTCCTGCTTATACGGTTGTTTCAGCAAGCCCCAAGATGTTGGGGTGGAGGTCATCGCGTCTTGTCCAGGTCACGCGCGCGGCGGATGTGGGCGTAAGGCGTAGGAGCGTGTTGAGTTCCGAGACCGAGGAGGGTTTGGAAGGCTGCCATTGGGGTCTTGCGGCGGTTGTGTCGAAACACGAACTCATCGAGGTAAACCTGAAGCTGAGCGCGGCTCACGCCGTGGTACGTTCCGGTCAGCCATTGCTGCAGGTTGCCAATGGCACGATCCGCCAGCGGCACCACCGACTTGGCGCCTTTCCGCAAGTCAGTCCGGTGAGGTTGCGGACGAGAGACGTGTTTGTAGCCGGCCTCTTCGAGGGCGGTAAAGGTCTTCAGACCGTCTGTGTAGATGGTCGAGCCGGGAACAACGTTCTGGGCAAGAAACCTGTCGATCGTCACCTTCTTGAAGTCTGGAATAACGGACATGCGAACGCGCCCGGAGCGCTTCCCGCGTTTCTCAACAGCGACCATCACAAGGGCCGCACGGCGCCCCTTCAGTTGCCGGCTGCCTCGCAAACCTGCTTGCGGGCCGCCAATCCAGGTGTCATCGACCTCTACTTCTCCGTGCAAGGGCTCGCGAGCTGCGTTCACCATGGCCCGTCGCAGTTTGTGCAACATCATCCAGGCGGTTTCGTAGCGCGACAGGCCGAGCTGACGCTGCAGTAGCAGCGCCGACACACCTCGTTTATCAGTTGTCATCAGGTACGCAGCCCAAACCCAAACCGTCAGCAGGGTCTTCGTATTGTGGAGCACCGTTCCCGACGTCAACGAGACCTGGTGTCGACACGCCGCGCACTGCCACCGTAGTTTCTGCTCGAGAATGTAGGCCTGCCGATGCCCACACTGAGGACAAAGGAACCCGTCGGGCCAACGACAAGCAGCCAGGTACTTCTGGCAAGCCTCCTCGGTCGCGAACTCCACCTGAAACTGACGCAGACTCTTCGGAAACGACGGCCGGGCCACGCCCTACCCTACATCTTGGGGCTTGCTGAAACAACCGTATAAGCAAGAGTCAGCTAGCGCATGGGCTTCGTGATGAAAGCACTGAAACCGGCCCTGTCAAGGCGTCACCGCATTCGCTGAAAAGCCGATATTGGTCAAGACTATGCCGAGCCCCAGCAACACGATCGAAGCGATCATCCACTTGGGGCTACTCGGGTCGATGGCAAATGTAGCTAGCTTCTCCGGGAAAAAGATTCGAATCGCACCCTTGGCAATACTCAGCCAACCGATCGCCGTAATGACCCCTCTCCAATCCGAGGTCCAGACATTGTGGCTGACAACAATGAGCAGCCCGACGACAAGTGCAATGAGCCCGGAAAGAAAGACCATAGAAAGGTTGGCGACGAGCTCGTTGGCTATTTTTGCGAATTGCTTGCGCCTGAACAACACCGCCGCGGGAACGATCACCAGGTAGAGTCCGATGACCTTGGCGAGAAATATTGAGTGCTCCATCGTAAGCCGCCTCTCTTCCCTAAATATCGCGCCGTCGCCTGAGGTTCATGATGTTGTCAGCGGTCCGCATAGCCAGGGCGACGATCGTTAGCGTGGGGTTCTTTTCGGGGAACGTCGTGAAAGAACTGCCATCGACGACGAACAGGTTCTTCACTTCATGCGATTGATTGAAACCGTTGAGGACGGACGTTTTGCGGTTCTCTCCCATGCGGACACAGCCGACATCGTGCGCGGCAAAGCCAGCCGGACTTTTTCGCGTCTCGTTCTTGAATGCGACTCCAGCAGCCTCGTAGACATCGTGAAGCGTCTCGAGCATGGCGCGATACATCTCCAGATCATTGGCGCGCCAGCGGAAGTTCACGTGAGGGACGGGCAAGCCGTAAGCGTCTTTACGCGTTGTGTGCAGGGTGACCCGGTTGTGCGGGTGCCCCATCACTTTCCCGAAGCCAACAGCAGCGGTGTGCGCGGGTTGCAAATCGCGCACACGCTTCTTGAACGCCTTGCCATAGCCGGGAACGTGCGGCGCATGGTGCGGCTGCATATACGAGCGGACGTTCAATTGGATGCCGAACCCGCCGGCATAGCGGGGTTGCCGCGGTGGCGCAAACCGGGGGATATAGGCGTGGTCGAGCGCGCCGTCTTGATTGAAGGGCTTGACGCCCACGAAGTCCTTCAGATAACCGTGGACTTCAGCAATGATGTGCCCGTGGAGATATCGCCCGACAACGTCGTTACTGTTGGCCAGCCCGTTGGGGAAATGCCGTGAGCGAGAATTGAGCAGCAGCCGGGCGGATTCGGTGTTGCCCCCGCAGACTGCAAAAACGTCAGCACGGATCTCGTCCTGTTGCCGCGACTCGCGGTCAAAGATAGTGGCGGCGCGAACTTGTCCTTCATCATCGGCCAGCAGTTCGCGAGCCATCCAGCCACTGCGCACGGTGAGGCGGCCCGTTTCGAGCGCTTGGGGAATGACGTGCTCAGCGGTATTGAAGATGGCGGCCACACCACATCCCTGCATGCAGTGCCCGCAGTGGTGGCAGGGGAGCCGCCCGTGGCCGGGCTCGGTGGCAAGTGCCTTGCGGACAGGGATCACGCGCATCCGCAGCTTTTCGGCTGCGCGGCCGAGGACTTTTTCCGAGCAACGGAGCGGCAAAGGACGGATGAACTTCCCGTCAGGCAACACTTCGAGGTTTTCCTTTGTGCCGCAGACGACCATGAGTTGCTCGGCCCGGTCGTAGTAGGGCGCCAGCTCGTCGTAGGAGATCGGCCAGTCTTCCTCCACGCCGTTGACCGACCATTCCCGAAAGTCGTCGGCTGAAAAGCGTAGCGAGACAGCGTTCCAGTGGGTGGTGCGCCCGCCGAGGACGCGCCCGCGGCTGATGCCGACCGGATCGCCGGTGTATTCGACGGGTTCGTCTATGGAACTCGCTTCCACCGGCGGCACTTCTGATTTGACCCGTTCGTAGGGCCAGGAGTGTGTGTGGAGCTTGGCGGGGTCGCGGCGTGTGCCGGCCTCGATCAAGACAACGCTGGCGCCGGCTCGGGCGAGCTCGGCCGCCAAGGTGCCTCCGCCGGCTCCGGAACCTACTACGCAGACATCGAACTTGTTCTGGGCCATGGTGGTTGGACTTTCATGGGGACTTCCATGGTAACGCGTTGTCGCGGCCACGGCATGTCTTACGGGCAGGGCTTTAGCAACTCCTTGGCGAACCTCGTCACAAGATGCTGCGCCCAAAAACGCGGGGCCTGCCTAGCGAGAAAACCGACATGTCCTCCGTGATCGGTGGTGACGAGTTGCAGAAAGGGATTTCGGGAGAACACCGCATCGTCGAACACTTCAAACGGAATAAAGGGGTCGTCCTTGGCTTGGATAAGCAACGCCGGTACCCGAATGTGCTCGAGAAATCCGGACGACGACGATTGATCGTAGTAGTCATCCGCATCGCGAAAGCCAAAAGCCGGGGCGGTGACCTGATCATCGAATTCGTAGATGCCGCGGGCCTTGTCGGGCCGCAGCGAAGAAAACCGCTCCGGCATGATCCGTTGTTTCGTGCGCACGGTCCGGCGCAATTGACGCAAGAACCGTAGTTCGTAATAACGGTTTCTCGGGGTCCCGAGACGCCGCACGCAATCTTCCAGCCGGATCGGAACGGAAACTCCGCACACTCCCTTGACGTGGCTAGGTGGCTGGCCGCTCCACTCGCCGGCAGCTTTGAGAACCATATTTCCACCCATGGAAAACCCCACGAGCACGAGCGGCTTCGGCGCGAGTTGCTCAACGATGCTGTGCAAGTCTTCGGTTAGGCCGGAATGGTAGAGCGTAGGCGCCAAGTGTTCCGTTCCGCCGCAGTTGCGCACATTGAGACGAACGACGCTCATCCCGCTCTCGAGCGCGGCTTGAGCCAGGTGGAGCATGTAAGGCGCCTCGCTCGACGCTGTCAAGCCGTGGACCGCGACGATCGTGCCATTCGATTCCCCGCCGGGTGGGGTATCCAAATGAGCCAATACTTTCACATCGGGAGACGTTCGGAAGTATTTCTCTTCGCAAAGCCACTGCCCTTGGCGAAACGGCGTGGGCCAGTAGCGAGCAACGATGGTTTGAAGATCGCCGTTTCGCATCAGTGGCCGGTACGGGGGATACGCAGCGATCTGTGGCGATGTTGGCGCGGAGGATGTGCTGAACAAAGGGCGTCCTTCGGGCGGGGATCGGGAAAAATCGGTAACGGTCCGCCTCGCGCTTTGCCAAAGCCGCTGAGATTGGCGTTGGTTTATTTCGCGCCGGGACAGTGCCCACTTGTTCACCGCCCCCTCAGGGCCGAGGCTTACGAGGTAGGTTTCTTGCCCTTGGCCGGTTCCTTCAACAATGCTTCCAGAGCCGAGCGGATGTTTTTAGCTTGGTCAGCGAAAAACCTCCTATCCCCGCCTTCGTGCTCTTCGCGAACGATTCCGTTGCGGTCCACGAAGAATAGATAAGGAACGAAGAATTTTGCCATGACGGAGATCTCGGCGAACTTCGTCGAGTCCGCGCGAGTTCCAAGAGCCAGCGGAAACTTAGCGCCGAAGTTTTTGGCGAAGCTGTCCAGGTTCCCGGCCGCCGAAGGATTGATCGCCACGCCCACAATTTCCAAACCCTGTGGTTTCAAGTCGTCGTAAATAGGGCTGAGAAGGCGGGTAGTCGTCTGGCAGTGAGAACAGTCGGTGGAAAAGAACATCATCATCACGACTTTGCCTCGCAACTGAGCAAGGGAAAGACTCTCTCCCGCTGAGGTCTTCACGGTAAGGTCGGGTGCTGCCCTGGGCACATCGCCCGCGGCCAGGGGCAAGAGAATGACGAAAACAAGTGAAAGAATTCTTACGGCATTCATAGATTTTCCTCGTGAGTGCGATTCATTTGTCTCGATGAGCGAGCTCGGGAAACCGGCGAACCGGGTTCCTTCGTGGTCCGCCGGCGTGCGTTTCCAATCTATCATTCGGCAGACCCTCAATGCTAGTAACGGTTCGTCCATTGAGAGTAAGGAGGAAGCCGCCCCTGTCGCTCTGCCCGACAACTTGGCCGGCGGAGTTCTCCTCCACCTTTGTTGGCTGCCACTTCTTTTCACAGATCTCCCGGTAGAGCTCAAAGTAGCGTCGCGCCCGCTCCGGGCTTGACCAGTCGACCGCGTAAGCCAGCACGACTTGGCTGCCGGCCTTGTTTTCCCGCAGCTTATAGTAAGCCCCTCGCCAGTGCGGTGAGAGATCCCGGGCTTCCTCTTCTCCGACGAACTGCTTGAGTAGAATCGAGTGGTCCCATTGGCCGATCTCGCCCTGAGATATCGTCTTGTAGCCGCGGCCCAGCCTGACCCGCGGTATGCGCGGCTTGGTGGGGATTCGCTGTTCGAAATAAGCGTCAGGGTCGAGGATCTGCTGGGAGGAAACCGGCGGCTCGCGAAAGACTTCGCTGAACCCGGCCGCACCGTGCTTCTCAATGATGGCCTGTTGAAAGAGCAGGCCTTCGGTGTAGGGAAACAGCAGTGACTCTCGAATGTAGAGCGACGCGGAGGCGTAGGTCGGGTACTGCCCGGCTTCGAAGCGAGATGCGCTGGCCGCAGTAACCGCCAGCAACGGAGATTCCACCATGGACTTGCCGCTCTGCCGCATGGCGTACTCGACCATGATCCAGGAAGCTTGTCCTTCGATCACCGCCGATCGGGCCAAGTCACCGTCAGCACCACGCGACTTACTTAGGTATTTGCCAAGATCAAAATGCTGGTCCGCCAGAGCGTGGGCCAACTCGTGAACAAGAGCGACTTCCTGAAGATCCTCGGGAGTCCATGTCGCCAAGTAGAGCTGTTTCGTCTGGTAGTCGTAGAGTGCGGTAGCTTGTTCGGCTAGAACGTCGACGTATTGTTTGGCCAAATCAAAATCTTCGTCAACGAAGCCAAACATCTTCAGGGTCAGCTCTTCCGCGCGGATTGCTTCGGGCGTCGTCTCCTCTTTGAGTCTGCTTTCGACCAGATCTCGGATCTGCTCGCGCGTGATGATCGATCTCTTGATAGGACGCGCTATCTCCAGACCCGTCATCTTGCTCATCTCGGCAAGCATTTCGTCGATCTGCGCGAAAAGCTGCTCGCCTTTCTCCGCACCCAGTTCAGCGTCTTGCGGAGAAACCGGCGACGCAACGGCGAGAAAGGTGGCAAGAAGGATAAGGATAGAAAGCAGCTCCGCAATCCCGGGTCGAGGGCGGGGTCCCCTCCAATGGGCGGCGCGATCAGGTCGGCATGAATGGGCCGAGGGTGCCCTGCCCGCTCGTGCGCCGCATGGCGTGCGCACGGATCGCGAACCCAGGACTTGCACAACGCACTGGGAAATGGATGATAATTTCATGTTTCGCGGATTGGAGCTTCTAGGGACTGATCGACCGGACGCCAAAAGACTGGATGCCTGAGGACGGGATGCCGATGGAGCGCACGAGCGTGACTACCAACCCTCTTGACTCTGAGTCTTGCACAATTGGACGGCGACTACGATTCGAGGTTTCAACTCGCGCTGTGGCCGAGGCTCGCGAGGATCGTTCGAATCAAACTGAAGCCGCCGAGTGGCGGCGGTGCAAATTTTGGCCTGGCGCGGTGCTTTGAATGCTAAACAAGTGCCGTGGCGCTATCGAAGCGCCCGCGAAGGGAAAAATACTAGGAATACATCTTGGGTTCGGCAGGTATTCCATCTTCCCAACTAACGTGTGGTACCTGAATTATGCACAGATTCACTTTGCGAGTGTGGCTGCGTTCGTAGCGGGTTGGCGGTCGTCGTGAGGTGGTAGCTCGGCAACTGGCCTTTTGGCTTCTCCGTGTCCGGTTTCCCTTCCCGCCCAGAATCCGCGTCGTCAAAACCTCGCTCGGAAGTGACGTGTTTCCAGTGCGTTACGGCTAGTGCATAAAATTTTATGCATAGCACATAGCCAGGCTCTCAGATCAGCGCCCTCCCGACCACCGGCGGCAAGCCGCCGTAGGGAGTCGGCTTCCTGCCGCGGAAGTTGTAAGGCGTCGAAGCCCCGATTTTATTGGGCCGCGAGGTCGTCACGGCTGGGCCTTGTTGGACGGGCCTTTGGGAGCTATGCTGTTTTCATCTGGTAACCATGTGGGTGACCTCCTTGGGGTTGGCTGGCGAAGCTGGGATCTTTGCCAGCCGACCTTTTTACCCCATGTTTTAGGGGGTCCCCAATGGTCCCTT
>CBDCYS010000025.1:0-143707 GCA_965224215.1 Bryobacterales bacterium | reverse complement strand
TTGCGATAGACCTGTGAAGGGGTGTGGTCTGGATTTTTCGAAGGGTGGGTAAAGTCCCCAGGCCAATACAGATCGAAGCTTGGATTGACAAACTCGCAGCTTGCGACGAGCCGCTTGATTCCGGATACGACCTTTTGCAGCTCGCGATCTTCGACCTCAGGTAGGCCCGTCAGAGGCGTGGCCAAATAACCAAGAAGCTCATCCGGGGTCTGATCCGATTCATGAAGGACGTCATCCACATTTAAGCCCAGACCTTTGCAGAGCTTCCGTAGAAGCTCAAACGTCGGCTCTTGGCCTTGGCCTCGATTAAACAACTTGCTGATCGTGGATTGCGTAACCCCAGAATCCGCGGCAAGCTGCGTTTGCGTCAATCGGCGTGAACTGAAGACCTGCATTATGTAGCTTAAACCGTATTCAAGTTGTTCCGGGCTGTCCATAGCACACCTCTCAACCCAAGTATAAGCATGCCGGGCTAGGCCGGCAACGAATACTTTGCCGATAATATATAAGGGATTTCACGGCACTCCATCTCATTGAAATCAGGAATGTTATTCCTCAACTATTGCTTGATTTGAGCAGTCACGTGAGCAAAGATTGAGGAAGGAGGTACCAATGATTTTCCTCGACCTCGGCAGATTAGGGAAAGCGAGGATCACGCGGCCCACGGTTCTGGAGGTGGCGGCACTGATGGTGATACTGGTCTTCCTTGGGCACTCTTCTCGCTTCTCCGTTAGGAAGGTATGGGATCTCCCCAATTCCGCTTCTTCACCAGCAACCGGGTCATCCTCTGATATGGACCGGAAACCGGGGACGGGTTCCTATTTTCGAGGGGTGATGTGAGGTAATAAAGGGGTCCCTTGCAAGTTGGCCGGGGCAACTCGGTTTCCATACCGCGCCAAGCGCGGGTGGTGGCGGTGGGCGCGCCGCATCACATCACCCTTGTACCGTGTGGCTTCCAAACGAAGGAGCCACGCGATGACCAAGAAGATCTACCCGCCTGGCAAGGACACACCCTACGAAACGCCAGCCGATATTTGGTATGAGCCGCCTGACGGCAGCGAGCCCGAATGCGAAAGGCCGCGACGGCTAGCAGCCCGTGGTGCACGTCTGTCTCCGCGAAAAAAGGGTATAGGAAGGTGCACGAACACCGTCGGGATCGGGGACCGCTCGTCTCGGTATGGAGCGAAGGCTAAAGAGCCGTAGGAGGAGGTCCGCGATTGACGTCGGCCCGGAGGCCGACGCTGCCCGCCGGGAGGCGCGCGCCACTTCGGGGTAAGACGCGGTTGGGCGCTTTCTCGATCGGGGCAACGCTCGGGCCGGGGAAACCGGAACTGGAAGGTCTGAAACAATGCTGGGGACAGTCAGGCGTGGCCTGGGCATCACTGATGAACAGGGATTTAGGAACGGCCGCTTTGGCTGTCTCCGATTTTTTTTGCACGTTCGTGCCAGCGGCTTTCGGCGTCCGTTGTTATTGGATACAACTTCGTTCAATTGGCGGGAATCGGATGGGTCCCCGTTTTTCTGTGCGCCCTCTTCTTTGATTCGGCTTGGCGGTGGGGGAAGGCGTCGACACGAGTGTCGACGCTGCAAGCTGAGAGCTTGCGCCACCGTGCTGCGACTCGTCAGTTGGGTTTGCCGGCTGTTCGATTTCTCCGGGGACTTGGATTGGGTCCCTCGAAGTACATCACGTGGCAGTCGAGATGGGCTTGAGTGCTTCGGTTTCGGGCTGGTCTGGGTTGACGACTGCTGGTAAATCGACTACAAGAATCGAAGCCCGGATGCTACTTTCCGAAAACAAGATGCTACTTCCGGAACAAGATGCTACTTCCAAAACAATCGGAGCCTTGTTGCTGCTTTCCATGGCGTCTTCGGTGCGGAGCGTGGACTTCCGTCCACGCCTCTGTCCGGCCGGTTGAACTGTTTTGGGTTTTGCTTGGGGGGTCCTTTGAAGTGGGTTTTGACCAGAGGTTCTTGCGGCGCTGCCTTTTCACTGCTTCGCGCCATGTGAATTCGATCCGTGAGTTGAGGCTGCGCAACTCGTGCAGTCCTGGTTTCTTACACAGCAAGTCGATAACATAGAGTTCTCTACAAACAGTTCAGCACGGTTCGGGGTGGGCAGTCGTCAGTGAGAATACGCAAAGCAGTCATTACAGCCGGGGGGCGCGAGCAGAGGAAGCTGCCGCTGCAGACCATCATCGACGAACGGGGCGAAGCGCGTTCCGTGCTCGACAAGATCGTCGAAGAAGCGGTCCGCGCCAAGGTGCGCGAGATCGCGGTTGTCGTCGCGCCCGGCGATGCGGCGGCTTATGCCGCCGTGACGGATTCGGCCGACGCGGAAGTGAGTTTCATCGAGCAATCCGAGCCGCGCGGCTACGGCCACGCTGTTCTATGCGCTCGCGAGTTTACGGCCGGCGAGCCGTTTTTGCATTTCGTCGGCGATCACATCTACGTGAACGACTCACCAAAAAGCTGCGCGGAACAGGTGGTCGAGGCGGCGGTCGCCCAGCAGTGCGCGGTCTCGGCTGTGCAAGTTACCCGGGAACACCTGCTTCCTTACTTTGGCGCCGTTGCCGGACCGCCATTTGCGGGTATGACGGGGGCCTACAGAATCGAGACGGTTCTTGAGAAGCCGACCCCGACCGAGGCGGAACTGCGTTTGCAGGTTTCGGGGCTGCGCGCGGCACAATACCTTTGCTTCTTCGGAGTCCACGTCCTCACGCCCGGAGTGATGGATCTGCTTGGATCCCAAGTTCCGGGCGAATCCGGCACGGCTTTGACGTTCAGCTCGGCCCTGGCCGAACTGGCGCGCAAAGAAAAGTATCTTGCCCTCGAGATGCCCTCGTCACAGCGCTACGATATCGGCCACAAGTACGGGCTTTTCGTGGCACAGATGGCGATGGTGCTGCGTGGCCCGGACCGTGATTGGGTGCTGACCCGGATTTTTGACGTAGCGGCGTCGCGCGACCCCGCTGCAGCGGTGCGGGAGGCCGCCGAGTGAGCCGCCTCGTCGAGACCCTCACCGCAAAACATTCAGACATCCGGGATCGTTCGCTGGATTCGCTTTGTGAAGGAGCGAAGCTAGCGGATCTTCTCACTGAATGCGATGCGCTCGAAGAGTTCCGCCACCGCAGCGACAATCTTTACGAGCGCGTTCGGGCGCTGTTCTTCCTTTACGCCCTCCATCGTTATCACATTCCGCTCCGTGACGGGCTCCTCGACCGAGCCCGTATCCCTTTCGAAGGCTACAGCCATCTTTTGAAGCGTCGCTTCGAGGAAGCTATACGAATTTTCCTCGACCAACAAGAGCGCGAGGGAGCGAGCGAGGCGATCTCGAGCGGTCTTGCCGAGGCCTACAAAGGAGCGGCATTCGAGACGCTGGCCAAGCAGGTGCGGTTGAGCGTCCGATCCGTGCGGGGCAATCAGTGGATGTTTCGCGTCGGGCATCCAGCCGACTACCCCCTGCGCATCCGGCATGAGCTGACGGAAAAGGCCCCGGACGGCGGCTTCCCGGTCCTTCACGAGGCGACGCCAGTCCGAATGGATCTGACGCACACCGGCTGGAGCGATATCTTTTTCCTCGGGATGGACTATCCGGAGGGCGCCCGCGTGATCAACATCTCGATCGATCTCTCGGCCGACGACGATGAACCGCCGCGCCCGCCCGTGGAAGCTTATTTGCGCGTGATCGACCGTCCGGTTCTGCGGCTGGTCAGCATCGATCTCGAAGCCGCCACGGAGATTGAGGACCTGCCGACCGTGTTCGATTTCGGGCGCGACTACCTGGGTCTGTTGAAAGCCGCCGTGATTGCAGCGGGTGTCGTCCCGCCCAGCATGGAGGGCGAAGCCCGTCCGGTGAGCGAGATTCTGGCAAGGTTAACCGGCAGTCCTCATCGTGGGCTTGAAATCGTCAGCCGTGTCAACAACATCCCGAAAGGCTCGCGGCTGGCGGTCTCGACCAATCTGCTGGCCTGCTTGATCAGCGTCATGATGCGGGCGACCGGTCAAGTGCGCTGCTTGAATGGGCCGCTCGAGGCAGAGGAACGCCGTGTGATCGCGGCTCGAGCCATCCTCGGTGAATGGCTGGGCGGCTCGGGAGGAGGCTGGCAGGACTCTGGGGGACTGTGGCCGGGGGCGAAGCTCATCGAAGGGGTTCAGGCCTCTCCTGAAGACGTCGAATATGGCGTCAGCCGGGGCGCGTTGCTGCCTCGTCACCAGGTCTTAGGGCGAGACCGCGTCCCACTCGAGGCGCTCGAGAGACTGCAAGACAGCCTGGTGCTGGTCCATGGCGGAATGGCACAGGACGTTGGGCCGATTCTCGATGTTGTCACTGAAAAGTATTTGCTTCGCAGTGACGCGGAATGGAGAGAGCGTCAGGACGCCATCCAGCTGATCGATGAGATGCTGGCGCTGCTTTCCGGGAGCCACATCCGGGACATTGGCGCCGCCACGCAGAGAAATTTTGACCGGACTATCCAGACCATCATTCCGTGGGCCAGCAACGATTACACCGAGACGCTCATCCACCGCGTTCGGGAAGAAATGGGAGAGTCCTTTTGGGGCTTCTGGATGCTGGGCGGGATGTCCGGCGGCGGCATGGGATTCTTGTTTGATCCCGGCTCCAAAGAGGAAGCGAGATCCCGGCTCCGGACGATCATGCACGAAGTCAAGCAAGAGCTCGAGACAGGCGTCCCGTTCGCGATCGCCCCGGTGGTCTATTCTTTCGCCGTGAACGATAGGGGCAGTTGGGCCGAGCTGCGGCGCGCCGACGGTTTGCCGCCGGACTACTACTATCTCCGTCTCCCCGCGTTGATTCGCGAGCCGCCGCAGTTGCTTACCGCCCTGGATCGCGCCGACATGGCGCGCTTTAGCGCTGGGGCGGCAAGGGGTGGGCGGACGGGTTTTGGCGTCGCCGCGCTGCTTGAGCGCATGCTGCCCCAGTCCGAGACGGAAGAAGCCGCGAGCCCGGACTCGCTCGAATCGCTGCTCCAGGAAAACGGCTTCGACGGAGAGGAGCACGAGCGTGTCCGCGAGGATCTGCGGCGGGGACGCATCGGTCTGGCCCAGAATCGCCTGCCCGCCTCGACGACCGTGGAGGACGTTCGACCCGACGAAGTCCGCGATGCTCTCACGGGTCTTTCAGGCGAAGATCGCGATGCAGGCGAGGAAGCCCTTTCCAAAGGCGAAGTTGCTGTCGTGACTTTTGCCGGCGGTGCGGGCAGCCGCTGGACGAAAGGCGCCGGCGTGGTCAAGGCGCTGAATCCGTTCGCGAAGTTTGGCGGCCGTCACCGCACTTTCATCGAAGTCCACTTGGCCAAGAGCCGGCGTAACAACCAGCGTTACTCCAGCCCGGCGCCCCACATCTTCACGACAAGTTATCTGACGTATGGGCCCATGGCCGGCCGCCTAGCGGCGCGGGACAATTACGGTTACCAAGGGTGCTTGGAGCTATCCCCTGGCCGCAGTGTCGGGCTGCGTTTTGTCCCGATGGCACGCGACCTGCGCTTCGCGTGGGAGGAGACCGCCGAGCAGACCCTCGACCTACAGGCGGAAAAGATGCGCGACAGCGTACGCAACGCTTTGATCACGTGGGCGCAGCGCACAGGGGAAGGCGCGGACTACACCGGCAACATTCCGTTGCAGTGCATGCATCCAACCGGTCACTGGTACGAAATCCCGAACATGCTGCGTAACGGACTGCTGCGGCGTCTCTTAGACGAACAGCCGCAGTTGCGCTATCTCATGGCGCACAACATCGATACGCTTGGAGTGCATCTGGATCCGCGGCTGCTCGGCTTCCACATTCGCTCGGGCGCTGGGATGACCGCCGAGGTGATCTCGCGGCGGATCGACGACCGCGGCGGCGGGCTTGCCCGGGTCAACGGGAAGCCGCGCCTGATCGAGGGTATGGCCCTGCCACGCGAAGAAATCGAGTTCGATCTCACCTTCTACAACTCCAATACGTTCTGGATCGACATCGACCGCCTGCTGGCCTGCTTCGCGATCACTCGCGAGGAGCTTGGTGATCAAACAAGGGTTGATGCCGCTGTGCGGCGAGTGGCCGCGCGCATGGCAACCTACATCACGATCAAGGATGCCAAGAAACGCTGGGGCAAGGGGCAGGAGGATATCTTCCCGGTGGCGCAGTTCGAAAAGTTGTGGGTCGACATGACGGCCCTCTCCGAGCTGAGCTGCCGGTATGTGAGGGTCCCGCGCGTGCGAGGCCAGCAACTCAAGGAGCCCGCTCAGCTCGACGGTTGGCTCAGAGACGGGTCCGCGAGTTACGTCGAATCGCTTTGCGATTTTCCCGACTGATCAACGATCACAATACGCGCCCGCCCGCTGGTCCGGCAGGTGTGGATGGGCGTCCATCACAACGACAGGGCCGTGGTCGGTGGGTGTGAATCTTCGGAAGGCCGCAGCTTGGTCTCCCTGATTCTCGCCGCCCAGATGCAGGTTGACCGACCAGCCGTCCGTTGACGAGGTAAGGTTGCCGCGGCTGTCGTACGTGTAGGTGGACCCGGTCGACGATGCGCGTGAGGATGAAACATCGGTCTTCCGTTGGCCGCTGGACGCTTCGCCGGCGATGAAATCCGAGCCGTCGCCGTTGTCGACTACGAGGAGGTCGCTTCCGGTTTGGCCTCCCCCGCTCACTTGCTCCAGGACAGTCACCCCCATGTCGGTTGGCTAGCGATTGCGGCGAACTGATTTTTCAACAACTTAAGATCCTACCGCTCGTACTGCCCCAACAAAAGTACCAGGAGTAGTGGGGTCAGAAGTGCCAGACCGTACCATAGAAGTACGCGACGCTCACACCTGAACCTGCGGCCACGTACGCGTAGCGGCTGGACACATCAACGGCGCGGGCCTGGAAAGCCCGTCGCTCGGGAAGGAAATGACCGACCTGGGTGGCGACCCCCGACCTGGATACGACAAAGGTCCTCATGCCGCTGTCGCCGTCAGCGAGATACACCACCCCGCCCGAGACCACGACGTCATAGGCGTAACCATCGGTGTCGTTTTCTGCAATTTCAAATGGCCTCTCGGGGTTGGAAACATCGATGACCCTGAGACCGCCGCCACCATCGGCAATGAACGCAAACTCGCCGGCGACCGCGATGCCTTCAGCGTATCCGGGTGTATCCCACCTGCCTACTTCACGGGGACGAGAGGGATCCGAAACATCGATGATCTTGAAACCGGCCCAGTCGTCCGCCACGTAGGCGTACGCGCCCTCGACACGAACATCCGTGGCCCAATATGTCTTGAGATGTCGAATCTCCTCGACATGGGCCCGATCAGATACGTCGAGAATCCGGAAACCGGTGTAGCCATTTGCGATGTACGCTACCGGCCCTACAACGTGGACCCCTCTGACATGACCCGCCGCATCGACGTGCCGGGACACGGTTGGCTTCAGCGGCTGCGACAGGTCGATGATCTCGAGGCCCTGGTCGCCGTGGGATAGGCAAACGAACCTGAAACCGTCACGGCTTCGGAACATGTCGGATCCTTGAAGCTCCCGAGCCGTTGAGGTTTTGAAGGGCTCGAAACGTCGACAATGATGAGCCCGGCATCGTTGGCCACGCCCGCCAAGTAGGCGTAGGAGCCGTCAACCCACACCCGTTCCGCACCGTAGATCAGCTGCCGGAACGCGACCTGCCTGGGGGTAGCGGGCGCCGAGATATCGAAGATCGTGAGACCTCCCACATTGTCCCCTTCGGGCGTATCCAGGCTCACCACGTATGCGTACCCATTCGAGGCGTAGACGCCATGAGCCTGCCCGGGCATGTCATGGCGGCCGATCTCCTTCGGGCGCTCAGGGTCCGACACGTCGACCAGTCTGAGACCGCTCGGGTGTCCCACAACCAGGGCGATGGAACCGTCCACATGAACATCGGTGATATAGCCGACGGATTTTAGCGAGTGCACAAGGCGCGGCTGGTCGGGTTTCGAGACATCGATGATGGTCAGCCCTTGCCAACCGGTAGCCAGGTACGCGTGGTGTCCTGCGACCGAAACGGCCCGAAAACTTTTCTTCGGGAGATCCATCTGTCCCCGCTCGCGTGGCCTTTCGGGTTTCGAGATGTCGACGATTCTCAGTGCACCGCTGACGTCGGCGACGTAGAGATGGTCGCCCTTTGCGTCGAGGCCGCGCACCACGCCAGGCGTTTCGAGCGTGGCGACCTCGGTCCATCGAGGGGGAGAATTCGGGGTGCCGGCCCCGATCTTCATGACCCGGATGTTTCCACCGGACCCGAGGAACACATGGCCACCTGCCACGGTGCTGTCATAGACCGGGCCTCCATACCACCGTCCGAGCAACTCGAGATGATTCACCGCGGTTTCGGGGACCGACGCGCCGGAGGTTTCGCTGGTCTCTCGTGACTTTGCCGAAACGTCAGCCAGCATGACTGAAGCGTTGATGCACCGTGGGAGGCAAGAGCTTGGGGTCCTCGCCGGCGCTGTTTTTGGGCGTGTTGACAAACAGGCTGGCGCGGTCGGTGTAGAAGGCTACGGGTCGGCCGTTTTGTTCCAGATACGTCTTCAGCAAACGGCGATTCTCTTCGCCCGAGTCGTGCCGGACGAAGCGCGCCAGCAACTCGCTGCTGGCGTCGTCGATCATGCCGATCAGGTACAGCTTCTCCCCGCGTCTCTCCAGCCAGTCGTGCTCGGAGGTGTCCCATTGCACCAGCTCGCAGCGGCAACTGCGGCGGGGCCGCCACGGATGCGGGCGTCCTGACTTGCGGCGGCGGGGCTTCCACAGGCCCGCGGCGGCCATCCAGCCCCGCAGCGTTTCGCGGCCGACTTGGACGCCGTGGCGCTGCTCGAGATACTCCGCCGCCAGAGTCGGGCCAAAGCCGGCGTAGACGGGTTGGGAGAGGATTGCCACGGCTTGTTTTTCCGCCTTGGCGCTGAGCTTGCGGTTGGACGCGCGGCCCCGCGCGGCATGGACCACGGCCTGGTCGCCTTCGCTGCGAAGCTTCGCCAGCAGCCGCCTCAGATGCCGTTCACTGAGGCCCGTCTGCTGGGCGGCCTGCTTTTGCGTGATGAGTTTTTTGTCTGCTTTGCGCAGCGCCACCAGCCGGTCGCGCTCTCGTTGTGTCATTAGTAGTTGTCCTTGCTTGCTCACCCCTCCAGGCTGACCTTGTCAATAGGATATTTCTACTTGGCACGTTTAGGACATTATCACTCGGCAGCGACACGATTCAGCTCTTCGTAGAGCTCGGGCGGCAACCGCAGAAGAAAGGACTTTCGCTGTGCCATGACTAGGTTTTCAGATTATGAGAACGGTCGGTGATCCGCCGAGAGCGGGGACATCATCTGCGGATCGCCCCTATTGGCCGCAGTGCCGCTAGGTGTAGAGGTATCCCGCGTTGATGACCGGCTGCGCGCCCTTGTCTCCGCAAAGGACGACCAGCAGATTGCTCACCCATCGAGGCCTTGCGCTCCTCGTCCAGATCGACCGCCCCGTCTTCGTCGAGGCGCTTCAGGGCCATCTCGACCATGCCGATGGCGCCATCGACGATACGAGTTCTGGCGGCCACGATCGCGTCGGCCTGCTGGCGTTGCAGCATGGCGCTGGCGATTTCGGGCGCGTAGGCCAGATGGCTCAGACGGCCTTCTTCGATCACAACACCCGCTTTGGACACGCGCTCGTCCAGCTCCGCCATGAGCGCCTGGGAGACTTCGTCCATATTGGCGCGCAGTGACTTGTCATTATCGTCATCGTCAAAGCTGTCGTAAGAATAGGCGCTGGCGAGATGCCGCAAAGCCGCCTCGCTCTGCACGTTGACATATCCTTCGAGATGGGTATCCGGTTGACTCAGGTAGCCCCAATATCTTGTGGTTTGGGGATTTTCTTGGGTTCTGTAACCGGGTGAACAATCATCTTGTAAGTCGCCGGATCCACGGCTACCGCCTGCTGGACGAGCCGATAGAAGAGTTTGCCGCGGCTTTTGGATTTGCGGCGGTTGAAACGGAAGGTGAACTCGTCCAGGTAGTAGTCCAGATGTTTGTGGCTCACGGCGCCCTGATGGGTGCCCAGCAGCCAGCGCTTGAGCAGTGACATCACGCGGTGGACGCGGGGCATCAATTCCGACGCGGACTGCTCCTGCCTGCTGACAACTGTGACCTGATGGACGTAGCCTTCCTTTTTCAACCCGGAGTAACCGGGCCAGCCGTCGGTATGCACCACGCTGCCCGGCTCGATGCACTCCTCCACGAAAGGCAACAGGCTCTCGCCCGAGGCATCCTCGATTCTCTTCATGCGAATCCGGCCGATACCCCGCCCATCCTCTTGAGCGGCCACTGCGATCAATGCTTTGTTTTTCAGGTTTCGGCCCCGCAGGCCCTCTTCGAGCCCGCCCCAGTAGCTTTCATCGACTTCCACCGTCCCGGCCAGCAAATCCCGTCCCGGCCGCACCATCGCGCGCCGCATTTTGTGCAGCCAGGTCCAAGCCGTTTCGTACCTGTTGAGCCCCAACACTCTTTGCAGTCCCAAAGCGCTGGCTCCGGTTTTTTGGGTGGTGACCCACCACATCGCACGAAACCACAACGGCAAAGGGCTGCGCGTGTCCTGAAAGATGGTCCCGGCGGTCACCGAGGTTTGGCGCCCACACGCAGCGCACTGCAGCAGCACTTTTCGCAAAGGCCACGACTTTCCACAACCGCAACCCGGACAGCGGAAACCGTCCGGCCAGCGCAGCCGGAACAGATACTCCCGGCAGGCCTCCTCACTGCTAAAACGGGCCTCGAACTCTGTCAGGTTCTGAGGGTAATCTTCCATCTGCCGGCATACTACATCTTGGGGCTACCTGAGTCAACCGGATACCCACCTTCTTCGAAATGATCCACATCGAATGCGGCCTTCGCGGTGTCGGACACGTGCCACACCACAACTGCCGCGATCTCGATCGGGTTCCCTAGACAGCTCAACGTAGTAGGCTCGAGCCCAAATCCATTTGCGTATCGAAAAAGTGGCAAACTCGTGAAAAGCTTGTCGCGGAAACTTCGGGCAGGCCCAGCGGAAACGCACCGTCATGTGACGAACGGCGAAACGCAGATCCAGCAGGATCGAGGCGGTTTCTGGCCCACTAAAACTACCCTGGCCGACAAGGCAGGATTCAGGCCGGAGACAACTTGCCTACGACTGGCAAATCCGAAAGCGCGGTTCTGGAATTAGGAGACTTTCGCCACACGGCCTTTGCGATACGCTGCCGTCCAACCCCAACGGACCACTTTGACTCCACTTTGACTGGGGATAGCCACTGAAAGTTTTCTCCCGCCAACAAACGTCAATCCCAGCCGATCGCTTCTGGCCATATGCGTTTCCTTCATAGAGCAAGGCGCTAGCGAGGGCGTTAGTGTCAAAGATTGCAATCGGTCTGACTTCGCCTCGAGAAAGCGACAGTGTGCCGGGCCAATGCCTTGGTAATAGCACTCTCCAAAAACACAGACGACCTTGTTGACTTAAGAATAATTTGGCGTGATAATCTATGAACCTCTGGAAACGAGGAGCCTAGGCAATACAAAAAAGCGCAGCCGCGGCCGCAAAGATCGTCCACGATTGACGTACGCCTGAACCGTGGAGGATAATCGGTCCTTGCCCTGCTACCGGTAAACCTAGTGGACCGTCGAGAACAACCCATCGGAGTGGCCGAGATCAAGTGCGGAAACACGCAGCCTTGCGAATCCGCGAGCACAACGGAGCACCTGCCTGGGCCTTTATGGGCTGCGATCTTGCTGGGCGGGTTGATATTATTCAGCGGATTTGCGCAAAGTCAGTCATATTCGACGCCTGCTTTGGCGCCGGCGCTGCCGGAAGAAAGCCGGGGTCCTTTGATCCGTAATTATCTACTTGACGCAAGGGTGGGTGCCGTGGTAGCCTCGCTTTTATGCTATCGCCATCCGCTAGGCAGAAAATTGCCAATGAGGCTATCAACTTTATACTTCAGGCTTTCTACGCTGGCGTGGTGTACTCCGTGTTAGCAGCAGGTGGAACAATATACGCTTGGATTACCGGAGCGGATCAGCAATGGGTTTTTTTGGGCCTAGGTGCGCTCGGAACCCTGTTTCTTGTCTTGGTGACCACTGGTGTCGTCGTTTGGCAACGCTCCAAATCAAAGCCGCTACAGACGGTTGGTCGTAAGGGATATTTGGATTTCAGAAAGGACGCGGAGGCTGCAATTCACCAACTACAAGTGGACATCCCCAAGATTACGGCAATAAATCAGCGGATGGGCGAGATCGCGTCGAATGCTTCAAAACGTCCAGATACATCCTCGCACCGCGCGATCCACGCAGGAGTCGTAAAGGTATCAAAAAAGATCAATCGGCAGGCGAGCATTATGAGGATTCGCTCGGGTCCCGTAAAGCGCAACGTTGACCTACTCATCGAAAGCATAACCGGATGGTCTGATTGGGTCCGGAAGCGGCAGGGACCAGATGAAATTCAGTCGCTTCTCCCACTGATCCGATCTATTGGGGCTCCGCTTCAACAGACTATTTCTAGTCTAGAATCGTTTCAGGCGAGTCTACAGGTGAACATTCGAGAGATGAGTCAGGAGATGGATTTGGCTGGAGGGGCATTTCACAGTGAAATGGACGCGGTTCTCAAGCGGATAAAGCAGCTCCGTGCGTGCTGTCAGCAGCAGATTTCCCTATTAGATCCTTATACTTCAGGGAGTCCGAGTTAATGAGCCGCAGCAGGGTGTCCCGAAACAAATACGGATTGTTCCGATTGTCGAACCGAAACTCGAACTCATCAAGGTAGGCAGGAAGATGCTTCACGCTGACTTTATGATAGGCACCGACAACAGACCGCTTGAAGAGCGAGAACGCGCCCTCGATCGAGTTCGTGTGGACATCGCCGCGAACCCACTCGTCAGCGGAATGGTTTACGCTCTCGTGCTTGGTTTTCTCATCGCCAATGCCTTTGTAGGCTTCGTAGTCGTCGGTATAGATGTTCTCGGCATCCGGGGCGTGCTCCTCAATGAATCCGTGAAGCGTTTCGCGATTGCGCCGCTTGCCGACCGTCAGCCGGATATTGCCATCGCGTTCGATAGCCCCGAGAACCATCGTTTTGTTCCCCGTGTATCCCCGGCCCATGCCCTTGGCCTTACCGCCGACCCAGGTCTCATCGACTTCGACGGTGCCTTCAAGGGGCTCGGTGTCGGCGTCCTTCATGGCGGCTCGGATACGATGGCAGAGATACCAAGCGGTCTTGTAGGCTACTTTCAGGGTGCGCTTGAGTTGGTTGGCCGAAATCCCTTTGCGGGATTCGCACATCAGGTAGATGGCCGCGAACCACTTGGGAAGCGGCAAGTGAGAATCATGGAAGATTGTCCCGGCGGTAACGGAGAACTGGTACCGGCATGAGTCGCAATCGAACTGTCCGCGCTTGTGGATTCGAGAGATCTTCTCGTTTTCGCATCGTGGGCACTGTATACCCTTGGGCCAGCGTAAGCCCTCAAGGTAGGAGCGGCATTTCTCTTCAGAGTGGAACCGGTCCATTAGCGTCATCAAATCGATATTTGCGGTGGAAGCCATAGCTATGACCAGAAAGAAACCAGAGAAGGATCTAACGACCGACGAAGCGATGCGGAGGATCTTCCCGAAGAAGGTACGCGAAGAACTTCACCGAGTAGCGCACGAGAAGGACGACAAAGAACTGAAAGGAAAGAAGACAACCCGATCACAAGAATAGTGTACTACCTGAATTATGCACAGATTCACTTTGCGAGTGTGGCTGCGTTCGTAGCGGGTTGGCGGTCGTCGTGAGGTGGTAGCTCGGCAACTGGTCTTTTGGCTTCTCCGTGTCCGGTTTCCCTTCCCGCCCAGAATCCGCGTCGTCAAAACCTCGCTCGGAAGTGACGTGTTTCCAGTGCGTTACAGCTAGTGCATAAAATTTTATGCATAGCGCATAGCCAGGCTCTCAGATCAGCGCCCTCCCGACCCCCGGCAGCAAGCCGCCGTAGGGAGTCGGCTTCCTGCCGCGGAAGTTGTAAGGCGTCGAAGCCCCGATTTTATTGGGCCGCGAGGCCGTCACGGCTGGGCCTTGTTGGACGGGCCTTTGGGAGCTATGCTGTTTTCGTCTGGTAACCATGTGGGTGACTTCCTTGGGGTTGGCTGGCGAAGCTGGAATCTTTGCCAGCCGACCTTTTTACCCCATGTTTTAGGGGGTCCCCAATGGTCCCTTGCGGCTCAGCCCTCCTCAGGTCCACGCCGCAGTGCATAATTCAGGTACTATGGTTATGACCTTGTGTCAAGTAGATAATTACGCTTTGATCGAGCTCGCGGGGCTTGCGAACTTGTCCGAGGCAAGGCCGCCGGCGGCGCCAAGGAACTTGTCCGACGAACCGCCAGGCCGGGCGCCACCCGCCTCCTTTGCAACCTCCGACCAGTTCCCTCTTTACTTCGTAGGAAACCAGGGCCAGGTCGACAACGATCAAGTCAGCCACTACGTCCAAGGTCGCGACCGGACCATCTACTTTACGCCCGGCGGCCTCACATTTGTGTTGGTCGGAGGCGGCGGCCCAACTGCCGGAGCCCGCGCGCACGAACCCGGCAGACACACCCCGACCTCTTCACTCCCTGCGGAGCCTCTCAGAACCAGCCGCTGGGTCGTAAAACTCGATTTTCTAGATTCAAACAGCCGCGCTCAACCAACCGGGCAACAACGCACTTCGGCAGTAGTCAGCTACTTCAAAGGACAGCGCGGGACCGGCTTGCGGATCTCCCCACCTTCGCGGAGCTTGTCTATTCCGATCTCTGGCCTGGAATCGGCCTCGTTTATACCGGTACGGTTCAGCGGCTGAAGTATACGTTTTTCGTAGCCCCTGGCGCCGACCCCGGCCGGATTCGTTTGGCTTACCGCGGCGCGGATGTGCATCTGACAAGCGGCGGCCAGCTCGGCGTCTCGACGCCTTTTGGCGGATTCCAGGACGCAAAACCTTTTGCCTACCAAGAAATAGATGGCCAACGCGTGGAGGTGAAAGCGGACTTCGCGCTCCAGAGTGAATCGGGAAGCGGCAACCAATCTGTGGTTTTTCAGCTTGGAGCTTACGACTCGACCCGGCCGCTGGTGATCGACCCGTCTCTCGTGGTTTATGCCGGATATATCGGCGGCGATGCGGTCGATGGCGCAAGGGACGTTGCGGTCGACGCGGAAGGCAACGCCTACGTCACGGGTTTCACCAGTTCTTCTCATGCGTCGTTCCCAATAGCGGCTGGTCCGGACACAACGTTTAATACGGATCAGGATGCCTTTGTAGCAAAGGTAAATGCCGGCGGCACGGCGCTCATTTATGCGGGCTACATCGGCGGTGCAGACGTGGAAACCGGCACTGGGATCGCCGTCGACGCCGACGGCAATGCCTATGTAACCGGTTCCACGGCATCCACCGCCACTACCTTTCCGGTGACCATGGGCCCGGATATCACCTATAACGGCGGCGCGGCCGACGCCTTTGTGGCGAAAGTAGATGCCACCGGTACCGGACTGGTTTACGCCGGATACATCGGCGGTTCGGAGTCCGACGATGCCGCTGGCATAGCGGTGGACGCGGAAGGAAACGCCTACGTCGCCGGAGACACGTTGTCCGCGGCGGACAGTTTTCCGGTGCTAACCGGGCCTGGCCTCACCTTAAACGGCGAGAGAGATGCCTTTGTCTCTAAGGTGAATCCCACGGGGACGGCATTCGTCTATTCCGGCTACGTCGGAGGCGCCGGGTTTGAAATCGGCCGTGCAATTGCGGTGGACGCTGACGGCAACGCCTACCTCGCCGGCGATACCGGTTCCGGTGAAGGGACTTTTTTGCCGATCGTCGGCCCGTCCCTGACGTTTAACGGCGGAGGGCAGGACGCCTTCATTGCCAAGGTCGGCAGCTCGGGCGCAGCTCTGGAATACGCGGGCTATATCGGGGGGGCGGGCCTTGACTCGGGCCGCGGCATCGCCGTCGACTCCGCCGGACGGGCCTACATTACCGGAGACACCAATTCAGAGCCGGAGAGCTTCCCGGTCGCTGGCGGCCCCGACTTGACCTTCAACGGTGGCGGAAGTGACGCGTTCGTCGCAAGCGTTACTTCGGACGGAACAGCCTTCGCCTATGCTGGCTACATCGGCGGCGCCGGCATCGACCAAGGCACTGCCATTGAGGTCGACAGCACCGGAAGTGCCCACATCGCCGGTTTCACAGGCTCCGCCGGAAGACACTTTTCCCGTCGGTCGCGGACCGGATCTCACGTTCAATGGGATGCGCGACGCTTTCGTTGCGCGGGTGGATTCGGCAGGCACTTCGCTTATCCACGCCAGCTACGTTGGCGGCAGCGGAGATGACCTCGGCTGGGGCATCGCCCTCGACGGCGATGGTTCCATCTACGTAGCGGGCGAGACCATCTCGTGGGAGGATTCCTTCCCGGTCACGGCCGGTCCCGACTTGACCTTCAACGGCGTGCGCGATGCCTTCGTCGCGAAAATTGACATTTCCGTACCCATCATCAGCTCTGGTGGAATCGTGCATGCCGCTAGCTTTCTTGCCGGCCCCATCGCTCCCGGCGAGATCATCTCTATCTTCGGTTCCCGAATTGGACCGGATGAAGGCGTGGGGGCGCGGCTTGACGAGTCCGGCCGGATCGCAAATGAACTGGCCGGCACGCAGCTCTTGATTGAGGGGGAGCCTGTCCCCCTGTTCTTCGTGCGAACCGACCAGGTCAACGCCCTGGCGACCTATCGGCTCGACGGCCTGACGAGCGCGGACATTCAAATTGTCCGTCAAGGGGAGGTCTCAAACGTCGTCACTGTCCCGGTAGCGCAGAGTTCGCCCGCCTTCTTTTACGATGCCCGACGACCGAACGCAGGTCATCGCGGTTATGCCGGACGGCAGCCTGAACTCCGCCGCCAATCCGGCGCAGCCAGGCGACGTGCTTGTTTTCTACGCGACTGGCGAGGGGCAGACGGCACCGCCGGGCGAGGACGGCATCCTTGCAGGGGTCCCCCTCCCGCAGCCGATCCTTCCGGTGGAAGTGATCATCGGCGACTTGCCGGCCGAAGTCCTCTATTTCGGCGCGGCTCCTGGGTTCTCCGGTCTGGTGCAGGTTAACGCCGAGATCCCCCAAGGACTGCAGGCGGTGGCGCTCACCGAGGAAGGTGTTCCCGCGAGCAGTTCCGTGCCGATTGTCGCTACCGTCGGCGAAGGGCAAAGCCAAGAGAATGCAAACATTACGGTCGGGGAAGGCGGCGGGGTCGTAGGAGACAACGAACCTCCGCAAGCCGACGGCAAATCGGTGATGACCGACGAAGACACCGCTGTGTCGATCGGTCTGACCGGCAGCGATCCCGACGGCGACGCGCTGACGTTCTCGATTGCAAGCGGACCGGCGCACAGCGCGCTGACCGGTCTGGCTCAGAATCCGCCCGCGAGCACCGGAGTCACCTACACGCCGAACGGAAACTACAACGGTCCCGATAGTTTCGTTTTCCGCGCGGACGACGGGAATGCCGGCTCGGCGACGGCCGTAGTCAACATCACCGTTAGGCCCGTGGACGACCCGCCCATCGCCAACGACGACGTCTTCAGCACGGCCAAAAACCAGACCGCGACTCGGAACGTACTGTTTAACGACTCCGACCCGGACGACGACCCTCTCAGCGTCGTCTCCGTCACGCAAGGCGCGAACGGCTCGGTGACGACCGACGGTACGAACGCCACCTACGACCCGGATGAGGACTTCGTCGGCAGCGACTCGTTCAACTATACGATCAGCGATGGAAACTCGACCGACTCGGCAACCGTTACGGTCAGAGTCCGGCCGCCAGGTCCTTCCGACAACCAGGCCCCAGTCGCGGCCAATCTCTCTGTGATGACCAACCAGGACACGGATTTGGTGATCACGCTCACCGGCGACGATCCGGACGGCGACACGCTGGCTTTCGCGATCACGGCGCCGCCGGCTAACGGAACCTTAGGGCCAATCACGAAGACCGGGACTGCGGCCGCTATGGTTACCTATACGCCAAACCCGAACTACGACGGCCCCGATAGCTTTGGCTTCAGAGTAAATGACGGCGAGGAGACAGCAACGGCGACCGTGTCGATCACGGTCAAGCCGACGACAACTCTCGCGATCGCAAAGACGCTGGCCTCAGCCGAGTTCAAGGCCAGCACGCAAGTGACCTATCAGGTTACCGTCATGAACAACGGTCCAAAAGACGCGGCCGGCCTCGTCGTGACCGATACTCTGCCGCCCGGCTTGACCTTCGTTTCAGCAACCGGACCTTCCGGCTGCGCCGCCGCCGGCCAGGTCGTCACATGCGGCGCCATTGTGCTCCCCATGGCCGCCCCCAACAACGTAGCGGTATGGACCGTCACGGCGATGATCGACTCCGCGGCCACGGGTAACGTGACGAACTTTGCCGCGGTCAGCTCGCCGACCGACCCGAACAGCCCGAAGAACGCGCAAGATGGCCCGCGCGCCATCAACGTCATGGCCGATCTGTCGGTCGACAAAGCGGTCACCTCGGCCGAGTTCAAAGCCGGCCAGCAAGCGACCTACACCACGACGGTCACGAACAACGGTCCTGCTGATGCCACCAGCGTCGCGCTCAGCGACACGATACCGGCGCCGTTGAGTTTGGTTTCAGCGACTCCCAGCCAGGGAACGCCCTGCGCGGGCGACCCCGCCGTTACTTGCAACTTGGGAACGATCACCGCGGGCGCCAGCGCCACTGTGACCATCGTCGTCGACATTCCGGCGGGCGCCACCGGTACCGTCACGAACACCACCACGGTGAGTTTGCCGGACGACGCGATGACCGGCAATAACTCCGACACCGACATGACCGCTGTCAATGTCATGGCTGATCTGCGGATCGAGAAATCCGACAGCCCCGACCCGGTGGTCGCGGGTGGAGGCAACCTCACCTACACCATCACGGTCACCAACGACGGTCCCGCTGACGCCACGAGCGTCGAGGTCACCGACACGCTGCCGGCGGCGGGCGTGACGTTCGTTTCGACAAGCGGCTGTTCAGAAGATCCTAACGGCGTGCCGACCTGCAACCTGGGTCCGCTGACCGCCGGAGCTTCGGCGCAGTACACCATCACCGTCAGTGTGGATCCCGACGCCTCCGGGACCCTCACTAATACAGCCACTGTCAGCGCGCCCGAAGACACGATGACGGGGAACAACACGGTGATGGAGGACACCACGGTCCAATCGAACGTCGACCTGTCGATTAAGAAGACCGACGGGCTGACGTCGGTCGTGGCGGGCACCCCGCTCACCTACACGATCACGGTAAGCAATGCCGGTCCTAGTGACGCCGTCGGCGCCACCGTCAGCGACACGTTCCCCGCCGAGTTGACGAATGTCACTTGGACCTGCGCCCCGGCGGGCGCCGGCTCCTCGTGCGCCGCCGGCGCCGGCGCCGGCAACCTCAATGAGTCGGTCAATGTCGGCGCCGCCGGCACCGTGACTTTCACGGTGATGGCCACGGTTGCCTCCAGTGCCATGGGGACCATCTCGAACACAGCAATAGTCACGCCCCCTGGCAGTGCAACCGACACTAACCCAGGCAACGAGTCCGCTACCGACGACACAGCGATCACGAAAGAAGCCGACCTCACGATCACCAAGATCGACTCTCCCGACCCCGTCGTCGCCGGCGCTCAGCTCGTCCACACCATTGCCGTCATGAACAACGGCCCCTCCGACGCTGCCGATGTCGTCGTCAGCGACACTCTTCCGGCGGGAGTTTCCAACGCTGTCACCTCGGGCTGCAATGAGGATCCAGCTGGCGTAGCAACGTGCACGCTGGGCCCCATCGCCAGTGGCGCCTCGAAGCAGTACACCATCACCGTCGATGTCGACATGTCCACGTCGGGGACTCTTACCAACATCGCGAGCGTGGCGTCGTCGACGCCTCTGATCAATACGGGTGACGACTCGGTGATGCAAGACACCACCGTGAACCAGGAAGCCGAGCTCACCATCACCAAGAGCGACAACAACGACCCCGTCGTCGCCGGCAGCGGTATGATCACCTACACAGTCTCTGTCAACAACAACGGCCCGTCCGACGCTAGCGGTGTCGTCGTCACGGACGCCCTTCCCGCCGGCGTGACACTGGTCAGCACGGCCGGCGACTGCAGCGAACTGACCGGAGTCCCAACCTGTACGCTCGGCACGATCACCGCCAGCTCCTCGAAGCAGTTCACCATCAACGTGACCGTCGACTCCGCGGCCACCGGAACTCTGACCAACAACGCCATGGTCGCCTCCAGCACCCCGCTCGGCGCCGGTTCAGTCACCAGCGTCGACGAGATGACGGCCGTCAACACGGAAGCCACGATCACGGTCACCAAGGACGACGGTGTGTCCTCGCTGATCCCGGGCAATCCGACGACTTACGCGATCATGGTCAGCAACGCCGGGCCGTCCGACCTGATCGGGGCGGCTGTCAGCGATATGTTCCCGGCCGGGATCACTTCCACGAGCACAACCAGCGTCGCGGCAGGCGGCGCGACGGGCAACACTGCCGCCTTCGTCGGCAACATCAGCGACACCGTGACCATTCCGGTGAGCGGATCGATTACCTACACCGTCGTGGCCCAGACCGACCCGGCCGCCACCGGCAGCCTCGCCAACACCGTCACTGTCACCGGCGGCGCCATGACGGTCCTGGGGACGACCAGTGCCACGGATACCGACACGCTGACTCCTAGCGGCAACCTCAGCAGCACCAAGGGCGACGACATTGACTCGATCCAGACCGGCAACGTTCTCACATACACCATCGTGGTCTCGAACTCCGGCCCCTCAACGGCAACCGGCGTCACCGTGACTGACACCTTCCCGGCCGAGTTCACGAACCCGATGTGGAGCTGCCTCGCCGCCGGCGCGGGATCGAGCTGTGCCGCCATGGGCGCGGGCAATCTCGCCGCCCAGTCGGTCAACATCGGCCCCGGAGGCATGGTCACCTTCACGGTCACGGGCACGATCAGCACGGCCGTCGCGACGCAGATCACCAACACAGCTTCCCTGACCTTCCCCGCGGGCTTTACCGACAGCGACGGCGCCGGCAACAACATGGTGATGGAGACGACCAACCTCACCGTCAACGATCCGCCCATGGCTTCGACTGCGGGCTCCTCGACGGCCGGCGTGGTCGGCGAGCTGCTCACCTTGATGGGCAGCGGCTCCACGGACGACGGTCTGCCCGCTCCTCCGGCCATGCTGACCTTCGACTGGACGTTCACCTCGGTCCCGGCCGGCAGCGCGATCTCGACCGGTGCAACGTTCTCGACCTTGGCCGACACGATGTTCACGCCCGACATCGCGGGAACCTACATGGCGACCCTGACCGTCGACGACTCGCTTGCTAACAACCAGGCGATGCTGACAGTCACCGTCGCCGCCGCTTCGACGACCACCGCGATCACCAGCGACTCTCCGGACCCCAGTGCACTCAACGCGCCCTACACGGTTTCCGGCACGGTCACCGCGGACGCCCCCAGCGGCGCGACGGTGAACGAAGGGATGGTGGACGTGACCGGCGGCAGCATGTGTTCGTCGCCCGTAACGAGCGGCGCCTTCAGTTGCATGGTTACCTCCACAACAGCCGGCGCGAAGACGCTGGTCGCAACCTATAACGGCACGACCAACTTCAACGGCAGCGTGTCCGCCGGCGAAGCTCACACAGTCAACATGGGAACCACCACGACCAGCGTCGACAGCAGCTCGCCCAACCCGTCGATCTTCCCCAATGCCTTCCAGGTGAGCTTCACCGTGACGGGCGCGCCGCCCGCCCCCGGCCCGACGGGCAACGTCACGGTTAGCTTGAGCGGCGGCGGCTCATGCATGGGCATGGTCGCGGCGGGCTCCTGCATGTTGACTCCGACGACCATGACCGTCATGCAGACACTGACGGCAACCTACCCTGGGGACTCCAACTATCAGGGCAGCGCCGACGCCACCGGCATCCCGCACACTGTTAGCCCGCCGCCCATGGCCAACGCGGACAACTTCGACATCATCGGCAACACGCCGTTCGAACACGCCGCCACGCAGGCCATCGCCGAAGGCCTCTTCTTCGCCGGCAACGTCCTGTCGAACGACACCGGAGCCGGCATTATGGTCACCTCGGCCAGCCCGATCACTACAGCGCTAGGCGCATCGGTCACTATCAACGCCTCCGGCGAGTTCATCTATGACGGCGACGCCGCCTGCGGCCCCGGCGACACGAACACGTCCGACAGCTTCATGTACTCGATCACCGGCGGCACGATGGCCACCGTCACGCTCAATTGCACCGCCCAGGTCTGGTGGGTCAAGAACGACGATGCCGGGGGCGACGCCGGCACTCACGCCAATCCCTTCCAGACGCTGGCTCAGGCCGACGGCGTACTGAACTCGAACTCCGCGAACGGCGACTACATCTACGTGCGGCGCGGCGACGCCACCGCCACGGGCCAGAACGCCGGAATCTCACTCCGCAACCAGCAGAAGTTGCACGGCTCCGGCGTGGCGCTGGTCGTTGTCGGCACATTCAACGGAACCGCCAACCCGACCATCGCCCCGGTTGACCCGATGGGGCTGCCGCTCGTCGGCAATCCCGCCGGCAGCGCGGTCGTCGTGAACAACGTCAATGGCGGCCCGGCCGGCGCGGGCGGCGACATGATCGATATCGAAATCGTTGGCCTGAGTCTGCAGTCTCTCCAACCCATCGACATCGACTGCCTTCCAATGTCGGCGTTCTCGCTGGCGGTATCGGTCGACACGAACACCATCTCATCGACCGGCTCCGGCGTTACCGCCGTCAGCGGCGCCTCTTGCGTGGGCACTCAGGTCGCCTTCAACAACAACGCGCTGACCGCTTCGACCGGACCGGCCGTCTCGTTCGTGGGCGCAACGGGCGTGACTCCGCTGTTCGTTACCGGTTTCAGCGGGAACACGATCCTCGGCGCGGTCGCCATGGGCATTAACGGCGACGGGGTCAACATGACCGGCGTCACCTTCGACGCCAACCCGGCTACCGCCATCTTCGATCCCGTCCTCATCTCGGCTCTGCCCATCGGTAGCGACGCCAATCCGGTCACGGGACAGGGCATGCAGCTTGGCAGCGCGGTATCGCGCGTCAACGGCGTCGTCGAATTCACCGACCTCGACATCGATGCGCTAGGGAACGGGCTGATCGCCCGCGGGACGGCCGCTCTCAACGGGACCACTACGACCTCTACCCTCGGGTTCGGCATCACCACCGGCGCCGGCACCACTATCGAAGCCGGCGGAGTCGCCTTGCTGCTCGATCCGCTCACCGCCAACACGGCGATCAACGACCTCGACGGCCAAAGCCTCCAGATCAGCAACGTGACCGGGACCGTCAACGTGGCGGGCGGCGCGATCTCCAGCACGACCGCGGTCACGGCAGCTCAGATCAACGGCGGCACGGCCGACATCGATATCGGCGCGTCCATTACAAATACAAACGTCTCCAGCAAAGTCGTGGACATCTTTTCGGTCGCCGGTGGCACGATCGACTTCAACTCCACCGTCGTCGACAACGGCGGTACCGGCATCGACATCGCGAGCAACACCGGCGGCACGTTCTCCTTCAACGGCAATGTCGACCTCGGCGTCGGCACGGCCGTTACCGACGGGGTCACCGCAACGTCCAACGGCGGCACGACGACCACCTTCTCGAATCTCGACATCGTCAATAGCGCCGGAACCGGCTTCTTGGCCAACGCCAGCGGCACCGTCAACATCACCACCGGTTCCATCACTAGCACCGCGGTCGCGGCGTTCGACAGCACCGCCACCGTGCTCGGGGTCAATCTGACCTCGACCAGCGGAACCAACATCAACTTGGCGAATAATACCGGCTCAGCGCTACTCGGCGGAGGCGCCCTGACCGGTATCGCCGGCGCGACGTTCAACGTCAATATGGGTTCGGCCATCATCGACTACGACGGTACGATAGCCAACACCAGCGGCGACTCAGTCACGATCCAGAACCAGACCGGCGCAGTGAACATCGACGGCACCATCACCGACACCGGCACCGGCATCACGGTCCAGACCCACAATAACGGCACCCCGATCATCACCTTCAGCGGTGCCAACAGCTCAGTCAACACCGGAACCAGCACCGCGATTAACCTCGCCACCAATTCCAACGCCACCATCAATTTCACCGGCGGCGGCCTCGACATCGACACCACGACCCTTACCGGCTTTCAATGCCACCGGCGGCGGCACGGTCAACGTCACCGGCGCAGCCAACACCGCCACCTCAACCACCGCCACGGCCGTCAACATCACTGACACGATCATCGGTGGATCAGGCGTCACGTTCCAAAGCATCAATAGCATGATGGCCAGTTCAAACACGGTCATCATCCTCGACGACACCGGCAACGGCACCTTCACCGTCACGGGTACGGGCACAACAAACCAATCTGGCGGCAAGATTGACAACAAGACGGGAGATGCCATTACTCTCAACAACACCGATGGCTTGGTCACGTTCAAGAACATGGTGATCGAAGATCACGGCAACATGGGCGCGGCAAGTCCCGGCCACGAGGTCTTTTCCGTAGTCGACGTCGATGGCGGGCTGACTTTGGATAACGTCGACGTTGCGCGCACCACGGACGCCGTGATGACCGCTACGCGATTAACTGACCTGAATATCCTCAACAACAGTAGCTTTGCGGACAGCAACCGCTACGCGACGGGTGCGGACTCGACCGAGGATATGTTCGATATCACCGACCTGACGGGCACCAGCTTCATCGACAATTCGACTTTCAGCCGCGGCGGCGAGCTATTCGATATTCAGAACACCACTCGCGACATCACGCTGCTGAAGATCCAGCGAAGCACCTTCCAAGACAGTTGGAAGAACGTGGGCGGCAACGGCGCTGGCCGGATTCTGGTCGATATCGTCATGCACAACGACCAAAACGCTGTCGTGCATGTCGGCGATCCCGCCGAGGCCAGCGCGGCTTTGGGAAACACGTTCACCAATGGCGCGGTCGCCAGTCTGCGAATCGCTCATTTCGACGGGAGTTCGACAGGAAACATTGATGCGATCGTTTCCCGCAACACGTTCCAGACGACAACGCTCGATCTAGCCTGCGCCAGCGACAACGCCCATGGCGGCCTCATCCTTAGAGTCCTCGGGAATAGCACAGCGAACATGAACGGCATCATCTCGCACAACAACTTCGACCAGACGATGAACGCCGACGGCCGCGAAGGCAGTATCAGTGTCTTCTTCGACGCCCCCGTGGCCGGAAGCGGTGGCACCGGCCAGTTCCGCGTCAACGACAACTCCATGACCGATCTGCAAAATGGCGGCATTCGCATCGACGATGACGGAACGTCGTGTGGCCGCGTGCTGCTCCAAGACAATGTGATCACCAGCACGTCCGGCACGGTCCGCAATGTGGGCGGCGGTCAGCTCACCCGAATATGCAACCCTATCTCGCCGTCAATTTCTGCATCGCACTTAAAGGCTTGTTCCCCTCGCGTAACTAATTCAGGAGTAATCGGTCATGTCAGAACCCTTTGTTGGTGAGATCAGAATGTTCGCGGGCAACTTTGCCCCCAGAGGCTGGGCATTCTGCGACGGGCAACTGCTCGCTGTTTCACAGAACGATGCACTCTTTTCGCTGCTAGGAACGATTTACGGCGGAGACGGCCGGACGACCTACGGGCTGCCTGATTTGCGAGATCGAATTCCGATTCACGCGGGGACCGGCCCCGGATTGAGTCCAAGGCGGCTGGGGTCGAAAGGGGGCCAAGAAAAGGTCACTCTCACGGTCAACCAGTTGCCGTCCCACCGCCACGGTTGGAAAGCTTCGAGCGGTGCTGCCCAGCAAGTGCAGCCCGCGGCTCACGCACTGGCTTCAGGTTCCAACATCTATATCCAAAACCCCAGTGCAGGCTCAATCGGGAATATGGGCTCTAAGTCGATCACGAGCACCGGTGGCTCCCGGAGCCACTCCAACTTTCAGCCGTATCTTTGTGTTCACTTCATCCTCGCGTTGTTCGGCATCTATCCGTCGAGAAACTAGAACCTAGGAGCCCCATCCATGTCAGAACCCTTCATTGCTGAAATCCGAATCTTCGTCGGTAACTTCGCGCCGCGCAGTTGGGCGTTCTGCAACGGCCAGCTCCTGCCGGTCTCTCAGAACACGGCCCTGTTTTCTCTGATCGGTACCACCTACGGCGGTGACGGGCGAACGACGACCGCGTTGCCGAACCTAAAAGGCAGGGCGCCGATGCACCCGGGAAGAGACCCTGGCTTGACGTCCAAACGCCTCGGGCAAAGGGGTGGATCGGAAACAATATCTCTTTCTGAAGCGCAGATGCCCAACCATAACCACAGCGCCGCGGCATCCTCGGAACCCGATGATGATAACGACCCTACCTGGCTCGGGAATTCGGGGAGCCGCTTTAGCGGCGACTACGCCCCCAACGCCAGTGCTGCGGTGAACATGCAGTCGGACATCCTGCAGAACACCGGAGGCAGCCAGCCCCACAATAACATGCAGCCGTTTCTGGCGATGAACTTCATCATCGCGCTGCAAGGCCTATACCCCAGCCGTAGCTAGTGTTTGAATACGAAAAGTCAATGGTTCCCGAAGGGATCTCAGGACAGTGGGTGGTCGAGCGATTTCGGATGAAAAGCTGTCCTGAGAGACCGAACGACTCGCGCCCCCATTGGGCAAGACCCCAACCTGGAGTCTATACGCGCCTGAGGCGCGAATCCGACACTTATATGACCGACCTCCCCGAGGAGTGGTGGCACCATCGCACTGCGGTTTGTGAGGCTTCCAGACGCGGCGGGCATGCCCTGGTTTCCGGTCTAGGACTGGGCCTGGTCGTCAACTGGATGCTGGGCGCTCCTGAATCGGCTGTGGAGCACGTGACGGTGCTGGAGTCCGAAAGAGACGTAATCGGGCTCGTCGCTGCCCACCTTCAGGCCCGACATGGGAATCGTGTGAAAATCGTTCAAGCAGATGCGTTCCGCTGGTCTCCACCAGAGCCTGCTCATTATTCAGTGGTCTGGCACGACATCTGGCCCAACCCTTACGCCCCCGGGATCCTCCCCGAGATGGACCGCTTAGAAAGTAACTTCTCGCGCCACTGCGACTGGCAGGCCTGTTGGGCACGCGAAACCGCAGTGTCCCATCATCACCGCCCAGACTAGCATTGCTTGCGAAAGCTCGACCTCGACACGGAAGGACAACAACTATGGCGAAAAAGAAAGCGGCAAAAAAGGCACCTGCGGCAAGAAAGGTAGCGCCCTCCAAGAAGGCCCAAAATGAATTCTGCGCCGAACAGGCGGCCAGCGGTACGCTAGACCACCAGCTCCACCTGCATAATATCTCTGCCAAGAACGCGAACTGGTCGCTGAGCGGAGGCGGCAACCGAGCCAGGGGGACCACCCCCGCCGGAGGCGAGAGTACGTTCAGGGCCAGCCATGCTAAGCGCTACAAGATCACCTTCTGGACCAAGCCCGACAAGAAGGTCTCTGCCAACGTCGACCCTGACGGTGCCGCCATCTATAACGGCCGAACCATAGCCGTCACCCACCCGCACTAGCGCGCGGCCAGCCGCGTAAGTTTCACCGCGATCAGCCGCGTAAGCGGCGAAAGAAGAACAGCCTGGGGCGCAAGCCCTAGGAAACCGTATACGTCGGCCCGGAGCGCTGAGGTAGCAGACGGTCGGACAGAGCTGCGGACGGAAGTCCGTGGTAGGCGTGGACTTCTGTCCACGCCAGCCCGGGGGTAGAGCGAAGCGAACCCCCCGGGTAAACCCGCCCTTGCATACTCATCTTCGGCGCAAGGCCGGTCCTCCGGCTTTGCGGGGCTCGGGGTAGATTCCAGCTCCGGCCGCCTCGATACAACCATCGTCCCGTAAGGGATGAAACAACAATAGCCCACGGCTTCAGCCGTAGGTAAACCGTCATCATGAGAAAAGCCCTGGAAAGGGCGATACAACCATCCCGCCCCGTCTCACCCTCCCAAAAATGCACAATCCCGCAACTCCCAAAAACCATTCACGGATAATTTAAAAGATGGGTATCCGGTTGACTCAGGTAGCCCCAAGATGTAGTATGCCGGCAGATGGAAGATTACCCTCAGAACCTGACAGAATTCGAGTCCCGTTTTAGCAGTGAGGAGGCCTGCCGGGAGTATCTGTTCCGGCTGCGCTGGCCGGACGGTTTCCGCTGTCCGGGTTGCGGTTGTGGAAAGTCGTGGCCTTTGCGAAAAGTGCTGCTGCAGTGCGCTGCGTGTGGGCGCCAAACCTCGGTGACCGCAGGGACCATCTTTCAGGACACGCGCAGCCCTTTGCCGTTGTGGTTTCGTGCGATGTGGTGGGTCACCACCCAAAAAACCGGAGCCAGCGCTTTGGGACTTCAAAGAGTGTTGGGGCTTCAACAGGTACGAAACGGCTTGGACCTGGCTGCACAAAATGCGGCGCGCGATGGTGCGGCCGGGACGGGATTTGCTCGCCGGGACGGTGGAAGTCGATGAAAGCTACTGGGGCGGGCTCGAAGAGGGCCTGCGGGGCCGAAACCTGAAAAACAAAGCATTGATCGCAGTAGCCGCTCAAGAGGATGGGCGGGGTATCGGCCGGATTCGCATGAAGAGAATCGAGGATGCCTCGGGCGAGAGCCTGTTGCCTTTCGTGGAGGAGTGCATCGAGCCGGGCAGCGTGGTGCATACCGACGGCTGGCCCGGTTACTCCGGGTTGAAAAAGGAAGGCTACGTCCATCAGGTCACAGTTGTCAGCAGGCAGGAGCAGTCCGCGTCGGAATTGATGCCCCGCGTCCACCGCGTGATGTCACTGCTCAAGCGCTGGCTGCTGGCCACCCATCAGGGCGCCGTGAGCCACAAACATCTGGACTACTACCTGGACGAGTTCACCTTCCGTTTCAACCGCCGCAAATCCAAAAGCCGCGGCAAACTCTTCTATCGGCTCGTCCAGCAGGCGGTAGCCGTGGATCCGGCGACTTACAAGATGATTGTTCACCCGGTTACAGAACCCAAGAAAATCCCCAAACCCCAAGATGTAGTATGCCGGCAGATGGAAGATTACCCTCAGAACCTGACAGAGTTCGAGGCCCGTTTTAGCAGTGAGGAGGCCTGCCGGGAGTATCTGTTCCGGCTGCGCTGTCCGGACGGTTTCCGCTGTCCGGGTTGCGGTTGTGGAAAGTCGTGGCCTTTGCGAAAAGTGCTGCTGCAGTGCGCTGCGTGTGGGCGCCAAACCTCGGTGACCGCCGGGACCATCTTTCAGGACACGCGCAGCCCTTTGCCGTTGTGGTTTCGTGCGATGTGGTGGGTCACCACCCAAAAAACCGGAGCCAGCGCTTTGGGACTTCAAAGAGTGTTGGGGCTCAACAGGTACGAAACGGCTTGGACCTGGCTGCACAAAATGCGGCGCGCGATGGTGCGGCCGGGACGGGATTTGCTGGCCGGGACGGTGGAAGTCGATGAAAGCTACTGGGGCGGGCTCGAAGAGGGCCTGCGGGGCCGAAACCTGAAAAACTAAGCATTGATCGCAGTGGCCGCTCAAGAGGATGGGCGGGGTATCGGCCGGATTCGCATGAAGAGAATCGAGGATGCCTCGGGCGAGAGCCTGTTGCCTTTCGTGGAGGAGTGCATCGAGCCGGGCAGCGTGGTGCATACCGACGGCTGGCCCGGTTACTCCGGGTTGAAAAAGGAAAGCTACGTCCATCAGGTCACAGTTGTCAGCAGGCAGGAGCAGTCCAAGTCGGAATTGATGCCCCGCGTCCACCGCGTGATGTCACTGCTCAAGCGCTGGCTGCTGAGCACCCATCAGGGCGCCGTGAGCCACAAACATCTGGACTACTACCTGGACGAGTTTACCTTCCGTTTCAACCGCCGCAAATCCAAAAGCCGAGGCAAACTCTTCTATCGGCTCGTCCAGCAGGCGGTAGCCGTGGATCCGGCGACTTACAAGATGATTGTTCACCCGGTTACAGAACCAAGAAAATCCCCAAACCACAAGATATTGGGGCTACCTGAGTCAACCGGGCACCCATCTCAAAATATAATCCCTTTAAATCCCGCACCTTAGAAAACGACTCCCCAAATCTCCCCCATTCAACCTGGTAGCGTAAAAAATAGGGGGTTGGGCATGAACAATTCATCCAACGAAAAAAACGACGGCCTCACGCCATCCCAAGGGCGCGCTTCGCTCATCCGCGCCACGCTCGACCACGGTTTCCGCTCGCGCGTCTGCAACGACGCCGTCGGCCGCCTCAAGACCGTCGAAAAGGAGCATGCGGAGGCAAAGAAATGAAGCACTGGTGCTATTACTCGAGAGTCGTCGCCTATTTGGAAAAGGTGGAAGCCCTTTTCCCTGACAAAACCCACAAGGGGGCCTATCTCCTCTGGAGGGACGACGACGGCAACCCCCTAATGATCGCGGGCCCCGGTGTCGACTGGTTCCAGGGCCGCGGCCCCATGCCCGACCTCAACAATCTAGGCAGCGCCCTCGCCTCGCCAGACTGGCCACTAGCCGCAAACCCACGAATTGTAACAGCAGAGGCGTGGACGGAAGTCCACGGTCAAAACCCCAACTCACCCCCCATCCGCCACTTCCAAAGCCACCCCGACCCCAGCTCCCGCCACCGCGCAAGCCCGCAACTCAACCAAACAGGCGAGTAGAAAGCGCACACATTTTGTGAAATCCGCTCAAATCCGCTCAAGCCCGCTCAAATCCCGCCAAAGAAAAACACACCCCTGTTCCGCTGCCCGCCAATCCCTGTCGCACCGCAGCTGTCGCACCGCAGCTGTCGCACCGCAGCTTTCGCTTCCCAAAGCACCGTGCTATCCTGCAAAACGATGCCGCCCCCTGCCCGACAAGACCCCCTCTCAGCCATCAAATTACGCCCCATGACCGGCGCCGACCTGCCGTTTCTTCTCCGCGTGTACGCCTCAACTCGCGCCGAAGAATTAGCCATGACCACCTGGGACGAATCGGAAAAAGAGTCGTTCGTGAAAATGCAATTCGAAGCACAGCACGGCTACTATCAGAAGCAGTTCCCCCACGCCGGCTATCAGATCATCGAAAAAGATGCGGACCCGATCGGGCGGCTCTACCTGGATCGCAGGCCACAAGAGCTGCGCATCATTGACATCGCGCTCTTGCCCGAGCAGCGGGGCACGGGAATCGGCGGCGCGCTCATGCAGCGGGTTCTCGACGAAGCCGCGCTCCTAGGAAAACCGGTTCGCATCCACGTCGAAAAAAATAATCCCGCCATGCACCTTTATGACCGCCTGGGATTCCGCCAAACGGAAGATCAAGGCGTCTACTGGCTAATGGAATGGACGGCCGGTTCAGAGCCCCGAACGCCAGTGAGCGGGTCAGCTAGTTAAGCGGGTCTTCCCATTGGCTGGGCTCCTGCGCGGTTACGTAAAGATCGCCTCGTACCTCATGCCCGTTTTGTCCGGCCCCAGCGGCACGAGAAATATTTCCACCTCGCCAATCTTTTCGTGGCTCACTTTGTAAATCTGCTGCTCTAAAAGGGGCTCCATCGGGCCCCGCAAGATAATCGAAAACGGCGCCTTTGTTTCCTCGTCGTGCTGCACGAGTTTCGTGCAATCAACCAGGGTCGATTCTATCTGGCCGAATTCTCCCGAAATCTGAAACTTCTGGTCAACGGCTTTCTCGAATACTTCCGAAGTCAGTGTGTCTAACATCGCGATCTTATGAATGGTACCTCTCAGCCCCCTCCCAACGCCACCCCGCCTCCACCGGCGGCAACGTACGCTATCGTGCCCGAGACTCTCACAGCGTTCGCGTTTCCTGGCGTGTCGAAGGACCCCGCGATCGCGGGCGTAGTCCGATCCGGCGTATCAATGATCTGCAGGCCCTCCGCCCCAGCCGCCTGGGCGCTCGCGGTCTGGGCGCTCATGGGCTGCGGGCGCTCCGATTGGGGCTGCGCGCCGCAGCGCTGCAGCGCCAGTTCGTGCTTGCCGAAGCGCGCCTTGTCCTTCGTCATCGGTTCGATAGATCTGCTCATGCCTTGAGAAAACTCAGGCGCCGGCTTGCCGCAGTGTGGCCACATAAGCCTCCGAAGCGTACTGCGAACCTTGGTAGAAATTCTAGCGGGCCCAGCACGCTTCGCCGCTACGTCGGTCCATGCGTTGGGGCAACTCGACGCCCGCCTTCTGAGTGGCCGCTCGCGGTATGAAATGCTGTATGAAATAATGACCTGCTGAAGGAGTTACCAACATGGAAAACCGTCGAGAAGTTTTCGCTCTGATGGGTGCCGCTCTCATGGCCGCCTCCGCTTCGCCCGCTGCGGCAAAGGTCAAGGACGCCGTCCTGCCAACCGAGGAGAGTGAATTGACGCATCATCCTTTTGGGGACCTGCGCGTCTACTACAGGGGAGAAACCGAACAGCTCAAGGCTTTCGAATCGGGCAGCCTGCGGCTCAACGCGGGAGCCAGTCCGCATCCTCCTCACCAGCATCCGGAAGAGGAGATTCTGATTGTCGCCGAAGGCAGCGGGGAGATCGTCCTAGACGGCAAGGTGACTCAGTGCAGTGCCGGGTCGATCATGTTTTGCAAAGCAAACGTGCTGCACGGAATAGAGAACACCGGCAAGTCGCCGCTGCTGTTCTATTACGCCTGAATTATGCACAGATTCACTTTGCGAGTGTGGCTGCGTTCGTAGCGGGTTGGCGGTCGTCGTGAGGTGGTAGCTCGGCAACTGGTCTTTTGGCTTCTCCGTCCCCGGTTTCCCTTCCCGCCCAGAATCCGCGTCGTCAAAACCTCGCTCGGAAGTGACGTGTTGCCAGTGCGTTACGGCTAGTGCATAAAATTTTATGCATAGCGCATAGCCAGGCTCTCAGATCAGCGCCCTCCCGACCACCGGCAGCAAGCCGCCGTAGGGAGTCGGCTTCCTGCCGCGGAAGTGGTAAGGCGTCGAAGCCCCGATTTTATTGGGCCGCGAGGCCGTCACGGCTGGGCCTTGTTGGACGGGCCTTTGGGAGCTATGCTGTTTTCGTCTGGTAACCATGTGGGTGACTTCCTTGGGGTTGGCTGGCGAAGCTGGAATCTTTGCCAGCCGACCTTTTTACCCCATGTTTTAGGGGGTCCCCAATGGTCCCTTGCGGCTCAGCCCTCCTCAGGTCCACGCCGCAGTGCATAATTCAGGTTACGTCAAGTGGAAGTGTGCGTAGAGCGGCGTGCGCGTTGGCCGAGGCTCTGAACCGGGCTAGTAAACCGTAAAACAAAACACGGAATCGGAACCGTTCGGCGTAAGGCAGTATTCTCCGTTCTCCAGCACATCGTCTACGCGAATACGGACTACGCCGGGCTTTAGAGTTTCGAGCGAAAGGAAGTGGGGCCTCGCGAGCACCTTTTTCTTCTTGCGGATGAGGATCTCTCGTTTGCCGTTCTTAGGCTCGAAACGATAGAGTTCCAAGCTGTCTGGATCCAGGTTCTCGGCCTTTACCAGAAACTCGGGCCGCGCCATCGGAGTCTCGACGCCGGACGACGCCCCCTCCACGAAATGCCATTGTGCATTCTTCTTCGTTTCCGCGTTCGCTTTTGAAGACTCGGTTTCCACCAGATTGTTCGCGTGGACGATGTAAGGCACGTCCGGCTTGGGCGGAGTCGGCAGCTTCTGCTGCCCCGAGGCGGCCTGGGCAAGCAGGAAAAACGTCAATACGAAAGTTGTTTTCACGATCATATGTCTCATTGACAACCTAGCCCGCATTGTACAAAACCGGATTCCCGGAGTCACACACGGGGGCTCTCAAGGCGGATGAACGCCTGATCTGAACGCCGCTAGGTTGGTCGTTGCCGGCGCGCTGCCTGCGGTTGCTTGACCAGCGGCTTGACCCCTCAGTTGCGTTCGGGGCTCTGAAACGGCCGGGACTCTGCTCACCAAACGTAGTCTTTCGCCTCGGCTCTCTTGTCATGTCCGTCAAGCACGTGCATGACGCGAAGCTTCTTGAGCGCCACCGGCGAGAGCTGGCCGATCGGTATGTAGACGATCTTGCGGCCTAGCCTTCCGGCGATACTTTGGAACGTCGAGCGTGGTGGCTTCGAGGCCACGTAGACGACCAGCCGCTCGAGCGTGTAGTCCAGCGCGGCCAGCAGCAGCTTTTCCGGTTTCGATTCCGCGAACGAATAGTCGAAGTCCGTCCAAACATCCATCATGCGCTGCGACGGCAGTGACAGCAGCAAACCGCCGTACTCGGCGCGCCCTATGCCGGGACCTACGATATTGTCGAATGGGTCGGTCGCATAGAACGCCATGTCCGACTCGTTCTGGTGCTCCCCGAGCCAAGTGAGGCAGTAGGGATAGCGGTTGTCGCGGTCTTCGTCGAAGATAATCACCACGGCTCCCACGTCGCCCGAGACGCGCTGATTCTGGTGTACGTAGATTTTCTTTTGGGGCCAGTTCCGCAACGTCTCCCGCAGATCGATCCCGTCGAGCAGGGACGTCGTGAAGGGCTCACTGTGCGAGCGCTCCTCGGAAAGAATGTTCTTGCCCTTTTTCTTGAGGAACACTCCGTAGTTCTCAATCACCAAGTCTTCGGGAGGATAGGAACAGATACCCTGCCCGGTCCATTTCTTCTGCCACTCACCAGGAAAACGCTCTTTCTTGCGCCCTTTGAGACCCAGCGGACGCCCCCGCCCTTTCGTGCGGGGACCCCGCCTCCGCAGGCGGATCAGACGCGTGTTCAGCCACATCTGCTCGCCTGATACCCTGACCGTCATCAGATCTGTCTCGATCTTCTGCGCGGGGTAGGCTCCCGCCATTTCCCACATCTCCCAGCCGAAGTTATCGTCCACGATCGACCGGCCGGCGACCGCTAGCTCGTATAGCCCTGCCAGCAACTCTCGTGACACGAGCGCCAAGTTTCGCGTGTAGCGGGACCACAGCCGCCTCTGCCAGTGCGCCACTTCCTCGCCGGTCCTTTTGCGGTATTGACGCTCCGTCTCGCTGAAAAGCCGGAAATGCAATTGCTGGCGGTCCAGTGGCTCCTGCGAAGCACGCGTCACCGCGGCGACCTTGGGGTCCTCCGACGGCGGGGCCACGACGGAGAAACCGTGAACTTGCCGCGTCTCCACCTCGGGCACGGCAGCGGGCACTTCGCCGGTGCGGCGCACTTCGTAGACCGCCTGCAGGAACGGCATTTCCGTTAGAACTTCCGCGAGGCACTCCGGGTGCAGATTCAGCACTTGAACGTTTCGCCGCTTTGCTTTCCGCATCGGCTGCGTCTGCGGGCGCTCCATGGCCGCCAGCAGTGGGTCGAGCAGGTTGAGTGAGACCACGACCACTACTGTGGCTTCCGGGTACACCGCTTGCAGCTTCCACGCCAGCCCTTCGGCGTGCACGGCCAGATCTTGTGAACGAGGCCGCGGAGTGACCCGGTAGGCCTCAACGTACTTTTCAAGCCCCAGCCGCTCGACGGCATAAGGATGGGGATAGTGATCTTCCACATGCGGCCGCTCTCCGATATCGGGATCCAGAAAAACCGTCTTCGCGCCGATTTCGCCTGCCGTTCTCAACGCTTCCGTGAACGGATCAGTGACCTCGACCGGCAGGTAGACTGCACGGTCTTGGCCCTCGTCCTCGTAGGTGATGACCGAAATCTCGGGAAGCCGGCTGATGGCTCGCTCGTAGACCTCTTCGAGCGTGACCGGGAGCTCGACGGCCACGACGGCGGGTTTCTCGCGCAGCAACTCCTCGCGCAGCAGCGCCGCGAACTCCAGCCGCCCGGGCACGACAGGGAAATAACGAATCCGGCCCCGGCGCAAGCTTCCCGGGTCAGTCTCGCCGAACATAGCGCAAGGCCTCGTGTCCCAGAGTTTGGACAATGGCCGTGTGTAGCACTTTGGCTTTGCTGGATGTCGAGTTGACGCTTGCCAGCTTCAGTCCGAAGCGGCCAATGTTGATGCCGTCGCGGGCTGTGTATCGTTCGTCGGCGGCGTGGGCGGCCTGAAGAAAATCCGTGACGTAGTCGAGAACCTCGTCGTCGGCGAACGGCAGGTTCTCCTTCAGAATGGCCCGTTCCTCGTCTCGGTCAGGAAAATCAATAAAGATTTGAGGCTGCAGACGCGAGTGAATGTACTCCGGCAACTCAAACGTCGAGGCGTCGTCGTTCATCGTCGCCACCATGCGAAATTCCTTGTGCGCATGGATCTTGACGCCAGCGACGATCGACTCGACATAGCGGCGGTTGTCGAGCAGCGGCGCCAGCGAAGCCCAACTTTTTTCGCTCATGCGATTCCCTTCGTCCAGGATGACGACGCTGCCCCGGATCATTGCTGTCACCAGAGGCGATGCAACGTAGCGAAGCTGGCCCTCGCCCACGATGACAGGAGTGACGAGCAGGTCCTCGGGTCTGGTGTCGAGGGTGGCCTGCATCATGTATACGTCGCGTCCCAGCTTCTCGGCGGCGGCGTAGGCGAGAGTTGTCTTGCCGACACCCGGCTTGCCGAGCAGACGCGGGGTCATCGGGACATCATGCTCGTGAACGGTCAGCCAGGCGGCCTGCAACTGCCGCATCAGCTCCTCCTGGCCCACCCACCGAATCGGGATCTTGTCGGGGTGCGCCAGATGCAGCCGCACCCCTTCAATAACCACCGTACGGTCGCTATCGGCAAATGGGTTCGTCATAGGTTCATTCTATCGTGGGAGCGAGGCGCGGCTCGAAAGGAGGTCCGAGCGGCAGAGACGTCTGACGGGATGGGTTGCGACTTAGCAGTAAGACGTAGCACGGAGTTTCCTCCGATTCAACCGAGGTCCTTCTCCCGTGGCTGAGCGTGGACTTCCGTCCACGCCTTCCATGAGGAGGCTCGGCATTGTCAAGGGAGGAGTGAAGAATTTTCAGCTGATGGGATGTTGGACCGGGCTTCCATCCGCACTCGTTGGTCGTCGCTGAGGACGCGGTGCTCTATGAAGTTCGATCTAGCGGCGCTGCTCTCTCTGTCTCGGCCTCTGCGGACCGGGCGTGGACTCGCAGTCGCCGCGAACTCGGTCTGTCCCTTTGCGCTGTTACGATTCCTCAACCTCCTTCAATCCGACGTTCTGACTTCCCTGCTTCAATCCGACGTTTCTACTTGCCTGCCTCGATCCGACGTTCTTCCTGCCGTCCCGGGCCTGATTCCATTTGGCATTCGATGCCGCCTTCCTTTTTCGCTCGGGAGGGAATTCGCGGCTGACAGCCGACACACGAGCGGTCGGCAGGCGGCTCGTTCCGGTGATCCCCTTTCCCTCATATAAGTCCTGCTCTCCGATCGGCCCGGAGCAGTCCAGGGCGCGCCGAGCGCGGCGAAGCGAACCCTGGACGGCGAGGACCGATCTGGAATCCTGCCAGCAGAGGGAAAGGGATTCGCTGCTCGCAGCGGTCTGCTAAGATTCGCATTTCTCAGCGCTAGCCTGCCGCTCGCGGGTTCGTCTGGTAAAACGGATCGAAGTCCACATCCTGACGCCACAGCAGGTGCATCAGCACAGCCAGTTTGCGCGCCACCGCCACGATCGCTTTGCGCTTCGCGCAGGGGCCGCCGCGGGCCGCCAATCCCAGTCCCCAGCGCCGTAAGTCTGAATCTTCCCCGTGATATCCCAGAATGTATTGCGAACATTGCACCAGCAATCGCCGCAATAATCGGTCACCGCTTTTGGTAATACTCAACTGCGGTGAGCACTCGCCCGAGTCGCGGCGCTTGGGCCGCAGCCCCATGCGGGGTCCGGCGTCTCGACTGCTCCCGAGCCGCTGCGGATCGTTGTCCAGATTCAACACGAATGCCAGCGAGGTGATCGGTCCCACTCCGCGGATCGAGCGTAAACCTTGCGTCGCGGGATATTTTTCCTCCGCCAGCTTCTCGATATGTTTGTCATAGCGGAGGATTGCGGCGCTGACGTGTTGGATCACCTCGAGCAACGGCTCGAGCGCGACACGCAGCTCGTCGGGCAGCTGGGGGCTGGCTTTCTTTACGAAGGCCTCGCTGCTCGAAGCCGGCAAGCGGCCCCCGAAACTCTTCACGGTGCCGCGCACGCTGTTGATCAGTTTCGTGCGTGTCTCGACCAGGGTTTCCCGCGCTTTCAGCACGGCGCGGTCGCATTGGATGGCCAGCGAACGGGGCTCGACGGCGTTCAGCATCTCGGGCATCCGCAGCCCCAACTCGGCCAGCCGTTCGGCGTCGCTGCGATCGTCCTTCGACAGCGATTGGGTGATCAGCGCCAGGCGGTGCGTGTCGGCCATCAGCGGCTCGTGCCCCAGCCGCTCGAGCAAGCGGTAGATCCAGTTGGCGTGGCAGCCGGCTTCGAGCACCACCCGCATCGCGGCCCAGCCGCCGAAGTAGCGCTCGAACGCTGCCGGCGAGGTGCTCAGCTTCTTGCGCTCGACGATGTTGCCGTCCAGATCGATCAAGCAGACATGGCTGTGCTTATCGCCCAGATCCACCCCGGCCACGACGTTCAGGCCTTGTTCGATCATCTTCCGTTTCGACACTTCTCTGAAAGTTTTGCTATTGTTTTTCATGGCTCGTCATCCTCCTTTTTTTCGTAATGGAAAAAACCTGGGATCGCCGCCGCAGGCGGCGAAGCCCGTTTGGGGAGTTTAGCTCACTCCCCGGATGACGAACCTCCTCATTTCATCTCTGTCCGGTCCTTGTCCGGCCCTTGTTCGGTCGCTGGATAATTAGGTCACCCGATCCCGCACGGCATCCTGGTAGAATGTGTTGGCTGCGTCCGGGAAGCTCCCGGCCGGCCTGCAGGAAGACCCAACGAAGAGGAGACACCCCATGAATAAGAAATCCTTTGCTTTTTCCCTGATGATTGTGTGCGCCCTCGCCCTACGACCGACACTCGCGCAAGACACAAGCCTCAGCTTTTTCATCACCAGTGCCGGTCCAGGCAATGGTGCTGCTCTTGGCGGCTTAGCCGGCGCGGACGCGCACTGCCAGAAGCTAGCCAAAGCGGCTGAAGCCGGCAGCAAAACCTGGCGCGCCTATCTGAGCGCGGGCGCAGCGGGTGGCAAGAAGGCCATCAACGCCCGTGACCGCATTGGCAAAGGCCCGTGGCATAACGCCAAGGGTGTGCAAGTTGCCGAGAGCGTGGCCGACCTGCACTCAGACAAGAACAAACTGAGCAAAGAGAATTCGATCAGCGAAAAAGGTGACGTATTGAACGGCCGGGGGGACGACCCAAACATGCATGACGTCTTGACCGGAACCCACGCAGACGGCACGGCCTATGCGGATGACGGCAAGGACCACACCTGCGGCAACTGGACGAGCAGCGGCGAGGGCAGCGCTCAAGTCGGCCACCATGACCGCCAGGGCGGCGGTGCGGATCCAACTTCCTGGAATGCCGCACATGGCTCGCGGGGCTGCAGTCAAGAGAATCTCCAAGGCACCGGCGGGAACGGCCACTTCTATTGCTTCGCGGCTAACTAGCGGCAATTCCGGCTGGCTACCTTGAGGGCGGCTGTATGGCCGCGCCGTGCTTGAGTGGCACGGTGCGTCACAGTGTGGTGAGGAGTCTCGGCTTGCGCTCAGGGTGAACGCACTCTAGCTGAAGGATATCCGCCACTTATGGGATGGGTGGCTCAGCGGGCCGGACCCCGACGCTCTGCTGGAGCCAGCCCGCCGCCCAGCCGTTCCCAGGTCTGGGTCACCTCGGCATCCTTGCCGCCGTTCAGCTCCAATGCCCTCGCGGCGTGGCGGACGGCCTCTTCGTCGCGGCCTGACTCGTGCAAGATTTGAGCCAGCATCCAGTGCGCCTTGTACCAGTTCGGCGCCGCGCTGATTGCCAGTCGCAGGCTTGCTTCTGTCCGCTGGATATCGTTTCGCAACGCGTGGAAGGCTGCGAGGTTGTAACAAGCGTTGTGGCGTGTTTCTGACTGCGCGCAGGCTCGCTCGGCCGCGCGAGTAGCCTCCGCTAGGGCCACCGGGTTGACTGACCCTTCTGTGTCTTGCGCCACCGACGCCATCGTTCGGGAATACCACAAGTCGTAGCTGACTCCGGGCGGCTTCCGTTGTAAGACACCAAAATAGACTCCGGCCGCCTCGTCGATCTTGCCGCTTGCAAGCAGCCGCTCAACCTCGACCAACTTCCGGTCCGCTGAGCCTAGCCGGAAGGCGAAAATGACGAACACCGCCGCGAGCGGCAAGCTCGCCGCCAGGCTGAGCCACCAACGCTTTGGTCGCGGCGACGTCGAAATGTGGGCTGAACCGCCGGCGGCGCCCTTGCCTGCTGAATTTGCCACGAGAATGGCGGCCGAGGCATAGAAGTAGAGCGCCGTGGGCACCGTCCAACAGAAAAACTGATTGCCTGCCAGTGCCCCGGCGAACCCTGCCGCCGCATAACCGGCGCACGGACTCTTGCCCCTCACCCGAAGATTGGACGCGATGGGAACTGCCGTAATCATCAAGAGAACCAAGAGCCCAGGAATTCCTTGAGCGGTCAGAGCGTCCAGATACGCATTGTGGGGTGACTCGTTGTAGCGATTCGGATAAGCGCGCGCCGTCGCCACCGTCTGATATCGAGGAAACTCCGGGGAGAACGTTTCCGGACCCGTGCCATGCGCCCAGTTTTGCGCTCCCATTGCGAGCGAGTCGCTCCACAACCACAAGCGCACGCCGCCCATGACGTCATCCGCATACCAATCGGTGCGGGTGCGCAGTCGGCGGCCGGCCGGCGAGTAGTAGAACAGCCCCGCCGCCAGCGCCACGGCTGCCGCTGCCAGAATGGCCCGGCGGCCGACCCGGGGCCGGTTCCAGGCCCACACGACGACGGCCCCGATCAGCAGACCCAGAAGCGCCGACCTCGTGCCGCTCAACAGAATTGCTAAAGAGCCAAGTGCCGCAACCGCAAAACCGAACCAACGCCACCCGCGGCCGGTATCCGCCCTGGCCAGTCCCAAGGCGCAGAACACGACATGGAGCAGGTAGATCGTGAAGTAGCCGGCGTGGCCGAGCGTGCCCGGCGGACGTACGATATCCCAGCCCAGACCGCCAACGTGATACGCCTCCGGAGCAAGGAACGGATCGATCCCGAAATACTGCAGCGTCCCGTAAAGTGCCGGGGCCACAGCGCCTGCCGTCATCACTCTGAGCAGCAGCCGTGGGCGCAGTGGAGCGGCCATCAACCAGCCCATCAGCATCGCTGCGAAGACGAGCAACGAGGCATGCGTGACGAGGCCCAGGCGCCGCCAATGGGATCCCGCTACAGACAGTTCAGGGCTGCTCGAAAGGATCGTCGACAGCGCGAGTGAAACAAGCTGCGCGAGCAATAGCAGGCAGAATAGACGGCTCGGGGAGTGCTTCCACAAACAACGAAGACCGGGCAGGTAACCATTCCACAACAGCAGGCCGCCGGCTGATCCCAGGAGCAGCACGACAACCTTAGGGGTGACATCAAAGTGAAACGAAACTCCAGGCGCAATGACCAGTGGAACGCCGACCAGGACGGCCAGCAGTGTCGTCCCCAATAGTGCTTCGGGAAAACTGCGTGTGGGGGCTGCCATGGACGAGCATCTGGCCGCTCAGTTGACAGGAGTGGGCGAGCAGCCGTATGGTGCCTGATAGACGAGCAGTCGTATAGTGCATTTTAGGCTGGCACTTGCTCAAATTGTCACCGGGGGTCGGGGGCGCAATTGAAACGGAACACCGCTATCTTGCGAGCTTGTTTCCTCGGAGCGCTTGTCCTCGCCTTCGCCGCGGCACTCTATATCCGTTTCCGTTCGGGTTGGATCGAGGTCGAAGATCTCCCCGCATGGCCCTCTTACTTCCTCTATGGCGCCGTTAGCGCGTTTGTCTGGTTTCTCCTGGAAAACCGGTTGCCGCTAGCCTCCACGCTCGAAGAGCAAGCACCCCTGCGCCGCTGGGCGGGCCGACTGCTCTACCTCAACCTGTTGACCCTGGCGGCGATTTCGGTTGGGGCCTTCTTTTGGCGGGAGTTTTCTTTTTCGCGCTACGTGGTTGGGCTATTTTGGATTTTTTTTTCCGTGGAAGGACTGCTGATCGGCTGGATGAGCGGCAAGCTCAGCCTTTACCGCTCGAGGCTAGTCAAGGTATGGGTGGCGACCCGGAAGATTTCAGACGAAGATATTCGCCGATTCTGGTTATCCACTTTACTCTAGTTGGTGGGCTGGGGCTTGGTGATAATGTCTCGATAGGTCAAGGCCTTACGGAGAACCAACTGTTCGACGAGTCGGTGGAAGATCTTGCCTACGTGGCGGGACTTTCGACGGTTGAAGCGAAAGGTGAATTCATCGAGGTAGCCTTGCAGATGCACTTTACTCACCTTCCCTTGGTGCGTCGCTACCAACCAGCGCTTGAGCAGCGAGGCAACCAGGTGGACATGCGCGAATTCCTCGGCGGCTATCTGCGAGTCTCCCGCTGTGTGGGTGACCCGATAGCGATAGCCGGCTTTCTTCAAGCCCCGGTAACCCCTCCAGCCGTCGCTATGGACCAGACTGCCTGACGCCACACAGTCGGTCACAAAACCCACCAGACTCGGTCCCGATGCGTCGGGGACATGACGCAGACGAATTCGCCCCATTTTGCGGCCCTGCAGTTCCACCGCAACCACAACCAAGACTTTGCCCACCAGCTCTCGCCCGCGAACGTGCTTCTCCTTGCCGCCCAAGTAAGTCTCGTCGACTTCGACACTTCCGTCCAGCCGTTCCCGACCCAGCCGAACCATCCGCCTGCCGCAACTTCTGCAACATCAGCCAGGCGGTCTGATAGCTGCCCAGACCGAGTTCACGCTGCAAACCCTTGGCGCTCAGCCCTGTTTTCTGAGTGCAGGCCAGCCACATGGCCAGAAACCAACTCCGCAGCGGCACCCGCGAGTTGTGCAGGATGGTTCCCGCCGTGGGAGAGGTCTGGCGTCGGCACCCGCTACAGAACATCGTGCCTCGTCGGGTCGTCCAACCCTTCGTGGCCGAGCAGTTCGGACAAACGAACCCCGCTGGCCAGCGGACACCGAGCAGATACTCGCAGCAAGCTTGCTCGCTGGCAAACCGTTCAGTGAACTCCACCAGATGTTTTGGAAAATCGTCGCTCAACAGACTCGGTCTTCGCCGCCAACAGCGCGAGTCCAAGGATAGCTTGATTCATCACTAGAGTAAAGTGGATAACCAGATTCGCCGATATTTCGATCCCGTGCGAGGAGAGATTGTCGTGCGCCGATTTGACACGCCGGACGGCATGTCGCAGGCGTTGGGGCACGGAGAGGAGCCCGCGAGCACCGAGCAAATCTTCCTCGCGCTCGGGGACGATCAACTAGCGTCCTTTCCACATTTGTTCCAGCAACTGGAGGCACGCCCGTCGTCGGCCGGTGTCCTGCTTTCTCGAAAAGGGCTTGCCGCGCGTAACGGTCGACCCTCGCTATTTCTGGTTCCAACGCATCATCGAGTGACCGAGGCTTTCGACTACGCGGTTTCGAAACGAATCTTCGACATGGCGCTTGCGCTAGCTGCGCTGGTGCTGATGGGCCCGGTTCTCCTGCTTGTCGCTGTTTGTGTTGCGCTGAGGCTCGGGAGACCCGTTCTGTTCTCGCAGTTTCGTGTGGGCCGAGAGGGTGCGCGGTTTCGGTTGTACAAGTTCCGCACTCTAGGCCGCGAGGCCGTCGAGCGCAGCAATCACGAATGGACGGTGGAACCGCCGAACCGCCTAGCGGCCCTTTTGAGAACGACTGGATTAGATGAGTTGCCGCAACTGATCAATGTTTTGCGAGGAGAGATGAGCCTGGTCGGTCCGCGCCCGGAACGCCCTCATTTCGTGGATCGTTTCCAAAGCGAGCTGCCGTTTTATTCCACCCGGCATCGGCTGCAAGTCGGCATCACAGGCTGGGCCCTGGTCAACGGACTGCGAGGAGACACGTCCATCGCCGAGCGGGTCGAGTATGATCTTTATTATCTGAACCATTGGTCACTGTGGTTCGATCTGCAGATTCTCGCCCGAACCGTGACCGGGTTTTTCAAGAATCTGGCGAGCTTCCGCTAAGGCCGCCGAGGGGCCTAAGATGTCCGAATCATTTGAAGCCTATCAGTATCTGAGCTACCTTTGGGGCCGATGGCGCGTGGTTGCCACTGCCTGTTCGGTGGCGGTGATATTGGCGCTTGGCGCGAGTCTCTTGATGACCAAGAGGTACACTTCGACCGCTCAAATACTAATTGAGCCGGCGTGGAGTCGTGGATCTCTCTATCCGGTCAGCCCTTCACATCTGAGCACGATCAGAACCTACGAACATGTGGCGTCCAGCGACAGCCTGTTCAAGAAAGCCGTTGAGGAGCTGGGCATCCGGGAGCTGGATTCACGGCCTCTCTCGAGGCTCAAGACCGCGATTCTTGATGTCGAGACCCCGCCTGGCACGAAGATTCTCAAAATCGAAATCAGTCTTCCCGATCCGGTCCTGGCACGCGATTTGGCGTCCTACATTGCGCAAGAAACGGTTCGCCTCAGTCTCGCAGCCAATCTCGAAGGCGATGAGCGGGTGACATTGCGGCTGCAGAAGCTCCGAGACGCCGCCCGTGAGCGAGCTCGGAGCGCGGAATTGGCGGCCGTGGATGCTGCCGCCGCGAAGTCTCCGGGACCCAGCGCGACGGTGCCTGGGGCGGCGGAATCAGCGAGGACCGCGGCGTGGGAGGCCCTGGCGCTGGCAGAGCTGCGACTCAACGAGGCACAAGCCGTCGCCGGCGAACATGGCGAAAGACTTCAGGTGATTGATCCTGGAGTTGTCCCGGAGATTCACAGTTCACCCAACGTGCAGCTGAATCTCTTCGCGGCCTTCTTCTTGGCGCTGGTCGCTTCGATGGTCTATCTTACACTCGAATTCAGCTTTCAGCAAAGAAGGGCCGAATCGATGCGGCGATCGATGCGGGTCGCCAGTCATGGTTGAACGCTGGGCGGCTCATGGTTAGGCCGCGCGTTGCCCTTGTCCACGATTGGCTGACCGGGATGCGGGGCGGCGAAAAGGTTCTCCTCGAACTCTGCCGCTTGTTCCCCAACGCTGAGATCTATACGCTGCTCTGGAATCGCGGAACCGTCCATCCAGAAATCGAGCGGCGGATCGCCGCTACTTCCTTCTTACAGCGATTGCCCCGGGCGTCCACTGCGTACCGGCTCTACCTGCCGCTTTTCCCGAGTGCGATTCAGTCGCTGTCCATCAAAGATGCCGATCTGGTGATCAGTAGCAGTCATGCTGTTGCCAAAGGTGTAACTATCCCTAACGGTGTACCCCACGTCAGCTACGTGTACACCCCGATGCGCTATTTGTGGGACGAGACGAATAGCTATTTCAGATTCGGGCCAGGCCGGGGTTGGAAGCGAGCGGGCCTGAATCTCATCTCCCCCTACTTGCGCCGCTTCGACCTCGCTAGCTCACGGACAGTCGACCACTTCATCGCGATTTCCGAGACGGTTCGTGGGCGCATCAACCGTTTCTATCAGCGCGACGGAGCGGTCATTCACCCGCCAGTGGACACGGACTTCTTCCGGCCGGCGCCGGAGCCCCCCACTGAGAACTACTATCTAGTGGTCTCCTCGCTGGAGCCCTATAAGCGAATCGAGCTGGCGATCGATGCCTTCCGCCGGCTGGGCCGCCCGCTCTGGATTGCCGGCAGCGGATCTCTGCGCGAACCACTCCAACAAGCCGCCGGCGAGAATATCCGCTTTCTCGGGCATGTTTCCGACCTCGAACTGCGCAGGCTTTATCAGAACTGCCGCGCGCTGATCTTTCCAGGAGTCGAAGACTTCGGGATCGTGCCGGTCGAAGCACAGGCTTGCGGCAGGCCGGTTATCTGCTACGGGAAAGGCGGCGCAACCGAAAGCGTCATCGATGGAGAGACCGGCGTCTACTTCCTGTCCCACGAACAGGAAGCCGAAGAAGCGGAAGGACTAATTCAAGCCGTCGAAAACCTAGAGCGCCGCCAGTGGGACGCTCAGCTCATTCGCAAAAACAGCCTGAGATTCTCGGTTTCGCGATTTCACGATAGAATGGAGGCGTTTCTGAAGTCTCGCCTCGCCCTAAACCTTCCTCCTCGCTCCAATGCAGAAAATCGGTGAGCTGCCTCCAGGGGAAAGTTCGGAGGCAGCAGTCCTCAAGGGCAGTCTCGTCGTCGGACTAGGCCTCGCCGTCGGGCAAGGCACCGGTTTTATTCGGCAGGCGGCCATCGGCTACGTCTCTGGCACGGGCAGCGACGCGGACGCTCTGATGGCGGCCATGGCTCCGGTCGAGCTTTGGTGGGCGGTCATGTCTCTGACCGTGATCTTTGGCTTTGTGCCTAAGTTTTCGGTAACCGATCCCAGCCTGCGATACTCCTTCGGCAGCATTTTTCGGCCCGCGGCGCGGCTTTCGGTTCTAGCAACGATTTTCGTGCTGGTCTGCGCTGATGTGCTGATTCGGCTATTCGCTCCCGGGCTCGATCCGGAAACGCACGCAACGGCGGTGAACCTGCTACGTGTGATGGCGCCGGCACAGGCCGCAATCGGAGTGAGCTTCGTCTACTCGGCATTGCTGTTTAGCCACCGCCGATTCGCGATGGGGTCATTTCATCACGTCTTCATCAATGCGGCGACCCTGCTCGGAGGCTTGGCCGGCTACGGCCGCTGGGGACCCTATGGCTTTGCGGTTGGCTATGCGATTGGTTCCTACTTGCAACTCGCGGCCGCTCACTGGAGCTCGCGCAAGCTGATCCCCTTGCATTCCGGTAGTGGCAATGGTCCGGGTCTGGTCGATCTGTTGGCCGGGCCTGCTCCGATTATGGGCCAGGCTCTGGCGATGGAGTTGATCACGGCTGTCTCGCGCGCTTACGCTTCGACCTTTGGCCCGGGCATGACGTCGGCATTTGACTACGGGTATAAGCTCTTTCGAGTTCCCGTGGCGCTGCTCGTGGTGCCGCTTTCCCATGCGCTTCTGCCGGAGCTGTCGTCGCGCCAAGGTTCCGCCGAACAGCGCAAGACTGCCCTGCGTGCCGCCGAGCGCGGCGCCATGCTCACGGTCGTCGGGGGGCGCCGTCGTGATGGTCGTCATCATGCTGTTGAGCAGGCCGATCGTCGAGATCCTTTTTCAGCGTGGCCAATTCCAGGCAGCTTCAACCGACGCCGTAGAGACGATTCTTCTCGGATACATGCCGGTCATCATTGGGCGCGGCCTAACTGACTTTCTGTCCCGCTCTCTGTTCGCGATGGGAAAGGTGCAAACCCCGTTGGCCGCGACGGTGCTCGCCCTCGCGCTGAACTTCGCGATTTGCCTTGTCTTGCCCACAGACGAGCCCTTGCTGATCGGGCTGGGCGCGGTCGTCGGGTTCTCCCTTGGCGCGGCCTGGATTGTGTGGAGCGTTGTGCGGTTTCGACGCCATGGCTGATTCCGCTATCGGAAAACGGACCGAGCTCCAGGGGCGCTCTTGGGCCGCCGCAGGAATCGGATTGGGGCTCTATGCCGCGCTGATAGCCATTGCCCCCGACTGGCGCTGGGCTAGTGCCGCTTTGGCTCCGCTGATCTTGGTTCCGCTCGCATGGTGGAGCCTGGCCCAACCGGGCCGCTGGTTTGCAGGCTTTTGTGCAGCGAGCCTGTTGTTGCCCCCGCTGCCGCTCGCCGTGGGGGGCTCCAGTCCCCATGTGGCGGTACTCTTCGGTGCGCTTGGACTTTGGTACGGATTGACCCGTCTTTCAGAATGGCGGGTAGGCGGGGGAGCCTTGCACGTAGCGATGCTGCTGTTCCCCGGCGCGCTGTTAATCTCAATTCCCTTCGCGGCTGTTTACTCGGGAGCAGAGGTTGCCGCCGCGAGCTTGGTCCGAGTGGGACTGCTCGGCGTAGCGATCTTCACGTTCTTCTTTTTCGCCAATGGCCCGGGGTCGCGGTCCCGCATTGCCGGGTGGCTCGGCATGAAGGGATTCTACTTTGCGGCCGTGGGCTCGGCTCTATTTGCGAGCGTCGATTTCTACTACCGGTTTCCGCCGCTGGCCGCTTTCGGGGAGCAGTTCGTGTGGCTCCAAACCGGCATCTACCGCCGCGCGCAGGGAGTCTTCTACGACGCCGGCATGCTGGGCAATGTTTGTGTTTTCTTCTTGGTCATGGTGGTGCTGGCGTGGCTACGTCCAGACGCCGGCCGGCTGATCGCCTCGCGCAAGGTACTGATAGCTGGGGGCGCCGTGCTCAGCGCGGCGCTCTTGTTTTCGTTTTCACGGTCGTCGCTGCTGAGCCTTGCGGTTGCCTTGCTTGCTGCCCTCTTTCTGAATAGGTCGCGAGTCCGGATGCTCAACCTCGCCGGGCTTGTGGCCGCCTGCCTGCTCAGCATCATGGGGCTCGCGTTGTTTCTCGCGCCCGATTTCGCGCGGCACTACGCCTTGCGGGGTTGGCAGACGCTAACTCAGTTTGAGGTCATGTTGGGGGGACGTTTGGAAACTTGGGAGGCCATCTTGAGTTTTCTGGCGGTCCATCCCTGGCACGCCATCTTCGGAGTGGGATTCAAGACCCTGCCGTACTCGACTTTCGTCGGCGAGAATTTGATTCCCGACAACATGTACTTGAGCACGCTCGTTGAAACTGGTCTTGTCGGACTGGCCACGATGGTGTTCTTCAGCGTGGCCATACTGGCAGCCGGCCATCGAGCCGCTCATCAAGATAGTCTCGTGACATCTTTCTGTGGGTCGTGGATATTCTGCTTCTGGTGCGGACAAATGTTCCAGATGGCATCTGTTGATGTGCTGACGTACTGGCGGGTGCTGCCGGTCTATTTGTTCGTTCTGGCTCTGGCCGTGCGCGGGAACTCGGAGCCGCGACCGTTAGGGAGTGGCTAACCGCGCCGCGGCATCGCATCTGACAAGCGGCCACGCCCCCTTTGCTGGCTGCGGCTGGTTTGTGTCAGGGCGTCGAGGCTATGTGTTGACCCGCGGCGGGACGCCCGCAACAGAAGGTATGAGAGTCCTCTTCATCGACCAGTACGCTGAGTTGAGAGGCGCGCAGCTGTGCTTGCTTGACCTGCTCCCCGCCGTAGTCGACGCCGGGTGGGACGCTCATGTTGCGATCCCCGGTGACGGACCGCTTGCCGAGAGGCTTGCTTCGCTGGACGTTTCTCTGCATTGGATCCCAACTACCCGCCTGTCAGCCGGGCAGAAGTCCTGGCGCGACGTCCTCAACTTCACTCGCCATTTGCCGCGTCTTGCCGCAGCCATTGCAGGCATCGTGTCACGGTGTGATGCGGATCTCGTCTACGTGAATGGTCCCCGGGTGCTGCCTGCGGCGTCGCTGGCTGTCAATAGGGCGGTGGGGAAGGGAATTGCAAGGCAGTCTCCGGCCCTGTTATTCCATTCTCACAACCACCTGCGACAGCGGGCTGACCGCTGGATCGCGGCGCGTGCAATCAGACACTGCGATGCGACGGTGGTCGGCTGCTGCCGCTTTTCACTTGAGCCGCTGACCCGCCAGGTGCGCCCTGAGCGGTCTTATGTGGTTTACAACGGAACCGCTCCAACCGTCTCGATTGAACGTCCGCGGCTCGAGAAAACCGGCCCGACCATCGGCGTCATCGGCCGGCTCGGGCACGACAAAGGGCAAAAGGAGTTCCTGCTGGCCGCCCGCCGAATAAGCCGGGTGCGGCCCGGTTGCCGATTCCTGATCTGCGGGGATGTGCTATTTGGCGATCAGCAAGCGATCCAATATCGCGATTCTCTCAGGACATTGGCTGAAGGCCTGCCCGTGGAGTTTCTGGGCTGGCGCCGAGATGTCGCCTCTGTGATGTCAGCGTTGGATCTTCTCGTGGTTCCATCGATCGGGGAGCCCGGCGCGCCTCGAGTCATTCTCGAATCCTACGCGAGCGGCGTCCCTGTCGTTGCGTTCCCGGCAGGCGGAATCCCCGAGATCCTGCACGATGGAAAAACGGGATTTCTCGCCCAGCCCTCCACGCCGGCGGCGCTTGCCGAGAAGATCCTGGAGGTGGTTTCGCACGAGTCGACGCTGGCAGCGGTCGCACTCGGCGGCCATGAATTGTGGAAGTCGCAATTCACGGTCGAACGGTACCGACAAGAGATGCTCGCGATCATGGCCAGTACGGTTGCTTCTGGCGAGGGGCCGCAACAGAGCAGCACCGGCGAGGGTGCGGTCGAGTCTGGCAGCGACCGCGCTCCGAAGGCGGGTCCGACGCACTGATAACCTCGACCGCACCCTTGCGGGCGCGGCTCTGGTGTTGCTCAGTCTGTCGGCCACCCGATTTCAGCCCGACCGCAGGACCGGAGAATAGGTTTAGCAAGTTCCTCTTCCATTCGAATCCCCTCATGAACCCTGACGCGCCAGTTGTGGCCGTAGCCGCCGGGAATTTCCCTGAGGCGCACAATGATTCTCTTCAAGAAATCAATCTCAAGAGCTTGACGCCCAACGACGCGCTGCAGCGTCTTGACGCGTTGCGCGTCGGTCTTAGCGTTCAGATAAGCGCTTTTCACTTGACGGCGCACATGGCCGACGGTCGGCTCAGTCCTTGGTGACTCGTACTCCATGCGCCACTGTTCGAGCAGTTCGGGTATCACGCACAACTGACGTGCGAGAGCTTCCGCGGATTCACCGGACTGCAATCGCCGGACAATCTCGGTTTTCAGTTCATCACTGAAGCTCCTGGTCGCGAGTTTAAACATTCTGGAATTCAATGCCGTACCTCCTTGAGTGGTTTCGGGCAAGCTGCCGCCGGGCGACCGTACTTTTCTATGCTGCGATTAGACTGCCGAGCGAACGCTCGGGTGTTCTCAAGCTCCTGGTGCTGAGTGCTGGTGAAAAAGAAGAGCCTCGTGTCTTACGAGGGCGAGCTGTCTTGGCCGAGCCGTCGTGAACGAGCCGCTGCGTTGAGAAACTACGGCCTTGCAAAAAAATGCAGTGGCGGCGCGTGCGTTAGTAGTCGGCACGCCCTGAGAGATCGCCGGGCGTCCACCCACTTGACATAGATCGTGCTGTTTTCGACGACTTTTGCTGTTTTTGGAGCACTATGCACGTTAAAGCTCGACCCTCCTGAGCTGCGGTGCGCTTTCGGAGGTGGCTGTAAGTCCTTTTGTTTCAGTGGCAGTATGCGTTCATTGCAGGATCTTGCAGGAAATTTCATGATATGGGCTTTTTTGGACTTCGCGAAGCTCAAATTCGCCTTTTCCTCAAGTCGCCTTTTCATTGATGCAGCGTCGCTTGTCGCGAGATTGACTTACACGAATTGCTCACGCCCTCAGCATAACGGCGTAATCCCAATTGTCAATCTCAGAGGAGCGGCTTTTAGTGAAAACACGGGGGATATATTGTTTTAAACTGGTGAATGAAGCGGCTATTTTTCGGAATTGGGAGACTTTCGGCCTGCATCGGATGGCCGACAAATGGTCTCGAAGGTTCCCGAAACCGAGTTAGAGGGCTGTCCAGCCGCCGTCGATCGTTATGACGGACCCCTGAACGTATTCCGCCTCGTCTGAGCAGAGATACAAAACCATGTGGGCGATCTCGTCCGGGCGCCCCATTCGCCCGATCGGCTGGCGCGCGTGGAGCTGTTCGCGAACTTGATCTTTTTCGTCTTTGTGGAATTTTTCGAGGTAGCCTTCGACGAAAGGTGTATGTACTGTCCCCGGACAAATACAGTTCACGCGCAACTGCTTGGCGTAGTCGCCGGCAAGCTGGCGGGTGAGCGCAATCACGGCTCCCTTCGACGCACAGTAAGCAAACCGCCGGCCGACCGCGGTCAGCCCGGCAACTGAGCTGATGTTGACGACCGATCCGTGATCGGATGAGAGCAGCAGCGGAAGCGCCTGCTTCGTGACAAGAAAAACGCCGTCTACGTTGACCTCGAAGACGCGTTTCCAGTCTTCGAGCTCGGTCTCTTCGATGTTGCCGACGTGCGCAACGCCGGCGTTGTTCACGAGGATGTCGAGGTGGTCGATGCTCTCGAACACTTCTTTGACCGAAGCACGATCCGCGACGTCGATTTCGACCGCCGAGACTGCTTCTCCCAGGGCTTCGGCTAAAGCCGTTGCGCCTTCCAGATTGCGGTCTGCCACGATGACCGATGCACCGGCACCGCTCAGTGCGCGGACGGTATGCTCGCCGATTCCGCTGGCGCCGCCTGTGACCAGAGCGCGCCGCCCGTCGAGCTGAAATGGAGTTTTCAGTTCCGCTGACATGTCAGTGAGATTCGCTGGAACCGGGGTCGGCCAAGGCGGCCCCAGCGGGCGTGAAGGTCGATTATATCAGGAGACCTGAACAAAACGACTCTTGCCTCAGAAGGGTCAAACTCCATAGCGTGGAGTTCCGCTGAGCCCCGCCATCTCCTCGGTGAATTCGCTTCAGCGCGGAGCGTGGACTTCCGTCCACGGCTTCCATGAGGAGGCTCGTCATTGTCAAGGGAGGAGTGAGGAACTTTCAGCTGATGGGATGTTTGACCGGGCTTCCATCCGCACTCGTTGGTCGTCGCTGAGGACGCGGTGTTCTATGAAGTTCGATCTAGCGGCGCTGCTCTCTCTGTCTCGGCCTCTTCGGACCGGGCGTGGACTCGCAGTCGCCGCGAACTCGGTCTGTCCCTTTGCGCTGTTACGATTCCTCAACCTCCTTCAATCCGACGTTCTTCCTTCCCTCCTTCAATCCGACGTTCTTCCTTCCCTGCTTCAATCCGACGTTCCTACGTGCCTGCTTCGATCCGACGTTCCTTTTTGCGCTCGGGGATTTCGCGGCTGACAGTCGCCACACGAGTGGTCGGCAGGCGGCTCGTTCCGGTTATCCCCTTTCCCTCATATAAGTCCTGCTCTCAGATCGGCCCGGAGCAGTCCAGGGCGCGCCGAGCGCGGCGAAGCGAACCCTGGACGGCGAGGACCGATCTGGAATCCTGCCAGCAGAGGGAAAGGGGATTCGCTGCTCGTAGCGGTCTGCTAAGATTCGCATTTCTCAGCGCTAGCCTGCCGCTCGCGGGTTCGTCTGGTAAAACGGATCGAAGTCCACATCCTGACGCCACAGCAGGTGCATCAGCACAGCCAGTTTGCGCGCCACCGCCACGATCGCTTTGCGCTTCGCGCAAGGGCCGCCGCGTGCCGCCAATCCCAGTCCCCAGCGCCGCAAGTCCGAATCTTCCCCGTGATATCCCAGAATGTATTGCGAACATTGCACCAGCAGTCGCCGCAATAATCGGTCACCGCTTTTGGTAATACTCAACTGCGGTGAGCGTTCGCCCGAGTCGCGGCGCTGGGGCCGCAGCCCCATCCGGGGCCCGGCGTCTCGACTGCTCCCGAGTCGCTGCGGATCGTTGTCCAGATTCAACACGAATGCCAGCGAGGTGATCGGTCCCACTCCGCGGATCGAGCGTAAACCTTGCGTGGCGGGATATTTTTCCTCCGCCAGCTTCTCGATATGTTTGTCATAGCGGAGGATTGCGGCGCTGACGTGTTGGATCACCTCGAGCAACGGCTCGAGCGCGACACGCAGCTCGTCGGGCAACTGGGGACTGGCTTTCTTTACGAAGGCCTCGCTGCTCGAAGCCGGCAAGCGGCCCCCGAAACTCTTCACGGTGCCGCGCACGCTGTTGATCAGTTTCGTGCGTGTCTCGACCAGGGTTTCCCGCGCTTTCAGCACGGCGCGGTCGCATTGGCTGGCCAGCGAACGGGGCTCGACGGCGTTCAGCATCTCGGGCATCCGCAGCCCCAACTCGGCCAGCCGTTCGGCGTCGCTGCGATCGTCCTTCGACAGCGATTGGGTGATCAGCGCCAGGCGGTGCGTGTCGGCCATCAGCGGCTCGTGCCCCAGCCGCTCGAGCAAGCGGTAGATCCAGTTGGCGTGGCAGCCGGCTTCGAGCACCACCCGCATCGCGGCCCAGCCGCCGAAGTAGCGCTCGAACGCTGCCGGCGAGGTGCTCAGCTTCTTGCGCTCGACGATGTTGCCGTCCAGATCGATCAAGCAGACATGGCTGTGCTTATCGCCCAGATCCACCCCGGCTACGACGTTTAGGCCTTGTTCGATCATCTTTTGCTTCGACACTTCTCTGAAAGTTTTGCTATTGTTTTTCATGGCTCGTCATCTCCTTTTTTTCTTAGTGGAAAAAACCTGGGATCGCCACCGCAGGCGGCGAAGCCCGTTTGGGGAGTTTAGCTCACTCCCCGGATGACGAGCCTCCTCATTTCATCTCTGTCGGGCCGCGCTGTAATTTCTGCTGCACGCGGCAACGACTATACGGGTACTACTACTTGCCGCTTACGTTCACTCCTCAACATCAACGAACATCGTTAGTGAGTTGCCGCCATTGAGACTGAAGGTCACCGTATAGAGGCCCGGTAAGTCCCCGGCCCGAAACCAAACCGTCATGCGCGCGGTGGGGATTCCGGTGATCGGTGAATTGATCTCAGCCGATTCATCCTCTTCGAAAACCTGGAACCCTGACGCTCCTCTGGGGCCAACGACGGAAACCCCGCCCACGGTTCTCCCGTCCTGAACCAGGCGGTAAGGAGCCAACCCCGAGCCGAAACGCGGGCCGATGATCGTCACCCCAGTCATGGGCGTACTTCTCCGGCCCCACAGCAGCAGATCATAGGGCAGGGGAGTCAGCGTATCGGTCGTCGTCTGCTGGTAGATTGTGTTGGGGTTCGGAGGCCCATTGAAAACGCTGGTTACGTTGACACTCGGCTTCGGTCTCTCCAGTATCTGCAACCTTGCCACGCCCGTTTCTACGGCTCCGCCCGGTCCCGTTTCCGCTTGGACCGTGATGTTGTAGTGCCCGGCGCTGGGATTTCTGAATCCATACAGCAGAAGGGGAATGGACTTGATTCCCGGTTCCGCCAGTGGGGCGGGGACAATATCCTCCACTGCCTCAATGACGATGGTGTGGGTTCCTTCTCCCGACACAGTCCATTCCCCCACGCCCGGCGCCCCGGAAAACAACCCCACGGGATGCTGGGGCCAGCCCTGCAGAAGAATCGGGGCACTGCAGTTAGGCGCACATCCGGTAAACGCCGAGGCAATCGGCAGACCTGTATTGACAAAATCGTCCGGCAACGTGACCTTGATTTGGTTCCCGGCCATCAGGCCCCGGCCTACTACACTTGGGTCCATCGAACGGTCGAGGTTGATCACAATGTCGGTGACGGCTCCAGCGACGTTGCCGTCGGGATCGACGGGTGCGTTGACCACTGACTCCACGATGCCGGAACTAGCTCCGTCGGCTTCGTTGTGGGATGCGATAGACAGAAAAGCGACGGCCATCGCCGTCAGAATTCTTGCGGTTTTCATAAGATGAGTCCTCCATTCCTTTTGGCTGAGTGAGTTACTGTATTCCGCCGGCTGGACCGCATTTCTTGCCAACTGACCGATCGAAGCACGCGACGGACCCGTCGTCCTTTCATTGCTATTGCTTGCAGTACTGTCGGGCCGCAAGCAAACTCTTGTGCTCGACGAAACAGTATTGGCCAAATCGCCCCTTGTCTCAATGACACAGCTCTGACAGATCGATGAATTGTTCCATGACACGCCAACTGCTTGGTAAAGAAGGTGCTTACGAATCCAAATGACAAAGCGTGGTTGAACTTACCCCGACTTACTGCTACATTTACTGGGGTCGGCTAATTAGCCTGAGCGACACGGAGGCAGGGAGATGCTTCGGAGCCGCGAGGTTCCAGTACTCCCTTATTGGCCTCGGTTGAGTGTCTGGCCTCGGATGAGTGTCGTGCTCGGCGCCTTTTTTGCGCCATTACTTAGTGGGGCCGGATGACCGAACCACCGCAATCACGGCGAGTCTACCGATTCGGAGTTTTCGAGCTTGATCTCGGCGCGGCTGAGTTGCGCAAGCACGGGACGCGCATACGCCTGCAACAAAAGCCTTTCCAGGCGCTCACCATTCTCGTCGCCCGGCCCGGTCAGCTGGTGGCGCGTGGCGAGTTCCAGCAGCCGCTTTGGGGCGACACTTTCGTCGAGTTCGAAGACAACCTCAATCACGTCATCAAGAGGCTGCGAGACACGCTCGGAGACACCGCCGAGACCCCCCGCTTTATTGAGACGGTCCCGGGAAGAGGTTATCGCTTTGTTGCTCCGGTTGAGGTACTGGAGACTCCGAGCGCCGAGACCCTTCCTGCGGCGCCGGCCCCCGCCAAGCAGCCTGCGCTGTCGAGGCGTACCTGGGTTCTGGCCGCACTCGCCGTGGTTTTGGCCGCAGCCGTTATCTTCGTGAACTTTGTCTGGCTGTCAGGTGAGCCTTCTTCGCCGCCCATTGCCGCGCCCGCGAAGCCCTCGATTGCCGTGATGCCCTTCACCAATCTGTCCGCTGATCCTGGTGAGCAGCACTTTGCGGATGCGATGACGGAAGTTCTCATCGGCGACCTTGCCAAGGTCGGTTCCTTGCGCGTCATCTCCCGCACTTCCGTGGTGCCTTACAAGGAAAGCGACAAGTCCCTGCCCGAGATCGCCCGCGAGTTGAACGTGAGCCACGTTGTGGAAGGCTCGGTTCTGCGAACAGGCGGCCAGGTTCGAATCACGGCACAGCTCATCGTGGCGGAAACGGACGAGCACGTTTGGTCAGAGACCTACGAGAAAGACCGTGCCGACACGATCCCGCTGCAGGCAGAAATCGCGGGCGCCATCGCCCGAGCCGTCCAAGTGGAACTGACGCCCGAAGAGGAGCAGCGTTTGGCGGCAGCCCGCCCGGTTCAGCCGGAGGTCTACGACACGTATCTCAAAGCCCGCTCGTTTTTCGATGAAGGGGACACAACCAAGGCTATCGAATACTTCCAGCGAACAATTGAGATGGATCCGGACTACGCCCCTGCCTATTCTTGGCTGGCGGACAGCTACATCATGTCTGGCTGGTGGACGGGTTCACCCAAAGTGACCTTCTCGCAAGCCAAGGTCGCCGCGCTGAAGGCCCGAGACTTGGATGATACCTTGGCCGAACCTCATCTTCTGCTTGGCAGGATTCGAGCCTACTACGAATGGGAATGGGAGGATGCGGACCAGTATTACCAGCGAGCGCTGGCTCTCAATCCGAACCACGCCGGAGCCTACCTTGCCTACTCCCACTATCTATTGATTGTGAACCGCCGGCAGGAAGCACTCGCCATGGCTGAGAAGGCGCTGGAACTCGACCCTCTCTCGGCCTCCACCATCGGCCGGGTCGGAGAATCGTACCATTTCGCCAACGATTTGGACCGCGCGATCGAGGACGTGCAGGCGGCATTGGAGATGGAACCGCAAGGCGTGCTTTGGCAAGTAAATCTAGGTTGCATTTACACGATGAAGGGTGAGTACGACCAAGCGATCACTGGTCTTGAGCGGGCTGTTTCGCTCGCCGACCCCAACCTGGGGCCTCAATCTGCCATGGCATGGTCCTATGCGAAGGCGGGCAATCGGGCCAAGGCGCAAGCGATCCTGGACGATCTGGAGAAGAAATCGTCTTCCGGGCACGCCTCGCACTATTCCAGATCATACGTCTATGCGGCGCTGGGAGATCTCGATCGGGCCTTCGCCATGCTCGATCAGGCAGTTGAGGAAAGGTGGCCCTACCTCGGCACCATCACCGTGTTGCCTCCCTACGATGATATTCGCTCTGACCCGCGCTACCGGCAGTTTCTGAAGAAGATCGGGTTGGACAAGTTTCGTTCTCAGACGATGTGAGGCGCGCCCGGGAGGCTCTCGCAGGCTCCAATCGAACCCCCTCCTCACGGTGTTTTTCGACACCGGCCGTCGACCGGCTCAAGCACGTTCATGAGGGATTGGATTTCAGCACGCAAGCCGCCTTTTCTGCTTTCGCGGCCTGTGCTATAATCCGCTTTTTCGGGAGTCCAACCGGCTCACCAGTTCTTCTAGAGGAGATTCAACTCTATGGCCTACGTCATCGCAGAACCTTGCATCGGAACAAAAGACACGGCGTGCGTGGACGCCTGTCCCGTCGATTGCATTCACCCCAGGTCCGATGAAGAGGATTTCGAGAAAGAAGAAATGCTCTATATCGAACCCGACGAATGTATTGACTGCGGCGCCTGCGTGCCGGTGTGCCCGGTGTCGGCAATCTTCGAGCTAGAAGACCTACCCGAAAAATGGGATGCGTTCACAGCTAGGAACGCCGCCTATTACGACAAGTAGACGTCATCCGCCCATGTGCCGCTGCACGAACGCGAGAGCGTTCGCGTAGGCGGTATCGATCAGCCGCAGATCACCACCCCCGAGACCGTGTTCGCCGCCTGGAATGGTGACGAACTCGTGCTCTACGCCATTCCTGCTGAGCTCAGCAGCCATCATCACGGACTGTTCATAGGGGACGTCGGTGTCGTTTGTCCCGTGGATCAGCATGGTCGGTGGGTATTCTCGGGTCACATTCTTAACCGCCATATAGGGAACGAACTTCTCGACCTCGGCATGCGGATCCCAGCCCGTGACCTCCTTCGGCCATATGCCGTGCTGCCGGCAGTATTGATAAAAAGCCCCGCCGTCGCCCTTCCGGTCGCGTGAGTCGGAGATCGGAGGGCCACTGACCTGTCTGTAGGCCTCCTCCTTGCTCATCTTGCTGCGGTGGTGCCGCGCGTGCAGACTGGGCCGACTGTACCAATCTCCGACAAGGTCGCCGTATCCCCAAAAGGAAACGAGCACGGTCGGACGCGGGTGCACGCGGTAACCAGTGGTCAGGGTCAAACACCCCCCCGCCGAGCCTCCCATGACCGCAATCTTGCTTGTGTCGGCGTTGAACAGCTTCGGTCCATCCTCGCGAACCCACTCAAAGGCATCTTCCAAGTCTTCGATGATCTCCTTCAGTTTGGTTTCTGGCGCCAGGCGGTAATCGATTGATACGATCACGTACCCGGCTGCGAGCATCATCTCTTTGACCCGGGAACTGATCCCCGCCCGGTGCCCGTTGATCAGAGCGCCACCGTGGATCCACACCATGACCGGTCGGGTGACATCATCGTTGGCGCGATGCACGTCGGCCTTGATCTCCAACCTTTTGACCTTCTTGTAGGTATGCGTCGTCAACCGAATGTCTGGTTGCTGCGCAAGCGCGAGGCCCGGCAAACCAAAGCTGCTCCCGCAGAACGCTGCGGCTGTGCTCAAGAAACTTCGGCGGTGTAGATGTGGTTTCACGAGGGACCCCCTGTTCGGCTGGCCGGCAAAAGGTGCGGGCGCATGTTACAACAAGCAGCCTACAACAGATAGTGAGGTGGAGCTATCGTCCGGCGATCCGTAAGGCAGGATGAAGGCCGTCTGGTCTCCTGTTGAATTGTTCGCCGCAACGGTATTGGCAATTGATCGGGCGAAATGCGAACTCAGTTCGTCGATACTGTCGAGAACCAGCAGCCGCCCCTGGGTCAGGTCAACGAGGTTCCGCAGCACTCGGCCGGTTCATCTGGCGGACTTCTTCAGCTCGTGTCATACCCGTTTTCGTGCTCATCTGAGCTCCTGCCCCAAAAGCACCTCGACGGCCGAATTTGACACCACCTTCGCCCCTCGATAAACTTACGTCTCCGAACATGATATTGAACCGGTCTTTCATTTCGTACATGGCGCGAGAGCTTGGCAAGCGGCTCGGCAAGGATTCCCTGGAGGTCCGCGACCCTGAACCGTTGCGCGAACGTTTTGAAAGCGTTCTCGTCGATGAGCTCAGTCTCGAGGACGAGATTAACGCTGAAGCCAGGGAATTGCTCAACCAATACGCGGACTACATGCGGCAGCAGCGCATCCCCTATCAGGAGATGTTTTCGAAGGTGAAGCGGCAGGTGTTGGCGGAACGAAAGATGACTTCCGCCCAGTCTCGCGAACCGGGAGGCCGCACGATGAAGATTTCCCGGAGTAAGGTTCTCGAGTTTTCCCATAAGCTGGGCGCCGTCGTTCCGAGGGTTCCCGGCATTCGCGCGAAGGCGCCCTGGAACGACATCCGTCTGCAGATCGTGAAGGAACTGACCGACATCCTGACCAGGGAAGAGGCCATCGATCAAAAAGCTCAGAAAAAGGTCAGCAGCCAAAAGCGCGACATCCCCGAAGGCAGCGAAGAGTGGACCTTGCTCTACCGCCGCTACTACGACGAAGAAATGCAACGCTACGGTATTGATTTATCGGCTCCGTAGCGGGTTTTGCCTCCAAGCGGACCAGCCGCGCGGGGAATTGGGCGGCTTGGGCGTTCGATAAATGTGGCCTATTGGCGACTTGACCCCAGGCTTCCGCCTGGGGCTCTGTTACTTCTTTCCGGCCTTTCTACTTCAGCTCGCGGCTCCGATTTGTTGGAACGCGGTCTTCAAGGCAGGGTACAGGCCCTGGAATACGGGATAGCTCTTTTGGTAGACGTCGGCCATCTCCTCATCCGGCTCCAGGCGGTCGCTTTCGCGGATGGTAGCCCCGCAAGCCTCCCCGACCGAGCCGAAGTGACCGCTGCCAACCATCCCGAGCAAGGCGGCGCCGTAGGCTGAACCCTCCTGTGTTTCAAGGGTCGCGATCGGGCGGTTGAATACTCCCGCCAGCACACTCCGCCAAAATGGGCTGCGCGCGCCTCCGCCGGAAGCCCGCACGACCTTGACGTCAACTCCCAGCGATTCCACGATTTCCAGACAGTCTTTCAGGCTGTAGGAAACGCCTTCGATGACCGAGCGAAGCAAGTGTGCCCGGGTATGCTTGGCCGTCATCCCGACCCAGCCGCCGCGGGCCAGAGCGTCGAGATGCGGCGTGCGCTCTCCCATCAGATAGGGCAACCAGAACAGACCCTCGCTTGCGGCTGGCGCGGCGGCGGCTTCCCCCATCAACAAGTCGTATGGGTCGACTCCCATCTGCTCGGCGTCGCGGACCGCGTCCGCCCCTAACTGGTTTCGGAACCATTGCAGGCTCAGACCCGCCCCCTGGGTTACGCCCATCACATGCCACTTGCCCGGCACGGCATGACAGAATGTGTGGACACGCCCCTGAGGATCGTAGTCAACCTCGTCGAGGTGCGAGAAGACGACGCCCGATGTTCCGATCGTGCACGAGACCAGTCCGGACTCGACGATGCCGTTGCCTACCGCGCTGGCTGCCTGGTCGCCGGCGCCTCCGACCACGGGAGTGCCCGCGGCTAGACCCGTTTTGCGCGCAGCCTCCTCGCTGATCACGCCCGTCAGCTCCGATGACTCGACCACGCGTGGCAACACGGATCGATCGATGCCGAGCTTTTCGATCAAGGGCTCGGCCCAGCGCCGATGAACCACGTCGAACAATGCTGTGCCCGAAGCGTCGGAAACATCTCCGGCAAACTCACCGGTCAGGCAGAAGCGAAGGTAGTCTTTCGGGAGCAGGACCTGGCGGGTGCGCTCGTAGCTTGACGGATCGTTATCCCGCACCCAAATTAGCTTCGGCGCCGTAAAGCCGGTCAGCACGGGGTTGGCCGTTTGCTCGAGGACCATCTCGGGTCCGGCGGTCGAGTTGATCCAATCCACTTGCTCCTGGCAGCGCTGGTCGCACCAGATCAGCGCGGGACGAATCACCTGATTCTCCGAGTCCAGCAGAACGAGCCCGTGCATCTGCCCGGAGAGGCCGACGCCCGCTACATCTTCGCCGCGAACACCGGCCTCGGCCAAGACGCCCTGGATCGCTTCCACCGCGGCGTCCCACCAGTTCTCGGGACGCTGCTCAGCCCACAGAGGATGCTCCATTTGAATATCTTCGTGAGCGGCCGTCACGCCGGCGGTGATGTTTCCTTCGGCGTCCACCAGTAGCGCGCGCGAACCGCCGGTTCCGATGTCAACTCCTAGCCAATGCTTCACGGGTTTTTCTCTCCTCGTGCCGGTCCGCGACGTTGTTGGGCGGCGGGGCGTCCTTCAATTGTCGTTGGAGTAGAGACGGGACGCAACGCCGGCGCCGAGATTATGTCGGCGCGAAATTAATGCTTGGAGCGAGCGCTTGGTCGAATTAGGCTTGCCGCCGCTTGTGCTGGATCGGAAGGAAGGCAGCGCCGTAGAGCCCGGCTTGACTGCCGAGTTTGGCCTTCTCAACGCGCGTGTCGGTTTCCCGGAACGTGACTGAGCGACGCTCAATTTCGTCGAACATCCCGGGCGCAAACAGATCCCATGCAGCCAAAACGCCGCCAGCCAGTAAGTAAAGGGGGAAATTGAAGATGTCGATCAGGGTCGCCATGCCCCGCCCCAGCGCAACACCCATGCGTACGTAAACCCTTTTGGCTTCCTCATCGCCTGCCTGGGCGGCTTCGTGGACCAATTGGGCGGTCATTTGTCCACCGTTTTTCTCTTTGAGCTCGGCAAGCAGGTCCGAACGCCGCGCGTGAACCACGTCGTTGCCCATGCGAGCCACCGCTGTTGCGGACGCCTGCACTTCGAGGCAGCCGTAGTTGCCGCAGCCGCAAAGCATGCCGCTATTGGGCTCGACCGTCACGTGACCGATCTCGCCGGCCATGCCTAAGTAGCCGTGCAGAATCTTCTCGCCGCTGATGATTCCGCCGCCGATTCCGGTGCCGAGAGTGACAAGAACCAGGTCGTTGACATCGTGCCCGGCCCCTAGCCAATATTCACCCAAGGCCGCCGCATTGGCGTCGTTTTCAAGTAACACCGGACAGCCCAGCTTGTTTTCGAGCTCGTCACGCAGCGGAAAGCTTTCCCAACCCGGCAGATTGGGAGCCTTGTGGATGAGACCTTTTTCCAGCTCAATCAGGCCGGGCACGCCCACGCCGATACCGGCGAGCGAAGCATCGCTACGGCCTTCGCGGACCTTGTTGATGCCCTCCACCATGCCCGCGACAATCTTGTCGCGTCCTTCGCCGCGGGGCGTTGAGATCTGAAATTGATCGAGGATCGTACCCTCCGCCGAAACGGCGGCGGCGCGGAGGTTGGTGCCTCCGAGGTCAACTCCTATTCCAAAATCAGCCAATTGGTCTTACCTTTTGGGGCGACTATACCACACGTGAATTGAGCCCCAGCGGGACTCCCAATCAGATGATCGGATGTTTGATTGAGAAAGTTGATCCGGCTCTCAGAATGCCGAGATGGAGCAGCGCTGGCGGTAGCTATTCGGAACGCCGAACCTGGGCGAGACGCTCGCGGAGGGTGTTGCTAAGCTGCTGCTCGATTTCGGGAGTGATCAGCGCCACCGAATCCATGTCTTGGATGTGGACCTGGTCCTTGAGGCGAAAACTTGTCAGCTTCATTGTGACCAGGTCGGAGATCGAAGCCACCAAGAAACCCTCTGCGGTAGGTTGCGTGTCCGAAAACTCTGGGACGCAACTCAAATAATCAGGTCGAACCTTTTCGCGCACAAAAAGCAGATGTACAGCGCTTCGAATATCGGGGTGGGCAGCATCGACTATCGTCTCTACTTCCGCGACCCGACGGTGGCGGAAACCCGATAGAACGGCCGCCCGACAAATCCGATCCAGGTCGGCACGCTTGACCGACACGTCGATGTCTGATGTCATGCGCGCAGCCATCGGGTCCCGTTCGTTGACATGGAGATACACGGCCACTCCGCCAACGATTCGATAATCGATCGCCGCCTTGGTCATAGCGTGAGTAAACCGTCTCAGCGTCTCAAAAAGCTGTTCAATGTGCCGATCGTAAAACCTGAGGCTAAGGGTCATGGTCGGGTTCAATGCGTCGCGGTTTTCAGGCTGAAATATCGAGAATGTCAGTCCTCTAGTTCCGGTCAGCCACCAGCCCGAGAGAGCTCCTTTTCCGCTGCTTCGATCTGTTTCGCTACCGCCCGGAAAACTTCTCTGATCACGCCGACCTGCTGCTCCGCGATTTCCCACTGGCCTTGCTCGAGAGCCTCGCGAATCCCTGGCAAGGTCTTGACCCCGTAACCGGTGTAGAAACCCGGGGCGTATCTCTGATGGCGGTACCATCCGCGCTCTCCAGGTAGCCCTTCCGGCCGTCCCATCGTTTGCTCGACCTTGCGCAGGATCTCGTTCAGTTTGGATAAGTCGCCTTTCGGTCCCGCGCCCCGGAGAGCCTTTTCGAGGGCCTTCTCATATGCATCCGCCGCCTGACTCAGCTCTTTCAAAGGATCGCGCAGTTGCTTGAGATCGAGTGACGCTGGGGCCCCTTCTTCTTTTTCTTCTCCGCCAGAAGCTTATCCAGCTCGTCCAAGTAGACACCGAACGTCTCGGCCAGATTGGTGAATTCGAAAGGCAGCACGGGCGCATCGGCCATACGGGCCATTGCCACGGCATGGAACTGCGCCAGGGCCCGGCCGTAGACAAACTGCGGGTCGCCAAAGCGGCGGTACCAGTCAAACGAATCGTAGATCGAATGGTAGACACCGCCACCTTCCCCGCGGAAGCTCAGGTTGGTCGATGCGATCGCCAGGTGATCGATGAAGACGGTGTAGTCCGACCCAGATCCCAGCGCTCCGATGCGCAAGTCGGGGCGGCTGTCGATTTCCTTTTTCTTTTCTTCGTCGTCCTTGGCATCTTTGAGTCGCTTGTCTTTCACCACTTTCCAGATTGTCTCGCCCGTGCGCGGGTCTTTGAGGTCGCGGGCAACGTTGTTGAGCAACCTCTCGAGCGTGTGCGAACCTTGCATGCCGAGGGTGCCTTGGCGGTTGCTGTCCGTATTGAAATAGACGACTGCTTTTTGCCGCAGCTCATCCGCGTATTTTTCGCCCCATTCAGTGGATCCGATCAATCCCCATTCCTCGGCGTCCCAACTAGCGAAAATGATCGTTCGCTTGGGTTTCCAGCCCTGCTTTACCATGACGGCGAGAGTTCGGGCCGTCTCCATCATCGCGGCGTTTCCGCTGACCGGATCGGTCGCGCCGTTGACCCAGGCATCGTGATGGTTGCCGTGAATGATCCACTCGTCGGGAAACTCGCTGCCAGGGATTCTGGCGATGACATTTTCTCCGGTGGGAACGTCCCAGTCGAAGGCGCCCTTGAGGTGGACCTTGGCTGGCCCGGGTCCGACGTGATAGGTGATGGGTAGCGCCCCGCGCCACTCTTTGGGAACGACCGGCCCGCCGAGGTTGCGCAGCAACGGCAAAGCGTCGGCGTAGGAGAGGGGCAGGACGGGAATCTTCGGTAGCGTCTTCGATTCCGAGATTTTGAGCTTTCGTCCGCCGGGTTCTGATCCCCAACCGGGAGAGAGCGGGTCGCCGGGGTGGATCGGCATGTCCATCGTGCTGCCGCGCTGCACGCCAAAATCGGGGCGATTCTGGCCCTTTGGATACACGTCATCGCCGAAATATCCGTCGTCCTTCGGATCGGAGTAGATGATGCAGCCGATCGCTCCATGCTCGGCGGCAACCTTGGGTTTGATGCCGCGCCAGCCGCCATAATAGCGGGCGATGACGAGCTTGCCGCTGACGTCCACGCCAAGCTCTTCCAGCCTCTCGTAGTCGGCGGGCATGCCGTAGTTGACGTAGACGAGCTGCCCGGTCACATCGCCATCGGGCGAATAAGCGTTGTAAGTCGGAAGCTGGCCGAGGTCGGAAGAATCTTTGTCTTCGAGGATGGCCGGCTCCTTGAGCGTCGCGACGTACTTCTCCGGCTCCAACATTTCCAGGTGACGCTCACGCGGCGTCGGCATCAAGCCGTCGAACTCTTCGATCTTGGCGTCGAGTCCCCACTCAGTGAACTTGTCGAGGACATAGCGCGCCACCTTGTGCCCAGCCTCGCTGCCGGTATGATGCGGCTCCTCCGACATCACCCGAATGTACTCGCGCACGTTGGCCGGCTGCGGGATTGCTTTGATCTTTTCTTCGAGTGCACGCTGTTGCGCCGACTGCTCGCGGGTAAACCCCCGCAGGAGCTTGTCAGCAGCAGAGTTTCTTAGAGCGGACTTTTCTTGGGCAGGCTTTTCTTGAGCAAATAAGCAGACAGGAAGGCAGCAAAGGGCCACGGCGGCCGCAAACGCAAATGGTCTTCTCATGAACCGCATTCTACACAAGTGCTCTCAGTCGATAGGTGACAATAAGGAAAGTTCAAGGAGACTAACCGTGGCCGAGCCCGCACGATCCCTGGAACGTCCAGTCAAGCAGAAGGTGTGCAACCTCGAGATTCCCAGCGGGGCAGTCGCCGGGTTGTGCCGCCGGCATCATATTCGCAAACTGGCGTTTTTCGGCTCGGTGCTGCGCGACGACTTCGGTCCGAGCAGCGATGTCGATGTGCTCATTGAATTCGAGCCGGGACATGAGGTCGGGTTCTTCGGTATGTTCGACATCGAGCAAGAGCTTTCCGTCGCTATCGGAGGCAGAAAGGTGGACTTGCGAACGCCGCAAGATCTCAGTTGCTACTTCCGCGACGAAGTCCTAGCCGGCGCGCAGGTCTGTTATGCAGAAGAATGATCTTCCTCGCTTGCGCCATATCTTGGACGCGGCGCAAGAGGCAGTGTCATTCAGCGCTCGCCGGTCGCGCCAAGATCTAGAAGGAGACCGACAGCTCGCCCTCTCTCTGGTTCAGCTTCTCCAAATTATCGGGGAGGGAGCGCGGGCAATCTCGAACGAATTTCATGCCGCTCACCCCGAGATCCCTTGGAAAAAATGGCGGGGATGCGCGACTTTCTCATTCACCGATACTTTGACGTGAACCTGACAACGGTTTGGGAGACGGTCGGACAGGATTTGCCGCCGCTTATAGAGGAGCTGAGGAAGGTGATCGCTGACCAATAGAATCGGCCCCGCAGTGGACTTGCGAGCATGTCCGGCCTCCCTATAGCAAGCACTCCAGAACAGCCACCCCCCGCCCCCGCATCAATGAATGCCGGCCATCAACTTCCGGATGGGCTTCACAGACAAAGCGGCTATGACCGCGATGCCGATGTTGACTAGAGCGACGGCTCCGAAAAGATCGGGCAGCGGGAAGGACTCGAAAAGGCTCGCAATCTCGCCGCCCATATAGTTGCCTATCGCAGCCGACAAGAACCAAACCCCCATGATCTGACCGACGATGCGAGGCGGCGCCAGTTTCGTCATCAGGCTAAGACCGACAGGACTCAGGCAAAGCTCGCCCAGCGTGTGTAACAGGTAGGTGCTCGCCAACCAACCGGGACTAACCTGTGACTCGTCTCCGGCTAACCGGGCCGCTCCCACCATCACCACGAAGCCCCCGCCTAAAAGTAGCAAGGCATAGGCAAACTTCGCCGGACTCGACGGTTCCCGTTTGCGCAGACGAATCCAGAGGCCGGCGAAGACCGGAGCCAGCAGCAAAATATAGAGCGGGTTCAGAGATTGGAACCAGGTCGACGGGAAGTCGAGCCCTAGGAAGCTATTCCGCGTGAAGCGGTCGGCAAAAAGATTGAGGCTCGATCCGGCCTGCTCGAAACCCGACCAGAACAGCGCGGACAGCCAGAAAAACACGTAAATCGCAATGCCGCGGCTCTTTTCCTTCTTGGAGTAGCCTCCCTTCCAATAGAGCGAGAAGATGAACAAGCTACTGCCGATTGCCAACAAAGCGAACTGCTGCACCGGGTTCAGTGAAGCAATGGTCAGGGCGCTGATCACGATCGCAAATCCACTGACCCAAAGCAGGTTGGGAAGTGTGGCGAGTCCCCCGCCGGGCCGCGGGCTCTGTGTCTTCTCCGGTGGTTTGCCGGCACCGCCAAGGCGTGGCGTGGTCAGCACATACTGAATGAGACCGAAAACCATGCCGACGCCGGCGGCGGCGAAACCCCAATGCCAACCAATGTTTTGGCCAAGCGTTCCGCAGACCAGGGGGCTGAAGAAGGCGCCCAGGTTGATTCCCATGTAGTAGATCGTGAAGCCAGAATCACGCCGCTTGTCATTCTCCTCATATAGCTCGCCGACGATCGCGCTGATGTTCGGCTTGAGTAACCCCGTGCCAATGACGATTAGGGCCAGCCCCGCATAGAAGAACGAAACACCCGAGATTGCCAGACTGAAATGTCCCAGCGCAATCACGATGCCCCCGATCAGCACCGCTCGGCGCAGGCCAAGAAAGCGGTCCGCCAGCCAGCCGCCGGGCAGCGACGCGATGTAGACGGCCGCTGTATAGAGACCATAGATTCGCCCGGCTCTGGCCACGCTGAACGCCAGCCCGCCGCGCGTCGAGTCTGTCATGAACAGAATCAGCAGCGCCCGCATGCCGTAATAGCTGAAGCGCTCCCACATCTCGGTGAAAAAGAGTGTGGTCAACCCGCGCGGATGTCCGGCGATGCCGCTTCGGTCGGATTGCCTTGCGGCGGGTGCCTGAGGCGAATCGGTACTATCGGCTTGTGACATAGTTGTCTCGCGAGTCTGTTTGTCTACGGTTCCGGAGCGAACGACACCGGAGAGAGGTCTGATCAAGTGCCTCCCCACCGCCGAGACTTACCGATTATAGTCGGATCGCGGCGAGACCGCGATGGCTGCGAACGCACGCGTTGTGCCTAGGATTCGTCCGTAAGGCGACCTTTGCGTTGCGCACTTGTCAACGATAGCCCGTAGCGCGGGGCGCGTCAGAGACCTGCGGCCTTTCATCCGGCCGCACGCCCGGCGGGTGAACGCTCCGAAAAGCCGCAGGTCTCTGCGAGCCCCGCGCTACGGGCTATCAAAACGCTAGTAGGGATGACCCGCTGCCATAACTCTCCGAGACTATGAGAAGATAAGTTTCCCCCAGCGGGAGGTGGTTGTCCCGCACCGATTTGTCGCCCCCCCGGAACCTGATTACGGATGACTACGCCTCAGTCTCAGGCAGACGCCCCCGCGAAAAGCGGCGTACTGAGCACAACCTTCCGTGCTTTTCAATACCGCAATTTTCGGCTTATGTGGACGGGGGCCTTCACCTCCACCAGCGGCTATTTCGTTCAGGAAGTTGCCCAGAGCTGGCTCGTTTACACCCTGACCGACTCGCCGTTCCTGCTCGGGCTGACTGCGTTCCTCAACGGCGCCCCGATTCTGTTGCTGTCTCTAGTCGGCGGCGTTGCAGCTGATCGCATGGACCGCCGCAAGATCCTGGCCGTCTCGCAATACATCCAAATGCTGGCGGCGGTGATTCTGGCGGTCTTGTTGTGGTTCGACGTGATAGAAGTCTGGCATATCATGGCCGCCGCGCTAATGAACGGCCTCGGGCAGGCTTTCGGCGGACCGGCCTATCAAGCGCTTATCCCTTCACTCGTGGACAAGAAGGATTTGCAGAACGCGGTCGCGCTGATGTCGATTCAGTTCAACCTTGCGAGCGTAATCGGCCGGCTCGTCGGCGGCGTTGTCTTCGCGGCCGTCGGAGCGGCGGCTTGCTTTGCGATCAACGCCATTACGTTCGTGCCGGTGATCGTCGTTCTCTACATCATCCACATCACGTTTATACCCAGAAAAGCGGAAGTTGACGTATGGCAGAGTCTCAAAGATGGCGTGGGCTACGTGTTTCGGGACAGCTCTTTGTCATCGCTGATGGTGCTGTCACTGGCCACCGCTTTTCTCGCAATTCCGCTGATGACCTTGTTGCCTGTGTTTGCTCGCGAGACCTTCCAGCTCGGCGCTCAGGGATACAGTTTGATGGGAGCGGTCTTTGGTGCTGGAGCTGTGATCGGCGCGCTTTTCGTGGCTTGGCTCGGGAACATGCCCAACAAAGGGCAGAGATTGCTGCTGATGCAGCTCGCGCTGGGCGCCGCCATGGTGGCGTTCGCACTAAGCGGAAATCTTTGGGTCGCCCTTTTCTTTGCCTTCCTGGCCGGTGGCACGGTGCTGGCCGTCTTCGCGATGATCAATTCGCTTGTTCAGCAGCTCGCGCCGGATGAATTGCGGGGTCGGATTATGAGCGTGCAGAACACCGCGTTTCGAGGTGCGATGCCGTTGGGGAATCTGGCGGCCGGTTCTTTGGCCGGCTCTTTGGGGGCACCGGTGATCGTGGCGCTCAACGGAGCGGCTCTTGGGGTGATCGGTATTTGGTATTTGCTGCGAGGGAAGGCAATGAATCGGCTGTAGATGTTTGGCGGAGGCTAACGCGCCGCAGTCGCAGCTTCCCGGTACCACTCCAAGGTCCGCCGCAGCCCCTCTTCACATCCAACAACCGGATCGTATCCGAGATCGCGGCGTGCGGCGGCAATCTCGGCTTGCGAATCGCGCACGTCGCCGTCGCGGGCCGGGCTGAATTCTGGCTCGATCCGCATACCTGCAATCTTGCCCAGCAGCGACCACGTTTCATTGAGGCTGTAGCGCCCGCCGATGCCGCCGTTGTAAACCTTTCCCGCGACATTCGCCGATCTCGCGGCCAACAGGTTCAGACGCACGACATTATCGACGTAGGTGAAGTCTCGCGACTGCTCACCGTCGCCGAAGATCGTCGGCGCCCGGCCCTCCAGAATTGCCTTGCAAAACACCGACAGGACTCCCGAGTAGGGTGAGCCCGGGTCTTGACGCGGACCGAAGACATTGAAGTACCGCAACGAGACCGTCTCGAGCCCGTAGACTTCCCAGAAGGTTTTCCCGTAATACTCGCCCAGCAACTTCTGCACCGCGTAGGGAGACTTGGGATTCGGCGTCATCGACTCCACTTTTGGCAACGTGGGCGTGTCGCCATAGGCGGATGAGGATGCAGCGTAAACCACACGCTTCACGCCTTGCCGCTGGGCGGCCAGCAGCATGCTGAACGTGCCGTTGACGTTCACGTCGTGGGAAAGCTCCGGTTCGGCAATCGATCGCGGCACCGATGGGATGGCCGCTTCATGGAAGACGACGTCGATTCCGGTGAAGACCTTCTCGAGTGCCGTGCCATCTCGGATGTCCAGCTCGTGAAACTCGATATCGTCTCGAACTTCATGAAGATTCGCCCTCTTGCCGGTCAGCAAGTTGTCAACGACGACGACGCGCTCGACGTCTTCCTCGGCTAGCAACCCACGAACCAAGGCTGATCCGATGAAGCCAGCGCCGCCCGTGACGAGAACGTTCTTCATGCCTAGTTCAACTGCCCGATCTGATCCCGCAGGTAGGAGTAGGCTTCGGTGACGATCTTTTCCGAGCCGGGCGTGAAGTCGAAAACCTCCATCGAAACCCAGCCGTCGAAAGCACGGTCCTTAGCTACTTGCAAAACCGGCTTGAAGTCGTAGCCGCCACTGGGCCGCAGGTAGCTTCCGTCCAGCTCGTTGACATGGATGTGGCGAATCAGGTCCCAGTGCTTGCTAACGATATCGGCATGCGGCTCGACCTCATCGATGGCGTTGTGGGAATCGAACATCGTTTGCACCGCTGGACTGTTCACCTCGTGAACGACTTGAACCGCCTGGTCCAGCGTCAGAATCACATCGGACTGTGCGATCGGAAGAGCCTCAACGCAAAAAGTGACGCCGCGCGCCTCAAGTAAAGGCGCAATCGAGCGAACGCCGCCGGTAAAGTTGCGGACCCCGACATCGACCGGAAAAGCACCGTCCGTGCGGCGCTGGAAGGGCGAGCCGAAAACCATAACGCCACCGCTTCCGTCTTCCGGGCGCAGGTCAGCGCAAAGGTCGACCAGCCGGCGCACGAAGTCCCAACTGCTCGTGCGCTGGGTTTCGTCCGGAGTGGTCACGTGCAATCCCTCCGGGCCGACGGTGAGCCAGTGCAGACCGACGAACTCGAGCCCTTCAGACACAATGATGTCGCGCACCTCGCGGCGGCGTTCGGCGGGAAGCGTACTGGCGTCTTTCTGCAGCGTAAATGGAGCGATCTCGATGCCAAGCCAGCCAACCTTCTTCATCAATCGGCAGGAGGCGGCGAAATCCGAGCCTTCAAAGAGTTCGTTGCAGACAGCAAGTTTGAATTCGTAATTGTCGGCCATGACTAGTCGTCAGTTTATCGAAGTCGCGAACGCCGGTACGGCTCCTGGCGGCGCTTAGCTGGCCAGCGGCGTCAACCTGGCGGCTTGACCGCTCAATGCGGCATCAGCCAGACGTGGCGCAAGCTCTCAGCTTGCCGCGTCGAGACTCATCTCGACGCTTGGCTAGCCGCGCGTTCGCCGACGCCGTGACCCCGCCACATCCATCGGCTCAAGCAATGCCTCTCACTCCACCAGACACCGCGTGAGCGCTGGCTCCTCGATAACCCCGGCTGCTAGCATGGTTCCTCGTATATGGGACGAATCGCAGGAAGGGAATAACGAATGACGCTCGAATCAATGTTCTCACTATCCGGGAAGAAAGCCCTCATCGCCGGCGCCAGCCGCGGTATTGGTTTGGCGATCGCCCAGGCAACGGCCGCCGCCGGCGCCGGCACCATCCTGGCAGCCCGCTCCATGGATAAGCTCGAAGCCGAGGCGCGGGCCCTGCGCGAAACGGGCTATCAGGCCGAGACCGCCTCGCTCGACGTCACCGACAACGACTCGATTGCCGCGATCGCCGAGGCGCACCCGGACGTCGATATTCTCGTCGTCGTCGCTGGTACGAATATTCGCAAGCGCTTCGAGCAATATACGCCCGAGGAGTACCAGCACGTCATGCAGACGAATTTGCATGGTCCGGCACTACTAACCCAGCGCGTCGGTGCGAAGATCATCGAGCGCGGTCAGGGCGGGAAAATCGTTTTGATCGGCAGCCTGTCGTCGCTGTTGGGTATCCCCTACATATCGATCTATTCGATGACGAAGAGCGCGCTGGCCGGACTCACCCGCACACTGGCCGTCGAGTGGGCTCCGCACGACATACAAATCAACTGCATTGCGCCGGGCTTCATCCTGACCGACCTCAACCGCAAAATGTGGGAGCCGCCCGAGATGCACGAATGGCTGGCCGGCGTTCAGGCTAACCCCAGGCTCGGCACCCCCGAGGACATCGCGGGCTTGTCCGTATTTCTATCGAGTCCAGCGGCCAACTACATGACCGGCCAAGTGATCGCCTCCGATGGCGGCTACACCGCTTCGGCCCGCTGGCCGCTGAAGGCGTAGGCGACCGCGATAGGCTCCAGTTCGCAAGGGAGGCAAGCGAGCGCTTGACGCCACGCGGACGTCGCATCCCGCCGGCTCAGCAATGCCTTGCAGTCGCATCTTCTTGATCAGGCGGTCTTGATGCGTGCCGTGATGGCGCTCCACGCGGCCCTTGGCTTGCGGTGACGAAGCGGCGATGATCGCAATGCCCAGCTTGGCGCACATGCGTCCGAACTGCGTCTCGGGCTCGATGCCTTCGATCGCTTCACGCGAGGTCGGCTGGCGTAGGTAGACGTTTTCCCAGTCGCAATAGAGCGCCTTCGGAACGCCGTATTGACGCACCCAGGCTCCGAGCAAGTCGGCTGCCGTCCAAGTCGTTTCCTCGTTCGAAAAACGGCACAGCGCCACTCCGCTCGCATCGTCGACGAAGTTCATCCGGCAACCTTTCGGCCCGCGTCCTTCGAGCCAGTCGTGGTGCGAGCCGTCGACTTGGATCAGCTCGCCAAAGTGCGCTTTACGCTGTCGCCGCGAGCGGTGCGGCTTGCGTTTGCGGCGGCGGCTCCACAGGCCGCCGGCGAGCATCCAGCGCCGCAGTGTTTCGCGCGGCACTTCGAGACCGTGATCAGTCGCCAGATGTTCAGACGCCAGCGTCGGCCCAAAGCGCTCGTGCGGTTCGCCGCAGTAGTTCTCGCGCACCAACTCGAGAACCTGCTCGCGGCGTTTGTCATTGGCTCGGTTCGAAGCGCGGCCGACGTTGCCATGCATCAGAGCTTTGCTTCCTCCCTCGCCATAACGCTTCTTGAGCCGCTTCGCCTGGCGGTAGCTGAGCTCAAGCAGCTCGGCCGCTTCGGTCAATTTCAGATCGCCTCGTTTCACTCGGCTCAGCACTTCGCCGCGCCTCAACTCTTTGTCGTTCATCCATGTCCTTTCCAATCTCGGCTCCTCCTTCGGAGCCTCAGATTAGGGGACATTTCTATAGGGTGCTTAAGGGGACATTATCATTGGGCTACAACACCAAAGGGATTACTGGCTTTCACGGAGATCTCTTGGCTCGTAGCCAACCCACCCACCGAGGCAATCAGATTCTGGAAGGCCTACGACGCGATGGGCGACATCGAACAAAATATTCGAAAGATCACGTCCGCGGGATACCGCGTGTTCAACCACTTCACTCTGCCGCCAGAAGATTGGTGGGACGAATACTATAGTCCGCTGCTGGAGCGCATTGAAGCTTTGCGTCTCGATTCCGAAAACAGCTCGGCTGTCACCGCCGTGATGGAGGCTGCAGAAGAAGAAATCGACCTCCACAGACTATGGGGTCACACCTACGGCTACGTGTTCTACCTCTGCAAAAAGAGTGACTGACGGGCCCGCCGATTGCCGCTACCCCTGGCCCCCTAGCTCTCGGACGGCGAACCACCGGCAACAACCTTGTTCGCGCCCGTTCTCGCGACCAGTTCACTCGCCTTAACCAGTGAATCGATCGTCCCGGCATCAGTCCACCAACCCTCAAGAACGGAGAACGTCAGCGTGCCTTCCTGAACGTATAGATTGTTGACGTCGGTGATCTCCAGCTCTCCACGGCCCGAGGGGACCAAGGTGCGAATTTTTTCAAAAACCGTCGAGTCATACATGTAGATTCCGATCACCGCGTAATTCGAACGCGGCTTGTCCGGTTTTTCCTCGATGCCAGTGATGCGGTCACCGTCAATCTCGGCGACGCCAAAACGCTCGGCGTCCGGCACCGCTTTGAGCAAGATCCGAGCCCCGTTGGGCTGTGCCCGAAAGGCAGCGGCTGCGTCCGCAATGCTGTGCTCGAGAATGTTATCCCCGAGAACGACGCAGATTTTCTCGCCTTCGGCAAAGTGCTCGGCCAACCCCAGGGCTTCGGCAATTCCGCCCTCGCCGTCCTGGTAGGTGTAGTTAATATGCTTGAGACCGAACTCCTTGCCATTGCCCAAAAGACGCAGAAAATCTCCCGCGTTCTGGCCTCCGGTCACAATAAGAATGTCAGTGATATCAGCCGCGACGAGCGCCTCGATCGGATAGTAGATCATTGGCTTGTCGTAGATAGGCAGCAAGTGTTTATTCGTGATCCGCGTCAGCGGATCCAAACGCGTACCAAGACCTCCCGCCAAAACAACACCCTTCATTTATGACTCCTTGTAGTTAAGTTGCCAATTTTGCCAGAAAATTCCACATGGCCCGACGGAAGGCAGTCCACGCTTAGCCCGTTGAAAACGGGTGGCGCACTGGCAGCAAGGAAACCAAGACGCAGAACTGTTTTTCCGCCCAAGTTTATTGACCCGTCAGTATAGCTGAGAGCCAATTTCCAAGATTAGGAAAGGAATCTCCGCGTTCATTTTCTGCTCTGCGGCCACAAGTCAGCCAGGTCTCATCTGGCCGCCCTCGCCCGCGACTAACGCAACAAATTTTCCAATTGAATCCGTGCGTCCGTCTTTTCGTCGCGGTATTTAACGATGACCGGCGTGTAGAGCGAAAGATTCCAGTCCTTGCCGGCACCCGAACTAACAGGTCGTGATCCGGCGACCACGACCGCGCCTTCGGGAATGACGAGGGGGCTGTCACCGTCCGAACGGTGGATCGTTCCGTGGACGATGTCGTAAACCGGCGTGGAGCGGGTCAGAATCACTCCAGAACCCAGCACCGCACGTTTCTTGACAATCGTTCCTTCGTAGACACCGCAATTTCCTCCGACCAGAACGTTGTCTTCGATGATTACCGGCACGGCGCCGATGGGCTCGAGCACTCCTCCAATTTGGGCGGCGGCACTGATGTGGCAATGTTTTCCAACCTGAGCGCAACTGCCCACCAGAGCGTGCGAATCCACCATGGTTCCGTCACCGACGTAGGATCCTACGTTGATGTACATCGGCGGCATGCAGGTGACGCTCTTGCCGATGTAGCAGCCGTCACGGATGCTTGACCCGCCGGGCACGATGCGGACGCTGTTGTCGAGACTCAGCGCCTTGAGCGGGTAGGTCGACTTGTCAAAGAAAATTAGACGGCTGCCCTCGCCAGACATGTCGACGGTTTTTCCCATTCGGAAGCCGACGAGTATGCCGCGCTTGACCCAGGCGTTCACCTTCCAGCCCAGCGGACTGCCGGGATCAGGCTCGGCGGCCCGCGCTTGACCTGAGTTCAAGGCTGATTTGAACTCCTGAAAGCACTCCATGTCTTGATGGGTGAAGTCTTCGGGATTTTTGTCGAATAGTTGGTTGATCGCGGTTTCGAGCATAGTTTATTGGGGAGACAATGTGAGTGTCGAGAACTGAACGAGAAAGATTCTGGGTCGCCGGAAGTGCTAGAAGACAATCTTCCGAGCCCACCCGACAGGTGATTCTTAGCCTAGTCGGCTGACGCGGCGGCCGGCGTCAGCAGCCCTGCTTGCGCCAGCACGCGAGCGATCTTCGCCTGGCTGCCGGATTCCGGCGCAACCATTGGTAAACGGTAGTGAGGCTCGAGCAGCCCCATCATTGTCATGGCTGCTTTGACCGGGCCAGGATTGCTTTCGACGAAGTTCACTTCCATAAGCGAATGGTACAGCCGATGGATCTCTCTCGCGCCGGCGAAGTCCCCATCGAGGGCAAGGCTGCAAAGTTTCGACATCCCGGCTGGAACTATGTTGGACGCCACCGAGATGACACCTACGCCCCCAAGCGCCATCAACGGCAGGGTGACGGAATCGTCACCCGACAGCACGGCGAAGTCCTCTGGCAGCTCTTGAAAGATTGCGGCCACCTGGCCAATATCTCCCGAGGCTTCCTTCACTCCGATGATATTGTCGATCGAAGCGAGCCGCGCTAGCGTGCCCGGCGCGATATTAGTTGCGGAGCGGCTGGGGACGTTGTAGAGCACAATTGGCAACCGCGTAGCGGACGCAATAGCCTTGTAGTGCTGGTAGAGTCCCTCGGGTGTGGGTTTGTTGTAGTAGGGCGTGACCGAAAGAAGTCCGTCGACTCCCATGGTTTCCAGTTCGCCGGCCAACTCGATGACTTCTTGCGTGTTATAGCCGCCCGCCCCTGCCAGGACAGGGACCTTGCCCGCCGCTTCTTCCAAAACCAATTCGACGACGCGCAGGTGCTCTTGCTTGCTCAGCGTCGGGTTCTCGCCGGTCGTGCCGCAAGGGACAAGGAAATGAATGCCGCTGTCGATTTGGCGTTTTGCCAATCGGCGAACGGCCTGCTCATCCAGCGCAAGGTCAGCACCGAACGGGGTCACGAGCGCCGTGCCGCATCCTCTAAACATTGCAACGTCCGTTTGATAGCGATCGGTTCATGGTCGTTCCCGCGCAGCTGTTTTTCAGGTCGCCCGACAGGCCGGGTTGCCTTCCCGCGCCTGGTTCAAAAAGCTACACCATCTTCCCAGCTACACCTGCTTCCAGATAGATGAGAATTCGTAGAGCCCTTGTTTTCCGATCACCCAGCGGGCAGCGCGCAGGGCTCCGCGAGCGAAGCCCACTCGGCTGCGAGCGGTGTGGCTGAGGCGAATCGTGTCGGCCTCGGAGTCGAATCCGATCTCGTGCAGACCCGGTATCGCCCCGACCCGATTCGTCGCGACGTCAGGGTCATTGGGATAGCCGCTCTCTTTCATGACTTGGAGCAATCGAAGCATGGTGCCCGATGGGGCGTCCTTTTTCTTTGAGTGGTGGGCTTCGTAGGCCCAACAATCGTAGTCCTCTTGATCGGCCAAAATTCGCGAGGCTGCCTCGACAATGCCATAGAAAGCCAGCACACCTACCGAATAGTTGGCCCCATAGACCAAGCCGATCTTATCACGCTCAAGAGCAGCTTGCACACTTGGAAGCTGATCGAGCCATCCAGTAGTTCCTATCACCAGATTGACGCCCAGGGGAGCTATTTTTTCGGCGTTTTCGGCAACGACCGAGGGAATCGAAAAGTCGACCGCCACGCCGATTCCCTGGAAGTTCTCGGCCGTGATGCCTTCGCCGTCAATGTTGTTGAACTCGTCCAGCTTCAGCGCAACCTCAAAGCCGAAATCCGGAGCTAGTTGCTCAAGCAGACGTCCCATGTTGCCGTAGCCCACCAGCGCCAGCTTGGTTGGGCTCGTCTCGGATTCACTCATCGTTGTCTGAATACTCCCCCATCATTGTCTGAATACTCCCCCATCATTGTCTGAATACTCCCCCATCATTGTCTGAATACTCCCCCATCATTGTCTGAATACTCCCCCATCATTGTCTGAATACTCCCCCATCATTGTCTGAATACTCCCCCATCATTGTCTGAATACTCCCCCATCATTGTCTGAATACTCCCCCATCATTGTCTGAATACTCCCCCATCATTGTCTGAATACTCCCCCATCATTGTCTGAATACTCCCCCATCGCTATCTGAATCCGTTCCTCATCGTTGTGCGAATATTCCCTCGTAGTTACGCGGAACTCCCTCGTCGCTATGCGAATACCTCCTCGTCCACCGATGCAAAGAAAGTTCCGTGGAGAGCCTGCACGGCGGACCGAAGATCCTTTTCGTCAATCACGAAACTCACGTTCAGCCGGGAGGCGCCCTGGGATATCATTCGAATATTGACCCCTCCAATCGCAGTAAAGATCTTCCCGGCAATTCCGGGAGTATAACGCAGATTGTCGCCGACTAAACAAACGATCGCTTGCCCGCCGGAATAGGTAACTTCGGCAAACCTTCTCAGCTCGTGCGTTATCTCATCTAGCCGCTCGGTGCGATCGATGGTCAAGGAAACCTCGACTTCCGATGTGCTGACCATGTCAACCGGCGTTTCCAAGCGGTCGAAGACCTCGAAGATTTTCGCCAGGTAGCCGTGCGCCATGAGCATGCGCGTTGAGCGGATGTCGACCACCGTGATGTCCTCTTTGTAAGCGATCGACTTGACGGTCGTTGACGATGGGGGACATTCGGAAACCACCAACGTTCCTTCGACATCCGGGCGATGCGAGTTCAGTACACGAATGGGAATATTGCTTTTTACCGCTGGCAGCATGGTGCTCGGATGCAGGACACGTGCTCCGAAATACGCCAGTTCGGAGGCTTCGGCAAACGACATCACTCGAAGCCGGCGGGCATCGCTTTGAATCGTGGGATCGGCTGTCATGACACCGTCCACGTCCGTCCAGATCTGAATTTCTTCGGCTCCTAAGGCCGCGCCAACAATTGATGCGGTGTAGTCGGAACCGCCACGCCCAAGCGTCGACGGTACGCCTCCGATCGTGGAAGCGATAAAACCGCCCATCACGACCGCCTGAGGCTGTGCGAGTAGCGGCCGTACCTTCTCCTTCAGACGCTGATTCGTCCGGTCCAACTGCGGCGACGCCTGGGAGAATTTCTCATCGGTGGTGATCACCTGGCGTGAGTCTACGTGGGCAGCGTCGATACCGCTGCTACGGAGCGCGAGTGACATGACGAAACTTGAGAGCCTCTCCCCGAAGCTTGAAATCGCGTCGATCGATCGCGGCGTCACTTCGCCAAGTGCGGAGAGCCCGCCGGCTAGTTCCATCAATTCCACGAAGCGCGCCGCAATGAACGCCTCTAGCTCACCGCGCGCGTCATCGGCGACCACCTGCCCCGCTTCCCGCAGGTGGTAGGCCTTCAGCTCGCCGGCCTGCCTGGCCGCCCCTGAAAGATCTCCCGCCGCCGCCGACTGCGCAATCGCCAGCAGGCGATCGGTCGTCTTTCCCATCGCCGACACAACGACCAGTGGCGGCCGATCGGCCTGAGAGGACACGACCCCGGTGACTCGGTTGATCGCATCGGCGCTCGCGAGCGAGCTGCCACCGAATTTCATCACGATCATGATTTTTGATTCCCGCTTCTGGTCACTTGCAGATGCACGCGACGTCAGTCCAGCAAGCCCTCGGTCAGCATCAACTCCGCGTTGAGCGCGGCCGCCCCCGCCGCCCCCCGGATCGTATTGTGACCCAGCACGACGAACTTGTAGTCCAGCACGGGACACTGTCGCACCCGGCCGACACTCACCGCCATTCCGCCCTCGATCAGCGCATCTCTGCGCGGTTGCGGCCGATCCGCTTGCCGCATCAGGTGCACCGGCTGTTTCGGCGCGGTGGGAAGATTCTTTTCCTGCGGAGCACCCCGAAAAGAAACGAAAGCGGCTTCCAATTCCGCGATGCTCGGCTTCTGCTCCAGCTCGACCGAAACGGCAATCGTGTGACCGTCAACGACCCCGACGCGGTTGCAGTGCGCGCTGACCACAGCGTCGAGAAGTTCGACACGATCGCCTTTGAAATCCCCGAGGAGTTTCAGGGTTTCCTGCTGCATCTTTTCTTCTTCGCCGCCAATGTAGGGGATGACGTTCGCCATGATGTCCATCGACGGCAGCCCAGGGTATCCCGCGCCCGAGATCGCCTGCATGGTACTGGCAATGACCTTCTTGATGCCGAACGGCTTCAGGGCCGCCAGTCCCATGACCATCGCGATCGTGGAACAGTTAGGATTCGTGACGATAGCCCCACTCCAGCCGCGGTTCTTGCGCTGAACGGCGATCAGGCCGGCGTGGTCCGCGTTCACTTCTGGAATCAGCAGCGGCACATCGGCGTCCATACGATGGTTCTTTGAGTTCGACACGACGAAGTGACCCGCCGAAGCAAATGCCCGCTCGATCTCTCCGGCTACGGATGCGTCCAAAGCTGAAAAGACCAACCGTGGCGTGCCGCTCTCCGGCTTGGAGAGGTGGACCGTTCTGGAGGCGACGGAATCGGGAATCGAGCTGTCCTGAATCCAATTGGCCGCCTCGTGATAGGGCTTGCCGGCGCTGCGCTCGCTGGCGCCTAGCCACGTCAGGTCGAACCAGGGGTGATCCCGCAACTGGTTTACGAATTGCTGACCGACCATTCCGGTCGCGCCGAGTACACCGGCTTCGATTTTCTTCTCCATGGCAGAGCTCCTCCCGCTCGAATAGCATGCGGAAGCGAATCGCTTTCTATTGCGTCGCTTGAAGTTGTTTCACGAGGCTCTTGTAGAGTTCAACGGCCTCGAGAAGTTGTTCCTTGGGAACGTGCTCGTCAACGCTGTGGGCGACATGAATGGTTCCCGGCCCGATCAGCAGGGGCTGCCCCCAGTTGGTCAGTTTGGGAATGTCGGTCGCGTATTTGACGATCGTGGTTTCGAATCCTGGCACTGATTTCAAGTGGACAGCAGGCACCTCGGAGGAGATCGTAGCCGTCACTCGGTCATCGAGTGTCGCAAAAACAAGCCGCTTCAATTCGGCCAAGTCGGAGACGACCCGAATCGCGACCGATGCCGCTGCCTGATCAGGAATGACGTTGGCCGCCCGGCCTCCCGAGATGGTTCCGATGTTGAGAGTCGTATCGCCCAGAAGCTCGTCCACCGGCCACTCAACCTGGCGCAGCGCGTGAAGATTGTCGAGCAGCTTGTTGATCGCTGAGTCGCCCAACTCGGCGTAGGCGGAGTGGACGGATCTGCCTTTGGCTTCCAACTCCACCCGCAGCGCGCCCTTTGTCCCCAGCCCCAGTAGATTCTCGGTCGGCTCGCCGTTGATCAGATATCGCGAGCCCGGAGGAGTCTCGTTGGCTTTCGACGCTCCAAGACCGTCGATTTCCTCGCCCACCACGAACAGCAGTCCAATGTTGCGAACGCCTTCCCCCAGCAATGCTTCCGTGGCCTTGATCATGGAAGCCCCGATGCCATGCGTATCGCAGGCGCCCCGGCCCCAGATGCGGTCGTCGTCCTCTCGGGAAGGAATGAACGGCGGCACTGTGTCCATATGGGTGGAAAGCACAACATCTGGCTTCCCCCAGTTGACGTAGACGTTATTGCGCCGGGGAGCGACCGGCATCAGCTCGATTTGGCCGCCGTATTTTTCGGCCAACGGACGCAGGTGCTCGTGCAGATAGTTGCCGATCTCGAACTCGTTCGGAGTGACCGAGTCAATGTCGATCAGCGCCCGTGTTAGCTCAAATAGATGCATGGATAACAGCGTCCCAACGAATCATTACTGAGGATATCGGATCGTTGAACCAGGGTCAAACCAACGGCCCTAATACGGCCGGTAAGACAGGCGGGCTAACAGGTACCCAGCCCGCAAGCCTCATGAACTGCCCTCACCGCATCGTCGAGAGCCTCCTCGTCAACAACGATGGCGATCGTGAGCTCGCTGGATCCCTGAGCAATAGCAATAATGTTGACTTGTTGGAGGGATATTGCCGTAAAGACCTTCCCCGCCAGCCCGGGCGTGCCGTGCATGCCCTCGCCGACAGCGGCCATCAGCCCGACTCTTTCATTGACCCTGATGGGATGGACGTAGTCATGAGCCAGCTCGATTGTCAACTCTTCGCGCAGACTGTCGAGCGCGGCGGCAAGTTCTTCGGTGCGCACGAGCATGCAGAAGTTCTGCCGAAAACTTGGGCGCGTCATTAACAGCACCTCGACATTGGCGCGCGCCGCGGCTTCCAGCGCCCGGGCCATCAGTTGCGCGCCTGACATCGAAGCGCTGGCGGCCTCGATCGTGATCAGGGCGACCGCAGCCAGGGAGGTGATTGCGCGGACCCCGTGATCGGCGCTGATTTCAGGAACAATTCGGGTCCCCTGTTTCTCCGGCGCGAAGCTGTTCTTGATCCACACCGGGATCTGTTTCTTCACCAAAGGCGTCAGCGTCCTGGGATGCAGGACCTTGGCGCCATTGAAGGCCAGTTCGACGGCCTCGCTGTAGCTGACTTCGCCGAGCACTCGGGCATCCTTCACAAGCCGAGGATCGGCCGTCAGAATGCCGTCCACGTCAGTCCAGATCCACAGCTCCGAGGCATCGAGGGCCGCCGCGAGGATGGAAGCCGAGAAGTCAGATCCTCCACGGCCCAAGGTGGTTGGTTGCCCCTCGGCAGTTGCTCCGCTAAAGCCGGTCACGATGGGGGTTTCTCCCATTTCAAGAACCGGTACCAGCCGGGCTGCCACGTTTTCACGGGTCCGATCGAGCAGCGGCGAGGCGTTGCCAAAAACATCGTCCGTTACGATCAGCTCGCAAGCGTTCACCCCTTTGGCCGGCACTCCGCGCGATCGAAGAACCGCGCTGATCAGGCAGGCAGACAACTTTTCTCCCGTCGGCACGGCTTCATCCACCGATTTGGGCGGGCGCTCCCCCAGCATCAACATGCCGCGAGCGATTCGCTCAAAGCCCGCCAGCAAACTCTCGATTTCACGCAGTGCTTCGCCTTGACCCTCGACCGGTAGCAGCTCCCGGCAGGCATCAACGTGGCACTTCTTCAGCAGGCTTAGGTGCGTGTCAACCGCCGCTGGTTCATCTGCTTCCGCGCAACGCATGATCTCGAAAATCAGATCGGTCACCCCGGCCATCGCGGAGACCACCGCAACCACGGTGAATCCTTCGCGGGCGTGCTGAATCAGATCCGCGGCTCTGACAATGCGCTCGGGCGACCCCACGCTGGTGCCCCCGAACTTCATGACAATCAATGGTTTTGACACGTTCGACCCTTAACTTCATGTTACTGGAAGGTTGTTACCTGAATTATGCACAGATTCACTTTGCGAGTGTGGCTGCGTTCGTAGCGGGTTGGCGGTCGTCGTGAGGTGGTAGCTCGGCAACTGGCCTTTTGGCTTCTCCGTGTCCGGTTTCCCTTCCCGCCCAGAATCCGCGTCGTCAAAACCTCGCTCGGAAGTGACGTGTTTCCAGTGCGTTACGGCTAGTGCATAAAATTTTATGCATAGCGCATAGCCAGGCTCTCAGATCAGCGCCCTCCCGACCACCGGCAGCAAGCCGCCGTAGGGAGTCGGCTTCCTGCCGCGGAAGTGGTAAGGCGTCGAAGCCCCGATTTTATTGGGCCGCGAGGCCGTCACGGCTGGGCCTTGTTGGACGGGCTTTTGGGAGCTATGCTGTTTTCGTCTGGTAACCATGTGGGTGACTTCCTTGGGGTTGGCTGGCGAAGCTGGAATCTTTGCCAGCCGACCTTTTTACCCCATGTTTTAGGGGGTCCCCAATGGTCCCTTGCGGCTCAGCCCTCCTCAGGTCCACGCCGCAGTGCATAATTCAGGTGTTAAGGACTGATCTAGGCTTGCTCGTCGCCTCCTTGTGGATTGACTAGAGACTGCCAGCGCTGTATGTTGGTGGTCAGTGGTTGCGGGACGATCGGGCAGGCAGTAGCGCCGGTGTTGGCGCGACGCCGTACCGCCCCCCGCGCCGTTCCAAAAATTCTCCTCTTCCATCGCTCTGTTGCCGAAATGCTTGGTGTGATCCTTCCATTCGCGTGGCTGACGTCGAGTGATGATGTCTTCTCTCTCTTCTCACGGACTAGCCGGTCCTCTATCTTCTGGACCGTCTTGGCGATCCTGCTGGCCGTCGCTGCATCGTCTATCTATTTCGATGGCGCTATGAGAAGAAGGTCCGTGCGGACCAGAAGCAGCTCAAGACACTTTACGAATTGACGGAGACATTCGTCTCCTCGACCGACCCCGAAGCCATCCAGCGGAAGATCGCGCAAACCGTGCCGGCGATCGCCGATGCTACGCACTGCTTCGTGCTGATCTTGAATCCGGCAAAACAGCAACTAGAATACGTTGCGTGGTCGGACAGGCCGCCTTTGCCCGCCGTATCGCTCAGCTCCATGAGCGGACCGGTGACTTGCTTTCGAAACCGCGCTCTCACCGATGTTCCCGACGCCGAGCAGTGTCCATTCGTCGATAGAGATGTGGTGCGTCGCTTTGGCCAAAAAACGCTTCTTTATTTGCCGCTGATCCTCGGCAGCGACTGCGTGGGGGTAATCGAGATCGAGGATCGGCGTCGCAAGCGCATCTTCACGCCTGAACAAGTCTCGCGGGTTGAACACATTGCCAACCTATCGGCCCTCGCCCTGCGGATGAGCGACCGAAGCTCGCTGAGAGATCAAGTCCATCGGACAGAAAAGGCGGGCGTTGTGAAGGATCTGCTGGAGAGCGTCGCCGAACAGCTAGCGGGTCCTCTCGACAGCATCCGAAGCCTCGCGGAAAGCGAGCGTTCCGAATCAGGCGATAGCGATCTCGCGGCTCGCGCGAAAAAACTAGAGATTCAAGCCCAACACGCCTCGGATGCGCTTGAACAGGTGGTCCGGTTGGCTCGATCAAGAGAGGGAAGCGGTGATCCAACCGATCTCAATGCAGTCGTTCGGCACATTATCGAGAACCAGCAACGGCAATGGGAGAAAAGCGGTCTCCAGGTGGATTTTCAGCCGGCGCGACAGGCGCTCGATGTGTCCGGGGACCCCAAGCAATTAGAGCAGATAACCGCCAACGTGATTCGACGCGCTGAGGACATGCTCCATGGCCTTGGCGGCTTGGCGCTGAACATCACGACCAATACGCTGAGCGCCAGTGCGCTGATTGCCATCACTCCGGGCAAGTCAGTCAGTTCGAAGGATGTGGCGTCAACGGCAGTTTCATTTGAAACCTCCATTGAAAATTCCTCCCCGCAGGGATTGCGGCTTTCGGTTTGCAGGAGCCTCATCGAGGGGATGGGGGGGGCACTCCGGCTGGACGAGGAGGCAGCGCGCGGGTTTACTCTGGAAATCGAGTACCCGCTAGCAGCCGCGAATTGGATGCCGAGGAAGTCTTCCCCCACTCAGCTGCGGCAGAGCGAAAACGCCAACCGCCCGCTGACTGCCTTGCTCATCGACGAAAATCGCGAAACGCAAAAGGACCTGGTCCACCAGATTTCAGACCATGGGTATCGCGCAATTCCGGTAACAACTGCGGAAGAGGCTCTCGACCTGTGCGAAAAGATCCGCTTCGACTGGGTGTTCTGCGCCACCCGAGTCGGGCGCGTAAGTGGACTAGAGATGTATGAGCAGCTGCGACACCGTGTGAATAAGTTCGTTCTGCTGACGAACGATGACAAGGCGGGACCTCCGCCGGAGTTGAGCGTGAACGGATCGCTCGCTATGTTGCGGCTGCCATTCGCGCCAAATGACTTGGACCGCGTGCTTCGCGCCGAAGTTGCCGGCGAGGCTGCGGCCGACAGTGGCTTGGCGGGAAATGCCGGTTAGCCCCAATACTCTTCACTTCAGAACATTTCTGTGGCATACTGTTTCGGAGAACAGGAGGTCTCAGATGGCACGAACGAGAGCAGCACTGCCGCCCGGCAGTCGCATTACCGACTACATCAGCTTGGGCGTGATCGCGCACTGGTTCCCGCGTCACGCGGTTGATCGCGTCTTGCGAGACTGCGGCCGGGCCTCGCGGCGACAACGCGACTTGCCGGCACCTGTCATGGTCTACTACGTCATCGCCCTGGCGCGGTATATGCAGTCGTCCTACCGCGAGGGGCTGCGTTGCCTGCTGGAAGGATTGCAGTGGCTGCAGGATCCCGCTGCGCCGCTCAAAGTGGCGGGCGATTCGGGGATCTCGCAAGGCCGTTCGCGATTGGAGGTCGAGCCGGTCGAGCAGTTGCACGACGAGTTGGTGCGACCGTTGGCGACGAAAAAGACGTGCGGATTGTTTTATCGGGAATGGCGTTTGGTTTCGCTCGACGGTTCGACGCTCGATGTCGCCGATCAGGCCGCCAACCGCACGGCGTTCGGCTATCCGGGCGCCTCGCGGGGAGCCAGCGCGTTCCCGCAACTGCGCTTCGTCTCGTTGCTGGAGAACGGCACGCACGTGCTGTTCGCCAGCCGCATGGGGCCCTGCGCGAGGGGCGAGATCACGCTCGCCAAACAGGTTCTGCCGGCGCTCGCGAAGGGCATGCTGTGCTTGGCGGACCGCAATTTCCTCGGCTATCAGCTGTGGCGGCAAGCACGCGAGACGGGCGCGCACCTGCTGTGGCGAGCCAAGAAACATCTGCGCTTGGACGTGCTCGAGCGCTTCGCCGATGGCTCCTACCGCAGCGCGATCTACGCCTCGGAAGCCGACCGGCGCAAGCGCCGGCGGTGGAGTTGGCGGCGCTGTACTCGGAACGCTGGGAGATTGAGGGGGCGCTCGACGAACTCAAGACGCATCTGCGCGGCGCGCGGATCGTGCTGCGCAGCAAGACGCCGGAGTTGGTGCGGCAAGAGTTCTACGGATTACTGATGGCGCATTTCGCGATCCGCGGGTTGATGCACGCGGCGGCGCTGCGCGCCGACGAAGATCCGGATCGATTATCGTACCTGCATGCGGTGCGGGTCGTACGACGCAAGCTGGCCCGCGCGGTCGCGATCCCCCCCTCGGGACAAGGAAGCGTTTGATGAGGCGGTCTTGAGGGAACTCCTGGACGAGCGCGTGCACTCGAGCCGGGGGATGCGACGTCCGCGCGGCGTCAAGCGCAAGATGAGCAGCTACAAACTGCGACCACCTGCGCTGTCCCGTGAGCGGACTGACTTCGCATCCTGCGTCAGGATGCTTAAGTGAAGAGTATTGCGCCTAGCCCGCTGCGCGGCGAAACCCGCCTGGAGGCGATTTGGCGGGTTGTCAGCGCCATACCCACAGGCAACGTGGCCACATACGGAGACGTCGCTTTCGCAACCGATCGACCCTGCACTGCCTGGCAGGTCGGGTGGGCCCTCAGCAAGGCGCATCCCGCCCAGGGATTGCCCTGGCATCGTGTCGTGGCGGCCGGAGGCCGAATCGCACTACAAGGGCCCGGCGCTTTCGAGCAAAAACTGCGATTGGAAGCCGAAGGCATCAAGTTTCGGGGCCGCAAGGTTCGAATGGATCTCCACCGCTTCCCCGGTTTAACACCGCCGGACGCAACCGCATAGACATCCCCCCCTCGAACCGCGAAGCATCTTCTCGACACCAGCTTCGGCGGTAGTGGTCGGGTTAGCTTACGGCTCTGAATGTGCCTCGGCGATCACTCCAGGTTGGCTTGGCCCGCTATTCTCACCGCGTGGCGAGGCGAAGTGCGTGAGAGGCGCGTTAGTACGAGGCGCGCGCCGCTTGACGACCCCACTTGATCAACGAGGCGTACTTGACAGTACGTCGAGCACGGCGAGCAATCCGAACGAAGTAATGGCGCGCCTATCGCGTGCTTCCGCCGTCAGGCGGTGAGAAAGGCGGGTGAGCACGACCCTTTTGGGAACTAGTAGAAAAGATACTTGCGCCAGGCTTCCTGGTGGTTTCCCAACTGCCGCATCAGGCTGCGGCTCGTGTGCAGCGTAAACGGCTTCGGGCGATGCTCCAGTTTCATGCCAACTTCTTCTGGCCTGAGATCGCCCTTGCGGTTATTACAGCGCCGGCAGCAGGCAACCAAGTTTTCCCAGGTGCTCTTCCCCCCCCGGGACCGCGCCAAAACGTGATCGAGCGTGAGATCGGGTGCCGAGTAAACTCGCCGACAGTACTGGCAGGTGTAGCGGTCGCGGACGAGAATGTTCTTACGGGACAACGCGCGAGTCTGCCTTGGAATTCGCCTGTATTCGAGCAGGCGGATCACGGAAGGCACGGAAACCGCCTGCCTTGCCGAATGCACCGCCTCGCCGCTAGACTCCTCCGCCGAGGCGACACCCTTCAACATCAGCACCAGCGCTCGGCGAGCGGCGCACACATTGATCGGCTCATACGTCGCATTGAGCACGAGCACCGGTGTCCGCAATACGCTGCCGTTTGGCATAGCAGTGGGGCGCTTTCGTTCGAATAACATTTCAACCGCTCGTCAACCGCTCGGCCTACCCGTCCCGGCCGCCAATTGCATTTCTAATCCTGGGATTCCCCGCCGCTATCGAACCTTGGACATCAACAATGCGGGGGACATCAACAATACGGGGGACATCAATATTACCGCGGACATCAATAATTCGGCGCTTCGCTCGAGCGACGGTGAGTGCAACAACGGACGCGGCCCCGGCTTTCTTGAGAGTCTTGGCACACGCCGCCAGCGTGGCCCCGGTCGTCATGACATCGTCGATGATCAACACGCGCCGCCCCTTCACCGCTTGCGGTTTTCCAACTGCGAACGCGCCTGCGACGTTCGCTAGCCGCGCGCGGTTCGACAAACCCGCCTGAGACTCGGTTGCACTCACCCGCGCCAAAACTCGCTTGCCCAGCCGGTTACCGCTCGTCCGGCACAATTCCGCCGCGAGCAACTCCGATTGGTTGAACCCCCGATTCCAGCGTCTTGAGCGGTAGAGTGGCACGGGGAGGCACAGATCGATCGACCCGAGTTGCGGCAGAGCCGCCGCCATGTGGCCGGCGAGCGGTTTCGCCAGAGGCCTCATTTTGTCGTACTTGAATAAGTGAATCAGCCGGCGCAGGCCACCCTCATAGATCCCGAAGCTTCGCGCTATGTCAAACGCCGGGGGCGAGATCAGGCACGGCCCGCATAGCTGGTTGGCCCGCGCCGGCAGCTCCGTCTCAAAGGGCTGACCGCACGTCTCGCAATGGAATCGAACTTGGCTGTGAGCAGCGCCTGACAGGCACCGATGGCAAACCGGGGTCCTGGAGTATGCAGTCAGCGCCTGATCGCATAGGCGACACTGGTCCGGGAAAAAAATCGAGAAAAGGGAATTGGCAACACCGCCGAATGCAGCGAATGGAACCGTTTCTCGAATCGCACTGAGCGGGCTACTAGGGAAGACTGCCCTCCTGTGACTGTTTCATTTGTCTACAATGCCGCTGCTTCTGGCGAGCTGTTTAGCTCTTCTTCCAATTCTTGGCACGCCCGACAATAACGAGCCCAAGGGACCGCGTTCAGACGCTTTGGCTCGATCGCTTCTCCGCATGACTCGCAAGAACCAAATTCAAGTGACTCGATGCGTTTCAGCGCCTTGCTCACCAAGGAGAGCCTGATCCGCTCGCTATCGGTCTGATAAGAGACCAACTCCTTCGTATAGGCGTTGGCGGCCTGCTCGGCGCTATCCTCGGGCGCCTCACGGTCATTGGCCCGAATGTCCTGCCCTCGGCGGGACATTAACGCGCGAAGCTCCTCCTGCTCTTGCTCGAGTCGTCCTTTGAACTTTCCCAGAAGACTCTTCCGCATGTTCCTCGAACGCTAATTAAACGTTAAAGCGAGTTCCGATAAAACGGTGTACAAACCTCTACCGAGTCTAAATATTCTAGGAATGATGGCCGCGGAGTGTCAAGAGCCCGCCGCCGGCGAAATGCAGCACCGGCACCAAGTCACCACAGAAAATTGAAAAACCGCGCCTCCCTCTGAGTCCGGAGCCGCGGTAGAATCGGAACTCGACCACAAAACATCCAGTTTGGTCCGAATCCCGTGCTGGCCGGTTTACAGCCGGTTCACCAGGTCAGAAGCTATGCTAGCCAAAAAGACATTGGTGATCGTCGCCCTGTGCCTACTGGTTGCATTCGCTTACCCGTTGTTGCGAATCCCGGCAGTGCGATTCGTTGCGGGCTCTTTGGTCTTGGGATTCGTCATGCTCTGCCTCCTACAGCCGCACAGATTCACACGTTTTCTTGCCAGCTTCAAGGAAGACAAAGAGCCCAAGCATTGGATTGACAGCATCTGACCCGTACCGGCGCGAAAGGCTGCGGAGCTTTCCGAGCCCCGCGCGTGCTTGACCGCAACGCAGAGGCGGCCGGCCAGCTCATCTTCCCCAGGTCGTCAAGTTTCGCGGCGGAACCGCTCGACCCGCCGGGTCGAGGGACTTCTACCAAAAGATCGCTACGAAGACACACTGTGGCTCCGAACATTCTCTCTTGCCAGAGCGGCCAGCAACAGAATGATCGCCAGCGGCGGAACGATCCCCCATGGCGGGCCGAAAGCGGCTGCAAAGTAGGGTATAGGCACAAGAAGCAGCAGAGCCACAAAACGGGAAAACTTGTCCTTGGAGCTAAATATGACCAACCAAAGCGGCAGCAACAAGACTGTCGCGTCGTATCGGAAAACGTGGGGAGCGCCCACCAGCGAGCCAGCGACCGCTGCGGAAAACCACCTCCAGTAAGGCGCCCTCCAAGCAGCCAGGCCAACCAGGATCAGCACAACCGCGACCAGCCCGAGCGAAAGGCCGAGCGAAAGCCCGGGCGAAGTAACTCCAAAGTTACGTCCGATCGCGTGAACCGAGATAGCCAACCCTGGTACGGGCCACACACCCTCGACTTCGCCGGCCAGCAACAGGTGCAGGTACTTCTCCGCCCCGCCGAAGCCGCCGAGCAGCAATGAAACGCCGATCTCCGCGATCGCAACCACGACATAGCCCAGAAACATCTTGGTCCGCCCCCGTAGCAGCATCACGAGAGGCGCCAACAGGAGCAGGTGAAACTTGATGAGGGTGAGGGCAAGCGCCGCGCTGCTCCATACCGGTTTTCCTTGTTCCGCTAAGGCGCACGACACGACGGCAGCCGCCAGAATGAAGGTCCCGTCCTGGCCGTTTGCAATGCCGATAGCGCTGGGAAAGTAGATAGCCCCAAAAACCAGCGCATCCGCTCCGAAACGTTGCCACGCCCACCGCCAGCACGCCAGCAGGATCGCGAATTGGAGCAGAAGCCAGCACCAAAAAGCGCTCTCACGCGGAAGGAACGTCAGTGGAACCAACAACGCCGCATAGAACGCCGGTCGAACGAAGGGAACGACTTCCACGATGTGAGGTACGAACTCCTGTTCTTTCCTCAACTGCAGCTCAGGATCGTGAAGCTCGCTGAAATTTCCCTCGCGCGCGATCGAGGCGCCGATGTAGAGGTTCAGGAAATCGTGGTCACGGGCATGATCGATTTCTAACGCTCCCTGGACCACCCAAAACAAGACGAACACGGCCACCGCTCCGATGGTGCTCGCGGAAAGGGGCGCACGCGAATCAGACGTTGGTGTGGCAACCGGCGCAGGGGCTGCGGGTTAGGGCGCCTTGTCGGCAAACGGCCGGCACCATCCCCGCGACGGTCACCCCGTGCGGGCAGGAACTTCACCAACAGTGCTCTTAGGACGGATTTCATTCGGTCGAACTTCACTCGATGCACCCAGGGCTACCTCGTCGCGAGAAATTGCTCTCGCTTGTTCGAAAAGAGTCAAACCAGCAAGTTCGCAATCCCATGGGCGCCGCGGGACGGAAAACGAATTGAGCGAAATATCCAGCCGAAAAACGTCACCGACGTCGTCCCTCGGAATGAGACGAAATCACGTCTCTTCTAGCCCTCTCGTAAATCATTCCGCGTCGCTCCCGCCCGGCTTCTCGCCTTTGAACGGATTGAAGTCAACCTCCGCATCGTAGACATCGACGCCCTCGGCACGCTTGAGGGTGTTGACCACCAAATACGTGAGCGGCGTTGCAGCCGCCTCGTAGGCGACTTTGAAGATGTATCCGGTAAACATCAGATTCAGCATGGTTGGGAAATCGTAAATTCCCGCGAAGATGACGGTGATGACCACGACCGTATCAATGAACTGCCCAACGACAGTCGAGCCGACCGTGCGGGTCCACAGATATCTACCCTCCGTGAAAATCTTCATTTTCGCCATCACGAAAGCGTTGGCGAACTCCCCGCACCAGTAGGCGATCAAGCTGGCGGCCAGCGCGCGCGGCACGAAGCCGAAAACTTTCTCAAAGGCCTCTTGGTTTGTGAATTCGGGAGCCGCCGGCAGGCTCGTCGTCAATTGCGCCATCACAGCCAGCAGCGCGGCCGAGAAGAAACCGATCCAGATGGCGCGGCGCGAGGCGCTGTAGCCGTAGACCTCCACGAAGACGTCACCGAAGATGTAAGTGATCGGGAACAGCACCTGCGCTCCGCTAATTAAGAACGGGCCGAATTCCGTCGTCCCAATCGTAAAAGGACCAATCGCGCACAATTTTTGCGCTACGAGGTTCGAGACGAGCAGGACGACGACGAAGACGTGAACCAGTAGATCGTAATATCGAAATTGGTGACGGCTGACCAGGGTTTTCGCCAAGACGCCGGAGGACGTTGGGGCTGTTTTTGACATCAAGCTCTAAAGTGTAGCGAGACAAACCCGCGACAGACAAGGCGCAAATTGCGCGTGATCGACATGTGGCAGTTGACCCGCCCGAGGCGTGGACGGAAGTCCACGCTCAGCTAGCCGACGCGCCCCCGCTCTTGATCGCAGTTGCGTCGCCAACCCGTTTCGTTGATGGACCCTCTTTTGGGTGCGGCTCGGCGTTGCCTTGCTGACGGCGCGCGGTCCGGCAGTCCGCACTGGGCGGCGCACGGCAACTTCTGGAATCTACAGAAACGCGTCGCCGCTTCTCGGCGAACGACCGGCGGGAGTATCAATCCCTACTGCTGCGCAAATCGGGGCCGGGCATTGGCGCTGGTTTCCAAGCAAAATGCCAGCACTTCACGCGTTTTGCGGGGATCAATGATGGCATCGGTGTGACCTCGAGCCGCCGACCATTTCGGGTCCAGACACCTTTCGTAATCAGCACGCGTGCGATCCATTGCTTCTTCCAGCTCTTCACCCACCGGCTCGCCTGCTTCCTTCAGTCGTTCCAATTGCCTCGCGAATAAGGCCTGAATCGCGGACTCACCCTCCATCACACCGACGCGCGCGGTAGGCCAACTGAAGATGAAATCCGGGTCGAAGCCCTGCCCCGCCATGGCGTAATACCCCGCTCCGCTGGCGTGATTGAGAGTCACCACGATCTTTGGAACGCTCGCACAAGCCATCGACTCAACCATCTCCGCGCCAGCGCGAATGATTCCGCTCTGCTCGGCTTCGGGGCCAACCATAAAGCCCGTCACGTCCTGCAAGTAAACCAGCGGCAACCCTTGACGATTGCAAGTCTCGACAAACTGCGACACCTTTCGGGCGCTCTCGGTGTAAACAATCGCTCCGATGCGCGTCTTCTTTCCGTGACCGAGAAAACCTCTCCGATTGGCAACGAGCCCAACCGGGCGCCCTTCGATCCGGGCATTGGCGCAAAGGATTTCGAGCGCGTAGTCGGCCATGAACTCGAGATAACCCTCTTGATCAACGACGCGAAAAACGATCTCTTGCATGTCGTAGGGCAAGCGGTGATCGGCCGGAAGCACGGTATAGATTTCGCCCGCGTCGAGCAAGGTCGGCGATGTTTCCGCCACGCTGGCGCCCGGTTCTCTGGGCAGGTCGGCGACCATGCCACGAATCATCTCCAGACAAGCCGCATCGTCCTTCGCCTTGTAGTGCGCCACGCCGCTCGACGCCGTATGGGTTGCCGCGCCCCCAAGCGTCTCGGCGTCGATGGTTTTGCCGATCGCTCCCTTGACCAGATTGGGACCGCCGAGTCCCATGAAACTGGTTTTTTCGACCATGATCAACACGTCGCTGAGCGCGGGCAAATAAGCCCCTCCCGCGATGCACTGGCCCATCACCGCCGCGATTTGTGGAACCTTCAGCTTACGCCGCATCAGCGAATTGTTGTAGAAAATCCGCGCCCCGCCGTACTGCCCGGGAAAGATGCTTTCTTGAAACGGAAGGTTGATTCCCGCTGAGTCGACCAGGTAGACAATGGGGATACGGCAGCGCATCGCGATTTCTTGCATGCGAACTATCTTTGGGACCGTCTCGGGCCACCACGAGCCCGCCTTCACCGTGGCGTCATTCGCGACGATAGCGACAGGGCGTCCCTCGACACGCCCGAGGCCGGTGACCACACCTGCGGCAGGTGCCTTGCCGTCGTAGCGATCCCAAGCGACCAGCAGGCCGAATTCCAGAAAAAACGACCCTGGGTCGATGAGCTTGCCGACTCTCTCGCGGGCCGTCAATTTTCCGCGCTTGTGCTGTTTCGCGATCCGCTCCGGCCCACCGCCTTGGTACAGGCGCTCTTCCAGCTCAACCAACGACTCCATGAGAGCGTGCATCCGCCCTTCCCTGACGATTCTCTCGCGATTATCCGGTGGATTGAGACCCGACTGCGGCTGAAGCGTTGCTTTCATTGCCTGGCACGCGATAGCGAGCGTGCTTTCAGGATGGTATCACGGGGATCGCCAATACTAGGACTGCCACAGGCATGGATTGTAAGATGAAGAGCGGCCACGAATGGCACAAGATTAGCAGTGGCCGCTTGGATCTCGAGAATACGATGAACGCAAGTCTTCACGAGCTGCCGGCGGACCGAAATAGGCCTCGCCGAGCGCATTGTTCTCGACCGTTAGCGCTTTTCGCAGCATCGCTCTTCGCAGCGTTGCTCTTCCCACCATCGCTCTTCGCGCACGCGATGAGCATGAGCAACGGAGACCTCGAAATCTCCGGCAGCACCGCGACCTTCGAGCTCCGCATGCCGGTCTATGAGATCGCCCACCTCGAGAATCCGCAACCCGCGCTGCTCAACGCCGTCCGCTTCTTCAGCCGAGGCGATGAAGGCGAGCGGGTGGCCGGCTCCTGTGAGCCGCAAGCCCAGGAAGGCTGGTACATCTGCCACTCCAAGTTCGAGTTCCCCGAGCCGGTCGACGTCCTTGACGTGGAATGCACGCTAGCGGGCGCGACGGTGCCGAATCACGTCCACGTGTTGAAGGCCAAGCGCGGTGAGGTGACCGAGCAAGCGGTTTTCGACTTCAGCTTCACGCGCTCGACGATCAACTTCGTTTCTCCGACCGCGGCCGAAGTCGCTTTCTCCGAGATTTGGGCTGGCTTCGTGCGCGTCATGGGCGGGCCGATACAGATCCTCTTCGTGCTAGCGCTAGTGCTCGCGGGGCGCAGCCGCAAGGAGTTGCTATGGCTTGCCGTGGCATTCATTGTTGCTGAATCGATCTCGACGGTAGTCATCAACGCCAAAGCCTGGGAGCCGCCGCCGCGCTTTGTCGAGGCCGCCGCCGCGCTGACGGTGGCCTATCTCGCCGTGGAAATCCTCATGCTGCCCCAAGCCGGCTATCGCTGGATGGTCGCCGCTGGAATGGGCGTCTTCCACGGATTCTATTTCGGAAGCTTTCTGCAGCAGACCCAGATGGACCCGCTCTTTGTGTTAGCAGGAGTGGCTTTCGGAGAAGGCCTGCTGCTGCTGGTGTTCGCCGTGTTACTCAGCCAGATCAACAAAGTCGCCGCGGTCCTAAAGCCGGTTCAAGTCGGCTCCGGGCTACTTTTCCTGATCGGCATAACCTGGTTCATCTTGCGAATGCGCTCGTAGATGCTGGCTCAAATCCGGCGCTCACCTCTTGCCGGGCAGCCGTCGGACTCCGGGCCGGCGCCGCGCAAGTTGCGCTATTATTGGCGAGCGACAGCGAGTGCGCGATCACTCCAGTGCACTCTGAATCCAGCGAAGCATGTCTCACCCCAAAACCCCGATCGCCCTCATCCTGCTTCTGGCCAGCGCTTGCAGCCCGGTGCCGCCCGCCCCCAAAGCCGCCCCGCCCAACATCCTCCTCATCCTCGCTGACGACTTAGGCTACGGTGATGTCGGCTCCTACAACCCTCACTCGAAGATTCCGACGCCAAACATCGACCGGCTGGCGGCACAAGGAATGCTCTTCACCGATGCGCACAGCCCGTCGACCGTGTGTACGCCCACGCGCTACAGCATCATGACCGGGCGCATGGCATTTCGCACCGGCATGAGCGGCGTCTTCACCGGTGTGCAAGGCCCGTCCTTGATCGAAGAGGATCGCCTGACGCTGCCCCAGATGCTGCGTGATTCCGGCTACAGCACCGCGCTCATCGGCAAGTGGCACATCGGAATGACGTTCCTGACCGGTGAAGGCAAGCCGGTACACGAAATCACGCTGCCCTCGGAAACCCGCGAGGAGCGGCGCAAAGCCGGCGTCGAACGCGTCCGTCGGGTCGACTTTTCAAAGCCCATACCAGACGGCCCGATCCATCGAGGCTTTGACCGCTTCTTCGGAACCGTCGCCTGCCCCACGACCGATTGGCTCTACGCTTGGATCGACGGCGACCGCGTCCCGGTCCCGCCGATAGGGCTCCTCGATCGCACACCGCTGCCGAAGCATCCCTACGCCAACGACAACCGCCAGGGCATGATCGCCCCTGACTTCGATCTGGAAGAAGTCGATATGGTCTTCCTCGACAAAAGCGTGGAGTTTCTCGAAACCCATGCCGCCGAGTCACCCGGCAAACCGTTCTTCCTTTTCCACTCCACGCAAGCCGTGCACCTGCCGTCATTTCCAGGAGACGACTTCAAAGGGAAAACTGCCTCCGGCCCGCACGGCGACTTCATCTACGAACTCGACCACGTCGTCGGGGAGCTGCTGGCGACTCTCGACCGCCTGGGGTTGGCCGACAACACGCTGGTCATCTTCACGAGCGACAACGGCCCGGAGGTCACCACGACCTATCACATGCGCAGCGACCATGCCCACGACGGGGCTCGTCCGTGGCGGGGCGTCAAGCGAGATCAATGGGAAGGCGGACATCGGGTTCCGATGATCGCCCGCTGGCCTGGAAAAATCCAGCCCGCCAGCAAGACCGGCCAGATATTTTGCCTCACCGACATCATGGCAACCGCCGCCGCGATTGTCGGATTCGAACTCCCCAACGATGCCGCCGAGGACAGCTACAATTTCCTTGCCGCGCTCACCGGCGAACAGGCCGGCTCCGTGGTTCGCGAATATACCCTTCACCAAACCATCCAGCTCGCACTAGCCATTCGCCGCGGACCCTGGAAGTATCTCGACCACCAGGGGTCAGGCGGCAATGACTACACAAGGGAAGCTCTGAGGTCCTACGTCCTGCCGGAAAAAGCGCCCGGCGCACCCGGTCAGCTTTATAATCTAGAGACTGATCCCGGCGAAACAACGAACCTATATTTCGAGCACCCGGCGATCGTGACAGAACTTAAATCTCAGCTAGATCTATTCGTCAGCAACGGCCGCAGCGCGCCAACTCGCATTCCAACGAACTGAATGATCCAACCGCATGATCAAACCGCTATGAAGAGAACCAAAGCGAAGCCGGCAGCCGCCGGCCAAACAGCCCCGGACCATGCAACGCCGGACCGTGCAATCAGGCGCCCGAAGGTCATACAGCTCAAGATCACCCTGGTTGGTTCGAAACCGCCGATCTGGAGAAGCTTCCAAGTGAGAGATTCGTTGAATCTGGGCGAATTGCATCGCGTCGTCCAGATCGCGATGGGCTGGAATGACACCCATCTGCATCTTTTCCAGGTAGGAGACCGCAGCTTCTCGCTGTTCAGCGACACCGACGACGCTCCACCCGAGGAAGAAGATTCACGGACCGTGTCGCTCCGCCAGCTCGGCTTGGTCAGAAAGGGCCGCAAGTTCACCTACACCTACGATTTCGGCGACGACTGGGTCCATCAAATCGAGGTCGAGTCTCAACGACCGGAGCAGCCGGACGCTTTCTACCCCGTCTGTGTATCCGGCGAGAAAGCCTGTCCGCCGGACGACTGTAGCGGCATCTGGGGCTACTACCAACTGCTGGAAATCCTGAAAAACCGGCGCCATCCCGACCACGAGGAGAGGCTCGCTTGGATCGGTGGCAGCTTTGATCCCGAGCTGTTTGACTTAGCAGCCGTCAATCAACGGCTCCGAATTACCTTCAAGGCCATGGAGCCGGTCGCCGGGTTAGGCAAAGCCTTCAGTGCTTGACAAGCCGGGGGCCGGCCAAAATCGTCCCGAGCTGCCCGCGAAACCAACTCGAACTTTCCTGTAGCGCGGGGCTCGGAGAGACCCGCGGCTTGGCGTAGCACGCTACGCCGCAGCAAAGTGTTCCGTTTTCGGAGGTTTCCTTGTTTTCTGAGACTACTTTATACGTTAACTGTTTACTCCGTGCGCCTTGTTGGAGGTTTCGAAGAAATTCGCAAGTTCTTTTATTTCAGTGATCCGACAATCTCGATTGCAGGATTTTGCAGATATTTTCATAAGATGGGTATCCGGTTGACTCAGGTAGCCCCAATATCTTGTGGTTTGGGGATTTTCTTGGGTTCTGTAACCGGGTGAACAATCATCTTGTAAGTCGCCGGATCCACGGCTACCGCCTGCTGGACGAGCCGATAGAAGAGTTTGCCTCGGCTTTTGGAGTTGCGGCGGTTGAAACGGAAGGTGAACTCGTCCAGGTGTAGTCCAGATGTTTGTGGCTCACGGCGCCCTGATGGGTGCCCAGCAGCCAGCGCTTGAGCAGTGACATCATGCGGTGGACGCGGGGCATCAATTCCGACGCGGACTGCTCCTGCCTGCTGACAACTGTGACCTGATGGACGTAGCCTTCCTTTTTCAACCCGGAGTAACCGGGCCAGCCGTCGGTATGCACCACGCTGCCCGGCTCGATGCACTCCTCCACGAAAGGCAACAGGCTCTCGCCCGAGGCATCCTCGATTCTCTTCATGCGAATCCGGCCGATACCCCGCCCATCCTCTTGAGCGGCCACTGCGATCAATGCTTTGTTTTTCAGGTTTCGGCCCCGCAGGCCCTCTTCGAGCCCGCCCCAGTAGCTTTCATCGACTTCCACTCTCCCGGCGAGCAAATCCCGTTCCGGCCGCACCATCGCACGCCGCATTTTGTGCAGCCAGGTCCAAGCCGTTTCGTACCTGTTGAGCCCCAACACTCTTTGAAGTCCCAAAGCGCTGGCTCCGGTTTTTTGGGTGGTGACCCACCACATCGCACGAAACCACAACGGCAAAGGGCTGCGCGTGTCCTGAAAGATGGTCCCGGCGGTCACCGAGGTTTGGCGCCCACACGCAGCGCACTGCAGCAGCACTTTTCGCAAAGGCCACGACTTTCCACAACCGCAACCCGGACAGCGGAAACCGTCCGGCCAGCGCAGCCGGAACAGATACTCCCGGCAGGTCTCCTCACTGCTAAAACGGGCCTCGAATTCTGTCAGGTTCTGAGGGTAATCTTCCATCTGCCGGCATACTACATCTTGGGGCTACCTGAGTCAACCGGATACCCATCTTTTCATAATTAGCGATTGATGGGTATCCGGTTGACTCAGGTAGCCCCAATATCTTGTGGTTTGGAGATTTTCTTGGGTTCTGTAACCGGGTGAACAATCATCTTGTAAGTCGCGGGATCCACGGCTACCGCCTGCTGGACGAGCCGATAGAAGAGTTTGCCGCGGCTTTTGGATTTGCGGCGGTTGAAACGGAAGGTGAACTCGTCCAGGTAGTAGTCCAGATGTTTGTGACTCACGGCGCCCTGATGGGTGCCCAGCAGCCAGCGCTTGAGCAGTGACATCACGCGGTGGACGCGGGGCATCAATTCCGACGCGGACTGCTCCTGCCTGCTGACAACTGTGACCTGATGGACGTAGCCTTCCTTTTTCAACCCGGAGTAACCGGGCCAGCCGTCGGTATGCACCACGCTGCCCGGCTCGATGCACTCCTCCACGAAAGGCAACAGGCTCTCGCCCGAGGCATCCTCGATTCTCTTCATGCGAATCCGGCCGATACCCCGCCCATCCTCTTGAGCGGCTACTGCGATCAATGCTTTGTTTTTCAGGTTTCGGCCCCGCAGGCCCTCTTCGAGCCCGCCCCAGTAGCTTTCATCGACTTCCACCGTCCCGGCCAGCAAATCCCGTCCCGGCCGCACCATCGCGCGCCGCATTTTGTGCAGCCAGGTCCAAGCCGTTTCGTACCTGTTGAGCCCCAACACTCTTTGCAGTCCCAAAGCGCTGGCTCCGGTCTTTTGGGTGGTGACCCACCACATCGCACGAAACCACAACGGCAAAGGGCTGCGCGTGTCCTGAAAGATGGTCCCGGCGGTCACCGAGGTTTGGCGCCCACACGCAGCGCACTGCAGCAGCACTTTTCGCAAAGGCCACGACTTTCCACAACCGCAACCCGGACAGCGGAAACCGTCCGGCCAGCGCAGCCGGAACAGATACTCCCGGCAGGCCTCCTCACTGCTAAAACGGGACTCGAATTCTGTCAGGTTCTGAGGGTAATCTTCCATCTGCCGGCATACTACATCTTGGGGCTACCTGAGTCAACCGGATACCCATCTAGCGATTTTTGCTCCTCAGGAGCCAACTCACGCTTTCATTCCTTTCATGAACGGGCGTCTTGCGAATGACGGCTTGTCTGTCGCTCAGTTCACCGCTCTCAGAATAGCGGCACATTCGCGTTTGTCAAGTCCTGAGCAGGCGCATTTGTTGATAACAGTGGGATTACTTCTCTTTCAAATCCGTGAATGGAATATGGCCTGGGCCACAACTGGGCCTGAAGGGATCGAGCAGAGATATAACCAGAAGTTGTGGATGAGTAGCAGAGGGGGGGCGGCGTATCCTGACGATTGAGGAATCAATTCAATCGTTTCCTGGAAAGGAACAAGGAGGATACGCCATGAGTCAGTGTGATGCTGCTGAAAGCAGCAGTCAAGTCGAGCCCCAAGTCATTGATGGAAAGAAACGCTCGCCGTTAGACGAGGTATTGTGCCCAGGAGCGCGCCAGATGCTCGCCAAGGCCGTCGAAGCCGAAGTGGCCGCTTACATCGAAGCGCATCAGCACGAAGTCGGCGAGGACGGCCGGCGGCTGGTGGTGCGCAACGGCCACGCCCGCGAGCGCACCATTGTCAGCGGCGTGGGTCAGCTCAAGATCCAGGCGCCGCGGGTCGACGATCGCCGAGTCGATGAGCACGGCCGGTGCTTCCGATTCACTTCCCAGATTCTGCCGCCCTACCTGCGGCGCACGAAAAGTGTGGAGGAGTTGATCCCCTGGTTGTACCTGAAAGGGATCTCGACGGGCGATTTCAGCGAAGCGCTGGAGGCCTTGCTGGGGCCCGACGCTCCGGGCCTGTCGGCGACGACGGTGGTGCGGCTCAAAGAAGTCTGGCGACGCGAATACGAGACCTGGTTCAAGCGCGACCTCAGCGGCAAGCGGTTTGTTTACATTTGGGCCGACGGCATCTACTCCAACGTCCGTTTGGACGATGAACGGCAGTGTTTACTGGTCGTGATGGGAGCGCTCGAAGACGGCCGCAAGCAACTGCTGGCGGTGCACGACGGCTTTCGCGAAAGCGAGCTGTCGTGGCAGGAGTTGCTCGAGGACTTGAAACGGCAGGGGCTCGATCTGCCGCCGAAGTTGGCGGTGGGCGACGGCGCGCTGGGCTTCTGGGCGGCTTTGAGGAAGGTCTTTCCAGCCACGCGCGAGCAGCGCTGCTGGGTCCACAAGACGGCGAATGTGCTCGACAAGCTGCCCAAGAGCATGCAGGGCAAGGCCAAGCAAGCGCTCCATGATGTTTATCTTGCCGAGAGCCGGGAGACAGCGCAGGACGAGCTGGACCGGTTCAAGAACTTATATGAAAAGAAGTACCCCAAGGCGGTCGAGTGCCTGGAGAAAGACCGCAAAGTGCTGCTGGCTTTCTACGACTTTCCGGCCGAACACTGGGTGCACTTGCGGACGACGAATCCGATCGAGTCGACGTTCGCGACGGTTCGATTGCGGCAGCGGCGAACGAAGGGCTGCGGAAGTCGGGAAGCATCGCTGACGATGGTCTTCATGCTGGCCCGCCAGGCCGAGCGCCACTGGCGGCGCCTGAACGGTTCAGAAGTGATTGTGCATGTCACTACTGTCCGGTTAACGACTCACTGGCGAGCGGCAACTGATTGTTCCAGCATAGCTTAGGGCTGTTTTCCCCTTGCCGCGATTTGAACGGCGAAGGACGGCTGGAACGACTTCGGAGGCGGCCGACAATGGTTCAGGAACCTCGGCCGCACCGTATTCTCCCAGTTGATCAGCTTCCTTCCGGATCGCGAATTCCGCTGCTGCGTAAGCCGCTACGACGGGGATCGCAGATGGCGCGGCTTTTCCTGCTGGGATCAGTTCCTCTGCATGGCGTTCGCCCAGCTGACCTACCGCGAAAGCCTGCGCGACATCGAAGCGTGCCTGCGTTCGCTCGGCGCCAAGCTCTACCACATGGGATTCCGCTCCCAGGTGGCGCGCTCCACACTGGCCGACGCCAACGAGTCGCGCGACTGGCGGATCTATGCCGATTTCGCCCAGGTCTTGATTCGCATCGCGCGGCCTTTGTACGCCCGCGATCCGATCGGCGTGGATCTCGATCAAAGTCTCTACGCTCTGGACTCGACCACCATCGATCTGTGCCTCTCGCTGTTCCCCTGGGCCAAGTTCCGCCGGCACAAGGCCGCCCTGAAGATGCACACGCTGTTGGACCTGCGGGGTAACATCCCCACGTTTATCCGCATTACCGCTGGCAAAACGCACGACGTCAACATCCTCGACGAGTTCCTCCCCGAGCCCGGCGCCTTCTACGTCATGGATCGGGCCTACGTCGATTTCGAACGTCTCTTCGTGTTCACCCTCTGCTCGTCGTTCTTCGTCGTGCGAACCAAGAAGAACATCTTGCGCCAACGGCGCTACTCGCATCCCGTCGACAAGTCCACGGGGGTGCGCTCGGATCAGACCGTCCTACTGACTGCCATCGAGTCGGCCCTGGCGTATCCGGACCCGTTGCGGCGGATCAGCTACTTTGACGCCGCGACGAACAAGCGGCTGAAGTTCCTGACCAACAACTTCGCGCTCCCGGCGCTGACCATCGCCCGCATCTACAAGTCGCGTTGGCAGATCGAGTTGTTCTTCAAGTGGATCAAGCAGCTCCTGCGGATCAAGCAGTTTTACGGTACCAGCGAGAACGCCGTGAAGACGCAAATCTGGATCGCGGTCTCGGTTTACGTACTGGTCGCGATCGCGCGCAAGAGGTTGGGCCTGGAGGCGAGTCGCTACCAAATTCTACAGATTCTCAGCGTTACCCTTTTCGAGAAAACGCCCATTTTACAGGCCTTGCAGCCGTCCGACTCCCACGAAAACTTACTCGATGACCCTAACCAGCTGATTCTATTCGACTTTTAACCGGACAGTAGTGTGTGCATGTCTTAAATGGAAAGAAATTCAAGGATGGTTTGATGGTTCAGGAGAACACCGCTTGACCTCGCCCATCCACAACATTTGACAATATCTCGATCGAGCAGCGTGAACGCCTCTGCTACGTCGGCGCACGTCGGCCCGGAGGCCGACGCTGTCCGCCAGGATGCGCGCGCTACGTCAGAATGGCATCGAGGCGCGGGCCTAGGCGCAATACTCTTCACTTAAGCATCCTGACGCAGGATGCGAAGTCAGTCCGCTCACGGGACAGCGCAGGTGGTCGCAGTTTGTAGCTGCTCATCTTGCGCTTGACGCCGCGCGGACGTCGCATCCCCCGGCTCGAGTGCACGCGCTCGTCCAGGAGTTCCCTCAAGACCGCCTCATCAAACGCTTCCTTGTCCCGAGGGGGGGATCGCGACCGCGCGGGCCAGCTTGCGTCGTACGACCCGCACCGCATGCAGGTACGATAATCGATCCGGATCTTCGTCGGCGCGCAGCGCCGCCGCGTGCATCAACCCGCGGATCGCGAAATGCGCCATCAGTAATCCGTAGAACTCTTGCCGCACCAACTCCGGCGTCTTGCTGCGCAGCACGATCCGCGCGCCGCGCAGATGCGTCTTGAGTTCGTCGAGCGCCCCCTCAATCTCCCAGCGTTCCGAGTACAGCGCCGCCAACTCCACCGCCGGCGCTTGCGCCGGTCGGCTTCCGAGGCGTAGATCGTGCTGCGGTAGGAGCCATCGGCGAAGCGCTCGAGCACGTCCAAGCGCAGATGTTTCTTGGCTCGCCACAGCAGGTGCGCGCCCGTCTCGCGTGCTTGCCGCCACAGCTGATAGCCGAGGAAATTGCGGTCCGCCAAGCACAGCATGCCCTTCGCGAGCGCCGGCAGAACCTGTTTGGCGAGCGTGATCTCGCCCCTCGCGCAGGGCCCCATGCGGCTGGCGAACAGCACGTGCGTGCCGTTCTCCAGCAACGAGACGAAGCGCAGTTGCGGGAACGCGCTGGCTCCCCGCGAGGCGCCCGGATAGCCGAACGCCGTGCGGTTGGCGGCCTGATCGGCGACATCGAGCGTCGAACCGTCGAGCGAAACCAAACGCCATTCCCGATAAAACGATCCGCACGTCTTTTTCGTCGCCAACGGTCGCACCAACTCGTCGTGCAACTGCTCGACCGGCTCGACCTCCAATCGCGAACGGGCTTGCGAGATCCCCGAATCGCCCGCCACTTTGAGCGGCGCAGCGGGATCCTGCAGCCACTGCAATCCTTCCAGCAGGCAACGCAGCCCCTCGCGGTAGGACGACTGCATATACCGCGCCAGGGCGATGACGTAGTAGACCATGACAGGTGCCGGCAAGTCGCGTTGTCGCCGCGAGGCCCGGCCGCAGTCTCGCAAGACGCGATCAACCGCGTGACGCGGGAACCAGTGCGCGATCACGCCCAAGCTGATGTAGTCGGTAATGCGACTGCCGGGCGGCAGTGCTGCTCTCGTTCGTGCCATCTGAGACCTCCTGCTCTCCGAAACAGTATGCCACAGAAATGTTCTGAAGTGACGAGTATTGCTCCTAGGAGTCTGTCCCACAGAAAAAGCCAGCAAGGAGTGGAATGTTTTGCATGGAAGGGCGAAACTAGAGGCATGGGGACCAACTACCGGCCTTATGAGCCTGATCAGCCGTTTTTATTTCCGCCGTCGCCGCGGGACTGGCTGCCGCAGGACCACCTGGCCTATTTCATCTCCGATACACTCGATCAACTCGATCTGAGCGCCTTGCACCAGCCCTACGAGGGCGACGGCCGGCGCAATCAGCCCTATCACCCGACGATGCTCGTCAAGGTGCTCGTCTACGCCTACGCGACGGGCGTGTTTTCGTCGCGCAGAATCGCCAGCAAGCTGATCGACGACGTTGCACTACGCCTGCTTGCGGCGGGCAATCAGCCCGACTTTCGCACCATCAATCGCTTCCGTCAGCAACACTTGGAAACGTTTGGCAAGCTGTTCGTCGAGCTCGTGCAGCTGGCCCAAAAGATGGGTTTGGTGAAACTGGGGACGGTGGCGCTGGACGGCACGAAAATCAAAGCCAACGCCTCCAAACACAAGGCGATGAGCTACCAGCGCATGAAGGAAGAAGAGCAACAGCTCGAAAAAGAAATTCAACAGTTGCTCGAGAAAGCGCACCAAACCGACGCCGCCGAAGACGAACTCTACGGCCCCGGCAAAAGCGGCGACGAGCTGCCGCCCGAGCTGCACAAACGCGAGCAGCGGCTCGAAAAGATCAGGGAAGCCAAGCAGGCGCTGGAAGACGAACAGGCCGAAAAAGACAAGCAGCAAGGGCGCCATCCCGGCGACGGCAAAGTGGCTTCGGAGACGAGACCGCAAGGCGGCTGTTCGAAATTCAAGTGGGAGTTCGGTGAGCCAAAGCCGCAAGCGCAACGCAATTTCAGCGATCCCGAGAGCCGCATCATGAAGTCGAAGCAGAGTTTCCAACAGTGCTACAACGCGCAGGCGGTGGTGGAAGAAGGCCGTCAGTTGATCGTGGCGCGGCAGGTGGGACAGAACGCGGCCGACAACGGGTCGCTCATCGAAATGGTGGATCAAGTGGAGCAAAACACGGGGAGCAAACCGGAGTGTTTGCTGGCGGACGCGGGGTATCGGAGCGAGAAGAACTTTCTGGCAATGGAGGAACGCGAGATCGAGGGCATCGTGGCGCTGCGGCGGGAAAGCAAGGCGGCCCAGGAAGAAAAGAAGCAAAACAACAAGGCCACCGAAGCGGCGAGCGAGCGCATGGCGAAGCGCCTCGAGCAGCAGCGCGGCAAGCAACAATACGCGCGCCGCAAAGGGATGGTGGAGCCAGCGTTCGGATGGGTGAAAGAGGTGTTAGGATTCCGGCGATTTTCGCTGCGGGGTCTCAAGAAAGTACAAGGAGAATGGAGCTTGGTAACGATGGCGTTGAACCTGCGGCGGATGGCGAGGATGGAGGCGCTCCCGACGGCGGCCTAAGCGGAGCGAAGCGTGAAAAAAGCCGCCCACGGAAGCCGCTATCGAGTCACAGAGGCGATGCTGTTGCCGCAACGAAGAATCGCATCCGGATCGCAGCCGGACACTCGCGTTGCCGACCTCAAAAATCCAATCTCGCCCCCGTATTACCTTCGTGCCGGATTTCTGTGGGACAGACTCCTAGCCCGCCTTTCTCACCACCGGACGGCCGAAGCACGCAATAGGTCCGCCATTACTTCGTTGCACTTGCTCGCCGTGCTCAACGTACTGTCTGAGTACGCCTCCGCTCGTCAAGCGGCGCCCGCCTCGTACTGACGGACCTCTCACGCACTTCGCCTCGCCACGCGGTGAGAAAAGCGGGCCTTGGAGAGACCAGTGGCTCTTCGCCCCGCCGCACCTCCTTGGTGACGGGCCGTGATCCGCGCCGGGCCCCGCCCAAACCCAATCCGCTATGCTTTGAAAATGCCCGCCGCAAAGAAACCAAAGCAGTACTGGCTCGTCAAATCCGAGCGCGTCAAATACTCCTGGGACAATTTCGTCAAGGACGGCTCGACCTACTGGGATGGCGTTCGCAACTACCAAGCCCGCAACAACCTCAAAGCCATGCGGAAAGGCGACCGCGTGCTCTACTACCACAGCAACGAAGGCACCGAAATCGTCGGTATCGCCGAGGTAATCAAGGAGGCTTACCAGGACCCCACAACCGAAGACGCGCGCTGGGTGGTGGTTGACCTCAAGCCGGTCAAAGCACTCAAGAAGCCCGTAACCCTGGCCGACGTCAAAGCCGACGAGCGCCTCGCTAACATGGCGCTAGTCCGCCAAAGCCGTCTATCCGTGATGCCGGTCGCCGAAGACGAGTTTGACATCATCGTCACCCGAGGCAAAGGCTAGATTCAGAGATAAGATGAGAAGGCTGGTCGCCGAGAACCGAGAGCGCTAAGCTTTCGGCAGCAGCACGCGCTTCAAACAAGAACGTGCTGCGGAACTTTGATTCTCAAACAAAGGAGGCGACCAGCCATGAAGAAGAATAGCAAATCACAGCAGAGTAACTCCCAGCAGAGGAAACAGCACAGTACGCAGCAGCAGCAGGCCAAACCCCAGCCGCAAGCCTGCGAAGAGCAAATACAATTCGCCCAGCAGTTGGAAGCCGAGCGCCAGCGCATGCAACAAAGCAACGAAATCAGCGCCGTGGCGGGAGTCGACATCGGAGACAAGCGCAGCTACGTACGCTTGGTTGGCCTCGACGGCGAGTTGATCGAGGAGGTCCAGGTCCCGACCCGTCCCGCCGCCATCGAGAAATATTTCCGCTCCTGGCCACGGCTGCGAGTGGTGCTCGAGACCGGCGGGCACACCAACTGGATGCGCCGCCTGATCGCTGGGTTGGGCCACGAAGTGCTGGTGGCCGACGCCCGGCAGTTGCGGCTGATCAGCCAGTCCGACGCCAAAAACGACCGCAACGACGCCTACTGGTTGGCCGAGTTGGGCCGCAGCAACCCGGACTTGCTAGCACCGGTCGCCGCGCGCGACGAGCACGTCGAGCAGCATCGCAGTTGGCTGCGGGGACGCGAAACGATGGTCGAAGCCCGCACCAAACTCGTCAACAGCGTGCGGGGCATCGCCAAAACGCACGGCATCCGTTTCGGGCAGTGCGGCATGATGCAGTGGGTCGCCAGGGTGCGGGAATGTCCGGACGTGTTGCGGACGATTCTCGAGCCCATGGCGCGGATCATTGTGGAGCTGAGCAGAGAGATCAACGAGCTGGACCGGCGCATTGAAAAACTGGGGAAGGAACAATATCCGGCCACGCAGTTGCTGCGCAGCGTCGACGGGGTGGGGCCGCTGACGAGCCTGGCTTACGTACTGGAGTTGAACAACGACGTCGGGCGGGTGAAGCGGTCGCGGCAGATGGGAGCGGTGGTCGGCTGCCGTCCTAAGCAGCGGGACTCGGGGGAGTCGTCGCCGGAGTTGAGCATCACGAAGGCGGGGAACCCGATGCTACGGCGGCTGCTGGTGCAGTCGTCCCAAAGGATAATAGGACCTTTTGGTCTGGAATCGGACTTGCGGAGCTGGGGATTGGGGTTGGCGGCGCGGGGCAAGAAGCGGGCCAAGCGGCGAGCGGTGGTGGCGGTGGCGCGCAAGCTGGCGGTCGTGCTGCATGCGATGTGGGCGAAGAACAAAGCTTGGCAGCCCTTCCCCAATGGTGAACCGGCCGAGACAACTGTAGCCACTGCGGCCACCGCGGCAGCAGGGCGGTAGGTAGCAGGGTTGTTCTTCTGGCACGCTGGCCCTGACGGGCATCGCGTAGCCAAAGGATTTCTGTTGAAGGAAGGAAAGGGCAAGATTGGGCAACTACGGAGAGGCAGCAGCCAGAGAGTCGAGACCGCGTCACGGTGACTGCGCGTTCCGGGCAGGCCGCGTGGGGAGGCGAGAGCTTTCCTGCCCAGGCCGGCACAGAGAAAGCAGCGCCGAAAAGACAGGACCTCAACCAGCACAACGTCCGGGAATGGACGTAACAAACAGTGCGGATGGAAGCCCGGTCAACGCTGGCGCAACCCAGCGGCGATCGAGACAGAGTCCGGCAACCAGGCTAACGCCTCACCGACAGCATTGCCCTTGACAGCGACCTACCTTCTTATGGAAGCCCCGAACGCAAGTGACGGGTCAAGCAAACGGGCCAGGCAATCGCGCGAAGCAGAGCCATGAAGCCGAGACGTGGCGACGTGTCTTTGTTTCGTGGCGACGTGTCGTTGTTTCGCCGCGATGTGTCGTTGTTTCGCCGCTATTGTCCTTCGACGTTTCGCCGCTACTGTCCTTCCACCGATTCCGCCCCCGCCACTTCCAACACCGCGTACCAAAGAAACTGCACCAGTTTAACCACCGACTCCTCAGCAACACGCTCGTCATCACCGTGCGCCCCTCCGCCTTTCGACAAATCCTCTTCCGAGCGAATCGGCCCGAACCCATAAGCCTCGACACCCTTGGCGCGAAGCTGCGACATGTCGGTCGCGCCCGTCAGCATCGAAGGCAGCGTGATCGCGCCGGGGAACATTCGCTTCGTCACGCCTTCCAGAGCCCGAAACATTTCGTTGTCCATGCGTGAAGGAGGCGCCGGATGCCTGTAATTCAACAGCGGCGCAATTTCGATCGCGGGATCGTTGACGACGCCCAACAACTGCGCGAAAAAGTCGTCGATATTCTCGTCGGGCAAAGCGCGAATATCGATGGTGGCTTCGGCTTCGGAGGGAATCACGTTCATCCGAAAACCAGCTTTGAGAATCGTGGGGACAACCGAGGTCCGCAAAATAGAGTAGTGGTGAGTGTGTCCAGTCAAGGCTGGCATGTTCAGTGGGAGACAGTCCCACCGGGGTAAAAGTCAGAGCCCCGTAGCTTGGGTTGCATCCGTGTGGAGGAAACGAAGCCGATGAAGCCAACTGACAAAGCCATCCTTGGGATGGTGAGCAAGTCACCGGGCCGTAACAAAAGTGAACCCATAGGTGGCCTCGAAAAGCTAAAACCCCGGAGGCCGAACCCTCTTTCCACGGGTGAAGGCAGCATGGCCTGGCGCAGACTGACTGCAGCGCCAGTTCACTCCGGCGGGGTGCTAGGGACAGCACGGTGACAAGGGCATGCTAAGCAACTGGAGAAGCCCTCCTCGTCCCGTCGAGAAATTGGCGGAGCAGGGAAGCCGTATAACTGGCGAAAACCAGGAAATCGGTGGAAGGCGAGAGGATGGCGGCTAGGTTCGTAGTAGTGAGGAAGCGGGGTAACGCCCGTGGAGCGAAGGAGCCTTGCTGCACATGAAGTCTTGGTCAACACAGTGAGGCAGGGGCGAAATGATAAAAGCGTCCGGTAGTCTGCAGGATCTGAGACGAAGACTATACGGCAAGGGGAAGGCTGAACGGACTTGGCGCTAACCCAAGGCCTCGGTCGGAAGCGGTGGAGTAGTCAATGGCGAGAGCAGACACCTGGATTCGGGTGACGGCTTCCGAGCTGTCGTCGAAAGCAACTCCGATCGGATAGGTCTCATAAACCTTGTCGTGAAGTGTGCAGGAGCGCGTAGTGAAGGAAATCTTCATGCTGCGTGCGAGGTGGCGGGAGCTGGAAACGGAGCCACGGACACGGTTAACCGGGCACGAAGGGGGAAACCCCGGATACAGCCAAGCCAGGTCCTGACGGGCCACCGCGCCAGTTCCCGACCCTACGGTTCGTGCTGGGCGAAGTAACGCTCGATCTGTGGCCGTTGCTTGGGGTCGGCCAAGTGGTTGTAGCGGGTTGCCTGCTCAGGCTGACTAATCGTTGCCAGCCGCTCGAAATATTCGCGCGTCGTATCGTTCAAGCGCATCGGAGGCTGCCAGGCGGCCAGCTTGGACACAGCAGTGGCAAGTTTTGAAACGGCGTTATCTTCCCGCGGAACCGAGCCGTGCCCGGCAGTACCGCGCGCGATCAAGCGGATGCGGCGGGACACCTTCTCCGTGGTGGCGATCGATACATAGCGCACCTTGCCATCACGTGAAGTCACCGAGCCGCCTTCGGCCAAGCAATACTCCGCCTCGATCTCGTCCCAGTGCTTCTCGACCATGAAGTCGATGCCGACATGGGTCGTTCCTTCTTCACCGGATTCAGAGAGGAAAATCACGTCGCGATCGAGCGCAACGTTATGGCGCTTGAGCAGCAACATCAGCATCAGAGCGGCCGTCACGTTGTCCTTGTCATCGAGAGCGCCGCGTCCAAAGATGTAGCCGTCCTTCACCACGGCGTCAAAGGGCGGGACAGACCACTTCTCTTCCTGAACGCCCACCACATCGGCATGACCCATCACGAGAATGGGACGCTTGGAGTCATTCCCCTTGATGCGCACCACGAGATTGGAGCGCGCCGGTTCGAGGGCAAATTGCTTAGGTGACAGCCCTTCTTTTTCGGGAACTTCTTGGAGATAATCCGCCGCTTTGGTCTCATTCCCCGGCGGATTCCGTGTGTCAATTCGCAACAGATTCGTGAAATGGCCCAGCGACTCGTCCGCGACTTTGTCCCAATCAACGGGATAACGATCCGCCGCGGGCGCCGCCGTAGCGCCCAGCAATAGCAACGCGATCAACAACCTCAACATGAAACCTCCTCAATCAGCAAGCACGCTAGCCAAAATGCCGTGGCAGCCTAATACCAACCCTTCGTCGTCCTCTTCGGAGCGAGGCGCAACTCTCTGGAACGCACTCCATACCTCCTTCAGAAGGACCGCGTGGACCTAGACTGTGCACGAACTCATTCTATCCGTTCGGTGAGCGCTGAGAGCCGCATACTGGTCCTAGATCGCTGTCACACCGGTATGCCGACGTTAAGGGAGAATTACCTGGTGCGCGGCATAGGTGTGGGCAACTAGTGTAGTGAGCCAATCAGCCCGTAACTTATCGTGAGTCGCCTCCTTGCCATGGCGGAGGAGTGAGAGAGACCGTGCGGCCCAGATGCGGAACAGGACGCGAGCCGCGTTCACGCGGCTTGGTGTTCCCTAGGCCAGCCGTTTACGGCTGGTGGACGTCGCCGCGCAGGGACTTTTCAGCCCGTTTCAATTCAACGGGCTTACCTCTTTCAAGCAGATGTCTTATGGTGCGCTATTCCTGACGCACTACACTAGCATCGTAGTCCCGTGCACCCGAATGCGCTAGTCAGCGCCACGCCGGCCTGCTCCCCTATCTTCCCAAAACTCCAACGACCCAAACTTCGATTCACGGAATTGTGAGTACTTTAATCCCATTGTTATCAACAAATGCTCTAGCTCGAGACTTGACAAACACGAATGTGCCGCTATGCTGAGAGCGGTGAAATAATCGACTGACAAACCATCATGCTCAGCGCCGTTCACAAACGCTTTCACGAAAGGCCCGTTCACGAATGAAATCACTACTGTCCGGTTAAAAGTCGAATAGAATCAGCTGGTTAGGGTCATCGAGTAAGTTTTCGTGGGAGTCGGACGGCTGCAAGGCCTGTAAAATGGGCGTTTTCTCGAAAAGGGTAACGCTGAGAATCTATAGAATTTGGTAGAGACTCGCCTCCAGGCCCAACCTCTTGCGCGCGATCGCGACCAGTACGTAAACCGAGACCGCGATCCAGATTTGCGTCTTCACGGCGTTCTCGCTGGTACCGTAAAACTGCTTGATCCGCAGGTGCTGCTTGATCCACTTGAAGAACAACTCGATCTGCCAACGCGACTTGTAGATGCGGGCGATGGTCAGCGCCGGGAGCGCGAAGTTGTTGGTCAGGAACTTCAGCCGCTTGTTCGTCGCGGCGTCAAAGTAGCTGATCCGCCGCAACGGGTCCGGATACGCCAAGGCCGACTCGATGGCAGTCAGTAGGACGGTCTGATCCGAGCGCACCCCCGTGGACTTGTCGACGGGATGCGAGTAGCGCCGTTGGCGCAAGATGTTCTTCTTGGTTCGCACGACGAAGAACGACGAGCAGAGGGTGAACACGAAGAGACGTTCGAAATCGACGTAGGCCCGATCCATGACGTAGAAGGCGCCGGGCTCGGGGAGGAACTCGTCGAGGATGTTGACGTCGTGCGTTTTGCCAGCGGTAATGCGGATAAACGTGGGGATGTTACCCCGCAGGTCCAACAGCGTGTGCATCTTCAGGGCGGCCTTGTGCCGGCGGAACTTGGCCCAGGGGAACAGCGAGAGGCACAGATCGATGGTGGTCGAGTCCAGAGCGTAGAGACTTTGATCGAGATCCACGCCGATCGGATCGCGGGCGTACAAAGGCCGCGCGATGCGAATCAAGACCTGGGCGAAATCGGCATAGATCCGCCAGTCGCGCGACTCGTTGGCGTCGGCCAGTGTGGAGCGCGCCACCTGGGAGCGGAATCCCCTGTGGTAGAGCTTGGCGCCGAGCGAACGCAGGCACGCTTCGATGTCGCGCAGGCTTTCGCGGTAGGTCAGCTGGGCGAACGCCATGCAGAGGAACTGATCCCAGCAGGAAAAGCCGCGCCATCTGCGATCCCCGTCGTAGCGGCTTACGCAGCGGCGGAATTCGCGATCCGGAAGGAAGCTGATCAACTGGGAGAATACGGTGCGGCCGAGGTTCATGAACCATTGTCGGCCGCCTCCGAAGTCGTTCCAGCCGTCCTTCGCCGTTCAAATCGCGGCAAGGGGAAAACAGCCCTAAGCTATGCTGGAACAATCAGTTGCCGCTCGCCAGTGAGTCGTTAACCGGACAGTAGTGGAATGAAATGAAAAGGTGAGTTGGCTCTGACGGGGCAAAAAAGGGATATCATGACAATATCTGCCAAACCCTGCAATCGAGACTATCGATGCACTGAAATATAAGAACTTACGAGTTTCTTAGAAGCCTCTACCCAGGCTTGCACGCTCGACAGTTAACGCATATAGTTGTCGCGAAAAGCAAGAAAACCGCTAAGAAACAGAGTCAATGGCACTGTTTTGCCCACGTAGACTTGCCACGGCAATAACTACAGGATACGGGCGGTCATCAGCGAAATCACCGGCTGATAAGCTTCCAGACATTATTTGTCACTCACCCGAATTACCTTGACCGTGCTCAGCGGTTGCGTGAAACTCCTAACACGGTCTGACGCGGAGACATCGTGAAATATCTTCTCGCATCCATCTTCATCGCGATCCTCATCAGCATAACCCTGCTCATGGCCCAAACCCCGAAACCTCGCATCGCCGTCGGCGGCATCATCCACGAGTCGAATACATTCTCGGAGGACAAGACAGACTTGCAAGATTTCGCCGGACGCCTGATCACGCGCGGCGACGAGATCTTCACCGAGTTCGCAACCAGTGCTCATGAAGTCGGCGGCTACATCGAGGGAGCCGAAAAATTTGGGCTGGAGTTGGTCCCGACGATCGTCGCCAACGCAACGCTCGCGGGTCCGGTGACGGACAGGGCTCTGGACACCCTCACGGACGAGCTGATCGACCGCCTCAAAAAGGCTCAACCACTAGACGGCCTGCTGTTGGCCCTGCACGGCGCGATGGTTGTCGAAAGCCATTTGGACGGTGACGCCGAAGTGTTGCGGCGGCTTCGCAAGGCTTTGGGCGACGACCTGCCCATCGTTGTCACGCACGACGCCCACGCGAACGTAGCGCCAGAGGAAATCGAGCTCTCCACCGCATTGGTCATCTACAAAGAGGTTCCGCACATCGACCAACGCGAACGCAGTCTGCAAGCGGCCCAAATCATGTCACGTATCGTGCGGGGCGAAGTGAAACCAGTACAGGCGATCCATAAGCCACCACTGCTCTACAACATCCTTTACCACCACACCAAGAGCAAACCGATGCTGCCTCTGGTTGAGGAGGCGCGCCGCCTAGAGCGTGAGAATCCGAAGATCCTGGCGGTCAGCGTCCCGGTGGGCTACCAATACGCGGACGTTCCGCAGATGGGTCCTAGCGTCGTGGTTGTCACCGACGGCGACCGCGAGCTAGCCGAGCGCGAAGCAAAGCGCCTGGGCGAGATGATGTGGGGGCACCGGCACGTCATGCAGCTCAATCTCCCGGATGCCGCCGAAGGTGTCCAGCAGGCCGTCGCAAGCACCGAAGCGCCGCTTGTTCTCGTCGAGATGGGAGACAACATCGGCGGCGGCTCGACCGGTGACAGCACTTTCATCCTAGGAGAACTCCTCAAGCAAGATGCGAGAGGCTACGTCTCGGAGATGTATGATCCTGAAGCTGTCCAAAAAGCAGTCGCCGCCGGAATCGGCGGCAAGTTCGACTCGCTCGTCGGCGGACGGACTGACAACATGCATGGAGACCCGGTTCGCATACGCGGCGAGGTCAAACTCATCTACGACGGGCAGTACGTCGAGCCCGCCGTTCGCCACGGAGGCCGCCGCTACCTCGATCAAGGGCTCACAGCCGTCATTCACGTCGAGGGTTCAACCGAAGATCTGCCCAACATCGTCCTGCTCAATAGCAAGCGACACACACCTTTTAGCCTTGGACAGTTGACCAGCGCCGGAATCGACCCCACGCGCCAGAAAATCCTCGTCGTCAAGGCAGCCGTAGCGTTTCGCGCCGCCTACGAACCCATCGCGGCGAAAATCATCGAGGTCGACACCGGCGGCCTGACCGCCGTCAACCCCAAGCGCTTCACGTATCGCCACGTTCGGCGTCCGATGCACGGGCTCGAATGACCCGCGTGGTAAAACCACGCCCGCCACGTCACTTAGCTTCGTGGGAAGGAGATTCCACTCTGAGCAGTCGGCACCAATGAACTAACATAGATTCGCTATGCATCGAACCGCCCTCATCGCAATACTCCTCTGCCTTTGCTCCTGCACGACCCCGCCGGCCGACCAACCTAGCGAACAACCCGCCGAGCCCACCCCGAACTTCGTCATCATCTTCATCGATGACATGGGTTATGGCGACATCGGCCCCTTCGGATCGACCGTCAACCGCACTCCTCAGCTCGACCAGATGGCCGCCGAAGGAATGAAGCTAACCAGCTTCTACGCCGCGCCGGTCTGCACGCCGTCACGGGCGTCCCTGATGACCGGGTCCTATCCCATCTGTAATGGCCTCCAAACCGGGTCCTGGCACCCGGTCCTGATGCCGGGCGACACGCAGGGCATTCATGCCGACGAGATCACCGTCGCCGAAGTTCTCAAAGCAGCGGGGCTACGCCACCGGAATCATTGGGAAATGGCACCTGGGCGATCAGCCCGAATTCCTCCCGAACCAGCACGGCTTCGACTATCACTTCGGCTTGCCCTACTCGAACGACATGAGCCCCTTCCTGCCCCGCAATTCGCGCAACCATCCGCCGCTGGCGCTGCTCTGCAATGGCGAGGTAATCCGCGAAGTTCCCGAAAACCTGTCCTTCCTGACCAGCAGCTACACCGAGGAGGCCGTGAAGTTTATCGAGCAGCATCAGAAAGATCCCTTCTTCCTGTACTTGCCGCATTCGATGGTTCATGTGCCGCTCTACGCAGGAGACGATTTCCGTGGAACGTCCGGCAACGGCATTCTAGGTGATGCGATCGAAGAGCTGGACTGGAGCGTCGGCCAGGTTCTCCGCAAACTGCTGGAGCTTGGCTTAGCCGAGGATACCCTGGTCCTTTTCACCTCCGACAATGGCCCCGCCCGCGGCAGCGCCGGCCCGCTACGAGGACGCAAGGGCGACACCTGGGAAGGCGGCATGCGTGAACCAACCATCGCCTGGTGGCCGGGGACCGTGCCGCCCGGAACCTCCTACGACGGCGTGGCGAGCACGATGGACGTCCTTCCAACTTTCGCCGCGCTAGCCGGAACCTCAGAGCCGACCGACCGCACAATCGACGGTCACGACATATCCGCGATCCTCAAGGGCGACCTCGACCAGCCGTCCGCCTATGACGCCTTCTACTACTACCGCGGCTACGAGTTGCGAGCGGTTCGCAGCGGCAAGTGGAAGCTTCACACCAGCAGCGAGCTTTATGACTTGGACGGCGATATCGGCGAAACTAGCAACGTCTCGGTCGAAAACTCAGGGGTCGTGGAGCGACTCGAAGGCCTGCTCGAGAAAGCACGAGCCGAGCTAGGCGACGGACCCGTCTGGCCCATAGATCCGGGCATCAAGCTACCCCCAACAGCCCGCCCCATCGGCCGCATCGAAAACCCAAAGCTCTTGATCCCCCGCCACGGCAAGACCGGCGACGCGGCCCACGAACCACCGATCCAAACCAAGACAACCCCTCCCCCGCCCAAGGGGTGGAAACCGCCAGCGAATTGGTAAGGCCCCCGCTGATCGGCGACAAGGAAAGCCAGGTAAGCGTTTCAACGGGCTTCCCTCTCCACAACAGAAAGCCGCAAATTGCCACATTTTGGTTATCCACTTTACTCTAGTGATGAATCAAGCTATCCTTGGACTCGCGCTGTTGGCGGCGAAGACCGAGTCTGTTGAGCGACGATTTTCCAAAACATCTGGTGGAGTTCACTGAACGGTTTGCCAGCGAGCAAGCTTGCTGCGAGTATCTGCTCGGTGTCCGCTGGCCAGCGGGGTTCGTTTGTCCGAACTGCTCGGCCACGAAGGGTTGGACGACCCGACGAGGCACGATGTTCTGTAGCGGGTGCCGACGCCAGACCTCTCCCACGGCGGGAACCATCCTGCACAACTCGCGGGTGCCGCTGCGGAGTTGGTTTCTGGCCATGTGGCTGGCCTGCACTCAGAAAACAGGGCTGAGCGCCAAGGGTTTGCAGCGTGAACTCGGTCTGGGCAGCTATCAGACCGCCTGGCTGATGTTGCAGAAGTTGCGGCAGGCGGATGGTTCGGCTGGGTCGGGAACGGCTGGACGGAAGTGTCGAAGTCGACGAGACTTACTTGGGCGGCAAGGAGAAGCACGTTCGCGGGCGAGAGCTGGTGGGCAAAGCCTTGGTTGTGGTTGCGGTGGAACTGCAGGGCCGCAAAATGGGGCGAATTCGTCTGCGTCATGTCCCCGACGCATCGGGACCGAGTCTGGTGGGTTTTGTGACCGACTGTGTGGCGTCAGGCAGTCTGGTCCATAGCGACGGCTGGAGGGGTTACCGGGGCTTGAAGAAAGCCGGCTATCGCTATCGGGTCACCCACACAGCGGGAGACTCGCAGATAGCCGCCGAGGAATTCGCGCATGTCCACCTGGTTGCCTCGCTGCTCAAGCGCTGGTTGGTAGCGACGCACCAAGGGAAGGTGAGTAAAGTGCATCTGCAAGGCTACCTCGATGAATTCACCTTTCGCTTCAACCGTCGAAAGTCCCGCCACGTAGGCAAGATCTTCCACCCGTAATTATCTACTTGACACAAGGTCATAACCATAGTACCTGAATTATGCACTGCGGCGTGGACCTGAGGAGGGCTGAGCCGCAAGGGACCATTGGGGACCCCCTAAAACATGGGGTAAAAAGGTCGGCTGGCAAAGATTCCAGCTTCGCCAGCCAACCCCAAGGAAGTCACCCACATGGTTACCAGACGAAAACAGCATAGCTCCCAAAGGCCCGTCCAACAAGGCCCAGCCGTGACGGCCTCGCGGCCCAATAAAATCGGGGCTTCGACGCCTTACAACTTCCGCGGCAGGAAGCCGACTCCCTACGGCGGCTTGCTGCCGGGGGTCGGGAGGGCGCTGATCTGAGAGCCTGGCTATGCGCTATGCATAAAATTTTATGCACTAGCCGTAACGCACTGGAAACACGTCACTTCCGAGCGAGGTTTTGACGACGCGGATTCTGGGCGGGAAGGGAAACCGGACACGGAGAAGCCAAAAGACCAGTTGCCGAGCTACCACCTCACGACGACCGCCAACCCGCTACGAACGCAGCCACACTCGCAAAGTGAATCTGTGCATAATTCAGGTAGTACACTATTCTTGTGATCGGGTTGTCTTCTTTCCTTTCAGTTCTTTGTCGTCCTTCTCGTGCGCTACTCGGTGAAGTTCTTCGCGTACCTTCTTCGGGAAGATCCTCCGCATCGCTTCGTCGGTCGTTAGATCCTTCTCTGGTTTCTTTCTGGTCATAGCTATGGCTTCCACCGCAAATATCGATTTGATGACGCTAATGGACCGGTTCCACTCTGAAGAGAAATGCCGCTCCTACCTTGAGGGCTTACGCTGGCCCAAGGGTATACAGTGCCCACGATGCGAAAACGAGAAGATCTCTCGAATCCACAAGCGCGGACAGTTCGATTGCGACTCATGCCGGTACCAGTTCTCCGTTACCGCCGGGACAATCTTCCATGATTCTCACTTGCCGCTTCCCAAGTGGTTCGCGGCCATCTACCTGATGTGCGAATCCCGCAAAGGGATTTCGGCCAACCAACTCAAGCGCACCCTGAAAGTAGCCTACAAGACCGCTTGGTATCTCTGCCATCGTATCCGAGCCGCCATGAAGGACGCCGACACCGAGCCCCTTGAAGGCACCGTCGAAGTCGATGAGACCTGGGTCGGCGGTAAGGCCAAGGGCATGGGCCGGGGATACACGGGGAACAAAACGATGGTTCTCGGGGCTATCGAACGCGATGGCAATATCCGGCTGACGGTCGGCAAGCGGCGCAATCGCGAAACGCTTCACGGATTCATTGAGGAGCACGCCCCGGATGCCGAGAACATCTATACCGACGACTACGAAGCCTACAAAGGCATTGGCGATGAGAAAACCAAGCACGAGAGCGTAAACCATTCCGCTGACGAGTGGGTTCGCGGCGATGTCCACACGAACTCGATCGAGGGCGCGTTCTCGCTCTTCAAGCGGTCTGTTGTCGGTGCCTATCATAAAGTCAGCGTGAAGCATCTTCCTGCCTACCTTGATGAGTTCGAGTTTCGGTTCGACAATCGGAACAATCCGTATTTGTTTCGGGACACCCTGCTGCGGCTCATTAACTCGGACTCCCTGAAGTATAAGGATCTAATAGGGAAATCTGCTGATGACAGCACGCACGGAGCTGCTTTATCCGCTTGAGAACCGCGTCCATTTCACTGTGAAATGCCCCTCCAGCCAAATCCATCTCCTGACTCATCTCTCGAATGTTCACCTGTAGACTCGCCTGAAACGATTCTAGACTAGAAATAGTCTGTTGAAGCGGAGCCCCAATAGATCGGATCAGTGGGAGAAGCGACTGAATTTCATCTGGTCCCTGCCGCTTCCGGACCCAATCAGACCATCCGGTTATGCTTTCGATGAGTAGGTCAACGTTGCGCTTTACGGGACCCGAGCGAATCCTCATAATGCTCGCCTGCCGATTGATCTTTTTTGATACCTTTACGACTCCTGCGTGGATCGCGCGGTGCGAGGATGTATCTGGACGTTTTGAAGCATTCGACGCGATCTCGCCCATCCGCTGATTTATTGCCGTAATCTTGGGGATGTCCACTTGTAGTTGGTGAATTGCAGCCTCCGCGTCCTTTCTGAAATCCAAATATCCCTTACGACCAACCGTCTGTAGCGGCTTTGATTTGGAGCGTTGCCAAACGACGACACCAGTGGTCACCAAGACAAGAAACAGGGTTCCGAGCGCACCTAGGCCCAAAAAAACCCATTCCTGATCCGCTCCGGTAATCCAAGCGTATATTGTTCCACCTGCTGCTAACACGGAGTACACCACGCCAGCGTAGAAAGCCTGAAGTATAAAGTTGATAGCCTCATTGGCAATTTTCTGCCTAGCGGATGGCGATAGCATAAAAGCGAGGCTACCACGGCACCCACCCTTGCGTCAAGTAGATAATTACGGTTTCTTTCTGGTCATAGCTATGGCTTCCACCGCAAATATCGATTTGATGACGCTAATGGACCGGTTCCACTCTGAAGAGAAATGCCGCTCCTACCTTGAGGGCTTACGCTGGCCCAAGGGTATACAGTGCCCACGATGCGAAAACGAGAAGATCTCTCGAATCCACAAGCGCGGACAGTTCGATTGCGACTCATGCCGGTACCAGTTCTCCGTTACCGCCGGGACAATCTTCCATGATTCTCACTTGCCGCTTCCCAAGTGGTTCGCGGCCATCTACCTGATGTGCGAATCCCGCAAAGGGATTTCGGCCAACCAACTCAAGCGCACCCTGAAAGTAGCCTACAAGACCGCTTGGTATCTCTGCCATCGTATCCGAGCCGCCATGAAGGACGCCGACACCGAGCCCCTTGAAGGCACCGTCGAAGTCGATGAGACCTGGGTCGGCGGTAAGGCCAAGGGCATGGGCCGGGGATACACGGGGAACAAAACGATGGTTCTCGGGGCTATCGAACGCGATGGCAATATCCGGCTGACGGTCGGCAAGCGGCGCAATCGCGAAACGCTTCACGGATTCATTGAGGAGCACGCCCCGGATGCCGAGAACATCTATACCGACGACTACGAAGCCTACAAAGGCATTGGCGATGAGAAAACCAAGCACGAGAGCGTAAACCATTCCGCTGACGAGTGGGTTCGCGGCGATGTCCACACGAACTCGATCGAGGGCGCGTTCTCGCTCTTCAAGCGGTCTGTTGTCGGTGCCTATCATAAAGTCAGCGTGAAGCATCTTCCTGCCTACCTTGATGAGTTCGAGTTTCGGTTCGACAATCGGAACAATCCGTATTTGTTTCGGGACACCCTGCTGCGGCTCATTAACTCGGACTCCCTGAAGTATAAGGATCTAATAGGGAAATCTGCTGATGACAGCACGCACGGAGCTGCTTTATCCGCTTGAGAACCGCGTCCATTTCACTGTGAAATGCCCCTCCAGCCAAATCCATCTCCTGACTCATCTCTCGAATGTTCACCTGTAGACTCGCCTGAAACGATTCTAGACTAGAAATAGTCTGTTGAAGCGGAGCCCCAATAGATCGGATCAGTGGGAGAAGCGACTGAATTTCATCTGGTCCCTGCCGCTTCCGGACCCAATCAGACCATCCGGTTATGCTTTCGATGAGTAGGTCAACGTTGCGCTTTACGGGACCCGAGCGAATCCTCATAATGCTCGCCTGCCGATTGATCTTTTTTGATACCTTTACGACTCCTGCGTGGATCGCGCGGTGCGAGGATGTATCTGGACGTTTTGAAGCATTCGACGCGATCTCGCCCATCCGCTGATTTATTGCCGTAATCTTGGGGATGTCCACTTGTAGTTGGTGAATTGCAGCCTCCGCGTCCTTTCTGAAATCCAAATATCCCTTACGACCAACCGTCTGTAGCGGCTTTGATTTGGAGCGTTGCCAAACGACGACACCAGTGGTCACCAAGACAAGAAACAGGGTTCCGAGCGCACCTAGGCCCAAAAAAACCCATTGCTGATCCGCTCCGGTAATCCAAGCGTATATTGTTCCACCTGCTGCTAACACGGAGTACACCACGCCAGCGTAGAAAGCCTGAAGTATAAAGTTGATAGCCTCATTGGCAATTTTCTGCCTAGCGGATGGCGATAGCATAAAAGCGAGGCTACCACGGCACCCACCCTTGCGTCAAGTAGATAATTACGCTTCCACCGACTCGTCGAACAGTTGGTTCTCCGTAAGGCCTTGACCTATCGAGACATTATCACCAAGCCCCAGCCCACCAACTAGAGTAAAGTGGATAACCAGATTGCCACATAATTGGAGGATCTGCGCTAGCATGGCTTGTAATAATCGTGAGCAAAAAAAGCCCTCAACCCCCGACGCCGAAACCCCACCACCGCTGGACAACTCGGTAATAAGGCGCCAGCGCTTGTCCCTGGAACTCGCGAAGCTCGACCCTGAGCAGGAACGAGCCCTCGCGGAAGAACGACTTGGAGAAGCGCCTTGGCCCATGTTCTAAAAGCCAAGTTCCGCCGGCTTACCGGGCTCGAACTAGTCTGCTGATCGGCGGCCAGTTACAGAAACGTTCACCCCAAAAAACCTAAAGCAACTTCCTCAACTTCTCGCGCAGCCCCGGCCCATGCTGCGGATCCGCCAGCGCAAACTCACAAAACGTTTCAAAGTAGCTAGCGAAGTTTCCAATGTCGTAACGCCTCTCCCCGGGAGCCAGCTTGACGCCCATCACCCGTTCCCCGCGCTCGCACATCGCCCGAATTGCGTCGGTGAGCTGAATTTCCCGGCGCGGGTCTGGCTCGACTTCGCGGATCAAATCAAAGATCGCCGGTGAAAACGCATAGCGTCCGGCGATCGCCAGATTACTGGGCGCATTCTCAGGACTCGGCTTCTCCACCAGGTCGCTGATCACGAACACCTCGCCATTCGACGCAGGTTTCACGACACCGTAATTGGAAACCTGCTCCGCTGATACCTCCTCGACAGCGATCACCGCCGCGGCGTCGTTCTCCTCGAAGACGTCGCTCATTCTCCTGCAGATGGACGATCCCCCGTTGAGACCGATAATCGAGTCGCCGAGCGCGACCACGAACGGTTTCCCCCCAACGAAAGGCTCACCATGAAGAATCGCGTCACCAAGCCCCCGCTGGACGCTTTGGCGCGTGTAGAGGTAGTGAGCCTCGATATTCTCGAAGCTGAGCTCATCGAGAAGATCGTTCTTAGCCGCCCGGCGCAAGGAATCGACCAGCTCCGGATCGTGGACGAAGTGGTTTTCGATTGAATCCTTGCTGCGGCCCGTGACAAACAGGATCTCCTCGCAGCCCGAGCCCGCTAGCTCCTCGACCACGTATTGAACGATCGGCTTTTTGCCGACCGGCAACATCTCCTTCGGCTGTGACTTCGTAGCCGGCAGTAAGCGCGTCCCCAACCCGGCGACCGGCACAACAGCATTTCTAATCAAACAAAATCTCCTAAGTAGTGAAATGGACCCCAGCCGCCAGACCAACCGCGACCCGGAAAATCAGGAAGTGATTTCATTCTGGCAGACCAGGGCGGTAGCTCACCAGCCTAAAGATCCCTGCAGCTTCGGACCTATAAAGCTTCGCTCTACCTAATCAGCTACGGCACCGTCGTAGGAGACTCACCGCTAAGCGACTCGAGGAACTCGACGATCGCGTCGATCTCAGAGTAGCTCTGCCCCAGCAGCGGCTCCACGTCAGGAGAGAAACCGTCCGACCCGCCAGACGGAACCCGGCGGTAGTAGAACTCGACCACGTCGAACAGTGTTTTCAATGAGCCGTCGTGCATGTAAGGGCCGGTCTCGGCAATATTCCGCAGGGTCGGAGTACGAAATTTGTAGCGGTCCCGCTCGTCACCGCTCACATCGGCGCGTCCCGGGTCAGCCCGGCCAATGCCGAGTCGATAGTACTTCCCATCGCTGAGCAGAAGGCCGTTGTGGCAGCGGATGCACCCCGCTGCGCCCCGAAACAATTCCAGCCCTTCCCTGGCAGCAAGACTAAGAGCGTCCTTATCGCCCCCTAGGTAGCGATCGAAGGGCGAATTCGGCGTTACCAGAGTGCGCTGGTAGGCGGCCAGAGCTCGGGCAATATCTTGCTTGTTCACGGGTCTATCGAACACCTGCCGAAACTGCTCAGCGTAGCTCGGAATAGCGGCAAGCTCGTCGACTAGGCTGTAGACGTCCTGCGCCATCTCGTCAGGGGATTCAATCGGGACAAGCGCTTGCGCTTCCAGGCTGGCCGCGCGCCCATCCCAGAGGAGGCCGGAGAAGAACCCGACATTCAATACCGTGGGCGTATTCCGGGAAAGCTCTTTGCCGCCCGCTCCCTTCGCCCGCGGCAAGCCGTCCGTGAAACCTTTGCTGGGAACATGGCAAGTCGCACAGCTCATACGGTTCTCGCCGGACAAACGCAAGTCGAAGAAGAGTTGCCGGCCGAGTTCGACCCGATTCTCGCTCGTTGGGTTGTCCTGGGGCGCCGGCGCCATCCGGGGCAAAGCAGCCAGAGGCTGCTGGTCCGCCTCGCCGAGCACGCAGAAAACGGCCACGCAGAACAATAGACCCACCAACACCGAGAACCGCCTGGGAAATAACCGCAGCACTGCGGCTATTGTACTCCAACAACAACTGCATCAATGAACGAATGGGTGAATGGCTTTACCGAAAACGATCGTGGCGATTTTCTTGTTTCACTGCCGGTAACGGCCCAAACATTCGGTGAGATTACCGGTTCAGTGACGGACGGCACGGGGGCGGTGATCCCCGGCGCCACAATCACAATCACCAACCAAGCCACGAACGTTTCTCGCTCGGCGGAGAGCAATGAGTCGGGCAACTATACGGTTCCATTTCTCAACCCCGGCGTCTACGACCTGCGGGCTGAGATAGAGGGCTTCAAGGTCGCGGCGCAGACCGGTCTGGTTTTGCAAGTCGGCGATGTCGCGCACGCCAACTTCACGATGGAGATCGGCGTCGTGACCGAGACGGTTGAAGTCGCCGGCGTACTTCGTGACAGTCGCGGGTCTTCCGGGACGTTTGGCCGCAATGATCCAGCGAAATCCGGATGCGCTGAAGCAAGGCACGATGTTGAAGCGCAAAAAGAAGGAGCCGATCAAACCGGAAGACATCCAGACACAGGCACAACAAGAGTCGGCAAATTTCTTCTTCATGTTCCCCAAGACCGATGCGATCACGATCGATGACCAGGACGTTGAGTTCATCATGAAGACGGAGCGTTTCGAGCTCAAACGCAAGCTCAAGAACATGGTTTTTAACGGCGAATTGTCGTTGTAGACCGGGACTGTCGTTCAAGCGAGGATCGTGCAGCGAAGAGCACCGGTGTCGCCTTTCGCCTAAAGATTGCGACAGCGTGCCAGAGGGCGATAGTCGCTTGGCACTTCAAGTGGCCGACGAACGTGTGCCGCTGGCTCTCTGGCTCGACGAGCGAGACTTGGTGCCGGGGCAGGGCAGGAAAGTAGCGTCGCCCTCACCCTTGCTGCGGGGTGCGTGACGGTATTTAGGGTACCGACCAAGGCCTTGACACCGGCCGACAATAATCATTGCATCAAATCGTGGCTTCGGCTACGATAGCCGTGGCAGGCTAGCCCAAAATGGAAATCCTAGATAGTTCCGGTGAGTCTCGGCAGCTCAGTGAGTCTGGGAGGCTCAAAAGGCGTGGTGCGACAATTGCCTGGATTGTGAGCGTCGCGTTTTGGACGCTAGCTCCTTGTCCATCACTGGCGAATCCAGTCTGTGATCCGGTATTGAAGACAGACCCCGCCGATCCTCTCGCCTACCGGCTGAGGGAAGATCGTTGCGAGGGACTCTTCGTGCAACAGGTCAGCGGAAGCATTCGGGTAGCCTCGCTGCACTTCGCGCCCCGCACTTTCTCTTTAGGCGTTGGGCAAAGCGTACGCCTCTCATGGAGCTTCTCACTCGACCGTCCGAACCGTCTTCGCGCGGTGTCGTTGAAACCCAAAGTCTACTACCGAATGGACACGCTGCGGCCGGCTGAGGCGACCTCGTACGGTTGGCCCACGGACCTGCTTGAACAACTCGGCGTCTCCGACAACGAGATCGGATTGGTGAGCTGGCAGGACACCGAAATCGCCGGGAGCGAAACCCGGCTGTATAGCCCCGTGTCCGTTGAGGGGTCTTCCGAGGCCCTTGAGATTGTGCTTTTGCCGGACCTTGCTCTCGAAGAGGTTTATCTCAGCCTTGCGCCGATTGATGACAACGGGCGGGCTGGAGAGTATCTCCTTTCGGACATGCCGCTCGAATACAACGTCTATCCCGAGGGTCGCCCTGTCACGGTTCAACTACCTTCATTGGAAAAACCAGGGGTTTATCGGCTGGAAATCGGTACCTTGTTTAGGACTGGCGGCTCCAGCTCTCAGGATGTTCTGTTTTACCTGAATTATGCACAGATTCACTTTGCGAGTGTGGCTGCGTTCGTAGCGGGTTGGCGGTCGTCGTGAGGTGGTAGCTCGGCAACTGGTCTTTTGGCTTCTCCGTGTCCGGTTTCCCTTCCCACGCAGAATCCGCGTCGTCAACACCTCGCTCGGAAGTGACGTGTTTCCAGTGCGTTACGGCTAGTGCATAAAATTTTATGCATAGCGCATAGCCAGGCTCTCAGATCAGCGCCCTCCCGACCACCGGCAGCAAGCCGCCGTAGGGAGTCGGCTTCCTGCCGCGGAAGTGGTAAGGCGTCGAAGCCCCGATTTTATTGGGCCGCGAGGCCGTCACGGCTGGGCCTTGTTGGACGGGCCTTTGGGAGCTATGCTGTTTTCGTCTGGTAACCATGTGGGTGACTTCCTTGGGGTTGGCTGGCGAAGCTGGAATCTTTGCCAGCCGACCTTTTTACCCCATGTTTTAGGGGGTCCCCAATGGTCCCTTGCGGCTCAGCCCTCCTCAGGTCCACGCCGCAGTGCATAATTCAGGTTTTACTATCCGGGCGAATAGATCTATGTAAGCATCGGCCAGGCTCCGTGGATGCAGATAGATAACCATCGCCTAAAAGAGGTGCTCCGCAACGGAGTGGCGAAGGCAAGCCGCGAGGCGGTTCAAGAGGGCAGAGACGTTTCCGTCGAGGAATACGAGGCCCTGACCCGGCTGGAACGGCTCGTTGAGATTCAGGAAAAGCTGGCCCCCACCCCAACCAGAAATCGTTGGGCCACGGCGGCGCTGCTGGTGGTGACCCTGGCAGTCGTTAGCGTGCTGCTGTTTGCACGAGTGAACCGCACGGAGATCGAGCTAGACGCCCAGTTGAGGGAAGTCGGGCTTCGCGTTGCGGCCGACGAAATTCTTATCGAAGGCGCCGAGGTCGCCGGGTTTGCTGTCGCCGGTGCGTCGGCAATCTCGGTCCGCCGCGCCGGGAAGTGGCCCGGGCTTGAGCTAGCTGACTCGAACGGCGAGGGTCTGGACCTCGAGATCACTATCGGACCAGAGCCGCTCGAGGGTCACATCACGATCGCCGCACTCGAAGCGAAGGCGGGAACAAGAGTATGGCTGCGGCCCTCGGACAAACCCGGACGGTTTCGACTCACTCTCGACGGCGCGGATCGGGAGATTCGAGCCAGCCTGCGCGGGGCCGTCCGGATTGCCGCACGGGGGGCCGCCGCCCAGGTCGTCGAGTTCCCCTTACCACGTCCCGCGATCTTCCAGACTGGCGGCAGCACCGTCGATCTGGATGTCACGCTCTTGGACCCGGGTGCGATTTCCTTCTCCCCCCAGATTGCGGTGAATAGCCTATCGCTCTATGAGGTTCGCCATTCCAAAGGAATCGACCGCACTTTTTCTTCGCTGCTTTCGGGGGCGGTATACCTGGAGGCTCTCAATGGCCGCAAGCTCGACCTCCGCAGCAGACAGGAGTTGCGGCTAAAACCCCCCAGCGGGCGTATTCGCGGGATACAACTCGAACCGGGTTCGGCGGTGTTGCAGTTCCACGGCTTCGTCGAAGGGATGGAAACCGGTTCTCAGGACTACCCCCGCGATCTTATGCCGACTTACCTCGAGTGGCTGCACTCTCGGCACGGACTCTCGCTGCTTTGGGGCACAGCAATCTACATCTTTGGCCTCGTCTTAGCGGCCTTGCGTTGGTTTAAGGTGGGGATATGAATCCACTTCGAAAGTTGGCCACCGGTTCCGCCGTGATGCTTTGCGCCTTGCTTTTGGCGCCCGATCGAGTGGCCTTCGCCCAAGAAGCGGAAGCGAAGCAGTTGGTTGTCATGTTGCGTGGCAAGCTCGGCACCGGCCCTTTCGCGGGTGCCGGCATGATCCTCGGAATCGGAAACAACCGCCTGTATATCGCCACCGCGAATCACGTCGTGCGGAAAGGTCTCAACGAAGCCGAGAACCTCGAGATGCAACTGAACTGGCTCCCGGGTGAGTGGGTTCCCGTGAAGCTGCTCGACCATGGCGACAAGGATCTTGATCTTGCCGTTCTTGTCGCTCAAGGCGCTGAAGACTTGGCAATTCCCGCTTTGCATTGGGAAGCCCTTGGCCAACCTGCCGCGCTGGAGCAGCGGGATGAAGTCTTCCCGGTCGGCTATCCCAGCGGCCTCGTGGTTCGTATCGGTCCAGCCTCACCTGGTCTCAGAGGTCGACTCCCAGGTTGTCAAGACGGAGGGCAATTTGGTGCCTGGAAACTCGGGCGGGGCCCTGTTCACAAAAGACTGGCGCATCGTCGGACTTGTGAGCAGCGTGGGCGCGCTCCTGGGCGAATCGACTCGCATCGACTTGGTGATCAACCGGCTGAAGGCATGGAATTACCCTGTCCAACTCGAGCTCGGAGAGCCGCTCGACAGGCCCCCTTCAGATGCCCCTCAACCGAAGTGCCAGATCTCCGGCGTCGTGTTTGACAGTACGCAAAACGAACCGCTGTCCGCTGTTCAACTCAGCTTGCGAACGGGCCCGACGCCGGAGGCCAGGCGGGGAAAGACGGTCGCCAAGCGAGTCGCCACCACCGGTCCGGACGGATCGTTTCAGCTCGAATGCCCTGTCGAGTTGGACGGAGCGCTTTTCCCCTTGACTGTTGAACTCTGGCATCCGAATTGGAAAGCTCAAGTCGTCACTCGCGAGCAGGTGGCTGCACTCGAAAAGCGCGTAGGCGTCAACATTCCTGTCCGGATCAGACGAGAAATGCTAAAACAGCCGCCCTAAGAATCGAAGGCCGCAATACGGCCGGGTACGATCGGCGAAATCCTGACGATCCAGACCAGAGGGAGCGCTCGCTCCTACGATTTCACAAGTAAGAAACTTGGTACCGGTCCGACCGGCGGCGATTTCTATTTTTCCGGTGAGTACCCTAGCTTCTTTGCTAATAACTCCGGTCAGATGGGGCTCAGGGATTTCGGCGAAACGGGAAGGACTCTCAATCAACTGCCCCGTTGCTCGACAATCTTGAGAAGTACGGCGTCAACGCGATTGTCGGCCACGTCTACCTGGCGCAAGCCCGAGCTGCCGGCACAGTCGTTATCTTCCGAATTCTCGACATTGGGTATTCCAACGGCAAGACCGACTACTACAAGATCCAATACGTCAACAGAGCCAGCAGAGAGCGGACGATCAAGGGGCGACCGCCCACGACTCCCGCTCGTCGTCGAACAAAATAGCAGAAACAACAGGGTCCCGTGCCGAATCGCAGCGGTGCCAGCATTACCTCAATCAGGTCTTTACAGTCCAGCGCCAAGTGTGCTTTGGTGGGACCAACCGGAGGTTCCCATGTCGAAGAATTCCATTTCACGGCGTCATTTTATCGGTGGTGCGGTCGCCTCGACCGTAGCGGCCAACGCGGCCAATCCCCGCGTCGAGACCGGCTTGCCCACTCGCATTCTCGGTGGCACCGGCGAGCGCGTATCGATGCTGGCGCTGGGCTGCGGTAGCCGTTTACTGATATACAAGGAGGAAGACAAAGGCGTCGAAGTGCTCGACATGGCGCTCAAAGCCGGCATCACCTACCTCGACACCGCGCAGGGCTATGGCAACGGCAAGAGTGAAAGCTGGGTCGGCGAAGCGATCAAGGGCCGCCGAAAAGGGCTTTTCCTGGCGACTAAGACCCAGGCTCGCACGGCCGACGACGTTCTGCGCCGTGCCGAGGAGAGCTTGAAGCGATTGGGCGTCGACCAAATGGATCTGCTCCACATCCACAGTCTCGGGGGTCCCGAAGATCTGGCGGTCATCGAGAAGGAAGGCGTGATGGAGGCGCTCTACAAAGTGAAGGAACGCGGCCTGGCGCGCTACATCGGGATCACTTCCCACAGCGATCCGGAAACGCTGGCCGAAGCCCTCACCCGCTACGACGTCGACTGCACACAAATGGCATTGAACGCTGCCCTACAGGGAATGAAAAGCGGCCCCGGCAAGATGGTCATCAATCCCGTTATGTCGACCAGCTTCGAGAACGTCGCCTTACCGGTCGCGAAGAAGAAGAACCTGGGCATTATCGCGATGAAGGCCTTTGGCCAGGACGACATCATCGGCGAAGACGCCACCCCGGAGAAGCTGCTCCGCTACGCTCTGTCTCTGCCGGCCTCGATTGTCACAATGGGAGTTCCGAAGCACGAACACCTGCTCGAAAACGTGGCCACGGCCCGCAACTTCACGCCCATGCCGCCCGACGAAATGAAGGAGTTCTCGCACCGAACGGCCGCCCGATACAAGATGGCGCTCGACCGAAAGTTCGCGGCTCACATGGACGCTTAGCAGCTCGTGGTGAAAGTCCGAGGACGCGAAAAAAGGGGACAACCAGCCGATTTCCGCGCGACTGGCATTCAGACAAGTTAGGCCTACGTTGGGCGGGATTTCATGTCCTCGTAAGCAGCGCAAGGCCGCTCCCCAAGCCGATCCTGAAAACTTCCGATTCTTGACCCTAGGTGGCTTCACCTAGCAAACAACCGAACCCACGCTCCATTGAAAACCAGGGCATCCGGGTCCAAACTTTAGTTCAATCACCAGGTCTAAACCCACCGCCTTTCAGGCGGTCAGCTTCAAGCAGTTCTGGATGAGAATGGGGGGATGGAAGAATATCGGCGAGGAGCGCATTCGGTCTACGACATCAAATATCACCTCATATGGATCACGAAGTACCGCTACAAGGTGTTACGGGGCAGGGTGGCAGAGCGGGTGCGGGATCTGATCCGGCAGAGCTGTGAAGCGAGGGGAGTGGCGGTGGTCCGGGGCGCGGTGTCGCCGGATCATGTGCACATGTTGGTGACGGCTCCGCCGCAACTAGCGCCGTCGAAGCTGGTGCAGTACCTGAAGGGGCGGTCGTCGCGGCGATTACAGGACGAGTTTGGAGAGTTGCGGAAACGGTATTGGGGCCAACATCTGTGGGCACGCGGCTACTTTTGTGCGACGGTGGGCGCGGTAGATGAAGAAACGATCAAGAGATACATTGAGAGCCAGAAATGGGATGAGGACGGGGAAGGATTCAAGATTACAGCGCCCACCAAGCCTTGAGCCGGCTGTGAGCCGGACAGCTTCAGGCGGCTTGAGCCGCAACCCCGACTTTCAGTCGAAACGTAACCCACCGCCTTTCAGGCGGTGGATGTTTAGAAAGCCTGATGAATTACTGGGGCGGGCGACCGTCTAATTTGCCAAAGTCCCCAGGTATTCTGCCAAGGTCCCCGGTTGGAGGAACAGAGATTCGGTGATAGTTGCACGAGATGAAGTCGAAAGGCCCAACGCGGCCTTTTTGCATGAGCTGACCAGGGGTTCTCTGCTGGACGAAATTCTGAAGAACAGAACTTCGGACAAAATAGCTCCAGAAACCCTGACACGGCCCAGTCTGACGCTGGAGGTAAGAAGGCTGCGGTCCGCGCTCGTCGTGCTGGCAATTTTGTACGGGGGATACGCTGCGGTGCTGAGTTCGTCGCCGTCTTCCCGTGGCACGGCTCTCGCCTATCTTGCGCTGGCAACGGCCTTGAATTGCGGCTCGTTTGGGTTCTTTCTTCACTGGAGTTCGTCCGAGACGAGCTTGACGAGCTGGCTGGGATTCCTCACCGCCGGCTTATCCGTACTCAACCCGTTGGGCCACTTGTTACTCGTCAGGGATCCGATCCAGACGACACACCTAATGTTTATTTTGCTCGGCGCAAGTTTTGCGCTGACATCGACGCTGCGTTTCATGCTGGTCTGGACACTCTCACTTTCGGCCTGGTTCTTCATCGCATCTCCCAGCTTGCAGCTCACCGAATGGCGATTCTTCAGCTACTCCCTGGGCGTGGCAGCGTTCGGCTCTCTCGCACTCCAGATTGTCCACTCCGCTGCACACCGGCGAGCTTTGGCCACACCGACAGACGGAGCCTTCGATGGCGAAAAGTTTGGCGCTGGGTCCGGCCGGCTGCAACTAGCCCTTCGCGGCACGAACGACGGCCTATGGTGTTGGGAGCTGGCGACAGGTTACCTGCACCTTTCCCCGCGCTGGAAATCGATGCTCGGCTACGACATCGGAGAGATCGATAACAAGCGGGACGAGTGGTTCAGCCGAGTCCACCCTTACTATCGCTCAGCGCTAAAACGGGCTCTGGCGGAACACATCCGGGAGGACACAGATCGGTTCGAGCTGCAATACCGAATCCGCCACCGGGACGGGACCTACCGTTGGGTGCTCTCCCGTGGAAAAGCGGAGTGCGACAGCAAAGGCAAAGCTCTGCGAATCGCGGGCTCACAGACCGACATCACTGCTCTGATCGAGGTCGAGAAACGCTTGATCCATGACGCTCTGCATGACTCGCTGACGGGACTACCGAACCGCAGCTTCCTGATGAGGCAGCTAGAAACCGTCACGGGCCGCCCGTCCCTGTTCGCCGTGCTGTTTATGGATCTGGACCGGTTCAAGATTATCAATGATACGCTGGGGCACGAGGTCGGCGACCAACTGCTGATGGAAATCGCAAAGCGTTTGAACACCAGCGCGCGTAGCGGCGACGTCGTGGCTCGCCTCGGCGGAGACGAGTTTGTCATCGTACTGAACGGACTTCGCAAACCGGAGGATGCCGAGCAACTCGCCGGACGCTTTCAAGAGGCAATTCAAGCCCCCCTGGAACTCGCCGGCAACGAACTTTCGCCCTCCGCCAGCATCGGAATCGCAATCGCAGACGGCCACAGCTTGGCCGATCAATTGCTCCGCAATGCCGACATTGCGATGTATGAGGCGAAAACCCAAAAGGCGAAGATCCGTGTCTTCAGCACGGACATGCGGGGCCGCTTGGTGCGGTCATAGCAGTTGCAGAACGCCCTTCGCTGACGCTCGAAAAAGTCGAGTTTTTGGTTGGACTATCAGCCGCCGATTCGCTTGAAGACAGGCCGCATCGAAGGAGCGGAGACGCTGATTCGACGGGGAGCGGCGCGAGGGGTTTGACGCCGCCGCTCGCAAATCGGCCCTCAAGGACCCGGCTAGCTCAGACGCTTCCCCTCTCACATCGACGCCTGCAGTTCCGCGGCAGTCACGTACTACATACGACGATTTGCTGGGCTGGTGGCTCGCTTCTGATCCTTTGTTCTGAACACGTTAGGTAGGGTCTGGAGTCCGTGGCAAACCGGCCAGGGGTGGCTCCCCAAGCTGCCCCTGAAACTTCCGGACTACTCAAGTCTAGGTCGCTACACCTAGCCAACAACCGAACCCACGCTCCATTGAAAACCAAACCATTTAGGTGCAAACTTGAGGAAGCTTGATGAATCGCAGGGACGGACGACCGCCTCCAGGGTTCGCAGGCAAAAAAGCAGAGGTTCGGCAATGATTGCACGAGAAGCCCTAGCGAAGCCCAGCGCGACCGTCCTGCGGGGAACTGCCAGGGGTTTGAGATTGGATGAAAGCCTAGCGCACAGAACCTCAGCCAAAACGGCTACTGAAAGCCCCGTACCCGCCCGCCGAACCCTGGAAGTAAGCAGACTTCGCGCCGCGCTTCTCACTCTGGCGGTCTTGTACTGTGGCTACACAGCAGTGCTGGGGCTGACCTCGTCCTTTCGCGGCGAGGCGCTAGCCTATCTTGCCGCGGCGACCGCCCTGAATTGCGGTCTGTTTGGGTTCTTCCTTCACTGGAGTTCGTCCGAGACGAGCTTAACGCGCTGGCTGGGATTTCTCACCGCCGGCTTGTCCGTGCTCAATCCTTTGGCTCACCTGTTCCTGGTTAGGGATCCGATCCAGACGACACACCTAATCTTTATTTTGTTCGGCGCAAGTTTTGCGCTGACGTCGACACTGCGTTTCACCCTGGTCTGGGCAGTCTCACTTGCGGCTTGGTTCTTCATCGCATCCCCCAGCTTGCAACTCAACGAGTGGAGATTCTACAGCTACGCCCTGGCCGTAGGCGCGTTCGGCTCTCTGGCAATCCAGATTGTCCGGTCCGTTGGGCACTGGCGAGAATCGGCTACGCCGGCAGACGATGCCTCGGACGGCGACAAGTTTTGCGCTGGCTCGGACCGACTCCAGTTGGCCGTTCGCGGTACCAACGACGGCCTCTGGTGTTGGGAGCTGGCGACAGACGAGCTGTACCTTTCCCCGCGCTGGAAATCGATGCTCGGTTACGATGCCGGAGATGTGGAAGACACGCTGGACGAGTGGTTCAGCCGAGTCCACCCCTACTATCACCCCACTCTAAAAGAGGCTCTGGCGGACCATATTCACGGGGACACGGAGCAGTTTGAACTTAAGTACAGAATTCGCCATCGGGACGGGAGCTACCGCTGGGTACTCTCCCGGGGAAAAGCGGACCGCGACACCGAAGGCAAGGTTCTGCGAATCGCGGGCTCACAGACCGACATCACTGCTCTGATCGAGGTTGAGAAACACTTGATCCATGACGCTCTGCATGACACGCTGACCGGACTACCGAACCGCGGCTTCCTGATGAGGCAGCTGGAAACCGTCACGGACCGCCAATCCTTGTTCGCCGTGCTGTTTATGGATCTCGACCGATTCAAGATTATCAACGACACGCTGGGGCACGAGGTCGGCGACCAACTACTGATGGAAACCGCGAAGCGTCTGAACGCCGCCGCGCGCGCCGGCGACATCGTGGCCCGCTTGGGAGGAGACGAGTTCGTCATCGTACTGAACGGACTTCGTGAACCACAGGATGCGGAGCAACTCGCTAGCCGCTTACAAAAGGCAATTCAGGCCCCGCTGGAACTCGCGGGCAACGAGTTCTCGCCTTCCGCCAGCATCGGAATCGCAATCGCCGACGGCCGCAGCTCGGCCGATCAAATGCTCCGAAATGCCGATATCGCTATGTATGAGGCGAAAACCCAAAAGGCGAAGATCCGTGTCTTCAGCACTGACATGCGGGGCCGGCTGGTGCGTTCGTGGCAGTTGCAAAACGATCTGCGCAACGCTCTCGAAAAAGACGAGTTTCGGTTACACTATCAGCCGCTGATTTCACTAGCGACGGGCCGCATCGAGGGAGCCGAGGCGCTGATTCGATGGCAACGCAATGAGCACGAATTATTGTCGGCTTTGGACGTGATCCCTCACGCCGAAGACATGGGGCTGATCGGCGAAATCGGCGAATGGGTCCTTCGAACCGCTTGCCGACGCAACAGCAGCTGGCGGCAAGACAAGCTCTCGCCGATCAGCATGTCGGTAAACGTCTCTGCTCGTCAGTTGAGGCGAGAGGACTTCGCGAAGACGGTCAGGCGGATCATTGAACAAAGCGGCTTGAGCCCGTCCATGGTGGAGCTGGAACTGACCGAAAGCGCCCTCATGGAGAACGAGGACTTGGCCGAGTCCATCCTCGTCGATCTATCGAATCTCGGAGTCCGCTTGGCTCTGGACGATTTCGGCACTGGGTACTCCTCCTTGGAATATCTCCGTCGTTTCCCGTTTAACACATTGAAGATCGGACAATCTTTCGTCGCTGGAATACCACAAGACCATAAGTCGGCGGCGCTCTTGGAGGGTGTCGTCGCCACGGCCCACAAGCTGAATCTGAGAGTGATTGCCGAAGGTGTCGAAACGGAGGAGCAACTTTCATTCCTGCGCTCTCGCGACTGCGACTGGATGCAGGGCTATCTTGTGAGCAAGCCAGTCACCGGGGAGCAGTTCAGGGAGATGCTTCGCTCCAAGGAAAATGTTTTGGCTCAGTTCAGCGCCTTCGGGGAGTCAGAGAGCCTCCAGGCGCTCTCGAGTTTCTCCGAAAGGGGCATCTAGCCCGAACTCAAGGATGCCGCCGCGAATCCGCCCAAGAGGGAAAAGCGTCGCGTCGGGCCCTTGGGCTGGCCTCCAATGTCGTCAAGTTACACGTTCGACATTAAGAGCCCGACCAATGGAACTGACCACAAGGGAGGGGTGCGGGGCCGCCGCTTGCATCTCCATCGCGTGTTTTCAAGCAACTCCCATTTGTACTCATGTAACGCGGCCGATCAATTTCTGCTAGGAGGCTCCGCCGCAAGGCCGATAAGAGACAGGAGGCGAAAGCGAATGGGCGCCGGCACCTTATCGGGATTGCGGGGTACCTCGGCACTCTTCCTAAGGGCTGTAGGCGGTGCCCCCTCGGGCAAAGCACCAAGAAAAGACGGGAGCACTTGCTTACTGAGACAATTTCGCTTATGATTTCTGAAACCCCGTAGTTGAAACCTGCGGCGACGACAACCGTCAAATCACTAGAGCCGCTGGATGGATTACTGGAGCGGGACATGGAGATTATCGGAAATCGAAAGTACCTGAACGTTCCTGGCGGGAAGACGCATGAGCTGCCTCCGCTGCTGCTGAAAGAGCGTGCTGCTCCGACGGAGCTTGAGCAGATTCTGGCGCTCGCCGAGCAAATGGTCGAGACGGAAGCACTTTCTTCCGAGATCAGGCAAGAACTCCACGAGAGCGAGCTTTCGTTCCGGCAAAGAAAGTATCACCTGGCAATCAATTTCGCGGAACACTACCTGCAGTTCTTGAAGCACTGGGACTGGGGCGAATCGATTGTTGAGTGGATTCGGCAGTGTGAGACCACGTTCGAAACCAAGGCTGCACTGCGTCCTCTGATGCACGCTGACGTTTGGCCTCACGTGAACCACAGCAGTTTTGTCACGCTGCTCTCGGACAAAGCGGTTCCTAGTGGTCAGGTGAACCTGGAGAATGCCGTGGGTTTCCGGTTGACGTTCCGGCAGCCGCCGCCGATCGAGTGCCTCTCGGACAATTTCCTGGTCTTCAATGCACCGCTGGCGCAGAAGGCCTATCACACCTGGGCAGACGCGTCGAAACAGGGATCGCTTCCGCCTGAACGCTTCCACTTTTTGGTGGTGGGAGAGGAAATCAAGCAGGTCTGAAGGCTGGCGCGATTCCGCCATCGTGGGCGTCGCCACCTACTTCAGAACTTCGAACTCGAACACCATCGCTTTGCCCCGGATTATATAGCACAGGTAGTGCTCCCAAAATTTCCGGAACGCGAAAGAGTGGTTGACCGCTAGTTCGAATCCTAGGAGTTTCCACAGACGCAGCAGTTTGACTTTCAGCCGTTTCTGGCGCAGGCTACAGCGGGTGTAGTAGCCGTACCCGGCGTCATCGTCGGTGAAGTAGCGGAATGAGAAAGTGTTGAGGTGCCAGCGATGGGTGGGGTCGCAGAACGAACTGAAGTCGGTGTAATGAGGAGTCTCGATTACGATCACGCCTCCCGCTCGCGCGAGGCGGTGCAGTTCCTCGATGGTCGATACTACATTCTCGACGTGCTCGATAACGTGGACGACCCAGACCTTGTCGAATGAGTTGTCGCGGAAAGGCAGGGAGCCGCGGTCGATATTGCCGATGACATCGGCCGCGGTGTCGCGCCTATGGTCGATACCGATCGCTCCGGGGCGTTTATTTTGGCCGCAACCGAGATCGAGAGTCATTTGAGCGGCAGGCACTCTTACTCGTGCCCACGGTCCGCGGCTGTTTCCAGAATTCGATCCAGCTCTTGGGCCAATGTCGGCAGATCGGGCATCTGTGCCAAAGAGACGAGCAGATCACGCTTCGCCATAAACGACCTCAGCGTCGTCAAGAACCTCTTGCCGGAAATACCGGCTTATGAATGTAGGCGTGTTCAGGTCGACGTTTCGGCCAAGGATGGTGGATAGCTCCTCTTGGTGCGTGATGAATGCCAACCCCGGTACGTGTCCGGACTCGTACTCCACGACGACGTCCACGTCACTCTGCTGTGAGAAATCATCGCGTAGGACAGAGCCGAATAGCGCCAGTTTGCGGACATGATTGCGTTGGCAGAACTCCACGATCTGTTCTCGCGGCACGGTGAGGTTGCGCGCCGCTCGAGGATCTCCGCGATTGAAAGTGTTTGACCCAGCCATCGTTGTAATGAACTACATCTATTGTCAGATCCGCCGGCCGTGTTGTGAGACTCCGAGGCCGGATCCGAACCGTTTGAGTATTCTCGTAAACAGCGCCTCGCCGCTGGCTAGGTTCCAGCGTACTTCCAACGCGTTCCGTCGCGCGTGTCTTCCAAGATAACGCCGCGTTCTTTTAGCTCATCGCGAATCTCATCGGAGCGCGCAAAGTCGCGCGATTTGCGGGCCTCGACCCGTTCAGCAATGAGCCGCTCGATCTCCTCTTCCGGCACTCTCGATGACACCCCAACGGTGTCCTTCATTCCCGGCATAGCGTCATCAACGGAAACGCTCAAAGGTACGGTTAGCACGTCAAAAATCGAATCGAACAGGTCCAAGACCGCTTTGGCGTCGGCGACGTTGTCCACACGGAACTCGCCGCTATCTATCCGTGTGTTGGTTTCCCGCAAAAACTCAAACACCGCGCCCAAGGCCTGGGCCGTATTCAGATCGTCGTCCAGGCCGGCTTCGAACTGCTGCCGGGCTTGATTCGCCAGATCGGTGATCTCGGGGTTTCGCCCGTCCGGGAACGTTTCTGTTTCGAGTCGTCGTTTGTAATTGCGCAGTCGCTCGATCGCCGTCGCCGCGGCACGCAGCCCGTCGAAGGTAAAGTTCAGTTGCCGTCGATGAGGCACCGAGGCCAGTAGATAGCGAATGGCTTCGGGCGAGAAACCCTTTTCAAACAGATCCCGCAGCGTATAAAAGTTGCCGAGCGACTTCGACATTTTCTGGCCGTCGACAAGCAAATGCTCGGCGTGCAGCCAGAAGCGCACAAACGGTTTACCGGTCGCGCCTTCCGACTGCGCAATCTCGTTTTCGTGATGAGGGAAGAGCAGGTCGACGCCGCCGGTGTGAATGTCCAACGTTTCCCCGAGGTATTTCATCCCCATCGCCGAGCATTCCAGATGCCACCCAGGACGCCCCGCACCGTAAGGACTATCCCAGGAAGGTTCGCCGGGTCCCGCCGCCTTCCATAGGGCGAAGTCGCGTGCGTCTTCCTTTTCGTACTCGTCTTGATCGATCTTTGCCCCCGTCTTGATGCCCTCCACATCGAGCTTAGAAAGCTTGCCGTAGCCTTCGAAGTTCGCGATGCGGTAGTAGGTGGAGCCGTCGCTCTGGTAGGTGTAGCCCTTCTCTTCAAGCCGCCGTATCAGCTCGATCATGTCGTCGATGTGCTCGGTTGCCGGAGTGATCTTCTCGGGGCGCTCCAGGCGAAGCTTGGCGGTGTCCTCCTCGAACGCGCGGACGTAGGATGCCGTGTAGTCCTGTATCGACTGGCCTGCCTTCCCGGCATTGGCGATGATCTTGTCGTCCACGTCGGTGACGTTCATGACGTGCTGCAGCTCAAAGCCGGAATGCCGCAGGTGGCGGCGCAAAATATCCTGGAACATGAACGTCCGCAGGTTGCCGATATGCGCGTAGTCGTAAACCGTGGGGCCGCAAGAGTACATGCGCACGGTCTTTCCGTCGGCCGGAACGAACGGCTCAAGAGAGCGAGTCAGCGTGTTGTAGAGGTGAAGAGGCATGACAATTGGTCGGAAGTGAAGTCCCGCCGCCGGCGAATCCGCGGTAGGGAATGCTGTGTCGTCTCAGAGTTCAGGTGGCTTCAAGACTCCAGCCGCATCGCTTAGCCGTTGCCGAAACTCCTTCTTTGCAGTACGCGCAAGCTTCAGTTTAGGATCGGCCCCACCGTTCTTGTAGGCCCGAACTTCTGAGTGCGAGTAATTGTCCTCCTCGGGGTCATGAACTATTCCGAATTCGAACTTAGCGCCGCCGCCGACAAGATCCGGGCCGGAACGTCTTTCACCTGAAAACTGACAACTCCCCACCGTTCGTAAGAAGGCAGCAACACATCCTCAGGCTGGCTGTATTTCCCTCGATTGACGGAAAAGTCGGGCGCGCGAAACGCTTGAGGCAGGACCCGGTCTCCGACAATGTGGTCTCCCTGGCAGCGGCGATAAGGCTTCTCTGTGGGCTCGAAATGGCTGTCGACCGGGCGACCCCGACGGTACATCCGTGCCGGTCGTTTAGGCGCGGATCTGGACACGAATCTTTTCGAGGGTCCGTTCGACTGCAGCGCTTTCCACGCCTACTTCCCAAGCCTCGGGATCTTGTCCGTCCCCAGAAGTAACGGCAAGAACATCGCAGTTATTGAAACACTCGACATCCGCGTATTTGTCGGCTCGTACGAAACAGACGGCTGCGCCGCCTTCAGATGACGGCACAATCTTGGTCGGCTCCAAACCGACTTGAGAAACTTGCAACAAGATGCGTCTCAACGCGGAAACGGCCACATCGTTGGGAGGTTCGGCGCCGTAGGAATCCCAATTCGCGGGGAGATCCCGGAGACCGTCCAAGGCCGGGTCCCACGTGATTCCGCTCGGATCAACCTCCCCCACCTGTGACAACCCCGAGAGCCCCTCTGAGCCATTGCCCGGGTTCAACCCATCCGTTCCGCGGAGACGATCAGCGCTTCTCGTCCCCGGCGGATTTCGTTTTTTTGCAGCTTCGCGAGCCATCCATCACCCACAAACAGTGTATCACCAGCGGACAAACTCCTTGGGAATCAGAAGCCTGGGTCCGTTGACCCGGATCTCATGACGAACTGCTCTGCCTCAGCGCCGCTTCCCGCGCCAGCTCATCGCAACGGTTGTTATCCCCGTGAGCGGCGTGCCCCTTGACCCATTTCCATTTCATGTCGTGGCGCGAAACGGCCTCGTCAAGTCGTTTCCATAGGTCAACGTTCTTAACAGGCTTTTTCGCCGACGTAATCCAGCCGCGCCGCTTCCAGTTGTGGATCCAGGTCGTGATGCCGTTCTTCACGTACTGCGAATCGATCTCGACGGCGACCTCACAGCGCTCCTTCAGGGTGTCGAGACTGGCGATCACCGCCATGAGCTCCATGCGGTTGTTGGTGGTCTGCTGCTCGGAGCCCCAAAACTCCCTGGACTGATCGCCGAACCGCAGGATGGCCGCCCAGCCGCCCGGTCCCGGGTTGCCCAAACAAGAGCCGTCGGTGATCAGCCTAACGGACTTCATACGGCGTAGACCTTCATAAGGCGTGGACCTTCATGCCGGGGCAGACTTCAGGCGGCATCGGTTAGGGACTGGTCAAAGAACTCGTCCACGCGGAGGCAAACCTCGTCCGCGGTCTCGCAGGCGTAGATCGCCTTTCGCAACTGCGCGCCGTTGCGGACGCCGCGCGTGAACTGACTTGCGAACTGCTTCATCTTGCCGCGGATGTCGCCGGAAACCTTATCCGGATGCTGGGCCAGCATGGCGTAGTAGTCACGGATCATGTGGTAGCGGTCTTGCTCACTGGGCTCGTCGTAGCTGCCGCTGGCGATGTACTGCTGAGTCTGCCGGAAGATCCAGGGGTTCGTCGGCGCGGCGCGCCCGATCATCACTCCGTCGCAGCCCGTGTATTCGAACATGCGGATGGCGTCTTCGGGAGAAAACACATCTCCGTTCCCAATCACTGGAATCTTGACGGCCTGTTTCACGTCGGCGATCAAATCCCAATTGGATTTTCCGGAGTACCCCTGCTCGCGCGTCCGCCCGTGCAGCGCCACCGCCTGCAAGCCGCAATCCTCGGCCAGACGCGCCATCTGGACGGCCACGATCTTTTTGTCATCCCAGCCGGTCCTGAACTTGCAAGTGAAGGGGATCTTAACCGCCGCGCGCACCGTGCTGAGGATCTTCTCGACCAGAGGCAGATCCCGCAGCAGCCCCGACCCCCCGTTGCACTTGACGACCTTCTTGACCGGGCAGCCGAAGTTCAAATCAACGCTGTCAAAGCCGTGGCTCTCGACCACGCGCGCGGCCTCGGCCAGCACCTCAGGATCGGCGCCGAATAGTTGGGCCGCAATCGGCCGCTCATCCGGCTCGTAGTAGAGGTAACGGAAGCTCCGCTTGCCTTGGCTTTTGCTGCGGCCATAGGCCATGATTCCGTGCGAGCTGGTGAACTCGGTCATCAAGAGCCCGCAGCCACCGAGGCCGCGAATGAAGCGCCGGAAAACAGTATCGGTCACGCCCGCCATTGGCGCGAGCACCATGGCCGGCTGGACAGTCACCGGACCGATCTGAAACTGTGTGGGGAGGGCCAAACGATTAGTTTAACAACGTTGTATTGCTGAGCCCACCGTGTCGGGAGGGATGCCGCCGCTGAACCCTTGAACCGGCGGACGGCAGAGTTCCGGCCCAGATCCATCCTGCGCTAACTCTCATCGCTGCTGCCCAATTTTGAGACGAGGGGATTCTGTGGTATCACTATGTCTTCTTCGTTGTGATGGCACTGACCCAACGTTTGGCCCATGAGTCTCTCCCTTACTCCCCTTGACTGGTTTGTTTGCCTGACCACTGTCGTTGCCAGTATCGCCATTGGCCTCTACGCGGCGCTTCGTACTCACGCGGCTGAAGATAGTGCGAACTTCTTTTTGGCCGGGCGCAGGTTGACCTGGCCCATCATCGGCGCGTCGCTGTTCGCCACCAACGTTGGCGCCGAGCACTTAGTCGGCCTCTCTGGCGACTCCTATCGCTACGGGCTCCGGGCCGCGACGGTTGAGCTCGCTACGGTTCTCAGCATTGGGATCGCCGCGGCGCTTCTCATCCCTCACTACATCCGCAACCAGGTCTTCACCATCCCCGAATTCCTGGAGATGCGCTACAACCGCACGGCGCGGGCGCTGTTTTCGGGTTTAATGCTGTTGATCTGTGTGATGACCAAGATGGCCTTCAGCCTTTTTGCAGGCGCGCTTGTTATCCACGGTCTGTTCGGGTGGGATGTTATGACGGTGGTCGCCGCGCTGGGCATTGTGGCCGGGATCATCACGATGATCGGCGGCTTCACAACGGTGGCGTATACCGATTCGATCCAAGCGCTGATCATGATCTTCGGCTGCGGTCTGATGCTCCTATTCGGCCTGGATAAGGTGGGCGGTTGGAGCGAACTTGTGGCGAGAGCCCCGGAGGCTATGAAGATCGCCGCCCCGTACGACGACGCTAACTTTCCGTTCTGGGGCATCGTGATTGGTGCTGCCCTGTGGGGAACTTTCTACTGGGGCGTGGACCAAGTCACCGTGCAGCGTGTGCTCGGCGCGCGGAACTTGCAGCAGGCGCGCTGGGGAAGCATGTTCGCAATTCTGCTAAAGCTGACACCCGTCTTCCTCTTTGCCGTGCCCGGTGTGATTGCGTTCGCTCTATTCCCAGGGCTCGAGGCGAAGACCACCTTTGTCACCTTGCTCAACGAGCTGCTGCCGGCCGGCTTGCGCGGTCTCGTGTTGGCGGCGCTACTGGCAGCACTGATCTCTTCGCTGCTGGCGGTGA
>CBDCYS010000024.1:0-17813 GCA_965224215.1 Bryobacterales bacterium | reverse complement strand
CGGCTAGAGCCAGATGGGGTGCAATGCCCATGAGCGCTGCCGAGCGCACTAAATCGCGTCGAGAAATGTTGAGAGATTCGAGTTTGCTTTTCATCATCTACGCCTCCTACAGGCCTTTACCGTAACACGACCGCCGAGCGATATTTTAGCTGAACCTGAACCGACATTGGCAGGCAACACGCCCATTCTGTCATGGATTCATGTTTTCCGCCATGGCGGTATTCAAGATCGAGGCTACTTTGCCGATACTCTATGTGGAAGCCGCTTGCGATGAACGGTTCGATGGGACGAGAAGGGTGCGAGGGGAGACGGCCTAGATGCTCCTCTGCCCATCTTGCTCAGGCGAGGAATGCCGTGTCCGGGGAACCCCGGCACTCGGGTTGAGGACCATGCGGCCGCTTCCGCTCATGAAGATAAGCCGAAATTGGCGGACGGAAGAACCATGATCATGGACGATAGCGCGCTAGCACATGCCATTCAAGATAGTACGGATAAGGTCTTCAAGAGCATGTTCGCCATGGAGGTCACCTCCAACGGCTTTGAACGCAAGTCAGAACTTCAGGCCGGAAACGAAGTCCTGTCGATCATCGGGATACGGGGCGAATGGAAGGGTTCGTTCATGCTGGTGTGCGATCCAGATGCAGCCTGCAGGCTCGTCTCGACTATGCTCGGCTCGATAATCCCGGCGTTGAACAACGAAGTTTTGGACGGAATTGGTGAGCTGGCTAATATTATGATGGGGAATCTGAAGGATGTTTTGGAAGACGGCAGCAAGGACGTGGCTATCACGCCACCGACAGTGATTCACGGTGACAATATGATCGTGCGAGCGCGAGCCAAGCAGGAATGGCTGGTGGTTCCCTTTACGACCTACAATTCAAATTTCGAAGTTCGGATGGCCGTCAAGGAGTGATTCAAAGCAAATTCGGCTTAGAGACCGATTGCGCCCTACCTCTTCTTCTTTTTCCCATCGCCTTCCGAGAGTACTGCTTGGAAGTGCCACGCGATGTAGGAGAATGCGATCAACGCCATCAACAGGGCGAACAAGGTGAGGAATAGATCGTCGATTGAGCTGATGACGTTGCCTGTCACAAGCAGCCAGCCGGCTACGACGAGACCCGCCAGACCCAGTAAAAAACTGAACACGAGACCAATTGCTGTTTTACCCATTTGCTGAATGACTCCGGCTTCACTATTCATGTTCGGCTGATTTCGCCTTTGGCCCCGCTGCGCTCCACTTTCTGCCGCGGGGGGCCGCGTCTTTTGTATGTCGTTTCGAATCTGATCGGAAACTTTGATCGGGAACAAATATTTCCTCAGGGCAGCAGTAGCAGTTTGCCGCTGGTCAGGCGCGCGGCCAGTTTGGTCTGGGCCTCGGCCGCCTCAGACAACGGGAAGGTCTCTCCAATGTCGACCTTCACCTTTCCTGAACTCACCCAACTCAACACATCAGAAGCTCGCTCCACCAACTCTTCCCGCGTTGCCGCGTAGTGCGCCAAACTGGGGCGCGTCATGAAGAGCGATCCTCTGGAGGTCAAGGCAAGCGGCTCGATCGCCGGCACCGGACCGCTGGCGTTTCCAAAAAACACCGCCATGCCGCGCGGGCGGAGGCAATTCAAGCTGCCCTCCCACGTGGACTTGCCCACCGGATCGTAGACCACATGTACGCCTTCGCCGTCGGTGATGCGCTTGACCTCGGTCTCAAAGTCCTGCTCGGCATAGAGAATGATCTCGTCCGCACCGGCCTGCCGAACCTTTTCTGCTTTCTCCGGCGTGGAGCAGGTGCCGATCACTTGCGCGCCCCTCATCTTGGCGACTTGAACCAGGATCTGCCCCACTCCACCCGCCGCCGCGTGAATCAGTGCTGTGTGCCCTGGCTTGAGCGGGAACGTGGAATGGGTCAAGTAGTGAACCGTCATCCCCTGGAGCATGACGGCACCGGCATCGCGTGTAGTAACGCCGTCCGGTACTTTCACGAGCCGGGCCGCGGGAACCGCGGCATACTCGGCATAGGAACCGGCAACCCCAGCGTAGGCAACCCGGTCGCCGACCTGGAGATCAGCTACGTCCGAACCCACGGCTGTGACCACGCCGGCCGCTTCCTGTCCATTCGTGAACGGCAGATCCGATTTGTATAGGCCGGTTCGGAAGTAAATATCGATGAAATTCACTCCGACAGCTTCGATTTTGACTACGGCCTGATTGGGAGTTGGAGAGGGGTCCGGGGCGTCCTCATAAGTGAGAACTTCCGGGCCACCATGTTCGTGAATACGGATTGCCTTCATGTTGTTTTTGTGATTTTTCCTACTGACTGGAAATTGTAACAAACCTTCGAGTGATGGTTGTTATTCGAGCGAAGGTTATGGACAGGGCCGCGCTCGCAAGGGCGCGGTCAAGTCTACAGGACCGTATTCCGCTGGCGGCCCCGGGGCAAGACCTTTTCCTGGGAAGACGCACCTACGCCGCTACAGCACGTGGGCAGGGCAGACCAGACAACTACGTCGTCGGGTCTGCTTCCAATTGCGCTCGACCGCACCCTCGCGGGTGCGGCTCTGTTTCGGTGAAGCCAGTCTTTAGGCCAATCGGAGCCGCAAGGCAGTCGGGTCGGCTCAACGGCAGCGGCGCAACGGCTCATCGGAAACTTTTACACAGGGCAGCGAACCGCGCATACAATCGGTCGTGAGCTCGATTCGCGCCGTTGCGGGTTTTTTTGCACTCGCGTCCACGCTGTTGGGGGCGACGCGGGAGCCGGTCCACGCCCGTCGGGCCATGGTGGTTTCGGCGGACGCACATGCTACCGAGGCCGGAGTCGCGGTTCTCAAAAACGGTGGCAACGCGATCGATGCGGCCGTTGCTGTCGGTTTCGCGCTGGCGGTGACCCACCCGCGAGCGGGGAACATCGGTGGCGGGGGATTCATGCTCATCCGGTTCGCCGATGGACGATCGACGTTCATCGATTTTCGCGAGCGCGCTCCGTCAGCCGCCAGCCGCGAAATGTACCTTGACGCGGACGGCAACCCGACCCAGGACAGCGTCGTCGGCTATCGTGCCGTAGGCGTTCCGGGGACCGTGCGCGGCTTTGGTCTGGCCCGTAGCAAGTACGGCGCGAAACCCTGGCGTGAACTCGTCCAGCCCGCGATTCGGCTTGCGGAAGGCGGTTTTCCGGTCTCTTACGAACGGGCAAGCGATTTTCGCGAAAACGCACGACTGCCGCTGTTCGCTGACTCCAAGCGGATCTTCTTGCGCAACGGCCGCCCCTACAAGATGGGCGAGATTTTTCGCCAGCCCGAGCTCGCTACAACGTTGGGGCGTATCGCAGGGAAGGGGCCGGACGAGTTTTACACCGGTAAAACCGCCCGCCTGATTGCGGACGACATGAAGCGCAACGGGGGCCTGATCGCGCTTGACGACTTGCGGGAATACGAGGCGGTTGAGCGCAAGCCAGTTGCGGGCGAGTACAAGGGCTACGGGATTCTTTCGGCTCCTCCGCCAAGTTCAGGCGGCGCGGGAATCGTCCAGATGCTGAATATGCTCGAGGGTAGCGGCTTCGCCAAGGGGGGCGGGGGAGCGGCTTCTTCGATCCACTATGTCGCCGAAGTCATGCGGCGTTTCTTTGCTGACCGCGCGGAGTACTTCGGCGATACCGATTTCGTAAAGATGCCGCTGGAGGGCTTGCTCACCAAAGACTACGCCCGCCAACGCCGGGCTTCGATTCGCATGGACCGGGCGACACGCAGCTTGGATGTCGGAGCCGGCCGGCCTAGCGGACACGAAAGCAGCGAAACCACCCACTACTCCGTTGTCGACGGGGACGGGAATGCGGTGGCGGTCACCTACACACTGAATGGCTCGTTCGGCTCCGGCGTGACGGCCAGTGGGACGGGTATTCTGCTCAACAACGAGATGGACGATTTCACCGCGAAGCCGGGGGAGCCGAATCAATTCGGGCTCCTGCAAAGCGAGAACAACGCAATCGCACCAGGTAAACGGCCGCTTTCCGCCATGACACCGACGATTGTGACGCACGACGGAAAGCTGTTCCTGGTGCTGGGCGCGCCGGGCGGGCCAACGATCATTTCGACTGTCCTGCAGGTGATCACCAACCTCATTAACTTCGAGATGAACCTGCAGCAAGCTGTCGACTTCCCGCGCTTCCACCATCAATGGATGCCCGACGAGCTGCGCCTGGAAGAGCACGGGTTTTCTCCCGATACGGTCAACCTTCTGAAGAAACGCGGCCACAAGATCAAATTCGTCGACAAGATGGGACGCGTCATGGCGATTCAGGCGGAAGGCGAGGGGCTGCTGGGCGCCGCGGATTCACGTTCGGAAGGCGTGGCTCAGGGATTCTGAGGCGTTGGTGAAGTGGTGGCGCTCCGAGTATCGCTCCATGGCGGTGTCAAGCCTTGCCCGATGCCAAAGGCCGGACGGCCCGATGCCATAGGCCGAAAAGAATGATGAATCCCGCCAGTACCAGGTGAAAAACAATCGGAATCGTTCCGCCGAACCAGCGCGTTTCCGGCCGCAATATCATCTGCAACACGTAACGAACGATCATTCCCGCGAAGTAGATGTACCCGAAATAAAGGACGCCGCGGCCGAACACGGGCCGGGTCGTTACAAACCACCCCCGGCCTCTGGAGAAATCGAGGCACACTTTCGTGCAGACGACGATGATCACGAGTTGCGAGGGCAGCAGATAGGGGTAGGGCATCAGACCCGACATCCACTCGCTCATTGGCGGAAGCCAGGTGACGCCCCAGAAAGCAACGAGTATCTGGCCAGTCACTCGCCCGACGAAACCACCTAGCAACAGCCACAGCACGGGCGCGAGTTGCTGCGACGGAAGGGTGACGCGGCTCGCCACTCAGCCAAACATCTCCCGGTAATGCCGATACCAGTCACTCTGAAAACGCTCTTCCGGGTCGTGCTTACGCTTGAGCTGCAAGAACTCTGGGAACTGCGGGTAACAGGCTTCGACCTGTTCGCGCCGGGCCCATTTGTGATAGGTGAGGAAATAGCTGCCGCCGCGGCGAATCGCCATATCAATCAAGCGGCGGAAAGCGTTGGCCGAATGTTCGAGTCCCTCAGGACTATGTTCTGTGTGCAAGTTGAATATAGTGCATACGAAAGGCTCCCGCGCCCAAGCCAGAAAACTGTCGTCATCGCGCTCGATGAGCCGAATCGTTCCGTAAATAACATTGACGTTGTTGTGAATGAAGTCGTCGGCGGCTTCCGCCAGAAAATCCGCCAGCTTGTCGCGAGGCACGTAGATCTCGGTGATCATCTCGGAGGCCGAGTTGTTAGCTTTTAGTCGAGCATCAAGCGCAACGTGGTAGTCGTCCAGATAGGTGCTGAGCTGGTGAGTGTCGGACCAATAGAGCTGTCCTGAAGTCGACAAGTAATACTGCGAGTACTCGTCGAAGACCTGCGCCTTGTCCGAATGCGCCAGGTAGAGAAGTTGCTCCCAGTTTCCTTTCGCAAGTTGTTTCTGTTCTTGGGGAATGGGAGTCGCCGGGTCCACCGGACGATAGCAAGAGAAAACACCGCGCCGCAGGAAATCTTCTGACTTCTCATCGATCGAGAATTGAAAGTCTCCGTAGATGAAGCCATCAGAGATGCGCTGTTCGAACGCTTCCATCACGTCATCAACCATCTCGATTTCGACGACTCGCTCGATCTTCTGCCGCCGAGTGAGGCGCAGCTTGACCGACGTCACGACACCGAACAACCCGTAGCCGCCGGCGACGAGACGAAACAGTTCGCTGTTCTCTTCGCGGCTGCACGTTAGCGCCTTGCCATCGGGGTCGATGAGAACGAACGATTCGACGTCGCTCGAAAAAGGCTTCATCCGCAAGCCGCGGCCGTGGGCGTTGGCGGCGAGTGCTCCGCCAATACTGAGCTTGTCGGCGCCGGTTTGCTTCTGAGCGATACCCCACTGCTCGGACTTGCCCTGCTGGGCGCCGACGGTATAGTCGATCAACTCGGGCCAGGCGATACCGGCTTCGACCTCAATGATTCCGCGCTCGGCATCGAAGGCCAGCACTCGATTCAGCTTCCTTGTATCGAGCAGGGCCGTGTCCGTGCCGAACTGCTGAGCCCCCATGGCGTGACGGCCGCCGGCGATCGAAACCGATCGGCCCTCGCTCTTTGCTGCTGCGACCGCAGCTTGGATTGCTTCGACTGAATCCGCCGCAACGACGCGGTCGACGCGGGTTTCATTCAGCTTGGAATGAACGTCGTTGACCAGAACGCCATTGGAATCGCTCTCGGGCTGGGAGCAAGCCCAGGGAGTCAGAGCCAGCAAGCCGGCTGCTTTCGGGAAGTCCCGTCGGCTGAGTTTCATGGTGCCTATATTATCGCGCGGCTAGGGCCTCTCACGCACTTCGTATCGCGAGGTGGTGAGAAATGCAGGCGCGGCAAGAGGTATTGTTCGCTAGGCGGATCGTTCCTAGTGCAAAGTGTGCTGTTTTCGTGGACTTCCTTGGACTTTCGATGTACTTTCATGTGAGTTTTCGGGTTCCCGGGCTAGATCGGGGAGTCTGGGGATTCGTATAAGATTCTTTGTTTCAGTGACATAGGAAATTCGACTGCAGAATTTGGCAGCTTCTGTCAGGTTTTTGGAATTTTCGGGTCCTCGTATAGGCCCGGCTTGCCTTTGTATTCGTTTGAGCACGAGCTTGTGCATGGCCGCTTGTGATTCGATCGATTCACCGCTCTTAGAATAGCGGCACTATTGCGAATGTCAAGCCTCAGGCGGGAAGATCTGTTGAAAACAAAGGGGATGCTTCTTTTAGGATCCGTGACTGGCCTTTGGTTTTTGGCGTTATCGGCGTCTTGGTGATTGGAAATTGACCTGCAGGTCGACGGAACTGCTTCCTCCCAGGTGCCCACGGTAAGAATCATGGCTTCACCCTAGGCTACGATCCCGCCGCTTCGCGGCTTGACGGCTCTCTCGGTGACAACCTTGGGGCCGGGGGCGGCGGAACGCTCCGGAGCAGTAACCGCTCCCTCACGGTCGCGGCTCAAGCGCTCTCGGGGAGGCTCCCAGAGGGCACCCAGGGTTCCGCTTCCTTCACCCTAAGTGAGGAAGCGGTGCGGGCGGGAGCTGCCAAGCTTGAGCTGGCCGGTAGGGTCCTGAGCGGCCCGCCGCCCCAGATTGGCCAACTCTGCCAGTTACAGATTCCCCTCATCCGCAACAAACAGGTGGACCGTTCTGCCACCGCACCTGGCGGGTGAACGCAACGAAACGCCGCAGGTCTCTGACGAGCCATTCGCTACCGGTACTCAAGACGGTCGCAGGCAACCAGAGTCCTCACGGACTGATCTGGATTTGCTCAATCTTGGATGCGCGGCCTATACTGAGTATTCCCGCCGACTGGGAGATAGTGTAACGGTAACACGACAGATTCTGGATCTGTTTATCGGGGTTCGAATCCCTGTCTCCCAGCCACATCAATTCAACAGCTTAGAAGCTGATTTTCTCTGACTCTTGCTGGTTTCTCCTTCTGGTGTGCCCAAAGTGTGCCCAAAGTGTGCCTTCTCTTTCTCCTCCACATACAGTTCTAGCCGTCGAGCGGCATCGTGCAGATCGCGTTCGTCGATGATGTTGTACCGCTCGAAAACGCTTCGCGTCTTGTGACCCGTGATGCGCATAGCGACGGATTCAGGCACTCCCGCCCGAATGAAATTTCTCACACCGCTGCGTCTCAAGTCGTGGAACAGCCGATTTGCTTCGCCGCTGTCATCGGTGAGCCCGGCCTGTTTACAGGCAGTCTTCCACGCGCGGTAGAAGTTGCGAACAGGCACACCGCCCACCCGGAAGAAGACCCATGGGCAGCTTGGATACTGAGCGTCGCGGATGGACTTTTGCATCGCCAGGATTTCTAACAGCTCGTTCGTCAAGGGCAGAATCCTTGGTTCGTCGTTTTTGGTTTCGCCCGGCTCTAGGCGGACGATTCTTTCCACGAGATCAACCTGACTCCAGAGCAACTGCAGAATCTCGCCGCGTCGGCATCCGGTGTAGTAGCCAAAGGTGAGGATGGGTCTCAGATCTTCGGGCAGAGCCCGGCGCAAAGCGAGGAACTCATCGTGCTCGAAGAACCCCTTGCGGACGTTGTTTTCATCCAGCATAGGGATGTATGGCACTTCCGTAACCTTCCGAGGTTTGCTCCGCCAACCCAGGTAGAATGCCCGCTTCAAGGATTGGAATCATCTTCCTGGACTTCAATCTTCCCCGATATGGACGGTTGCCTTGGTTGTCGCTTCGGCGAAATTCCACATAGGTGTCCACGTCGTCGGTTTCGATTCTGACCGCCCGGCGTCCGCCGAAATAGGGTCGGAGGTGGTTGTTGACGGCGTTTTCCGCGAAGTGAATAGCCTTTTCATTAACCCGATAATCACGGAGCACGGCGTCAAGCAACTCGTCAATTTTGATCCTCTCAATGCGCAATCCACGGAACGTCCCTGCCGCGATTTCTCCAAGCCGCACCTTCAGCAAGCGCTCAGCTTCTTTGCGGTTCGAGGTCTTTGCCGGTTCCCGTATCGGACGCCCTTCCTTGTGGTACTTAATCCAATAGCGGGACAGCTCGGTCACCCTGCCGTCGGGGAGTTTCTTCTTGGGTCGATAAACGCTTCCAGAACCAACTTGTCGTCTCATAGCGCCTTTCATTACACGCAGCTACTGAACCGATGTCAAATCGCCACGGCTTTTCGTTTTGTTCTCAACGATCCACTCATCCAAATCGGCCCGATCCAGAAACACTCGCCGGTCCGCCTTTACCGCTGGCAGTCGTCCTGACCGAACCATATGCTCGACGGCTTGGCGACTGCGGCCCAGATACTGCCCAGCCTGCTCCAGACTCAACAGTCGTGGCTGGACCTTCGGGGGCAGCGCCCCTCTCTGCTCCATCCCAGCCCGCAGCCGAACCGCGACCTTTTCCGCGAGGGAGTCAAGCAGAGCATCCATGTTGAAGTCGTTGGTCATCAGCAAACGAGTAGCTCCGCTTTAGGTCACCTGCGGTCGGTATCCAAAGGTATCCAGGCTGTTTCTATACGAGAGCCACTAGGGTCCGCTCGACTCGCGCAGCGCAAGCCCGACGTACGCCTCCGCATAGATCAACCTCGCTCTCAAGACTCGGGGTGCCTTGAAATGACTTTAAGGCGAGTTATGCTTCGGCGTCTAGAAAACCAGTAGCAAATTTCGCACAAACGGGAGTTTGGGGAATTGTACGGATTTGCGCGAACAACGGGCAACCGGCTGCGTCATGAAGATCGTGTTCAGGGACCATGGGCGCGAGGCGAGGCGGGGCCGCTGCGGCTGTCAAATCATGGGGGTCCTTTTTCACGCCTTTGCTCAGCCTCACGCACTTTCATACAATTCCAGCACTCAAGTCTCCACCGTGGGTCATAGCCGAGGTCCACGAGCACCGCTCGCCAGTACGCGTCGCGCGAGCGCCCCTTGCGCATCCGCGGCGCATCAGGATTGGTGATGCACAGCGCACGAGGGCGTGCTTCACCGCATTCGCACGCGTTGCCCAGGACGTGCAGAACACGTGCGCGGCCACCTATAACACTTCGCAAACTTTGTCTGGGGGTCACCCTTCACCTCCGCTCAACTTGCTCAAGATATCCTCCGTGCTCATCCCCGCGTACTCGTCATCTTCTTCCGCGTTCCCTGGCGTGTTAAGCGCCCGCAGCACGTTCACTAGCGTCTCGCTGGCCTTGGCGATCTCGCCGATGTTGCTCGTCAGTGAGTTAGCGAGTTTCACTATCGTGTCCGCGGGTGTGTCTTCCGGCAGGGCGTCCACAATTTCGCAAAGCCGCGCGCAACTCTTCTGCATCCGCCCGATGAGTCCGATACTCTCGCTGAGCTGCTCGTTGATGAGCGTTTCGTTTGGGGAATTTAGTTGCTTCACTGTTGCCTCCTAGGATTGGGTGTTTTGTTCACCCTCTTGCTTATGGAGACTCCGCCCAGCGGGAAGCGTTGCACGATGTTGAGGACCTCCTAACCGCAAAATCAGGCGCTCTTCGCCATCAAAAACCGCGCAGCGGAAAAGGCAGGGAAGGAGTTAACCCGGAGGTTATAATACGTACGGTAACTGCTAAATTTGGCCGCTGTCACCTGGAATCAACTCCGGGCCGATGGCGTTTTCGCGGTTCCGGTAGTCGTCCTCGGTGTAGCAGGTGTGGTTTTGCCACTGGTGTAAGACCTCTGACAGCATCCAAACGTCATCCGGGCCCGCACGCTGAAGGAACTGCTCAAAGTTCGTCAGAAGCTCCCCAGTGACGCCAATCTGCTCCACGGCGATCATGCTCCACCGCCAACTTTTCGATGATCGCTGCTGCTTGCTGGCGAATGCCGTAGCGGACTTTGACGTAGGCTTGATCTCGCTCAAGGGACAGCTCGAAAGCCGTGCCGAGAGTGACCTCCGCGCCCTCGCAGAGCGAAATCGATCCCCACTCGATGAGGACCCGCTCCATGAGCCAAGCGTCTTCGGCGCTCGCGTACTCGATGAAGTCTTCGATCTCACCAGCAAGACGCTGGCGAACAGCTCGCCTCGCTTGTTTGGTGGGCTCGTCTTCAGCCAGTGCTGGTGGTTCGGTCCGCTCGATGGCGGACGCAGGTGCTACGGATGCGGCCAAGCCGCTGAAAAAGTTTCGTCGTGAAAACATTCTTGTGACCTCCTAGGGATTGAAAAGGGGTCACACGAAGCCGGGCTCGCAAAAAGAAAGCCCCCGCTTTCACAGGGGCTTAGGAGTTTCCGCCCGAGGAGGAAACGCAGTGTGCAAAAATGAGAAGTAGCCATCATGCGAACTGACCCTTCGTGTGACGGTTAGGCTTCCAGGGGTGTGACTGCACTCCTGGGAGTCGCCTCAAGCGTTGCACAACGCGCGGCGGGCTGTCAAGGCCCCAGGGTGCCCGGCTAGGCCCATGCTCTGGCGAGTTCCTGCGGCGAGCTGCGGTCTTTGGTGTGGTTCGGGGCCTCGGGCCGAAAGCCTCCCGACCGGCGGACCGGGAGGTTTAATATAAGAAAAACTTATAGTGCAATAAAGACTTCCGATGGAGTTTTTTTCAATCCTTAAAGTTCAGCGAAGTTAGCTTTGAACAACCCCTACCATGCGAGTGTAACCCTGCCTGTTTGGCCGTCGTAGGTCATCACAAAGTTGGCCAGCATGTCGCGGCCGATAAAAGCTATCAGATTCCCCTGTGATGGCAAGGGGGCCGTTAGAGACAGGCCCAAGGCCGACACAGTGTCCCACGGCGGCAGTTCCGTGCCACCTGAATTATGCACTGCCGGTGCACCTGGTGAGGGCTGAGCCGCCAGGAACCATTTGGGGACCCCCGAAAACATGGGGCAAAAAGGTAGGCTGGCAAAGATTTCAGCTTCGCCAGTCAACCCCAAGGAGGTCACCCAAATGGTTACCAAACGAAAACAGCATAGCTCCCGAAGGCCCGTCAAACAAGGCCCCAGCGCGAGGGCCCCGCGGCCCAATAAAATCGGGGCTGCCACGCCCTATCACTTCCGTGGCAAGAATCTGACTCCCTACGGCGGCTTGCTGCCCGTCGCCACCCTGCTCGAAAAACTCGGCTTCCAAGCGCTGCTGGAAGAAACCCTCACGACCAAACGGATCACCCGAGCCATGAGCCCCTACCAGTTCGTGCTGGCCCTCGTGCTCGGCCTCTATGTCGGCTTTGCGCGGCTCAACCAACTCCGCTTCATCGCTCGCGACCCCATCCTGACCGGCATCTTGCAAGTGACGCGTCTGCCGCCGTAGTCCACGCTGTGGCGCTTTCTGGCCTCGCTGCACCTCAACGTGGCGAAGCAGATCCTTTCCATTCAGCGCCAGCTGCGGGAACGAGTCTGGGCCGCGGCCCACGTGAAGTTGGAGACGGTGACGCTGGACACCGACACCACCGTGCATACCCTCTACGGCCGCCAGATGGGCGGGCGCAAGAGCTACAACCCCAAGAACAAGGGCAAGCGCAGCTACCAGCCGATACTGACCTTCCTGGCCGAGACGCGCGAATACCTGATGGGCGGGTTGCGCAACGGCGACCGGCCCACGGGCCGACAGATCGCCGCCCACCTCGAGAGCGCTTTCCGGACTTTGCCGGGCGGCGTGAAGAAAATCCTGGCGCGGGCCGATTCCGGCTTTGATGGGTATCCGGTTGACTCAGGTAGCCCCAATATCTTGTGGTTTGGGGATTTTCTTGGGTTCTGTAACCGGGTGAACAATCATCTTGTAAGTCGCCGGATCCACGGCTACCGCCTGCTGGACGAGCCGATAGAAGAGTTTGCCGCGGCTTTTGGATTTGCGGCGGTTGAAACGGAAGGTGAACTCGTCCAGGTAGTAGTCCAGATGTTTGTGGCTCACGGCGCCCTGATGGGTGCCCAGCAGCCAGCGCTTGAGCAGTGACATCACGCGGTGGACGCGGGGCATCAATTCCGACGCGGACTGCTCCTGCCGGCTGACAACTGTGACCTGATGGACGTAGCCTTCCTTTTTCAACCCGGAGTAACCGGGCCAGCCGTCGGTATGCACCACGCTGCCCGGCTCGATGCACTCCTCCACGAAAGGCAACAGGCTCTCGCCCGAGGCATCCTCGATTCTCTTCATGCGAATCCGGCCGATACCCCGCCCATCCTCTTGAGCGGCTACTGCGATCAATGCTTTGTTTTTCAGGTTTCGGCCCCGCAGGCCCTCTTCGAGCCCGCCCCAGTAGCTTTCATCGACTTCCACCGTCCCGGCCAGCAAATCCCGTCCCGGCCGCACCATCGCGCGCCGCATTTTGTGCAGCCAGGTCCAAGCCGTTTCGTACCTGTTGAGCCCCAACACTCTTTGAAGTCCCAAAGCGCTGGCTCCGGTTTTTTGGGTGGTGACCCACCACATCGCACGAAACCACAACGGCAAAGGGCTGCGCGTGTCCTGAAAGATGGTCCCGGCGGTCACCGAGGTTTGGCGCCCACACGCAGCGCACTGCAGCAGCACTTTTCGCAAAGGCCACGACTTTCCACAACCGCAACCCGGACAGCGGAAACCGTCCGGCCAGCGCCGCCGGAACAGATACTCCCGGCAGGCTTCCTCACTGCTAAAACGGGCCTCGAACTCTGTCAGATTCTGAGGGTAATCTTCCATCTGCCGGCATACTACATCTTGGGGCTACCTGAGTCAACCGGATACCCACCCCGGCTTTTATTGCTGGGAGGCGGTGGAGACCTATGAAAAGGCGGTTTGTCAGTTCGTCATCGTGGCGCGCAAAACGCGGCGCCTGGTCGAGCGCTTGCAGCAAGCAGAATGGAAACCCTCCCCCCGCTCCGACGCGGACGCGGAATGCGAATTCCTCTACCAACCGCAAGGCTGGGCGCGGGCCTGCCGTTTCCTGGCGCTGCGTTACGAAAACGAGCCCAAGGCCGGCGCGGCCGAGCAATACCAGTTGTTCGCCACCAGCGCTTACACCTACCGCGTGTTTGTCACCAATCTGGCCGAGCCGATCGCGGCGGTGGTGTGGTTTTACAATCAGCGCGCCGGAGCCGAGAACCTGATCAAGGAGGCCAACAACGACGCCGGGCTGGCGGCCCATCCCTCGCGCCGCTTTGACATGAACCGCAATCACTTTCAGTTGGCCATGCTGGCCTACAATCTCAACTGCTGGCTGCTGCTGTTCAACCGGGAAGCCCAGGCCAGCGTGGAGACGCTGCGGCACACCACCCTGGCGACGGCGCCGCTGCGTTTTCTGTTCGTGGCGGCCAAGATCTGGCGGCACGCCGGCAGAACGGGTGTCAGCTACAGCGATCATTATCAGGAAAAGGGCCTGTTTGAACGGCTGATGCGACGGCTGCGGGCGATGGGGCCGCCGGGATCGAGCTTGGCGCCGGTGGTGGAGGGTGCGCTGAGCTGAGGGGCACTCCATGCATAAAATTTCATGCACTCGCCGCAACGTACTGGGAACACGCCGCTTGCCAGCCCGCTTTTGCCCTGCCGGGATCAGGAGGCGGCTCAAACGGGGAGGGAAACAGCAGAAAAGACGACTTGCGAAATCACTGAGTTGACACGAGTGCCGCTATCGCCACAACTCCATCGACGATGGCTACGCCGAATCTGTGCATAATTCAGGTGTCATACAAACCAAGAAGTTCTTCGCCTTTGATGAGGACGTGTTTGTCTTTGTGCTGATTCAGCCACGCCGCGCGGTTGCGTTCCAAGAATGCGAGTTCAGTTTTTAATGGCATTAAATATGGCTCCACGATTATTATAACCTGAATTATGCACAGATTCACTTTGCGAGTGTGGCTGCGTTCGTAGCGGGTTGGCGGTCGTCGTGAGGTGGTAGCTCGGCAACTGGTCTTTTGGCTTCTCCGTGTCCGGTTTCCCTTCCCGCCCAGAATCCGCGTCGTCAAAACCTCGCTCGGAAGTGACGTGTTTCCAGTGCGTTACGGCTAGTGCATAAAATTTTATGCATAGCGCATAGCCAGGCTCTCAGATCAGCGCCCTCCCGACCCCCGGCAGCAAGCCGCCGTAGGGAGTCGGCTTCCTGCCGCGGAAGTTGTAAGGCGTCGAAGCCCCGATTTTATTGGGCCGCGAGGCCGTCACGGCTGGGCCTTGTTGGACGGGCCTTTGGGAGCTATGCTGTTTTCGTCTGGTAACCATGTGGGTGACTTCCTTGGGGTTGGCTGGCGAAGCTGGAATCTTTGCCAGCCGACCTTTTTACCCCATGTTTTAGGGGGTCCCCAATGGTCCCTTGCGGCTCAGCCCTCCTCAGGTCCACGCCGCAGTGCATAATTCAGGTATAATGGAGGATTTCAAAAACCTCCCAAACTGGTTAAAAAGGCCGGGCACGGCTCCATTCAGCGATTATCTGGCTACGCTCTTAGCGATTATCCGGCTACGCTTTCTTCATGTAGTTATGCGTGTAGAGGAAATACGAGCAGCGACCCCCTGGAACGCGTGCATCAGCACCTCAGGCGAGCGCAAAAGGAACCTGCGCGCGGTCTTCGAGGCCGAAGACTTCGGGTCGGAGTTCACGACGGAGTTGCTGAGCACGTTGTTTGCGGTTCCGTTGGAGTGGGTGAAGCAGGGGGGCCTGTGAGGCGCTCCACCCGCTGAGGCCTGGGCCGTTGGTTTGTTGCTCCCCGCTGCGCTCGTCGACCGTGAGGCGAATGAATTCGGCAGTGGAAACACCCAAACCGTCCAAGTCCGGGAACAACGTGGCCGCAGATAGATTCATGACGCGGAGCCGTGAGACGCACTCCGTCTTGAATGCGGCCGGAATGACTAATCAGTGAAGGGGCGTACCGAAGGTTTTGATGATGCCGCCGTGCTCGTCCAGGATGCGGGTGCAAATCGTGAAAACGCCCTGTTGAATCACGATGCGCAGTGGAGGTTGATTTGGATGGAACACGCGAATCGCGCGCGTCTCGTAGTCGTCGAACTGTTCATCTTTCCAGACTGAGGTTCGGAACGCTCGCCTTGACGAGGGCCTCCAGCGTTGAAGATGAGAAGGCCCAGACGGCTCCGTCGGCATTGAACTGCTGGTTAACTGCGAAATACAGGGCGACATAGGGCGATCGCGTCCAGTCCAAGAGTCTCGTCGGACATCGATGGTGTTGCATCACAGCCCACCAACCCAGGAGGTTCCCCCGTTCGCGGGGCAGATTTTCGGGCGACGTTCTTTGACGAGCAGCCTGCCAAAACCGTTCCGATGCTTTGGACTCGACCTCAGTGGCGTACCAAAGGGCTCGCTCAGCCGGGATTTCCCAACCCCCAAAGCATCGCAGAAGTGACGGGGTCAGATTCCACGAAGCATTGGCTTGACCGCGAAAGCACCATTTGTGCCTTTCATTGCCGGTGTCGGAGAAGAAGTCCAACCCTAACGAGAGTTCCTTCCACGTTTCTACGCGGATGTCTTCAGTTTGATCTTCTTCGTTCGCCACGTCCCGATTCTACGCGAGTGGGGTGGTTGATGGAAGGGAAACCAAACCCTGTGCCACAATCATCCTGATGGAGCTAGATGACGCCAAAGCTTACCTGTCGGTCGTTAAGCGAGAAGCGCGGCGTAGGGAAAAGCGTCTCAAAAACGTTCCGGGGGACTTCGCCTACGACCAGTGGCTTTTTCACGATGCGCCGTTCATCTCCGACCTGTGTCTCGTCTTTCTTGTCGCTTTACGTCATCATGTTGAACGACAATTGCTTTCATTTGCTGCACTTGCCGTAGACGCTGGCCGACCCATTACGAGGGCGGACTACAAAAAGCGGCAAGCCGAACTTCAGGAGCTTTCGACTCGGGAAATGTGGAATGAAGTCCATAGTCGCCTAGGTGTCAACGAATGCGTACGCAAGGACACGGTCAAAGCGCTGCGGCTGCTGGCCAACGACTACAAGCACAATCCGCACAGACAACCCAGCAAGGAATTACTCAAACATTTGAGGCTCAACCAGGGGCTTAAGTATGGCCAGCTTCCCGAGAGCGGGGAATTGCGAAGGGGTCTCGCCTTGAGCGTCGGACTTCCCAAGGATAGCGGGTACATCGACATTACGGAGAGCTTCGTGCGACACGTAGATGAGTTTTTAACCGACGTTCAGAACCGGAACACCTTGAGTTCCAACAGGTGGCGAGTTTCTTTTGGCGTGAAAGATTTCGCACACTGAAAGAGTCACAAAGGGTGGCAACAGCTTTGGCCGCCGCTGCAAGTTGAGGATTCGACATGAAAATGCTGATCGCCGGTGTGTTTATCGGAGTCGTCTTGATTTGGGGAGCCTCCTGGTATCTCCTCTATCCCGGAGTGCCAGCGCCTACAGACCGCGGCCAATTCGGCGACATGTTTGGGGCCGTCAACTCCCTTTTCTCGGGGCTTGCGTTCGCTGGTGTTCTGATCGCGATCTACATGCAGAATCTGGAACTCGGTCTTCAACGAAAAGAATTGAAACTTGCTCGGGAGGCTCAGCAGAAATCAGAGCAGGCGCTTCGCGAGCAAGTGGAGCAGATGCGCAAGACAGCCGGATTACAGGCGCAAGCGGCCGTCCTCAAGAATATTGAGAGGCATCTGGTGGAGGGCAACCCAAGCCCATTTATGCGTCAGCACCTGGATAAGGCATTCGAGGTCATCATGAACGAATTCGTTAAGTCGCTTCCTCCCGAAGCGAGAAAGGCGATTGAGCTTCCGAAGGAACGCAAAGCCCCTCACAACGCCACCGCCCAAGCCTCACCACCGCCAAGCCAGCCATCGGGATAACAAGCAAGCGCGAGCGCGTCCGCAAGGTTCGGAGAAGCAATCTACGGCGCTTTTTTGCATCCGGCTTCTTGTAGCCGAACTTGTCGGTGGAATATCATCGAATCATGGCCTACGATTCGATTGACTTGAACAAGATGATCGCTTCTCTGCAAGACGAGCGTCGCCGCATAGACGATGTCATCCAAAATCTGGAGCGTTTGGCGGACGATGGAGGCCCTCGACGGCGACGCCCCCCTCGAAAGCGAATCAGAAATGCCTTTCCAGGGGCAGTGCAAGCCAACGCGGCCCCGAGGGCGACAAGATCCGTTGACGGGTGAATCCATGCCAGCGAGAACGAGAGTTGTCGGGCATAAGATGTCAATAAATTTCGTTCGCGCCAGCTATCGTTGATCCCAGGAGCCTGATTCGACGGTCGAAACAGACGGAAACCGAGTCGGCTCAAGGACCTGGACCTGAGAAAATCGGATAGGTGGTGTGAACGCTTGTTACCGACAGCTATCTGAACCACGGTACAATTCGCCCGGGGGGGGGCGTCCGAACAATCGACGATCCCCCCCATTGAGCCCTGGCGGCAGCCCT
>CBDCYS010000023.1:0-178768 GCA_965224215.1 Bryobacterales bacterium | reverse complement strand
CACTTCGCGCGAAAGGAGAAGGTGAAGTGTAAGTCTAAGAAACAAAAAGGGTAGCGGCGAGGATACCGCGCTTCCCCTGATACGCTGTTGACGTACAACGAGTTACGCGGTTGCGATTGGGGCTTCGGCTTGTAGGCAAGCCACTTGTCCCTCTCAGCGTTCGCACACTCCAGCTAAACGACTTAGTGCTGGTGTTGCATCGACCGGTTGAGCTGGCACCGATCATCGGAAGTAGACCGCCCCGGCCTCTGCTCACGGTTCTGCGCTCTGACTCCTCTCGCTGAACCGAATTGCCCGCGGCATTTGACTGTCCGCATTGCGCGTGCTCTAATTAGGCGCGGATAGTCACGGAGAGTCCCATGAAACGAATCCCCTTAGTCCTCCTCGCCCTAGCGGTCCTTGCGCCCGCCAACGCCCAACTCGCACTCCCCAACGATACTGGCGTTGCAATGGGCCACGTGCATCTCAACGTTCGAGACGTCGAGCAGCACAGACAAATCTGGATCGACCACTTCGACGCCGTTCCGCTCGAACGCGAGGGCGAGGGTCTGACCGGCGTCAAGATGCCCGGCATGCTGCTGTTGTTTCGCCGGCAGGATCCAACTGGCCCCAGCCAGGGGACCGTACTCGATCACTTCGGGCTCAAAGTTCGCAGCCGAGCGGAAGTTCTAGCGCGGTGGCGTGCGGCCGGGATGGAGGTACAACGAGAGTTCACCGGCGCAGCAGGCTTCCCGAACGCCTACCTCCTTGCGCCTGACGGCATCAGGATCGAATTGCAACAAGACGTCGACCAGCCCCAGATAGCGATCGCCCACCACTTGCACTACATGAAGGCGGACCACTTAGAACTCCGCAATTGGTACATCGAGACGTTCTCTGCTGTCCCGGGCAACCGCGGACGAGTCGACACCGCCGACCTGCCCGGCATCAATCTCAGCTTCGGTTTCCGCAGGCAACCCGACCCCGTGGCCGTCAGAACAAGAGGACGCGCGATCGACCACATTGGCTTCGAAGTCCGCAACCTCGAGGCCTTCTGCAAGCAGCTAGAGGCCAACGGTATCGAGTTCGACCGCCCCTACCGCGAGAACCCCGGGATCGGGGTGGCAACGGCGTTCTTCACGGATCCTTTCGGTGTCTACGTTGAACTTACGGAAGGCTTGAGGCAGTACTAGCTCGCCGAGAGCATTGCCACTGCCGCCAGCCAGCGGCCCGATACGGCACACATAGCATTGGCGCTACTTCCGATAAGTCCTGCCAGCTCAAGTGCCAGCTCAACCGGTCGATGCAACACCAGCACTAAGTCGTTTAGCTGGAGTGTGCGAACGCTGAGAGGGACAAGTGGCTTGCCTACAAGCCGAAGCCCCAATCGCAACCGCGTAACTCGTTGTACGTCAACAGCGTATCAGGCGAAGCGCGGTATCCTCGCCGCTACCCTTTTTGTTTCTTAGACTTACACTTCACCTTCTCCTTTCGCGCGAAGTGTTGCACCTGAATTATGCACAGATTCACTTTGCGAGTGTGGCTGCGTTCGTAGCGGGTTGGCGGTCGTCGTGAGGTGGTAGCTCGGCAACTGGTCTTTTGGCTTCTCCGTGTCCGGTTTCCCTTCCCGCCCAGAATCCGCGTCGTCAAAACCTCGCTCGGAAGTGACGTGTTTCCAGTGCGTTACGGCTAGTGCATAAAATTTTATGCATAGCGCATAGCCAGGCTCTCAGATCAGCGCCCTCCCGACCACCGGCAGCAAGCCGCCGTAGGGAGTCGGCTTCCTGCCGCGGAAGTGGTAAGGCGTCGAAGCCCCGATTTTATTGGGCCGCGAGGCCGTCACGGCTGGGCCTTGTTGGACGGGCCTTTGGGAGCTATGCTGTTTTCGTCTGGTAACCATGTGGGTGACTTCCTTGGGGTTGGCTGGCGAAGCTGGAATCTTTGCCAGCCGACCTTTTTACCCCATGTTTTAGGGGGTCCCCAATGGTCCCTTGCGGCTCAGCCCTCCTCAGGTCCACGCCGCAGTGCATAATTCAGGTTGCATCGACCCCTTGAGATGATCGGACCTATCGGAGGCATCGCCCAATCAGCACTACGATAATGGAGAGATTCACTGCTCTCGGTCGCGGAATTCCTCATTGCAGTCTTGGGTGGCGATCATGCCGCTGCCGGATCGCCGGCCCGCATCCCGTGGCCGCGCCAAAGGCGACTCGGTTGCGGCGGGAACAGGTCGTAGTGTATAGTCAGCGATGGCCGCGTCGAAATAGAAGAAACACGGTCAGCGCAGAGCTTGTTCCTCGAGGAGGGTTTCCATGAGTTTGTCTATCCGTCCGTGTGAGCGCGACATCTTGGTACGCACCAGCCTCATCGCCTTGGTAGCCATTGGAATAGCTGCCACCGGCCCGGCAAGAGCGCAAGCTCCTGAGGGCTACATCGGCGGTAAAGTGACCAGCGCTCAAGGCCCAGAAGCCGGCGCTTGGGTCATTGCCGAGACAGAGGATTTATCGACTAAGTTCGTGAAGATTGTCGTCACCGATGATCAAGGCCGCTTCATGCTGCCCGAATTGCCCAGCGCGAATTACAAAGTGTGGGTCAGAGGATACGGTCTGGTCGACTCCGAGCCGATCGAGATGAGACCGGCCGCAGAGCCGATCGCGCTTCAGGCTTCCACCGCAGAGACGCCCCTGGAAGCGGCCCAAGTGTATCCGGGCAATTACTGGTTGTCCATGCTCGAACCGCCCGATGAGAGCCTTTTCCCCGGAACTGGATCTGCCGGCAATGGCATGGGAACGGCCATGCTGACCCAAAGCCATTGGCTCAACTCCTTCAAGGCGAACTGCAATTTCTGCCATCAGCTCGGGAACAACGCGACTCGTGACGTGAGCCACGTGTTCAAAGCGAAGCCGGATCTCAAGACGCACGCGGAGGCGTGGGAGTGGCGTCTGGGCACGGGAGTCCGCGGCACTTCCATGTATGGCGTGCTCAACATTCAGGGCCAAGAGCCGTCGATCAAGGTGTTCTCCGCCTGGACGGAAGCCGTCGCGGAGGGCGCGGTACCGCCAGCGCCACCTCGACCGACAGGCATCGAACGCAATCTTGTGCTGACCCTATGGGACGTGGGCAGCGACCATACTTTCATGCACGATCTGGCCTCCACGGACAAGAACCATCCCGATGTGAACGCGGGCGGCCGCGTGTACGCGGCTAGTTCCGGACACGGTCAGCTTGTCATTATGGACCCGCGAGAGAACTTCACCATTGCGCTGAATATCCCCACGCGCGAACCGAGGGAGCAAGTTCCGTCGCGGTTCCCGGCGCCTATGCGTCCGTCGATGTACTTTGGCAATGAACATATCTGGTCCAACCCTCCCTACAATCCGGCTGATCCGCACAACCCGATGCTCGACAGCAAGGGTCGCGTCTGGCTGACCTCGAAGATACGCGGCAGGGAGAGCGCCGCTTGGTGCAACGATCCGTCCAACAAGTACGCTGCCTGGTTTACACCCCGGCGGGGCGGCCGGCAGGCGTCATACTATGACCCCGTGAAGCGAAGCTTCACTCTCATCGAAACGTGTTTTGGAACTCACCATCTGCAGTTCGATAACGATCCGAATGAAACGGTCTACTTCAATGGCGGCGGTGCGGGGTTTGCCTGGGTCGACACCAAGGTTTTCGACGAAACCAAGGATGAAGAAAAGGCTGTGGGTTGGTGTCCGACGGTCGTCGACACAAACGGCGACGGCGTGATCACCAAGCCCTGGAATGAGTGGGGCCGTTCAGGAGCGCTGTACAGGGTTGACAACGCGCGGGGCGCGGAAACCGGACAGGGTGGCGGCGCGCTCAATCCCGAGCTCGATACCCAGATCAACTACAGCATGTACTCTGTCATTCCCAGCCCCGTGGACGACTCCATCTGGGGAGTCTCACAGACGTTCCCCGGATATATCGTGCGCATGCGACGGGGCGACAATGCTCCGTCTAGTTGCACGACACAGATCTTCCAGGTGCCGGAACCGGGCTTTGATCCCCGCGGAATCGACATCGACACCAACGGCGTCGTTTGGTCGGCTCTGGCTGGCAGCAGCCACCTGGCCAGCTTCGACATTCGCAAGTGTCAAGACTTGGAAGGCCCCGGCAAGCCGGACGGCAGCCAATGCCGGGAAGGCTGGACGCTGTATCCGGTCATCGGCCCCAAGATGAAGGGCACCGATGTTGGAGCCGACTTCCACTATTTCAACTGGGTGGATCAGCACAATATTGCCGGGTTCGGCGCGAACACGCCGATCGCGACCGGATCCAACTCCGATTCGCTGCTGGTGCTGAATCCGGAGACCGAAGAGTGGACCACGCTGCGCGTACCCTATCCACTCGGATTCTTCACGCGCGGTCTGGACGGCCGGATCGACGATCCAGAAGCCGGCTGGAAAGGCCGCGGACTGTGGGCGAACTACGGAACGAACTACATCTGGCACACCGAAGGTGGAAAGGGCACTAAGGGTAAGTTCGTCAAATTCCAGATTCGACCTGATCCGCTCGCACGGTAGAGATCCCACGCTCATGTTTGCTAGACGAACCTTTGTGCTAGCTTCTTTAACGGCTCCCCTGGCTAGCGTAGCCGCCGCCCAGTCCGCCTCTCCCGGAAAGATGCTGCTGTCTATCCACCAGAATACGTCCCGGGCCGCCGGATACCGCGGATCACTCGAAGGTTGGGCTAGGGCCGAAATCCGGTACGTCGAATTGAACGACCGCATTCTTGATGGGTTTCTCGAGCACGATACGTTAGCCGCGGCCGGCCGCCTTCTGACCGATCTGGGGCTGACGCCGGTGTCCGCCGCCGCGGTCCTGCCGGATATATGGATTCCCGGTCCGGCACGATCTGCGTCACTTGAGACGTGGAAAAGGCGTTGCGAGCAGTTCGCGAACCTGGGCCTGCGGAAGATCTACTCGGCGTCGACCACCCGGCGGGAAGTCACACCCGAGGACTTCGCGGCAACCCCGGACTGCATCCGCGAAACCGAAGAAATCGCCAAAGAGTACGACCTCACGGCGATGATCGGATTGGAATGATCGACTAAGGCTTGAGACTGGGTAGAAAAGTGAAGCCCCTTTTCCTACTGCCCGTTTGAAATCTTTAAAGTTGTGGAGGCCCCGTGAGGGGCCGGAACTCCTTATAGAGCGGGGGGTGAGGGGGGCGGCTAGCCCCCTGCGTAAAGAAATGCGTGTGAGGTCCCTGAATGGGGCCGAACTCCGATTTCTCACAGGCGCGTAGCGCCTACTACAAGTAGTTGTTATTAGTAGTACCTAACAGATATCCTGGTTTTTATGCGTGAGAAACCCTGGTTTTTATGCGTGAATAACTTGCTGATTCCACAGGGTTTTCCACATCTGATGTGAATTCTCCAAATGCGGAAAGAGTCAAGCAGGGGGCACTCGTGTTGGCTGCAAAGACCAAACCCGCGTTAAAACTCAAGTCGGGTTTCCGATCAACGCCGCTTCTACCGGCACATAACGTCACGCTTTTCCGGCTCCACCCACGGCTCCAAGCGGGTACGCTTGGGCGGCACGACGGGAATCCATCCGAAATCCAGAGCCAGTTCCCCCCTTCGTGCCCGGTTAACCGTGTCCGTGGCTCCGTTTCCAGCTCCCGCCACCTCGCACGCAGCATGAAGATTTCCTTCACTACGCGCTCCTGCACACTTCACGACAAGGTTTATGAGACCTATCCGATCGGAGTTGCTTTCGACGACAGCTCGGAAGCCGTCACCCGAATCCAGGTGTCTGCTCTCGCCATTGACTACTCCACCGCTTCCGACCGAGGCCTTGGGTTAACGCCAAGTCCGTTCAGCCTTCCCCTTGCCGTATAGTCTTCGTCTCAGATCCTGCAGACTACCGGACGCTTTTATCATTTCGCCCCTGCCTCACTGTGTTGACCAAGACTTCATGTGCAGCAAGGCTCCTTCGCTCCACGGGCGTTACCCCGCTTCCTCACTACTACGAACCTAGCCGCCATCCTCTCGCCTTCCACCGATTTCCTGGTTTTCGCCAGTTATACGGCTTCCCTGCTCCGCCAATTTCTCGACGGGACGAGGAGGGCTTCTCCAGTTGCTTAGCATGCCCTTGTCACCGTGCTGTCCCTAGCCCGCATTTCTCATCGTAGGGTGGCAGAAGGCCGCCTTTTGTGGCATAAACATAATCACCACAAGATGTTTGAGCCAACAAGAAAGCGACCTTCGCCATGACAGAGTGTACCCAAACCAGCTTCAGCTTTGCCGGCCATGGCCGCCGCCAAGTGGTGGCCCGTTTCGATGGCGGCACGATCAGCTCCGACGGAGGCGGCGTGCTTGTTGCGCCAACTCGAACAGCGCAGCGGCATCGTGCGGCAGTTCGCCGCCTGCTTCCGCGATCACCGCCAGCCCGCGCAAATCGAACACAGTGTGCGCGAGCTGGTTTCCCAGCGCGTCTACAGGCTGGTGCTCGGTTATGAGGATCTCAACGATCACGATCAGCTGCGCTGCGACCCGCTGCTGTCGCTGCTGTGCGGCAAACAAGACCTCGAAGGCAAGCAGCGACGGCGGCGCCAAGACCGCGGCAAGGCCGGCGCCGGCAAGAGCACGCTCAACCGCCTCGAGGGGACTCCGGCTAAGGCCGACGCGTCCAGCCGTTACAAGAAGATCGTTCTCGACACGAGTGCGGCCGACCGCCTGCTGACCGCGCTCTACATCCAATCGCAACCGCGCCAACCCGAGCGCATCGTGCTGGATCTCGATGCCACCGACGACCCGCTGCACGGTCATCAGGAAGGGCGTTTTTTTCACGGCTACTACGGACACTATTGCTACCTGCCGCTCTACATTTTCGCCGGGGACCAACTGCTGTGCGCGCGCCTGCGGCCGGCCAACATCGACGCCTCGGCGGGGTCGCTGGAAGAAGTCCAGCGCATTGTCGAACAACTGCGGCGAATGTGGCCCGAAGCGAGATCCTGCTGCGGGCCGACAGCGGTTTTTGCCGCGACGAGATACTGAGCTGGTGCGAGGCGAATGCGGTCGATTACGTGATCGGACTGGTGAAAAACGCCCGTTTGCGGCGCCGCATCCAGAGGCGAATGAAGCTGGCCCGACGGCGTTTCTCTAAGACGGGCAAGGCGGCGCGGGCGTTCGGAGATTTCCGCTACCGCACGCGGACGAGCTGGTCGCAGCGGCGGCGCGTGGTGGCCAAGGCGGAGTATCTGGCGAAAGGTGAAAACCCGCGCTTCGTGGTGACGTCGTTGACGGCCAAGCAAGCGGCGGCGCAGCAGCTCTACGAGACGATTTACTGTGCCCGCGGGGAGATGGAGAACCGCATCAAGGAGCAGCAGATGGGGTTGTTCGCGGACCGCACGTCGACGGCCGAATTCCGGTCGAATCAGATCCGCTTATATTTTTCATCGATTGGATACTGTGTTCTGGAAGCGCTGCGGCGGCTAGGGCTGGCGGGCACGAAGATGGCGCGGGCGCAATGCACGACGATCCGTCTGCAGTTGTTCAAGATCGGGGCGCGGATCCGGATCACGGCGCGCAAGGTGTGGATTTCGCTGGCGACGGGATACGCCTGGGCGGGAGTGTTTGCCCAGGTGTATGACCATCTCGAACGAGGGGAGCCGCAGCGCTGCTGAAAACGGTGAGGCGACTTCAAGTAACACTGGAAGCAGACAGGCCTCGACAGGGGCGGCAATCGAGGTTTGGGCAAAAACGGATCCAAAACGTCTCGGCCAAGGCTGCCGACGGCATACGGGGCCCTTTATGACCCACGGCGGCCCAACCGAGAGGCGCTGCCGCCCCAAGACCATGAAAATCTCATCTCCCGAGCCGCGCCAACCCCGTTTCCGACAATCGGTGAGAAATGCGGGCTAGCACCCCGCCGGAGTGAACTGGCGCTGCAGTCAGTCTGCGCCAGGCCATGCTGCCTTCACCCGTGGAAAGAGGGTTCGGCCTCCGGGGTTTTAGCTTTTCGAGGCCACCTATGGGTTCACTTTTGTTACGGCCCGGTGACTTGCTCACCATCCCAAGGATGGCTTTGTCAGTTGGCTTCATCGGCTTCGTTTCCTCCACACGGATGCAACCCAAGCTACGGGGCTCTGACTTTTACCCCGGTGGGACTGTCTCCCACTGAACATGCCAGCCTTGACTGGACACACTTCCCACCAGTAATCCGGTCCAAGGCTATGGTAACTCAATAGACGAGGGGTTTTCAGCCCTTCCTGACGACTCGGAAGGGTCTCTGACAGCAGATTACTGGTGGTAACAGGATTAATCAACAGTAATCCGCGAATGAGCTCTATGTAGTTCGTTTCACGGGACTTATTCCTGCTCGCGATCGCGGAAATCGGCGAACCAGTTCAGGACGACGTGAATGCTTGCGGACGCGGCGGTTCCGCCTTCGTGCGGCGCAATTGTCACGAATCGTTCGCCGTCGCGGAAGACGTCGTACCTCCTTTCCACCCTTTCCGCCCCCACGCGTATTGCGGTGCAGGCTGTGGGTCCACTGCTGCGCAAATTGAATGAGCTGTGGCGGGCCGGGTTGGCTAGTTCTTTTCGCTCCGACCCTTTGTTGCCCCAGTGGCGCATCCACTCCCGTTGCGCCTAGGCGTCATCCTCTCGGCGCGCCACTCCTCTGCGCGTCGTCCTCTCCCGCAGCGCCTGTTCGACATGATGGCCAGCCCGGCGCATCAGGCGGCCAAGAAGCGCGGTCGCCCGCCGCGCCGCGGAAGCGCCCTGGGGCAGGCGCCGCATCCAGTAGCCGCCGTGTTCGAAAGCGAGCTTGTAGCCGGTCACGCGGCAAGCGCCGACCGCGAAGTAGTGGCACACCAGACTACGTCGCGTTCGATTGGGATCGCTCCGTTTTCCTCCCCCGTGAAGCAGTTGCCCGTGCCAAATGAGCACGTCTCCTTTGCGAGGCAAGAACTGCTGTTCAACGAGCCCGAGCCGTGCGACGTGGTCGCGGATGTAAGACTCCCAGGCTCCGCGCTCGGCGGAGACCTCGGTTAGCCGCCCGTCGGAGAAGCGGTACGGCGCGATCTTGTGGCTTCCGGGCACGTAAACGAGCGGCCCGGCTTCGGGATGGCAGTCCTCAAGCGCTGTCCAGGTGGCAACGAGGGGGCTTTGGTGCGGCGGGGTCATATACAACGAGTCGACGTGCTTCCCCTGCTCGGTGCCGTAATCGAGGCCCAGGGTGTTGCAAAGCGTCGGCGTATCGCCGATCAGTTCAGCGAGAAGGCGCGTCAGGCGACGGTCGAGCGCTAAACTGCGAATACGTGGGAAGCTGAGGTATAGATCATTCACTTTGTGTGGCTGCCGCTTAGCTTCCTCCGTAAGCTGGTCCATGCGTGCCCGGCTGCCGACGGCGAGGTTATCAACAATCACGTGGCCGGGACAGACCCGCCAGACGTGATCGTGAAGTCGGCGTACGGCCTCGATCGCATCTTCGGAAAAAAAAGATGGCAGGATGAGGAAGCCGTTTTCATCCCAGAAGCGCTTCTGCTCCGCCTTTAAGCCGACCTCCCGAGACGCGAGACCCGCATCGTCATTAGTGCTCATGAAACCCCTCGTCTATTGAGTTACCATAGCCTGAACCGGATACCTGGTGGTAATGGAATTTCCCAGACAGCTATCGAGGGATGATGGGGCAACCCAGTGAGTGAGGAGTCGCGATGTATAGAGGATTGCGACCAGGTGACGCAATCCTTCTCGTGCACACGATCAGAAATCAAGGGGTTACGGAATTGTGAGAGCGTCGGCTGTCGCGATTAAGGGGGGAAGGCGACAGGAGGGCGGTATGGACCGTGAGCAGGCAGGCAAGCTGTAGCGTCGCGGTCTCCACTGGAAACGAGGGACTGCCTGTAGTCCAGGAGTTCCTTAGGGAAGGATGGCAGCTTGAGAAGCCCAAGTCGTTTGCTATAAAGTTAGATTGGGAAGCGTTGAGATCCTCCGTCTCATCGCATTCATCGCAGGTGTGAGGGATCTCGCCACGGAGGTAAGCATGAACTCGGAGAGGACCACGTGCCCCAGCTGCGGCAAGCAACACAGCGCCAACCTACGCTCCGGGGTCAGTCAGAAAACCGTTGTCTGTTCTTGCGGTTCGCTTGTGACTATCGCCAGACGTGAGTCGGCTCGCCAGACTCCTGCCCCAAGGAGTGCTGTCGCGTCGCCAGCCAGGACCGTTGCGTCGAAGATGTCACCCACCTCGCAAAACGCAAAATCCTACAGAAGCACAAGCTCGACCGCGGACAGACAACGGGCAGAGGACATATCGACGCTCTTCACGTTGCTGATTGTGCAGGAGATGTCACAAACCCTCAGAAAATCAGGATATGAGATTAGCGAGGGCGAGGAGTCCCTTCTCGGGGCGTTGACCATGGCACGTTTCGATCAGCCCACTACGATAGACTTCCACTTGGTGGTGGGCCCGATCGAATCGTTTTGGCCGGACCGCTATCTTCTTCCATGCGCATACCTTTCTTTCGCCATCCGCGTTTGTCTACGGCTGCTGGCGACTCCACCAGCAGAAATGGTCAACCTCCTGCAGCGGCCTAAGACGCGCTTCTTTCGCAGAGAGAAGTCCACCCGACTTGACCGCGCGCCGCCTACCAAGCAAGAGCAGGCGGAAGAAAGCGACGTGCATCTGGCATCCTTGATCAACATGATCGGTGCGCTGCTCGTCAGGAGGGATGCGAGGTTTAGGATTGACGCCAAGGCAAAAGGGATACTTATGTCGGCTCTGAGGCTGGTGGTGCCCGGGACTTGCGGGCCGAAGGCGGAAGCTGTCCTGAGGAGCGTGATGAGTCATCCGGACGTAAAGGAACTCATGAAGACCCACTAGGCCCTATTTACAGCGGTCCGAGTGACCTGTTTCTATAATAAATACTACATGTTTAGCTTCTTTTTCACCTTCGCTTTCTTGAGCAGCGACAATCTTTCGACGGCTGCGGAGGTTCCGTCAAGGGTGCGTCGTCAGACACAGGCGAAGCCTTTAACCTTGACGGGTTCTTCGCAGGCGCGTACCCGCAGCTGCGAAAGCGAAGGTGAACCGCTCTCGAATCACCCTTGGTCATCCTTCGATCAGCGCCATATCGCGACGATGCCGAGGCGCTTGTGGGAATGCGCGCCGGGGATTACTATCCGGGCGAGCCACGCGCCGAGGACTACCGCCAGCCGTTGCGCTATCTCGCCATCCGCGTGAAAAACAAGCAAGGCCGGGCGAAACAGCGTTACGCTTCGCCGCTGGCGAGGGTCACACTGAGATTGTCCGAGCGTTAATGGCGCGGAATGCCGACCCAAACTACCAATCCAAGAGCCGAAGTGAGGAGAAGACACGAAACGGAATTTAAAGCACGCTAGCGGCGGCGGCGTTGGCCAGTTTGGGGACTGAGCCGCTCTGACATGGTTTGTCCCTGTTGAAGAAGACTTTAAATGGACCAACACTTTACCGCCAAAAAAGCCATTTTATCGGGCCTTTTTGTGCGCATGGTTCAATGAGGTTCAATTGGGACAGTCATCCAGCGCCCTCATGCCGGTCTCGACCCTGAACAGGACTTGCGCCACCAGGAACCAGGGTCCCCTGCCTTCACTAAAGAAGCGAACTATACAATTGGGCTTGCCGGTGCAAGAAAATCCGTGTTTTGGCGGGGCCCGCGTAACCTACGATTCCTTAACGTGCTGTAAATTCCGTTTCGTGTCTTCTCCTCTTATACCCTCAGGACAGCTCGGATCTCATCGGATGAGAGTTGATCGGGCTGCTTGCCGTCAGGCAGGTTTATGACTTGCACTAACATGGGGTGCGAGTAGCAATGGAACAGAAAACAGTGATAAGGTTGGGCACCCCGTGGGGCACTTCTGTTAACCCCTATGTTATCAGCATCTTGGCATTTCCGGTGAATCCTGGTTTGTCTCAGTCTGCGATCGATCTGTCCCTGACATCGCGGACGAAGACGTGCTCCAGAATCCGCCATCATCTCCTTTCCCATCAGATGGTTATGGGCGGTCGCTAGTGCTTAACACGACTTCGTGTTCCATTGCTACTCGGAGGCCTTTCCTGTCGCCTTGATCTGCGACGACGCCCACGATGGGCCCGAAGGACGATCGAACCGCACACTTCGTGTCGCAGCGACTTCCTATGGGATCTTCCACCAAGCTTGGCCATCGTACACCAGCACTGTTGCTCGCCGTCTGATCAGGGACCCCGGGCCGTACGCGAATGCAGCAACCTGCTTGTCGCCGTTCTGATCCCAGTTGACCGTGACTACCATGTTAAGCAAAGTAGCCTCGATGCCTCTGTCGGGATCAGCTACATCCCAACTGGGCTGTGTGAACTCCATGCTCATGTTTCTGTAGGTAAAAGGTTCTGAGATGTTGCGCAATACGATGTCAGGAACCCAGCTTTCCACATCGGCTTCATCCGCTTTGACCGCCGGTCTGGCCTCGGCGAGCACTATCGCCGCCTCCAAGAACTTGCCGGGCTTCCAGTGGCTGCGGGCGAAGTAATTTCTCCAAGACTCGGGTGTTCCGGCAAGTTTGGTTTTCTCGAACTCAATTGCGTCCTGACGGTCCTGCGCACGCTCCCCGTACGGCCCCGACGAGCCGCATTTATAAACGAATGCCTGATACGCGGCAAGGGTATCCAATTTAGCTGCTTTCTTGTACTGTTTCTTGATGTTCTTACATCCTGGCCGAGTCCTCCATTGAGCACCACTCGTAACGGGAAGCCCCACGACGAGTAGCGCCAGCACTGTAATCTTAGCGGTGCCAATCTGTTTCATGGTGGTTTTTCTCCCAATCGCAATCATGGCACCGCTTGACGTTTACCTCAACCACCGCTCTCATCCCCTTTGACACCCTCTGCCCTCCTGCTACAATTGGTATAATATAAAGGACGTTATGTTACTGCAATTAAATCACTTATAATGCCTTCGGCGTTGACAGAACAGGATCGGGAACAGATTTTGGCTGAGGTGACCGAAGCGCATAACGCCATCTCGAAGCTGGTTTCCGACCTGCGCCGCTGCTACTCAACCAAATCGCCCGCCCTCAAGGCGGCCGTCAAAACCGAACGCGATCTCTTTCACCTCAAGCGCGAAATTCTCAAGCTGGACCTCGAGAATCCGCCCGACCGCTTGCCGCTGCCTTCTCTGACGCGAGGAGGAAAGGTTGTTGACCCAGCGGACCTGTAAGAAAGCCAATCTGCACTGTGTCATCTGACCGACCGCCCTTCTCTGGGGCGGTTTTTTGATTGGCTTCTACTGAGACCCGCAATTCCGCTCCACGAAAGAGTCGGCGTTCAGGAGGTGTACAATCTCTGAGAGACCTAATTTCAAAACAGAACCAGTGCCTTATGTTCAAAGATAAGCAGAGCCGTCCTGATTTGCTCAGCGACCGGACATTCACCACCAGCGAGGTCTCTCGGATTGCCCAGGTGAGCCTCCGCCAGCTGCAATGGTGGGACGAGCGAAAAATAGTCTCTCCCGGGCGCGAAGGACACAAACGGGTGTACGTTACCGCAGAAGTCCTCGAAGTTGTCGTGATCGCCGAGCTTCGCCGGAAGGGATTTTCACTGCAGGGGATTCGGCGTGTCGTGCGCTTCCTCAAACGCGAAGGGGGGCACCGCCTGAGCCAGGTCTTGAGCGGGCACTCGGAGCTGCACCTCCTCACCGACGGCAAATCCATCTACCTGGAGGATCGCCCAGGGCGGGTCATCGACCTGCTCAAGGATGCCACACAGCCGATGTTTCTGGTCTGCGTTAGTGACCACCTGAAACGACTGGGTCCGCCGCCCAAAAAACCCATCCGCTCGGAAACTTTCCCGGAAACACGAAAGGTTCGCGCCGGTTAACGAAATCGCGGCGGGATCCCCCTTGTGGATATCCCGCCTTGACAGCCTCCCTCTGCCTGCTACCCTAAAGGGTACATAACGTCCTTTATGTCCCCTATTCACCTTTCTCCTCCATGACCGGCCAACTAGCGAAAATCCCACCCCGTAAAACGACGAAGACCGGACGGCCCACCGGCCCAGGCTGTCAAGCCCTCTAAATCCCAAAATTTCACGTCCCGCTCGACAAGTATTGGTCCGAAGCGCGGCTGCGGCGAGAGGGCGCATGTTGACACTAGGTTGACAGAAACCCTATTTGACAGACAAACCCACCGTACATGTTCACAGTAAGTAGTTGTTATTTCATATAGTTAAATGGTTTCTTGCAGAATGTTACCTAGTGAATGCAAGTCACCATGCAACATGCCGAACGTCTCACCCTGGCCGAGATGCGGGAGTTTCTCGACGCCAGCAGCAATCTCAGCTTCGCCGGCACCGGCCGCAAGCAGATTTACGGCCTTCTCGAGGGCGTCTTGCGCAGCCAAAATACCTCGGCTTAGCCAAGAAGGACAAAGGAATCGTGCGCCGCTATCTGGTCAAGATCAGCGGGCTCAGCGTGGCCCAAATCACCCGCTTGATCGCCCGCTGGCGCGAGCGCGGCGTGATCGAGCCGCGAACCGCGCGGCGCTATCGATTCCCGCAGCGCTACACAAACGACGATATCCTTCTGCTGGCCACCACCGATGGCGCCCACGAAGGCCTCTCGGCTCCGGCCATACGCCGCATCCTGCAGCGCGAATTCAAGGTCCATGGTCAGGCCAATTACGAACGATTGGCCTCGATCTCGGCCTCTCATATCTACAACTTGCGGCGCACCCGGATCTAGCGCGAACAGCGTGTCCATCACACCAAGACCCGTGCCTCGGCAGTGGCGATCGGCGAGCGGCGCAAGCCCAAGCCGCGCGGCCGGCCTGGCTTCTTGCGGGTCGGAGAGTTCACGAAGTCGCGGGCAAATCGCACAACCGACAACGCTTTGGTGGAAGGCAAAAACGGCGCCGTGGTGCGCAAGCACATCGGACACGCGCCGATCGCCGCCCGTCATGCCGAGGCGCTGCAGCGATTCTACACAGCCGATTTCAACCCTTATTTGAACTATCACCGGCCCTGTGGGTTTGCGACCGTGGAGCTGGCAGACAACGGCAAGCGACGGCGGCGCTATCGGCTCGAGGACTATCGTACGCCCTACGAAAAGTTGCTTTCGCTCAACGACTGGGAGAGCTGCTTGAAGGAAGGCATCAGCGCGCTCAGCCTGCAGCAACAGGCGCTGCGGATGAGCGATACCGAGTGCGCCCTGCGGATGCAACAACGCAAAAGAAAACTGCTCGACGCCTGCCGCGCAGGGAACCGAACAACGAGGGCCACTTGGAAGCATACAACTCTACAGAAGGACGCATCCTCATAGCGCCGACCCGTTGGAGCCAGAATGCCTGGAGTCGTCTCCTGATTCCTTGCCTTGTTTCAAATCTTTCACACTCTACCCTTTAGAAAGGAGATCCTCGCCCAGCAGACTGACCTTTTCCGCCTTGGCCCATTTCAGGCTCATCCTTGGATTGGAAAATGCTAGAGTCCCAAACAACAGAACGACTAGGAAGCAGATGTCACGAGCCAACACTACTCGCCCGCGAGACTCCTCAGGGATTCTAGATTCCGATCTCATACCGGGAAATCCCCAGGCGAAGCCGTCGGGTACCGCCCAAACGAATTCCGACCTTCTCGACAACACCCATCCCACCTTCGCCGAGTTTCTCGGTGATCTTGTAGTGGCGGATGGTCTGGCCGATCATCGACTGTGCTGACCTGAGGGAATTGTACCGCCGTGAAGATTGCTAATGATAACAAGCCTTCACACTCCCTATCGGCCCAGAATCTAGCTAGCCGCCTGATTCGATTCGGCTTCGGGCTGTCAGGCGGTCGCGTACTGAAATTCCAGCACCGGATTGATCAATGAGAAATTATTTCTCAGTAGCTATCCGACGGCAACGCCTTTCGTGGAACATTCTAGCGCGGGCAGGTGGCAAAAGAAGCTCGCCTCATTGGTCTATAGCGGCGTGTTGTGGCAGAGACTGTTCGAGCGAGCGCTCATAATTTCGATCTACTGCCCCTGGCCAATTGGCGACGAGCGCCTCGAACACCCTCGTTGCTAGTTCCTTGGTCGGGCTTGATTTCGTCGTTCTCCAGCAAACCCCGCAAGTCCTCAATGTCACCGAGAATGGGCGGATACCAAACGAGCACTTTCTCTGGCTCGACTCCGACCGTTTCGCAGAGGCGGACGAACCCCTGGTAAATCCCTTTGACCCTGGCAGCAAGTTTCTGGTGTAGGTCGTCGTACTTCTTCGGGAATTCATCGATGGCGAAGGCGAATCCCATCTGGTCCAGTTCCTCGACCGTGGGCCCGGAGGCGTCCTTCTTGCGGGAGGCAGGCTCTCCCGCTGACCTGATGCCTTGAGCAAACCCCACGAACCATCCCCGCCTAGCGGCGACAAAGCACTCACCTGCCAAGAAAGATCTCCGATATTCCTGTGCTGCCGAAAGCCAAGAAACGCAGAACAGCATTGCAGTTCGTGAACTTGCGTCAATCAAGTCCGTGAACGCCGAATCCCGTTTCTCGTAGGCTTTTCGCGGGCAGCTCCGACCCAACCGGTCGATTTCGTCGTCGTCTCTTCGGGACAAAGCTTCCAGCGCACAACGAGGAACCTTTCTCGGGGCGCCAGTTGCTCGTAACCTCGCTCAAGAGTCTTCCGCTTCATTTCTTTCTCGCCTTGAGAACCACTTCGATGGCCTCGACTCGCTGCTCAAGTTCGGCTGTTTCAAAGGCCTTTCGTTGGCTTTCCAACAGAGACGCACAGTGAGGAGCAACGCCGGACTCGGTTGAATGAACAGAGGCATCAGCAGCAACGGGAGCAGGGACCCGCGATCTGGCCCGCATCTCGGAGAGACACCTCGGGCACAAGTACGATTCCAAACAAGTATCCCGTATCGTGGCGCGAGCGACCGAAGATTTAGAGGCTTGGTGGCAGCGCGCGCTCGACGCCACCGTCTACAAGTTTCTCTACATCGATGGAACGAACTTTCGGGTGCGCATCAACGGGCATGTCAGCCGCCAAAGCTTTTGTGCCGTGCTGGGCGTAAGCGAAGAGAACGAATGCTTCGAAGTGTTGGCCCTCGAGATGGGCGATCGCGAAAAGGCGGATTTGTGGGAGAGTGTGTTCCGCCATCTGCGGGAGCGCGGGCTGCGGCAAGAAGCGGTGGAGTTGGGCATCATGGACGGTCTGCCCGGCCTGCAGGAGTTGTTCGTCCGCTACTTCCCGCGGGGGCAGACACAACGCTGTCAGAAGCACGCCAAGGCCAACGCCTGCCGGCGGGTGCGCAAGCGCGAACGAGAAGAGTTTTCCAAAGACCTCAACAAGGTTTTCTATGGTCCGCGGGAAAGCCAAGCTCGAGCAGCCTTTCATGAATTGAAGGCCAAGTGGGACGGGTCGTTTCCCGGTGCCGTGGCGGTGATCGAGAAGGATCTGGATGCCTTGCTGCGCTTCTTTCAGTTTGACCCGACCTACTGGACGGTTTTGCGAACGACCAATCCGATTGAACGATTGAACAAGGAGTTTAAGAGAAGGACGCGGGCGATGGAAGTCACCGGAGGAGAAATCTCAACTTATCGTTGTTTAGTCTACGTCGCCCAAACCATGGAGTACCGCTGGAGCTTTCATCCCCTCTCTCAGTGGACCTTCATTTACACACAAAATGCCGCTTGACCGTAATAGCGGGCGCTGTCCGCTCGGCGCCGCCCTTCGCCAGCAAAAGACAGCATCCTGTGTGGCCTTACTTGCTTGTGTCCAAACAGCCCGTTTGTCGCGGCCAAGGTCCCGATCCACCGTGCGTGGCCGCAGCCTTTCCGCATGTTCCGAGAAGCACTTCTACGTTGTTGCTTTGCAGTAAGCCACTACCGTCGATCCCTAAGCTCCCGACGACCATGTCCGCAAGGCCGTCACCGTTGAAATCCCCTGTCCCGATTGCAGTTGGGATAGCCGTGACCTCGTACTTCTGGGCAGTACCGAATCTTCCAGCCCCGACGCCGAGTAATACACCGACTTTGTTGTCGCCAAAGTTCGTGACGCCTAGGTCGGCAAGGCCGTCACCGTTGAAATCGCTAACCGTCACCCAACTCGGGGTCCCCCCTGCGAAGTAGCTCGCGCGAGTCTGGAATGTCCCACCCGTAGAGCCTAGAAACACACTGACGCTTTCGCTCTGAGGGATCGCAACCACCAGGTCGGTTCTCCCGTCGCCATTCAGATCGGCCGCCGCCACGAACAACCCTGCCACTCCAGTACTAAGGCTCACGGCAGTTTGGAATGTCCCGTCTCCGGCGCCCAGCAGTACGCTCACGTCGCGGCCTCCGATGTTGGCGATAGCCAGGTCAGGCTTCCCGTCTCCGTCAAAATCGCCCGCCGCTATTGAACTCGGGGTCCTCCCTGCCGTATACGTCGCCGCCGAATTGAATGTCCCGTCCCCAACGCCCAACAACACACTGATGTCGTCGCTTCCCCTGTTGGCCACGGCCAAATCCGCATTCCCATCGCCATCGAAATCGGACGCAGCTATAGAGGCGGGCGCCATCCCGGTTCCGAAGACGGCCGACGTCGGGAACGCTCCGTCGCCGGAGCCGATGAAGACACTTACGTTGTTGTCCCCGATGTTGGCCACGGCCAGGTCGGCCTTGGCGTCACCGTTAAAATCTGCCACTGCCAAGGCCCCCGGCCCATTCCCGGCTCCGTAAGTCGCCGACGTTGGGAACATTCCGTCACCGACGCCAAAAAGTAGCGTGAAGTCGAAGTCCCCGGGGCCGGCCACCACCAGATCGGTCTTACCATCCCCATTGAAGTCTCCTAACCCGACATTTCCAAACGCTAACCCGGCATTTAACCGAACCATACCGAGATTACCGATTGTGTACGCCTTCGCCTGCAGAAATCCCGACCCTGGGCCCGCCGTGACGGTTTGCGCCGTCATCGGCGAGCTTTTTGCGCCGTAGTTCGCATCACCCGAATAGAACGCCCGCAACGATCGCTTTCCCGCAGCCAGCAACCCCGTGCGCAATTCCGCCCCCCCGACTCCGATTGGTCCGGCCCCGAGCACCGTTGTGCCGTCGTAGAAGGTAATGCGTCCGGTGGCCGGCCCGCTTGGACCGGTGACCGTAGCGCTCAATTTCACTTGCTGGCCGAGTATCGCCGGGTTCGGAGCGACGCTAAGCCGAACCTCCGCGGACGACCCACCGCTGAGCAATATGGTCACACCGTCGCCGGCGACAGCCAGATCCGCCTTTCCGTCTCCATCGAACTCATCGGACGCCATGGAGTTGGGGCCATCGCCGACCCCGAAGCTCCGCGCGGATTGAAAAGCCCCGTCGCCGTCGCCGCTCAAAACGCTTATTTCACCGCTATCGAAGTTAGCAACGGCTAGGTCCACCCGGCCGTTCCCATCCCAGTCTCCGACGGTGACAAACGATGGCGCCGTTCCAGCAGGGTAGTGCAGCGCGGTCCCGAAAGTCCCGTCCCCGGCGCCCAGAAGGACGCTGACGTCTTCGGTGGCCGTATTGGCGGTGGCGATGTCCAGGTTCCCATCTTCGTCAAAGTCGGCTACCGCGACTGAAGACGGGGTCTGCCCTACGTCGTAGTTGGCGGCACCCTGGAATTGCCCATCTCCGATACCCAAGAGCACGCTTACGTTTCCGTCGCGGCCGTTCGCGACCACTAAGTCTGGGTTGGCGTCGCCGTCGAAGTCGCCCACCGTCAATGAACTGGGCAGCGTTCCGGTTGCGTAGCTCTCGGGTGGCTGGAAGGTCGCATCGCCGACTCCCAAAAGCACACTGACGTCGGCGGCGAGATTCGCGACAGCCAAATCCAATCGTCCGTCCGAATTGAAGTCTCCCGCTGAGATGGCCACTGGGGAGTCTCCGGCCGCGGAGTTGGTCGCCGTCTGGAAGTTCCCATCCCCGACGCCCAGCAGAATGCTAATGTTGTCGCTACCCGAGTTGGCTGCGGCCAAGTCGGCGTTCCCGTCGCCGTTGAAGTCCCCGGAGGTTAAAGAGCTTGGGGACGATCCTACGTCAAGGTCTCCCGTCGGCTGAAACGTGCCGTTCCCACTGCCCCGCAATATGCTTACTGCGTCCTCATCCGTGCTTGCTACAGCCAGGTCCGCCTTTCCGTCTGCGTCGAAATCTCCCACTGTGACAGAGGAGAAAGAGATTTCATCTCCAAGGCTCGTTTCCGATTGGAATCCAGCGCTCGGTTTGGTCGTAACCTCATGGCGAACCGCCGGCGAGAAGCCCGCGCGGTGGGTCGCGTCGCCGCTATAGTAAGCTCGCAGCGAGCCTATTCCGCCGGGGAGCAGTCGCGTTCGCAGGACCGCGCGGTCGGCGCTGAGTGGAGTAGTCCCCAGCACCGTTGTGCCGGCATAGAACGTGACGAAGCCGGTCCGGGCGCCCGACCCCGATACAACCGTGGCGGTCAACGTCACCTGCCGACCGAGAACCGAAGGATTCGGCGAGGCGGTCAGGGTGACTCCCGTGCCCACCCCGCCACTGAGCAGAACGGCTACGGAGTTCGTGCTGGATTGGGCGAAGACCACATCAGCCTTTCCGTCCCCGTTAAACTCTCCCACCGCGATTGCAGAGACGAACTCCTCGAAGCTGTGGCTAAAGGCAGTCTGGAAGGCCCCGTTGCCATTGCCCGCCAGCACAGTCACCGCTCGGATGTCGGGGGTGACTAGGTCGCTATTTCCATCTCCGTCAAAATCCTCCACGGCGACCCCAGAGAATAACTGTGCGCTGAATCCTGGGCTACGCTGGAACCTCCCATCCCCCGTTCCCAGCAGCACGCTCCCCGGAAATTGCCCAGAGGCTTGGCCGACCCCGGAGTCGCTAACGGCCAAATCCGCGTTCCCGTCGCGATTGAAATCGCCCACGGCTATGGAATCCGCCCGGTTTCCAGTCTTGAAGCGAGCCGGCGGTCCGAATGTCCCATCTCCGAAGCCGAGACGGACGCTTACGTCGCCGTCGTCGCCGACAAAACCGTGATTGGCAGTCACGAGATCCGCCTTGTCGTCGCCGTTGAGGTCCGCGACCGCGACAAACCAAGACTCCAACGCCGAGCCAGTGATGTACTCGACCGACGGCTGGAAAGTTCCATCTCCAGCACCGAGGAGCACGCTCACCTCGCCGCCGGGGACCCGGTCTCGGCGGTCACGATTGGCGACGGCCAAGTCGGCTCTGCCGTCCCCGTTGAAATCTCCCACTGCTAGCGAAGCCGGGATGCTCCCGACACCATAGCTGACCGCCGTTTGGAACGTCCCGTCCCCCAGCCCGAGCAGCACGCTTACGGATGAGGTTTCCTTGACCGCGAGGTCTTGGTTCCCGTCCCCATTGAAGTCCCCGACCGCTGCCCCATCGGTGAAGCGTCCTATCTGGTATGTCACCGCCGGCTGGAACGCTCCCCCGCCGAGCCCTTGCAAAATTTTCAGGCCATCGCTGGTCATAGCTGCTACATCGGTGTTTCCATCCCCGTCAAAGTCGCCCAGGGTCAGCGACCTGATCGCCCCTGCGAGGTCGTGGCTCGCCGCCGCCTGGAATCTCGTGCCCGGTTGAACGGTGACGACTTGTTCAAGCTTCTGCGACGTGCCCGCGCCGTACTTGGCGTCACCGCTGTAGTATGCCCGTAGCGACCGCCTTCCACTGGGAAGCATGCTGGTGGTGATGCTCGATGCCCCAAGGCTCGCCGGTCGCGTACCTAGAATCGTTGCGCCGTCGTAGAAAGTGAAGAAACTGCGCGGAGATTCCTGTGAAGGTTCAGCGGTAGCGGATAACACGACCGGCGCGCCAAGCAGTGAGGTGTTGGGCGAAGCGCTGAGGGTGACGTTCGTGGGTAGTCCGCTGCCAAATAATACGCTTACGCCGTTGTTGACGACGGCCACGTCCGCTTTGCCGTCGCCGTTAAATTCGGCGACTGCCAAATGTTGCGAACCCATGCCCGACGTGGAGGCTACGGGCGGCTGGAATGATCCGCTTCCGGTACCCAGCAGCCGGTACACGTTGTCACTAGGATTCGCGTTCGCGACGGCCAGATCGGTCTTCCCGTCCCCGTCGAAATCGCACACCACCACTGAGTTCGGAGCACTGCCGGCAGGGTAGGCCGCCGTCGGCTGGAATGTCCCACCGCCGGCTCCGAGCAACACGCTCACGTCGTTGCTTCTGGCGTTGGCCAAGGCTAGATCGGTCCGCCCGTCCCCGTCGAAATCGCCCGCCGTTACTGAACTTGGGGCACTCCCGGCCGGGTGGTGCGTAGCCGGCTGGAATGTCCCATCCCCGATGCCCAGCAGCACACTGACGTCGTTGCTTCCGCTGTTGGCGACGGCCAAGTCCGCCCTATTGTCGCCATTGAAGTCCGCCGCGACTATCGATCTGGGCCCCATCCCGGTTCCGAAGGAGCCAGTTGTCGGGAACGTCCCGTCTCCGACCACAATCGCGGCTGGGCTCGTTCCAGCTTGGAAGAGTTTCTCAGCCCCGAATGATCCATCGCCGCCGCCCAGCCGAACTGTCACGTTATCGCCGTTCAAGTTCGCAGTTGCCCAATCGGTTCGACGATCGTTGTTGAAGTCGCCCACGGCAACCACGATAGGGAACGAGCCTGCTTTGAAGCTGGCTGCCGCGCCGAAAGTCCCGTTCTCAGCGCCAAGCAATACGCTTACGTTGTCGCTGCCCGCATTTGCGACGACCAAGTCGGCTCTCCTGTCCGCATTGAACTCGGCCACCGCAACCGATGCAGGCACCATGCCGGCTGAGTAGTCAACAGCCGCGCTGAACGCGGAGCTCGGTTCCGTCGCGACCACGTGCGAGACCACTGCTGAAGTGCTCGCGCTGAATAAATTGTCGCCCTCGTAGTAGGCGCGCAATGACCGCCGTCCCGCCGACAACAACCTGGTCGTAATACTCACCGAAAACGTCGTGTCGCTTGAGCCCGGCGGATCGGGTACGCGTACGGGCAGGCGGGTATTGCCGAGAATTGTTGCCCCGTCATAAAAGGTCACTCGTCTAGCCCCCTGCCAAGGCGCCCTGACCATCGCCGTGAGGGTGACCGGAGCGCCAAAGGTCGAAGGGTTGGGCGACGCGGTCAGGGTGATCTGCCCGGGCGTGGTCTGCGCGCCGGCTGGATAAAGCATCGCGAGCGACGCGACAACAACGGATAGAATCAGACGTTTTCGCATTGTTCTAGTTGCCGCCCCCTGGCGCGACGTACAGAGGCACGTCGGCGCTCAATTGGTTCCCGATCGCCAGGGCTAGCGGCAGGACCGGCAGGCTCGTCGGCAGATCGCTGCTCAACTGGATGTTAATTTGCGCCAGACCTACCAGCCCGGGCGTCAGTCCGGCGAACAAGACGTTCGCCTCCTGCCCGGAGACGATAACACTCGGAGTCGCTTGCAGGGTCGCAAGGGGTGATGCGGGCGACGGCTCCCCAGTTCTGGGAGCGTTATCCAATTGTCCTAGCCCCGTTGCATAGACGATCAGCACTTCTGCGGGGCGGGCGGGCGCGTCTGGCGTGACCAAGCTTCCGTCCGCGTGGGTGATGATGGGATCTCGAACCTCCGCGGTACGGTTATAGCCGAAGATCGAGGGCGCGTTGCTCAGCACAAGGGCCGCAGTGAGGGGGCCGGGGACGCCGTTTCGCTCTACGGACACGCCGACGATCGAATCTGGCGTGACCTCAAACGGAACCTGGAAGTTGATCTGTCTCTCGGAGACGAAGAACAGCGGCGCCTCGACACCCTCGATCAGTACTCGGGCGCCGGCCAGATTGCGGGGCAACGGCACCTCGCCGGCCTGTTCGGAATCTGACGCGAAGCCTGCTCCAAAGATGCTGCCGATCGAGCCGGGAGACAGCGCCAGGCTGAAGTCAGCCGCACTGACGACACCTCCGTCGCTGATGTTGGGAAAGCCCGGGCCCGTGTCAAAGTTGACAAGCAGGGACAGGCCCTCGTAGGCGACATCGGCGGATACGTTGAGGAAGTACTCCCCGGGCTCGACAGCGAGCTTGGCCGGCGGCTCCGCAATCGCCGCGCTGGCGGCGGTTTCGATGGTGATCCGCTCAAAATTACCGGCAAGGAGCGAAGAGGAAGTGTGAGTGCAGGGTTCCAGAACCGCGGGGGAGAACTGGCAAACGGGAACGATGCCTTTCGCCAGAAAGAGGTCGGCGTCCCCGGATCCGCCGCCGGCCGAAACGGTCACGGACTCGACTCCGTCAGGAACCAGAAATCTGTAGTAGGTCTGGCCGCTCGTGACGTCCGCGAACGGGCCGTGCGTCGTGTCGGGCTGCAATTCCTCAGGCTCGGGTACGACGGCGGACAGACGGACATCCTGATAATCCAGAAACGCGTCGACTAGGACTTCCCATTCGCCGGGTGTGGGCTGGACGAAACCCAGAGTCTCGTCCGACTCTTCACGAACCGATAAGCCGAACTGGCCGAGAGGCCCGAACACGACCATATCCGCGTCGCCAAGCCCGCCCCCCTGTCGGAGACGAAACTGCACCACGTCCGCATCGGGAGGAACGACGAACACAGCACGCCCTCTCTGGTTCTGCGCCCCGCTGATTTCCACGGGCGCGCCCGGTTGGAGGAGGGCGTTGACGGGCAACGTGAAGATGTGGAGAATGCGGCCGCCCTTGCCGTCGGTGATCTCGACCTTGGCGCGAGGTACCGAAAACTGCGTCACCGTCCACCGAACGAGGCCGGACTCGCTGACGCTCATTCCCTCCGGGCCTTCGAGCATCTTGAATGTCAACGGGTCGCCGTCGGGATCTTGCGCTTGAATCTGGTAGCTGAACTGACCGAGGTACTCGACCAGGCCCGAGAGGCGCCCATCGACTCGCGGATTCTGATTGCTGGCTTCGGCGGGTGGGGTATCGAAGGCGGCGTTGACCGTGATCATCTGGGTGAATGGAAACCCGTCGGCGCCCGTTGCGGAGAAGCCCAGGCCGCGCGCGGCGAGTATGCGCCAGAGCGCTCCTATGTCGAAGAGATTCTCACTAGATCCACCGTCGGTCGCGGCCGCGTTCATCAGATTCGCCGCCAGAACGAGTGCGCCGCGGGCATCGGACATGGTCGGGTTACAGGGCGTCAGCGCCACACCGTTGAAGACCAGTTGATCGACGGCCTGTTTACCGAACTCAGTCCGCAGATCCCAGAGCGTGGCGGCCCAGATCTCACCGTCGTTGTAAATGTTGTACCCGCCTTCGCCGACGTTCTCGGAATTGAGTGGATGGTCGGCATAGCTGCGACGCCGCACGCCGCTCTCGCTGTTCCCGGTCATGTAGGCGCCCATCACGGGGTCATTCGTCATGCTCGTTGCAAAGTAGTCAGACCACCCCTCGCCTAGAGCACGGGAGATTTGATTGAACAAGCAAGAAACGTTGTTGGGTCCACCGATCATCCGATGCGTTACCCCGTGCGCGTACTCGTGGACGATCGCCTGGGCGGAGTAGGCGAAGTCGGTGTCGTCGGTCGGGTCGGTCAGGCGCTGTCCAGGCAACGTACCGAGTGAAACCAGGAACGGCTCCCCGTCAGGCCGCGTGAGAGATGCCGGATCGGATGTTATCTGGGTGAGACCAAGAGCCGGGTCGCCTCCTAGTCCCCCTTTGCCGAAATTTTCGGTTTGAAAGTTGCCGGCAGCCTCGTCGAAGCCCAAAGCGTAGAAGTAGTCGTGCGCGGCATTGAGGGTGTAGAAGACGCTAGTCACGCGGGCGGCTGGAAACTCACCAGGGTCTTGGCCGGTGCTACCTTCACCGGCCGGGAAGTCAAAGATCCGCGCTGGACTGGAAGCGCGGCCGTCAACGATGTTTTCGGCGATGACAGCAACGTCTCGTTGTGTATTACTGTCGAGGTCGAGGAAGGCGTCGGCATTGTTGCCCACCGTCGCGGTTCCGTCCGGGGGTAGCCAATCGTCAGGGAGGTCGACAAGTTCGCGATCGCCTGCTGTTGGAGATTTCTTCCAGACTCGAGCTTGGGCCATCTTGCTGACAAGGTTCGTACGGAACAGCAGCGTGCCGTCAACGGCCGAGATCAGCATTGCGTAGGAGGCGGTCCCGCTCGCTGTGACAAAGACCCGGAACGCAGGGTAAGCCGAGGTGAGACTCTCAGGAAAAGCGACCGTTTGGACGATGATGGGGTCGCCAGGGAAAGCGGGGTTCTCGAAGTAGATGGAGCGGCTGGAGGGACCGGTCGCAGGAACAGCCTGCTCGAAGCCGACGACGCGAGCGATCTTTGCAGCGACGGCTGCGGCATCCGCCGCGGAAAGCGTCGCCTGCCCGGTCAGCTTGTTTGACGAAACCGTTTCACCGGCCTGTACCTGGATCACTTCGCCCCGAGTGTTCAAAGTGACGGCTGTTTCACCGCCCCAAACCGGAATGCCTCCAACGAGTTGACGAAAGCGAACTTGCGTCATCGGACCGAAGCGGCGCTCTCCGGCAAGTTCCAGCGGGGAGGTGTGGTTTCCGAACAGGGTTGGGTGGGCGTTGAGGAACTCTCGGGCGGCCAAGGCCGGCTCGGCGGCGTCGACCTTGGCGAGGGAACCGGAGAGATTCGCCAGCAGCCGAACGCGCCCAAAGCGATCTAGCGAAAGGCGAAGCCCATCGGCTTGAGACCCAAAGGTTGCGCGTGCATGATTGACGGCCCCATTTTTGGCGTGATTCGCCGTCAGCGCACTGGATTGGGCGCCTACACTTGCCGACGCAACTCGAATGTCATAGTCGCGGAGCCCCTTTTCTTCGGTTTCCTTTTGGCCGAGCGCGGCGACCGCAAAGCATAGCAGGAGAAGAAACTTACGCATCAATGGCACCCACGAAGACCCCCGAACCTCCCCCGCGCCTCCTGACTGTGTCAGACCACGGTACCGCTTCCGATTACCGTGAAGCGGCCCTCGCTTCACGGTGTCTCCGCTGCAGTTGAACTCGTCTGTTGGGGCGAAGACGTCACAGCAGGCGGCGGCGTGGGATCTAAAACTTAAACGAGCTCGTGAAGGTGCTCAGTGCAAAGCTTAGCGAACTGAAAGAAACGGCGCCTGCTTCGATCCCGCGGGCTTCGAAAAACGTCAACCCTGCCTCCTTTGGCGTCGCGAGGATGATCGATAGGCCCAGAGTCACCAGCTCTTCCTCATCCTCGATCGTGAGCGGAAGGTTGCGGAGATAGATCGGGTTAACCGTGAAAGATCCATCCGCTAAATCGACGGCGCAGGTTGTTGTTCCGACCCGCCCGGTTTTCAGGTTGAAGTTCGCCATGATCAGCATCCCCATCTCCATGCTGGGATTGCCGCCCGCCCATCGGACCGTTGCGCCTTTATTGACGTCGATCGCGCCGAGCTCACCGACGTTCGTGATGTTGATGGGTTCGCCGACCAGGGCGCTGGCTTGGAAAGGCCCCACGTCCTCTCCTCCTTGGCCAATGACTTCGTAGAGCCCCTGCTGGAGGAACAGATCCGTCGTGTTCAGCTCGTCGTCGACCCCTCCAAGGAAGGCTTGGTAGCTGCCGTTTTGGCGCTCCAGGACCCTGTCCCCTAGCGGGCCCTTGAGATCAATACTCTCGCCGGCGTCTAGGAACTTCTCGATGCCCTCGACATCATCGGGCCCTTCCGTATCGGGGATCTCATCGATGTCGCCGTCGATGGATGATGCACAGCCGCCCATGGGCGGGAGCCCGACAAACGATTGCACCGTATCGACAAGACCTGAGTTGGTCACCGCGAACGAACCGAATGCAATGTCTCGGGCCACGCTCATATCAGTCCCCTGTCTCCGAATCGGAGTCAAGCTGCCAGTGCCTTTTTCGTTTTGATCGATTGGCTGCGCAGCGAGCTTCAGACCTTGGACCGCCGCCATAGCCGCTAGCTTCTTGAGCGGGGCGGGACCGGAAGGCAGATACTGATTCAGGGCCTTCGCCGTTATATCCGTCAGGGCGGCGGTGTCGACGCTGGCGGCAATTCGGACCATCTGGAGCACTCCGTATCGCCCGGGTTCGCGGGCGAGGGCAGCTGCCGGAATGTCATCTTCGCAGTCGCCGCGATCTCTGTTGACGCCAGGCGGATCCACCCTTTCGGCAATCGAGAGGTTCACCACGTTGCTCGGGATACCGTCAACCTCGACCACCATCGGTACCGCGCACCCCTCGGTCACGTCGTCGTCGAGCAGGAAGACGATGAGATCCACTCCGGGATACGCGCCGTATCGACCGGCGTTCAAGACGCTCGACATCTGCTTGCCGCCCACGAACACGTTTACGTCGCGAAGGTGGTCGATCTTTCCAGCGTTAAACGGAAGGACCTGGTCCGAACCTGCGATCGGCCCGACTCCCGTCGCCCACGCGACCATGAATTCCCCTGGCTGCGCCGAGGCGTCGGGACGATTGAGCGGCTGTCCGGGGGCTGAGAAGTTGGTGACCAGGGCCTGGCCCCCGGGACCCGTAAAGATCCCAATTGCGCTGCGTACGACCTGTACTCTCGCACCGGGACTTTCCGCCCCGTTGAAGAGGACGGAGATGCAAGCCTCGCCTTGCGGCGTGCTCGAAGGCATGATGGCGTTGATCTGGTCGGATCGGACAAACACCGGGATGGCCTCGACGGTAGAGTCGTCGGCGGCAAAGACCGACACCGAAACCCCGCCCAGCTCCGTCTCCAAAGGAAAGCAGACCCCTACTCGCAGGCAAGTCTGGATCGACGTGGTCAGCAATGCCGGTGGGGTCACACCCTCGGCGGGACCGAGACCGGTCCCAAATATCGAGAAGATCGAGCCGGCGGCGATCGCCCCGCCCGGAAACTCCACTTTTACCGACGCCCCGTTGCCGTCGGACGGGCGGAATGCCGCCCCCGGAAGGAAGCTAGCGCCATTGCGGATCCCGCCTTCAACGATACTGGATCCGCCCGCGGTAATCTCCATCGTCACTGTGACCTCGCCGACGTCGTTAATAACACCTGAATTATGCACTGCGGCGTGGACCTGAGGAGGGCTGAGCCGCAAGAGACCATTTGGGACCCCCGAAAACATGGGGTAAAAAGGTAGGCTGGCAAAGATCCCAGCTTCGCCAGCCAACCCCAAGGAGGTCACCCACATGGTTACCAGACGAAAACAGCATAGCTCCCAAAGGCCCGTCCAACAAGGCCCAGCCGTGACGGCCTCGCGGCCCAATAAAATCGGGGCTTCGACGCCTTACCACTTCCGCGGCAGGAAGCCGACTCCCTACGGCGGCTTGCTGCCGGTGGTCGGGAGAGCGCTGATCTGAGAGCCTGGCTATGCGCTATGCATAAACTTTTATGCACTAGCCGTAACGCACTGGAAACACGTCACTTCCGAGCGAGGTTTTGACGACGCGGATTCTGGGCGGGAAGGGAAACCGGACACGGAGAAGCCAAAAGGCCAGTTGCCGAGCTACCACCTCACGACGACCGCCAACCCGCTACGAACGCAGCCACACTCGCAAAGTGAATCTGTGCATAATTCAGGTAACAATAAACTCAAAGTCGGCTGTCAGCACGCCTCCGACAATCGCGAGCTTCGTCGAGTATGTGCCTGCCGGCAGATTCCCTGGGTCGCCCCTCAGGGTGACGGAAGACGTCTGCGCGATTGAGCAGGCGATGCCGTAGTCGTCCGAGATCGTGCAATCTTCGGGGTCGGAAGCAATCTCTACCGTGAGCCAATCGACCAAGAAGCCGATCTCATGTTGTCGGGCGCGCGCAAAAAACATAAACCCGGAGTCGAAGTCGGGATCGACGCTGATCTCAAAAGCCTCGGGAAGGGGATCATCCCCACCTGCGCACGCGATCTCGACAGTATAGGTCTTCGACGCCCCCCCCAATAGGGTGAACGAAACGCCTGGACCGATTGACGCACCCCGTGCGTCAATAAGATCGACAAATGTCCCCGTCAGATCACAGGGGTCGATGGGATGCTCCAGCGCTGCCGCTCCCGCGCCCGCTTCGGTGCAGCCGCAACCGGTCCCCGCAGCCAATACCGCCGTCACCGCGGCCATTGCTAGGAGCTGCCGGTTTCTCGGGCTTTTGGTGTTCATCATCTCGTGCTCCTACTGTAACGATCGCCGTGGTCGTTAAGCAGTGCTCACATTAGGCATTGCGACTGCGCAACTGCCACTGTTGCGCCTGCTTGGCTGGCGCTCCCCTGAACCGAGATGCTGATGGGGACGCCATCGCCTACGGGCGCCTCCAGCGGAACTTGAACGTTCACCTGCAGTTTCCGGTAGGAGCCTGAACGACTCGGTGTCACCGGAAAACCAGGCTCGTCGTCGGCGCTGACTCCGCCGGCGCGGGCGCGAGCTTGATTGATCTCGATGACGCCGTCAGCCGCGAGCGCCGAGCCCGCCGGCAGCATCACTTCGAGCAGGGCGCGGAGAATCAGAGAACCGGGCAAGCGCCCCGGGTTGATCATGGTCTGCATTCGTCGTGTTCCCTCTTCAGGTCGCAATGTCCCCAGATGCCTGTTTCGTGACGTTCCATCCTCACAACAGCTGCAAGGGAACCTGGCATCTTTGTCCGTTACACGTATTCGGCGCTGTCTCGTGGGCGAGGCCGCCCCCTGGACTACCGGGCGGCGACGGAAGGGCGAAAAGATCGTCCTCGTCACTGATTAGGTTGTTTCCGCCCCAAGAGGATTGGCTTCCCAGCACCAGCTGTGGGTTGGCATTGTTAGCAATCAAGTTGTTCAGTACCGTGCCATTGAAGGATCTGATTCCACTGCGGCCGTTGCGACGCACGACGTTGCCGCGGACTATAGTCGCCTACGGGCGCCTCCAGCGGAACTTGAACGTTCACCTGCAGTTTCCGGTAGGAGCCTGAACGACTCGGTGTCACCGGAAAACCAGGCTCGTCGTCGGCGCTGACTCCGCCGGCGCGGGCGCGAGCTTGATTGATCTCGATGACGCCGTCAGCCGCGAGCGCCGAGCCCGCCGGCAGCATCACTTCGAGCAGGGCGCGGAGAATCAGAGAACCGGGCAAGCGCCCCGGGTTGATCATGGTCTGCATTCGTCGTGTTCCCTCTTCAGGTCGCAATGTCCCCAGATGCCTGTTTCGTGACGTTCCATCCTCACAACAGCTGCAAGGGAACCGGGCATCTTTGTCCGTTACACGTATTCGGCGCTGTCTCGTGGGCGAGGCCGCCCCCTGGACTACTGCGCGCCGTGCTTATCAAGATCTGACAGCAGCCCCCATCTCCAAATCGCAGAGCCGTTCTGCGTGATCGTACCCGAACCCGAAGGGGTCAGCCCGCGGAATTATGTGCCGCACATATTTTATCGAGGCAGGACCAAGAGCCGGGCGAGAGTAAATCTTCGTTTATCAGCTTCTAGAATCAGGCTAAGTTATGTTTTTGGAATAAGTTACGCAATCAACGCTACGGATTACTGGTGGTAAGGGGATTAATCAACAGCTATCGGCCCACAGGCGCTATCTAGTTCGTTTCGGGGGAGTTAGTCCTGCTCGCGGTCGCGGAACTCCTCAAACCAATTCTCAACAACTCGGATGACCGGCGACGAGGCAAGGGCTTCGGGCGAAAGCGATGCGACGGCGAAGGTCTGTCCATCCGGCGCAACATCGTAGCGGCGGAATATCGGGTCGTCGAGCAAAACGGGATCGGAGAAAAGCGGCTGCGGTGCGCCGAACGAAAACTCGTCATCGAGGTTCACGTCGACGGCCACTAGGGTCTGACCCTCGACGTAATAAAGCTGCTGTCCGTTGCCACGCCAGCGGGGCGCCTCTCCTCCCTGCCGCGAGACTTTGTGCACCGGAGTGCCTTCAGGGAACTTCCGGACATAGACCTCGTTCGGGCCCTCCTGGTCGGTCACATACGCGACCCAACGGCCGTCAGGAGAGAAGGCGCCGGACCTTTGGTTGAAGGGTTCGCTCAAGAACAGCTTCGGGGCGTAGCCACCCCGCCCGTCCGGTTCGAGATACCACAAGTCGCGACCCCGCTCGTCCGACTCGACCCGGTAGTAGAGAATCCGATCGGCAGCCCTGTTCCAGTCGGTCGTGACCTCGAGACCCGGCGTATCGAGGAGGAGCTGCGCCTCACTTGGCTCCGCCGATTGCACGTAGATACCGAAGTCGCGTCCTCGGTTGGAAGCGAAAGCCACTCGTTCCTCGTCCGGGGCCCAAACCGGGAAGATCTCGCGGCCAAGGTCTGCGGTCAGACGAGTCCAGTTGCGGTTAATCAAGTTATAGAGCCAAATGTCCTGTGTATCGTCATTGCCGAGAACCCCAATCAGGCGCCTGCCGTCCAGCGAAAACGTCGGTTGCATGGCTATTCGCCAACGACGGTCCGTGTCGTCAATCTCTGTCCCGGAACGACCGACTATCCGCACTCGCATGCTTTGTGGTACTCCGTCCTGCCGATACACAAGCACACCGTCGTCTGCGACGCTCGGCCAGCTGGCGTTATTGGCAATGGGAAACGAATCTCCCGAAGGCCCCAGAGGGTCCGACGAGAAAGGCAGGGCCCACAGCTCCCCGGTAAAGAGGAAATGTAGTTGGTAGAGGATATGGCCCGTGCGGGAATAGACGAAGAAGCCGGCTGACAAGGGCCACTCCTGTTCCGCGCCTGTCTCCATGTCGCGAGCGACGAGAGTTTCGCCTCGGGATGGATCACTGCCCACGCGGTAGAGAAGAATACGATCCAAAAGGAATTGGGGCGAGGAGGCGGAAACATCTGTCCCTTCCACAGCTCGGTCTACCAAGACCCGCAGTTCTCCGCCGCGTGCAGAGACTTCAAAGAGCCGGATCGGGTTCTGCGACGCGAACACGATGGACTCGCCATCAGGCCGCCAAGCGGCTAGGAAGAATCGTCCAGTGCCCGGAAGGCTACAAATGTCGACCGTTGGACCTCCTGAGACGGGCACTCGCTTGAGATTCCTGCCGACGACAAAACCGATGAACTCGCTGTCAGACGACCAAAAGGGCCGCGTGGCGCCTTCGGTTCCTTCCAGCCGCCGCAGGCTTTCCTGGTTGAGCGGCTGCACCCACAGGCTCGTCCTCGGCGTGCCTGCGGAGTAAACAATGTATTCGGCGTGGGGCGAGATGGCAGCCCTCGCTTCACTAGATTGGAAGTCCTCGGGCGTGAGGGCGAACTTGCGCACCTGCTTCTCGGGAGGGGTCTCACGGAAATGGACGAACGAAACGGCCAGCAAAGCAAGAGCGGTGACGGCGAGCAACGCCTGATGGACACGGAGCTTCCGCTTTGGGACCGTCTCCCCATACGCGACCACCGGAGCCGCTGTCTGTTGCGAGGCAAGGCCGGGTTGCGCGCCGACTGCTGCCGAACCATGGAAAGGCGCGGAGTGTGTTCCTGCCTGGCTTGGCGCAGCGGCAGGCTGGGTGCGAAGAACTCTCGATCCGCCGGACTTCAACTTCTCGGCCAGAGTCCTCAGGTCGAGCATCATGTCCTCGGCGTGGTTGTAGCGATCTTCGCGGTCTTTCGCCAGACATTTGCCGACGATCCACTCCAACTCCATCGGGACGCCCTTGCGAACGCCTGTTAGCGGTTCCGGCTCCTGGTTGACGATTTCGTAGACCAGCGCCTGATCGTAGACGCCCTGAAAAGGCCGTTGTCCGCGGACCATCTCGTAGGTCACGCAGCCCAGCGCCCAGATGTCGGTACGATAGTCCACCTCGATGCCTTGCGCCTGCTCGGGTGACATGTAGGCGACCGTGCCGACCGTCCCGTCGAGCTTGGTCAGCTTGGAGCCTTCGGTCAGCAGCGCCAGGCCGAAGTCGATAATCTTGACCCGCCCTTCAGGAGTGACAAGCAAATTACCCGGCTTAATGTCGCGATGCACGACTCCCTTGGCATGAGCGGCGGCAAGGCCGTCAGCGACTTGGCGGGCGAAGCCCAGAGCTTCCTTCAAAGCCAAGGGACCGCGTTCAATCTTGTTGTCGAGGCCCTCGCCCTCGATGAACTCCATGACGAGGAAGGTCTGGCCACCTTCCTCGCTGATTTCATGGATGGTGCAAATGTTGGGATGACTGAGCCCGGCGGCGGCGGTGGCTTCCCGTTGGAATCGCTTGCGGGCTTCTTCGTCTTGTAGCAGATGCGGCGCCAGAAACTTCAGCGCGACAGCGCGCTTGAGTTTGAGATCCTCGGCCTTGTAGACGACGCCCATGCCGCCCCGGCCGACTTCGGAGAGGACCTTGTAGTGGCTGATCGTGCGGCCAACCATGACGGTCAAAATTGTAGCGTACCGGATACCTGGTGATTACAAGCCGTAGGGTCGGGAACTGGCGCGGTGGCCCGTCAGGACCTGGCTTGGCTGTATCCGGGGTTTCCCCCTTCGTGCCCGGTTAACCGTGTCCGTGGCTCCGTTTCCAGCTCCCGCCACCTCGCACGCAGCATGAAGATTTCCTTCACTACGCGCTCCTGCACACTTCACGACAAGGTTTATGAGACCTATCCGATCGGAGTTGCTTTCGACGACAGCTCGGAAGCCGTCACCCGAATCCAGGTGTCTGCTCTCGCCATTGACTACTCCACCGCTTCCGACCGAGGCCTTGGGTTAACGCCAAGTCCGTTCAGCCTTCCCCTTGCCGTATAGTCTTCGTCTCAGATCCTGCAGACTACCGGACGCTTTTATCATTTCGCCCCTGCCTCACTGTGTTGACCAAGACTTCATGTGCAGCAAGGCTCCTTCGCTCCACGGGCGTTACCCCGCTTCCTCACTACTACGAACCTAGCCGCCATCCTCTCGCCTTCCACCGATTTCCTGGTTTTCGCCAGTTATACGGCTTCCCTGCCCGCCAATTTCTCGACGGGACGAGGAGGGCTTCTCCAGTTGCTTAGCATGCCCTTGTCACCGTGCTGTCCCTAGCACCCCGCCGGAGTGAACTGGCGCTGCAGTCAGTCTGCGCCAGGCCATGCTGCCTTCACCCGTGGAAAGAGGGTTCGGCCTCCGGGGTTTTAGCTTTTCGAGGCCACCTATGGGTTCACTTTTGTTACGGCCCGGTGACTTGCTCACCATCCCAAGGATGGCTTTGTCAGTTGGCTTCATCGGCTTCGTTTCCTCCACACGGATGCAACCCAAGCTACGGGGCTCTGACTTTTACCCCGGTGGGACTGTCTCCCACTGAACATGCCAGCCTTGACTGGACACACTTCCCACCAGCAATCTGGCTCAGACCATTCTAACTCATTGGTTGGGGCGGGGTTTAGCTCTCACTACGACTCGGAGAAGGGCCTCTGACAGCGGATTACTGGTGGTTACGGGATTAATCAACAGTTATCGCAGACGAGAGCTATCTCGTTTGTTTCAAGGGACTTAGTCCTGCTCGCGGTCACGGAACTCGGCGAACCAGTTCTCGACCACGCGGATGGCGGGTGCGGGTTGCTCTAGTGTCTCGACGAGCACGAACCGCCGGCCATCGGGGGCCACATCATAGTGGTGACCGCGCGCTCGGGCGAGAGCACCGCGGTCCTCAAACAGTCTCGTGACGGCGCCCACGGAAAAACTCGGGCTCGTCGTTACCGAAACCGCCACGAGAGTATCGTCCTCCACGTAGAACAGTTCCTTGCTGTCACCACGCCACCGCGGTTGTACCCCGCCATTGGTCGATACCGTCACCCTGCCCCCACCGTCGGGAAACCGCTGGACATAGACTTCATATCTGCCCGACTTGTCTGAAACGTAGGCGAGAAATCGCCCGTCCGGCGAGAAGTTGGCCGAATTCTCATCAAAAGCAGATTGGATAAATGGGACCGCTTCGTATCCACTCTCATCCTCTTTGCGCCGCAGATACCAGATGTCCTGTCCTTTACCGTAGGCAAGGTATTTCCCGTCCGAGGACCAGTCGGTCCCAAATTCATTATTTGGCGTGCCCACCAGTACATCCGGTTCCCCACCGCCCTTGACGGATTGGATGAATACGTCCGCCTTGCCGTTCCGTCGGGGTCGGGACGTAAAAGAGATCTTATCCCGGATCAACACGGTGGATTCGCTGGCGGCAGTGGTGCCCCACGCACGGCTCGCGTGGTGGACGAGTCCGTGGTGGAGTGTCGCGTGCGATACGACGGACCGGCAGGGCAGCCTGATTACCCAGATGGGGCGTCCCAGCCAGCTGCAACTGGTCAAGCTCTTCGCCGTAGATTCGTCGGGCCGCCTGACCTCCGATACGACGTGGTTCTATTTGACGCCGGATGACACCACCACGGTGGTGGTGACACTCCGGCCCCAACCCGGTTCGATCTAATCATCGGTCGCGGCGCAGCGGGGCAAACAGTCCCTCGACCGGGTTTGTCCAGCCTTCCTTGGATGTAGCGACCTCGCGCAGCACGTCATCGATCAACATGTCGTTGTCGAAAACGACGCCGTTCTTGATGGTCCATCGCACGCCGCCTCGACGCACGATTTCGCCGTCCGAGGTCATGTCGAGCGCGCCGAAGGTGTAGAGGTAGCGGAGATTTTCGAGCGGATTCCCGTCGACGATGATCAGGTCTGCGGTGAAACCGGTTTGAATGAGTCCCAGGTCGGGTCGACGCAAGGTGAGCGCGCTGTTCCGCGTCGCCACCCGGATCACTTCGAGTGGATCGAGTCCGGCCTCGTGCATCAATTGCATCTCCCGAACGTTCCCGATTCCGCTGGTATTCCAGAGATAGGGATCGTCGACGGCGTATGAGAGATGGCCGCCACGCACGTGGAACTCGTAGATGAGCTTCTGCCACTTCCGGAACGTGTCACTCCACCGCTGTTCGTCTTTCGAGGTCCAGTTCCAGTGGTGGGCCGCGTGGTTCGCGGGGTTCGGGTAATACCATTCGATCAACTGGCGATGCGTGTAGGCCTGGTGCCAAGGGAGGCCCATCGCGCGATTGATGTCTCGGTTGGACTCATACGCGCTCATGGTGGGGGCAAGGGAAACGCCGGACGCCACGAGCCGGTCGACCACCTCGCCGAACAGTCGTCCGTCGTCTGCAAGTTGCCAGATGGAGCCGGCCTCCCGGAACCGCTGGGCCTCGTCCATGTAGTTGTAGTCCGGGGGGAACGGTTGCACTCGGTCACCCAGCGAGGCCTCGGCGTACCCGTAGTGATGTTCGATCATCGTGACGCCGAGTTCGGCGGCCGTGAGTGCGTTCACGACGGAGATGTCAGACGGTGGCAGATGGACGGTGGTAATGCCGCCCGCGTCGTACACCGCTCGGGCGACGGCTCCGAACAACTCGTCATTCCAGGCCAGACTGCCGACGCGGATCACATGCGCGCCGTCGCCGATGAGCTGACGTGCGAGTTCGGGAGCCTGAGACGGGTCGTGCCATGGCTCGATCTCCGGGGCGGGCGGGGCGCTGCCGGGATCTCGGGCTCGCGACGGCCCCCAGTCGCGAATGGGGAACATGCGGGGGGCCGTGATCTGATTGGCATCCGACTGGCGTTGCTGCTCCTGGGCCGAAACCCAGCCGCGACCCGCACCGTTCACCATGGTAGTGACGCCGTGAGCCAGCTTGAGGTTGTAGATGTACTGGAGAGGCAGCGGCTCGTTCCGGATGTGCGTGTGGAGATCGATGAGCCCGGGCATGACGTACATGCCGGTGGCGTCAATGACCCGGTCGCCGCCCGGGACCGGCGCATCAACGGGCCGGCCGGTCACACCGTTATGAGCAATGATCTGGTGAATCCTGTTGTCGGCGATGATGATATCGGCCGGACCGTAGGCGGGTCCGCCGTGGCCGGGAATGATCATCGCATTGGCGATAACGAGCCGTGGAAAGGGGCCCTGCCGCGCCCGGGCCGATTGAGTACTTTGGGCAGTGGCCCCAGTGCCGGGGCCGGTCAAGCCAAGTAATACGACCATCAGGGCGGGGGTCAGCGGGGTGCTGCGTCGGTAGCTTGGCATGGAACTATGAAATCCGATCGGGGTCGGAACGTTGGCGGTCAGATGTCACCGCATAGCCACGATCCTGTGTACCGAAATTCCGATTTGGACGTCCGACTCGCACAGAATACACCACCTGCGCTCCGGAGCACAAGAAATTTTTCGCCCGACGGCAGTTCCGGGGTGGGTCGAAGCGTTCCAACAGCCTGTTTTAGTTGTCCGACAAGGCTGTCGTGGTGTTAACTTAGAAAATTAACGTGGAAATCCGGGCTAGTGGAGAATTTCCGGTAGCGCCCTAGTTTAGCATGCTAAAGATCTGCTGCGACGGAAAAAGGAAGGCGAGGACTCCGGCAGAGCGGGTCAGGAAACAAAGTTGCGGGCGTTTGAGGCTAAGTGCTTTCGTTGTAGGATGTTATGAGCTAGCGATCCAGGATTGATGGTGGTAACGCGATTTGAACGAAGCCTGACGGCAGACGCTTAGCGTGGCTGCAGGTCACCCTTATTGGGCGGATAGGGTATGGTGGCCTCAAAGTGCTGTCGGCGATCGAGCATTGCCGCACGGCCGCACTCGGCGGTCATCTCGATGAATGCTCCGACTGCGGCCATCGCCCTGCCATCTCCTACAACTCGTGTAGAAATCGACACTGCCCCAAGTGTCAGGCCAACACCCGCGAGCGCTGGCTCCAGGCGCGGCGCAAACAGTTGCTGCCTGCGCGCTACCTGCACGCCGTCTTCACGCTGCCCCACGAACTCTCCAGGCTGACCTTACAGAACAAGCGAGTCGTCTACTCTCTGCTGCTACGCACCAGCGCGGAAACGCTGTTAGAGGTGGCCCGCGATCCCCAGCGTCTGGGCGCCGAGATCGGCTTCTTCAGCGTCTTGCACACCTGGAATCAGAAGCTCCAACATCATCCCATGTGCACTCGGTCATTGCCGCCGGCGGCCTCTCCCCGAATCACACCCGCTGGATCGAGCCGCGCTACGACAGCTTCTTCCTTCCCAAAGACGTCCTCGCTGAGGTGTTTCGCGGCAAGTTTGTCGACGCTTTACGGAAGGCCTTCGCCGAGGGACGACTCACCTTTTATGGTCAGCTGCGGTTCCTGTCCCAACCCCGCGCCTTCTCGGCTTTCCTGAGAACCCTATTTCGCAACAAGTGGGTGGTCTACTTGAAGCCGCCTTTTGGCAGTCCCGAGCAGGTGCTGCGCTACTGTCAACGCCAAGTAGCAATGTCCTAATCGCTGCCAAGTAGAAATGTCCGCTTTGGGGCAGGTGGCTGGAGAGGCGATGGTAGAGTGGTTGGCGTTGAGGGCAGGGTCGCGCCTGCTCTTGATGCCCAAGGCCGAAGCGATGGAGCTGGCTCCCAAGCAATCGGCTGAAGCAGACGACCCTCTGGCCTCCCGGTCAGAGGGTTTTCTGTTCGTGACAGAGATTGCTTTGGTGAAGCTTCGGAGCGGAGGCCTTGGGCTTCGCCAACGCGACGATCGCCGGGCGCCGTTTGCCCGGCGCTCCCCATAGCGTCTTGGTTTGGCAGCGACTGCCAACTCAGCGCATCGGCCCGATGGGCGCTCCGCATAGAGTCTTGGTTTGGCAGCGACTCCTAGTCCTGCGTATCGTCTCGCCGAGCGCCGGATGCCTGCGCCGCTTGCCACACAGGCGGGCTGTCTTTCAGATCGAAGTCCTTCATCCAGTCGCTGCTTCGCTTGCCGGCAGCTTTGCCGCCAGCCTTCTCGGCCGCTGCCGCAGCGGGTTCCGCCTGGGCGCTCTTGGGCTGCGGGCGTTCCGATTGGGGCTGCGCGCCGCAGCGCTTCAGCGTCAGTTCGTGCTTGCCGAAGCGCGCGGCCAGGACGCCGTCCAGGCGTCTCTCCACCCGCACTCGGCTGTTTCGCAGACCCGGCACAATCGCCTTGCGGTCGATTTGATAGCTCTTTCCCCGGAAGCGAATCGTGTAGTCGTTGGCGACCCGCCGCGTCTCGACCTGGCTCAGCGCCGAGTCCAGATCGTGCTCGGGACCTAGCTCGCGATGCGCCTCGTCGGGGTGAGCCGGCTGCACCCGCAACGTGGCGTTCCACCAGGGCAGAAACTCGCTTTCCAGGTAGGCGTTGGCCTGTTCGATCGTCGTGGCCCCGGCCACCCGCAGACCCTTCACCAGGCGGTCCTGGGCGGTGCCAAAGCTGCGCTCGACGCGGCCTTTGGCCTGCGGCGAATAGGCCGTGATCGATTCGATGTCCAGCTCCTGGAGCGCCCGCCCGATCTGCGTGGGAGGCAAGAGCTTGGGATCCTCGCCGGCGCTGTTTTTGGGCGTGTTGACAAACAGGCTGGCGCGGTCGGTGTAGAAGGCTACGGGTCGGCCGTTTTGTTCCAGATACGTCTTCAGCAAACGGCGATTCTCTTCGCCCGAGTCGTGCCGGACGAAGCGCGCCAGCAACTCGCTGCTGGCGTCGTCGATCATGCCGATCAGGTACAGCTTCTCCCCGCGTCTCTCCAGCCAGTCGTGCTCGGAGGTGTCCCATTGCACCAGCTCGCCGCGGCAACTGCGGCGGGGCCGCCACGGATGCGGGCGTCCTGACTTGCGGCGGCGGGGCTTCCACAGGCCCGCGGCGGCCATCCAACGGCGCAGCGTTTCGCGGCCGACTTGGACGCCGTGGCGCTGCTCGAGATACTCCGCCGCCAGAGTCGGGCCAAAGCCGGCGTAGACGGGTTGGGAGAGGATTGCCACGGCTTGTTTTTCCGCCTTGGCGCTGAGCTTGCGGTTGGACGCGCGGCCCCGCGCGGCATGGACCACGGCCTGGTCGCCTTCGCTGCGAAGCTTCGCCAGCAGCCGCCTCAGATGCCGTTCGCTGAGGCCCGTCTGCTGGGCGGCCTGCTTTTGCGTGATGAGTTTTTTGTCTGCTTTGCGCAGCGCCACCAGCCGGTCGCGCTCTCGTTGTGTCATTAGTAGTTGTCCTTGCTTGCTCACCCCTCCAGGCTGACCTTGTCAATAGGACATTTCTACTTGGCACGTTTAGGACATTATCACTCGCCAGCGACAGCAGGTGCTGCGCTACCTGGGCCGTTACACCCACCGCGTCGCCATCTCCAACCATCGTCTGGCCCAATCAATCGTCACGACAAAAAATATGCTATCACTTGGGCGTATCCGTCTCCGTTCGCGGAAGTGAACGGATGCTCTGCCCCAATCTCGGAACTCTGATGACAATTTCGCGCGAGTAGCCGCAGAGGCTGACCGATAGGGCCGCTCGCTGCGCTACCATGTCGGTCGGGGAAATCATGAAAGCTCGACTCTATCGTGTGATTCTGCCCGTTGATGACATTGACCGATCGCCGAGAACGAGTTGCGCGTGGCGCGTGGGTTCACGCGCCGCGTCGGCGTTCAGCCGCAGTGACATGCCGACAACCGTCAGCCACCAGCCCACCCACCACAGGAGAGCCATGCTACATCCTACGTCCGTTTTTGCCCGATTCCATCGCATCGCCGTTTGGCTGGCCGTGTCGCTCGTCGCCGGCGGGCTTCCCTCGTCGAGCCTCGGGCAGTCCGCGCCTGCCTACAAGAACGTAACGAATGAGCGGTTGACGAATCCGGAGCCGCGTAACTGGCTGATGTATCGCGGCAGCTACGATTCGAAGGGCTACAGCGCCCTCGACCAGATCAACACCAGCAACGTGAGCCGGCTGGTTCCGGCCTGGACCTTCTCCACGGGGATGCGCGAGGGACACCAGGCCCCGCCCATCGTGAACGAGGGCGTAATGTTCGTGACGACGCCCCACAACCGCGTTCTGGCGCTCGATGCCCGCAGCGGCGATCTTCTGTGGCGCTACGACCGCGAGCTGCCCGAGGACCAATTCCAGATGCACCCCACCAACCGGGGCGTGGCGCTCTACGCGGACCGCGTCTAGCTGGCCACTGCAGACTGTTATCTGGTGGCGCTCGACGCGCGCACCGGCGAGGAGGTTTGGGAACGCGAGGTGCAGGACTACACAACGGGCTACTACATGACGCTGGCGCCGCTGGTGGCCGAGGGCAAAGTGATGGTCGGCGTCTCGGGCGGTGAGTTCGGCATCCGCGGCTTCGTTGCGGCCTTCGACGCGATGACGGGCGAGCAGTCCTGGAAGACCTACACGATCCCAGCACCGGGCGAGCCCGGCAGCGAAACCTGGGAAGGCGACAGTTGGAAGACCGGCGGCGTTTCCATCTGGGTCACGGGCTCCTATGACCCGCGGCTCGGGCTTACTTACTGGGGCACCGGAAACGCCGGCCCCTGGATGGGTGACGCGCGGCCGGGCGACAATCTGTACGCCACTTCGGTGATTGCGCTGGATGTCGAAACGGGCGCGCTCCGCGCCCACCACCAGTACCACTGGAACGACTCCTGGGACTGGGACGAAGTCTCCGCCCCGCTCCTGCTGGACTTCCAGCGTGACGGACGAACCATCTCCGGCCTGGTCCACCCCGGCCGCAACGGCTACCTCTGGTTCCTCGAGCGCGGCCGCGACCGGATCGATTTCGTTGACGCACAGCCCTATGTGCGCCAGAACGTCTTCACGAGCATCGACCCAAAGACGGGGCGGCCCAGCTACGACATGGCGCGCAAACCCGGCATCGGCAAGCGCGCCGAGTTCTGCCCTTCGCTCTGGGGCGGCAAGGACTGGCCGCCGGCAGCCTACAGCCCGAAGACCGGCTACCTCTACATCCCCGCCAATGAGAACCTCTGTAGCTCGATGAAGGGCAAGGAGGTCGAGTACAGGCCCGGCCAGTTCTACATGGAAGTCGGGGGAGTGGACCTGGTCCTCCACGAGAACGCCAAGCGCCACATCGGCGAGCTACAGGCCTGGGATCTGGACGGGCCGAAGAAGGTGTGGACGAAAACCTTTGCAAGCCACAACTGGGGCCCAGTGCTCGCAACCGCGGGCGACGTGATCTTCATGGGCGGGACGAATGACCGGTACTTCCGCGCTTTCGACGCCCGAACGGGCGACGAACTTTGGAAGCAACGCACCAACTCCGGCGTGACCGGAGTGCCGAGCAGCTACGAAGTCGATGGCATCCAATACGTGGCCGTGCTTTCGGGCTGGGGCGTCGATTCCGAACGCCAGCAGGCAATGCTGAATCGGCTCCTCGGGACCGACACCTACGTGCCCCACGGGGGCGTGCTCTGGGTGTTTGCTCTGCCGCAGGCTACGCCGACCCAGTGAGACGGTAGTGTCAAATTGGAAAAGCCGACTACCACGCGAAGCGTGTGTCGGGTAGCGGCTTCGATCAAGTCCGGTTCGCGGAATATTCAGCAGCTTGGATCAAGATTTCGCCGTCAGTGAGGATCTAGCGCCTCCAGGGGTGCGGACTCACTTCCGACAATCCCCATTGTCGGAAACGATACCAAGCTCGAACCGACAATCCGGGAGTTGGGGTCTTGAGTGAACCCTACCCCGTTAGTGCGGATTTAGCAGGCAAACTGCGGCCCAGCATGAGCCGGGAGTCGGCGACAGGCAACGTGGGAGCGTATTAGAGGAGTGCTAGCGTTGTCGAAAGCTGTCGGTCGGACCGAAATCCGGAAACAGATGGAGGATCGAACGTGAGAGCTGTGCGAAGAACTTCGCCCCACGGCCGGTAGATACTCTATACTGCCCGTAGCGGGACGGTCAAGGGAGGACATCGTTGATCAGGAGCCAGGTGTCGCGAACACAGCCAGCGTGAAGCCGAGCCAGTATTGCGATGATTCTCATTGAAACAGTTCTCCTCTGGCTGGGACGTCCGGCGACGCGTTGCAACGCGAAACTACTCTTCCAACACTTATTTGGCGACGGGCCGAACAGTCTGCCGCTCAAGGCGAACGCGCCTGTCGGATAGGTCGCCGAGCCACTGTTCTTGTCGGCGCCACCGATTGCGTATGTTGGGGCGAGCCCATCGCGTTGGAGCGCGTCCTTCGTCAACGCGCTAGCTGGCGCGACCGGAACGCCTTGACCGGAGCCGATCTGTAGGCCGGACCGGCAAAGGTTGCGGGATCGAACGTGAAAGCAGTACGAAGAAACGTTGCAGCACCGGCGTGGCTCAGCTACCCTATCCGTGCCGGGATGGCCAAAATGGGAATCCTGGATCATCCTATCTGCTCCAGGATGATCACGAAGGAAATTCTGATTTCGCCAAAGTCCGGGAGATCAATCATGAAGAAATTGATACGTCTGGTAGTGCTCTGCACCCTTGTCGCGCTACCGGTGGCATCACAGGACAAGAACGCTCAAATCAAAACCGAGGTAATGACGGTCTTGGATGAGGTTATTGCGGCGTTCAACAAGATGGACATGGCGGCCTGGGACCGCACCATGCATTTCCCACATTATCGACTCGCTAGAGGCACAATGCGGGTTCTCGACGGTCCAGGAGAACGCACGGTCGAAAATGCGAAGCGGGAGATCGAAGATGATTGGCACCATAGCGCCTGGACTCATCGGAAGATCATTCACCTCTCAGACAGCAAGGTTCATATTGACACCCGGTTCACTCGTTATCGCGAAGATGGCTCGCCGATCCGGACGTATGAATCCCTATACATTCTCACGAAAGAGGACGGCCGATGGGGTATCAAGCTCCGTTCGAGCCATGCGCGGTGATCCCCGTTAAAGAAGGTCCAGCCACGCCCAGGGGCGCGTAGGGCCACGGGCAAGACTGCGATTATTGCCACGCTGAACTCACGCGCATGTGAAAAAACGGTAGTAGCAAACGAGCTCCACAGAGGTTCCGCAGCTTATGGATCGTTGCTAGTCGGCTCTTGCTTATACGGTTGTTTCAGCAAGCCCCAAGATGTAGGGTAGGGCGTGGCCCGGTCGCCGTTTCCGAAGAGTCTGCGTCAGTTTCAGGTGGAGTTCGCGACCGAGGAGGCTAGCCAGAAGTACCTGGCTGCTTGTCGTTGGCCCGACGGGTTCCTTTGTCCTCAGTGTGGGCATCGGCAGGCCTACATTCTCGAGCAGAAACTACGGTGGCAGTGCGCGGCGTGTCGACACCAGGTCTCGTTGACGTCGGGAACGGTGCTCCACAATACGAAAACCCCGCTGACGGTTTGGTTTTGGGCTGCGTACCTGATGACAACTGATAAACGAGGTGTGTCGGCGCTGCTACTGCAGCGTCAGCTCGGCCTGTCGCGCTACGAAACCGCCTGGATGATGTTGCACAAACTGCGACGGGCCATGGTGAACGCAGCTCGCGAGCCCTTGCACGGAGAAGTAGAAGACCAAGAAGCTCGGCGTTCACAGCAACGCTTTCCACCTGGTTGCTAACTTTGTCTATCTGCCAGCGAAGTCGGCCTGCTCCTGTCGTCGCCAGTTGATCAATTTCCCCAGACTGCTAGTTACAGGTAAACGTTCTTTGACTCAGGGCGAAGAAAGAGCGATAATTCAGCTTGAACGCTCTCCCCAAGAATGCCATGCCCGCTGAAAAAACAGCGTGGAAACAGCGAGGACTTCCCTTTCTCAAGGGAGTCTCAGGTAACCCGAGCGGCCGGCCAAGAGGCTCCCTCAGTCGGACCACACGGGCTTACCAGGAACTCCTAGAAGGCGAGGGCGAGGCGATCACGCGCAAGGCCGTCGAGCTGGCAAAAAAAGGTGACATCCAAGCACTGCGCCTGTGTCTCGATCGCATCCTTCCTCCTAGGCGGGAAAGATCGATCGAGATGGAAATCCCTGTAGTGAACGTAGCGAAAGACATCCCGCTGGCCCTGGGAGCGGTCGTCGAGACCGTTGTGAAGGGAGATTTGACGCTCAGCGAAGGTCAGGCCGTTGCGTCTCTGTTGGAAAGCCAACGAAAGGCCTTTGAAACAGCCGAACTTGAGCAGCGAGTCGAGGCCATCGAAGTGGTTCTCAAGGCGAGAAAGAAATGAAGCGGAAGACTCTTGAGCGAGGTTACGAGCAACTGGCGCCCCGAGAAAGGTTCCTCGTTGCGCTGGAAGCTTTGTCCCGAAGCGACGACGACGCAATCGACCGGTTGGGTCGGAGCTGCCCGCGAAAAGCCTACGAGAAATACTGATAGGGACCGAGCGGCAGGCCGAGGTCGAATCCGAACTCGTCGTACCACCAAGGCACGCTATAGAGTACGTCGCTGAAGTGGCGCTCAAAATAGCCGTCGTTCATGAGAGTGAGCGCCAGGCCGAAGCGCATCCACGGGTAAAACGTCCGGGTGAACTCCAGGACGTGGGATGGTATCTTCTCGAGCGCCTCCTCAAACGTGGAATACACGCCATACCCATACCCCAGTTGGTCGTGAGCGCCGACATCGACGACGGTGACAAGCGGGGCGCGCCCACCGTCCCAGGATTCATGGTAGGCGGTCCTCAGTTCGGCAAACTCGCGCTTGCCCTCCAGTACGTGTCCGCCGATGAACGCGAGATTGGGGCCGTTGAACAGTCTGCGGACGTCCAGGGGGCTGTGGTTCACGGTGTGCTGGGTGGCAATGGCATACGGCATGTACTCACGCCATCTCTCCATGAGATGGAGCATGCCCGCGCGCCAGGCAGCGTCGAGCCACTGCGGATCATCGGGCTTGCCGTCGCTATCCGCATCGAACTGTATGGGGTTGCCATAGGCGTCCGCCTTGGTTTCGGAGATGCTGAGAGTAAAACTGTCAAAAAAGCAGCCGTCATAGAGCAGGCCCGAGTCGAGAATGGACTGATAGGCTTCGCGCGCCCTAAACTCGGCCACTTCAGGCTTGGTCATGTTGAGGCGGTACATGCCTGGCCAGAGCTGGATGCGCTTGCCTTGAGTGTCGTGAAGGTAGTAGTCCTCGGGAATGGGCGTCTGGTTGGGGATGTATTCGATCGGCTGGAGGGTTGCGAGCATCAGCAAGTTCGGATTCAGCGCACGGAGGGTGCGAAGTTGAGCCGGGCTAAATCCGCCGCTGCCGGGGACGGCAAGGCTGATACGAGAAGTGTAATCCTTGTTTGCGGGATCGAGCAGATCCAAACCCCACAGAATGGAAATGCGGGGAAAGCTCTGTTTGACCGTCGGCAGACTCCGGTATTGGAGCTTCAGCACGTAATCCGGTGCGAGGGCGCACCGCACGTAGACGTCATTGACGCGCGTGGTGTCGGACGCGAGGCCGGTTACGTCGGTGAAATGGGAACTCGTGCCGGCGCCGACGGCGAACGGGGTCATGGCGCTGAGCTCGAGCAGCGCGTTGACGGAATAACGGCAGGAGGTGGGAGCAGCGCTCTCGACAGTGAGCGCGACACTGGAACTGCCGGACGGGAGCAGCGTGCTCGGAGGCTGCGGGTTGCGCACGGGACTGCCCTGGTAAGTGAACGGGGCGGTGGCACAGCCACCGGCATCGAAGACCAACTGGTCACCCTCGGCAACCTGGGAGAGTGGCAGCCAGACTTCGCCGTTGGCCAACTGAGTCGTGCGGATCGCATTGGCGCGAATCTGTTCGGGGCTCGTGGGCGTAGAGGAGATGCGGAGTTCGTCGATCAGGTACAGTTCGGCGCCGAGTTGGAAGCGGTCGGCGGCCGCGCTTGGGGGCAGGTAGCGCTTTTCGTTGGTGTCGCCGGCGAGCGCGCCATCGATATAGATCCGCAAGAACTTCGCGGAGGAAGAGAACGTCACGGCCACATGATGCCACTGGCCAGCCTTCCAAGCTCGGGTGGAGCCTTGGAGTTCCTGGTACGCGCTCTGGTATTGGCCCCGGACCGTTCCGGCAGTGTGGAGGACGCCATCGGCCGACTGGTGTATGAGGAAGGTGTCGCCGTTCGGCGCGGTGTAGCCGAACAGAGTGACGTTCGCGGAGTTATAGACCGGGTTGGTGCCGTCGAAGCGTGGCGCGATCCACATCTCGATCGTCCCCTGGTCGAAGTTGACGCTGTCGGCGCGGGGGTACGCGAGAGATCCGCCGGAATCGAGGTAGAGGGCCTTGCCCCAGCGGCCGGAGCCGAACAGGACGCGGCTGGAGGCGAGCGGGACAACGCCTTCGCTGCTGCGGAGGTTTCCCTCGGCGTGCAGTAGGAAGAGCTGCGGGGACTGGCCGGTCCGATACTCTTGCCCGTTGCGGAGCCAGCGGAAAGCTCCGGGACGACTGCCCTCACCGACGCTGCCGATGAGGAACTGGTAATCGGCGGAAGCAGTGAGGGTCGTGTCGCAACCACCGTAAAGGGTGAGGGCAGAAAGTGCGCATACTAACGCGCGCCAGTACCAGCAGGTGGAGCGGAAACATCTAAGCGGTAGTCTGAGCATGAACCGCTCCAGCTTGGTGTCCTCGGCCTTGTAGACAACCCCCATGCCGCCCCGGCCGAGTTCGGAGAGGACCTTGTAGTGGCTGATGGTTTGGCCTTCCATCGACGCCCAGATTGTACCGCGCTTCAGATAGCTGTTGATTACAAGCCGTAGGGTCGGGAACTGGCGCGGTGGCCCGTCAGGACCTGGCTTGGCTGTATCCGGGGTTTCCCCCTTCGTGCCCGGTTAACCGTGTCCGTGGCTCCGTTTCCAGCTCCCGCCACCTCGCACGCAGCATGAAGATTTCCTTCACTACGCGCTCCTGCACACTTCACGACAAGGTTTATGAGACCTATCCGATCGGAGTTGCTTTCGACGACAGCTCGGAAGCCGTCACCCGAATCCAGGTGTCTGCTCTCGCCATTGACTACTCCACCGCTTCCGACCGAGGCCTTGGGTTAACGCCAAGTCCGTTCAGCCTTCCCCTTGCCGTATAGTCTTCGTCTCAGATCCTGCAGACTACCGGACGCTTTTATCATTTCGCCCCTGCCTCACTGTGTTGACCAAGACTTCATGTGCAGCAAGGCTCCTTCGCTCCACGGGCGTTACCCCGCTTCCTCACTACTACGAACCTAGCCGCCATCCTCTCGCCTTCCACCGATTTCCTGGTTTTCGCCAGTTATACGGCTTCCCTGCTCCGCCAATTTCTCGACGGGACGAGGAGGGCTTCTCCAGTTGCTTAGCATGCCCTTGTCACCGTGCTGTCCCTAGCACCCCGCCGGAGTGAACTGGCGCTGCAGTCAGTCTGCGCCAGGCCATGCTGCCTTCACCCGTGGAAAGAGGGTTCGGCCTCCGGGGTTTTAGCTTTTCGAGGCCACCTATGGGTTCACTTTTGTTACGGCCCGGTGACTTGCTCACCATCCCAAGGATGGCTTTGTCAGTTGGCTTCATCGGCTTCGTTTCCTCCACACGGATGCAACCCAAGCTACGGGGCTCTGACTTTTACCCCGGTGGGACTGTCTCCCACTGAACATGCCAGCCTTGACTGGACACACGTAGGGTCGGGAACTGGCGCGGTGGCCCGTCAGGACCTGGCTTGGCTGTATCCGGGGTTTCCCCCTTCGTGCCCGGTTAACCGTGTCCGTGGCTCCGTTTCCAGCTCCCGCCACCTCGCACGCAGCATGAAGATTTCCTTCACTACGCGCTCCTGCACACTTCACGACAAGGTTTATGAGACCTATCCGATCGGAGTTGCTTTCGACGACAGCTCGGAAGCCGTCACCCGAATCCAGGTGTCTGCTCTCGCCATTGACTACTCCACCGCTTCCGACCGAGGCCTTGGGTTAACGCCAAGTCCGTTCAGCCTTCCCCTTGCCGTATAGTCTTCGTCTCAGATCCTGCAGACTACCGGACGCTTTTATCATTTCGCCCCTGCCTCACTGTGTTGACCAAGACTTCATGTGCAGCAAGGCTCCTTCGCTCCACGGGCGTTACCCCGCTTCCTCACTACTACGAACCTAGCCGCCATCCTCTCGCCTTCCACCGATTTCCTGGTTTTCGCCAGTTATACGGCTTCCCTGCTCCGCCAATTTCTCGACGGGACGAGGAGGGCTTCTCCAGTTGCTTAGCATGCCCTTGTCACCGTGCTGTCCCTAGCACCCCGCCGGAGTGAACTGGCGCTGCAGTCAGTCTGCGCCAGGCCATGCTGCCTTCACCCGTGGAAAGAGGGTTCGGCCTCCGGGGTTTTAGCTTTTCGAGGCCACCTATGGGTTCACTTTTGTTACGGCCCGGTGACTTGCTCACCATCCCAAGGATGGCTTTGTCAGTTGGCTTCATCGGCTTCGTTTCCTCCACACGGATGCAACCCAAGCTACGGGGCTCTGACTTTTACCCCGGTGGGACTGTCTCCCACTGAACATGCCAGCCTTGACTGGACACACTTCCCACCAGCTATCTGGCTCAAGGCCATGATAACTCAATAGACGCGAGGTTTTCAGCGCTTCCTAGGACTCGGAGGAGGTCTCTGACAGTGGATAAGTGGTGAGAAAGTTATTTCCCAGACAGCTATCGACGTACGCTAAACGTTCAGGGGCGCAACGTTCAGGGGCGCATTGGGGAAGCGGCCAGCGCAGTTGTTTCAAGGCAAACAATGTGCATACGTATGGGCTGGATAATTAGGTGGCGACCTGTCCCACGAGCTGGCTACTTCCTGACCCGGACCCACTGCACCAGGCGTCTGCCCGCGACTTCCCCCACGAGGATGCTGCCGTCGGGATGCAACCCAATGAACTCCTGATCGACGCCGAGCGGTTGGCCGTTCTCGGTGAATCCGGACAGCTGAAGCTCGGGGATGAAGGTCTCGATCGAACCAGTCTCGGCGCTGCCGATACGGATGCCCCTGTCGTACCCATAGCTCCCGCCGCCCGAGAACTCTGTGTCCAATACACCGGTCAAGGATGTCGTGCCATCGACCACATAGATTCTGTCCTGGTCATCAATGGCGATAGAACTCGGTCTCCCGAAATGTGTCCAAAGCCCGATGAAAGTCCCCTCCTGATCGAAGATCTGGATTCGATTGTTGCCCCGGTCGGAAACGTAGAGATGGCCCCGGGAATCCATGGCGAGGTGATGGGGATCGTTGAATAGGCCGCGCTCAGCGGTCGCAGCGTCCACCCCACCTCCGATCTGCATGATGAATGTCCCATCCGGCGAAAATTTGACCAGGCGGTTATTGCCACCGCGATGCCCATCCGTGACCCAGATCTCGCCATCGGGGGCGACCAGCACATGGGAGGGTCCATTGAAGTGGGTCTCGTCGTCCCCGGGGACGGCCGCTTCGCCCAGGGTCATCAATACCTTTCCCTCTGGGCTCAACTTGAAGACCTGGTGCCCCCTGCCGAGTTTGAATCCCGCTTCTCCTCGACGTTCTCCTGTCGGCGATCCCTCGGTCACCCAGAGATTTCCTTCGTGGTCCACGAAGAAACCGTGAGGCCACCCGAAGAGCCCCTTGCCAAAGCTCGTCACCAGGTTCCCGTGCAGGTCAAATTTGAGGATCGGGTCTAGGTCAACGCCAGCGCAGTTGTTCCCGCCACACCTGTCCATCAGCCACATGTGTTGGCCATCAGGATCCTGGTACCTGCATTATGCACTGCGGCGTGGACCTGAGGAGGGCTGAGCCGCAAGGGACCATTGGGGACCCCCTAAAACATGGGGTAAAAAGGTCGGCTGGCAAAGATTCCAGCTTCGCCAGCCAACCCCAAGGAAGTCACCCACATGGTTACCAGACGAAAACAGCATAGCTCCCAAAGGCCCGTCCAACAAGGCCCAGCCGTGACGGCCTCGCGGCCCAATAAAATCGGGGCTTCGACGCCTGACAACTTCCGCGGCAGGAAGCCGACTCCCTACGGCGGCTTGCTGCCGGTGGTCGGGAGGGCGCTGATCTGAGAGCCTGGCTATGCGCTATGCATAAAATTTTATGCACTAGCCGTAACGCACTGGAAACACGTCACTTCCGAGCGAGGTTTTGACGACGCGGATTCTGGGCGGGAAGGGAAACCGGACACGGAGAAGCCAAAAGGCCAGTTGCCGAGCTACCACCTCACGACGACCGCCAACCCGCTACGAACGCAGCCACACTCGCAAAGTGAATCTGTGCATAATTCAGGTGGTATATCCCGGCCACCACGCCCAGAGTCCTCCCCTCCGGGAGTTTTGCCCAACCGTAGAAGGCGCGATACGGATTGCTGTGTTGGGCGCTTAACTCCGCGGCCACCATCACAGCCAGCGCGACGAAACTTGCGACGAGTGTTGCTCTGAATCGGCTTGAATGTGACATCTCGACTACCTCCCTGACAATCTCTTCATAAAGACTGCTGTCACGTTGTTTTCACTCAATGGTCGGTCAAACGCTAATTGAAGAGCAGCACCCTACCAATGATTCCGCATGTCCGCTTTGGGTCCGTTTCTGCCTTTCTATCCTACAAGCCCGCTATACGAAATGTTGCGATAGGTCCCGCTTGTCGCCAAGGGTTTGCAGATGGCGTAGCGGCGGATGGGTCGGATTGCAGCTGAAGAAGGGAAAAATCCCCTCAGTAGGCCCTGCTTTAAACCTCCTTGCAAGGCGCCATCAGAAGCGGGTGAAAAGAGGGAGCTTAGATGGAGCCCCGAGGCCAGCCAACAAACAGTAGTTTTTTGTAGAGGGCGGGCGATGAAAGCTGAAGAAAGACGAGGCCCACCGCACGGGCTGGGCAGGTAGAACTCCTCGATCCAAGTCCAAACCGATTTGGTCCGTTGCGTTGCCTCTTCCTCAAGCGGCTCAAGCGGCTCGTTGAGCGAGTTTTTGTCACCAGACCTGCTATGCTGCCGACTGGAGATAGAAACCCATGGATCCCGGAATAGTTCGGTTTATTTGCGGCATTTTGGCGGTGGCCTTGCTCGTGCTGATTGTCTTGAGACGCCGTAAACGAGCCCAGCGCTGAGCCGCGCGGGACCCAGCTCTCCCCCAGGGTAAGAGGCGAGATGCGTACCCGGTGGATCAAAGTGCTGCTAGTGATCTTGAGTGCGCTTCTTCTCTACCTCCTCTTCCTGGTTCCGACAGCAGAATGAGGATGGTTCGCACCTCCCGGCAGTAGCTGTCGCCTTTGCCTAAAGATCACGAGAGAACTCCAACAGATATTGGGGAGGCCCTGTCTTGGGAGAAGTTCTCCTCGAACCGTTCTGCCTCCGGCTCTGAAAGAAAGGAAAGCAGAAACAGGTAGTGGTCCGTCCCCTTCTTGGCCAGCAGTTGGCCGTCTTCGATCCAGGAATACTTCCACAGAGCGAAGACCGACTCGATCAGCCTCTGCCGATTTCCCTTGCGGGGGCGGTAACCTTTCAAGCCGTCAAGGCCGGAATCATTGATGTTCTCCATCAGAAATTATCGATGAGGGCGCAGATCACCGCAGCCAGTACTATTGGCTACGCTTGGCCGATAAGCATCTGAACCGCAAGCTGTTTGGGGCTATGCTCTAGGCCGGATCTGCACGTTGCTCCTGCCCCGCGGGTAGCACGCCGATTGAAGGTGGAGTACCTCAACGCGGTGTCGCCCCCAGGCGCGCCGCTTCGGTCATCAACTCAAGGATTCTAGGAGACACCGGAGCCACTTTCTGCGTTGCCAGACTGACGACGATCATGATCACGGACGAGCTTAGGAGCCCAGCCAGCATGGCGTGAAGGCCGCTTGCCGCGTCCAGACCACCCAACTGCCACATGAAGGCTACTCCCGCGCCCGCCACCATCGAGGCGAGTGCTCCGGGGGCGTTGGCTCGCCGCCACCACACGGCGCAGACGTATGCGGGCAAGAAGGCACTTCCTAACACCGAGGTGACGAAGACCACGATCCCGAAGACCGTCGGTGGCTGGATGAGGGCGATGAAGTAGCCAATTACGCCGATCGCCAGAACCATCAGGCGAGATACCCAGACCATCTGGCGCTCCGAAGCGTTCGGATTGAAGAAGCGCTCGTAGAGATCTCGGGCGGCGATCGATCCGGTCTGCAACAACAGCGAGTCCGCGGTTGACATGATGGCAGCCATGATGGCGGCCATGACGATCCCGGTGGCCGCGGCCGGGAGGAGTTTCTCGGCGACCTCGAAGATCGCCATCTCCGGATCGGCGAGGTCCGGAACAATAATGATCGCTAGGATCCCGAGGAGATAGGGAGACGGAACGAAGAGCAGGTTCCAGACGGTCGCGTAGGCGCCTGCCAATCGCGCTGTTGCCGGACGCCGCATTGCCATATGCCGGGTGACAACGTGAGGCCACCCCATGTAGCCGATGGAGAAGATGAGCACCGCACCCAGAGCAATACCCCACTGGCCCTGGTGTCGGAGGTCTCGGCCCCAGATGGAGAGCAATGAGGGCTCCAGGTCGGCGATGGCCCGATTGGCGGCGGACAGGCCGCCCACCTCCGTCAATGCGGCGACCAGTATCCATAGGACGCCGACGAGCATGACGAGACTCTGAAAGAAATCGGTATAGGCCACCGCCAGATAGCCACCCAAGTAGGTATAGATGAGGATGAACCCGACGGCCACCAGGAGGGCCAGGGAGTAGGGCATCCCGGTGACCAGGGCCATCCCCTTCCCGCCGGCGATGAATTGTGCCAGGACGTAGGCGCCCAGCAGAAACACCGTCAGACCCCCTGCGAACAGTCGGATGGCAGGGGACGGGTAGCGCTTCTCAAGATACTCGATCGGCGTCAGCGATCCGGTGAGTTGCGAGAGTTTCCGCATTCGCCGGCCGATTACGGAAAGATTGACGACACCACCACCGATGTCGCCGGCCGCGTACCACAGCGCCCAGTAACCTTCTGCGTAGCTGAGTGCACCTGCGCCCAGAAACATGAAGCCGCTCATCGACGTGCTCTGGAGTGTCAGCGCGGTGACGAGCGGTCCAAGCTTGCGACCGCCCAAGAGATAGCCCTCGAGGTTCTGCCCCGCGCCCTTGCGCATCGCCCAACCGCCGATCACCAGGACGACAAGGTAGTAGAGCACCAGAGAGGTAACGATCGTTCCGTTCACGAAGCGTCCTCTGGTCTCTTCGTCGTCTGATCCCACTTCCGGGTCACCAGAAGAAAGATCACGGTGTATGCCACCCAGAAGAGCGGAAACCCCAGAATCAGCAGGGTGGTGCTCAGCGGAAGTTCAAACATCGCCTCGACCCGGAGATCTGGTCCTTCTGCCGGCAGGTCTTGTCCGACTCGGGTTCCTGTGTCGGCTCACGTCAGTGAAGGGGAGTGCGGATTTACGGCCTCGCGGATCAGCTGGGCCTCGGACATGCACTTCGGCCGCCACTCGCGAGCCCGCCCCCTGGACAACGGAGTCCATCGAGATCTCAGCGCCCATGCTGGGCCCATTGTAGCGTTCAGGAATCAGGAGCACCGCCAGGTAGTGCTTGGATTGAGCACTGCCCCCGCCAAGCCAGACTGATTCCCGTGGAAGTCAGGGGAGTAGGGGAGTTAGGGGGGTTCTCTAGGGTCCCCAATATGAACTCCGATGATTCCTGGGGTGGGAAACACTCCCCTGACTCCCACCACTCCCAGCAGACTCCCTTGCCTCCAGGAAGAGTCAGACCTTTTCAGCACCAAGCTCCGTCAGCTCCCTCACCTCCTTACTCGATCGCTGGATCTTCAACGGTTGAAGATTTCCCGAATCACCGGACACATCCGGCTCGTGAAGGCTGGCCAAGCTCGGCGATCCTGCGATAGAGTCTGCAGGGCTGGTTCAGCGGAGTGGCCCCATCCGGATTCAACTGGATGTGGCAAGGGGCGGTGTGGTCCAAGAATCAACCCTGCCAAGGTAAGGCTGAGACGCTAGGGAGTGGAAGGTCCTTTCTTGTAACTGATTGATAGCCCGCCTGGACCAACAGCGACTATCTCCGTGTGCAGCTCGGGGTGGGCTCGAATCGTTTCCAGAAAACTCGTCAAAGAGCTTCTTAATCGTGGAGCCAATATGATTGCACAATCGCGAGACGGAACGACGCCTTTGATGGTTGCAGCCATGAACGACGACTTGGAGATGGATAGTAATTCTTGCGCGGGGGTGGTAGTCACGCAGGTACAGCCAAGAAGGGCAAGAGTACGAGGATTCAGCGAACGGCGTTGGTGGTGCCGTGGATAGAACGCGGGCACCAACAGGGTGCTTGTCAGGAGCGGGACGAAGAGGCTGAGAAATAGAGTTTCCCGGCCTGGCCTAGTTCGTAGACTTTCCTAACCGCTCCTTCATCTGACTCCTGGGGAGAAAGCATTTCGCGGTTCATCAAGCTTTGCAGGGCCTCGGAAATCCCTTCGCGGGAAACCGGTTCCCCAGTTAATTCGCTCACGTAGGAGCGGATCTTGTCAGCGTCGGCTTCCGTGACGCGGTCCACTGATTCAAGCCTCCATGGTCGTGGTTGGCACCTCGCTCTTGGTCTAGCTCAACACGCCCGGCAGCGCTAGATTGTCCATGGGACTCTTCATCGTGAAGCCAGGCCGGAGCCGTATTGCGTCAGCTTCTCGTTCTTGGCTAGAGCAGGCTTCCTGACGCGAATTTCCATTTGGGCCCTGACGCGGCCACAGTATACACCCGAACCGCCCCAAAAAGCACGTCCTTTCACACTGAAACTGTGTACATCACCTCCACCGCTAGCCGCCAGCGCCTCGTCCCATCACTCACAGGAGGGTATTAAAGAGAGGTCTCCCGACATTTCGGGAACGATCCCCGGCCTTATGCGTCCGGGTGATCAGAAGCAGTCTTCGCCATTTCATGGAGTCGGGATGGGCCACGAAGCTGGTCGAAGAGGCCCGCGCGGCGTTGCTGTATTTTCCGCAACCCCTTCATCACGCTGCAGCGGAACGGGCAACCGCAAATCGGTTATACAGCCAGGCGATTACGGCACCTCCTACAGCACCATCCACCAGTCCGTACAGCGTGCCCACAATGACATCACCGAGGTTGGATGTCGCGTGGTAGCCCGGATATACCGAAGCCATCACGTCAAGAAATGCTTCACCGTAACCGTCCGAAATTAGGTGGGCGACTCCAGCCAGCAACATCGCTGCTCCCCAGATCAGACCTATGGTAAACGCCATAGCTTTCACATCGAGTTTCATCGGAACGCGCCTCCGTTCTCGTCAGTCTCGCGCTTCCATGGTAGCTCCAAGGACACCCAAGCCTACCCACCGCACGGCGGTACAATCGAAGATGCTATTCCCATGAAGAGAATTAACGCCATCATTCAGCCCCACAAGTTGGAGGATGTCAGAGAAGCTCTTGAGAAGATCGGTGTGGGTGGCTTGACCGTCTTCGACGTTCGGGGTCACGGGCGGCAGAAGGAACACAAAGAGATATATCGCGGCGTGGAGTACCAGATCGATCTGCTGCCCAAGGTGAAAGTGAAAATTGTGATCCCGGATTCTCGGCTTGACGAAATCGTGACCATTCTGGTCGAGGCAGCTCGTACCGGCCACATTGGTGACGGCAAGGTCTTCATTGATGGAAGATGACGGTCTCCGCTCGGCTCGAAGTCCCCAGAGTAGGAATGGACCAGGCACCGAGGGTTTGCTAGCTACTCCATCGGAGGAATTGATTGCGGACGCCGAGGATCTGGAGCGGAAGAAGCTCGAACTACAGAAGCTTGGTGTTCGTCGGCAGATCGAGGAGGAAATGGATTTCTTTCGAGAGCGGGAGCAAGAGCAGGAAGACAGCGAGGAGCAACGCCGGGTTCGGTTGCAGGAACGGAGGCATCAACAGCAACGGGAGCAGGTTCAGCTACGGGAGCGGCAGAGGAGACAGAGATGGCAGTCCCAATGGATTGAGCATGCTCTGCAATCGATGCACTATGACGCACCGGAGGAGATGAAGCTTCAGGTCCACAAGCAGGTCAACTTGTTGCAGGCAGGCGAACTGAGCGAATGGCATTGCTTCGAAGAATTCGAGACGGCTTTACAGAACCCCGGTCCGTGGATCGCGGGGATCGATCTTCCGTTCGGACAGTCCCGCACCTTCATTGAGAATATCGACTGGCCAAAAACGTGGCCAGGTTACGTCGATCACGCGCGAACACTCGGACGCAAAGGCTTCCGGGCAGCGGTCAAGGAGTATCGGATGCACCGGCCGGTGGGTGACAAAGAACATCGCAGGGCTACGGATGTCACAGCCTGTTCGCTGAGCCCCCAGAAAATCGACTTTACGCCGGTCGGTTTGATGTTCTTCGAAGGCGCTCCCCGGCTACTAGATGCGGGCGTCACCATACCCGGCCTGCAAGACGGCGATCCCAGCAGGATCTGCGTCGAAGCCTATCCCGGTGTTCTTGCGCGGCGGCTCATCGGACGGCGCAGCTACAAACAGGACACGAAGAAAAAGCAGACGGAAGAGCAAAAAAAGGCGCGTCAGGATTTGATGGGAGCGGTGCTCGGCGACAAGGTTCGCGAATACTATGGCCTGCGCGTCAATGCTCGAATATCACTAGCGGACGACCCCAAGGGCGATGGCCGGCTGGTGTGCTCCCGCCGTGGCGGATATAGAGGGCAACGTCACGATCAACTGCCATGGCGTTGACCCCAAAGCGCTAGCACGCCTTAATGAGCTGCTTGACCTTAAAGATCTTCTCGCCGACAAGATCAAAGAGGCGGAAATTTGGGCCGGGAAATATCAAGAGCTTCTCGACAGGCTCGAATCCCAGGCGGATGACAGCGAATTGGCGAAGCGGGCCGAGTCGCTGATTCGGGAGGGCCAATTTGAGGACGCCGGCCGCCTTCTGGATGAGATCATCGAGCGCGGGGAAGCCGCTGTGAGGCGAACCGCCAGGAATCACTTCAACCGCGGCAGTCTGTTTCAGCTTCAGTATGCACCACTCAAGGCGCTCCCTCATTTCACGGTCGGCTTGTTCGTTTCGATGCTGCCGACGGCTGCATCTTTGGGTGCCCAAGACATACCAGTTACACACGAGAACGTCCCCGCGGCAACGAGGCCTTACTAGCCATACGACCGAAGAGGACGTGGACAAAAGCCAGGCAATGACCGGTGCTACCTTGGGCCCGGAAGAAGCCTTTCGCTTCGCGCGCGTGCCCGGCCCCCTCAAACTGCGGGGATCCGCTCGATTTCATCCAGCGTGATCTCCCCCCTGGCTGCGATCGTAGAGCTTCGTCGTGCGGCTGGACTCGTGAGCGGCGATTTCCTGCGCGGTCTCCAGGCTCCCACCGTTGCGCAGGTATTCGGTAATGCCGCTGCCGCGCCAGCTGTGCGGGCTGGTGGTCGTCGAAAGGCCCGCGGCTTTCGAGCGCCGCTTGACCATCTGCCAAGCCTTGTGGCGGGGGAGCGGCTCATCGCTGAGCGCTTGCCGGCGGTAGAGCGCCGGGAACAGGGGAGACTTCTTCCTCTGCCCCAGCCCGGCGGACTGGATGTAGGGGCGTCGAGGTAAGGGTACCGAGCGTATTCGCGCGAAATCGTACGCTAAGCCGGCACCAGAGATGACTAAGTGATTTAAATAGAAGGGATTGTGGAGCACCCTCGCCAAACCCCGAAAAGCCATTTGGCCCTTCAGGATTTTCTCCTTTGCAGTCGGGATGGGTCTTGGGAATGGTCTCAGCGAAAATCGCTCATCTATTGGACTTGCGGTGCGTTCCCCAAGACAACCAGGTCGAGAACAGCTCCGCTTAGCGTACAAAATTACACGAATACGCTCGGTACCCTTACAACAAAGGAGAAAACCCTGACAGCCAAATGGCTTTGGGGCTTGGCGCAGGCGCTCCACAACTCCTTCTATTTAAAGCACTTGCCGATCGGTGTCGGTGCTTAAAGATGCTTCCTACCGAGGACAATGCTCGTTTTCACCCGGTAAAAATCGCGCGGGTCATCCGGGTTGCTCAGCTCACGCGGTCTAGTTGATGGTGCTGAGACGGGGCAGCCGACTTAGAAGCCCATGGACAAGCAAGTTATAGTACATCCCGTCCTATTTGTAGCGTTTCCAGCTTTATTTCTCTTTGCGAGTAACTTCTACTATTCGGACTGGCAGGTCGTTGTGCTGCCGGGCCTCGTCACGGCGGCGGCAGGCCTGGTTTTCTGGTTCCTCGCGCATCGTTTCGCATCCAGCACAGAAACGGCGGCAATCATCCTATCCTTGAGTTTCATAGCGTTTTTCTCGTTTGGTCCTCTTTACGAATTCTGGTTTTCCAACGTTGGAGTCAATGAAGGTGCTAAGCGGATATTGTTGATCACTACTGTCCGGTTAACGACTCACTGGCGAGCGGCAACTGATTGTTCCAGCATAGCTTAGGGCTGTTTTCCCCTTGCCGCGATTTGAACGGCGAAGGACGGCTGGAACGACTTCGGAGGCGGCCGACAATGGTTCATGAACCTCGGCCGCACCGTATTCTCCCAGTTGATCAGCTTCCTTCCGGATCGCGAATTCCGCCGCTGCGTAAGCCGCTACGACGGAGATCGCAGATGGCGCGGCTTTTCCTGCTGGGATCAGTTCCTCTGCATGGCGTTCGCCCAGCTGACCTACCGCGAAAGCCTGCGCGACATCGAAGCGTGCCTGCGTTCGCTCGGCGCCAAGCTCTACCACAGGGGATTCCGCTCCCAGGTGGCGCGCTCCACACTGGCCGACGCCAACGAGTCGCGCGACTGGCGGATCTATGCCGATTTCGCCCAGGTCTTGATTCGCATCGCGCGGCCTTTGTACGCCCGCGATCCGATCGGCGTGGATCTCGATCAAAGTCTCTACGCTCTGGACTCGACCACCATCGATCTGTGCCTCTCGCTGTTCCCCTGGGCCAAGTTCCGCCGGCACAAGGCCGCCCTGAAGATGCACACGCTGTTGGACCTGCGGGGTAACATCCCCACGTTTATCCGCATTACCGCTGGCAAAACGCACGACGTCAACATCCTCGACGAGTTCCTCCCCGAGCCCGGCGCCTTCTACATCATGGATCGGGCCTACGTCGATTTCGAACGTCTCTTCGTGTTCACCCTCTGCTCGTCGTTCTTCGTCGTGCGAACCAAGAAGAACATCTTGCGCCAACGGCGCTACTCGCATCCCGTCGACAAGTCCACGGGGGTGCGCTCGGATCAGACCGTCCTACTGACTGCCATCGAGTCGGCCCTGGCGTATCCGGACCCGTTGCGGCGGATCAGCTACTTTGACGCCGCGACGAACAAGCGGCTGAAGTTCCTGACCAACAACTTCGCGCTCCCGGCGCTGACCATCGCCCGCATCTACAAGTCGCGTTGGCAGATCGAGTTGTTCTTCAAGTGGATCAAGCAGCTCCTGCGGATCAAGCAGTTTTACGGTACCAGCGAGAACGCCGTGAAGACGCAAATCTGGATCGCGGTCTCGGTTTACGTACTGGTCGCGATCGCGCGCAAGAGGTTGGGCCTGGAGGCGAGTCGCTACCAAATTCTACAGATTCTCAGCGTTACCCTTTTCGAGAAAACGCCCATTTTACAGGCCTTGCAGCCGTCCGACTCCCACGAAAACTTACTCGATGACCCTAACCAGCTGATTCTATTCGACTTTTAACCGGACAGTAGTGATTGTTGATATGTGCCGGGATCGCCTTGGCAGCCGGTGGGCTGTTCATTAAGTTCTGGCGTTTCTCCAGTCAGCTAACGTACGTCATGAACATTGTAGGGACCGTACTTGTTTGCGTTCCAATTAATACCATCCTTTTCAGTTCCTACCGCGCTCACACCGCCCGTCAACTTTTGCCCCAGCGCGAGGTCACGCAGCCCAGGGCTTCCGCACGCGAAGACGGCATTCAAGCGCCGGACGTTTACTATCTCGTTCTGGACGGATATTCACGAAAAGACGTGTTGGCAGAGCTCTACGAGTATGACAACTCCGCCTTCCTGAGTGATTTAGACACAAGGGGTTTTTATGTCGCGCACGATAGTACTTCGAATTATATGCAGACGCTTCACTCGCTCGCATCAGCATTGAATTTCGAGTATCTCCATGAACGCCTAGGTCAGCAGCTGCAGGGCTATCCGGATACAAAGTTTGTGCGTGAACTCCTTTCCTTCAACCGGTTAACCCGGTTTCTGAAAACTCAGGACTACTCCATCGTCGAGGTTGGGACCTGAATTATGCACTGCCGGTGCACCTGGTGAGGGCTGAGCCGCCAGGAACCATTTGGGGACCCCCGAAAACATGGGGTAAAAAGGTAGGCTGGCAAAGATTTCAGCTTCGCCAGTCAACCCCAAGGAGGTCACCCAAATGGTTACCAAACGAAAACAGCATAGCTCCCGAAGGCCCGTCAAACAAGGCCCCGGCGCGAGGGCCCCGCGGCCCAATAAAATCGGGGCTGCCACGCCCTATCACTTCCGTGGCAAGAATCTGACTCCCTACGGCGGCTTGCTGCCCGTCGCCACCCTGCTCGAAAAACTCGGCTTCCAAGCGCTGCTGGAAGAAACCCTCACGACCAAACGGATCACCCGAGCCATGAGCCCCTACCAGTTCGTGCTGGCCCTCGTGCTCGGCCTCTATGTCGGCTTTGCGCGGCTCAACCAACTCCGCTTCATCGCTCGCGACCCCATCCTGACCGGCATCTTGCAAGTGACGCGTCTGCCGCCGCAGTCCACGCTGTGGCGCTTTCTGGCCTCGCTGCACCTCAACGTGGCGAAGCAGATCCTTTCCATTCAGCGCCAGCTGCGGGAACGAGTCTGGGCCGCGACCCACGTGAAGTTGGAGACGGTGACGCTGGACACCGACACCACCGTGCATACCCTCTACGGCCGCCAGATGGGCGGGCGCAAGAGCTACAACCCCAAGAACAAGGGCAAGCGCAGCTACCAGCCGATACTGACCTTCCTGGCCGAGACGCGCGAATACCTGATGGGCGGGTTGCGCAACGGCGACCGGCCCACGGGCCGACAGATCGCCGCCCACCTCGAGAGCGTTTTCCGGACTTTGCCGGGCGGCGTGAAGAAAATCCTGGCGCGGGCCGATTCCGGCTTTTATTGCTGGGAGGCGGTGGAGGCCTATGAAAAGGCGGCTTGTCAGTTCGTCATCGTGGCGCGCAAAACGCGGCGCCTGGTCGAGCGCTTGCAGCAAGCAGAATGGAAACCCTCCCCCCGCTCCGACGCGGACGCGGCATGCGAATTCCTCTACCAACCGCAAGGCTGGGCGCGGGCCTGCCGTTTCCTGGCGCTGCGTTACGAAAACGAGCCCAAGGCCGGCGCGGCCGAGCAATACCAGTTGTTCGCCACCAGCGCTTACACCTACCGCGTGTTTGTCACCAATCTGGCCGAGCCGATCGCGGCGGTGGTGTGGTTTTACAATCAGCGCGCCGGAGCCGAGAACCTGATCAAGGAGGCCAACAACGACGCCGGGCTGGCGGCCCATCCCTCGCGCCGCTTTGACATGAACCGCAATCACTTTCAGTTGGCCATGCTGGCCTACAATCTCAACTGCTGGCTGCTGCTGTTCAACCGCGAAGCCCAGGCCAGCGTGGAGACGCTGCGGCACACCACCCTGGCGACGGCGCGGCTGCGTTTTCTGTTCGTGGCGGCCAAGATCTGGCGGCACGCCGGCAGAACGGGTGTCAGCTACAGCGATCATTATCAGGAAAAGGGCCTGTTTGAACGGCTGATGCGACGGCTGCGGGCGATGGGGCCGCCGGGATCGAGCTTGGCGCCGGTGGTGGAGGGTGCGCTGAGCTGAGGGGCACTCCATGCATAAAATTTCATGCACTCGCCGCAACGTACTGGGAACACGCCGCTTGCCAGCCCGCTTTTGCCCTGCCGGGATCAGGAGGCGGCTCAAACGGGGAGGAAAACAGCAGAAAAGACGACTTGCGAAATCACTGAGTTGACACGAGTGCCGCTATCGCCACAACTCCATCGACGATGGCTACGCCGAATCTGTGCATAATTCAGGTGGGAGCCAGGTAGATTTTGTGAAGTTGGGTCAAGCCGACCTGACCTTCGACAAGTGGCAGTTTCCGAAACTGTTCGGGGGCATTTTCTTCAAGATGACTCCGTTTCCATGGATCCTCCGTATTGCTGGCTGGCCGCTGCTGCACGACACTCATCGGGCCCGAATCGAATACCAATTCGATGCCCTGCGGGACATTGCGCACATTCCAGGCCCAAAATTTGTTCTGGCCCATATCTTGGTCGGACGTCCGCCTTTTGTGTTCGGACCAAATGGAGAAGCGACAACTCCGGAACGGATGTACAGTCTTTTTGACGGATCGGCTTTTTTTAGCTTGCCAGGTGCCAGTCGGCAGGAGTACGTGGACGGTTACCGTGCCCATCTCAACTTCTTAAACAAAAGGATCACCGCTACTCTCGACGCTATCCTCACCGTCTCGGAGCGACCGCCCGTTATTGTTGTTCAGGGAGACCATGGGCCGGGCTCGAGGCTGGATTTTACCAGTGTCAAAGACACCAACTTAAAGGAGCGGTTCGGGATTCTGAACGCGTACTACTTCCCCGAGAGCGAGGATGAGGACCTGTACGATTCAATCAGTCCCGTAAACACTTTTCGACTAGTGTTGAACCTGAATTATGCACTGCCGGTGCACCTGGTGAGGGCTGAGCCGCCAGGAACCATTTGGGACCCCCGAAAACATGGGGTAAAAAGGTAGGCTGGCAAAGATTTCAGCTTCGCCAGTCAACCCCAAGGAGGTCACCCAAATGGTTACCAAACGAAAACAGCATAGCTCCCGAAGGCCCGTCAAACAAGGCCCCGGCGCGAGGGCCCCGCGGCCCAATAAAATCGGGGCTGCCACGCCCTATCACTTCCGTGGCAAGAATCTGACTCCCTACGGCGGCTTGCTGCCCGTCGCCACCCTGCTCGAAAAACTCGGCTTCCAAGCGCTGCTGGAAGAAACCCTCACGACCAAACGGATCACCCGAGCCATGAGCCCCTACCAGTTCGTGCTGGCCCTCGTGCTCGGCCTCTATGTCGGCTTTGCGCGGCTCAACCAACTCCGCTTCATCGCTCGCGACCCCATCCTGACCGGCATCTTGCAAGTGACGCGTCTGCCGCCGCAGTCCACGCTGTGGCGCTTTCTGGCCTCGCTGCACCTCAACGTGGCGAAGCAGATCCTTTCCATTCAGCGCCAGCTGCGGGAACGAGTCTGGGCCGCGGCCCACGTGAAGTTGGAGACGGTGACGCTGGACACCGACACCACCGTGCATACCCTCTACGGCCGCCAGATGGGCGGGCGCAAGAGCTACAACCCCAAGAACAAGTGCAAGCGCAGCTACCAGCCGATACTGACCTTCCTGGCCGAGACGCGCGAATACCTGATGGGCGGGTTGCGCAACGGCGACCGGCCCACGGGCCGACAGATCGCCGCCCACCTCGAGAGCGCTTTCCGGACTTTGCCGGGCGGCGTGAAGAAAATCCTGGCGCGGGCCGATTCCGGCTTTTATTGCTGGGAGGCGGTGGAGGCCTATGAAAAGGCGGCTTGTCAGTTCGTCATCGTGGCGCGCAAAACGCGGCGCCTGGTCGAGCGCTTGCAGCAAGCAGAATGGAAACCCTCCCCCCGCTTCGACGCGGACGCGGAATGCGAATTCCTCTACCAACCGCAAGGCTGGGCGCGGGCCTGCCGTTTCCTGGCGCTGCGTTACGAAAACGAGCCCAAGGCCGGCGCGGCCGAGCAATACCAGTTGTTCGCCACCAGCGCTTACACCTACCGCGTGTTTGTCACCAATCTGGCCGAGCCGATCGCGGCGGTGGTGTGGTTTTACAATCAGCGCGCCGGAGCCGAGAACCTGATCAAGGAGGCCAACAACGACGCCGGGCTGGCGGCCCATCCCTCGCGCCGCTTTGACATGAACCGCAATCACTTTCAGTTGGCCATGCTGGCCTACAATCGCAACTGCTGGCTGCTGCTGTTCAACCGCGAAGCCCAGGCCAGCGTGGAGACGCTGCGGCACACCACCCTGGCGACGGCGCGGCTGCGTTTTCTGTTCGTGGCGGCCAAGATCTGGCGGCACGCCGGCAGAACGGGTGTCAGCTACAGCGATCATTATCAGGAAAAGGGCCTGTTTGAACGGCTGATGCGACGGCTGCGGGCGATGGGGCCGCCGGGATCGAGCTTGGCGCCGGTGGTGGAGGGTGCGCTGAGCTGAGGGGCACTCCATGCATAAAATTTCATGCACTCGCCGCAACGTACTGGGAACACGCCGCTTGCCAGCCCGCTTTTGCCCTGCCGGGATCAGGAGGCGGCTCAAACGGGGAGGGAAACAGCAGAAAAGACGACTTGCGAAATCACTGAGTTGACACGAGTGCCGCTATCGCCACAACTCCATCGACGATGGCTACGCCGAATCTGTGCATAATTCAGGTTGAATCGATACTTTGGAACGCAGTTGCAATTATTGGAAGACAGGAGTTACTTTACACCGGTTCAGTATCCCTATCGATTTATTCCCGTGGAACGCGAGCGCATCGCGAACGACCATCGGTCGTCAAATTAGTTTGAAATGCCCAACAGCCCGTTGTGAAAGTCCATCTGCTGGAAAAATCGCTGCGCATCGATTTTCTGAACATTCCATCCGCGTTAGAAAATCCGGCTCAGTGCGCGAAGCAACCGTCAAGCTCCGCGGGGAGTCTTGTGAAAATCCTCTCAGCCGCGGGAGCCCCCTGAAGCGTTACAAAGACGAGCCCCTGGACTCGCTTCGCACTCCGCCTTTGCGACCGCCCCGGGACACGAATCAGGCCCCACGAAGCGACCAGTTCGACTGCCTGAATACTAGACTGCTGCCAAACTGTTGATAAGCCGCCGGCCCATCTTTGAATCGGAAACAGCGAAGACTTGCTGGCAACTCCTCCACCGATAATGATCAACCTGCGATTACCCGTTTGGGCGTTGGCCGCCACGCGGAAGTTGATCTGGTAGACCATCAACAGGCTCGGCGCGTAAAACGCCCCCAGGTTTTCCATGCCGGCATCGTCAATCCCGATGATCGTCTCGACCACCACCCGTGGGAGTGGCGTTGCCGGGCCTGGGATGTTGGTTCCCACAGCCGGGTTAAGTATGCCCAGACCGGTCAGGAATAGCTGCACAATGTCGCCGGGGCGGGCCGGGTTGCTCGGAGTGATCAGATTGAAGTCCACATCCAGCGCCGCGGCAAAAAGATTTTCGTTCAGCGGAAACTCGAAAATACCAGGCTGAACCGATAGAATCGGCACTCCTTCGACGGCAATAGTCATCCCGTCTTTCTCGATGACCACCGTAGCCAGGCCGACCGCCACGCCGAACGGAACCTGGATGTTGATCTGTTCCTGCCCGTTGATATTAATCACGGAAATGATGGGGGCCGGCGTACCGTTCACGGTAACGCTGACGCCTTCCAAGGTGGTCGGGAAGGGGACCTGATTGCCCGTCACCACACCATCGATATCTCCGAGCAGTCCCGCCACGAACACGGTCCCTAGGCTGCCGGGCACCCAGCCTGGCATGAAGCTAGCACCGTTGACGAAACCGTCCAGCGGCGCGACCGGCGTTCCGCCCCCGACGTTCAGATCGAAGGTGGCCGTCTGTCCGGCGGCGGACGCGGTCACGGTGACCGGTCCATTGGTGGCGCCGCCGCGGACCCGGGTAAAAGCAACACCCAACCCGTCCGTCTTCGCTTCAGGCGAAATCAGGGTCGCGTTGCCGCGAGTAACCGCGAAGGTCACGTCCACTCCACTCACTCCAAAGCCGTTGCTGCCCTGCACTTCGACAACCAGCGGCTGCGGGGCGAATTGCCCAGCTCCAATCGCCTGGCCGTCTCCGGAAAGCATCTCGATTTGGCTAGGATCGAGATCAACCGAGAGGTTAAATGTCGACACGGCGTCACCGGCGTCAACCGACACCTCGAAGGGGCCGCCATACCGGCTGAGTTGCATGATCGCCGAGCCCTCTCCGCTTCGATTGCTTGCATTGAAAACGTTACGTAAAGTCCCGCGCGGTTCCGGATTCACACGCCACGACAGCGGATGATTCGGAATAATATTTCCGCAAGCGTCGGTAAGCCGAATGACCATGGCGGCGCGGTTTAGTAGCTGCCCGGGGTTTCCCACTTGATCGTCGCCTCTGATCTTTCGGACTTCAGCCAGCGGGCCGGGAGTACCCTCAACTCGAATCGAGTCCGCCCTCACGCCGTCTTTCAGGCCAACCTCAATGGTTGCCCGGTTGCGGTCGTTGCAGCCGATGAACACAGTCGGTGCGCCCTCCCCGCGGGTATCCGTAATGATTGACGGGGGGTCAAACGTCACGTCGTCGTCCGAGAAGAAAAATACTTCCTGGTCGGCGACCGGCGCACCACCTGAGTCCTCCGAGCGCACCTGTATTGCATCCACTAGCCTCACCCCGACTTGCGGTCGAAATGGGCTGTCATTTAGGATTTGAACGCCGCCTGCCAAGCCACCGCCGACCGAGGAAATGATCGCTGAGAATTCAGCCACACGGAGTTGCGGGCCTGCGAAGACAACCCGTTCGGTCGACTGTCCGAAGACCCCCCCGGCCCGGCAGCGAACCCTTGCGAAGCCCTCTTCGTCGGTAAGGGCGCTTTGCGGACATATAATCTTCTGCTGATTGAACAGGAAACCTTGGGAAGTATTGGTGACAACGTGGCGCTCGCCGACCTGCGGCACTGAATCAATCAGACTCAGCACGACCATCGGCTGCGGAAACTGCGTGAATTGGCGAACCTCCTGGAGGTCCCCGGAAATCTTAAACAGCCCGGTTGACGTCAGCCCGGTCATCACGGTCGGATCGATGCTGATCATGAATTCAACGCTTCTGTCATCGGGGTCTGTCACCGTGATGTCTAGTTCTATGACGGCCGTGCTGTCCCGGTCGACGGGATCTCCCGTCATGCACATGATGTGGCCTTCGCCGTTCTCATCGGTGACCACCGGCGCGGCGCAGCTGAATTCAATGTCGTCCCTGATCCCGCTATCAAACGAAACCGTGAGGGGCAATCCAGTTTGAATGACTCGGTCTTTCGCGGCAAACACAACAAGTTCGAAGGGGCTGTTGGCACCAACAGTCTGTTCTTCATCGCTGAGGGTTGACAAACCTTCGGTTTCAGTGGGCGGCCGAACGATGACGTTAAATGGCGGCGCACTACGTCCTGCTCCGTCGCTGATCGTAATCACGATCGGCCGTGCGACTTCGGTTTTATCTGTGAGACAGAACAAACTGGCCATTCCGTCGCTCGCCGTGAGCGCCGAAAAGCATCGGGCGATCTCGGGGAAGACGTTGCTGGCGAAAACCGGGATCTGCGATTGAGCAGTGCCGCTCTCGCTCAATGCCCGGACCGTCAGCTCAAAACCCCTTCCACCGGCGAGAATCGTACCCTCTCCCGACACCTGTTCGAGACTACCCGAGCTTTGTCCCAGGCGCGGCGAAACCACAGCGAGCGCCGTAGGCGACGAGGAAAGCACAACTTCCTCCATTTCATCCGGGTTCGATCTGCCCAGCTTGACCAACCGGGGCTCACCGTTTAAGGCCAAGAAAACGGACCGGCGACTGGAGGAAACCGCTAGATCGACCACATTCGGCCCGAAAGGGTCTCCGCTGACGGGATGCTTCATTTCCTGGTCAGATCCCGCCCGGCTCAGCACACCTTGCACGAGCCTTCCAGGGGACTGCATATAGAAGTTCCCGCCGCCGAGAACGACGAACTTGGAAATCAATACTTGCCGCGCGCCCAGCCCCGCTTGGCCTGCCGTTTTTTTTCCTGACATCGTGTCTGCGCCGCCCGCTAGCTGCACGCCCGGACTGGCGCTAGTTGAAACGCCTGAATCCACCGGCACCGGCAACTGTGGCAGCAGGTCTAGCTGATAGATCTCTCCCGGAGTCGTTACGTAAACACGCGAATCGGGTCCCACGCTCAAAGAGGTCGGAGCCGCTGGCAGCACCCGAACTAGCTCACTCAATTCACCCGATTTAAGATCGATCGTGCGGACCATCGTTGAGCGGGAGGACGCCACAAAAGCCGTATCCGAGTCGGGCAGCACGGCCAGGCTGGTTGGAACGAAACCCGGAGTGAGTTGCCCCACGATCTGGTCCTGAGTCGTATCGACCAGATAGACCCGATCTCCGGCGGCGACCAGCAAACGCGTACCATCTGGCGACATCGCAGCGGCTCCCGGAGCGACTGCAACGCTGCCCGATAGAAAAAGATTCCCCAGAACAGCAAAGTCTGGGTCTAATATGACGATCGCGAGGCGCGTAACAACGTAGAACTTCTCAAAGCGCCCGCCCTCACTTGGGTCGCCGATGCCGAAAGCATGAGAAGCTCCGACTCCTACCCTGGGGCTTGCGATCAGCTCAAGACTACCCGCGTCATAAACGCTGGCCGTCGTCGCGGATCGGTCAAATACGAAAACAACCTCCGCCGCTCCCAACACCAGGGGCAGAGTGCAGATCAGGGCAACAAGAAGACCCAGTTTGGATAGACGCATTTCTAACAAACCTCCGATCGGGGGGGGGGGGGGGGACAAGCGCAGACGGACAAAACCGGACTACACGTCTCGGGCAAGACGGCTGCTTATGGTATCACGTCGCTTCGTCTAGGAAGCGGAATAAAAAGCACTTATCAGGGCTATCGACATTATATCGCGCAGGGTTCACTAGGTGCTGAAACGGCTGAAACTGTCCGCCATTCAGATGGCAGCGGACGACACCTGACTTCAAAATCTTACCCCGGCTTTCTGAAGAATCCCTTAAGGACGTGACCGCTTAGCGGCGCCGTCCTTGTCCACCTTTCGCAAGAACCGGAAGTCGCACCCTTCGTGAGCCTGAGTCACTTGGTCAAGAAACAGCTTCCCGTAGCCCCGCTCGTAGACCGGCTCCGGCGCAGGCCGTTCGGCCAGCCGGCGCTGGGTCTCATTTTCCGGCACCAGCAGCTCGATCTTGCGATTGGGAACGTCTAGCTGGATCTCGTCGCCGGTTTCTACCGCCGCCAGCGGCCCGCCAATCGCGGACTCCGGAGAAATATGCAGCACGTCGGTCCCAAAGCTGGTGCCGCTCATGCGCGCGTCGCTGATTCGCACGATGTCGTTGATACCCCGCTTCAGCAGCTTCGCCGGAACGGGAAGATGCCCCCACTCGGGGAAACCCGGGCCCCCATGCGGGCCGGCGTTTTTCAGGACGAGCACCGAGTTTTCATCGATCTCGAGATCTTCGTCGTCGATGTGCGCCCGCAAATCGCTGTTGCGCTCGAAGACCACTGCCCGCCCGCGGTGGGTCAGCAAGTGAGGCGACGCGGCGGTCTGCTTGATCACCGCTCCGTCAGGCGCCAAGTTGCCGTAGAGAATCGCGATTCCGCCCTCGGGGCTTCGCGGCTTGTCCAGCGTCCCGATCACGTCTGGATTGGTGCATTGAGCGTCACGTACGTTCTCGGCGACCGATTTGCCGGTGACAGTCAGCAAGTCTTGATGGAGCAAAGGAAGAATCTCTTTTGTCACCGCCGGCAGGCCGCCCGCGTAATAGAAGTCCTCCATCAGAAATTCCCCGGAAGGCTTCAGGTTGACGATGAACGGCGTTTCCCGCGAAAGGCGGTCGAAGTCCTGTAACGTGACGTCAACTCCCAACCTCCCAGCCAATGCAATCAGGTGCACAACGGCGTTGGTCGAGCCGCCGATCGCCATGTCGATCCGGATGGCGTTCTCGAACGCCTCCTTGGTCAGAATTTTCGACGGGCGCAGGTCTTCCCACACCATGTCGACAATGCGCTGTCCGCTGGCCTCCGCTAATTGGTAGCGGCGGGAATCAGGAGCAGGAATCGTGGCGTTGCCCGGCAGGGTCATCCCGAGAGCTTCCGCCATGGACGCCATCGTAGAGGCCGTTCCCATGACGGTGCAGTGGCCGGCGCTTCGGGAGATGCAGCTTTCGACCTCGCACATCTGCTCCTCGGTCACACGGCCCGCGCGCAGCTCCTCGAAAAGTTTGCGTGCATCCGTACCCGAACCGAGCGGGCGCGGACCCCAGCGGCCGCTCATCATTGGGCCGCCCGTCACCATAATGGCGGGCAGATCCGAGCTGGCCGCTCCCATCAGTTGCGCCGGGGTTGTCTTGTCGCATCCGGCAAGCAGAACGACGCCGTCGATCGGATTCGCGCTGATTGACTCCTCGACGTCCATCGACATCAGGTTGCGGAATAGCATCGTCGTGGGCTTCATGAACAGCTCGCCCAGCGAGATCGTGGGAAACTCGAGCGGAACGCCGCCCGCCGTCCAGACCCCGCGTTTGACCGCCTCGGCCACCTGGCGCAGGTGAACATTACAGTTCGTCAGCTCACTCCAGGAATTGCAAATACCAATGACCGGCTTTCCCTCGAAAACGTGGCCGCCGAAGCCCTCGGATCGCACCGCCGCCCGCCGTACGTAGTTCTCATATAGGCTGCCTCCAAACCACTGGTGGCTGCGAAGAGTCTTGGGATCACGCATGGTAATTACGGTACCAGAGGGTTGTGTTGGTACAGAATCGGGGACTTCGATTGGGAGCGCGGCGGCTGGAGCTTGTTCACGTCGCTAGGTTCCTTTAGGCCAGTCCTTTTAAGACCAAACGAGGGCAGCCGCCGGTGCCACTCATTTAGTTCAATCACCAGGTCTAAACCCACCGCCTTTCAGGCGGTCAGCTTCAAGCAGTTCTGGATGAGAATGGGGGGATGGAAGAATATCGGCGAGGAGCGCATTCGGTCTACGACATCAAATATCACCTCATATGGATCACGAAGTACCGCTACAAGGTGTTACGGGGCAGGGTGGCAGAGCGGGTGCGGGATCTGATCCGGCAGAGCTGTGAAGCGAGGGGAGTGGCGGTGATCCGGGGCGCGGTGTCGCCGGATCATGTGCACATGTTGGTGACGGCTCCGCCGCAACTAGCGCCGTCGAAGCTGGTGCAGTACCTGAAGGGGCGGTCGTCGCGGCGATTACAGGACGAGTTTGGAGAGTTGCGGAAACGGTATTGGGGCCAACATCTGTGGGCACGCGGCTACTTTTGTGCGACGGTGGGCGCGGTAGATGAAGAAACGATCAAGAGATACATTGAGAGCCAGAAATGGGATGAGGACGGGGAAGGATTCAAGATTACAGCGCCCACCAAGCCTTGAGCCGGCTGTGAGCCGGACAGCTTCAGGCGGCTTGAGCCGCAACCCCGACGTTCAGTCGAAACGTAACCCACCGCCTTTCAGGCGGTGGATGTTTAGTCCGCTGTAGTTTCAGCGGGGCTTTCTCCTACCTCGTAACAAGCCTGCCAATTGAGGCCTTGCGACTAGCAAGGTGGTGTGTCGTCGATGTACTTTTCATTTGGCATTTGGATCTTTCTTTCGATAGATCGTACGTGAACCCGATGACGCCCCCATGCATAACCCGCAACCGCTCCCCCAGCCCCGAGACCTGCGATCGCGACTGCTGGTTTCGACCCCGTGCCCTCGTCGAACCATCCCGCAGCGGAAGCCAATGCCCCACCTCCGGCCAAACCTGCCGCGGTTCCAATCGCCAGTCCGAGCACTGTGTTCCTTTTCCGGCTCGATCGATCGATAACGGTCAGCCGCAACAGCTTCAGTCTGGCTACACTTCGCTCCTCCTGACCAACACGAAAAAAGACGGCTTCGTTTGAGACACTCTGAATGATCCCGGTTTGTGATTCCAAGGTGATCTGAACAATCTGAACCGTTTCTCCGGAGTTAAGCTGCTTCAGCGCTGCCCATTGGTCGGAGTCACTGTCTTGTGCGCTTGCAGCGGAGCATAGAACAATCTCTAGGCAAATTGACAAACGGGGAGTGCAAACGAGAGTGTTCACGCGCTGGTCCTTTGATGGGTAAGGTAGGAGAGGTCTCGTGATGGGCAAGGTCCCGCCAATGATGGACACGGTTCCGTCAAGTCTAGCCCCTCCGGGCACCCTCGACGGATCCAGACGGGAACAGCCCACCGATTTCGACTACTTGGGCAGGTTCTGCTTTCGGACCAAGCCGTACCATTCCTCTAGGTCTGCCGGCTCAATCCCCGTCCCCTTCACGACGATGTTGTAGCGCTTGGCGTAGAGCACTGTTCTCTCGCCGCGTTTGCGCTCGTACTGGAACTCCTCGCGGCCGGGGTCGTCGCCGAGTTTGATGCCCTTGTTATAGCCTTCGGTGGTTTCTTGACTGAAGTTGGCCGCCAACATGAACGGTGCGTAGACGGCTCGATTGAACGCCCAGTCGCTGATGCTCACGTCGATCGTCTTGCCGTCCGCCTGGTTTTCGTAGCGGCGACTGGCTTGAGTGATCTGGAAGTTGCCCATGGAGTTTGCCGACCCCCGCGACTTCTGTGCGGTCCACCCGTTCGGCGCCTCGGGGAGCCCCTCATCGATGAGGGTCTGGAACGGGAGCGGATCAACCGGCTCCATCGCCTCCATCTCCTCTTGCATCTCCTTCATGTCTCCGGCCAACCCGGATAGGGCACTCAGAGCCCCGAGCGGGTTCGAGACGTCGACTCCCTGCTCGGTCACCGCTTCGGAAAACTCTCCGGCGGTATCAACGACCTTTTTCCCGCAGTAATATAAGCCTGCGCTGCAGGCAACCATCATGACCAGCAAAATGATGACGACGATCCTCATGTGGCTCTCCTTAGCCCTCAACAGAGCATTGCTTACTTCTATCAGATTCTACCGCCGGAAATCGGGAAGAGCGAAAGTGTCATGCAGAAAACGAATCCTCAGAGAGTGTAGCCTTCCATCGATCCGGACCGGCGAATGTGCATAGAATAGCGCAGACGACGCGCGGAAAAGCGAGCGTTGCGCTCTAGAGTCCCAAGGTTGCGTATTCGGTATGAGCTCAAACGTAGGTCGGGAAAGACGGCTGGTCGGCATGCCGCACGAACCGATACCGCCTGCGGCACAGCACGTCGGCATCGCGGTCGCCACACGGAGATTCTCGGTTGCGGGGGCAGGGACACCGGTCCTAAAAGGACCGGCCTATTTGAAACGGAGCCACGTGAATAATCGCTGGCCCGGCAATGCACTGGAAAGTGGTGGCCCCGTCCCCGAGTTGCTTACTTTCTTGTCTTTCTTGGCGGGTTTCTTGTCGTTTGCGACTACAAACATACATTAATTGTCGACTCCGCACGCCTTGTGGAGGTTCGAAAAAGCTCGTAAGTTCTGTTGTTTCAGTGACCGGGCAATCTCGATTGCGGGATTTGGCAGATATTGTCATGAAAAAGCGTTTTTTGTCCCTTCGGGAGACAACTCACCTTTGCGTTCCTTTCGTGAACTGGCCTTTTGTGAACCGGCATTTGTGAACGGGGCTGAATGATCGCCTGTCAGTCGATCATTTCACCGCTCTCAGCATAGCGGAGCATTCTCGTATGTCAAGTCCCGGGCAGGCGCATTTGTTGATAACACCTGAATTATGCACTGCGGCGTGGACCTGAGGAGGGCTGAGCCGCAAGGGACCATTGGGGACCCCCTAAAACATGGGGTAAAAAGGTCGGCTGGCAAAGATTCCAGCTTCGCCAGCCAACCCCAAGGAAGTCACCCACATGGTTACCAGACGAAAACAGCATAGCTCCCAAAGGCCCGTCCAACAAGGCCCAGCCGTGACGGCCTCGCGGCCCAATAAAATCGGGGCTTCGACGCCTTACCACTTCCGCGGCAGGAAGCCGACTCCCTACGGCGGCTTGCTGCCGGTGGTCGGGAGGGCGCTGATCTGAGAGCCTGGCTATGCGCTATGCATAAAATTTTATGCACTAGCCGTAACGCACTGGAAACACGTCACTTCCGAGCGAGGTTTTGACGACGCGGATTCTGGGCGGGAAGGGAAACCGGACACGGAGAAGCCAAAAGACCAGTTGCCGAGCTACCACCTCACGACGACCGCCAACCCGCTACGAACGCAGCCACACTCGCAAAGTGAATCTGTGCATAATTCAGGTAACAGGGGGATTACTTCTCTTATAAATCCGTGACCGAGTTGGGGGTATTGCGGTTTCTTGGGGGAAGAGCCGTTTTCTGGGGTCAAGGTGGCTCGTCGGCAGCCGGTTCGGCTGTTGGTTGGGGCGTTCGCTGCTGAACGGCTCGCCGACGCTTGGCGTACGAGCGTTGAGCACCCAGGGGAAGCCAAGGCTGGACTGGGTGAGAGCCGGGCCGGTATCATGCCGACACGAATGCCAGCACGGCGCGCTCGCCGTGTGGCCGACTGGCGCTACTGAAGGCGTTGGAGAAGGTTTGCGGGAGCGGATTGCTGAGGAGTTGGGTTCGTTTCGTCATCTTCGCGGTTCGGTTTTCGCTCCGCACTGTCATACATCCATCTAACAGTCGTAGGCTATCCCCGCTTTCCCAAAGTTGACAATAAAACCCGGTGACTGTCCCCCATCAGCCTGAAGGCCAGAACTCTCGGCCCCTCCGCTGTCCCCGGTTCCCCCTCGGTTTCTCCACGTGATTTTGCGCCTTTCTGCCCGGCTATGGTGACTATCCCTCGTCTGGCCAAGGTGACTGGCCCCCGTCTGTCCCTGATTCTGGGACGCCGTCTTGGGCAGCCGTCTCGGCTCGCATGTTGCCTAACGCAGCTTCGTACATCTCTTGTGTCATCCCAAGCTTCTTCCACGCCGCTTGCCAGAGTGGGTCAAGCTCATTGTCGACCGATTCAAGCGCAGCATGCATATCGCGAAGTTCGCCAATCATTCGGCGCCTGCCTGCATCGGACAGAATCTCGACATCGTTCTCAACAAAGAAGCGATGGGCAAGACGATTCCTGTGCCTCAATGCGTCTTGCAGGCGATCGTCAAGATCGGCAGGCACACGCACAAGCTTACGGGCAGGACGCAAGACCTGGCCGAAAGTCCGGACTCCCAAACGACCAAAGAGGTCATCGATTGTACCCGGCGCAACTCGGTGCACACCGCGCAGATGCAATGCGACCGTGAGATTCAGGAGACCTTGTTCCAGCACCTGAGCTTGGTAGAACGTGAGGCCGAAAAACGCCCAGAGCTCTTTCGGGTCTTCGTAGTCTGGGTCAGGCGTGGACACAGTTCATCCCGGGATCAAGTCGTGTTGTGGGTTTAGCGTCGAGCTGTTGCGCGCTGTTACCGCTGGCCCCGTCCCGGCATTTCAAATTTTCTCGCGGCTTCTCGTCCAGGGTTTCCCACTATTTCCCCCGCGTGACGATCTAATCGGGTGGCGCTCCTCAAAGGCGTCCGCGTCACGCTCAACACCCGTGAAGATACGACCAAAGTCTGCGCACAGATCCTCAGTTTCCGGGCCGCTTGGAACTGTCACGCAGATCGTTCCGTTGGGGCGCGGAGAGCGCTCAATTGCTGCGGCGAGATCTCGAAGCTTCGACGCTGATGCGGCGGTCAATGGGATACTGAAGCGGTCCTGACTGACGACCGAGCCCGGTTCAGCACCACGCTTGGCGAGCGCGTCGAAAAGGGGCGTCAGGTTGGGCTCTCCTGTTTCTGAGCGACGCCCGATGGGGCGTGCTCCCCCGTCTTCCAACACACCGCGTACATTGTCTGGGAGGTTGTCGTAACGTAGATAGAACACCGGGCGCTCGGCCCAGCTGTGCATGGTCCTGCCGTTGAGCCAATCAGGAGTAGGGTCCGACAGCAGCGCGCTCGATGCCCTAGCCCTCAACAGCTTCATGGACTCAGCCAAAATTGGCCGGCCCCATGCCCGCGCCGGCCCCGCGACCGAGATCAAAACAAAAGGCGCGAGCCGGTCGTCAGTAGGAATGCGAGCGACCGCCTTACGCGTCAACGGGCCAAACGGCAAGATCAAGATGACTGCAACGCCTTGCTTGAGGAATAGCTCGGCGACTTGTTCCGTAGAGCGAGTGGCATATACGAGTGCGACGGGAGAGGATTCGCCTGACAGGCCCATTTGTCGGGCAACGGCGCTCAGCGCTGTTTTTTCCCGCTCGCTCTGTTTTCTTGACGGCAGCAGTGCCACCCACGGCCGCGCTAGGAGCGCCGGGTTGCCTTTCGCCAGGACCGTCGCAGGCAACTCGTCATCCTCCTGCCGGTTCGGCACTACGACTGACTTGAAGCCGAGAGCCTCGAGCGCTTGTATCTGTTCGTCTGATGGCTGATCCTGAACTTCCCTCCCCGCCTTGCGGGAGTCCACAGGTTGGAACACGAGAATGCGGGCTTCCAAGTCGCTGAGACTATCCTTGATCATTGATGAGACTTTGTCCCAGTCGAGTCCTCCGTGCCCGCACCCGAGCGCCGGAAGCGCCACTGAAATCGGCCCTCGCTCGCGTAGATAGTTCCGCAACGCCTCCAGCCCAGAGAGAATATCTTCGTACCGGGACGGATTTCGCCAGTCGCGCTTCGTGGGGAAGTTGATGACCCAGTCCCCCATAAGACTTTTCCAGACGTGTAGGTTGCCCGGACGAACGCTCCCAACCCGGCATGCGTTCTGGTAATCCTTGAACATATCCGGGTAGCGGTTCTTGAACGCCAAAGCCATTCCGGTTCCCATTACACCCACACAATTCACGGTGTTCACGCGCACGTCGACCGGTACCTCGAACAGATCCCCCTCTGTAAACTCGATCATCGTCCCACCTTCACACACCATCCCGAACTTTCATCGCCGCCCGGCAACGGTCATAGAGTGCCGACGCCTCATCCTCATCCCACCACCACTCGACCAACGAGGTAGCGTCTGCCTTACCCAGCGCAAAGAGCATATCCAACTCCAGGTTAGTCCCGATGGCATTGATGATCTGTTGTTCGTCCCGACCCTTGCCCAGCACCTCGCCGACTAGATCGTGATAGCAGACAAGTTTTAGGAGTAGCTGCGCATTCTCCGGTTTCACCTTTTCCACGTGTTCGGTCAGGATCTCCACCATCATCGGCATGGCGTGGACGGGGTGGTCCGGATCAACCTTCTGCAGACCACCATTGTTCGCCCAACGAGCCTTGGGTCCCTTGCCGATATCGTGCAGATACGCCGCCAGCTCGACCCTATTCTGGTACTCCGACGGCAGGCTTGTGAATTCCGGCAAGGCCTTGAGCTTCTCAACGACCTCAAGGGTATGGATGTCGACCGAACGCTTGTGTATGCCGTTTTCAGACTTAAGCCCAACAAGTTCAGCGGTTTGGGGTAGGCAGCCGAAGTCTTGACGCAAAGCATCTAGAAGCGCTCTTGGGGTCCTGAACGGTGCGTCCTCCGTCCGACCGGCCTTCTGGGTGACTTGCTCGCAAGCAGATTCGTACTTCTCAGCAATTCCCCTTGGTCCCGTTACAATGCTTTGGTTCTTTTCGTTTCTGTCCGCGAAGTTAACAAAGTAGTGGCGACGATCGCTCGACTCAAACCCGATCGGCGGAAAGGGTAAAGCTGCTTCGTTTACCATCTGTTGTACCAGCTCCTTCACCGATTGGTTCCAGACAACAACTTGCACCGCCTTCTTCAACGGCAGACGGGAAAGTACAAGGACCTCAGCCATGCGCTGATGCCGAAGCGTATCGTCAGCAGAACGCCATTTCAGCGAATCGATCTCAGTCCAATTCAGCTTCTCCAGGTCAGAAGGTTCGGAATAGAAAGTTGGCGGCGAGATCGTGTTGGCCGAAGCATCCGTGAACACAACATCATCGCGATTTACCAGAGAGATGGGGAACTCGAAGTAGAGCATATCCATCTGGTCGACATTCTTTTTGTTCACTACCGCCAGAAGCATGAGGCACCGCGATCCGAAGTACAACGGGACGTAGTCGTGGACCACGCCGCCCGGACCACAGCAAACCTCCATCTCGGCGCGGCGAGCCTGGATGCTTTGCTCTGCCACTGACCGACACTCGCTCCTTGGAAAGTCCAGATGGTTATTGGCCAAGAAGCCTGTTTGCAAGAGACCCGCCAGATTGTCGATATGCGTGAAGTGGTAGATGCGCCGATTCACATGGGCAGTCGGGATTGCCATGGTATCTTCTCCAAGCGAACACCTTTTTCAAGTCTACCCTCTTTCACCTACGCAAGATCCGAGGGCGCCGTAGACTAGGCTCTCGTGTTTTCTGTTCCACATGCTGAGCGCGCAGATGAGAGGTGACCGCCACTCAAGTGGTCAAGCGCTCGCAGAATCGGCACCCGGACGGGAATAAGGCAGGAGTAGCGAACCATCCTCATAGGGCGTGTCGGAGCGTTGCGAAGATGCAGGGGTACGGGCGGCTATTGTTTTGTGAAACGTCCGGGACTGCTCGCTTCCTGCGTTACAAAAATGCTTGACCAAGAGCGTGAGCCATGGATTCAAAACCGCTATTGAAGTACTTAAAGCGCCCCCTTACATCCCCACCCAGTAGTTGTCGGAAGCGAGCCTCCACCTTGCCTGTCGAATCGACGTCAAAAACCCAAAAGCGCTTGATCCGTCGGTCACCAACCATGCCTAGAGCCAACAAATATTTGAAGAATAGGTCACTCTCCGGAAGGGAGTAACCTGCGACAAATATGTTCTCCGCATTTGACAACTCCACTGCCGCACGGCGCCAGACAGGAAGAATGGCCGAGTGGTACTGCGTTTTGTTCCACGTCGGAGGGATGATGGCGGGGTACGGCTCGACAGACGTTCCGCAGCACTGCAGGCCAGACTCGTCCAGCTGGGAGCCGATCGAGATTTTGGCCGTGGTTGGCTGTTCGAAGACGTGGTAGCGATTCTTTTTGAAATAAGAACCAAGATGCCATGGAACTGCACTTCGACATTTTCCACAGCGTGCCCAATTGACCGAGCCATGAAGCTTCAAGAGTGTCGAATGCCGATCCCTGGGCACATCATCCGTCAGGCAGTAATTCGGAACGTGATTCGCATGATGCAGCGCATACACTACTGTCCGGTTAAAAGTCGAATAGAATCAGGCTGGTTAGGGTCATCGAGTAAGTTTTCGTGGGAGTCGGACGGCTGCAAGGCCTGTAAAATGGGCGTTTTCTCGAAAAGGGTAACGCTGAGAATCTGTAGAATTTGGTAGCGACTCGCCTCCAGGCCCAACCTCTTGCGCGCGATCGCGACCAGTACGTAAACCGAGACCGCGATCCAGATTTGCGTCTTCACGGCGTTCTCGCTGGTACCGTAAAACTGCTTGATCCGCAGGTGCTGCTTGATCCACTTGAAGAACAACTCGATCTGCCAACGCGACTTGTAGATGCGGGCGATGGTCAGCGCCGGGAGCGCGAAGTTGTTGGTCAGGAACTTCAGCCGCTTGTTCGTCGCGGCGTCAAAGTAGCTGATCCGCCGCAACGGGTCCGGATACGCCAGGGCCGACTCGATGGCAGTCAGTAGGACGGTCTGATCCGAGCGCACCCCCGTGGACTTGTCGACGGGATGCGAGTAGCGCCGTTGGCGCAAGATGTTCTTCTTGGTTCGCACGACGAAGAACGACGAGCAGAGGGTGAACACGAAGAGACGTTCGAAATCGACGTAGGCCCGATCCATGACGTAGAAGGCGCCGGGCTCGGGGAGGAACTCGTCGAGGATGTTGACGTCGTGCGTTTTGCCAGCGGTAATGCGGATAAACGTGGGGATGTTACCCCGCAGGTCCAACAGCGTGTGCATCTTCAGGGCGGCCTTGTGCCGGCGGAACTTGGCCCAGGGGAACAGCGAGAGGCACAGATCGATGGTGGTCGAGTCCAGAGCGTAGAGACTTTGATCGAGATCCACGCCGATCGGATCGCGGGCGTACAAAGGCCGCGCGATGCGAATCAAGACCTGGGCGAAATCGGCATAGATCCGCCAGTCGCGCGACTCGTTGGCGTCGGCCAGTGTGGAGCGCGCCACCTGGGAGCGGAATCCCCTGTGGTAGAGCTTGGCGCCGAGCGAACGCAGGCACGCTTCGATGTCGCGCAGGCTTTCGCGGTAGGTCAGCTGGGCGAACGCCATGCAGAGGAACTGATCCCAGCAGGAAAAGCCGCGCCATCTGCGATCCCCGTCGTAGCGGCTTACGCAGCGGCGGAATTCGCGATCCGGGAGGAAGCTGATCAACTGAGAGAATACGGTGCAGCCGAGGTTCATGAACCATTGTCGGCCGCCTCCGAAGTCGTTCCAGCCGTCCTTCGCCGTTCAAATCGCGGCAAGGGGAAAACAGCCCTAAGCTATGCTGGAACAATCAGTTGCCGCTCGCCAGTGAGTCGTTAACCGGACAGTAGTGAGTCAAGAGCAACGTCGTAATTGAAAGTGATGAGCGTGCAACCTGAATTATGCACAGATTCGGCGTAGCCATCGTCGATGGAGTTGTGGCGATAGCGGCACTCGTGTCAACTCAGTGATTTCGCAAGTCGTCTTTTCTGCTGTTTCCCTCCCCGTTTGAGCCGCCTCCTGATCCCGGCAGGGCAAAAGCGGGCTGGCAAGCGGCGTGTTCCCAGTACGTTGCGGCGAGTGCATGAAATTTTATGCATGGAGTGCCCCTCAGCTCAGCGCACCCTCCACCACCGGCGCCAAGCTCGATCCCGGCGGCCCCATCGCCCGCAGCCGTCGCATCAGCCGTTCAAACAGGCCCTTTTCCTGATAATGATCGCTGTAGCTGACACCCGTTCTGCCGGCGTGCCGCCAGATCTTGGCCGCCACGAACAGAAAACGCAGCCGCGCCGTCGCCAGGGTGGTGTGCCGCAGCGTCTCCACGCTGGCCTGGGCTTCGCGGTTGAACAGCAGCAGCCAGCAGTTGCGATTGTAGGCCAGCATGGCCAACTGAAAGTGATTGCGGTTCATGTCAAAGCGGCGCGAGGGATGGGCCGCCAGCCCGGCGTCGTTGTTGGCCTCCTTGATCAGGTTCTCGGCTCCGGCGCGCTGATTGTAAAACCACACCACCGCCGCGATCGGCTCGGCCAGATTGGTGACAAACACGCGGTAGGTGTAAGCGCTGGTGGCGAACAACTGGTATTGCTCGGCCGCGCCGGCCTTGGGCTCGTTTTCGTAACGCAGCGCCAGGAAACGGCAGGCCCGCGCCCAGCCTTGCGGTTGGTAGAGGAATTCGCATTCCGCGTCCGCGTCGGAGCGGGGGGAGGGTTTCCATTCTGCTTGCTGCAAGCGCTCGACCAGGCGCCGCGTTTTGCGCGCCACGATGACGAACTGACAAGCCGCCTTTTCATAGGCCTCCACCGCCTCCCAGCAATAAAAGCCGGAATCGGCCCGCGCCAGGATTTTCTTCACGCCGCCCGGCAAAGTCCGGAAAGCGCTCTCGAGGTGGGCGGCGATCTGTCGGCCCGTGGGCCGGTCGCCGTTGCGCAACCCGCCCATCAGGTATTCGCGCGTCTCGGCCAGGAAGGTCAGTATCGGCTGGTAGCTGCGCTTGCCCTTGTTCTTGGGGTTGTAGCTCTTGCGCCCGCCCATCTGGCGGCCGTAGAGGGTATGCACGGTGGTGTCGGTGTCCAGCGTCACCGTCTCCAACTTCACGTGGGCCGCGGCCCAGACTCGTACCCGCAGCTGGCGCTGAATGGAAAGGATCTGCTTCGCCACGTTGAGGTGCAGCGAGGCCAGAAAGCGCCACAGCGTGGACTGCGGCGGCAGACGCGTCACTTGCAAGATGCCGGTCAGGATGGGGTCGCGAGCGATGAAGCGGAGTTGGTTGAGCCGCGCAAAGCCGACATAGAGGCCGAGCACGAGGGCCAGCACGAACTGGTAGGGGCTCATGGCTCGGGTGATCCGTTTGGTCGTGAGGGTTTCTTCCAGCAGCGCTTGGAAGCCGAGTTTTTCGAGCAGGGTGGCGACGGGCAGCAAGCCGCCGTAGGGAGTCAGATTCTTGCCACGGAAGTGATAGGGCGTGGCAGCCCCGATTTTATTGGGCCGCGGGGCCCTCGCGCCGGGGCCTTGTTTGACGGGCCTTCGGGAGCTATGCTGTTTTCGTTTGGTAACCATTTGGGTGACCTCCTTGGGGTTGACTGGCGAAGCTGAAATCTTTGCCAGCCTACCTTTTTACCCCATGTTTTCGGGGGTCCCCAAATGGTTCCTGGCGGCTCAGCCCTCACCAGGTGCACCGGCAGTGCATAATTCAGGTGCAACTCTTATTATGTTCAGCGAGTTTTCCAAAGAGTTCAGCTAGCTGGACATAGTGTTCAGTCGGATACAGATGGTTCCCTTCATATCTGAATTGTATTCGCTCTTCAAGGGTCTTCAAGATGACGTGTCGGAACGCCTCTACTAGCCCCTCAATGTCTTGAGCCGATAGGCCGGGGAATTTATTCAGGAGCTGTGACATTTCTAAAGCACCGAAGACGGACTCCAAATTGTCAAGGTCGATCTACGTTTTTGCATGAACTCGTTGCAGCTGTTCGATCGCCTGGAAAACGCTGGTGAAATTTTCTGCGTACCCTTCCAAGTTGTTGGTCGGCTGTCGCCGTAGCTCATCCGCCACGTCAAGAAAGTCCAGCATTAAAGGTGCGTCCGCGTGTTTCGAGGCACCCGCCCCCAAGATGATGACAATCTCACTCATGTCGCTAGGCTACCCGGCCCTCCAGAAAGAATCAACTCCCGCCGATGAGCTGAAACGCTGCCACGGCGGCGGCGGCCTTCTCCAAGGCGCCCCGTTCGGCGAGACCGATATCCTCAGGGGGGGGTACGGTTCCAATTTTCGTGGGTTGACGTGGGGGAACAAAGGTGTCCTTTCCAAGCTCGCCGGGCAACTCGGTTTCCATGCCGGGGCAAGTCGAGGAAAGTCGGGGACAGGAACAGCACGCACTTCGCGTCGGCACTCTGTGAAAAAGCGGGCTCGCAGCCCGGGCGCGCTAGAATGAGAACTTTCCGCCATGGGATCGGTTTGATCCGGGATGGGCACTGTTTTATCCAATGAACGCCTGATCGACCTCCGCGGGCAGTGGCGCGCCCGGCGGCAGAGGGTTGTGTTTACGAATGGCTGTTTTGACCTGCTGCATCCTGGCCATGTTCGCCTTCTCGAACGGGCGCGGAATCACGGAGATGTCCTGGTGGTGGCCATCAACGGAGACGCCAGCGTGGCGCGGATCAAGGGTCCCGAGCGGCCGATCTTGCCCGAGGCCGAGCGCGCCGAGACTCTGGCGGCACTGGCGGCCGTCGACGCGGTCACAGTTTTCACGGAGGATACGCCCTGCGCTTTGCTTGAAAAATTGCTGCCCGACGTGCTGGTCAAGGGTGCCGACTGGAGCCATCTGATCGTCGGGCGCGAGATCGTTGAGCAGGTTGGGGGCACGGTGTTGGCTCTGCCTTTTGAACCAGGCTACTCTAGCACTGACATTGTGAAATCAATCCTGGACCAAGGAGCTGAGCCAGGGAAGGAACCGGGCCAGGAATCAGAACCGGCTCACGAATAACCAACGGGCCCAGGAAAACGACGCGGCCAAGGAATCAAAACCGGCCCATGAATAGCGAACCGGGCCGGGAAAGGGACTCGGCCAAGGAATCAGAACCGGGGCCAGGAACAAGGACCGACCAAGGAAAGGGACCAGACGAAGAAGATTGACTCTCCCCGCCGTCAAGGAAGTCGTTGAAGGACTGGCCCGGCACTCGTCCTTCGAAGAAATACTCGCCGCCGCACGGTCACTGCGGGCCTATAAACTACAATTGTCGGGGTTGCAGCCGGCGGCTGAGGCCCTCTACGCTGCTTTGCTTCACGACCGTACGCAGCGGCCCGTGGTGGTCGTGGTCCCTTCCTCCACCGCCGCCGAGCAGATGTACGAGGGTGTGTCGGCGTTCTTCGACTTGCTAGGGCTCAGCGATGATCACGGATTGCCGCTTGTCCTGCCAGGGCTCGACGTCACCCCCCTCGTCCTTCCAGGGCTCGACGTGACCCCCTACGATGGCCTTTCTCCTCACGCGGACATTGTGGAGAGGCGAAGTATCGGCCTGCTGCGCGGGGCGGAACGATCCCTTTCAGTCGCTATTGTTCCCGTGGGGGCGCTGCTGTTAAAGACGGCTCCGCTTGAGTTCTATCGCAGCCTGAGCTGGAGAATCGAGATCGGCGATGAGTTTTATCTGGAGGACCTTGAATCCGGTCTTGTCTCGGCGGGATACGGGCGGCACGAGCCGGTGGATATGGCCGGCCAGTACTCCATCCGCGGCGGGATTATCGACGTTTACTCGCCGGAGGCCGCGCTCCCGGTCAGAATTGAAATGCTCGGAGATGAGGTGGAGTCCATCCGCGAGTTCGATCCAGAGACGCAGAAATCGGTTCAGATTGTCGAGCAAGCTGTCCTGCTGCCGCTGACCGAATACCCTATGCCGGCGCAGAGTGCGGAGGGGGAAGACAGTGAGGCCGACATCCTGGGCCCTGGTTGGGAATTCGAAGAGCGCCCCGGTGTGGAGCGGACGAAATGCCTGTGGGATCTGTTGGAGAGGCCGATCGCCGTGTGGACCGATGGTGCGGCTCTTGACGCGGAGGCTGAAAAGCTCTGGGATCGCCTCAGCGATGCCTGGAATCGGAGCGGTGACGGGCTCCCGAAACCCGAGCACTTCTATTTCTCATTGAAGGAAATGAAAGATCGGGCCGCGGCCCTCTTCCAAATCGAACTGGACCAGCTTGGTCTGGGGGGCGAGGCCGGGCTGCACATCTCGACGCAGCCGGCGCCGCGCTTCAACGGGAACATCGCTTTGGCGATGCGAGAGCTGCAGGCGCAGGTGAAAGACGGCTCGCGGGCGCTGATCGCGGCGGGCTCACTGGGCGACGTCGAGCGGCTGGCCGATCTTCTCAACGAATACGAGATCAGTTTCCAGTTGGGGCTCAAGGACCCTTCGAAAGCAGCGAGTCCTTACTTGGAGGAGAAGGCGTATTTGGCCGGACCGGTGACGAGCACGGTTCTGGTCCAGGCGCCGCTTCGGGAGGGTGTCGCGTTCCCGGAATCGCGGGTTGTCCTTTACGGGACGGAAGATCTGTTCGGATCATCGTCGGAGCTGGTTGCACGTCCCGCTAAGCACAAGTCGGTCGTTTCGACCTTTCTTTCCGATTTGGAGGACCTCAAGGAAGGAGATCTGCTGGTCCACTCCGAGCATGGCATTGGGCGCTACTTGGGGCTGAAGCAAATCTCGCGCGGCAGCCGGGAAGAGGACTTCATGCTGGTCGAATACGCGGACAACGCACGGCTTTATGTTCCGCTTTCTCGCCTGGATCTGATTCAGAAATACCATAGCGGCGGGGGCGGCAAACCTCCGATCGACCGTATGGGCGGGCAGACTTGGAAAAAGACGAAATCACGCGTGAAAGCTCGTTTGGTCGACATGGCCGAAGAGCTGCTGAAGCTCTACGCCGCGCGCAAAATGGCCAGCGGTTTTGTCTACTCGCCCGATAGTAACTGGCAGCAGGAATTCGAAGACTCTTTCGCTTTCACGGAAACGCCCGACCAGCTCCAGACGATCAAGGACATCAAGCGCGACATGGAGTCGCAGCAGCCGATGGACCGCCTGGTCTGCGGTGATGTCGGTTTCGGCAAAACCGAGGTGGCCATGCGGGCCGCGTTCAAAGCGCTTGGTGATGGCAAGCAAGTCGCGGTGCTGGTGCCGACGACGGTGCTGGCGTTTCAGCATTTCGAGACGATCCGTCAGCGCTTCGCTGCCTTTCCAGCGGAGATCGAGATGCTGACGCGGTTCCGAAACGCCCGCGAGAAGAAGCAAATCATCGAGCGCTTGGCCGCCGGTAAGATCGACCTGGTCATCGGAACTCACCGCTTGCTTTCGAAGGACGTCACTTTTGCGGACTTGGGGCTGCTGATTGTCGACGAAGAGCAGCGCTTCGGGGTGCGGCACAAGGAGCGCATCAAGCAGTTCAAGAAGAATGTCGACGTTTTGACATTGACCGCCACCCCAATTCCCAGGACACTACATATGTCGTTTGTTGGGCTACGGGACGTCTCGACTATCCAAACTCCACCGAAAGATCGCCTCTCGATTCAGACCGTTGTGGCTCCTTACTCGGATCAAGTGGTCCAGACAGCGCTTCGTCGTGAGCTGGAGCGGGGCGGGCAAGCGTACTTCATTCACAATCGGGTCGAATCGATTTGGGAGATCGCCTCGCACCTTCAAGGGCTGGTTCCCGCTGCCAGAATCGGGGTCGGGCATGGTCAAATGGTGGGGAAAGAACTCGAAGACGTGATGCTGAAGTTCATGTCGCACGAGTATGACGTGCTGGTATCAACTACTATTGTAGAAAATGGGCTCGATATACCACTGGCCAACACCATTCTGATGAATAATGCGGAGAACTACGGTTTGGCCGAGCTTTACCAATTAAGAGGCCGGGTCGGGCGCTCGAACCGCAGGGCTTACGCCTACCTGCTGGTGCCGGAGGGCAAAGAGCTTTCCGCGATCGCGCGCAAGCGCTTGGCGGCGCTCAAGGAATTCAGCGAACTGGGGTCGGGCTTCAAGATCGCGGCTCTCGATTTAGAATTGCGCGGAGCGGGCAACCTGCTTGGCTCGCAGCAGCACGGGCAGATCGCGGCCGTGGGCTTTGAGACCTACTGCCGGCTGCTGGACGAAACGGTCCGGGGGCTGCAAGGCGAAGATGTCAAGCCGCGTGGGCGTGCGTCGCTGAAGCTGCAGCTCGATATTCACATTCCTCCTGGATATATAGCCGACGAGGTACAGCGCTTGCAGGCTTACAAACGCTTGGCGGAAATTCGCAGCGAAACGGAGGGGAAAGAAGCCGCAGCGGAACTCAAGGACCGTTACGGGCCGGTCCCCGTGGCGGTGACGAACCTGATGGGCTACGCGATCCTGAAAACGAGCGCCGAGGAGATCGGGGTCGAGTCGATTGAACGACGCGGCCAGCGTCTCTCGATGCGTTTCCGGGAGGATTCGAAAGTCAAGCCGGAGCGTCTGATGGAGTTCGTCTCCGGGACACCGGGCGTGACGTTTTCGCCCAACGGCGAGTTGGAGTGGGTGCTGGTGGATCCTCCGGGGCCGAAATGGCTGGCGACGGCTAAGGGTTTACTGGGGAAGCTGGTCGCGTAGAACGCGCCATTTAATCGGGGCTAGGGCCAATACTCTTCACTTCAGAACATTTCTGTGGCATACTGTTTCGGAGAACAGGAGGTCTCAGATGGCACGAACGAGAGCAGCACTGCCGCCCGGCAGTCGCATTACCGACTACATCAGCTTGGGCGTGATCGCGCACTGGTTCCCGCGTCACGCGGTCGATCGCGTCTTGCGAGACTGCGGCCGGGCCTCGCGGCGACAACGCGACTTGCCGGCACCTGTCATGGTCTACTACGTCATCGCCCTGGCGCTGTATATGCAGTCGTCCTACCGCGAGGGGCTGCGTTGCCTGCTGGAAGGATTGCAGTGGCTGCAGGATCCCGCTGCGCCGCTCAAAGTGGCGGGCGATTCGGGGATCTCGCAAGGCCGTTCGCGATTGGGGGTCGAGCCGGTCGAGCAGTTGCACGACGAGTTGGTGCGACCGTTGGCGATGAAAAAGACGTGCGGATCGTTTTATCGGGAATGGCGTTTGGTTTCGCTCGACGGTTCGACGCTCGATGTCGCCGATCAGGCCGCCAACCGCACGGCGTTCGGCTATCCGGGCGCCTCGCGGGGAGCCAGCGCGTTCCCGCAACTGCGCTTCGTCTCGTTGCTGGAGAACGGCACGCACGTGCTGTTCGCCAGCCGCATGGGGCCCTGCGCGAGGGGCGAGATCACGCTCGCCAAACAGGTTCTGCCGGCGCTCGCGAAGGGCATGCTGTGCTTGGCAGACCGCAATTTCCTCGGCTATCAGCTGTGGCGGCAAGCACGCGAGACGGGCGCGCACCTGCTGTGGCGAGCCAAGAAACATCTGCGCTTGGACGTGCTCGAGCGCTTCGCCGATGGCTCCTACCGCAGCGCGATCTACGCCTCGGAAGCCGACCGGCGCAAGCGCCGGCGGCCGCTCGCTGTGCGCGTCATCGAGTATCAGCTCGAGGGCATTGACGACGCCGAGGAGTTCTATCGACTGCTGACGACGATTCTCGATCCCGCGCAAGCGCCGGCGGTGGAGTTGGCGGCGCTGTACTCGGAACGCTGGGAGATTGAGGGGGCGCTCGACGAACTCAAGACGCATCTGCGCGGCGCGCGGATCGTGCTGCGCAGCAAGACGCCGGAGTTGGTGCGGCAAGAGTTCTACGGATTACTGATGGCGCATTTCGCGATCCGCGGGTTGATGCACGAGGCGGCGCTGCGCGCCGACGAAGATCCGGATCGATTATCGTACCTGCATGCAGTGCGGGTCGTACGACGCAAGCTGTCCCGCGCGGTCGCGATCCCCCCTCGGGACAAGGAAGCGTTTGATGAGGCGGTCTTGAGGGAACTCCTGGACGAGCGCGTGCACTCGAGCCGGGGGATGCGACGTCCGCGTGGCGTCAAGCGCAAGATGAGCAGCTACAAACTGCGACCACCTGGCGCGCTGTCCCGTGAGCGGACTGCCTTCGCATCCTGCGTCAGGATACTTAAGTGAAGAGTATTGCGGCTAGGGCCGCTTTTCTCACCGCCTGACGGGGGAAGCACGGTATGGGCGCGCCATTACTTCGTTGCGCTTGCTCGCCGTGCTCGATGCAGGCGCGGGCGTAGCGAGCTACAGGCCCCTTGGAAGGTCTCGAGCGCGTTGTCCAGCCGGCCGCTGAAGCATTGGGCGACGCCAAGATGGAGGTGCGAGACGGCGTGCTGCGTGTCGAGGTCCAACACTCGGTGGCAGCTTTGGATGCAAGCTTCGTAGTCGCGACTATACAACTCACACATTGCCTTCTTGCGATTCGCTTCGACCGAGAGGGGATCAAGTTCACAGGCACGGCGGGCCTCAGCCAGCGCTTCGTCGAATTGGCTCCTCACGACCAGTAATTCAGCCAGCCAAGAGCGCACGTAGGGGTCTTCCGGATTTAGTGCCGACGCTCGGCGGAGGGCAGCCTCTGCCTCGGGCCAGTCCCAGTCGGCCCACATCGAAGCAAGTCCGTAAGCCATATGTGCATCGGCCAGACTGTCGTCCGCCTCGATAGCTTTGACTGCCAAGGACTTTGCTTTCTCCCGGCCCTCGCTCGGGGCCAGAAAACCCAAGACCGTGAGTAGCGCATACGCTAAAGACTCCGTGGCGTACGCCTGCGCGAAGGACGGATCGAGCTCACGGGCCTGCTGCAGGAACTCAAGACCTTTTTTGCATGCTTTCGCCCGTGAGGCGGTAGGTTAGGTGCCGGCCGCGAAGGTAGAGCTGGTAGGCCTCTTCGTTTTCCGTCGGCTTCTCGACCAAATGCTGCTGACCGATCAAATTGACCTTGAGTTGCTCGACTATCGCCAGGGATATCTCGTCCTGGACATCGAAGATGTCCGCCATCACGCGGTCGTAGCGTTCCGACCAGACCTGGTAGCCTTCCGCGACATCCACGAGCTGGGCGGTGATGCGAAGGCGCTGTCCCGCACGCCGGACCGTGCCCTCCACCACCGCTCCCACGCGCAACTTCTCGGCCACCTCTTCCAACGGAGCATTCTTGCCCTTGAAGTGGAACGCCGAACTGCGAGCCGCCACGCGCAGCCCCTTCACTTTGGTCAGCGCGTTGATGATGTCCTCGGCAATGCCGTCGCTGAGGAATTCGTCATCTTCGTCGCGGCTGCGGTTCTCGAACGGGAGCACCGCCACGGACGGCCTCAGGTCTTGCTCGCCGGAGGAGGGCCGCCGGACCGCGCCCGACTTGGTGGTTCTCTTGAGGGCCCGCACGTCAGCCAGCAGGTCATCCGTACTCTGATATCGCTCTTCGGCCCGCTTTGCCAGGCACTTGTTGACGATGCGCTCGAGATCGACAGGGAGGCCCGTGCGGACACCCGTAATCGGCTGGGGCGCTTCGTTGAGGATCGAGTAGAGAATCGCCTGCTCGTAGTGGCCTTGAAAAGGGATCTGCCCGGTGGCCATTTCGTAAAGGACCAAACCCAGGGCCCAGATATCCGTACGGTGATCGATGACCTCTCCCGTGGTTTGTTCCGGGGACATGTAGGCGGACGTGCCGAGGGATGTCCCTTCCTTGGTGAGCTTCGATCCGCCGTGGACGAGCTGTGCCAGCCCGAAATCCATCAGGACCGCCTGCCCCTGAGTCGTCACCATGATGTTGGCCGGCTTGATGTCGCGGTGGACGACGCCTTTGCCGTGCGCTTCTTGGAGGCCTCGCGCGACCTGTTCAGCGAAGTCCAGCAGGCGCTCGACTTTCATTGGCCCTGATTCGATTTCCCCGGACAGTTCCTGTCCATCGAGATAGGCCATGACGATGAACGTCTGGCCGTTGAACTCGTCGATTTCGTAGACGGTGCAGATATTCGGGTGCTGGAGGGCTGCGGCGGCTTTGGCTTCGCGGATGAAGCGGCGGCGGCTTTCATTGTTCGAGACCAGGTGCGAAGCGAGAAATTTGAGCGCGACGATCCGGTCGAGCTTTTTGTCGATGGCCCTGTAGACAACACCCATGCCGCCTTCCCCGAGTTTTTCAAGGATTTCGTAGTGAGAGATGGTTTGGCCGGTCACGATTTGCGCGGTTGCGTAAACCTGGGGTAGTTCGCCAATAATAGCGCAACTTGATCGACTCCAGTGTTTTGGGGAAATTCAGATGAATTGCGACGGGCTGCCAGAGCATGCCGACTCGATTCGGAGGCGTCGACCCGATTGTCGACGCGGCAAGCTGAGAGCTTACGCCACACGGCGCCGACGTGCTTCCGCTGGGTGCGGCCGGACGAAAGGCCGCAGGTCTCTGACGAGCCCTGCGCTGATATGGTGTGACCTGTCAAGTTTGCGCGCACGACTGCTGTCGCGCGGAGCCTCAACTCCGCGTTGGCCAACGAACGAGGACAAGAAGAACAGCCTGTGGAAGAGAGCGTTTACGACGATGGATCCATCTGATATTCGCGGGTTCTCGCCAGAGTAGTCTGCGTCGTGGAGCTGCCTCACTCTACGGATGAAGGTCGTTCAACCGAGCGCTTCCTTGACGAAGGTCGCTCAATCAAGCGCTTCTTAGCGCAGTCGAGGGTTCTCCTGGCAGGCTCAGTTTCCAGTCAGCCGTCCTCCTTGTCCTACCTTGTGAGGCTGCCGCCCGAAGCCGGCAACCAAAATCGTTATCGCTACCGCTTGCTAGCAGCTCATCGTCCTCGGCAGCTAGCCATCGCCCTCGTATAAGGTGCCTCTTGGCGGCCGGACGGGTTCTGTCAAGGGCGCGGGTTACCGCGGCGAAGCGTACCCTTGACAGGTTTCGGCCGGTCGCCTACGACGTCGATCGAGGGCGATGTCGGTCTCCCTGTCGGTCGTCCCGAGCGTTCAGCAAACATTCAATCCCTGTTTCTCCTGTTGTGTTCGGGTCTGTTCGATCACGATTGCCCAGATGAATCCCAGCAGTTCCCGCGCGATCGCGGTCACGACGACATTCGCGTGTTTGCCGTTGTTGCGCAGCTTGCGAAAGCGACCGCAAAGCCGCACCTGCGCCTTCCAGGCGATCGCTTGGACTGGGGGCGACGCCTTCTCGGCACGGCGTTGAATCAGCCGCGAGCGGCGTGCCGGGAAGCGATACGCCCAGGAGCATTCGACCAGCAGACGGCGAGCTTCCTCGTTGCCTGCTTTGGTGATCGCGCCTTGACGGCGTCGCGCTCCGCTCGTGTTCTCCGACGAAGTCAAGCCGACGAAACCCATCAGCTCGCGCGGGGAGTCGAAGCGTGTGAGATCGCCCAGCTCGGCCAGCAACGTCATCCCCGCCAGCCAGTCCACGCCCCGCAGCGCCGTCAACGCCTGCGCTGGCCCTCCCAGGCTCCAGCCTTCCAGCTGATCATGCAACTGCTGCTCGAGGCGAGCCGTTCGGCTTTGCGCCTGGCGTACCGCCTCGGCGTATTCTTCGTAGGCGATCTGCGAGGCCGGCTGCTCAAAGCGTTGCGTCTCGAGCCAGCGAAAGTGCGCTTGCGTCCAATTCTTGCGCCCGGGGAAACGCTTGTCGTGGCGCAGCAGCATAGCTCCGAGGCGTTGACGAAGTTGTTTGTCGATGAGTTTGCAGTCGCCGCGCGCGCGGCTCAGATCGCGGATCGCTTCGTGTTCCGGAGAGGGCGTCCAGACCGTGCTGAGCTCGCCGGCGCCATCGAGCCGAGCCAGGGTCAACGCGTCGCGCCGATCGGTCTTGACGCGATCGCCGGATTTGCGCGGGGTCAGCGACGGCGCGACCAGGTCGCCATCGTGTTCGGTGTCACGAATCTGCCGGCAAATGCCGTAGCCACAGGGGCCGGCTTCGTAGCAGTAGTGCAGCCTCTGACCAGACGGGGCGAGTGCGGAAATCAAGCGACGAATGGCTTCAGGCCGGTTGTCGATCTTGCCGTAGAAATGCGCCTCGCCCCGCCCCGCCGCGGCGACAGCGACCGAGATACTGTTTTTGTGAACGTCCATCCCGACGTATTTGTCGTAATTGTTGCACTTGTTCATCTCTTTGTTGAACTCGCTAGACTCTTTCATGACCTGTCCTCCTCGATGCGGCTCTGCGCATCTGTTTGAAGCGTAACCCGCGACTCTCGCGGTTGGACAGGTCACTCCATCTTCTCTACGGAGTTCGGCAACCACCGCGCAACGCAAAGGTCTTACGGACGGGTTGAAGTCAAACCACTCTGGTTTTCCAGCGGCCGCGGCGGAATAGGGTGATGCCGATGATGGTCCAGGTGATTCCTGTTAGGGCGACGGCAACGTAGACCCCGGTCGCGCCGAAATCGAGAACGCGAGCCAGGGTGTAGGCCAGGGGCAACTGCCACACCCAGTAACAGAACAGGTTGATGAAGGTCGGTGTATCCGTGTCTCCGGCGCCATTGAAGGCCGCAGCGGTAACCATGCTGTAGGCAGCGAAAATCTGTCCGGCACTGAGGATACGTAGTGCTTCGACGCCAACGCTAATGACCTCCGCATCCTGCGAAAAGAAACTGATGAAAGGCTCGGCAAACAGCCAAAACAAGACCGTCACAGAACTCAGAAAGACGGTGTTGTAGAAACCGGCCAGCCAAACGGCCTGCTCGGCACGGTCGGGCTTTCCCGCGCCCAGCGATTGCCCCACCAGCGTCGCGGCGGCATTGGCGAGGCCCCATGAAATCAGGATGGAAAACATGATCAACCGCAGCGCGATGGTGTAGCCCGCCAAGGTGATCGATCCGAACAGGGCGATGATGCGCATGACGCCGAGCCAACTCGCCGTGGCGACAAAGAACTGAGCCATTCCGCTGACGGACACTCGCAGCAGGCCCTTCATAACCGGGAGATCCAAACGAAACTGGTGCGGCTTCACCACGACTCGGTGCTTGCCATCAAGAAGCACCCAGAATTGGTAGACGACACCGATGCCGCGGCCGATGGTCGTTGCAACGGCCGCGCCCAAAAGCCCCATCTCCGGGAAGGGTCCCCAGCCGAAGATCAAGCAAGGGTCGAGAATCATGTTGATGATGTTTGCCAGCCACAGAGCACGCATCGCGATGGCGGCGTCTCCGGCCCCGCGGAAAATCGCATTGTTGAGGAAGATTAAGAAAATCGTGATCGAGCCGGCCAGCAACATCGCCAGGTAGGATGAGCCGGCTAAGACCTCGGGCTCTGCTCCCATCCAAGCCAGCAACTGTGGCGCAAAGGCAACGCCTGCCAGCGCGGGCGGCACGGAAAAAAAGATACCCGCAAGAATCGCTTGCCCCGCCGCGAGTCCGGCGCCTTCCGGGTCGCCTTCACCGACTCGGCGGGCTACCAAAGCGGTCGCACCCATGCTGAGCCCCAGCGCTATCGCGAACAGAATCACCAGCACCGAGGCGCTGAGCCCGACGGTCGCGACGGCGTTGGGGCCGAGCTTGCCAACGAAGTAGATGTCGACCAGCCCGAACGTCGATTCCATGACGAGTTCGAGCATCATCGGAATCGCCAGCAGCGTGATGGCCCGGGCAAGACTGCCCGATGTGTAGTCCTCGCGGGTGCCTTTTATTGCTGCCCAGGCATCACGGAGAAAACCGCTGGAGTCCCCCGGCGCGCGAGAGTGGGCAGACGAATTCTGTGGTGATTCAGTTGGCACGCGCGGGAACCGTCAACCTGGAGAAGCGGGGAGTGCTCGAAGGGGACCTTCCCATTATGGAACCGCTTCGGGCTGGCGCGTGATTCCAGGCAGGGCAAGTGTGGACATCCGGCGAATCGGGGCGGCTCCGCGCCCGCTCGGACCGCGGACTTCCGTCCGCGGCTCTGTCCGGCCGTTGCGGTCTCTCGTGCGGCGGTTGCCTACTGGCTCCCGGCCTGCAGATAGCCCTTTTGGATCTTTGCGACGAGTGTGTAGTGGGGATCGACGACGTTCGCGATGTCGTATTCCAGAGCGTGTCCCAGAAGTAGCGATGAGCCTCGCTCGTCGAAGCCGTAGTCGCTCATCAGCCAGCGTTGCAGTTCGGTGGTTGCGTGCTGCAGTGCCTGTATCAAGGGACGAGCGCTGCCGAGAACCATGATGTGTGTATCGTTTTCGAGGCGCGGCCAAGAGATCTTTTTCTGCTTGATGAGATCGACCGTGAACTGCACATCCATCGAAACTTCGAGGGCGTTGCCGACAACCTCGCCGTCGCCCTGGCGGGCATGTCCGTCGCCTAAGAAAAGGAGCGCGCCGGGCTCGGAGACTGGCAGCATCAGTTTGGTTCCGGTGACCGTACCGTTGTAGTCCATGTTGCCGCCGAAGGTGTCGGGGGTGCTGGTTGGGACGGCTTCTTTCCGGGGAGGCGCGACCGCGACGCAACCGAGCATCGGGCGCAGCGGTACTTCGATTCCCTGGGGCCGGACGGATCCTGATGCAACTCGGGCCACAAGCCGCTCCAGGTCGATATTCCAGGTCTCGGTGGTTTGTTCCCTCTCGCCTTCAAACCGCAAGAAATTGGGATCGGCGGTATAGGGCGCTAGCACGCTACTCGACCAGGCGGTGTTGCGGCTCGGCTCGATCTTGTCGAAGCGGACGACGAGCACATCGCCCGGCTCGGCACCTTCGATAAAAAAGGGGCCGGTTTGCGGGTTGGGGCGTTCGCCGACCTTGTTGTTTTCCGCGTCGACACCCCGGGCGTCGATCGTCTTGGTGATGACCGTATCGCCGGGTTTGATCCAAAGTACCGGCTGATGGGCGAAGGAGAAAGTGTTGTGGTAGTCGATAGGTTCGAAATGATGGGTTTCCGCGGACATGACACTAGAGAGTAGCAGCAACGTGGTGAGTTGAATCGGCAGTTTCAAGCGGTTTTGCATGGAGTCATCCTAGCACCGAGAAGGAACGCCACGATCATGAAGGAATATTTCGGATGGCCCGACAGAGGCGTGGACTGCCGTCCGCGCTCGGGCGTAGCCTGCGACGTCCTTGGCAGGCAAGGATGCCTGCCCCACTGTGGGCGAGCGCAACGAAGCAATGGCCAAACGCGAGCGGGCGTCGCACGCTACGCCCCTACGCCGGCCGGGAGGCGATCAAGGCGTTTTCCAGAGCCAACGTGTTGAATCAGCAGGCTTGCCGCCGCACCCGGACACCTCTCGATACGAGCCCGAATGCATTTTCCTCAGCACGTCGGATCGGTTTAACTGAAAGGGCAGGATTTTACATTCGCCTTATGTTCTCCACAAGATAGTGTGCCTATTTTCTTAGCACTACAGCATCTAGTAGTACCGTGGTCACTAGGCAAGTTTTTTTGTGAAGTCCCGCTTTTTCCCTTGACAGGTCAGACGTTAATCTGTAATGGTTGGAAGTGGTCAAAAGTGGTTTAAAGTGGACAGCTTAGCATGATCACTGAATCGACAAAGTTGATCGTCCATGATCTTGTTTCGAGGAACACAGACCGGCAACGTCGACGAGAAGGGTCGACTCAAGCTGCCGGCCAAGGTCCGGCAACGGTTTGAAAACCAGTATGAGGATCGAGATGTGTTCATCACGAGTCTCGACGGAAAAGTCGTCAAGCTCTTCCCAATGCGTGAGTGGGAGGCCGCTGAAACCAGGTTATCGGAAAAGTCGACCGAAAGTAAAGACATGGACGGTGAGGTAAAAGACAAGATTTTGTTCCAAGCGAACAAATACGGTTCTGAGGAATCCTTGGACAACCAAGGTCGTGTGCTTGTGCCCGCGGTTTTGCGGGAGACTGCGGGCATGAGCGGCGAAGTAAAGATCCTTTGGTCGTCCAACCATATATTAGTCCTGAGCGGAAGTCAATTCGACAAGGTGTCGGAGCAGAAGGAATTGACCGCCGAAGAGTCGAAGCACGCGGCCAATTTGGGGATTTGATGATTGCGCCACTATCCGGTTCTCCTCGGCGAAGCAATCGAATACTTGAGTGTCGACCCGGCCGGGGTCTATGTGGATTGCACATTTGGCGAAGGCGGGCACAGCGAGGCCATTTTGAAGCAGTTGACAAGCGGCCGGTTGATTGCCCTGGACCGCGATTTGACGGCGATCGAGGCTGGCCGCGAGAGGCTAGCGCAGTATCAGGATAAATTGACCTTGATCCACTCCGAATACAGTGCCGTTGCCAACTTTGTGAAGGCCCCGGTCCAGGGAATCCTGGCAGATGTGGGAATTTCTCGGCGGCATTTGGAGCCGGAACGTGGTTTCAGTTTCATGCACGAAGGGCCCCTGAACATGGCTATGGATCAGGGGCAACGCCTAACGGCGGAAACCATTGTCAATCACTACGGTGAGCGGCAACTTGCCGATCTTATCTATGAGTTCGGTGAGGAAAGGAGGAGTCGAAGAATCGCTAGAGCCATTGTTCGGGGACGGCCTATCCGCACCACCACGCACTTAGCAGAAATTGTGGAGAAGGCCGTTCCTCGAGCAGCACACGGGAGAATTCATGCTGCCACCAAGACGTTTCAGGGAATCCGAATTGCCGTCAACGACGAGCTGGGTGAACTGGAGCGGTTGCTGGAAGTAGCTCCGTCGCTGCTTTCCCCGGGTGGCCGCATGGTCGCGATTAGCTTTCACTCTTTGGAAGACCGTTTGGTGAAGCAGAGTTTTCGCTCCTGGAAACAAGCGGGAGTGTATGAAGTGCTTACGCGGCGGATCGTGAGGCCGTCGCTTGATGAGATCAGCAAGAATCCAGCAAGCCGAAGCGCCAAGCTGCGCGCGAGCAAAAGGACCGCTCTCGAATGGCCACACCAGAATTAATAACGCATCTGCTGGCACGCACAACGAGTCCAGCGCCGCTATTATCACCACGAACGCAAGAGAAGCATGGCAAAGTCGTAGAGTTTGACCCGGATGGCATTAAGTCCCGTTCCCGCGAAGCCGAAGAGTTCCTTCCGACAGAATTACTGGGACCCACAGGCTTCACGTTCGATGGGGTTCGCGCGGGACGCGCCATCCGGGCCGGGCTTTCCAGACGCTCGGTGGCTACAACTCCGATGCCGATGGAGGACGTCTACTTCCACGTCAAGGGGTTCGATAATTCCAAGCGCAGGAGGAGGATCGACCCGGCCGAGAAGAGCGCCTTGCGACGCTATGTAGTCGGAGGATTCGTGGCTGTCGTTGTCGTATTGGCCGCCTTCGGGCCGAGAGCCGGTCTGAGGCAGTCGGGTTATCGCCTTCAGCAGCTTAGCAAGCAGCAACAATCGCTCAATGAAATCAATCACCAGTTGAGGATGCGTCAAGCCATGTTGAGCAATGTCAGCCGCGTGACCGCACTGGCGGAAGCTAGAGGGTTGGCGACTCCCCCACCGGAGCGCTACGGCTGGCAGAATCGCACGATTACGCCGTTGACGGGCAGCAGTGAATTGGCGAGCAATAGCACAAACGCCCAGCCCTGACCGGATTGCCGGCCAGTCTTTGAGCGGCTGGTTCCGCGCCGGAACTACCACATGAGAAACGGATGGCACGCAATGGACAGCAAGGCGACCGCGGCTCCCGACGGAATCGTCGCGGGCCACTGGGCCGTTTCGGCCTCTTGCTGAACAAGGTCAGCGGCCGTCCTCCCTTTCGGCTTATCCTTTTTGGCCTTTTTTCAACGCTCTGGTTCGCGGGGGTGCTGGTGTACCTTTGGGACTACCAGGTTCGCCAGGTAGAACGTTTCAACAAGAAAGCTAAGCAACAGCAGGAGGGAACGATCGAGATCCGCGCGGCCCGCGGGGTCATCTACGACCGCCTGGGTGAGAAGCTAGCCTTCAGCACGCCGGCCCAATCAATCGGAGTGTTCCCCGACCAGGTGCCCAATCCGGAGCTAACCGCGTCACTGCTCTCGGAGGTTCTCGACACCGACGCACGCGCCATTCTCGACAAGCTGACCCGCACCCGATTCCAGTGGGTCAAGCGTCTGGCCGAGCCCGGAGAGGCCGAAAGGATTCGCAACCTCAACCTGGCCGGGATTCATTTCGAGAAAGAGAACAAACGCTATTACCCTCACGGAACCGTTGCGTCGCACCTCATCGGAGCAGTCGGTATCGACCATGAAGGGCAGGCGGGACTAGAGCAGTCCTTCGATGCGATCCTGCAGGGCGAGGCGGGACGACGGCTGGTTCAATATGACGCCAAGCGCAAGTATTACTCCAGCCGTGTGGTGAAAGAGCCCATTCCAGGGGCGGACCTAGTTCTAACGATCGACCATCGGATTCAAATGATGGCCGAGCGGGAGCTGGCGCGCGCCATTGCCGAAACACAAGCCATTGCGGGAACGGTCGTCGTCATGGATCCCAGTAACGGCGATCTGTTGGCGAACGCGAACTGGCCGACGTTTAATCCCAATGACCGAGTTCTGGACGCCGACAGCTTGGCGTTGCGCCGAAACTTTGCTCTCAGCAACCTGATCGAGCCGGGGTCTACTTTCAAGGTGATTTCGATTTCCGCCGCTCTCGAGGAAGGGCTCACGACGCCGGACGAGGTTCTCGACTGCCTAATGGGCGCAATCTACATTGGCCGCAGGCGAATCAGGGATCACAAGCCCTACGGCATGCTCACGGTGGCTCAGATCCTCGTGAAATCGAGCAACGTTGGCGCGATCAAGCTTGGACTGCGCTTGGAGCCGGAACGGCTCTACAACTATGCCGTGAAGTTCGGTTTTGGGCAGGCAACGGGTCTTCCTTTGCCGGGTGAAACCGCCGGGTTGCTGCGCCCGGTCGAAAAATGGAACCCGGGATCGATTGGATCCGTGCCCATCGGCCAAGAGATCGGCGTCAACGCGATTCAGATGGCCCGCGCTATATCGGCTGTGGCGAATGGCGGTCTGTTGCCGAAACCCACCTTGGTGCAGTCGATTGCCTATCCGGACGGCCGTGTCGAGCAGGCCGCGCGCGCCGAACCCGAGCGCGTGTTGTCGGCGAAAACAGCCGCCCAGATGCGCGCAATGATGGAAGATGTCGTGCGGGCCGGAACGGGACGTCTGGCTCAAACATCCGGCTACCGGGCGGGCGGCAAAACCGGCACGGCGCAGAAGGTGGATCCCGAAACGGGCGCCTACTCGCGGAAGAATTATATTCCGAGCTTCGTTGGATTTGCTCCGGTGAATGACCCCTCGATTGTGGTTGTGGTGGTACTGGATTCCCCGGTTGGAAAGTATTACGGCGGCCCGGTGGCGGCCCCGGTGTTTCCCCGCGTGGCGACCCAAGCATTGCGGTTTCGTGACGTCCCCCCGGACCTGCCTATCGCCCCAAGACCAACAGCACGAGAACCGGTCCCCGAGGATTTGCTCGCTGATTTTGCGGGACCATTCGATGCGGAAATCGCTGACGGCGCCCTGGGAACGACACACGAAATCGCGGAGGGTGAGATTCTCGTGGCGACCATGGAGCCAAGCTTGCGCGCGGGCAGCCGCGAGCTGACGGCTCAGCAAGCGCCGGGGATCCGGAGCTTTTCTTCTCTCACGGAGGTCCCCGAAACCGGCCCGCAAGTTGCACGGTCCGAGGCCGTTGATGTGATGGTTGCACCTGGTGTTGTGCCGGATTTCAGTGGCAAGACGGTTCGAGAAGTCACCGCACTGACCGCCTCGATCGGTCTTCCCGTCGACCTGCGCGGAACCGGATTCGCCGTTCGGCAACTTCCCGCGGCGGGGTCGGCGATTTATCCTGGCCGGGCGATTGCAGTGGACTTCTCTCCGTCGGTGGTAGCGACCGCGAAATGACAGTAGGACAACTGCTCGGTGAAGAGATTGTCAGCACAGATGTGTCATCGCGATTGTCGTCAAAAGTCGTATCGGGGCTTCAGTACGACTCACGGAAGCTTCAGCCGGGCGAGCTGTTCTTCGCTTTTCTGGGGGAAAACGTCGACGGACATCAGTTTGTCGACCGTGCGTTGAAGGCGGGCGCCGCAGGCATTGTCAGCGAGCGCGCGGCTCCGAAAGAGCTGGGGCGAAAGGACATCGACGACTTCTGGGTTCAAGTCCGGCATGGACGAGAAGCTCTGGCGAGCGCCGCGATAAGGTTTTATGAACGTCCAGATCGGCGGCTGAAATTGACCGGCGTCACGGGAACGAATGGAAAGACGACGACTGTATTTTTGATCGACTCGGTGCTGCGGGGCGCCGGCTTCACGACGGCGCGCATCGGCACGGTGGATCACCGGGTCGGCAACAAATCGGTCGGCGCGGTCAACACGACGCCGGAGTCGCTGGATTTGGTTCGCTATTTCGCGGACCTGGAGGAGCAAAAAGGGACGCACGCAACAATGGAGGTTTCTTCTCACGCACTGGAGCTGCGGCGTGTGTATGGGCTTGATTTTCATACGGTGGTGTTCACTAATTTGTCGCGTGATCACTTGGATTTCCATACGACGATGGAGTCCTACGGCGGCGCGAAAAGACGGCTGTTCGAGGGTGCCGGCGGCGCAACCCCGCGCTTCGCCGTGATCAATAGGGATGACACTTTCGGAAAGGAACTGATGGAGATCGGTGGCTTTGAAGCGCTGAGCTACGGGCTGTCCAAAGGAGCGGCGGTACGAGCGACTGAGGTGGAGGCGACCGCGGACAGCTTGCGCTTCGAAGTGTCGGCGCCGAGCGGATCGCGTGAAATCGCGGCACGGCTTCGGGGCGGGTATAACGTTCCAAACATACTGGCCGCGATTGCGACGGGGTTGTCCTACGGAATTGACCTGAAAACCGTGGCTGCCGGTATTGAAAGTTGTCCCCCAATCGCGGGCCGATTCGAGACTGTCGATTGCGGGCAGCCGTTTTCGGTTGTTGTCGACTACGCGCATACCGACGATGCATTGGAGAACTTGATTCGGGCGGCACGAAGTTTGCTGGAGCAGGGCAAAAAGCCAGGGCGCGTCCTGACCGTTTTTGGCTGTGGCGGAGATCGGGACCGGACCAAGCGCCCCGCAATGGGAGAAATTGCCGGGCGCCTCAGCGACCTGGTAATTCTTACATCCGACAATCCGCGAACCGAAGAGCCGCTGAACATCATGAATGACATTCTCGTGGGGCTCAAGCGGGTAGATAGCAGCTTCTTACTGGAGCCGGATCGAGCACAGGCGATCCCCAAAGCGCTGAAAGAGGCCCGAAACGGCGATATTGTTCTGCTTGCCGGTAAGGGACATGAGACCTACCAGACGGTCGGGCAAGAGAAGATCCGATTCGATGACCGCGCGGTGGCCCGTGAAGTGCTTCGTGAGATGGGGTATGGCTGAGTCCTCCTGCATAGAGGTCCGATCGGGGACGGCTAGTTTTCGATGAAATTGGGTTTAGCGCGGATCGCGGAGATGGTCGGGGCAACCCGGCCCAAAGTGGACAGCGAAGTGACTGGATATTCGATCGACTCACGAACGGCGGGCGGCGGAGACTTGTTCTTCGCGATCCCCGGTCCGAACTTCGACGGCCACGACTACGTTGTAACGGCATTGGATCGCGGATCCCCCACGGCGGTGGTGACGCAAGAGTGGGCGAGTAAGCACCCAGCTACTGCCTCCGTACTGGCCGTCGAAAATCCTCGCGTTGCGCTGGGAAGGCTGGCAAGCGAAGCTCGGCGGAATTGGGGCCGCCCGATTGTGGCTGTTACCGGGAGCAATGGCAAGACTACGACGAAGGAATTGATAGCGGCGCTGCTGGCGACGCAATACAGAGTCTCGAAATCAGGCGGGAACCTCAACAACGATTTGGGGCTGCCGCTCTCTTTGTTGCGTTTTGACGATCAGGCCGAGATCGGTGTCCTCGAGATGGGGATGAATCACGCCGGCGAGATTCGGGCATTGGCAAAGGTAGCCGAGCCGTCGGTGGGAGTCGTCACCAACGTGAACCCGGCGCACCTGGAGCACTTCTCTTCGATTGACGAGATCGCGTCGGCGAAGCGGGAGTTGATTGAAGGCTTGCCGAGCGATGGCGTGGCTGTGCTCAATGCGGACGACTCGCGGGTCAGCCGGTTCGCAGAACAGCACCCTGGACGCACGGTGACCTTTGGCATCGATCAGGAAGCTGATTTCCAAGCGGTGGATGTCGAGACTCTTGGTGCGCCCGGCGTGCGCTTTCGGCTGGCTGGAAAGGCGTCGGCCGAACGCGACCTCGTGCAGTTCAGGAGCGCGCTTCCGGGCTGGCACAATATCTCGAACATCCTGGCGGGAATCGCCGCCGCGTCCGTTTTCGATATCGCTCCGGAGAGTCTGGTGGATGCGATCTCCCAGTTTCGTCCGCGCGGAATGCGGGGCGAAGTGCTCGAGACGGGCGGCGTATTGTTTCTCAACGACTGCTACAACTCGAACCCGCGCGCCGTCCAGGAGATGCTGGAGGTCTTGCGCCAGACGCCTGCAAAGCGCAGAATCGCCGTACTTGGCGAGATGCGTGAGTTAGGGTCTGATTCGGGGGACCTACATCGGGCCATCGGGCGCGAGGTTGCCGGCACTGGGATCGCAATGCTGGTGGCCGTCTCCGGCCTGGCCCGCGAGACGGCCGAAGAAGCAGTGCGGTCCGGCGTGCCGCGCTCGGCGGTGCATTTTTTTGAGGACGTGCGGGCCGCCGGGAACTTCCTGGCAAGCTCGTTAACCGCTGGGGACGCGGTCTTATTCAAGGCATCGCGTGGCGTTGGTCTTGAGACCGCCCTCGATGCCGTCTTGGCTTCTCTGAAAGGTTCGGGCAACACCGCGAAGAACTGAAGACTTATGCTTTATCACCTCCTCTACGAAGAGCTGTTTCCGTTGTTCAGCCCTCTTCGCGTCTTCAGCTACATCACGGTTCGTACCGCACTTGCCGGCATGACGGCGCTGGGCCTCGGACTACTGCTCGGACCTTGGTTGATTCGCACGCTCAGGGCCTTTCAGATAGGCCAATTCATTCGTGAAGAAGGACCGCAGAACCACCAATCGAAAGCGGGGACGCCGACGATGGGCGGATTGCTGATCTGCATCTCAATCGTGTTGCCCACTTTGTTGTGGTCGAACCTAACGAACATCTACATTTGGATCGCGCTGCTTGGGCTGGTGGGATTCGCGGGCATCGGATTCGTAGACGACTACACGAAGATCAAGCAGGGAAGGAATCTGGGCCTCACCGCGCGCGTGAAGATCGGCCTTCAAGCCGTGGTCACGCTGTTGATCGGGTCGATCCTTGCATGGCTCTATTCAAGCGGGGACTACGATGCCCGTATCGTGTTTCCGTTTTTCAAGAATCTGACTCCAGACCTGATCTTTGAGTCGTTGCTCGACAATCCGTTCACGTACCCCATTGCGTTCTCCTTGTTCTTTGTCTTTCTGTTTCTTGTCCTGGTCGGAGCATCCAACGCGGTCAACTTGACGGACGGACTGGACGGATTGGCGATCGGGTTGACGATTATCTGCGCCGGTGCGTTGACCGTTTTGGCGTATATCGCGGGTCACCGCGAGTTTGCTGAATATCTCGATGTGGCTCGCGTGCCGCGAGCGGCCGAGCTGACGGTATTCTGCGGGTCGATGGTCGGCGCCAGCCTGGCCTTCCTTTGGTATAACGCTCACCCGGCGGAGATTTTCATGGGAGATGTCGGGTCGCTGGGACTTGGCGGAGGACTGGCCACCGTGGCCGTGCTGGTGAAGCAAGAGATCCTGCTGCTCTTCGTGGGCGGGGTGTTTGTTGTCGAGGCGCTATCGGTCATCTTGCAGGTCGGCAGTTTTAAATTGCGCGGGAAACGCATCTTCAAAATGGCGCCGCTCCATCATCACTTTGAGGCTCTCGGGTGGCCGGAATCGAAGATCATTGCCCGCTTCTGGATCGCGGGTTTGGTATGGGCGCTCTTTGCGCTGAGCACTCTGAAATTGAGATGAGGTTCGAGGGAAAACGTGTGCTGATTGTCGGGCTAGCGGAATCGGGGAAAGCGGCCGCGGGATTCCTGGGCCAGCGAGGAGCGATCGTTTCCGCCACCGACTCACAGCCAGCCGAGAAGCTGCGCGAAGTGAAACAGGATCTGGAAGACCAGGGCGTTCGATGCCACTTCGGCGAGCATCCGGAGTCATTGTTCCTCGAACAAGACATGATCGTCCCCTCCCCAGCCGTTCCTTGGAACCTGCCGCAGCTCGAAGCGGCACGCGACTCGGGCGTCCAGGTGATGGGCGAACTCGAGATCGCAGCCGGCTTGCTCCAAGGACGCGTGATCGGCGTGACCGGCACCAACGGAAAGACCACGACGACGGCATTGATCGGACACATTCTGGAGTCGGCGGGAAAGCATGTCCAGATCGGCGGAAATATCGGCCGTCCGGTTCTTTCCATGCTGAAGCAGTCTAGATCGGATACATGGAACGTGCTCGAGCTTTCCAGCTTCCAGCTTGAAGCGATGAATAGTTTTCGCCCTCATATTGCTGTGGTGCTCAACGTCAAGCCCGACCACCTGGACCGCCACGGGACCTTCGAAGCTTATACGGCGGCGAAAGCCCGCATCATGCGTGCTCAGGAAGGCGGCGATCACTTGGTGCTGAATGCCGATGATCCTGTGTGCGGCAGCTTCGCGGACGCATCGAAGGCGCAGAACGTCTGGTTTAGCCGAACCTCATCCGTCAGCGATGGGCAGCGGATCTTCAGCGCCGCCGTCCAGGACAACTGGCTGCTATGGAAGGGCGAACGGGTCACTGAAGCAGAGCTGCCAATCCGGGGAACGCACAATCTTGAGAACGCCTTGGCCGCTGTCGCCGCGACGTCTTTGGCGGGGATTCCCGCCGACGAGATTGGACGGTCGATCCAGAGCTTTCGCCCAGTCGAGCATCGCCTCGAATTTGTGCGAAGAATTGCGGGCGTGGACTACTACAACGATTCGAAGGCGACCAATGTGGACGCCACACTCAAGGCCGTTGAGGCGTTCGAACAGGGACTATGGGTGATTCTGGGCGGTACGGATAAGTGCAGCGACTACCGAACTCTGCAGAACGCTTTGCCGGCGCGGGCCAAGGCCTGCCTGCTGATTGGTGCTGCCGCGCGGAAGATCGAACAGCAACTCGAAGGCCGCGTGCCAATCCACGTGCTCGACACGCTGGAGCGCGCTGTGGAATTCGCCCGCCGAAAGGCGACTCCGGGTGACACGGTACTGCTGGCGCCTGCCTGTTCGAGTTTCGACCAGTTTGACAACTACCAGCACCGCGGACGCGCCTTCAAGGAGCTGATTGCATCGCTTGATTGAGGAAAAATGCCGAGACAACTGAAATGTGACCGTGTCCTGTGCCTGACTATTCTGGGGCTGATGTTCTTTGGCCTCGTGATGGTCTTCAGCGCTACGACGGGCAGCGCGGACGGCTCTCTGCGATTCGTTTTCAAACAGGCGATTTCGGCCGGTATTGGACTCGTAGCAATGCGTTTCTTCATGTTTGTCGACTATCACAAACTGGGAGTCCAGCGGACGGTCTACTTTGTTGTGGGAGGGACGATCGCGTTGTTGTGTGTTGCCCTCTTCGCCAGCGAAACGGCGAACACTCACCGCTTCTTGAGGATCTGGGTTTTCTCGATCCAGCCCTCGGAGTTCGCCAAGCTCGCCGCCGTTCTCTTCCTTGCCTTCTACCTCACCAAGAGGTCGGACGAGATACTCGATTGGCGAACGTTGGGCGCCGCCGGATTCGTCGTCGGAGCGCTTTGTGTGCTGATCTTAGGCGGACGCGATCTGGGCACGGCGGCTCTGGTCTTGGTGATCGCTGGAGCCATCCTCTGGGTGGCGGGAGTGAAACCCAGCTATTTCTTTATCGGTGGCTTGGTGGTTGCTCTCCCGCTGGCCGCCGCCGTGGCGACAGAACCGTATCGTCTCGAGCGGATCACGACATTTCTTCATCCGGAGCGGGACCCGCTGGGGGCTGGCTATCAGATCCAACAGTCACAGATCGCCGTCGCTACGGGGGGCTTCACCGGGCAGGGCCTGATGGCCGGCAAGCAGAAGATGGACTTCTTGCCCGCCGCCCACAGCGACTTCATGTTCGCGGTGATCTGCGAGGAGTTGGGCCTGATCGGCGGCTCGCTTGTGGTGCTGGCGTTTTTCATTATTCTATGGCGCGGGATTGCGATTGCCCTGCGTGCGCCGGACCCGTTGGGGTGTTATTTAGCGGCGGGGATCACGGCGATGATCGTTTGCCAGGCCATGATCAATTTGGGGGTCGTGCTGGCTATGTTGCCGACAAAAGGGATACCGCTGCCGTTCGTCAGCTACGGCGGAACAGCAATTGTCGTGGCGCTTGCAGCATCTGGAGTTTTGTTGAATGTTAGCCAGCAGGCGGACTGAGGCTGTGAGTGGATTGGCGGCGGCGGCGGCCGTGGTTGCGCCGCCCGCGCGAGGTTTCGCCAAACTGCGGTTAGTGGAAAAAGTGACACACCGAAAGCACAACGCGACGTTCGTGATCGCTGCCGGCGGCACCGGAGGGCACGTCCTGCCCGGACTAGAAGTCGCCAAGGAGCTTCGGTCCAGAGGGCACAACTGCTCCTTTGTGGGAACGCCACGCGGACTGGAAGGCCGCCTTATTCCGGCGGCGGGGTTCCCGATCGAGTTTGTTGCCGCGGGAGCCCTGAAGCAGGTTTCAATGGCGCGCAGATTTCGAACATTCCTCGACATGCCACAAGCGCTCCTAGCCGCGAGAGAGATTCTGGAGCAGAGGCGTCCGGCGGCGGTGCTCGGTTTGGGCGGATACGCTTCGGGGCCCATCATGCTGATGGCGCTGGCCCAAGACGTTCCGGTGGTGGTGCTCGAACCAAATGCAAAGCCCGGGCTTGCGAATCGTCTGGCGGGACCTTTCGCTGCGTGGGCGCTTCTAGGGTTCGCGGAGGCAGGAGGATATTTCGCCGCTCAGCGCCAAGAGTTCAGCGGCATTCCCATTCGCAAGGAATTCTTCAACCTTCCCGCCAGAACGCATCGGGCGCCGTTTACAGTTCTCGTGACGGGAGGCAGCCAGGGTTCGCGGCGCATCAATCAGGCTGTGCTGGCTGCAGCCAGCACATGGCAAGCTGCGCCGGCGGCAACCAAGACGTGGGCTGACGAGCGGCGGCTGTCGAGCGTCAAATTGCTGCACCAGACCGGACAGAAAGAATTTGAGGAAGTGAGAGCCGCGTACAAAACATTGGGAGTCGACGCGAAGGTTTCACCATTCTTCGACGACATGCCAGCGGCATTCGCGGAAGCCGACGTCGTGGTCTGCCGCGCGGGTGCGTCAGCAGTTGCTGAACTCAACGCCGCGGGCAAGGCTTCGATTCTGGTTCCGTACCCGTTTGCCGCGGATCAGCACCAGCTCCGCAACGCCGAGGCCATGCAGCAAGCGGGAGCGACTCAGCTCGTTCTAGACAGCGAGTTGACAGGTGAGCGCTTGACCGCGGAAATCGTGAAATTCCTTGAAAACCCCGGCAGGCTGGAAGCGATGGAGGCGGCCTCGCGAAGCCGCGCCGTCAGCGGAGCAGCAAAGCGGGCAGCAGATCGGTTGGAGAGTTTGGCGGGCATCAGCTAGCGGCAATCACTATGTTGTTTCAGCAAATCGCCATCAAGCATCGCCACATTCACTTCGTGGGCATCGGCGGTATTGGCATGAGCGGCATAGCTGAGATCCTTCTCACCCTTGGCTACCGCATCAGCGGCTCCGACATGAGGAGTTCCGCTATCACCGCACGTCTGGAATCACTCGGCGCCCGCGTATTTGAAGGCCACGCCGGCGCGAACACGGAGGGCGCTGACGCAATCGTGGTGAGTTCCGCTATACCGAATGATAACCCCGAGCGCGTCGCCGCGAGAACACGCCAGATTCCTATTATCGAACGCGGAGAGCTGCTCGCCGAGTTGATGCGGCTCAAGTACGGCATCGCGATCGCCGGCAGCCACGGCAAAACAACGACAACTTCCATCGCCGCCGCCGTTCTGCACTCGGCGGGCAAAGACCCCACGGTCGTCGTTGGCGGACGCGTAGACGCCTTCGGATCGAACGCTCGTCTCGGGAAAAGCGATCTCTTGCTCGTCGAGTCAGATGAAAGTGACGGATCGTTCCTGAAGCTTGCGCCGATCGTGGCTGTGATTACCTGCGTCGACGCCGAGCACATCGACCACTATGGCTCCTTCGATGGCGTGAAAGAAGCCTTCGTCGAGTTTGCAAATCGCGTGCCATTCTACGGCTCGGCGATTCTGGGAATTGACGATCCGGAAGTGCGAAAGATTCTGCCCGCTATCAAGAGGACGATACTGACCTACGGCACCTCGCCGGATGCCGATCTCGTTGCGCGCAATGTCGACTGCGGGCACTTGAATAGCCGCTTCGAACTGCGCTATCGCGGTCTGGAGCTTGGCGAGTTCACGGTCCGCGCCGTGGGACGGCATAACGTTCTGAACTCGATGGCAGCGATACTTGTCGCACTGGAACTCGAGGTTTCCGTCGAGACCATTCGTTGCGGTCTGGCGTCTTTTAGCGGTGTGGACCGCCGCTTTCAAGTCCGGGGCGAGCAAGCGGGCGTGACAGTAATCGACGACTATGGTCACCACCCCACCGAAATCCGCGCGACGCTGGAAGCAGCGCGCAGATGCAGTTTTCGGCGCATTCACGTGGTGTTCCAACCCCACCGTTACAGCCGCACACAGTTACTAGAGGGCGAGTTTGCGGCTTGCTTCGGCGATTGTGACGACCTACAGGTGCTCGACATCTATAGCGCGGGCGAGAGTCCGATTGAAGGGGTCAACGCTGAACGTCTGGCCGCCGGCATTCAAGCAGCCGCCAGCAGGATCCGTGTCGCCTACGCCCCTTCGATGGAGGAAGCCTGCCGCGCCGCAGCCGAGTCCGCTCAACCTGGCGACGCGATCATTACCCTCGGCGCGGGCAGCGTCTGGCAAGCGGGAGAAAAAATACTGGCTCTACTTGCGAGCCCGCGGAGGCAGGTGACGGCTCAGCCCTAGCCCGCAGAAAACTATGCCGAAACGCGCAATCATATCGCCACTGGAAACGTCGGATTCGTCTTACCTCCGCCGCAAGAAGCCGGTTCCTGTCCGTCACGAATTGCTGCGGGGCGTCCGGCCCTGGATCATGAGAGGACTGCTGGCGTTCACTATCCTCGGAGCCGGGTTTTCCACCGCCTATGCGGTAACGACTTATCTACGCGGGTCGCGGCATTTCTTGTTTTCTGGCGCTCAAGAAGCACTGCGGATTAGTGGCAACAGGTTTGTCAGCAAGAAATCGATCCAAGCAGTCTTCGTACTCGACGCAGGTTCAAGTATCTTCTCGGTTCCCTTGGAGGAGCGGCGCCAGCAAATCAGCGAAATCGCATGGGTGGAAAGAGCCTCGGTTCGGCGCGTCGTTCCTGATCGCATCTGGGTGCAAGTCAATGAACGCCGGCCAGTTGCTTTCGTCCGCTTCCCGCAGTCTCGGAAGGAGCGGCTCGCCTCCCCAAAACTAATTGACCAGCACGGGGTTCTGTTGAGCCCTCCGAGAGGGGAGCAGTTCACATTTCCTGTGTTAACAGGCATCAGCACCTCGATGCCCCTGCCCGACCGTGCCAAACGCGTCGCGCTCTATCAGGCCCTGATCGCTGACCTGGACGCCGAGGCTCCCCGCTACAGTTCTAGGATTTCAGAAGTGGATGTCCTCGATCCCCGCAACGCGAAACTGACGACCGTGAACGGAGGCGAGATGGTGCAGCTCCAGATGGGAGACGAAAGCTTCCGTCACCGCTATCAGATCTTCCTGAAGTACGTCAACAGTTGGAAGAAGGAATTCGGCAGAGTGCGCACGGTAGATTTGCGATACAAGGGAGTCGTGGCTACCGAATGACCGAATACGGATCGCGGGCATACGGATTGCAGGCACACGGATTGAATGGATGAGGAAAAGCCACGATTATCTCGTTGGTCTTGACGTAGGAACGGACCAGACCCGCTGCGTCGTCGCCCTGGAAGAAGACTCGCATCTTCGTTTCATCAGCCATGGCCAGGCAGAGGCCAACGGCTGGACGAGGGAGACCATCACCAATCAGGACGCCGTCCTGCAATCGGTGGAAGAATGCGTGCAGCAGGCTGAGAAGAACGGCAGTATGGCAATCGAAGCGGCCGTGGTGGGAGTAGGCGGCAGCCACGTTCAGAGCAACGTCAGCCACAGCTATATTCATTTGCCCGCCGGAGAAAACCAAGTTCAGCAAGCACAAGTCGACACGGTCGTGCGAGCTGCTGGGCAGGGCTCATTGGGCGGAGACCGCACATTGTTGCAACTGATCCCGCTCTCGTTTGCCGTCGACCAGCAAAGCGGCCTGCAGAGTCCCGTGGGGATGACTGGCCGGCGGCTTGACGCTCATGTCCAAGTCGTCACTGCCCAGGCTCAGGCGCACAATAATCTTTGCGCGGTTGTCAATCGAGCCTCTTTAGTTGTGCAGGAGACTGTGTTCGAGCCTTTTGCGGCAGGGCAGGCGGTCCTCGAGGAACGCGAGCGGGAGATGGGCGTCGTGGTCATCGACATGGGAGCCGGGTCCGTTGACTTCGCCGCATATGTCGACAGCCAGTTGCGGCTGGCGGGAGCGTTACCCGTTGGGGGGTCGCACTTCGTTGGCGATGTGTCGGCGGTGCTGCGTACGCCTCGCGAAGAAGCCGCGCAGTTGATCCAGCAATACGGCTGCGCGATTGCCGAGCAAACTCCGCAGAACATCATGATCGAAGTGCCGGGCATCGTGCCTGAACTATCCGAGCCCAAACCGCGGCGGTTGCTGAACCGGATCTTGCAAGCCCGCGCCGAAGAGACGTTCGAGTTGGTTGCGGCTGAACTGCACCGCGCGCGGCTGGGGCATCGGGTGATCGCGGGCGTCGTGCTCACGGGCGGTTTGGCGGCGCTGGCGGGACTCTGCGACGTTGCGGAGAGCATCATGAATACGCCGACCAGAATCGGCTTGCCCCCGCGGCTCGAGGATATGCCGGAGGCGCTGGATCACCCGGCCTGGGCAACCACGATTGGGCTGGTGCTCTACGCGCAGAGGCTCCGCCTCTACCAGCAGCGGCGCCGCGATCGTGTCACGGACTGGCTAAAGTCTCTGCTGGATACGTAGTACAGGAACCTGGATACGTAGTGCGGGAACAGTGATAAGCGTGCAACTCGTGGCGGAAAACTTCAAGCGGCGGGTCAGAGGTGTGGACGGTAGTCGACGCTCAGCCTGCGCCCGGAAGTCCGCGCTTTTGGAGGCCGATCCCTCATGAGACAGCGCCCTCCAGTGCCATCCGCGTACAATGCTAAATCAATCTCAATTCAGACCGCTATCATTCAGACAGGCAGAGAGGCGCTATGAGTAGCGACGCCGTAAAGTTTACATTCGACGAAGCCGCCGGAACCAACGCACGCATCAAGGTCATCGGCGTGGGCGGCGCGGGGTGCAACGCCGTCAACCGCATGATAGAAGCGGGTGTGGAAGGCGTTGTCTTCGCGGCCGTCAACACGGACGAGCAGGCCCTGCGAGTCTCCCGTGCGCAGGTCAAGCTGCAGCTCGGCTCCAGGCTGACCGGTGGCCGCGGGGCCGGGTCGAACCCGGAAGTCGGCCGGGAGGCGGCGCTCGAAGACACCGAACGCCTGATCGAACTCTTAGGCGACTCGGATATGGTTTTCGTCACCGCCGGACTAGGCGGCGGCACCGGGACCGGAGCCGCTCCGATCGTCACCTCTCTTGCCAATGAACTCGGAGCCCTGACGGTGGCTGTCGTGACCAAGCCGTTTTCATTCGAAGGCAACCAGCGAATGAAAATAGCGGAACAAGGCCTGGCCGAGCTGGCCGAGACGGTTGACACCGTCGTGACGATTCCCAACGAGCGCCTGATTGAGGTCGTCGAGCGCGGCACCAGCTTCTTCGAGTCATTTCGGATTGCGGATGATATTCTTCGTCAAGCCGTCCAGGGAATCAGCGACATCATTACCATTCCCGGAATCATCAACCGTGACTTTTCCGACGTACGAACAATCATGCAGGGCATGGGATATGCCGTGATGGGAACCGCCGTGGCCGAGGGCAGCGCTGCGGCCGTGGATGCTGCCAAGAAGGCGGTCTCGAGCCCACTGCTGGAGGACACGAGTATCGAGGGCGCCCGCGGGATACTGATCAACATCACAGGTTCCACAAAACTGGGCCTCCATGAGGTTCACGAAGCATCCACGATCATTCAGAAGGCGGCCGATCCGGAGGCTAACATCATCTTTGGCGCCGTGTTGAACGATGCGATGACAGACCAGGTCAAGATCACTGTGATTGCCACCGGCTTCCGCAGTGAAAGCGTCGGGATCAGCAAGAAGATGTCGGACGCAGCCGCGGTTTCGGCCGCTGAGCTACGCCCCGCGATGCAGCAAGCCGCGGCAGGACGCCATCGTGGGGTCGGCGCCTCCATTCATTTTTCGGCCCGCGAGACAGATCTACCCGTTGTTCAGGCGGAGGAGCCGGAGCTAGGTACGGTTGTGGAATCCTCACCCGCGCCGATGGAAACCGAGCCTGCCCATGATCTTGAAGTGCCGAGTTTCCTCCGTCGTTCGAGCGAGGAATAGCGGCGGCAGCGGGGTCTAAGCGGCGCAATCGCTGCACATCGGTTAACATAGGTCTACGGAGATTGCCCGAAAAAACGTCATGCGGGAGCTTGCCTCCACGTGCAAGCTCTTTTAAGATGATGGTTTTGCCCCCAGCCTTGCGACGGGCTAGACTTCCTTGTGCGCCGTTCAGCGGCCGTATTGCCAAGTGAACTTATTGTGTCCATAAAACAGCCTACGTTTTCGTTTTCCAGAAAGAAGTTACTGCCGCTGCTGGCAGGCGCCGTGGTGCTGTTCGCGGCCATCGCCTGCAGCACTCGGCCGGACCCGATCTTAGTTTTTAAAGAAAGCGCCGAGCCATTCGTCTATAGCTCGCTGGCGCTCTCGCCGGTGAGCGCGACCGCCTTGGGTTATCACGAGCACGTCGAAGGTGGGGAGGGGGGAACGACGATTGGTCTTGATGAGCTGCTCGACGATTACTCTCCCGCCGGCGTCGCCAAGCGTATCAACCTTTGCAAGGAGCACTTGGCCAAACTCGCGGAAGGCCAGACGACGAAAAACGACTTGATGGGCGAAGAATTCGTCAGCTTCGGTTCGATCGAGTATTACGTCGAGCAAACGCTGCTGGAGTTGGAGAAGATCCGCAGCCATGAACACAACCCCAACCTATACGTTGAACTGGTGGGCACGGCGCTTTACACTCCGCTGGTTCACGAGTATGCCTCGAAGCCAGAGCGCTACGGACACGTTATCGCACGGCTACAAAAGGTGCCGGCATTTCTTGACCAGGCGAAGCAGAATCTGCAGTCTTCCCCGGCCGTTTGGACCGAAGTGGCGCAGCAGGCCAACAGCGCGGTCATCAAGTTGGTTGAGGAAGTGATTCCGGCGAGTCTGCCGACTGAACTCAAGGGCGACCATGACTCAGCGGCGGCCGCGGCTCTGACCTCTCTTCGCGACTTCGGCGCCTACCTGAAAGACGATCTCGCCAACCGCAACGACTACGATTGGCGGCTCAGCAAGCAGCTTTACACCGCGAAGTTTAAAGCCGCTATGGGGAGGGATCATACACCCGAGCAGGTCTTAGCCGATGCCGAAGCAGAATTCGAGAAAGTCAGAGGCGACGCCATTTCCGTCGGTGAGGCCCTCGACAAGTCCATCTTCGGAAGCGCTCGTCCGCCCAGCGACAAGCTGGCGCTGATGAAAGGCGTCCTCGAAGTCGTCTCGGATGAAAACCGCCTGCGCACCGGAGACTGGCAGAAGATGGCCGACCGCATCAAGAGTGACATCGAAGAGCTGCGACAGTTTGTCAACGATTCGAACCTGATACCGCTGCCTTCGAGCGACAACCTGCAAATCGTCGAGACGCCAGAGTTCATGCGAGGCGTTTATTCGGTGGCCGGCTTCATGCCCGCGCCTCCGCTGACTCCAAAGCTGGGAGCCTTCTATTGGGTAACTCCCATCCCCGCCGACTGGCCCCGGCTGCGTGTCACTTCAAAGCTTCGGGAGTACAACTATTTCCAGCTGAAGCTTTTATCGCTGCACGAGGCAATGCCCGGGCACTACGTTCAGTTCGAACTTTCGAGTCAGGGCCATGTGGACCTCAACCCGTTTCACCGCACGCTTCGCTCGGCCTTCCCCAACGGGCCCTACGTCGAGGGCTGGGCCACTTACGCCACCGAGGCTATCGTGAACGCCGGGTACCAAAGCAAGAGCAACGAGTTCCAGATTAATTGGCAAAAGCTGAAGTTGCGGGTGCTGGCGAACGCCATCCTCGACATCCGCATGCACACGATGAACATGTCGGACGAGGAAGCGATGGATCTTATGGTCAATCAAGCCTTCCAGGAAACGGAAGAAGCGCGCGGAAAGCTGCTGCGAGCCAAACTCACGTCAGCCCAGCTTCCGCAGTATTACGTCGGCTGGAAAGACTGGCTTAAGGTGCGCAATCACTATCAAACCGAAACGAACGATTTCAGTCTTTCGTCCTTCCACGATAAGACCCTGCGGGCCGGCCCCGCGCCACTGCGTGATTTAGGCTATCTCATCGCCAATCTCCGGGCCATGGCTGACTGAGTTTTTCAGAGGCCCGTTCAGAGCCCGGCGGACTAGCAGAGTGCGTCCTCGCAAGCCGCCGCACTTTCCCCGGCGAGGATGACAGTAGCCGTCATGGATCTTGAGCGCCGAGAACTGATCCAGGCGGCGAGTGCTGCCCGCACATTCGCAGTCGCCAACTTCTCTCATTTCCCCGTTGGCGCCGCATTGAGAACCCCCGACGGCCGGATCTTCACTGGATGCAATATCGAAAACGCGACCTATGGGCTAACCATCTGCGCCGAACGCGTGGCCGTTTTTAAAGCGCTGTCGGAAGGCTGCCGCGAGTTCACCCGGATTGCCGTGGTCGCCGACACCAGTAAGCTGACACCACCCTGCGGAGCCTGCCGGCAGGTGCTGTGGGAGTTTTGCGGCGACATAGAGGTCATTCTGGCTGACCTGAAAGGCAACGCTGAATCGGTGCAGCTCGGTGCGCTGTTTCCGCGGCCATTCGATGCTTCGTTTCTTTAAAGGAGGCCCACGGGCGCACGGCAGAGTAGGAGTGCTGCCGGGTGCCTTCAATCCAGTTACGAAGGCACACATCGCCTTGGCCGAGGCCTCCGCCAACCAATATCACCTCGATCAGATTCTTCTTCTACTGCCGGAAATATTCCCGCACAAGGAATACGCGGGCGCTCCTTTCGAGGAGCGCCTTGCTCTGCTTCAGGCGGCACTATCGGGCACGCCCGGTTGGGCAATTGCCTCATCCGACCTGGGGTTGTTTGTTGATATTGCGAAAGCCGTGCGGGATGACTACGGGCCCGCCGTCGACATCTATCTGATCTGCGGCCGTGATGCGGCCGAGCGCATCGTCAACTGGGACTACGGTGGTGGTCCAGGTTTCGCACAACAGCTTGAGCAGTTCCAAATGCTGGTTGGATCCAGAGAGCAGAGCTATGACGTTCCGACTGGCTTGAAGGGGCGAATCCACGCTGTCGAGATGCCGCCAGGGCTAAGAGAAGTTTCAGCAACGGAGGTGAGGCTAGCGATCAGTCAGGACAAGGCGTGGGAGCACCTGGTGCCTGCGGCGGTCGCTGATGAGATTGTGCAACGGGGGCTCTACCTCACCTGCCCCCGGGCGCGGTGAAGCACCTTAGCGCCTGCGAGTATTGCCGCCCCGAGGTTGCGGCTGCTGGTTGGGAAAGCCCGGAATCCCAGGAACCTGTCCGGGCAGCCTTTGACCAGATCGCGGCCGACCCTGGTTTCTGCCGGGCTGATTGAAGCCAGGCTGATTCAGTCCGGGCTGGTTCAGTCCCGGCAGATTGGGCGAAGGGTTGGACGACGGGTTGTTCGGGTCGTAACCGCTTGAGCCAGGCTGGAGGTTGCGGTACGGCGAGCGGCGCCCACCGGGCCGGTCGTTCGGATCGGGACGACGCTGAGTGCCCGGGCCCCGTTGTGCGCCCGGCCGGCTCACGGTGGGATAGCCGGACGGGTAGGCGTTGCCGCCTTGCCCACCGGTAGAGCCTGGAACGCCACCGGGAGTGATATTCAGGTTCGGATTGGCGGTCATACCCGGCTGTCCGGCAAGCATGCCTCCGCCCACCCCGCCCATAGCTCCCATTCCCGCCATGCCCTGGGCCTGCGCCTCTCGATGATCGAAGACGAACTCCCACTCGTTAAAATAGTCGCGCCCCTTGTAGACCTTGACACCCCTTTCTTCGACCTTGCTAGCAACACCCGCAATGCCGCCCATCATGCCGGGTCCAGAACCCTGCCCCTGCTGCCGCCTGTTTCCTTGGAGTCCGGCCAATCCACCGGGACGCGGCTGCGTCAGCATGTTGCCTATGAGGTTTGCAGCTTGACTACCGGCGCCCTGCTGACCGAACCCCATCGGTTGGCCCCCGCCGCCGGCGAATCCCTGCTGTTGTCCTCGCCGCTGACTGGAGCCGGACTGGTTGAAGCCCGCTCCTCGGGATCCGGACTGCCCGCGCTGGCTGCGGTTCGCCGCTAAGCCGCGGCCACCGATTCCACCGCGCCCTTGCTGACCGTAAGCTCCGGGTTGGTTCTGAGCGCCGGAACGCCGCTGGCCGGCGCTGGCGGGAACTTGACTGGGAAGAGTGCGAGAGTAGTCCGGGTATTGGCCTTGGTTTGGATCGCCCGGATCACCCGGCTGACCTTCGTATCCAGCACTATTGGGGTCGTTCGGATCGCCAGTTCCAGGTTCACCCGGCGCTCCACCCCTACCCGGTATCGCCGGGGCCGAGGAGTTCCGCACGGCGCGCGCCCGGTCCGCTCCGCGAAACGTTCCATCGGGCGACGTGAAGCTCTGCCCCTGTCCTGAATTCGGATCGTACGGCTGGTTCGGGTTGTACGCACCGGGTCGCTGATAGCCGCCCTGCTGTCCGGCTCGCTGATAGCCACCCTGCCTTCCGGTTTGCTGATAACCGCCGCCCTGATTGAAAAGTCCGGATTGCCCACCCATCGACGAACCTGACCGCGCTCCTCCGAATCCTCCCTGGGATCCCCGTTGTCCTGACATCTGCCCTTGAGCTTGGTCCGGATCTTCCTGGTCGTGGATCAGTGAGTCCTTGAATCGGCCGTCGGGACCCATGTGGATCAGCCGCCATTCGTCCTCGCCGGTCAACGGGTCCTTGTAGCGGCGCCGCAGGTAGCGAACGCCATTGGTGTCTTCCAGGTCGTCGAGTTCTTTGGGGTATTTTTGATGCTTGCGGAAGTAGAGTTCGATCGCACGCTTATACTGTTCGCCGCGATAGATGAGTCTCTCTTCGCGAACTCGCTGCGCCTGCATAGCAGCTTGGGGAAGAAGAACGGCCACCTGGATGGCGATCGCGGCGCAGGCGAAAAGGAGCGCTAGGAGGACGTAGCCTCCCTGGTCTTTTCGTCTAGGGTTGCCGCCTGTCGCGGGTTTCTGCCCCATCGGGTGCTCCAGGCTCATCGTAACAGCAAAAGGCCGCGGGTCTCTTGCGAGCCCCGCGCTACGGGCGTTTGCAAACGGGGCGTTCCTAGGCGAGTTTGGAAGCTCTCTTGCCGCCAGCCAAGAGCTCTTGCGGACAGATTGTCGTTCTCGGCTCACAAGTCAGCTTTCCTGTAAAGGCAGTGTTTGCTCATCCTTGAACTGCATATCCTCGATGACGATCGAGTTCACCCCGATGCGCACGATGCGGTATCGCTTCTTGAAAATGTCGCCTTCGGTGGCCACGAATACTTCTGCTTCCTCCCCCAACAGGAAGGCTCGTTTGCGGGCGTCCTTGGCGGAGTTGGCAAAGCCGTAGTATGTCCACTTGATGGGCGGAGCCTTGGGCGTCTTGACTTGTGGCGCTGCAACCGGCGGTGCGGGAGCTGCTACCGCGGCCGCCTCTTGAGCACGTCTTGCGGCTTCGGCTGCCTCCTCGGCAGTCGGCCCCGCGAGGACCTTCGGCTTGCGCTGGCCGAAGCGGAAGATATTACGCTCCACGCCGCTGAACTCAACCCCACGCACCATCGCGAGCAGTTCCGTATGCAAGGTCGGGTCCACGGTCATCGGGTCCAGCGCCTCGCCGGAATCATCTCGCGACCCGAAACTCGGGCGAAAGGTTAGGCCCCTCGCTGGGCGGGCGATCTGCCGCTGGCGGCGGGTCGCTTTTCGCGGAGCTTTCGCGGACGCTCGCTGCGCCACCGGCCCGCGCGTCTGCGGCAGGTCCGGCCCAGAGAAAAACTGGGTGTAGACCGTCACACACGCAATCGCGCCCAGGACCCCCAAAAGGACCACTTTATTCTTGTCGGCGCCCAGTTTCATAAGTCACGCACAAAAGTATCGATCCGCATGGTCACCTGGAGTTCGGAGGAATCGGCACGCGGACTAACGCCCAGTGACTCGATAATCAGAAACCGTTCGGACCCATCGATGTGATGCAGAAAGTTAACCAGTTTTTCGTATTCTCCGCGGAAATTCGCGTTGATGCTGACGATTCCGTAAACTTCGGTCCCGTCAATGGGTTCCATACCGTAAACGCGGTCGCGGTCTTGGATGCCGGCTTCGGCCGCCGCGCTATTGAGTTCGGTTACCAAGGTCGAGAACGCGACACGGCGCTTTATCGTGATCTCATCCAGCAACTCGTCACCAGCCGTGTGCGCTTTCTCAACTTTCCCGGCGATAAGGCGCAGCTCTTCGAGCCCCTTGGTCTTTTGCTTCACCTGTTGTTTGAGGACTTCGATGCGGGCCAGCATCTCTTGTTCCCGGGCATCGAGCGGGCTCACGGCAAACACGTAGAACAGCAGATCGAACAGGAGCAAAACGCCGAGACCCGCCAGCACTTGGACTCTTGTTATGCGGCGGAAGATCGAGCGAGCCGCCCCCGAGGCTGTCGCCTGGCTAGAGTTGCTGGTCATAGCTCACCGATAATTGATGGCGAAACAAGGGCTGGTTTTCACTCGGAGGCGAACTGCCCCGCAAGTTCGGAGATCCAAAGATGTCAGATTGCTCCAGCGCTTTGAGCAGCTCAATAAAATCCGCCGGGGTTTCCGAGCCCACCTGCATGTCGAGGTGAACCATGCTCCCCGGAGTGACCTCCGGCCGAATCTGCATCACCTGAACCCTGGGCGGCAGCACCACCTCCAGGTCGGCGAACGTTCGAGTCCACGAGATTCCCTTGCGCTGAAGCAGTTGATTGAGAAAGAGCGAACGCTCCAAGACAATGCTGTTCGCTGGATCCTGCAGCGTGGTTCGCAAACCGCTCTCTTCTCCGTTCAGGGTCCTCAGTTGAGTTTGCAGGCCTTTCTCCTCAGCGACCAATTCGGGAGGCAATTCGTGGTCCTGAAAGTACACGGCGAGTAAGTTTCCGGCCACACAAACGAGACACGCTCCCGACAACGCCGCCAGCAGCCAGAAGAGCCGGGTTCGCTTGAATGGCCGGCTCGCGATATTTAGTTCCGCTCTCACTTTGGTCCGCTCCAAGAATCCGTCGGTCTTTCTCTCATCCGGCCCGCTAATTTGCGCTCAAGTAGCCGTGGATTCCCGCGTCCTGGGATTCGATCAGATCGCCTTGGGGCGACCTCAGCGGCTCGACTTCGCAACCAAGCTCGGCCGGAAGCAGCCGAAGCGCCGCCGGCAACAGCTCCCCGAACCCACATAACACGACTTTCGAGACCGGAGCACTCAAGTTGTCCGCGATGAAAACAAATGTCGGATAGAGATCTCCGACCATCTCGTCGATAGCTGCATCGGTCGCCAAGTCCAGGTTCGCCGGCAACTCGATGCTGCGCACAAGCCGCACGCCTCCTCGCGAAAGGGCAACCAGAGTCATGGACCTGGAAGCCAGCTTCACAAACAGCGTCATACCACCGTCGGGCACAAGGTTGATGGCGGAAAGCGTCGAAAGCGACACAAATCCCGGCTCTAACCCGACCTTCCTGAGCGGCGCTTCATACTGTCCAATGACGGTAGAAAGTGTTGCCGCAACCACCGCGAGAGAGCCTGAATCGGCTTTATGGACCTGGTAGGCGATGTGCGCGCTTTCCGAGTCGAACGGTAACGTCTTTTTGAGCCGGAAGCGAATCAGTTGCAACCTCTCCTTCTGATCGCCCGGAAAGTTATTGAAGTCGAGAACAGTGAGACGAGCGGATGCATCGGGCACGATTAGCGCCGCATCGGAACGCTTCGACGGTCCCAACTCAACCTTTACCTGGCCAACAGCTTCGTCAAGCTGCTCGGGCTTCAAGACGCTGTGCTTGGCCGCCGCGGGTTGGACGACATCGGGATCCAAAGTCCGGTAGGCGCGGGCCTCGGTCTCGAATGTTTTCGGGTTGCGGCGGACACCGGCCACGCCCTGGCGGCTGATTTCGAAAACCAGCAGGGGCGGTGGGTCTTGCACTAGGTATTTGAGCCGCATGTTTGAGCCATTGATCTGCGAGCCATTGACCTGTTGGTCCGCCGGGCTGTTGAGCCAGTTCCTCTGCTCGGCCCCGATTCAGTCGCTACTCGATAAACGTCACCTTATTGATCTCACGCAGGGTTGTGATGTCCTCACGGACCTTCTCGATCGCCGACTCACGCAGCGAGGCCATGCCTTCTTCGCGCGCCGCGCGGCTAATTTCCGAGGAGGGTTTCTTCTCGAGAATCAACTCGCGAATGTGGTCCGACATATCCAGCAGTTCATGGATCGCCGTGCGGCCGCGGTGCCCCGTTCCGGCGCACTCGATGCACCCTTCGCCCTCGGCGAATTCGAAATCGCGCCACTCGTCCACGTTGAGCCCGCTTTCGTGAAGTAGGTCTTCGGGGTAGCGCACTCTCACCTTGCAGTGCTCGCAGATGATTCGCACCAAACGCTGAGCCAGAATGCAATTCAGCGCCGACACAAAATTGTAGGCTTCGACACCCATGTTCAAGAATCGTCCCAAGACATCGACGACGTTGTTGGCGTGGACTGTCGTGAATACGAGATGCCCAGTGAGCGCGGATTGAATGGCAATCTGGGCGGTGTCGGCGTCCCGGATCTCACCGACCATGATTTTGTCTGGGTCGTGGCGCAGGATCGAGCGCAAGCCTCGGGCGAAAGTGAGACCCTTTTTTTCATTGACCGGGATCTGCGTGATGCCCTTGATCTGGTACTCGACCGGGTCCTCGATCGTGATGATCTTGTCTTCGTCGCTCTTGATCTCGCTCAAGGCGGCGTAGAGGGTCGTTGTCTTCCCGCTTCCCGTCGGCCCGGTGACCAGCACCATTCCGTAGGGTTCTTGAATGTAACGCCGAAATTTACGCTTGTCGTTCTCGGAAAAACCAACGACTTCGAGCGAGAGCTGGTGAAACTTCTCGCTCATTGACTCCTTGTCCAGCACGCGGAGCACCGCGTCCTCGCCGTGAATGGTCGGCATGATCGAGACGCGGAAATCGATTTGGCGCCCTTTGTAGCGGATTCGGAAACGGCCATCTTGGGGCACACGGTTCTCGGCAATATCGAGTTCCGACATGATCTTGACACGCGAGATGATCGTCTGATGGCAGTCTTTCGAAATCGGCGGCATAGCGTAATGCAACACGCCGTCGATGCGATACTTGATCGCGACTTCGCTATTCCGTGTTTCAACGTGGATATCGCTGGCTCGCCGCTCGAGCGCGTTGAAAATCGTGGTATCGACCAGCCGAATGACGGGGCTGATGTCGTCGTCGTTGGTGAGCTTTTCGATCGAAAGAGTTTCGTCGCCCTCCCCATCGTCGCGGACGACGTCGAGCACGAAATCCCCTGTTACTTCCTCGAGCACCCGCTGCGACTGCTCGGTCTTCTTTAGCAGGTCGTTGATCTGCGAAAGGGTGGCTACCTGGATACGGATCTTCTTATTGAGCAGCAGCGAGATTTCATCGAGGGCCGGCAATTGGCTCGGGTCGGCGATAGCGATTTCGAGAGTACCGTTTTGCGCAGCGACCGGCACGAAGCTGTGGCGGAACATCAAGTCGACCGGTATCGAGCGAAACAGGTCCGCATCGATATGGACGTTCAGCAGGTTGATAAACGGGTAGCGATAGCGCTCGGCTAGCGCTCGCGCGTCCTGCTCTTCGACTTCGGCTCCCGGGATGGGTTCGGATGTGGCCATGTTTTTCGGTTGATCTATTGAGCCCCAATCAGTTAATCAGTGAATCATGACCAGTGAATCACTTGACCTGTTCGTCCGTAGTTCCATTGCCGCGCGTTCAAACGCCCCTCATCCGATTCTCTCAGCCAAGCTAAAGATCGGCAAATACAAAGAGATCAGCACAAACGCCACAAAGATGCCCATGAAGATCATGATCGCTGGTTCGATCAGTGACATCACGGCCGCCATGTTCGTACTGACATCGTCGTCGAAGAACTCCGCGACCGAGCTCAACATCGCGGGCAATGAGCCGGTGGACTCGCCTACATGAATCATTTCGATGGCCAGCGACGGGAAGATACCGGCGGCGATCATTGCTTTCGACAAAGATTGGCCTTCCTTCACCATTTGCCGGGCGCCGGTCATCGCCTCCTGAAGCATTCTGGATCCGATCGACTGCCCAGTGGTTTCGAGCGCGTCCATGAGCGGAATTCCTCCGGCGAGAAGTGTGCTCAAGAGACGAGAGAGCTGCGAAACCTGATATTTAATCCAGATCTGACCGAAGAACGGGATTTTCAACTTGACCCGGTCCAGTGAATTTCGAACGGTCTCGGAACGCGCCCAGACGACCAGCAGCAGAAGCAGCCCGATCCCTACAAGGCTGATCAGCAGTAGGTTCTCACTCATAGTGACGCCGATCGCCACCAACAACTGGGTCATGTAGGGCAGCTCAGCCCCCATACTGCTGTACAAGTTTCCGAATTCAGGGACGACGAATATAATCAGAAACGTCACCAGCACGACGACTAGGGTAACCAGCACGCAGGGGTAGATCAGAGACACCATAATCTTCTTGCGCACCGAAAGAGCCAGTTTTTGGTACTGGACATAGCGGTCAATCACTTCCGCTAAGCTGCCGCTCCTCTCTCCCGCCATTAACGACGTCGTGTAGATCAGTGGAAACGCTCCCCGGGAGCGGAATGCCTCGGAAAGGGTCGTCCCGGTCTTTACCTGCTCACGGACCGCTGCTAGGTGTTCGGCAAGCCGCGGATTCTTGGTGTTTTGGCCCAACAGTTCCAGTGACTTGAGGATTGGCAGCCCGGCGCGTGTCAGGGTGACGAACTGTTGGTTGAAGATCACAAACTGCTCGAGGTTCAGGCGCCGGCCTCGTTTCTGAATGCCCTCAAGGTTCAAGTCGGCCAGCGAACGGTGGACCTTGACGGAATAGACCAGGAAACCCTTCTCCGCGTAGCGCCGCCGCAGTTCTTCTTCTGACTCGGCCGTCTCAACCTGCTGCTGCACGCTGCCGCGGGCATCGGCGTATTTGCACACGAAATCGGGCATCAGTGGTCTCCCTGTCCCAACGCGCCGTCGATGAGATCCGCTCCCGCTGGAGGCTGAAAAACAAACAGCGCGGGATCGAGCTTCGAGTTGATTTTCTCGTCGTCGAAACGGAAGACGGTTGTGGACTCATCTTGTCCGAAGACGTTCAAACCAAGAAGACGGTAGTCCTCTGGGTCGTAGCTGAATTCGACGCGGGAGTAGGCTTCCTTGCCGCTGCGGCCGTCGGCGATCAACAGCGCTTGACCGTCGATGTCGGAGAGTCGTAGCTTGCTGAACTGACGACGCAGGCGCAGCCGCCCCAGCAAGAAGGACAAGGGCGCCCGCAGATCTCCGGTCTCCGATGGCTTGACCTGACGGACCTGATTTGTCCTGGGGTTATACATATGAAGCACTTCACCGTCGCCAACGAGCAGCTTGCCCTCGGGCCGGGTATACTCCCAGCGCATCTTTTGAGGCCGCAGCAGATAGAGCGTCCCCTCTTCAGTCAACGGCGGCCGTGCCACGAATCGCATGATTTGCTGGAATCGAATTGTAAGCGTGGCCAGGCTGTTGTAGCGGCGCTCCAGGCGTGAAACTACCGTGGCCAGCTTCGTCGGCTCGGCATGGAGAGCCGGCCCGAGGAAGATTGGCGCAATCAACAACGCGCACGTACCTCCGCCTAACCGCAAGGTCACGTAGGTTATGACGCACCGGGGACGCGCAGCGTTGATAAGAACTTCGCCCAGTATCTCGCCCCCCCCCAACCGGCACGACGACCGGGAAGGGAAACAGACACCAAGAATTTTGCGATTCTAAGAAGCGCGCGTTGCTCGAGCTTGCGCTGCGGAACACGTTTCGGATTTGACCGTCTTCTTCAAAGGCCCAGCTACCGTGAGGCGCTTGACCTGGTCCGACATGCAGACCGAAATCATGGGTTGATTCGCATTGCTGAGGATGTTGACGATTTGGCTATGATCGTTCTCGATATAGACGTTCTTGCCGTCGGTGAGCAGGTGGCTCTCACTTCCGTTTCGAAGCGAATCGAGGAGCCCGTTCCCTAATTCCTTGTTGAGATACTTCAGGACAAATCGAATCTTGCGGAGGGAGATACCTTTGCGCCGCAGTTCGCTGATGACCGAGACTTCCATCACCTCATGCAGCTGGTAGAGACGCTTGTGCCCACGCTGAATCGGACTCACGACGCCTTGCTCATCCCACCACTGGAGCTGCCGCAGGCTAACTCCAGTGATACGCGTGACGTCCTGGCTACTGAACGTCTCGGCCGGGGGTTGGCTCTCTTGGGTGCGGGTTTTCTTTGGTTTCAACATCAGCTTGAATGACCAGAATCGGGGCGCGGTATGAGAATGAGAACTCTGCAATTGTACGACAACTGGAACGGATCTGGATAGCCGTCTACATCTTGCTGCAACAAAAGGCGCTTACCCTCCGCCCACAAAATGAACGACCTCAACGCGGGCTCCGCCCGAGATTTTGGTCGCCGCCCAACGGCCTCGAGGAACAATCGATCGATCCAATTCGACCGCCACGCGATCGCTCTTCAGCTGCAGTTGCTCTAGCAACGACGAGACCGTCGTATCCGGGCCAATCTGGAACTCCTCACCGTTGAGATGGATGGCCGTCATCAAAACCTTTGGTCGCTAGAGTCGGACCGAGCGGAGCAACGCAACGCCACCGCAAGCCCGCAAACCCATTATAGGCCAGAGAGGGACAGATACAACCTGAATTATGCACTGAATTATGCACTGCCGGTGCACCTGGTGAGGGCTGAGCCGCCAGGAACCATTTGGGGACCCCCGAAAACATGGGGCAAAAAGGTAGGCTGGCAAAGATTTCAGCTTCGCCAGTCAACCCCAAGGAGGTCACCCAAATGGTTACCAAACGAAAACAGCATAGCTCCCGAAGGCCCGTCAAACAAGGCCCCGGCGCGAGGGCCCCGCGGCCCAATAAAATCGGGGCTGCCACGCCCTATCACTTCCGTGGCAAGAATCTGACTCCCTACGGCGGCTTGCTGCCCGTCGCCACCCTGCTCGAAAAACTCGGCTTCCAAGCGCTGCTGGAAGAAACCCTCACGACCAAACGGATCACCCGAGCCATGAGCCCCTACCAGTTCGTGCTGGCCCTCGTGCTCGGCCTCTATGTCGGCTTTGCGCGGCTCAACCAACTCCGCTTCATCGCTCGCGACCCCATCCTGACCGGCATCTTGCAAGTGACGCGTCTGCCGCCGCAGTCCACGCTGTGGCGCTTTCTGGCCTCGCTGCACCTCAACGTGGCGAAGCAGATCCTTTCCATTCAGCGCCAGCTGCGGGAACGAGTCTGGACCGCGGCCCACGTGAAGTTGGAGACGGTGACGCTGGACACCGACACCACCGTGCATACCCTCTACGGCCGCCAGATGGGCGGGCGCAAGAGCTACAACCCCAAGAACAAGGGCAAGCGCAGCTACCAGCCGATACTGACCTTCCTGGCCGAGACGCGCGAATACCTGATGGGCGGGTTGCGCAACGGCGACCGGCCCACGGGCCGACAGATCGCCGCCCACCTCGAAAGCGCTTTCCGGACTTTGCCGGGCGGCGTGAAGAAAATCCTGGCGCGGGCCGATTCCGGCTTTTATTGCTGGGAGGCGGTGGAGGCCTATGAAAAGGCGGCTTGTCAGTTCGTCATCGTGGCGCGCAAAACGCGGCGCCTGGTCGAGCGCTTGCAGCAAGCAGAATGGAAACCCTCCCCCCGCTCCGACGCGGACGCGGAATGCGAATTCCTCTACCAACCGCAAGGCTGGGCGCGGGCCTGCCGTTTCCTGGCGCTGCGTTACGAAAACGAGCCCAAGGCCGGCGCGGCCGAGCAATACCAGTTGTTCGCCACCAGCGCTTACACCTACCGCGTGTTTGTCACCAATCTGGCCGAGCCGATCGCGGCGGTGGTGTGGTTTTACAATCAGCGCGCCGGAGCCGAGAACCTGATCAAGGAGGCCAACAACGACGCCGGGCTGGCGGCCCATCCCTCGCGCCGCTTTGACATGAACCGCAATCACTTTCAGTTGGCCATGCTGGCCTACAATCTCAACTGCTGGCTGCTGCTGTTCAACCGCGAAGCCCAGGCCAGCGTGGAGACGCTGCGGCACACCACCCTGGCGACGGCGCGGCTGCGTTTTCTGTTCGTGGCAGCCAAGATCTGGCGGCACGCCGGCAGAACGGGTGTCAGCTACAGCGATCATTATCAGGAAAAGGGCCTGTTTGAACGGCTGATGCGACGGCTGCGGGCGATGGGGCCGCCGGGATCGAGCTTGGCGCCGGTGGTGGAGGGTGCGCTGAGCTGAGGGGCACTCCATGCATAAAATTTCATGCACTCGCCGCAACGTACTGGGAACACGCCGCTTGCCAGCCCGCTTTTGCCCTGCCGGGATCAGGAGGCGGCTCAAACGGGGAGGGAAACAGCAGAAAAGACGACTTGAGAAATCACTGAGTTGACACGAGTGCCGCTATCGCCACAACTCCATCGACGATGGCTACGCCGAATCTGTGCATAATTCAGGTACAACGAAAGGCGGACGCCCTAGAACTTGTTGCGAAAAGAAACCTTCGGAGTCGGAATAACACCTTACGATCGGGTCGGGGTTTTCGGCGTCCTGCCGGCGCGCGAATGCGCCAAGATTGCCGAGGCCCAGCCGAGGAACGAGACGGGCACATCAAAGGACGGAAGAGAGTCCTCGCTGCGGGGCCGCAAATGCCCGCCGACGCGGACCGAAACAGGTAGGTCCGACGAAAAATTGCGCGGGTCAAGTGCGAGAGCCATCGCGCAAAACCAACCAGTTCGAACAAACGCGGTAGAATGATGGAGTAGGGCATCTATTCGGCCACGAGACGGTTCCTCGCAGCTTAACCAACTACCTTTCTTGCTTGAGAATGTACGGCGCCAATCGCGACGATTGCGCCTGCGGAGTTTCCCTAGCTGGGCCCGCGCCGAGGCCGCCCGGCAAGCGTGTCCGTCGGCGCGATTCCGGCAGGTCGGCAATAAGGGGCGCTTTTTCATAAGTTTCGGTGAAGGAATCGTCGATATGGTTCACAAGGAGGACTGGCGCCGCGAGTCCCGGCCGTCTCTGTGTTTGAAGTATCGGCTCCTTGGCGCCGCCGTCAGACAATTTTCGAACAAAGTAAAAGAAAGAGGTTGTCTGCGACGGGGAGATTTCGTCATTTGTCACGAAATGCGCGCGCCGGCGCGGACTCATTCGCTGCTCACCAACTCTTTGTCTGCAAGATAGACCGGTTTCGCTCAGCCGGGCGGTGACCATCAGAGCCCAATGGTGGGCGTATACGATGAACCACGATCGACCAGCCAGAAACACCTGCTGGGGCGCCGCCTTTCCAGGGCGATGCTGAGTATGGGTCTTCACAAAATCAAGAAAGGCTTGAATCTGCCGATCGCGGGGGAGCCCGAACAGCGGATCCATCAGGCGGCGCAGCCGACCCGGGTGGCCCTGTTGGCCGACGACTACGTAGGTATGAAACCCACCATGCACGCCTCGGCGGGGGACGACGTGCGGCGCGGCCAAGTCTTGTTCGAGGACAAGAAGACGCCGGGAGTGCGCTACACCGCGCCGGCCTCGGGGCAGGTGACGGCGATTCACCGCAGCGAGCGCCGGGCGCTGCTCTCGGTCGTGATTCAGCTCGACAGCGCAGAATTAGGCGGCCGCGGCGAGACAGCCCAGTTCAGTTCCTATAGCAGGCAGCACCCAAGTTCACTGGGCGCCGATCAAGTCACCGAGCTGCTGCTCGAGTCGGGACTATGGACATCCCTGCGCGCGCGCCCTTTCAGCGGTGTGGCCGATCCTCGACAGCGACCTCGGTCCATCTTCGTGACCGCCTCCGACAGTAATCCTCTGGCCCCGAGCGTCGATGCCGTCGTTGAAGGCAAGGAAGCCCACTTTGAGCGCGGTCTTCATGCCATGGCTCGGCTCACTGATGGCCCGGTTTATGTCTGCAAAATGGCGGGCAGCAAGGTCAAGGCTCCCAGCGGCGGCCGCTTCGTCGAAGAAGAGTTCAGCGGGCCGCACCCGGCGGGCACTGCCGGCGTTCATATTCACACAATCGATCCGGTCGACCGCGGCAAACTGGTTTGGCATCTTAACTATCAAGACACGATCACAATTGGACGACTGTTCGAGAGCGGAGTGCTGGACCTCGAAACAGTGGTTTCCCTGGCGGGCCCCTCCGTCAGGCGGCCGCGTTTGTTGCGGACCCGCGTTGGCGCCTCGACCGACGATCTGGTCGTGAGGGAGCTGCAAGAAGGCAAGAACCGAGTGATCTCCGGAGCGGTGATATCGGGCAGAGCGGCAAGCGGCGAGATCTTTGGCTATCTCGGCCGCTATCACCACCAAGTCTCGGTCATCCAAGAGAACCGCGCGCAGGAATTTCTTGGATGGTTGTCGCCGGGAGCCGACACATTTTCGACGGTGAATACGTTTGTCTCCGCCCTACTTCCCGGCAAGAAGTTCCGCTTCAGCAGCTCGCTCCACGGCTCGGACCGTGCCATGGTTCCGATCGGGATGTATGAGCGCGTAATGCCAATGGACATTTTGCCGACTTTCCTGCTGCGCGCGCTGCTGGTCAGCGACGTGGAACAAGCCGAGCAGCTCGGATGTCTCGAGCTTGATGAGGAAGACTTGGCTCTCTGTACTTTCGTCTGTCCCAGCAAGGTCGAGTACGGCCCACTGTTGCGGCAAGTGCTGACGATGATCGAGAAGGAAGGCTGATGAAGCTGCTGAAATCCCTTTTCGACGAGCAGTCCAAGCACTTCCGCAAGGGCGGACCGCTGGAACCTCTCTACCCACTCTTCGAGGCGACGGGAACTTTCCTTTTCACCCCGGGCAAGGTGACCCGGGGAGCTTCGCATGTCCGAGACGGGCTGGACTTGAAGCGCATGATGATCACCGTCGTGATCGCCCTGCTGCCCTGCGTCTTCATGGCGATGTATAACACCGGCCTGCAGGCACACCTGGCGATCTCGGCCGGTGCACTGCCGCTTGATACCTGGCAGACCTCTCTGCTGCAATCGCTCGGATACGCTTTCGATCCCAGCGACGTCATGGCCTGTATTGTCCACGGCGCGCTTTACTACTTTCCGGTGTTGCTGCTCACCTTCGCGGTCGGGGGTAACTGCGAAGCGCTGTTCGCCATGGTCCGGAAACACGAAATCAACGAGGGATTTCTGGTCACCGGGATGCTATTCCCTCTGATCCTGCCGCCCACAATTCCGTTGTGGCAGGTGGGGATCGGGATCGCCTTCGGTGTCATCATCGGCAAAGAGGTTTTCGGCGGCACCGGCATGAACATCTTGAACCCAGCGCTGACCTCGCGAGCTTTTCTGTTCTTCGCTTACCCGGGTCAGATTTCGGGCGACAGCGTTTGGATCGCCGCTCAGACCTCGGCCGACGGCGTGAGCGGCGCCACCTGGCTTGGCGAGGCCGCGGTCAGCGGCCCGGCGGCCCTGACAGCGGGCCTGAGCTGGTCCGATGCGTTTTGGGGATTCGTGCCCGGATCGATGGGTGAGACCTCGGCGGCGGCGTGTTTGTTCGGAGCAGCCGTACTGATCCTCTCGAGAGTCGGCTCGTGGCGAGTGATGGCGGGAGTCGTCGGAGGCTCGTTCCTGACGTCAACGCTACTCAATACGATCGGGTCGCAAACCAACCTCATGCTCAACGTTCCATTTAGCTGGCACGTGGTTCTCGGAGGTTGGGCGTTCGGAATGGTGTTTATGGCCACCGACCCCGTCTCCTCGTCTCACTCAAATACGGGAAGATGGGTATCCGGTTGACTCAGGTAGCCCCAATATCTTGTGGTTTGGGGATTTTCTTGGGTTCTGTAACCGGGTGAACAATCATCTTGTAAGTCGCGGGATCCACGGCTACCGCCTGCTAGACGAGCCGATAGAAGAGTTTGCCGCGGCTTTTGGATTTGCGGCGGTTGAAACGGAAGGTGAACTCGTCCAGGTAGTAGTCCAGATGTTTGTGGCTCACGGCGCCCTGATGGGTGCCCAGCAGCCAGCGCTTGAGCAGTGACATCACGCGGTGGACGCGGGGCATCAATTCCGACGCGGACTGCTCCTGCCTGCTGACAACTGTGACCTGATGGACGTAGCCTTCCTTTTTCAACCCGGAGTAACCGGGCCAGCCGTCGGTATGCACCACGCTGCCCGGCTCGATGCACTCCTCCACGAAAGGCAACAGGCTCTCGCCCGAGGCATCCTCGATTCTCTTCATGCGAATCCGGCCGATACCCCGCCCATCCTCTTGAGCGGCCACTGCGATCAATGCTTTGTTTTTCAGGTTTCGGCCCCGCAGGCCCTCTTCGAGCCCGCCCCAGTAGCTTTCATCGACTTCCACTGTCCCGGCGAGCAAATCCCGTCCCGGCCGCACCATCGCGCGCCGCATTTTGTGCAGCCAGGTCCAAGCCGTTTCGTACCTGTTGAGCCCCAACACTCTTTGCAGTCCCAAAGCGCTGGCTCCGGTCTTTTGGGTGGTGACCCACCACATCGCACGAAACCACAACGGCAAAGGGCTGCGCGTGTCCTGAAAGATGGTCCCGGCGGTCACCGAGGTTTGGCGCCCACACGCAGCGCACTGCAGCAGCACTTTTCGCAAAGGCCACGACTTTCCACAACCGCAACCCGGACAGCGGAAACCGTCCGGCCAGCGCAGCCGGAACAGATACTCTCGGCAGGCTTCCTCACTGCTAAAACGGGCCTCGAACTCTGTCAGGTTCTGAGGGTAATCTTCCATCTGCCGGCATACTACATCTTGGGGCTACCTGAGTCAACCGGATACCCATCTACGGGAAAATATATATATGGCCTCCTGATCGGGGTGCTGGCGATCCTCATCCGTGTGATCAACCCGGCTTACCCGGAAGGCATGATGCTGGCGATCTTGTTCATGAACCTGTTCGCAGCGCTGATCGACTACTTCGTGGTTCAAGCGAACATCAAAAGAAGAAAGGCGCGTTATGCGGCATAACACGACCTACACTTTTCTGTTCGCCGGCGCGGTTTGCGTGGTCTGCGCGATCCTGGTCTCTTCCTCGGCCGTTTCACTTTCCGAGCTGCAGCAAATCAACGCCACCCTCGACAAGCAAAAGAACGTTTTGCTGGCAGCCGGGCTGGCCAGCCCAAGTGAAAAGCTCAGCGCCGAAAAGATTCAGCAGCGCTTTGGAGCCGTCAAGGCGCTAGCGATTGATCTCGCGACCGGCGAGGCGGCTCCGGACGTCGATCCTACCTCGTTCGATCAGCGCAAGGAAGCGGCCAATCCCGAGACAAGCCGGGCGGCGCCACAAAACCTCTCGACGATCAAACGCCTTCCACATCACGCCGTCATCTATCACGTCCTCGACGCCTCGGGCGATGTCACGATGATCGTGTTGCCGATCGAGGGCTACGGGCTTTGGTCGACGCTCTACGGCTTTTTGGCGCTGGACGCGGACACGAAAACGATCCGCGGCATTACCTACTACCAGCACAAAGAAACCCCCGGATTGGGTGGAGAGGTCGACAATCCAAGTTGGAAAGCGCTATGGCCCGGCAGGATCGCCTTCGATGATTCCGGCAAGCCCGCGATCACCGTGATCAAGGGCTAGGCCGGCTCCCCCGATCAAGATCCGTACCGCGTCGACGGACTGTCGGGCGCAACGATCACCAGCCGGGGCGTGACCAATATGTTGCAGTTCTGGCTCGGCGAAAACGGCTTCGCTGCTTATCTAGAGAAATTCAGGGCCGAGCAGCGCCCGTCGCCAACCGGTGGCCGATCAGCGGCTGAAGGGTTCACTGCTCAACGGCTCAGCGGCTCGACGGCTCAACGAAACTAACCTATGCCCGCGCCCGCAAAGAAAATATTGCTCGACCCGCTGCTGGAGAGCAATCCAATTGCTCTCCAAGTGCTCGGCATCTGTTCCGCGCTAGCGGTGACCACCAAGATGGATGCCGCTTTGGTGATGTGCGGAGCCGTGATCTTTGTGCTGACGCTGTCGAACTTCTCGATCAGTATGCTGCGGAATCAGATCCCGTCCAGCATCCGCATTATCGTGCAATTGACGATCATCGCTTCCCTCGTGATCGTCTGCGATCAGTTCCTGAAGGCTTATCTGTTCGACATCAGCAAGCAGCTTTCCGTCTTTGTGGGCCTGATCATTACCAACTGCATCATCATGGGTCGCGCCGAAGCCTACGCCATGCAGAACGCTCCCGGAATGAGCGTGATGGACGGCATCGGCAACGGCCTGGGTTACAGCGCCGTCCTGCTTGCAACCGCATTCCTCCGGGAGCTATTCGGGGCTGGCAAGGTCTACGGCTACGTTGTCTTTGCTGACGTCAACCACGGTGGCTGGTACTACCCCAACGGCATCATGGTGACCTCGGCCGGAGCCTTCTTCATCATCGGCCTGTTTATCTGGCTACTGCGGACGTTCAAGCCCGATCAAATCGAGGAACAAGAATAGAAAGGCAACGGGAACTAGAAGAGACGATCCATGCTAGAGCAGTATTTGAGTCTTGCAATCAAAGCCATCTTCGTTGATAACATGGCGCTGGCGTTTTTCCTCGGGATGTGCTCCTTCCTGGCCGTCTCGAAAAAGGTCAGCACGGCGATTGGCCTCGGTTGCGCGGTGATTTTTGTTCTGACTGTCACCGTCCCGATGAACAACCTCCTCTACAACTACTTTCTCAAAGCGGGAGCGCTGGCCTGGGTGGACCCGAGTTTGGCGGAGTACGATCTTTCGTTCCTCGGTTTTCTTTGCTATATCGGCACGATCGCCGCAATGACTCAGATCGTCGAAATGACGACGGACCGCTTCTTCCCGAAGCTCTATTCGGCACTGGGCGTGTTCCTGCCGTTGATCGCGGTCAACTGCGCCATTCTTGGCGGCTCGCTCTTCATGGTCGAGAGGGACTACGACCTGGCCGAAAGCACGGTTTTCGGATTGGGATCCGGGATTGGTTGGTTCCTGGCGATCACGGCGCTGGCCTCGATCCGCGAGCGTATGCGCTATAGCAACGTGCCAGCGGGGTTGCGAGGACTCGGCATTACTTTCATCCTGACCGGCCTGATGGCCATCGGCTTCATGGCCTTCGCCGGAATCCAGCTTTAGGCGGCCGATAGGTCTTTAATGAAAAAGCGGAATTCGAATCAGCAATTCAACAGCAAAACCAATTAACAACCGTTCAACAGAAAAATGACCACGATCGCACTCGGCGTCTTCATGTTCACCGTCATGATCATCACCCTCGTGGCGGTGCTGATGGTCGCGAAGAATCAGTTGGTCGCTGGCGGCGAGGTCAACATTGTGATCAACGACGACGACGCGAACGCGATCACGGTACCCACGGGTGGGAGTCTGCTCGGGGCGCTGGCCGCACAGAAAATCTTCATCCCCTCGGCCTGTGGCGGGAAAGGCAGTTGCGGTGTGTGCAAGGTCGCGGTGAGGGAAGGGGGCGGCGCACTGCTGCCCACCGAAACGAGTTTCGTCACGCGCAGAGAAGCGCGCGAAGGCTGCCGGCTCTCGTGCCAAGTCAAGATCAAGCAGGATCTCAAAATCGAGGTGCCGTCCGAGATTTTCAGTGTTCGCCAGTGGAAGTGCAAGGTCCGCTCCAACCACAACGTGGCGACTTTCATCAAGGAACTGGTGCTCGAGTTGCCTCCCGATGAAGAGGTGCCCTTCCGCGCCGGAGGCTACGTGCAGCTCACCTGTCCGCCGCACGTGGCCAACTACAAAGACTTTGACATCGAGGAAGAGTATCGCGGCGATTGGGACCAGTTCAACCTCTGGAGTTTCGTATCCAAGGTCGACGAGGAAGTCAGCCGCGCCTATTCGATGGCCAACTACCCTGAAGAAAAGGGCATGATCATGCTCAACATTCGGGTAGCTAGTCCTCCTCCCCGATCTCCCGCCGGCACACCGCCTGGAAAGATGTCATCGTGGGTCTTCAACCTGAAACCCGGCGATGACGTGACCATCTCGGGCCCGTTCGGTGAGTTCTTCGCGAAAGATACCAGGGCCGAGATGGTCTTTGTCGGTGGCGGCGCGGGCATGGCGCCAATGCGGTCGCACATTTTCGACCAGTTCCGCCGGCTCAGCACGGATCGAAAAGTTTCATTCTGGTACGGCGCCCGCAGCTATCGCGAGGCTTTCTACGTCGAAGATTTCGACGCGATCCAGGCCGAAAATCCCAACTTCAAATGGCACCTCGCGCTTTCCGAGCCGCTCCCTGAAGATAACTGGAGCGGCTACACAGGCTTCATTCACCAAGTGCTCCTTGATAACTATTTGAAGGATCACCCCAATCCTGAAGACGTCGAGTACTACCTTTGCGGCCCACCGATGATGATCTCGGCCTGCATCAACATGCTCGACGGCCTCGGCGTCGAGCCCGAAAACATCGCCTTTGACGACTTCGGCTGATCTCCGGTCGTTCCCGCTAGTGTCCCCAGTAGCGACCGGCAATTCTGCCGGTCCTTCGCCGCAATGCGGCGAGGATCTATTCGCTAAGACCTTGACAGTCCTTCGCTGGCCCCACCGCCGACTGCGGCCCGCCCGCACCGCCATTCTCGTTCTAGCCCTCTTATGTCTTCCAGCCTGCTCGCCGCCCCCTCAGCGCACGCTCTACACTTTTCAAGGAAAAACGATGGGGACGACCTTCACGGTCAAAATCGCCGGACCCGAACAGGCCGCCGACCGTCTGGCCAAGATTGAAAGCGCGATCCAAGACGAACTAAACGCCGTCGACTCGAAGATGTCGACCTACCGGGACGACTCGGAGCTGTCGCGCTTCAACGACACGACGGCTACCGAGCCCTTCGCGGTTTCCCCCGAGACGTTCGAAGTGTTTCGTCACGCCCAGCAAATCAGTGCCGAAACCGCGGGCGCTTTCGACATCACCGTCGGCCCCTTGGTCAACCTGTGGGGATTCGGCCCCGGCGGACGAGCCGCTTGGGCATCGCCGGCTTCGGTTCCATCGCCCGAAGAAATCGAACGAATCAAGCTCCAAATAGGATGGGATAAGATCAAGCTAGACGAAGCGGCCGTGACTGTCAGCAAGCTCGCCCCCGAACTTTCGTGCGATCTGTCCGCCATCGCCAAAGGCTATGCGGTCGATAGGGTCTCTGACGCCTTGTCACAACTCGGGATCAACGAACACATGGTCGAGATCGGCGGCGAAATTCGGGCCCGGGGAAAGAACGTGCAAGGATCTGTGTGGCGAATCGGAATCGAAAGCCCGCAAGATGGAGCGTCAGCGATACAACGTTTGCTGCCGATCGAAAACGCGGCGCTGGCAACCTCGGGAGACTACCGGAACTTCTTTGAAAGCGAAGGTGTCCGCTACTCACATACCATCGACACACACACGGGAATGCCCGTCCGACATCATCTAGCATCCATCAGTGTCGTCGACAATCTGTGCGTCAGGGCCGACGGCTACGCAACCGCGTTGATGGTCATGGGAGAGACCGCCGGATACCGCTTTGCCACGGAAAATGAATTGCCGGCGTTTTTCTTAATTCACGACGATCAGGGAGGGTTTACCAGCAAAGCCAGCCCCGCATTTGAAGCACGCTTCGGGAGTAGCCCGTGACATATCGTGAGCATCCCTGTGGTACGGAAACTTTGGAGCGGCCGGACAGAGGCGTGGACGGAAGTCCACGCTCAGCGACCGTTCACAAAGGCTGTCAAGGGCTTCGGTTCGCGAAAAGGCTGCAGCTCAAGATCGATAACACATGACGCTCATCCTCCTCACAACCGCAACGATCGCAATCGCCATGCTCATCATGGCCGTAGGAGTGATCTTCGCCAAACGCGCACTGCGCGGCTCCTGCGGAGGCATCCAACTCCAGGGTCCCGGTGGCGAGCCCCTGAACTGCGATGCCTGCCCCTATCGAGATGATAATCCTGACTGCGAGAAGCGCGTTCCAGCATCTCAATTCGTGAGCGCCTTGGAAACCACTGAAACCGAAGACGCTGTCATTGCCGGTACCCGCCAGCCGTCCTAAAGCCGAGAGCCGCCGGGCCAAACGGGTCCCAGCCCGCAGACGTTATAATCTGCTGAATGGCTGCTTCGCCAGTTCGGCCCCAGGATCTCGAAGTGGCCGACCTGCGCCTGTTTCGAGGCAGCGACATGGCGGAGTTGCTCGACCAGCAGTCCGCTCGCTGGGACAAGGAGTTTCACTGGGATTTCAGCCCTTCCAGAGATCTCATCCAGCGCTACATCGATATGCGAAACCTTTATGGTTACGCATTGATGAAGCACGGCCGGCCGATCGGGTATAGCTTCTATATTCAAGAGGACCGCAAGGCACTTATCGGCGACCTGTTTATCTCCAATGAGCACCGCACCGAACAAGCCGAGTGCTTCCTATTCCATAGCATTGTCAAGTCAGCCGTGATGTGTCCGGGCGTGCACCGTATCGAGGGTCAGTTGCTAGGGCTTTCGTTCAATCCGGTGGATGAGGTGATCTACGGCCGCGGATTGCAGGTGTTCGAGCGGCACTTCATGTTCTGGGAGGATGACACCCAGCCTCTTGAGCCCCGGCTGACACTGCCCCATCTGCAATACCTGCATTGGTCGGATCACCATCTGGAAGGCGCAGCTCATCTGATCGCTAGGGCCTATCACAACCACGTCGACAGTCGCATCAACGATCAGTATCGAAGCTACTCCGGTGCCCGGCGTTTCCTTTACAACACTTCGCAGCATCCCGGCTGCGGCCTGTTTTTCCGGAGCGCCGCTCTGGTGGCGTCCTATCCGGCGTCGGGTGAGCTATGCGGGGTCTGCCTCGCCAGTCTCGTCAAAGATAACATCGGTCACATCACGCAACTCTGTGTCGCGCCACACCTGAGCGGACAAGGGATCGGTTACGAGTTGCTACGGTGCTCGATCGGCGCCCTCCGCAACCATGGATGCGAAGGAGTTAGTCTTACCGTCACAGGCGTGAACCAGGGAGCGATCAACCTTTACGAACGTATCGGCTTCCACACAATTCGAAAGTTCAACGCATTTGTTTGGGAAACAAGTTGAGCCAATTCGCGCATTCGAAGGGCGAGAGTCAGGCCGTGGCCGGCGTCTTTGGGCTGGTTGGCGTGGCCGCCATCGCGCTCGCATTCCTCAATCACTGGTTGCTATTCGGAATCCTCGTATGGCTGATGATGGCTCTGGCGATGGCCATCGGTTTCGGCCCTGAATACCGCCGCCGTCCGATTCTGGCCGCGATCGTCGGCATCTTCCTGGCCTACTCGGCTCTTTTGCTGTTGCTGGTATCGCTCGATAGACCTGGCGCGGAGCCGCACCTTATTTGGGGTTTCCCTGCCCCTACGGCTGTTCTCGTGTTCGGGATCTGGCCAATCGGCATGGTGGCCGGTTTGCTCTACGGACTCGTGTTTGATCAGTTCGTCTTGCCCGAGGAAAAGCTGCAGGCATTCCTCCGCAAGTACGGAAGCTCGGAGCCCGAGCGCTAATGCCCGTCTCCCAATTCCAGACGATCATCGCCTGTGTGGTGGTCTATCTCGCCGCCTGTCTGGTCATTGGCTTCTGGGCGATGAAGAGAACGCACACGATCGCCGATTATCTCGTCGCCGGCAGGACACTCGGACCGTTCGTCATTGTCATCGCCGCCATGTCGAGCATCATGAGTGGATTCGGATTTGTCGGGGGGCCGAGCCTGGTTTTCGAGTCGGGCACCAGCTCACTTTGGATGACCTTCCCGTCGACCTTTAGCTTCGCGCGCTCTTGGATACTCGTCGGAAAGCGGCTGCGATTGCTCGCGGTTGTTCGCGAGATCCTGACCCTTCCCGACGCGGTCGAGGCGCGCTACGGAGGGCGCTGGCCGAGGCTCATGATGGCGCTGGCGATTCTTTTGGGCGTGCTGGGATATCTAGGGACTCAGGTGCTGGCGATCGGAATGGTGCTGGTCGCCGTCTTCGGAGTGACGCTTCCGGTGGCATTGATCATCGGCTTGGGTGTGCTTGCGTTTTACAGTGTCGCGGGCGGCATCCTGGCTGGCGTTTATACGGACTTGTTTCAGGGACTCCTGATGATGGTCTCCGCGCTGGCCGTTCTCTACTTCGCACTGCAGGCGGGTGGAGGCATGTCCCAGATCAGTACGACTCTTTGGGAGATGGATCCAGAGTTCATCGGTCCCTGGGGAACGCGCGGCCCGTTGACGTCGTTGAGCTGGTACATGCTGTTCGTCATCGGGGCTGTGGGACAGCCGCATGCGATCACGAAGTTTCTGATGTTGCGTGATGTTCGGCAGTTGAAATGGGGGGCGTTGCTGGCGGGTGCCAGCTACGCCGTGCTGAGCTTGCTTTGGATGAGCGTCGGGTTTTCGATGCGCGCGCTGGTGGCCGGCGGCGTCCAGAGTCCGCTCGATTCACCCGACCTGGCGGCGCCTGTTTTTCTCATCAATTACACGCCGGAATGGCTGGCCGGCATGGTCTTCGCCGGTTGCTGGCGGCCATCATGTCCACCTCCGACAGCTTTCTCAATATCGGGGCGGCGGCGATCGTGCGCGATATTCCGATCGCTTGGCGCGGCCGACCCGTCACCAACGAGCTTCTTTGGACTCGTGTCTTTACCGGAGTGCTGCTGGTGGCATCGGCGCTTTTCGCCCTCTACATGGAGAACTTAATCGCGCTGCTAGGCACGTTCGGATGGGGCACGTTCGCAGCGGCGATCGTGCCCAGTGTCGCGATCGGGCTGAACTGGAAACGGGCCACCGGCTCGGCGTGTGTTCTCTCGATTGGAATCAGCATTGTGCTGAATTTCGCCCTGGAGCTATCCGCACGGCACGGCTTCTATGTGTTGCCCCACGGCATGGCGGTGGGTTGCTTTTCACTGCTGGTGTCGATCGCTGTTTTCGTCGGCGTTTCGTGGTTCTCCAGCGAAGAGTCCAAAGAAAAGCTTCCGGCTGACGTCGCCGCAGCGATGGAAGTCTAGCCGCGGCCGCGACGATCCGAATTGCCAAGATGGGAACCAGCGAACCTGTTTCATCCAACGGTCAATGCTTTTTCCCAATGTTGCCCGCATGCTCGTTGCGCTGCTCTGGCGTAGCACGCTACGCCCCTACGTCGGCCCTCTAGGCCGAAGCGGCCCGCCGAGGAGCCGCGGCCGCCTCTGCTACAATCTCGTAGGTTCACCGACAGGACGGAGCCATCCATGCGTCGCCTCACTTCATTTTTTCTAACGCTGTCGTTTCTTTTCGCTGCCGCGTTTCTGGCGGCCCAGAACACCTCCCGTGTCTATCAATCGCACGAGCGGCCTCGCGCGCTGGCGCTAATTGGCGACCGCTACCACAGCCCGGTCCATATCCGCGACGGCATGGCGCCGGCGTTCTTGCGCGAAAACATCCCTGTCGTCTTCATCGAAAACAACAAGGCGCTTACTGCCGAAGCACTGAAGGATTTCAACTTGCTGGTCATCTACAAAGACGGCATGATCTGGCCCAACGGCTTCGACCAGCCTCACGTGAAATGGGTGACCGAGCAGCAGCAGCAAGCCATCTGGGACTTCGTCCATAGCGGCGGCGCTTTCCTGGCCATGCACAACTCGCATGGCATCTATCCTCCCGGCGGGCTTTATTACAAGCTATTTGGCGGCGACTACGGCGGCCACCCGCCACCGGCTACATTCACCGTACGGGTCGAAGATAAGAATCACCCTATCACACAAGGTGTCGAAGACTACGAGATCTTCGACGAGCAGCACACCAGCAAATACTATTTGGACGACGAGCATCTGCTGCTGCGAAACATAGCACGCGACAATACCGCCGCGCCAGCCGGTTGGTGGCGCGAGCTAGACAAAGGGCGCTTCGCTTACCTCTCGCCCGGACACACGCCGGAAGGGCTCGGTCATCAAATGACCCAGCGGCTCATGCGCAACTCGCTATGCTGGCTGCTGCGCTTGGACGAATAGAGGGGCTTTTTGCCCATCCTATCGCCGGAACACATGGGCGTGGCAACCGCTCCCTCACGTTCGCGGCTCCGAGCCGCTCGCGTCAGCTTGCGGTAGGCCGCAACCGATTGATCTGTTCGCGGCAACCGATTGATCTGTTCGCGGCTCAAGTCTGCACTCGCGCTAACGCGGCAGCGGCCACTCTTCTGAATCCGTGCGGGCTGTTTTGAAGTAGCGCTCAAAATCGTCGATGATCGCGGTGTTGTTCGCGGCGACGTTCTTCGTTTCACCGGTATCTTGGGACAGATCGTAGAGTTCAAGCGGCGCATCGCCCTTGACCCGCACGGCCTTCCAGTTGCCTCGCCGGGCGGATTGCTGAAAAGTCTTCGAGCGGATCTGTTCCCAATAGAGGAAACGCTTGCTCAGGTCTTGCGGTTTCCCGAGAAGAGTCTTCAGTACGCTGACACCATCCAGTCCTGAGGGAGTCTCCGCGCCCGCCAGCTCGGCCGCCGTCGGCAAGAAGTCCGCGAAGTACCACGCCGTGGTGTCGTTGGTTTTGCCCGCTGCCACGCGGCCCGGCCAGCGAACGATCATCGGGGTCCGAATGCCGCCCTCATAGACCGATCCCTTTTGCTCGCGAAAAGGCCCCGCGCTGTTGAAGAGCCCCTCATAGCGGGCCGCGGCCCCGTTGTCGCTGGTGAAAAAAACGATGGTGTCGTCGGCGATCTTCAGTTCATCCAGCAAGTCCAGCATGTGGCCAATATCGCGGTCCATGCGGGTGATCATCGCGGCGTAGGCCTTGCGTTGTTCGGGCCAAGGCTTGTCGGCATACGGTGCCAGATCGGGCACCTCGAACGCGGCGTGCGGAATCGTGAATGGCACATAGAGGAAAAACGGCCCCTCGGCCTGGTGGCGAATGAAATTCATCGCAAAGCTGGCAAACAAGTCATGCGAGTATTGCTGCCGAGCCCCGTGATGATTGCCGGTGAGCTCGAAACGATGCTGGTTCAGCCAAAGAAATGTCGGATAGTAGGTATGCGCTTGGCGCTGATTGACATGTCCGAACCAATGATCGAAACCTTTCCTGGTTGGATAGCCCGTCGTATTCGGCTCTCCGAGGCCCCACTTGCCAGCCATGCCCGTCGTGTAACCGGTTTTCTTTAAGACCTCGGCGACGGTTCGGTCCTCGGCACGGAGCGGGATGCGGTGCGCACCGCCGCCGAGTCCGGTGACGCCCCCGGCCACGCCGAAATTGCCCCGAACACGCGTGTGTCCCGTGTGCAGTCCAGTCATCAGAACGCTGCGACATGGGGCGCAAACGGACGCTCCAGCATAAACCTCGGTGAATCGCAGTCCCTGCTCGGCGAGGCGGTCGATATTCGGGGTCTGGATCAGCTTTTGGCCATAGCTGCCGGCATCGCCGTAGCCCATGTCGTCGGCCATGATGAAGACGATGTTCGGCTTGGAGCTTCGGGCATGGAGGGGGCTGAGTGACGCGGCGGCGACAAACGCCAGAAGCATCACTTGAAATCCCAGGCCCTGCCCACATACGGTACTCTGAACTGTGCTCGCGGAATCGGTTGAGAATGGCGGCGACGGTCTCACTGGAAAGTCACCTCGGCGGTCCCAATCGGTCCAAAATCCGCTACAACGTGATCACCTGCCTCGGCCAGGTAAACATCGGTTGTGACGCCGGTAGTCACCCAATGGCCCTTCTTGAGGCCGAGTCCGCGCGCGTGGAGGGTGTCAACGAGCCAGCGTATCGCGTTGAGAGGATGGCCCAACACAGCCGCTCCGGAGCCTCGATGAGCGACCTCACCATTGACAATCAACCGCACCGGCTGCTCGGCAAGGTCTACGCCGCGCCAGTCCGGCACCTCCGGTCCCTTGACCCACCCGGCGTTGCAGGCGCAATCGGCAATGAGAGACGGGGCGCCCACCGTCGTCCAGCTCGTGAACCGGCTGTCGACGATTTCGATGGAAGGAATCGCTGTCTCAATGGCGGCCTCAATGACTTCTCGGGACAGCGGTTCCGAGGCTGCGGGCAAGTCGCGGCCCATCCGGAATGCGAACTCCGCCTCCATCACTCGCACCGCATAGTTGGAAGCAGGAAGCTGAGCCGGACTATCGAAACAAACTGCGGACATCAGGCTGCCGCAAAACGGCCCGTCCTGGTTGAGCAGCTCTTGAGCCAAGCGGTTCGTGCACGCGACCTTGTAGCCGACAATCGTACCGCCGTAGTGCGCCAGGAGCTGTTTGACGACCTGGTCCTGACACTCATACCCGGCTTGAGGGGTCGCCGGCCTCAGCTCTAGCGGCAGCTCTGCAAGTCTGGTGCCTAAAATTCTGGCCTGGCATAGGAGGTCCGCGGCGGTTTTCTTCGTGGGTGCGTCCATTCTGGAGGTCGCCTCGTTTCTCCGAGATCCGTCGCGATATCCGCACTACAAGCGACTTCTCAGCGCCCGCCGAGAACTTCCCAAGGATAGTCGAGAGCTTGCCAGGGATAGTCTAGCAGCCCCTGGCGGGGTTCGAGGATGCGACAAGGGAGACAATGCGACAAGGGAGACAGCATGGGGCATGAGATTGGAGTGAACTGGAGTGAACCAAGAGTGACACAGCTGCCGGGCTCATTTAATCGGGCTCTGTCCCTACTTTTGCTACTTTTGCGATGACCGAGTAGATGTGCTCGATGGGCGCGTCGGGGCCCGGGTTGGCGAGGTTGCAGGCGCGAAAGGCTCGTGCGAAAAAATCGAGTTTGGCGGCTTGCTTGCCCAGCAGCCGTTCGAGTTCGGCGATGCGCTGATCGCGGCCGTCGATCGGGATCTTCGGTGGCGGCCGGCGTCCCGGGCTCGGCCGGCCCCGCTGACGGCTCAATCCGCCCATGCCCTCGGCGCGATAGGCATCGCGCCAGCGATAGAGCACGCTGCGCTTGACGTCGAGTTCGCGGCTCAGTGCCGTCCCGCTTTCGCCCGCCAGCAGCCGTCTGGCAGCGGTCTCCTTGTACTCGATCGGGAACTGCCGTGCCGTCCGCCCCATGACATTCTCCATTCCAGACTCCTTTCCATTCGATGAAAGTGTCCCGAATTCCACTGTCTCACTTTTGGGGTTCACTCCAGTTGGCAGCTTCAACCTCGCCGTTGTCATACGGCCTTGTAACGGGCTTTGCCCTAGGTGCGGGGATCGCGGTGAATGCGGTCAAAGAAAAAGCCGCGAAGCGGCGAAAGAAGATCAGCCTAGGGCGCAAGCCCTAGGTAAGAAATCGAAATAAGAACAAGCCCTGAAAGGGCGACACGCACCGTCCCGCCTTGCGTCTTTCTCTCGTCGTGCTTTCTTGGTGGTGCCGTTCCTGGTGAGCAATGTACTCGAAGACCCCATCGAACTTTGAGTGGCTGACACTAAACGCCGCATAGCCTGGTTGCCAAGCAAAGCCGCGTTGGGATGGAAACTGCTGCCTCAGCCAACGGGAAGAATTTGTCTTGGCCAAGCGCATTTAGGTCCGCGAGGCAGGCGGTGGGGAGAAGAGTGAAAAGGATGTGGACATGGTCGGGGCCGCCATTGACAATGCGGACCTTGGCTCCAGAGGACGTCAAAATACTGGCCATATACCGCCACAGGCGTTCTCGGATGGGAGGCCGGATGTCTGGCGCGCGGTTCTTGGTCGAGAAAACGACGTGGAGGAGAATGCTGGTCAGGGTTTGTGCCATCTTTGTCGCGTGTCGTCAGCCCGTTAGCCGTAGCTCCCCGGCTCCTGGCTTCCAGCTCCGCTTCGCGGCTGGAGCAGGAGGGGCCTTGCGGGGATCGCGGTGAACGCGGTCAAATAAAAAGCCGCGAAGCGGCGAAAGAAGATCAGCCTAGGGCGCAAGCCCTAGGTAAGAAATCGAAACAAGAACAAGCCCTGAAAGGGCGACACGCACCGTCCCGCCTTGCGTCTTTCTCTCGTCGTCCTTTCCCGGATGCGGGCCTATTGGCGTCATTCCGGGCGGTCGAGCGCTACGCCCAGAAGTATTTTTCCTCAAATTCGAGTTCGTTCTTCTTCAATAACGACACAAGTTCTTCTTCAAACGACCGGCTGCGGTGGTGCCGTTCCTGGTGAGCAATGTACTCGAAGACGCCATCGAACCTTGAGTGGCTGACACTAAACGCCGCATAGCCTGGTTGCCAAGCAAAGCCGCGTTGGGATGGAAACTGCTGCCGCAGCCAACGGGAAGAATTTGTCTTGGCCAAGCGCATTAGGTCCGCGAGGCAGGCGGTGGGAGGAAGAGTGAAAAGGATGTGGACATGGTCGGGGCCGCCATTGATAATGTGGACCTTGGCCATATACCGCCACAGGCGTTCGCGGGTGGGAGGCCGGATGTCCGTCGCGCGGTTCTTGGTCGAGAAAACGACGTGGAGTAGAATGCTGGTCAAGGTTTGTGCCATCTTTGTTGCGTGTCGCCAGCCCGTTAGAGGCGACACCCAGTAGATCCGGCAATCAGCGGCCTACGAACTGAATCATAGACGCCTCGTAGATAAAAATGCTCTAAATGTTCCCGATCGCACAGGTGACGTGTCGCCCTTTCAGGGCTGGGTCTGCGTCGTTCGGGTCCCTAGGGTTTGCGCCCTAGGCTGATCTTCTTTCGCCGCTTCGCGGCTCTGTTCGCCCGTTGCGGCTCTTTTCGCATCATGAGGTTGTGATTTGCCACAACCCATCGACACGCGGAGCCTGCTTCTCCTGCGCTTCAAGGCTAAAGATCAAAAGTCGTTCACGGAAATCAAAAAACATATCCCCCGTGTTTTCAATATACTTTCCCGATCTGGACTTGACATCCGCAAATGACCCGTTATGCTGAGAGCGGTGAATCAATCGACTGACGAAAAGAATTATCTGCAGGTGGGTATCTGGTTGACTCAGGTAGCCCCAAGATGTAGTATGCCGGCAGATGGAAGATTACCCTCAGAACCTGACAGAGTTCGAGGCCCGTTTTAGCAGTGAGGAGGCCTGCCGGGAGTATCTGTTCCGGCTGCGCTGGCCGGACGGTTTCCGCTGTCCGGGTTGCGGTTGTGGAAAGTCGTGGCCTTTGCGAAAAGTGCTGCTGCAGTGCGCTGCGTGTGGGCGCCAAACCTCGGTGACCGCCGGGACCATCTTTCAGGACACGCGCAGCCCTTTGCCGTTGTGGTTTCGTGCGATGTGGTGGGTCACCACCCAAAAAACCGGAGCCAGCGCTTTGGGACTTCAAAGAGTGTTGGGGCTCAACAGGTACGAAACGGCTTGGACCTGGCTGCACAAAATGCGGCGCGCGATGGTGCGGCCGGGACGGGATTTGCTGGCCGGGACGGTGGAAGTCGATGAAAGCTACTGGGGCGGGCTCGAAGAGGGCCTGCGGGGCCGAAACCTGAAAAACAAAGCATTGATCGCAGTAGCCGCTCAAGAGGATGGGCGGGGTATCGGCCGGATTCGCATGAAGAGAATCGAGGATGCCTCGGGCGAGAGCCTGTTGCCTTTCGTGGAGGAGTGCATCGAGCCGGGCAGCGTGGTGCATACCGACGGCTGGCCCGGTTACTCCGGGTTGAAAAAGGAAGGCTACGTCCATCAGGTCACAGTTGTCAGCAGGCAGGAGCAGTCCGCGTCGGAATTGATGCCCCGCGTCCACCGCGTGATGTCACTGCTCAAGCGCTGGCTGCTGGGCACCCATCAGGGCGCCGTGAGCCACAAACATCTGGACTACTACCTGGACGAGTTCACCTTCCGTTTCAACCGCCACAAATCCAAAAGCCGAGGCAAACTCTTCTATCGGCTCGTCCAGCAGGCGGTAGCCGTGGATCCCGCGACTTACAAGATGATTGTTCACCCGGTTACAGAACCCAAGAAAATCCCCAAACCACAAGATATTGGGGCTACCTGAGTCAACCGGATACCCATCTATCTGCAAATCAAAGAAAACGGGAGTCTGCGTCTGCCAGGCAAAAAACGCTATATCATGAAAAGTTCTGCAAAATCCTGCAATGATTTCGCTATCTCACTTAGATGCAATGACTTGTGAATATCTCCCAAGCTCGTGTCGCGGCTGCTAGAGTCAAGTTTTACACATATAGTGCTCGGAAAAGCCAAGGAAGTCGTCGAAAAAAGGCCACTTTCTGCCCCAATTCGCAAATCCGGCCCCGTAGGGGCGTATCTCTGCTTGAGGGCTCTAAGTGAACAGTGCCTGAACGCGGCTCAAAATCACAGCATCAGGCTGCGTATTCGGATCGGATGGCCAATCTTGCTCGGCAAGCAGGCAAAAAGGAACTCACGATAAGTTATGGTCTGATTGGCGCACGACACTAGGAGATTGCTTTCCGCTCGGGGGAAGCGCGATTTTCTTGCCGTTGCCTCACCACTTCAAAGAGAACGATTCCGGCCGCGACCGAGACGTTCAGCGAAGCAATGCGGCCGGCGATAGGAATGCTGATCAGCGCATCGCATCGCTCGGCCGTCAGCTGGTGAAGCCCCTTCCCTTCCCCGCCCAGGACCAGCGCCGTGGGCTGCCGATAGTCGCCCCGGCCGTAGGTCTGCTTGGCCCTCTCGTCGAGTCCATAGACCCAGAAACCAGCGTCCTTGAGTTGCTTCAAAGCCCGGTTCAAGTTCTTGACGCGGCACACGGGCATGTATTCGATCGCGCCGGCGGAGGCTTTGGCAACCGTTTCGCTCAGGGGGGCCGAGCGGCGTTCGGGAACAATGACGGCATCGGCTCCGGCGGCATGCGCGGAGCGCAGGATCGCCCCTAGATTGTGGGGGTCTTCCACTCCATCGAGCGCCACGATCAGCCCGGGCTTTTCAAGTTTCTCGAGTACTTCGGTCAACCTCGCGTAGCTTGCCGCCGAGCAGACCGCGGCGACGCCCTGGTGGCCCTTACCGCCGACGAAACGGTCGATGGCTTCGCGGGTTTCGAAACGAACGGGAACCGACGCCTTGCGGCAGGCGTCGATAATGGCCTGGAAACGGGGGTTCTTTCCGCCGCGAGCCACGATCACGCGCTCCAAATGGCGGCCGGAACGCACAGCTTCTAAAACGGGGTTGAGGCCGGTCAGGCGATCCGTGTTCACGAACAACACCCTGCGGAAAAGACCAGAATCGTTCGATACGGTTGAAAGCGCCGCCCCAAAGGCATATGATGATCGCTGTTCACCCACTCATCGTATCGGAATTCAACCATGAAATTGCTTCTGACTATCTGCTTCGCCATCGCTCTCGCCGCTTGCTCGCTGACCATCCCGGCTCGAAGTCAAATCCTTTCGCTGAGCCGGGACGAGATGATCGAGCTGACCAAGCTCAACCCCTACGAACGTTTTCCGGACGGGCGTCCGAAAGTTCCCGACGCGCTGCTGGAGCGGGTGGCCAAGCTATCGGTCGAAGAGGCTTGGGGAGTGCTGCGCGGCGAGGGGTATCTGCGCCAGTTCGCGGGCGATTTTCAGATCCTCCACCCTGGCAAGACGCTGGTCGGACGCGCTGTTACGGCGCAATACTTGCCGTTGCGTCCCGACCTCAAGGAGTTTGTTGACGCCGACGCAAAGGCCAAAGGAATGTCGAGCAGGCCGACCCAGAAGGTCATCGACATCTTGCAAAAAGGGGATATTCCGGTCGTCGACGTGATGGGCGCGGCTCCCGGACACAACTTTGGAGGGGACAATCTGGCGGCGGCTATTTATGGAGCTACCGGTAAGGGCGCTGTCGTCGACGGAACCATACGGGACTTGCAGGGAACCTACGATCTGCCCACGCAAATTTATTTCCGGAAGCCGCATCCCTCAGCAGTGGCTGGAGTCGTCGTGGCCGGAATCAACATCCCTATACACATTGGGCATGCGGCGGTGCTGCCGGGCGACGTGGTTTTGGGCGACCGGACGGGCGTCATTTTCATTCCTCCGCATATGGTGCAAAAGGTTCTTGACCGCGCCGACCTCATCCACATCAAAGACGAGTGGACGAAGAATAAATTCCTGACCGGCAAGCACAAAGCGAGTGACCTTTACGGGGGTCCGTTGAGCCCGGAGCTGCAAAAAGAATACGACGCTTATAAGAAGAAGCGGCTGGCCGAGATCGAGAAGACTCAGCAGTAGCGGCACTTGTTGGGCCTCGGTTGGCTACTGTGAGCTTGACAGAGCGAAGCACAGTGGTTGGCAGGGCTTTGGCAGCCGCTCGGCGGACGAACCGGAAATGGGTATCTGGGTCCGCGCAAGAGCCGGCATGAGTGCCGGCTCGGGGCAGGCATCCTTGCCTGCCAAGGCGTGGACTTGCGTCCACGGCTCTGTCCGACCGTCTGCTACCTCAGCGCTCAGGGCCGACGTAGCACGCTGAGAGCTTGCGCCACGTTGCCTGGAGTTCCGACATGTCGCACAAAATTCGCATGCCAAACCAGACCCGTTGCAGTTGGGCCAAGACCCAAATCGAGATCGACTATCACGACCAGGAATGGGGCGTGCCGCTTCATGACGATCAGAAACTGTTTGAGTTCCTGATTCTCGAAGGGGCCCAGGCTGGGCTCAGCTGGGTGACCATTCTCAAGAAGCGCCCAGCCTACCGGCAAGCTTTCGCGGGCTTCGAGATTGCGAAGGTGGCGCGATTCCGCCAGGCAAAGGTGGACAACCTGCTGCTGAATGCCGCGATCGTTCGCAACCGCCTCAAGATCGCATCCGCCATTCGAAACGCCAAGGCGACACTCGCTGTTCAGAAGGAATTTGGTTCGCTGGATGCCTATCTGTGGCAGTTCGTCGACGGCGAGCCGATCCGCAATACCTGGGAAACCATGCAACAGGTTCCTGCCACCAGCGAGGAGTCCGACGCCATGAGCAGAGACCTCAAGAAGCGCGGGTTCAACTTCGTGGGATCGACGATCTGCTATGCCTTCATGCAAGCGGTCGGGATGGTCAACGATCATACGACGGACTGCTTTCGTTACTGAGGGTGGGTTAGTCTCTGATCGCGCTTGTTCAGATGGCACGGTTATCGATGGTGCGGTTTCTTTCTCAGCGCGAGCGAGCCGCAAGCAAACAGGCGGCAGACGCGGCGTGAGCGTCCGCTCTTGCCCCAAACCGTTTCGCCGGTTTGTTCGGCTCTAGGGAGCAGCATCCGGCTCAGGCCACCGAGTGCTCTTCCTGCCAGCAACGCCTCGACGAATCGAGGCGCGGCAAACCTGGAGGTTCACGCCACGTCACAGCTCGAGGCTCTGAAACTTCAGCCAAAATCGTCTGCCACGATTGGCAAAGATTTGACTGTTAACCTGTCGGGCCGCCGACTCGTTATAGAGGTGAGATCGCATTCTGAGGGACCCAGCGGGGCCGGTCGAACAGCCCTCAAGCGGGTTCACGGAAAGCGTACAGACTGCAAGGAGGAATTCTTATGGACCCAGAAGTAATTGGAACATTCATCCCTTTTGCTGGCATTGCGATGGTCGTATTGATCGCGTGGTTTGGCTCTCGCGAAAAGCAGGCGCGGGTTCAAGCGCGAACCGAGCTTCATAAGCACCTGTTAGACAAATTTGGTTCGGGAACCGAACTGGCCCAGTTTCTCGAGACCGAAGGCGGAAGAAAAATGATCGGGGACCTGGGAAAGGACCGCTCCAGCCCGAAGGAACGCGCCCTGAAGCTAGTGATAGCTGGAACTGTTCTGACGTGCCTAGGTGCGGGCTTTCTGATCCTAATGTACGAGGATTCGGACATGGTAATCCCCGGGGGGTTGAGCATGGCCCTTGGTATCGGCTTCTTGATCGCGGCGTTCGCCACTCTGCGGCTGTCCAAGAATTGGGAAGGGGACAACGAACCTAGCAGCACCGAAGCTCAGGCAGTTGAAGGGCCACCAAGCTTGGGCGGTTCCAGCATCGCCTGACCGCCCCGCCCGACGATGCCGGCACCCAACCTCGGGTCTTCGATGGGAAGCGGACTTGCTCATGTTCTCGGACCGGAAGGAGATGTCTAGCCACGACCAGGGTAAACTCGGATGACGCTACGCGATGCAGCCCTGGACACCGATTCCATGCAGGGGGGTTCGCTACGGGGGGCTTCGGTGCGAGGGACCTTGATGCAGGGGATCTCGATGCAGGTCGCCTCGGGGCAGGTCATGCCGGCAGTCACTCAGAGCCCAGCGGCCCCCCAGACGATGGATGAAGCCGCGTTCCAGGTCTTCTATCAAAGGACAGCGCCGCGACTGCGTTCCTACATTCATCGCTCCGCGGGCAGCTCCGATTTGGCGGACGACATTTTGCAAGACGCGTTCTTGCGGTTTCTGCGAGTTGCGCCGGGAGATCTCGAGCCCTCGCAGCAGAAGGCCTATCTCTACAAGATCGCCAGCAGCCTCCTGGTCGACCATTGGCGGCGTTTGAACCGAGAGCAACGCTGGAACTGGAGGGCCTTCGTCGGCAAGCAGCACGCAACTGAAGCCAAACTAGACCTCGGCCACGATCTGGCTGGGATCTTCAGGACCCTCAAACCAAAGCAGCGGTCATTGCTTTGGCTCGCGTATGTCGAGGGCTTTGAGCATCGCGAGATTGCCGCGATGCTCGGGCTGCGGGAGAACAGCGTCAAGGTATTATTGTTTCGGGCGAGGCGAAAAATGGCGGAGATTGTCAGGGAAAAGGGTTTCGGCCCCAAGAAGCGAACTGCGGAGGTAAGGTCATGAACCCGTCCCCGTCTTCAAGAGGATGTCCGCTAGAAACGAGTGTTTCGAGGGCCGCAAAGACGGGCCGCTGGGACGATGCTCTCGAGGCGCATGTCGCCGCGTGTCCGGCCTGCGGCGAGGTCGCACTGATCAGCAACAGTCTGCGCGCGATGGCTCTCGACACTGAAGATCACAAGCCCCTGCCCGATCCCTATCTGGTATGGCTCAAGGCCAAGCTCACCGAGCGCCAGGCCGCGAGCCTGCGGGCATCAAGGCCCTGGGATTGGGCGGAAGCGCTGGGCCAAGGCGTGGTGGCCGCAGTATTGGCAGGCTGGCTGCTGGGCCAGTGGCCTTCGATCCAACAGCGGCTGACAGAGTGGGTGCCGATTCGCCGCTTGGAAGACTGGGCGACGGCCTTGCCGGTGAGCTCCACCATCAGCTTCCCGCCGTCTTTAGCGTTCTGGACGATCATTGGATTGCTCTGCTTCGCTGCGCTCATGGCCGCGGAGCCGCTCTTCTCGGAAGACTAACCCATCACCGCGAGGCGGCGACGGTTGAGCTTGCTGTTACCAGGAGCGTGTTGAAATTCCCGTTCACCGCTGGGGTGCGGTGCGGACAAGGCCGCAGGTCTTTTACGAGCCCTGAAGCTACGGGACTATTTGGGTGGCAGGTTTTCTTTTCCCCGGGCACGGCGTCGGCTAGGGCGGCCGAGTGGTCTTCCAAATCGGCTGAACCCGAGCTGGTCGTGATCAAGATTTTGTGCCACACTAGGCATAGAAATATTTTCAGTCCCGGATGGAGGCCTTGAGGCGGAATCGCAGGCTCGCACTGAGCTGCGGCCAGCCAACGCCAGATCACACTTCCCTGGCGAATCCGACGATAGAATTGCATGGCAGGCCAATGAAAAAACTTCTGGTAGGTGTGTTGCTGCTGGCGGCTGCGTACTGGGCCGTTCAGCATCCCTATGTCCGCTGGCGAATCGGGCTGATCGGCATGAAGCTCAGCGGTGAACTCCCTCAGATCGCCTGGGGCGATATACCTCACGAACTCACGGGCTCCCTTTTTTTCGAAAACGCGACGGGACCAGACCAAGAATCGACAGGACTCGTTGTTCTCGAGCGTCAACAAGAAGGCGAGTGCGGTCACCTATGGAAAACCCCGATCGGTTCTTTTTGGGGCCGGAAGGCGGACGAGCGCGTGCTGGAATGGCTTGTCCGAGAACAATACTTCTGGAGTATTTACCAGAACACGTCCGTCTCTGTCCAAGAGGGTGACGTGGTCTTCGACCTGGGCGGTCATTTGGGTATGTTTACGCGAACCGCGCTGAATCGAGGCGCCGGGAAGGTCGTCGTCTTTGAACCCGAGCCCACGAACATCGATTGCTTCAAGAAGACGTTCGAAGAAGAACTCGCCGATAGCAAAGTTGTTTTGGTCGAAGCCGCGGCTTGGAGCAGCGTCACGACTCTCACGTTCACTCAAGAAACAGGGGAGCACCAGTCGGCACGGGCACGAGTTTCGCGTAGCGGTGAAATGGAGGTGCCGGCCACCACCGTCGATGCGACCGTGGCGCAACTGGGGCTGCAACGCGTTGACTTCATAAAGATGGATATCGAGGGATCGGAGACCCACGCGCTGCGTGGAGGGGCGGATGCGATGCAGCGCTTTCGTCCCCAAATGGCCCTTTGCATCTACCATCGGTCCGACGACGGGGAGACGATTCCGCGAACCGTCATGGAGATCCGCTCCGACTACGAGCAGATGAAGTTGCTGCAATACGCTTATTTCTACTAGGCCGCTCCGATTTGCGGGCCGAAGCACGCGAGTTGCCAGACGTGATCATGAACGCAAGCAACTGACGGCGCCCTGAAAGCCGTGCGGTTCGAATAGGGTCAAATATCCGTGAAGCCGTCTGCTGTAAAATAAAGGTGCGACTACTCGGCAGAACCGTGTCGAGTGGGCGGCGATTCACGACACTTGAAGGTGTGCCATGACAACGGCAGTGTTGGTCTTGTTGGTGCTGCTCCCCCAGCTAGTCGACCGCACGAAGGACCCTCTTCAGCTCCAGCCTCCCTCGCGCGAGCTTTCTCACGAAAAGCGGGCTGACATCTTCATGGCCCGCAAGATGTACCGGGAAGGGGTGGAAACCTACCAGCTCGCACTCGGGGAGCGAGAATCCCCCTACCTCTACAACAAGTTGGGGATTGCTTATCATCACCTGGCGATGTTCCCCAGCGCGACAAGATCGTATCGGAAAGCGGTTAAGCTCGACAAATCTTACTCTCAGGCGATCAACAATCTGGGGGCGATCTACTACGCCCAGAAGAACTACAAAAAGGCTATTCGACAGTATAAGAAGGCTCTCAAAGAAAGCCCGAATTCCGCGTCCATCCACAGCAATTTGGGCACGGCATACTTCGCGCGAAGAAAATACAAGGACGCCACGCGCGAATACCTTGAAGCCTTGCTGCTGGACCCCCGCGTCTTCGAGAGTCGCAGCACGGTCGGAACCTTGCTCCAAGAACGCAGTATCCGCGAGCGGGCTCAATACAACTATTTCATGGCCAGGACCTACGCTTCGGCCCAGTTGTACGACAAATCTCTGCTCTATTTGCGCAGGGCTTTTGAAGAAGGCTACAAGAAGCGCAAGAAGGTCGCCGAGGACCCGCTCTTTGCGCCTCTGCTGGAGAACCCGGTATTTCAGCGGCTTGTGTTCACCGAGGCGACTGCCCGACTTCGGTAGCTGGCTGCTTGATAGCGGTCGGCGCGGGCTGGCTTGCCCCGGGGTGTTTCCCCCAGGGCTGGCTTCTGTGATGGGCTGCTCCCGAGTCCAATCTATTTCATCGACTCTTTGCGCACCGTGATCGAATCGATGTAGTCGAGGTCTATTTCGTAGCCGAGACCAGGCGCGCCGGAAACTTTTATCGTCCCCTGAGAACTCACCTCGACGGGTGGCTGGATGATGTCGCGTGCCCAATAGCGCTTGCTAGCAGAAACGTCACCGGGGAGCGTAAAGTTTGCGAGCGTCGAGAGGGCGATATTGTGCGCGCGGCCGATGCCGGCCTCGAGCATCCCGCCGCACCAAACCGGTATGTGATGAGCACGGGCGATGTCATGCACCAACATCGCTTCGGAAAACCCTCCCAGGCGGCCGAGCTTAATGTTGATCACGCCGCAGGCCTGCATCTCGATGGCTTGCTCGGCGTGGCGCGCGCCGCGGATGCATTCATCCAGGCAAATCGGTGTTTTGATGCGGCCTTGCAGCTTGGCGTGGTCGATGATGTCGTCGTGGGCGAGGGGCTGCTCGATCATCATCAGATGGAAGGCGTCGAGCTGCCTGAGGTGTTCGGTGTCGCCGAGCGTATAGGCTGAATTCGCATCGGCCATGAGCTGAATCTGGGGGAACCTCTCGCGCACGGCTTCGATGATCTTCACGTCCCAGCCGGGTTTGATCTTGACCTTAACGCGCTGGTAGCCGGCGTCGATTTCACGCTCAATCAGGCCGAGTAATTGTTCAATGGAATCCTGGATCCCGATCGAGACTCCGCAGGGAATTTCGGTCCAGGTGCCGCCGAGATGTTTCCACAGGGGGACGTTGAGCGCGCGAGCTTCGAGATCCCAAATCGCGGCCTCGACTCCGCCGCGGGTCATGTTGTGACCACGGATCTGGGCGGTGCGCGATGCTGTTTCGGCGGCACTGCCTGGTTGCTGAAGGATCAGTTGCGGAGCGACGAAATCTTTGAGCAGAAGCCAGGCGGCGTCGGTCCATTCTTCGTTGTAGAAAGGCTTCTCGCCAGCGGTGACCTCGCCCCAACCGCTGAGGCCGTCGCTTTGAACTTCGACCAGCAGAATTCTGCGCTCGGTCGTGCGGCCGAAACTGGTCTCGAAGAAATGGACCAAGGGCATGCGGATTTCGCGGAGGGTAATGCGGTCGAGGGTCATGTCCGTTTAGCTGCTGGTCTGTTGAGCGGGTTGAGCCGTTTTCGGTGATCCGTTTTCTGCTGAGTCGCTTTCTGTTAGGACTGATGAACCGCGCACGCTTTTCGTGCGCTATTTCGTGAGCTACTTACAGTTTGGCTAACTGGTAGGCGCCGGCGCCGCTGCTTGTCCGGTAGCCGACCACAGTGAGGCCTGCGGCCAGGTGCTGCTGGAATTCCTCGCGGACTCTGGCTTGAATCTTTCTTGCCTTCTCGCCCTCGGTTTCACGCAGCTCGGCAATTTCCGCCGGAATCTCGATCGTCGCCGCAATGACAACGGACTCGAGCGGCGGGCCGTCGACTACCCTCTCGACGCGCTCGCTTGTGACGTGCCACTCGGCCACCAGCCGGTCGGTCGGTAGCCCGCCGTGAAGACGGCTCGATGTGATGCCGTACTGGTTGGGCAGAAAGTGGCGCGCGATGGCTCCGAGCCGTTCGATGTTAAAGAATGCGTTTCGAATCTCGAGGGGGTCGAAAGTCCATTCGATCAAGTCGATGCCGGCTCGGACGGCCTCTTGCCGCTGAAAAAGTTTTAGCTGGCGGCCGATCCGGCGATTCTGGTATTCGGGCACCACGCCAGTCATGTGGCTATGCCAGTACGGCCTGCCCCCGTCCTTCACGCCCGGAAAGGTAAGACTGAAGCCAATCATTTGGTCGCCCAGAAAAGCTCCCAGCACGAGTCCGCCGATCTCCTGGGCCACCGCGCACAGGCGGGGCGCGACGCAATCGGTTTCCGAGAAGCCCCACACTTGTTTTTGCACTTCGACCGTGGCGTGGAAGTCGGCATGACCGGTGAGTACACGGACCTCGGCGCCGGGGCCATCGGCTCGTTTTTCATTGCTCGGCATTTTGGTGATGATGCTATTTCCTGGCTTCCGGGCAACGGGCTCAATGTTTCTTCGCCTGCTGCCACAGCTCTTCCATTTCTTCCAGATCGGCGGATTCCATCGGCCTGCCATTCTCGCGAAGCCGGCGTTCAATATACCCGAAACGCTCGCGAAACTTTGCGTTCGCCCGGCGTAGCGCCATTTCCGGATTGACTTTCAAGTGTCGCGCGATGTTGACAACCATAAAAAGGAGGTCGCCAACTTCCTCTTCCATTCGGTCAGCGCGATCCGCTGATTGCAAAGCCCGGGCTTGCTGAACTTCCGCGATTTCTTCTTCAAGCTTGCCGATCAAATCGTCGAACTGCCGCCAGTCAAAGCCAGTCTTGGCCGCGGTTTTTCCGATCTGGCGGGCCTCGAGCATGGCCGGCTGAGAGCGCGGAATCTCTTGCAAGATGGACTCGTTCGCCGGCGTACCATTGGCGCCTTTGAGCTGTTTCTCCTCGGCCTTGATTTGTTCCCAGCGGTTGAGCACCTCGCCCGAGGTATTCGCGGACTCATCGCCGAAGACGTGCGGGTGCCGCCGGATCAGTTTTTCATTGATGCTGCCGAGCACATCATCAATCGTGAACTTGCCATCTTCCGATGCAATTTGAGATTGAAAGACGATCTGAAGTTGCAGGTCGCCGAGCTCTTCAGCGAGGCGTCCCCAGTCCTTTCGCTCGATCGCGTCCAAAACTTCGTAAGTTTCTTCCACGGCGTAGGCGCGCAATGTTTCGAGAGTTTGTTCGCGGTCCCAGGGACAGCCGTCCGGTCCACGCAGGCGGGCCATAATCTCAACAAGCCGCTGGAAGTTGTCTGACATGGTCACGACCGGTAGGGCACCATTTAGGATAGCCAAGCGGTGGGGAAGGTGGGCTAACGGCTTCAGACCAGGATCCGTCCGTAACGCGAACTTTGCCTGCGCTACGGATTTGTCGAAACGCTTTCTCGGGCAGCCCAGAATCCTTACGGGCGGATCGTGGTCGGACCATAGTACTGAAACAAAAATTCTATTAAGATTAGATCAGTGAATGTCACACTCCCAGCCGAACTGGAGCAACTCGTCAACGAGAAGGTAGATCGAGGCGAGTTCGAAAGCGTCGACGCCGCCGTAGAGCATGCTGTGCGCCACGCACTCGGGGCAAACGGCGATTCGCACGGAAGCGAACCCAGCGTGGCCAGACACATATCAGACGTGTTCGCTGAAATCATGGCCGACGTGCCGCCGGAGGAGCTAGCCAAGATTCCGAGGGACGGCGCAAGCCAAGTTGACCACTACATCCACGGTTTGAAAAAACGAGACGAATGAGGGTGGTCTTCGCTGATACCTTTTACTGGATTGCTCTGGCCAATCCGGGCGACGAAGCCCATGCTCAGGCCAGTTCTTTCGGCAAGTCCGAAGAGACAGCGCTGATCGTCACCAGCGAAGAGATGCTCATCGAGTTTTTGACATTCCTCGCTGACAAGGGCGCTTACCTGCGAAGCAAGGCGGTGGCTCTGACCCGCGGCGTCTTCGCGAACTCCACCGTCCCTAACAAGGAAACCTATGCCAAATGAATTCGTGAATTCGCTTTTCGGACTCGATGGCCAAGTCGCCGTCGTGATCGGGGGCACAGGCGTGCTCGGCGGCGCCTTGTGCGACGGGCTGGCTCAGGCAGGCGCTTTCGTTGTTGTTGCCGGGCGGTCACAAGAGCGCGGCGAGGCTCGGGCCGCGGTGATCGAGGGTCTGGGAGGCAAGGCCGGATTCGCTGCTGTCGACGTCACCTCGCGAGCGTCGATTCAAGGGCTGCTGGATGCCACGATCGCGAATCATCAGCGAGTCGACATCCTTGTCAACTGCGCGGGAGTCAACGCGGCGACTTCCTACGAAGACGTCACCGATGAGGACTGGGGACGCGTGCTCGAAACCAACTTCACGGCCACTCACTGGGGGTGCCAGATCTTTGCGCCTCAGATGGCGTCCCAATCCGATGGCGGGTCGATCCTCAATATCGGCAGCGTGACTTCGCACTTACCCTTGTCCCGCGTTTTCGCCTATTCAGCTTCCAAAGCCGCAGTCGTCAACCTGACCCAAAACGTGGCCCGCGAGTACGGCGAAAAAAAGGTGCGCGTCAACGCGTTATGTCCGGGATTTTTTCCCGCCGAGCAGAACCGCAAGATCCTCGACAAAAAGCGCGTGGAACAGATCATGAGCCAGACTCCCATGGCCCGATTCGGCGAGCCCGAGGAGCTGATTGGAGCGGCGGTCTTGCTGCTTTCGCGTAAGGCCGGCAGTTTCATCACGGGGGCGGCGATCTATGTCGACGGGGGCTTTACGGGGATGCGATTCTGAGGGCGGTTACGATCGACTTGGACATAAACTTGAGATGGTTGACGCGACCGGCTTGCCGCTGACTTCCGTGCGCGGTGCTGTCGGGTCGTCATGTAGACACAGACTTGACTTGATTGATGCGACTCGCTGAGCGTGGACTTCCGTCCGCGGCTCTGTCCGATCATCATGAGAATTCCACGATGAGCGAAGCACTCCGCACGTGCACGGTTGGGCTGGTCCAAATGACGGCGGAACCAGGCCGCGAAGCCAATCTCGAAAAGGCGATCGCCCACATCCGGGAAGCCTCGCGGCAGGGAGCACAAATCATTTGTCTCCAGGAGATTTTTGCCTGCCCCTATTTCTGTCAGGAAGAAAACCACGCCTGGTTTGACACAGCCGAAGAAATTCCCGGGTCGACCACTGGGGAATTAGCGAGAGTCGCGAAAGAGTGCGGTGTCGTCGTTATCGGGCCGGTTTTCGAGCGCCGCACAGCAGGCATTTATCACAACTCGGCGGTCGTGATCGATGCCGATGGGGCGCTACTGGGGCTCTATCGCAAGATGCACATTCCCGACGACCCGCTCTACTACGAGAAGTTCTATTTCACTCCTGGAGACTTGGGCTTTCAATCCTTCCGGACTCGATTCGGACGTATCGGCGTACTGATTTGCTGGGACCAATGGTATCCGGAAGCGGCCCGGCTAACCGCCTTGCGTGGAGCCGAGATGATCTTTTATCCGACGGCTATCGGCTGGCATCCTTCGGAGAAGGCGGACTCTGGTGAATCGCAGGTGCAAGCCTGGCGGACGATCCAGCGATCGCACGCCATCGCAAACGGCATCTTCGTGGCAGCGGTGAACCGGGTGGGTCTCGAACGCACGCTTCAGGGCTCGGACTCGAAACCAGCCGGCTACGAAGGAATTGAGTTTTGGGGCGGCTCGTTCGTGAGCGATCCTGCGGGTCAGATCCTCGGCCAAGCGTCGCCCGATCAAGAAGAGCTGCTGATCGTCGAGTGTGATCTCGGCTTGATCGAGGACACACGCCGCCACTGGCCGTTTTTGCGGGACCGCCGCGTTGACGCCTATCAAGGCATTGGCCAGCGATTCCTGGACGAATAGGTCGGACCGCATGTCTCGCCCCCTGACTCCCAAATCGCACTCACCCAAATCGCGAGCCCGCAATGCCCGGGCACAGCGCGAGACGCCGCAGTCCCTCGGTTTCCGTATGCCCGCCGAATGGGAGCTACACGAAGCTACCTGGGTCGCTTGGCCTCACCACACTGAAGACTGGCCAGGCAAGTTTGCGGCCATCCCGTGGGTGGTCGCCGAGATCGTGAGACAGTTGCACCGGCACGAGCTGGTACACGTCGTCGTCGAGGACGCGCGTAGAGAGCAACGCGCCTCGGCGATGCTCGACCGTGTCGGGGTCGATCTCTCGCAAGTTGAGTTTCACCGGTTCTTGACCAACCGCTCTTGGCTGCGCGATTCCGGCGCAATTTTCGTGACCAACGGATTGGAGCTTGGCGCTACTTGCTGGCGGTTTAACGCTTGGGCTAGATACAACAACTGGGAGAAGGATTCGCGGTTGGCGGGAAAAATCGCTGCTGTCGCCCGCTCGCGCGCTTGGCGTCCCCAATGGAAAAACCGCCCCGTGGTGCTGGAGGGCGGAAGCATCGACGTCAACGGTTGCGGCACGCTGATCGCGACCGAGGAGTGCCTGCTCGGAAACAAGCAAGTGCGCAATCCCGGGATGGGCCGCCGGGACTACGAGCAGGTCTTTTCCGAGTATTTGGGAGTTCGCAAGGTGCTTTGGCTGGGGAGCGGTATTGCCGGCGACGATACCGGCGGACACGTTGATGATCTCGCGAGGTTCGTCGCGCCGCGAAAAGTTGTCGCCGTGGTCGAGTCGAATCCTGACGACGCGAATTATCAACCTCTCCGCGAGAATCTCCGAAGGCTTCGAGCGATGACGGAACAGGACGGACGCCCTCTTGATATCGTCGAGCTCCCCATGCCGCGGCCGCTGTTTTTCAACGGCTACCGGCTGCCGGCAAGTTACGCGAACTTCTATGTGGCGAACCAGGTGGTCTTAGTCCCCACTTTCAATGATCTCAACGACCGAACGGCTCTCGACATCTTGCAGAAGCTGTTTCCCGGCCGCGAGGTGGTCGGCATCCACTGCGTCGATTTCGCTTGGGGATTTGGGACGATCCACTGCAGCACGCAGCAGCAGCCGAAAGCGCGATGAGATCGAAGCGAGCGATCAGCTTGGCTGACGAAGGCCGATCTCGGAACGCCCAATTTTCGCTATCGCCAACGCTTCAGGAGCTTGTTGTAGGCCTCGTGTGAACCAATCCAGAACCAATAAAAGTCTTGGCCCCGCTGTCTCGCGATGGCCCGGTAGCCACGGCCTACGTCAGTAGTCCAGACGTCCCCCTTTTTTGCCAAGCTCAGTGACGGATGGGCAGGATTGTCGAGGAATAGACGGAACTGTTTGTCCGCCAGTCGGCGTATTGTCAGCGGGAGAGGCCGGTAGTATTTCCAAAACGACGCGAGCGCAAAAGACCTGATACGCTAACCTATCGACGAGAAGTCGCCGCGATCGATTTCATCGTCAACTTCCTTGAGCCACTTCGCGCCGTCTCCGTTCGTAGCAAAGTCATGGACGATGTCCTCATCCCACTGTCGAGAATCGATTTGCGCCAGCCAAGAGAGCACGGCCTCTTTGTCTCGGTCGGAGAGGTTTATGATCGCTGCCTTGATTTCCTCAACAGTTGCCGTCATCGCATCCACCGCGCCGCTTTAGACTCTGGTTCTCAGGATAACAAAGACCATTCCGGAAGCATTTCGCGGACCTCCGGCCAAGACGTCGTTTCTCCACGGCGGACTTCTTCGCGAGAACTGTCGAGAGACGGCGCGGCCTCGGCCTCGAGCTGAACGAAGACGTCGTGAAAGCGCACTTGGCCGCAGGCGAAACGTATTGGACGTAGCTCCCACTATTCACCGCCTGTAGTGCCCGGCTGGTCGCCGTTTCGATAAACTGATGACTTCGGGGGCGAAGACTTGAGTGGCTCCCTTGTGGGCGCGGTTCCGGGAAGCTCAACTGAAATTGAGAGGGCCGAAACCAAGCGACGCAGATTCATCGATATGGAGAGAACGTTCGACTGTTGGAGTTGCCCCGTCGCTGCGCTTGACCCCTCACTTGCGTTCGGGGCTCTGTTACTAAACCGAAATGATGGAACCTAGTGAACTTCGTAGCAAACTCAATGGCGTGATCGCCTTCCCGGTCACTCCCTTCAAAGCGGACCTCTCGCTCGACATCGAAGGTTTACGAAAGAACGTTGCCGAGATGGCGGAGTTCCCGATGTCGGCGATCGTTGCCGCCGGCGGCACGGGCGAGATGTATTCGCTGACACAGGACGAACACCACCAAGTGGTGGAGGCGACGGTCCAAGAGGTCAACGGAAAAATGCCGGTGATCGCCGCCACTGGTTTCGGCCACCAGCTAGCGGCGGAATTGACAAAGCAGTCGGAGGCGGCAGGCGTGGACGGCATTCTCTGCTTCCCCCCCTACTACCCCAACGCGCCTTTCGAGGGCATGTTGCACTATTACCAAGCCGTCGCCGAGAGCACCAAGCTGGGCTTGCTGATCTACAACCGGGACTGGACTTCGTTTAGCCCGACGGAAGTCCATCGACTCGCCGAAGCGATTCCGCAACTAATTGCCTGGAAGGAGGGGCAGGCCGACATTCGCCGCTATCAGATGATCATGGAGCGCGTCGGCGATCGCCTGCACTGGATTGGCGGAGCGGGAGACGACATGGTTCCCGGCTATTACGCCCTCGGTATCCGCAGCTATACCTCGAGCATTGCGGCCATCGCCCCACGCCTGTCACTGCAATTGCACGAGCGCGCCTCGATGCTCGACATGTCGAGTTTAAAGCGGTTGATGACGAACTACGTGCTGCCGCTCTACGGGCTGCGCTCGCGGCGCAAGGGGTACGAAGTTTCGGTGATGAAGGCCGCCATGGAAATCCTGGGCAAACCGGCCGGCCCGGTACGCCCGCCTCTGCCGAACGTGCGCCCGGAGGAAAGGAAAGAAATCGAGGCTTTGATGGCTCGCTACAAGCCGGTACTGTAGATCGCTACGGCACGCGATGAGCCACACCTTTTGGTATTGTTGTTTGGTTTAAACGTTGCATTGGGTTAAACATTACATTCGTTTAGGAACATTACAATCGGTACATTGCGAAGCATTGCGGAGGATATATGGCCGCCATCACACCTAACGCCAGCGGACACGACAAGCTGGGACCGCTGGCCTCGCGCTACGTCGACGTGGCCGAATTGCCGTGGCAAGAATCGAAGTTCCCCGGCATCACCATCAAGGTTCTGATGGAGGACAAGGAGGCCGGACTTATCACAGCCCTGTTTCGCTGCGAACCTGGGGCGCGGCTGCCGCTTCACGAACACACCGACATCGAGCAAACCTACGTTCTCGAAGGCAGCCTTGTCGATGACGAAGGCGAAGCGACTGCCGGCAACTACGTCTGGCGTCCGGCGGGCAGCCGCCACTGGGCACACTCCCCTAACGGGATGCTTGGGATTTCATTTTTCCTCAGTCCGAACCGCTTTCTTGATGAAGAATTGGCCGAGCCAGAAGGGACCTAGCCTGCATTTCTCACCACGCGGCGAGCCGAAGTGCGTGAGAGGCGTGTCAGTAAGAGGCGCGCGCCGGTTGACGACCCCACTTGATCAACGAGGCGTACTCGGACAGTACGTTGAGCACGGCGAGCAAGCGCAACGAAGTAGTGGCGAGCCTGTTGCGTGCTTCGGCCGTCAGGTGGTGAGAAATGCAGGCCAGCCGCAAGCTCTCTGCTTGAAGAATCCATGACGGAAGCAAGCTCGAAGCGAGCGCCCCGCGTTCTGTCGATCCTGGCTCATCCTGACGATGCGGAGTTTTCGTGCGCCGGGACGCTGATTCGTCTCCAAGAGCTTGGATTCGAAGTCCACATCGCAACGATGACTCCGGGCGATTGCGGCAGCATGGAGCAGGGCGCCTCCGAGATTGCCGGAGTGCGCCGCAAAGAAGCCGCTGAGGCCGCGGCGAGAATCCGCGCGCACTATCATTGCCTCGACGGCCGGGACCTGCTGGTGCAGTATGACGCCGAACACATTCAGGCCGCAGTCGAGACCGTGCGGCAAGTCGCGCCGGAGATCGTCATCACGCATGCGCCCCAGGACTATCACCTCGACCATGAGATGACCAGCCTAGTCGTGCGAAACGCCTGTTTTGCGGCGTCGGCCCCCAATTTCGACACGGGCAGACGGCCAGCCCACGCCGCTACGTCCGCGATTCCGCATCTATATTACGCTAGCGCCTCGGCGGGAACTGACATATTCGGGCAAGCGGTTCTGTCTTCGATCCACATCGACATTACGGACGTGATCGACCTCAAGGCCGATATGCTAGCCTGCCATCGTAGCCAGCGCGAGTGGTTGCAGGCCCAGCACGGCATGGACGAGTATCTTGAGGAAATGCGGCGTTGGAGCGCACTGCAGGGCAAGCAGGCGGGAGTCGAGTTCGCGGAAGGATTCCGACAGCATCTCGGTCACCCCTACCCACAAGACGACAAACTGTCGGAGTTGTTGGCAGCAGGTTAGATTCCATACCACCTGAATTATGCACAGATTCGGCGTAGCCATCGTCGATGGAGTTGTGGCGATAGCGGCACTCGTGTCAACTCAGTGATTTCGCAAGTCGTCTTTTCTGCTGTTTCCCTCCCCGTTTGAGCCGCCTCCTGATCCCGGCAGGGCAAAAGCGGGCTGGCAAGCGGCGTGTTCCCAGTACGTTGCGGCGAGTGCATGAAATTTTATGCATGGAGTGCCCCTCAGCTCAGCGCACCCTCCACCACCGGCGCCAAGCTCGATCCCGGCGGCCCCATCGCCCGCAGCCGTCGCATCAGCCGTTCAAACAGGCCCTTTTCCTGATAATGATCGCTGTAGCTGACACTCGTTCTGCCGGCGTGCCGCCAGATCTTGGCCGCCACGAACAGAAAACGCAGCCGCGCCGTCGCCAGGGTGGTGTGCCGCAGCGTCTCCACGCTGGCCTGGGCTTCGCGGTTGAACAGCAGCAGCCAGCAGTTGAGATTGTAGGCCAGCATGGCCAACTGAAAGTGATTGCGGTTCATGTCAAAGCGGCGCGAGGGATGGGCCGCCAGCCCGGCGTCGTTGTTGGCCTCCTTGATCAGGTTCTCGGCTCCGGCGCGCTGATTGTAAAACCACACCACCGCCGCGATCGGCTCGGCCAGATTGGTGACAAACACGCGGTAGGTGTAAGCGCTGGTGGCGAACAACTGGTATTGCTCGGCTGCGCCGGCCTTGGGCTCGTTTTCGTAACGCAGCGCCAGGAAACGGCAGGCCCGCGCCCAGCCTTGCGGTTGGTAGAGGAATTCGTATTCCGCGTCCGCGTCGGAGCGGGGGGAGGGTTTCCATTCTGCTTGCTGCAAGCGCTCGACCAGGCGCCGCGTTTTGCGCGCCACGATGACGAACTGACAAGCCGCCTTTTCATAGGCCTCCACCGCCTCCCAGCAATAAAAGCCGGAATCGGCCCGCGCCAGGATTTTCTTCACGCCGCCCGGCAAAGTCCGGAAAGCGCTCTCGAGGTGGGCGGCGATCTGTCGGCCCGTGGGCCGGTCGCCGTTGCGCAACCCGCCCATCAGGTATTCGCGCGTCTCGGCCAGGAAGGTCAGTATCGGCTGGTAGCTGCGCTTGCCCTTGTTCTTGGGGTTGTAGCTCTTGCGCCCGCCCATCTGGCGGCCGTAGAGGGTATGCACGGTGGTGTCGGTGTCCAGCGTCACCGTCTCCAACTTCACGTGGGCCGCGGCCCAGACTCGTTCCCGCAGCTGGCGCTGAATGGAAAGGATCTGCTTCGCCACGTTGAGGTGCAGCGAGGCCAGAAAGCGCCACAGCGTGGACTGCGGCGGCAGACGCGTCACTTGCAAGATGCCGGTCAGGATGGGGTCGCGAGCGATGAAGCGGAGTTGGTTGAGCCGCGCAAAGCCGACATAGAGGCCGAGCACGAGGGCCAGCACGAACTGGTAGGGGCTCATGGCTCGGGTGATCCGTTTGGTCGTGAGGGTTTCTTCCAGCAGCGCTTGGAAGCCGAGTTTTTCGAGCAGGGTGGCGACGGGCAGCAAGCCGCCGTAGGGAGTCAGATTCTTGCCACGGAAGTGATAGGGCGTGGCAGCCCCGATTTTATTGGGCCGCGGGGCCCTCGCGCCGGGGCCTTGTTTGACGGGCCTTCGGGAGCTATGCTGTTTTCGTTTGGTAACCATTTGGGTGACCTCCTTGGGGTTGACTGGCGAAGCTGAAATCTTTGCCAGCCTACCTTTTTATCCCATGTTTTCGGGGGTCCCCAAATGGTTCCTGGCGGCTCAGCCCTCACCAGGTGCACCGGCAGTGCATAATTCAGGTACCATGAAACTCAGATTCTACTCTCCGGCTGTCTTCCTAGCTCTGTGCGCACTCTCTTGTCAGGGAGACCCCGCATCCTCGCCCAAAGAAGCGTCCCTCAGCGGCGACCGCATCTCCGCGCACGTCAAGTTCCTGTCAAGCGATGCCCTTGGCGGCAGAGGTCCGGCCACGCCGGGCGAAACCCTCACGACCGAATACATTGCCTCTCAGTTTGAACTCGCCGGCTTGAAACCCGCCGGCGATGACGGCACCTACTTCCAGAAGGTCCCCTTGGTTGGAGTTCAATCACTGCCCGAAACGGATCTCTCCTGGGAAGGCGGGGGTAAGAAACTCCAGATGGCCTGGCTTGAGGAGTACGTTGCCGTGAACCACCGGCAGCAGCCTGATCAGTCAATCGATGCCGAAGCGGTCTACGTTGGGCATGGCATCGTCGCCCCCGAGTTTCATTGGGACGATTACAAAGGAATGGACTTGAAGGGGAAGGTCGTGGTGCTGTTCACCAACGAGCCGCGATCCGATGATGACGCTTTCTTCGGTGGTAAAGCCCTGACCTACTACGGCCGCTGGATTTTCAAATACGAAGAAGCGCTGCGCCACGGCGCGGCCGGCGCGATCATCATTCACACGACGCCCACGGCCGGCTATCCCTGGACAGTTGTGCGCAACTCCTGGGGTGGCAGAAATCCCTATGTCAAGCTCGCGGAGGATGAGCCCGCTCTCGGCGTTGCCGGCTGGGTCACTTCAGCGGCGGGCGAGCAGATCCTTGCCGGAACCGGTAAATCACTCGACGAACTTCTCAGGGAAGCCGACTCGCCGGACTTTCAGCCAATCCCCCTCAAGCTGCGGTTGCGCGGCCGCATCAGCAGCCGAGTCCAGCCATTCGACACGCGCAATGTCATCGGAATTCTGGAAGGGAGTGATCCGCAGAAGAAGGACGAGGCGGTTCTTTACTCCGCGCATTGGGATCACCTCGGTGAAGGAATCGCCGTGGAAGGAGACAGCATCTACAACGGCGCGATCGATAACGCCACCGGCTGTGGCGTTCTACTCGAGATTGCAAGGGCATTTGGGGAATCACGAAAAGCCCCGGGCCGTTCGATCCTGTTCGCCGCCGTCGGAGCCGAAGAAGGGGGCCTTCGCGGGTCGAAATACTACTCAGAACACCCGGCCGTTCCGGCAGGAAAGACGGCGGTCAATCTGAACTACGACGGGCTGATGCCGCTCGGGCTCAGCACCGATATTTCGCTCCCCGGCTACGAGCGCACGACCCTCCGCGAAACGGTCGAGCGATTGGCCCGGAAATTTCAACTTGAGATTCGGCCCGAGGCGCATCCCGAGCAGGGATACTACTATCGCTCCGATCACTTCAGTCTGGCCAAGGTCGGAGTGCCGGCGTTCTCCATCAAACCGGGTACGCGGTATGAGGGCCACCCCGAGGACTGGGGCGCTCAGGCGCGCGAGAAGTACACCGCTAACGACTATCATCAGCCGTCGGATGAATTTGATTCGTCCTGGGATTTCTCCGGGCTGGAACAAATTGCCCGCTTTGGTTTCGAACTCGGCCGGGAAGTGGCGAATCAGCCCGAGTTGCCTACCTGGAACCCGGGCGACGAGTTTCTAGCCGCGCGTGAAAAGTCGTGGGGGAAGTAGCTTGAGGAAAGGCGCTCTGGCATGACTCTGGTGCAACTACGTCGTCGATCCGGTTCCAATCCATCCGTGTGTAAAACGCGGTGAAGCTGTCAGAGAGTAGCCGAAAATCGCTGTGTTAGAATCAAGAATTCCCTGCCGTCTCGCCACGGTAGCTCAGTTGGTAGAGCAGCGGTTTCGTAAACCGCAGGTCGTCGGTTCGATTCCGACCCGTGGCCCCATGTTTTCAATAACTTAGAAAGCCTACCCGTTCCCTCAGCCGGTCGGTTGCAACCATTCTGCAACCCTAGGACACCCTGTTCCGCTGCTTCTCGATTTCTCGACGCAATATCGTGTCGATCTTCTGGGCGGCTTCCTCTTGGATGTTGGGCATCACGTGGCTGTAGCGATCGAGCGTGATTTGGACGCTCGAATGCCCAAGCCGCTCACTGACAACCTTCGGATTGACGCCTTGCCCCAACAGTTGGGTAGCGTGCGTGTGCCGCAAATCGTGATACCTAATTGTGAGGCCGCACTTCTTGCGGAAGCGTCCGAATGCGGATGAGAAATCATCCGGGGGCCACGGACGACCGTCTGGCAGGGAGCAAACAAGGTCCTTGTTTTGATAATCCTTCCCGAAAAGCGCCTTCAGCTCGTCTTGTGCCTTGCTGTGGTCGCGAAGCACTTCAACGGTCAACTGAGGCAGGCTCACAGGCCGACCCCTTCCGTTTTTGGGCATCTTTTCCCTGAGCCCAGCCCTTGTCTGCTGGAGAGAGCGGCAAATGGTTGCCATGGCAGCCTCCAAGTGAAGATCCGCCCATTTTAGCCCGAAGACCTCGCCCCGACGTATTCCTAGGGTTGACTCCAGCACAATTGGCACATAGAACCGAGTTCCTTGAGCCGCCGTAAAGAGCCACGCCGTTCGTGCTTCATCGAGGGTCTGCATCTCCTTTCGTTCAACCCTTGGCGGCTCCACGGCATCGCCTGGGTTTCTTACGAGGAGCTGCCAGCGGACAGCCTGAGCCAATGCTGCGCGTAAGACACGATGGATGTGAAGCACGGTTTGGGGCGAGAGCCCACCCACGCCTTTGCGGCGTCCGTTTCTCAGCCGGTCCTCGTAGAATTCTTGGATTGCTAACGGTTGCAGTCTTGACAGGGGGATTGTACCGAGACACGGGATGATGTGATGGTCGGCGAGCTGCTGGTACCTCTCAAGGGTCTTGGCGCCGACTTTACTTTCGATCGACCCAAGCCACTTGGTTAGGTAGTCCTTCACGCTCATGCGGGCCGGCTCGACGTACGCGCCCGATTCGATTTCGTGCAGCAGTTCATTCCGTTTGCGCTGGGCGTCCTTCTTGGTACCGTGGACCGTGTGCCACTTTCGGCGGCGCTTGCCGTCTGGCCCGCGTGGCAGGTCTACGAGAATCGCCCACGAGCGTTCGCCACGTTTACGAATGTGTCCCGTCATGATTTCACCCATCCTTCAATCGTCTTGGCGTCTGAATCGACACGCTCTGCGATCTGCTCCACCGACAACCCTTGAGTCCGCAACGCCTTGGCGGTCTTCTGCTTCTCACGGTACGCTTTCGAGCGGCATGCGTTCTGGCAAAATTTCGCGCCCTCTCGCTTCTCGACCGCAACTTCAAACCAGCGGTTGCATTGCTCGCATTGCTGATACCGCTTGTTACCCTCAATGGCCTTGGCGAACTGGAGCCACATTGCTGCGGCCAAAGTTTTCGGCACAACGTGGACCGTCTGCTTGCGGTAGCGTGGTTCCCAGAAGAGCCTGCTAGTGACGCCAAGATTTTCCAACTTCTCGTTTACCCTCTCTCGAACGAAATCGGCGGCTGGCCGCGCGAGTTCGCCGATTTTGAGTTGGCCGAAAAACTGCTCACGGTAGTCGCCCGAGGTAATAACGTAGAGGCCAAGAGGACCCTCATAGTGGACTCGGCTGTCGTCACGCCATGTGATGAATTCCCGAAGTGCCGCGAGGTTCCCACATTCGATCGCATCCCATATCTGGAGCACATGATTCATCGTCTTTACCTGGAATTGCCAGGACGATATTAGCTCCCCGTGCGACTGTGACGGCCATAAGGCCATTCCCTCGCTGTCGCCTGGCTTGCCTCGCCTAACAGTTGTGCTGAATGGAACACCCAAGGAGCCAAACCTGCCCGCGAAATCAACGATGGACTCTTCGGTGGCTGGATGCAAGTCCGCAAACTCCCTGAACAGCCCAGTTTGAGAAATCAGGGGTGTATATTGCTTGATCCACGAGTCATCCCCGGTCAGTTTTTCGACTAGAAATCGTTCCTCTTTTTCAGGCAAATAGGGTTGGTCCAACCATTCGCTAGTGCTGACGACTTCGTAGCCGGCGTCGGGGACTGTCCACTGGAATTGATAGATAGGGTCGCTCATCGCTAGATTCGATCTACAATACGAATATAATATGCCAACGCGTGTTGTTTTGCAAGAGGCGTGATAGACCACTACGATACGGATTGCTAGGATAAGGGTGCTATGAAACACGAACGCGCCGTACAGGACCAAAGCCGACGCACGCCTGCAGGCATGAGCGTCGAGGAATTTGTAGACCTAAGTGGCACGTCGCGCATGACGGCCTACGACGAAATCAAGCGCAGCGGTGAGATTGCAGGAATCAAGGCGATCCGAATCGGAAAGCGGATAATCCTGCCCCGCTTACGTGTCTACGAGGTTTTTGGGATTCAAGCGTGACAGTTCGTGACCTCATCGACGGCGCGTCAATTCTAAGGGTGTGGAACGCGCTTGGCGGCGGCGAATTACGCCACGGTCGTGGACGTGCCTGTTGGCGGGATGGGGACGGCTACAACGTCTCGCTGGAAGAGAGTAAGGGCACCTGGTACGACCACGCCCACGGGCAAGGCGGCGGAATCCTGGACCTTATCCAGACCGTGCTCGGTAGTGACCGCCGTGACGCTGTTCGGTGGCTCGCCGACGACCGGGGCGTGAGTCTTGACAATGACCGTCCACTAACCCGCGAAGAGAAGCGCTGCTACGCCCAGTGGCGCAGCCGTGCGGTGTCCGAAGCTCGAAACCTCACCGAGTGGCGGCGGGACAAGCTACTACGTCTGAGGGACGAACGGAACCCGCTTTACGAGTCCGAGAATATGGCTTCCGCCGCGGCGCGTGCCCTACTGGCGACGGGCGACGGCAGCGGCGATGAGGACGCTTGGCGCGACATCTGGCAGCACGCTCATGACGACCTACGAGCGGACACCATCGACCGCCAAATCCAGCGGCTTGAGAGCGCCTCGCCCGGCGAGTTGGTGGCGATGCGGCAAGAGTTGCAGAGGGCGGCATGAGCGAGCGCACCTATACGGACGCCGACATCAAGGCGGCGGCGGTACGGCATTTCATGGACGACACCGATACACCGAAAACGTCCACGAATGTCCAAGCACCCGACACCGGCACCGGACTTATCTCGCATAACTCGCTTATCTCGCATGTCCGAAGCTGGCCGCAGCCGCTGGAAAAAGAAGCGTACTACGGACTCGCAGGAGAGATCGTCCAAGCCATCGAGCCGCATACCGAGGCGGACCCAGCAGCTCTGCGTGTTCAGCTTCTCGTAGCGTTCGGTTCGACCGTTGGTCGCGGCCCGTACTTCCGGGTCGAAGCTAACCAGCACCACGCAAACCTTTTCTGTTGCGTCGCGGGCGAAACGAGCAAAGCGCGGAAGGGCACGAGCGGTTCGCATGTGAAGCGGGTTCTTCGCGCCGCCGACGAAGACTGGGCAACTTCCCGCATCACAAATGGTCTTTCAACGGGCGAAGGTCTCATTTGGCGGGTTCGGGACGCGATCCAAGAATTCGACCCGAAGCGGCAAGAGCACATTGTGAAAGACCCCGGTATTGACGATAAACGGTTATTCGTCACCGAGCCGGAATTCGGTCGGGTTCTACAGGTCTGCGAAAGGCAGGGAAACACGCTCAGTCCGGTTATCCGTCAGGCGTGGGACGGCGACACGTAGCGTGTTATGACGCGCACGGCGCCGGCGTCAAGCACGGACGCGCATATCTCGCTGGTCGGCCACATTACCGTGGGTGAACTCACCCGCTTGTTGACCGACACCCAGGCGGGCAACGGCTTCGCTAACCGGTTCCTTTGGGTCTGCGCTCGACGATCGAAGGAATTACCGGAAGGCGGAAGCCTACGAGACAAAGATTTGCAACCCTTGACGGCCCGACTTCGGCAAGCGATCGAGCAAGTCCGAGTTGTGGGCGAGGTAAAGCGAGATGAGTCGGCACGTCGCGTGTGGTGCGAAGTCTACGGCAGTTTGAGTCAGGGGCAACCGGGTCTATTCGGCTCAGTCACTTCACGGGGCGAAGCGCAAACGATGCGACTCGCACTGATCTATGCACTGCTCGATGCTTCCGACTTGATCCGTGCCGAGCACCTGGGCGCGGCGCTAGCCGTGTGGGAGTCTGCGGAGTCGTCTGCTCGCTTTATTTTCGCCGACTCGTTGGGAGATCCGGTTGCCGACCGCGTATTGCTGCTGTTGCGTGATAAGACGGACGGCATGACACTCACCGACATTGGGCGCGGCTTCGGCGACCACAAAGGAAAAGACCAGATACATAGAGCACTTGACTCACTCTTAGGGCTAAAGCGCGTGCAAAGACGGGAAGTCGACACCGGGGGACGCCCGGCAGAAATTTGGTGTGCCGTTGCGAGATAAGCGAGATAAGCAAAGGTCGTCGCAAACGTAAGATGCACTACCTAGAAATTGCCCGCCGAGTCATTGCACGTCAGCGCTCTCAACAGGGCGTGACCGTCGCTGAGCCCGTTGCCTTACGGAACAGCCCGCCCGACCTGGACGACTATTTGGCGCTCTTCTACGAGCGGGCCGCGATCGGGGAATACGACGGCGGGCTGTCAAGAACGGCGGCAGAGCGGCAGGCGCTGGGCGCAGTTCTGACCATGTTCGAGAAGTGCCTCGTCCCAAGTAAGGGCCGGAACTCAATGCCCCATGGGACAAAGATCTAGGAACTGGTAATGAACGCCCACTCGGCTGCCGACATTTTCCCGCTCATGTCGGGGTCCGAGTTTCAACAGCTTTGTGACTCGATTCGTGAGAACGGCCAGCGTGAGCCGATCAAGCTGAAGGATGAGTGCATCGTCGATGGGCGGAACCGCTACCGAGCTTGTCAAGCGGTCGGGGTGCAACCGCTTGTACCTGAATTATGCACTGCGGCGTGGACCTGAGGAGGGCTGAGCCGCAAGAGACCATTTGGGACCCCCGAAAACATGGGGTAAAAAGGTAGGCTGGCAAAGATCCCAGCTTCGCCAGCCAACCCCAAGGAGGTCACCCACATGGTTACCAGACGAAAACAGCATAGCTCCCAAAGGCCCGTCCAACAAGACCCAGCCGTGACGGCCTCGCGGCCCAATAAAATCGGGGCTTCGACGCCTTACCACTTCCGCGGCAGGAAGCCGACTCCCTACGGCGGCTTGCTGCCGGTGGTCGGGAGGGCGCTGATCTGAGAGCCTGGCTATGCGCTATGCATAAAATTTTATGCACTAGCCGTAACGCACTGGAAACACGTCACTTCCGAGCGAGGTTTTGACGACGCGGATTCTGGGCGGGAAGGGAAACCGGACACGGAGAAGCCAAAAGGCCAGTTGCCGAGCTACCACCTCACGACGACCGCCAACCCGCTACGAACGCAGCCACACTCGCAAAGTGAATCTGTGCATAATTCAGGTTGTACAGGCTGTCGAAATGGACGACCAGGCGGTGATGGAGTTTGTCATTGACGAGAATCTGCACCGTCGCCATCTTGACGCCACACAGAGGGCCGTGGTGGGCGTCAAGATTCTGGAGTACGAAGAAGAACTAGCCGCGAAGCGGAAAGCAGAAGGGCAGCGCAAGGGTGGTCAGACCGCTGGTCGGGGCCGCCCGAAAGCTACTGGTAAATATTTACCCCAAGCTAAGCGTGCTCGTAGCGAAGCGGCTAAGAAAGTGGGTGTAAACGAAATCTACATCCACCAGGCCGCAAAAATTGCCAAGGAAGACCCTCACGCCTTGGCGGCGATGGCGTCCGGCCAGAAGACGCTTCAACAGGTCAAGCGAGAAAAGGTCGAGAGATGCCGACAAGAGAAACGCGATGCGGACCAAGCACGCATTGACGAGCACGTCGAACCACTAGGCAAGCTCGAAGGCGTTTTCTCAACAATCGTCATCGATCCACCGTGGGATTACTCTGACGAAGGCGACGCAGATCCTTTTGGTCGTGGACTCCCCACCTATCAAACGCTCAGCATGGAGCAACTTCTAGAACTCACGACAGTTGGGGACGTCCCAATCCCGAAACTGGCAGCAGACGATAGTCACCTGTACCTGTGGGTTACCAATCGGTCGCAGCCGAAAGGGTACCGGCTTCTCGATGAGTGGGGCTTCCGTCACGTTACCTGCCTTACGTGGTGCAAGCCCCAGTTTGGAATGGGAAATTACTTCCGCGGTTCCACGGAACATCTACTCTTCGGGGTGCGCGGATCACTACCGCTGAAGCGTAAGGACGTGGGCACGTGGTTTTGCGCCAAGGGCGAAGGGCACAGCGCTAAACCCGACGAAGCCTACAGGCTCATCGAGTCGTGCAGCCCCGGACCGTATCTCGACATCTTCGCAAGGAAAGATCGCAAGCAATGGACAACGTGGCCCCACGAGGGGAAGGCGGTGCTCCGTAACTTGTAAGGGGGGGCGGGTCGAATCGCTACGAACGAAGGAAATGTAGACCCTACGGGGCGACTTCGCGTCACTCAAGGTTTCGGACACGTGTGCGCGCGCACACAAGAAAGTTGCACGCAGCTCTGAAGGTAAAGGACTGATGGTGGTGCTGTGACGAGAACAGAAGAAAAGAAGCGTTTGCAGATCTTGAAGAAGGCATACCAAAACCCACCGAAGCCGCCAGGACATCTCTCTGAGAGATCCCAGCGGCTGTGGCGGGAGATTGTACCGAGGCGCGTGCTTTCTCCCGAGAAGTTGACCCTGCTGCAGACTGGACTGGAGGCGCTTGATCGCCTTGACCAGGTCAGGGAAGCACTCGGGAGGGACGAGCTTGTCAAAGTAACTGAGCGAACGGGAGCGGCACATGCGAACCCTCTGCTCAGAGCCGAAAAAGACGCCAGGGGCCAATTCTTGGCAACTTGGAAGGCACTGGAACTAGAGCGCCACAGCTACTTCGACGATGCCGGGACTGAGCAGGAGGTTGACTGCGAGTTGTCCACGCTGGAGGGCTACTGATGCTGGGACTATCACGTAAAGCGAGCTGTTCTGAGGGCAAGGCAAGAATCCCGAGACGCCTAGCGAGCTGAGCCAAAGAACGAGCGGCATCTAGCCGCTCCTAAAACTCGCACCCAATCCCCAGACGCCCCACAGTCAAGCTCGAAATACATAGCTGGTACTGGCTGCACTTCCTCCGGCTCGGTCTTGTGGAATGTCCCCGGCGGACACGGGTCGGCCATTCGGCAGGCATCAATCTCCGCCACCGGATCAGCGAGGGCGTGTAGAATCTTCACATAGGTGTCGAGAAATAATTTCCCATTGAGCAATCAGGCATCAGTGCCTCCAAGCCCAGCCGCCTAGCAGCCCCAAAGCTGAGTATAATCAGGCGGCTAGCGGGTTTCTGGGCTGATTGTTGGTGGGAAGTGTGTCCAGTCAAGGCTGGCATGTTCAGTGGGACCTGAATTATGCACTGCCGGTGCACCTGGTGAGGGCTGAGCCGCCAGGAACCATTTGGGGACCTCCGAAAACATGGGGTAAAAAGGTAGGCTGGCAAAGATTGCAGCTTCGCCAGTCAACCCCAAGGAGGTCACCCAAATGGTTACCAAACGAAAACAGCATAGCTCCCGAAGGCCCGTCAAACAAGGCCCCGGCGCGAGGGCCCCGCGGCCCAATAAAATCGGGGCTGCCACGCCCTATCACTTCCGTGGCAAGAATCTGACTCCCTACGGCGGCTTGCTGCCCGTCGCCACCCTGCTCGAAAAACTCGGCTTCCAAGCGCTGCTGGAAGAAACCCTCACGACCAAACGGATCACCCGAGCCATGAGCCCCTACCAGTTCGTGCTGGCCCTCGTGCTCGGCCTCTATGTCGGCTTTGCGCGGCTCAACCAACTCCGCTTCATCGCTCGCGACCCCATCCTGACCGGCATCTTGCAAGTGACGCGTCTGCCGCCGCAGTCCACGCTGTGGCGCTTTCTGGCCTCGCTGCACCTCAACGTGGCGAAGCAGATCCTTTCCATGCAGCGCCAGCTGCGGGAACGAGTCTGGGCCGCGGCCCACGTGAAGTTGGAGACGGTGACGCTGGACACCGACACCACCGTGCATACCCTCTACGGCCGCCAGATGGGCGGGCGCAAGAGCTACAACCCCAAGAACAAGGGCAAGCGCAGCTACCAGCCGATACTGACCTTCCTGGCCGAGACGCGCGAATACCTGATGGGCGGGTTGCGCAACGGCGACCGGCCCACGGGCCGACAGATCGCCGCCCACCTCGAGAGCGCTTTCCGGACTTTGCCGGGCGGCGTGAAGAAAATCCTGGCGCGGGCCGATTCCGGCTTTTATTGCTGGGAGGCGGTGGAGGCCTATGAAAAGGCGGCTTGTCAGTTCGTCATCGTGGCGCGCAAAACGCGGCGCCTGGTCGAGCGCTTGCAGCAAGCAGAATGGAAACCCTCCCCCCGCTCCGACGCGGACGCGGAATGCCAATTCCTCTACCAACCGCAAGGCTGGGCGCGGGCCGGCCGTTTCCTGGCGCTGCGTTACGAAAACGAGCCCAAGGCCGGCGCGGCCGAGCAATACCAGTTGTTCGCCACCAGCGCTTACACCTACCGCGTGTTTGTCACCAATCTGGCCGAGCCGATCGCGGCGGTGGTGTGGTTTTACAATCAGCGCGCCGGAGCCGAGAACCTGATCAAGGAGGCCAACAACGACGCCGGGCTGGCGGCCCATCCCTCGCGCCGCTTTGACATGAACCGCAATCACTTTCAGTTGGCCATGCTGGCCTACAATCTCAACTGCTGGCTGCTGCTGTTCAACCGCGAAGCCCAGGCCAGCGTGGAGACGCTGCGGCACACCACCCTGGCGACGGCGCGGCTGCGTTTTCTGTTCGTGGCGGCCAAGATCTGGCGGCACGCCGGCAGAACGGGTGTCAGCTACAGCGATCATTATCAGGAAAAGGGCCTGTTTGAACGGCTGATGCGACGGCTGCGGGCGATGGGGCCGCCGGGATCGAGCTTGGCGCCGGTGGTGGAGGGTGCGCTGAGCTGAGGGGCACTCCATGCATAAAATTTCATGCACTCGCCGCAACGTACTGGGAACACGCCGCTTGCCAGCCCGCTTTTGCCCTGCCGGGATCAGGAGGCGGCTCAAACGGGGAGGGAAACAGCAGAAAAGACGACTTGCGAAATCACTGAGTTGACACGAGTGCCGCTATCGCCACAACTCCATCGACGATGGCTACGCCGAATCTGTGCATAATTCAGGTGGGAGACAGTCCCACCGGGGTAAAAGTCAGAGCCCCGTAGCTTGGGTTGCATCCGTGTGGAGGAAACGAAGCCGATGAAGCCAACTGACAAAGCCCTCCTTGGGATGGTGAGCAAGTCACCGGGCCGTAACGAAAGTGAACCCATAGGTGGCCTCGAAAGCCCTCTTTCCACGGGTGAAGGCAGCATGGGCTGGCGCAGACTGACTGCAGCGCCCGGTCACTCCGGCGGGGTGGTAGGGACAGCACGGTGACCAGGGCATGCTAAGCAACTGGAGAAGCCCTTCTCGTCCCGTCGAGAAATCGGCGGAGCAAGCAAGCCGTATAACTGGCGGAAACCAGGAAGTCGGTGGAAGGCGAGAGGGTGGCGGCCAGGTCCGTAGTAGCGACGAAGCGGGGTAACGCCCGTGGAGCGAAC
>CBDCYS010000022.1:0-108751 GCA_965224215.1 Bryobacterales bacterium | reverse complement strand
GATCCTCAACTCACCGCCCAACTCGAACTACCCCAGAAGCTCCCCCTCCTCCAGCTCGAACGCCAGCTCTTGGGGGGCCGCCGACATTCTGCGGAGAAAGCAGGGCGGGGAGTTTGAATCCTGCGACGGCGTCCGTGTAACGTTATGCCACGTAAACGGTGGACCACGGACGGTTTTCGAGGTGCTCGCGCTCAGCGAGGAGATTCTACCAGGCGAATCCGGCGACGAAAGACGAATAAACCACAAATGCGCGGCCCGACACAGGCTGTTCGTGGCGGGGCCCAGGGAGGCTGCACATGAACTCGATCGCGAAACGCTTTGTTGTCTTCGCTATTTTTAGCGTCGCCTGCAATTCCGTCAACGCCGTATCCGACTTGGAATTTGCTATCGATCTTTACCGCCACGACGGCACGACCAAGGCAAGTGGGGAGCGCGTTTCCTAGCAAGAATTTGGTGGCGAGTGTGAGGTTTTGAGATGAGTCTTCTCGGTGGAGTTACGATTCGGACGCCGGTTGGTGCTTCCGAGTTTGCGTCTGGGAGTGCGAACCGCGTGTCAGCCGAGGCCGTTGGGTAGGATGAACGAATGTTGATGGTGGTGTTTGGAGCCGGCGCGTCTTACGATTCTTTTCCCTCGGGCCTCCCAAATTCCACTGATTGGGAAGACCGTCGGCCACCACTTGCAAATGAACTGTTTGACAATAGGCCCGCTTTTGGTCCGGTTGTCTCTAGGTTTCCACGGTGTCAACCGATAATTTCCCGTCTCCGGCACCGAGGGGCGTTTGTCCCGCCTCAGCTGGAAATGGAGAACAGCGTTCCGCCGTTAAGCTAACGGAGGGAACGCATGAAAAAAGCACGAAAGCAATACACAGCCGAAGAGAAGGTCGCCATCCTGAGGCGGCATCTCGTGGACAAGGAGCCGGTCTCGAAGCTCTGCGACGAGCTGGCGCTGCAGCCATCGCCAGCCCGAACAGGAACGGATCGAGCGGCTGCAGAAGAAGATCCAGACCAAGGATGAAGTTCTGGCCGAGTTGATGGCCGAGCACATCGCGTTAAAAAAAAGCCTTGGGGAACTCTAACCAAAACCTGGACACCACCCGACGTGCGCGACCAGATCGTCGATTTCGTGCGGTGCTGGTCCGAGAAGACCGGGATCCATGCCGGGCGTTTCATCAAGTGGCTCGGCATCGCGCCCAGCAAGTTCTATTCCTGGCGCCGACGCTACGGCTGCGTCAACGAGCACAACGGTTGGGTTCTCCGGGATTTCTGGCTCCAAGAGTGGGAAAAGCAGGCCATTCTCGACTTTTATCGCGAGCATCCGCTGCAGGGCTACCGGCGGTTGACGTTCATGATGCTCGACGCCGACATCGCGGCCGTCAGCCCGTCGAGCGTCTGGCGGGTGTTGAGCCGGGCGGGCTTGCTGCGCAAGTGGAACGGCAAAACGTCGCTGAAAGGAACGGGCTTCCAACAGCCTCTGGAACCGCATCAGCATTGGCATATCGATGTTTCCTACATCAACATCTCGGGTACGTTCTACTACCTCTGCAGCGTGCTCGACGGCTACAGCCGTTCGATTGTGCATTGGGACTTGCGCGAGGCCATGAGGGAAGCCGATGTCGAGATTATTCTCGAGGCCGCCAAGGAGAAATACCCGGACGCCAAACCGCGCATTATCTCCGACAACGGGCCGCAGTTTATCGCCAAGGACTTCAAGGAATTCATCCGTATTTCGGGGATGACACACGTGAGAACCTCGCCCTACTATCCGCAGTCGAACGGCAAGTTGGAGCGTTGGCACAAGTCGTTGAAGAGCGAATGTATCCGGCCGGGCGTGCCGCTGACGCCCGAGGATGCGCGGCGGCTGATCGAGCGCTATGTCGAGCATTACAACACGGTGCGGTTGCACAGCGCGATCGGATTCGTGACGCCGGCGGACATGCTGGCGGGACAGCGGGAGGAGATTCACGCCGCGCGAGACCGCAAGCTGGAGCAGGCGCGGCAGCAGCGTCAGCTACGCCGTCGGCAGGCGGCTTGAGTTTTGGAGTTACAATGGCGTTGCCGGGTGAAACGGAAGCGGGCTCTGCTGGGAAGCAACCCTACCGAGGGATAGCCCGGCGGGCTCATCGAGACGATGATCACGGGCGCGGGAACGAGTTTCTTGCGCCCACGCTCAACCCCATCGGATCGAAAGACCCTGATGCCTTGAAAATCCCCGCCCGCAGGGCGGCATCTTCACCACCGCGGAGCGCTCGCTCTCCCGTTTCGGCTGAACCGGTACACTCCTCGACTTTAGGGTCTTTCTCCACGATTCGGTAATAGCCGTCGAACCTTCATGAAAGTACCGCCAGTCTTCGCGCCTGAGTCTGCCCGGACGACACGCAGTAAATCATCGAGCGTATCCTGAGCCACTACCACCTCTTCAAAAGCGTCATCCACAAGCTGAAGGAGTTCTAAATGTTCAAGGGTCAGGAGCGAGATATAGTCCGAAACGAGACCCTTGGACTGCGCAATCTGTTCCGTCATCGCCCCGAACTCGTTCGGCGCGCCTGAACTGGCAAAGACGCGTTCTTCGTCTGACGTGGTCAGCCCCAACCAAAGCTGATACACGCTAGATCCGATCAATTTCGGTAAGGATAGTAAAGGTAGTTCACCGTTCCGATAAGGCCTAAGTTTTTGTTCTACGTGACGCGCCCTGTTCTCGATCGAAGCAAAAATAGGAACTAGGCTTTCGTGCGGGTCGTCTTTGTCAAACTGAAACTTCATGATGCTGCGGCTGCCCGGCGAAAGAAATGGTTGTTCGTTCAACGCCTGTCGCACAGCGAAGCTATACTTGCTCTCGATCTGATCAACCGTATAAGTGTCGGCGGAGCCGAGCAGGTTCTCGACCTCGAGAGTATCGCCCTCGCGGGCGCCCACGAGCCCGGTGCCTAACTCTGAGTCTTGTGAGATTTCGCCGGCTAGCTTGCGAGCTGCATCGTCATGTAACAATGTCACAGTGATGGTCTTTTCGCCGACGGTCAACGTGACGGATACATCCACACCAACAGCGGAGGGCGCAGCGAAATAGGAGCGTTCTTCTTTTCTGGCGGTCAGTGCAAGCTTGCCGTACTCGATCTGAATATCAGAATCCGCCTGATGATTCCTCCACGCTTCAAAAGCGAATTCCACACCCTTGCCGCCACCACACCAACGAGCCAAACGAGCTGCGCGCAACAGGGTCTGAGGTTTGTCTTTTAGCTTCGGTGGGGCGAGGTCGTCGAGTATTTCCTTCGCAGCGGCTTTCTGGTCCCGCCTAAGGTATAGCAGCGCTAGTTCGACCGATAGCGTGGCCACACTGTCATCGCCGAGTTCATCCTCGAACATCTCTAGATACGATGTTGCCAGCCGGATCGCAGTATCCAAGTCACCGACTTGGCTCAATAGTTCGATTTCATTGACGAGAAGGTCGGGGAGCACGAAACCCTTCTCTTTGGCCGCGCGACCAACTCGCAGAGCCTCCTTCCAGCGTCCCGCCTGGAACAGGGCGACGCCGTAGTGCTAATGGACGTAGGAGGGAGCGTCAGGTGAGTAGAACTTTTCAAAAAGATCAGCAGCGCGGTCGAATCTGGTTATCCTGGCGAACAGGGACGCAATCGTGACGGCTGTGGGCGGATCCAGGCCGTCACCAGCGGTTTCAAGGGCAAGGTCGAGAAGTTTTTGGGCACACTTGATCTCAGACCGCCGGATCGCGAGATCCGCCCGGAGAACCATCGCATGAAAGTCATCAAAGAGTGACTCCTGTAGGAATTGGCCGATCGCGTCGGACAATTCATGGTTTGCAAGCTTTTCATAAGCAAACACTAGGAGGCTCGCATGATCAACAGCCGTAGCCGGATCGTCGAGCAGGAGCGCTTTCCAACTGGGTGCAAGCAATGCGACGACATCCTTTGAATCGGGCCAATTCCTGATACGCAACGGCCAGCGTTGTCTTAACCTCGGGGTCGTCGGCCCCCGCCACGAGCGCCTCTAACGTCTCTGCTACTCGGTCGTAGCGTGCTCCAAGCAGGTAGATCGAAGCCAGCTCTCGTCGAGCGACGTTGCACGATGGGTCGATCGATAGGGCCGCCCTACAGTCCTCTTCGGCATCCACGTACCGCCTCAAACAATGCCTGCAACTAGCACGGTTCGTATACGCCGCGACCAAGAGCTGCCGATAATCGGTTTTTTGAGTGATGCTGATCGCTGCAGAGAAGTGTTCTTCGGCCTCATTGAGCCGCCGCGTGGTGGCCTCATCCAACCGCCAGGGGACTGCGCCAGTCGACGAGAGCCTTTCGCGGATAGGGCCGAAGATCGCCCGTCCCAAGAGTTCGGCCGCTACCGCGTTCGTTTGCGGGTGACCGCGAATCTGCTTCGCGATCGCCTCGGCAGAGTCATGAGCGCCGATACTGTACGAGTGGTCTGCTCGCGCGAGCAGACAGCCTGGATCTGTTTCCGTCTCGGCGTAATCTGATACCAGTTCGGCGATCTCTCCCCCTTTGTCAGCTGCGCTCAGCGAAAGAATCCTGACTGTTAGCACGTCCGTGTCGACGGGCGGACTCATCAGATCCATCGCTTTGCGGGACAAGTCCAAAGCCTTGTCGAACTCGTCGTGTAGAATCGCAATTCTTGCAAGGTTGGAGTAGCCTCGGAGGCTGTTTGGCTCGCAAACCAGCGCGGCCTTAAACTCCGATTCCGCGTCCTCGTAGGAGCCATCATAAAGCGCGCAGGCGCCGAGGTTCGTATGTATTCTGAAGCGCAAGTGATTTGTGTGTGATTGGGCTGCCAGATCTGATTGAAGATTGGAGATAATTGACCTGGCAGCCGCAATGTGCCCGAAGTCGATCAGACCCTTCGCTTGGTCAAGGCGGTCGTGGTAGCCCTGCTCCTCGTCGGAGCGGCGGCCTACACCATCTGAAGCGGCGATCGCCTGTTGGGATTTGATCTGCTGGCCCACCCAAGTGCTGACCTTGTTGACGATTTCCTCTGTTTGCGCCTGTGCTCGATTTTCCGCCCGCCGATCGAGGCGTGCAGCCTCAGAGGAACCCAGGATGAACTTATCTAGAACAAACAAGAAATCCTGGAGGATAGTCTTGGCAATCGCTGGCCACTCGAAGCGTCAGACAGATTCGTTACCTTCACGAAGCTTTCGATCAGTTCCGAGTCAACCACCAAACGCTCTCCAGTTTGAAGGTCGAGCAGCAGCGAGTTGTACTCTGGAGTCTTCACCCAATCTTCAAGCCAGCTGCGAATATGAGGGGAGACCTGGGCGTTGTTACTCGCCGTGACTTCGATCGCTTGCCACACGACCCGAGCCTTTTTTGTGAGCGCCAATGCAATACGCCCAAGCTGAAGCGAGAGTGAAATAGGATCCATAATCGTTCCCTCCAGGAAAACGATCAATTCGCAATCTTTAATGTCCTTATTCTCTCAATTTGGGAGTTCGGGAGTAAGTCGGGGAAAGTTGGCGACAGCAGGCTACGACGTTCCAGGACGCCGTTCGGCCAGCCATACTTTGCGTGGCTTGATAGGGCGGGCAAGAAAACTAGCCTTTCCCAGCGGCTGGTTCCATCCCGGAAAGTAGCGGAAAAGTTGGGAAAGTAGGGGTAAGTTGGGACAGAGCCCGATTGGAGGAAAGCCAGCACTCCAGTGACCAAAACATCAAGTCCACGGCTCCCAGCAATCGACCAGGATCTGCGGAACTTCTTGGAAGTGCTTGTCGGTTGTGAGAACTCGCAAGCCATGCTCCATGGCGCTGGCGGCGATCCAAACGTCGTTGGTGGGTATCGGATTGCGGGCGCCCCGCAAGTAGGTCAGGATCTCGGCATAGCGGACGGCAGTGCTATCGAGGATCGGTATGAGTTCGACTCGCGGAGCGCCAAGGAACTCATGGAGTCCTTTTTCGTTTCTGGCTCGGTGCTTCCCTCGCCGGAAGCCCGATTGGAGTTCGCCCAAGACGATCGGGCTCAGGTAGATTTCTTCGGCGCGCTGAAGGGCGAGTTTCAATTCCGCGTGGCCCCGCATGAAGGCCGAGTAGGCGGATGTATCGACAAGAACCCGCATCTAGCCCGCTAACGCCAAAGTTCAGGGTCGATCCTGCGCTGCGCGGCGAGATCTTCATCGAATTCCGTCGCTTCGACTTCGGACCACGAGCCGGCCAAGTGATCCAGGTCGTGGTGAAGTTGGGCGGCCCGCCTATTCGAAGTTCCCAAGGCACCTTCGAGGATCTCGATCACGGTCCTGTTCATGCTCGAACCCTTCTCCTTCGCCCTCTGCTCGATGCGGCGGCTGAGATTCGGGGGTATGTTTCGTAATGTGATGGCTTTCATCTTGCGTCTGTAATTATTTGACCCCGCAATTATGCTATCAGGTTGTGCATCACAATGATTCGCTTGTGATGCAACAAGAATCCCGCCGCCCTGAGCCGCGCGCGTGAGCAAGGGGAGGTCCAAGGTCCAAGGAAGATCCAAGGGTCCAAGTTCCAAGGAGACAGGCCACCGTAACTGATTGAGGGCATTCGTGCAAATAGAATAAGTTGCTATCTTTCAGCTTCTTACAACGAACTCAAGATCGCGATAGTAGTTTGGGAGAGTTGAAATAGGTACCACTTTCCGCTGCCTCGCGTGGCAGCCACCTTCACGTGACTTGATTTCAAACAGGCCGGTCCTTTAAGGACCGGTTTCCCTGCCCCCCACGAAAATCTCCGTGTGGCGAACGACCGTTAGCAACGGTCGTTCGGGGGGAGGGGTGGGCCTAAGACCGGTCGCCTAGCGGCCGGTCTCTTACAAAACATCACCTGACCGGCAACCTTCAGCGGGCCGAGGATGGTGGAATGAAGGAGGAAGGGGACATCCGCCTTGGTTCTTCGGCACCGTCAGATCAGAAACGAGACTGGAAATAGACACGGCCCTGGGTTGCGCAGGTACCCACCAAACAACACCCTCTGGGCAGCGCGGTCTACCGCCACACAACATCCCGAAGGGCCACCCTTAACATAGTAAAATCAATAACATAAACCAAGAAACCAGAAACATTCAAAACCCGCCTGGTATAATGAAAGCAGGCAGCACCCTGCGGAAGACATCGAGTCCGGAAATCAGGGTCGCTAGCCCCCTGATCGAAGCCAAGACGACCGGCACTCTTCTCAACAAACGTGATTACCGGCCCGCGATGACGGGTCACCCATGGTCCCCTCGCCCGCTCAATTCGGCGACGGCCCTGAATCACCGTTGCGTCCCAACTGAGCCGCTGAAGTGGGACCGCGTGGCAGAGGAGGCCACGCGAAGAAACAGAAACCGCCCACCTAGCGGACGAGGCAAAGCCCCGTCCGGCGGTCGATCCGGCACTCGATTGCCCTGCGGAAATTGCCTAAAGAAAATATAAACGAAATCGCGAAAAATGAGGTCTGACTAATATGACAAGGGAGCAAAGCCAAAACCCGCTGAAAACCGCTGACCGCACGAATCACGGAAACCATCTGAACGGGCTCTCCACCCGGCAAAACCGCGCTTTCAATGGCACTGCTCGGGTTGCCCTAGATCGCCGCCGCTGCCAGCTAGGCCGAGGTCGGTAAGAAGGACAAGGAAATGACCAGGGAATCGCCCTGACAGGGGCCTAGCGGGGTGCTGCACTCTTGCACCGGCCTCGAGAAAACTTTGGGGCACCACGGCCTGAAACCGGCTCTCGAATGCGAAACATCTGGGGTCTTGGTTCTCACTCAGCTAGCGCCAATCCATAGCTCTTCACAGGGAGTTGGTGGCTGGTGACTTCCATGTGCGTTGGCCTTTTCCGGTCTGCGTTAAGATAAGTGTTCAATGAGCGAGGTAGAAAGTTTGTCTTCAGAAGATAGCTGCAAAAGGGAGCTGCAGATAGCGATCCCTTGGGAAGAGGTCCAAGAACAAACCGACAAAATCGTCGCCTCGATCCGTCGGACAGCCAAGATACCCGGCTTCCGTCCAGGCAAGGCTCCCGCGCCCGTTGTGAAGAGCCGCTATAGCGAGGAAATCCGCCAGGAAATCGTCGAGAAGTTGGTCCCCAAGCACTTTTGGGACGAAGCCAAGCAGAAGGATCTCCATGTGATTGGCTCGCCGGATGTCCATGACCTGGAGCTCGCCGATGGCGAACCGATGCGTTTTCGCGCCGAGTTCGAGGTCATGCCCGAATTTGAGTTAGGCGACTACCGCAGAATCGAGGTCCCCTACAGCGAACCCGAGGTCACCGACGAACAGGTAGAAGATGAGCTGGGGCGCATGCGCGAGCAACAGGCTACTTTTGTGAACCTCGATCCCCGCCCGCTCGAGATCGGTGATATCGCCGTGCTGACGCTTAAGAGCGAGGCGGTGGGCGATGCTCCTCAAGTCGACCAGGACGACACGACCATCAAGCTGGGCGAGGACGGAACACTGCCCGACTTCACCGAAAACCTTCTCGGCAAAAGCCCCGGCGACGAGGTCGATTTCACCGTCAACTACCCCGAGGATTTTGGCAACGAGAAACTCGCCGGCCAGGCCATCTCTTTTCATGCAACAGTCAAGGGCCTGCGGAAAAAGGAACTGCCGGAACTCGATGATGAGTTCGCCGCCGACCTGGGCGATTTCAAATCAATCGATGAGGTAAGGGCGAAGATTCGCGACCAGATGGAAGAACATTTTCGGCATCAGGCAACCGAAGCCGGCAAGAACAAGCTCATGGACAAGCTGATCGATAGCCACGATTTTGCGGTCCCCGAGAAATTGATCGAGCAGCAGGTCGTCCGGCGGCTCGAACGCTGGCTCAGCAGCTTGCAGCGAAAAGGCGTGGATATTGACAAGCTGAACCTTGACTGGCGAAAGGCTCGCGACAATGAGCAGGAACCGGCAATCAGAGATGTGAAGGCCGGGCTGATTCTCGAGCGCATCGCCAAAGTAGAAAGCATCAGCGCGACGCCGGAAGAAATCAATCAGCAGGTCACACAGTACGCGACCCAATCAAAGCAGAGCGTTGAGGCGGCACGCAAGCAACTGGCCGAGGACGGCACGCTCGACCGCATCCAGGGCCAGATCAGCAACGACAAGGCGCTGAGCTTTCTCTTCGACGAAGCCGAGAAGGTCGATGTACCTCCGGAAGAACCCGAAGAGCCCAGTGATGCAGGCGAGGTGATAGAGGCGGGCGACACGGCAGCCGCGGACGATTCGGCCGAGGCGGTGGAGGCGGACGAAACGAACGATTCAGGCGAAGCGGACAGCGCGGACAATGCCGCCGGCAAAGAAACCTAAAGCCGTGCCGGAAAGACTGTGGCGCGATTCGCCGATGAACAAGTTAACACATCAAGAAAGCTGGCCTCGAAAGTCCAGCATCAACGAATCAAGAAGGAGCATGAATGTCGACAAACTTTGAACCTCGAGCCGGACTGGTTCCCATGGTCGTGGAGCAGACCAGCCGTGGAGAACGTGCCTACGACATCTACTCGCGGCTGTTGCGGGATAACATCATCTTCGTTGGATATCCGATCGATGACATGATCGCCAATCTAATCACCGCGCAGTTGCTTTTCCTCGAAGCAGAAAATCCGGAACGGGATATCTGGCTCTACATCAATTCTCCTGGCGGCTCGATAACGGCCGGAATGGCGATTTACGACACCATGCAGTTTGTGAGGCCTGACATCACCACCGTGTGCATCGGCCAAGCCGCGTCAATGGCCGCGGTCTTGATGGCGGCCGGGGCCAAAGGTAAGCGTTACGGGCTGCCGAACTGCCGCTTCTTGTTGCACCAGCCCTCAATCTCGGGTCTGGCGGGCCAAGCGACCGACATCGATATCCACGCCCGCGAGATCCTGCGGATGCGGGCAACGCTGAACGAGATCATGGCGAAACACACGGGACAGCCGCTGGAGACGATCAGCCACGACGTCGAACGTGACTTCATCCTCGATGCCAATCAGGCCAAGGAGTACGGTCTAGTCGACGAAATCATCTCCAAAAAGGAAGCAACACCTTAACAGAGCGCCGAACGGAAGTAAAGCGTCAAATCCACGAATCTTTCAGCGGTTCTGAATGTGCCCTGTTCGGGTTCCCGTCATTGACACCAAGCCGAAGCGGTCGCTATTCTGAGACATAGACGGGATGCGGCGTTCTTGCTTCACGCACCCCGGCACCACCAAAGGATTCCAGAGACTTAGATGGCAAATACACCCTCCGCGATCAAAAAAATCCGGCAAATCGCGAAACGCTCCGCAGAGAACACCCGCAACAGGAGCCGCATGCGCACCGAAGTCAAGAAGCTGTACAAAGCACTAGAGAGCAACGACAGCAAGGGTGCGCAGGACCTGTTGGCCCCAACCGTCAGCGCCCTGGATAAGTCAGTGCAGAAAGGTGTTTTGAAAAAGAACACCGCCTCACGCATCAAGTCCCGGTTGACCGTAAGGGTGAACGCCCTTGCATCGGCTCCGAGCTCTTCGTAAGTACTCCAGACGCGCCCTCCAGAAACGAATTCTGTTCAGTGCTAGGGACAGCGCGCCCCCGTTCTGATTGGCCGGTCGAATTGCTTTATTAGTCGGTGGATTGCTTGAGCAGGGGCTCGATCTGCCCCCTCAGTTCCTCGTAGCTCATTCGTCCTGGGTGATAGAGGCGCACCGTTCCTGTCCTGTCTACTAGGACCAGCGTGGGCGTGCTGCTGACGCCGAAGTTCACGAAGTTCTGTTCGCTGATCGGTATCGGCATCCACGAAGGAATCGGATAGGTTTTTTGGAAAGCGTTTTTCAGATAGTCGAGTTCTTGCTCGGCTGATGCGTCGTCCCCGCCCCCGACATAGCCCCAGAATCGTGTCGGCCCCACGACAGCGAACCCCTTGTCCGCGTTCTCCTTATAGAGAGTTTGAAGGATGGGCTTCTGGATCTTGCAGTCGCTGCACCAATGGGCCCAGAAATAGTAGAGAACGACCTTGCCTTTCAGTTGCGCCGGCGTTGGCGGCCGCTGGCCGATGAACTGCTGTGTTTCAAGGGCCGGAAAACTCTCGCCCGCAAGCTGCAGCAATAAGACGTTCTTCTGTATGCGCGTTTCAATTGAAGTTCCTTTGTACAGGGCGCGCTGGTTGCTCAGGAAATCAACCGCCGCCTTGTGGTCACGTTCGTTGTAAACCTTCCCGAGCACTTCAATGGACGCGCCAAGAGCAGTCGGCAAGTAAGGATCGTCATCAACCCCGCGGCCCTTGAGCAGTTTCGTGCTCCCATCGAAAGCCTCGCGGGCATATTTCTCCGCAACCTCCCAGCGCTCGACGAAACCCGCCGCCCTCGCAGCCCACGAAACAGCCGCCAGCCACTCCGTCGTGGGTGACTTCACCTGGCCGCGGGTGCTCTCCAGAACGTTGATTGCTTCGTCCACTCGCCGGTCAAGGGCTAAGCGCTTCATCGCATCGACCAACGATACTTGCGAGACGGCCGGCAGTGCAGCCATCATTGCGAAGACCACGAAAATGAAAGTCAAACGTCTCATCAACCACCTCGTATCATGATTCGCTCTGGGCGCGGGCGGAGTTATGCACATCCCGCCCCAACTTTACTTCTTATTGTTGGTAGCCTACCAAATTAGCTCAAACCCACCCCGCTCACCGACGGTGCCAACTCATGGCACCAAGATTTTCGAGCATCACCCGGTGACCGTACAGATGGTCGTGGACTGGTTCGTCAAGACGATCAGCATTACACAATAGATGGCCAGGTCCTTCCTGCTTTCGAACCTGTTGTCATTTTCCTCGATGCGATAAAAGGGTTCCTGGCCTCAATTGCCGGCAAATCGCGTGTCACGCCTTGAAGAAGCGGTCAGTCGGATTCGTTCAGCGCCGCTACGACCGCGTCGAAAAACGCGTAACTTTCAAGTTCCATATCATCGACCCATGGCTCCGGCCAGTAACTCAGTTTGACGATGACCACATCGTCCTGCGGCGCAACATACACGAACTGGCCGTAGATTCCCTGCGCCTCGAAACGCCCGTTGGGGAACAGCCACCATTGGTAGCCCTAGCCAAGGTCATAACCCTCGTAAAGATTGCCGTAGTCAACCGCTGCAAGATCCGCGGTTGTCGCTTCGCCGACCCATTTCGCGGACACGATCTGCGTGTTGTTCGACTGGCCATTTCTCGACATCATCAGCCCGTAACGTCCGTAGTCACGGAGTGCAGCGGCGAGCATGCCACCTGCCATTTCACGGCCAATGTCCTCCGGGCCATCGATAATCCAGCTTGCCTGGAACTCCATGCCGGCAGGCTGCCCCAGGCGTTTTTCCAGGTAGCTCATCATGCGTTGCTTCGTGGCCGTCTCCACCAGCCAGCCGAGAATGCAGGTCTCCATCGTGTTGTAGTTGTACTTCTCCCCGGGCGGATGTGCGCGCGGCAATTCATTGGCGCCCTCTACAAAACGATACTGGTGTTTCAGGATCGAATATTCCCAGCCCCGGTTCAGTGGTTTGCTCAGGTCGGAAAAGGAATATGACTCTTCATCCCATGCGACGCCGGATGACATCTGCAGTGCATCACGAATGGTTACGCCATCGTAGGCACTACCCGTTAGCGACGGCAGGTATTTCGTCAACTGGTCGTTTACATCGTCGATATATCCATCTTCGATTGCCATGCCGAGCAACGTGGAAACGAATGACTTTCCGGTGGACCAGGAAATGAATCGCGACTCGGGCACGGACCCGTTGCGATAGATCTCGGATACGATCTTGCCGGCTTTCAGGATCAGCAATGCATTGGTCCTGGTGCGCTCGTTGAATTCCTCGATGGAGTAAGTACTGCCTTCCCATTCGTAAGTAACATCGAAGGACCCGTTAATCGCTGCATCTGGAAGCTGCATCACGTTGTCGCCGGGCATCGCGACACGATGAGGAAAATACGCATCCGGCTGCCGGAATTTGGAAGCACGGTTGTCCGGCATCACGAAATCGCGGCGAAGCGCTTCCGCCGGAGAGTCGGCTGCAATTGAGAGAGTCGGGCTTGTGGCAACGATCATCGGTAGTCCGCAGAAGAGAGTTGATAGCAGTGGTCTAGTCATATTCATGTCCTCGAATTCTTCGCGAAGATTCGGCCGGAATTCAATTCAAAGTGTGCACGCTTTCCTCACCGTCGACTGTCGCTCCCGCGGCTGGGACCTCATGGCGCGGCTTAGCGAATGTGGTAAGAATAACGTTTTTCCGACAGCTATGGAGGCCTGCTGAGGGCAATGAACGGAAGTTGGGGTCTTCAAGGACCGGCAAGGGGCTAAACGTTCTCCCAGGACAACAAGCTGTCAATCCAATGTAACCTGGCGGCAGCTCCGTCCAGAGTGCCGTCCGCGACGGCTATACCCTGACCGCGATAAAATACAGTGCTACAGGCCCTACCTTGAGAAGCTGCGCGACGACCCGTCTAGTGGGCGCCGGATATCGAGCAACTCAGCATCGCGTATCGAACGGCTAAAATGAGGGGGTGGTTGAGTTGCGGCGCAACCTCAACCAGACAGCGGGACGTGGCAACACGGGCGATGAGTCTATCGCCTAGCACTCACACGGGAAGGAAGCAACGAAATGAATCAGCCAACTTTTGTCTGCCAATCTTGCGGCAAGTCCAGTCTCTATACAATCCGAGACCAAGACCGAGATACCGCGACACATATGAAGGCTGATCCCGATTTCGTTGAAACATTGACTTTCGTCTGCCGTAACTGCGGCGACAAGAACCAGATTGAAGTGACGCACGATCTGATCGTCGAGATCATGTCCGAGGCCATGGAAACCACCGACATGTCAAGCGTGATCGCAGCCGCACTCAAGATGAAGAAGAAGCCCGAATGATTGCAGGAGCCAGAGCCTCTAGCATCTTTGTATTCCAACTGGTGATTCTGATAGACCGCTTCAGACGACCGGAGCAGAGGCATGGACGGAAGTCCCGCTTCGGCGCGGGGGTAAACCCACATCTCAGCCCATCACTTTTCTGCTAGTTGTTGAGTTACAGAGGTAATCGCGGTGCGGCGGGAAAAGGAAACCGTGGCCGTGGGATCGAAAACAGACGCCCAAAAAGGGTAGGGCGGGCACTGTATCCGAAAGTTTGTGCCTGACGCTGGGGAGCTTTGCGCTCGCTGACCGGCTCGTCGAACCCTGGTCAAATTATTGCGTCAGTGGCTTGCCTCCCTGAAGGGCACATCGGCTCAAGCCATTCGGCCCGTTGGGAAGCACGCTCTTGCTCTCAGAACAGTGACCGCCTCAAGAAGACAGGTGGCTCTATTTCAACCTCCTTTGCTTCAGAGTTTTCGGCCCTTGCGAGCCTTTTTTGGAAGTTGCCTTCCATCTTTTTTATACACCCAACAGAGCCTTTTGTCAATCCCTTTTTTGTCGTCGTAGTTAACGTACAATACTTTCGCTTCATTCTTAGCTATGAAGCTTTCGGGGTGCGGCCACTGCTGATGTTAGGGGCAGTGCTCCTCCTGCGCCGGTTCTTAAGGCGCCGCCACTCTGATCGATATGCCGTCTTGCGACCGCAAGCCTCCGATCTTGGCAGCAACTAGAACGTCCTCGCTAGGTAAGCCTGGGGGAACCCGCACAACGATCTGATACACCCCCACGAATCCGGACAGCCCCGCAAAGAGGGGTTCGACCTCCACATCGCCGAAGCAAATCCGCACGTCCTCCACCGTGGGGGAGGTGATTCCCGGAGCTAAGAACCCACCGGGAATTGTGCCGATGGGTACAGGTGGCGTGGTCTGTCCGAAACCGGTACCGAATAGAGAAATGAGGTCGTCTTCAACCGCCGGCCGAATCCGAACGCCTGGGCCGAACAAATCCCCAGGGCCGACCAGCGTGCCGTCCGCGTGCACGGCTGCCATTGCTTGCGGGTTCCTATCGAGAGGACCGATGGGAAAGAAGGTCGGAGAAAGCGCCTGATGCATCACCATCGTGGGGGCGCTACGGCCGCCGCTCGTCTCAACCTCGATTGTCACTTGACCGGCCGCTTCGGTGGCGGGGACGACAAAGTTGATTTGGTCCGAGGGCGAACCGATGTCGTCACTGTTCCCCACGAAGGCAATAAAGCGGGTTCGCCGTTATAGAGAATTCGCGCCCCCCCCAGGCTGGTCGGCGCAACGCCGTCGACGAAGGCACTATTCCAAGTCAGCGTTACGTCGGTCAGATCGCTTCCAAAAACGGTGCCGAAGGTGTTCGATGAGAATCCCTGCTCCGCGGAAAAGGTTGTGCTCTGTACTGCCGCGCCATCCGCGATCGATGGCACCCCAGGTGGCACCGCAGCGTCCACTTCAATGGCCTTGAGGTGAATGCGGCTGCCGGTACGGGTGCCCTCACCGCTCGAGGCGCTGCCGGCGACGTACATCATGATCTTGCCGATATCACTGGAAGGAGGTGTCCATTCGAACTCGAAAATTCCTTCTGTATTTGGAGTGAGATTGTGACCCAGGTACTGGACGCCGCCGGCCGTGTTCACGCTCGTCGAGGCATCGAGTGCTGCAAGGTTCCCCGCCTGTCCGTTTTCGCCATCGCGGGCGCTGAGCTGAAACCCGAACACAATTCCCATTGGGTCATCGATATCCAGCCGCAGCATCTGCGGCACGCCCGGGCGATAAATGGCTTCCTCGGGGAATTGGATGGCAACCGAATCGGAGTCCTCGAACAGTGTGCCGGAATCGGTCATGTGGCAGCCGGCTGTCCAGCAGGTTTCTTCTCCCGGCGCGCCGCTTCTCATCGGTGGCGGCGCCGAATTAAAACCCACAATCAGGAGCGGAATGAAGCTAAAGGCGATCGAAACTTTCCCGATAGTGAACAGTCTATTTGTACGTTTCATGGCCACTCCACGCAAGGCTTAATTACTAGAACTAAATGTTGTCAAAAGTACTACAGGTGCCGACTGGTAGCATTCTAGCGCGTGACGGAACGCGCATCCATCATAAAACAAATTTCGTTTATTGGGAACGAAAAAAAAGGCAGCTCGTGGCTTTTGTGGGATGTCTTCTCAGTGCTACCATCTAAAAGATTGAGTCTTGCGGCCAAGGAAGAGATCCTTTTCGTGAAGCTCACGCAAGGAGATTCGGCATGAAATCGCGAACGATGCTCGTTATCTTGGCCATCGCCACCGCCACCGCTGGACTGCCGTTCTTCCCGGCCTTCGCCTCGAGCCACCGCGAAGCGCCGGGCATTGCCCGCTTGCCTCAAGTCGACGGCACTGACTTCTACATGTTTCGCAGCTACGAGGACGGGCGCGGAGACTTTGTCACGATCATCGCCAATTACAATCCGCTCCAAGATCCTTTTGGCGGGCCGAACTACTTCCCTCTCGATCCTAACGCACATTACGACATCCACATCACCAACGACGGTGATGCGGTCGAGGACATCACGGTGCGTTTCCAGGTTCCCGCGGTCCTGAGAAATGCGGGCTTCCTCGGGATCTTTGTAGGTCCCCAGAATGACCGCGTTGGCATCCCTCTTCCGTTGATGTTTGGCGCCCCTTTTGGTCCGGAGGACTCGACGTTCCTCACCGTGAGGCGGGACTATTATGTTCGGGTCATAGGAGGAGGGCTCAACGACTCCAACCGAACCTTGGGTTTCGTCACCAACGCCGAAGGGGGCAGCGCGAAGTTCGAAATGCCGTTCGATAACGTCGGCCAAAAATCGGTTTCGGACTACGACGGCTATGCGGCGCAGTTTATCTACGACATCGAGATTCCCGGCTGCCCGATACAGGGCCGGATGTTCGTGGGCCCGCGCAAGGAATCCTTTCAGGTCAACCTCGGCGAGGTTTTTGACCTCGTCAATCTGAACCCCATCGGGGATCCCGATGCGGAAGCCTCTGACACCGCCGACAAGAACGTCACGACATTTGCGTTGGAGTTGCCAATTTCTTGTGTCACCTCCGGTAGCAACGCGACCATCGGCGCCTGGACAACTTCCAGCCTCCCGCGCTCCCGCCGTTTGAGAGGGAGCGACGCAACCTTCGATGAGCCCGATGAGCAAGCCGGAGACTTCGTACAGGTCTCGCGGCTTGCTAATCCGCTGGTCAACGAGTTGGTTATCGGCCTCTCGAAGAAAGACCTCTTCAATGCCAGCCACCCGCAAGACGACGTTCAGTTTGCCAAGTACGTCACCAACCCCACGTTGCCCGAGCTGCTGGAGCTTCTCTTCAGCGATGCAGGGGTGACCGCCCCAAATCTGTTCCCGAGAACCGATTTGGTGCAGATCTTTCTAACCGGTATTGCCGGCTTAAATCGGGACGGTTCAAACGGGGAGATCATGCGCTTGAATACCTCCATTGCGGCCGTTCCGATTTTTGCGCAGAACAATCTCGGTGTAGTCGCCGGCGATCTCGCGGGCTACCCCAACGGCCGCTGCCCGGGAGATGATGCCGTGGATATTTCGCTGCGAGCCGTCATGGGCGTGCTGCTTCCGGAGGCGGATGCCCCCTCTGGCCAGTTGCCTTTGACCGACGGCGCCCGCCAACATGCGGACCAGTTTGACGATTCGTTTCCGTACCTGAAACCGCCGATCCCCGGCTCACCCAGCGAGTAGCCCAAAGGAGAAACGAACGATGAAAAACCGAGCGATTCTTTCGAGCTTCTTGATCCTGGCCGTGGCCGCGGGGGCAGTAGTCTACCAGTTTACCCCGGCCCTTGCTTCGAGTCACCGCGAAGCGCCCAGCATCCTGAGCAGTCCGCAGGTCGACGGTACCGATTTTTACATGTTCCGCAGCTATGAAGAGGGCCGCGACGGCTTCGTTACTCTGATAGCCGATAACAACCCCCTGCAAGATCCCTACGGAGGACCGAAGCGTAATTATCTACTTGACGCAAGGGTGGGTGCCGTGGTAGCCTCGCTTTTATGCTATCGCCATCCGCTAGGCAGAAAATTGCCAATGAGGCTATCAACTTTATACTTCAGGCTTTCTACGCTGGCGTGGTGTACTCCGTGTTAGCAGCAGGTGGAACAATATACGCTTGGATTACCGGAGCGGATCAGCAATGGGGTTTTTTTGGGCCTAGGTGCGCTCGGAACCCTGTTTCTTGTCTTGGTGACCACTGGTGTCGTCGTTTGGCAACGCTCCAAATCAAAGCCGCTACAGACGGTTGGTCGTAAGGGATATTTGGATTTCAGAAAGGACGCGGAGGCTGCAATTCACCAACTACAAGTGGACATCCCCAAGATTACGGCAATAAATCAGCGGATGGGCGAGATCGCGTCGAATGCTTCAAAACGTCCAGATACATCCTCGCACCGCGCGATCCACGCAGGAGTCGTAAAGGTATCAAAAAAGATCAATCGGCAGGCGAGCATTATGAGGATTCGCTCGGGTCCCGTAAAGCGCAACGTTGACCTACTCATCGAAAGCATAACCGGATGGTCTGATTGGGTCCGGAAGCGGCAGGGACCAGATGAAATTCAGTCGCTTCTCCCACTGATCCGATCTATTGGGGCTCCGCTTCAACAGACTATTTCTAGTCTAGAATCGTTTCAGGCGAGTCTACAGGTGCACATTCGAGAGATGAGTCAGGAGATGGATTTGGCTGGAGGGGCATTTCACAGTGAAATGGACGCGGTTCTCAAGCGGATAAAGCAGCTCCGTGCGTGCTGTCAGCAGCAGATTTCCCTATTAGATCCTTATACTTCAGGGAGTCCGAGTTAATGAGCCGCAGCAGGGTGTCCCGAAACAAATACGGATTGTTCCGATTGTCGAACCGAAACTCGAACTCATCAAGGTAGGCAGGAAGATGCTTCACGCTGACTTTATGATAGGCACCGACAACAGACCGCTTGAAGAGCGAGAACGCGCCCTCGATCGAGTTCGTGTGGACATCGCCGCGAACCCACTCGTCAGCGGAATGGTTTACGCTCTCGTGCTTGGTTTTCTCATCGCCAATGCCTTTGTAGGCTTCGTAGTCGTCGGTATAGATGTTCTCGGCATCCGGGGCGTGCTCCTCAATGAATCCGTGAAGCGTTTCGCGATTGCGCCGCTTGCCGACCGTCAGCCGGATATTGCCATCGCGTTCGATAGCCCCGAGAACCATCGTTTTGTTCCCCGTGTATCCCCGGCCCATGCCCTTGGCCTTACCGCCGACCCAGGTCTCATCGACTTCGACGGTGCCTTCAAGGGGCTCGGTGTCGGCGTCCTTCATGGCGGCTCGGATACGATGGCAGAGATACCAAGCGGTCTTGTAGGCTACTTTCAGGGTGCGCTTGAGTTGGTTGGCCGAAATCCCTTTGCGGGATTCGCACATCAGGTAGATGGCCGCGAACCACTTGGGAAGCGGCAAGTGAGAATCATGGAAGATTGTCCCGGCGGTAACGGAGAACTGGTACCGGCATGAGTCGCAATCGAACTGTCCGCGCTTGTGGATTCGAGAGATCTTCTCGTTTTCGCATCGTGGGCACTGTATACCCTTGGGCCAGCGTAAGCCCTCAAGGTAGGAGCGGCATTTCTCTTCAGAGTGGAACCGGTCCATTAGCGTCATCAAATCGATATTTGCGGTGGAAGCCATAGCTATGACCAGAAAGAAACCAGAGAAGGATCTAACGACCGACGAAGCGATGCGGAGGATCTTCCCGAAGAAGGTACGCGAAGAACTTCACCGAGTAGCGCACGAGAAGGACGACAAAGAACTGAAAGGAAAGAAGACAACCCGATCACAAGAATAGTATACTATGGTTATGACCTTGTGTCAAGTAGATAATTACGGACCGAACTACTTCCCGCTGGATAGCAACGCCGTTTACGACATCCACATCACCAACGACGGCAACGTGGATGAAAACCTCACGTTCCGTTTTCAGATGGAGGCCGCCCTGACGCCCTTCACCCTAACCGTCGGAGGCGAGAGCGTGGATGTTCCGTTGGTCAATGTCGGTCCGTTCGGGGCACAGATCGGGGACGACGCGCTCACGCAGACTCGCGCCTACTCCCTGCGGCTGCTCCGTGGAAACGTTGAGGACCCGGACTCGATTGAGCCGGTCACGGATGTCAATGGGGGAGCAACTCGTTTCGGGATGCCCTTCGACAATATCGGCCACAAGTCGATCCCCGACTATGATGCTTACGCGAACTCGTTCATCCACGACATCACTCTCCCAGGCTGTGAATCGGGGGGACGGGTTTTCGCCGGTCAGCGCAGAGAGCCGTTTGCGGTCAACCTGGGGGAGACGTTCGACCTGATTAACATCACGAATCCGGTGGGCAACCCCGACGCGGAACGGTCCGACACAGCGGATAAGAACATCACGAGCTTGGTGCTCGAAGTCCCGATCAACTGCCTTACCGGCGACGATTTCGACGTCATCGGCGGCTGGACCACCGCGAGTCCGCGCCGGACTCGCACGCTCATTAGCAACCCGACCTTCGAGGCTCCGGACGAGCAATCCGGCGATCTCGTGCAGGTGTCGCGGCTAGCCAACCCGTTGGTCAACGAAGTGGTGATTGGCTTGCCCGACAAGAACCTGTTCAACGCTAGTCATCCCCGGGATGATGGCACGAACTTCCTTCAATACGTCACCAACCCAGCCCTGCCGGAGCTCTTGGAAATCCTTTTCCAGGGCGTACTGGTTGCTCCGAACAACTTCCCTCGCGAGGATCTGGTGCAGGTTTTTCTGACAGGCATCCCGGATCTGAACCAAGACGGCTCGACCGGCGAGATGATGCGCCTCAACACCTCGATCGCACCCCTTCCTCGGACGCAACAGGATCGGCTGGGCGTCATTGGAGGCGACCTAGCCGGCTACCCGAACGGCCGGCGTCCCGGAGATGATGTGGTCGATATCGCGCTACGCGTGATGGCGGGAGTTCTCTGCCACAAGGGTGGAGGCGGAAGCGGATCCTCAAACGAGTTCGCGGTCACGTTGAATGGTGACAACGTGGTCCCGCCGACACCGTCTACCCACAGCGGGACGGGTCTGTTCACTCTGAACAATGGGAACCGGCTTCGCGGAGTCGTCAACCATAACGTGTTGAACGTCTTCGAGGGCAGTATCCGCCAGGGGGCGGCCGGGCAAAACGGCGATCGTGTTTGCCGAGACGATACGGGTCCGATTCCGATCCGCTGGGACTGCGCTCTATCGCCAGCCGAAGTTCAAGCATTGCTGGAAGGCGATCTCTACGTCAACGTGCACAGCGTCAACTTCCCGAATGGTGAGATTCGCGGCCAGCTTGATCGTCAATCGACCGGGATCGGCGGTTGCAGCCCGGGCGATGCCCCGTCGGGATTGGAACCCCTGACCGACGGCGCCTACCAGGGACCCGATCAGTTCTCTGACGTATTCCCCTATTTGAGAACGCCGCTACCCGGCTCTCCGAAGGAATGGATATCCCGCTCCGCTAATCTCATCGACGATAATTTGGCGCAATTCCAGCCGTTCGTCCCAACCGATGCCCACGCCTTTTGCGAAATGGCTCGGAACGAAGAGGGCGGATTCGAGTTGCGGTGCAATCACAACGTCTCGAATCCGTCGATTGTCAGAATTACCAAGGACAGCCCCGACGGTGAAGTTCTCTGGCTTGTCGATCTTAGCTCGGATCCTCCAGCCTCGCCCGACGAACTCGTGCGGATTCTCGATGAGACAGATTACCTAGGAAACGTTCCCCTGCCCATCTTTGCCGATGGTTTCGAATCGGGAGACATAAGCGCCTGGTCAACTATGGAGGGGGATTCGACCAGGATCGGCAGCCCGCTTCGATAAAGGCTCGTCGTGCATTTGGTTTTCTCAGTACCCTTCATCGGGCTCGGCCCCGCTCTCAGCCGGTCCTCGTCCGCTCGACACTGATCATTCGATTAGCCCCGGATCTTTGGTGACAGGTAGTCTGCACCACGCGAGCCCTGAGTTTGAAAAGGAGGTGGGTGGAGCCAGCCTGCCAAATCGCCGGCCGACCGTGACGTCCACGCCAAATTCACAGATGGGGCAGCACCAACGAGGTCCAAAGCTGATAGCCCTCGGCGCTCAGATGCAATCCATCCTCAACGAAAAGTTGCCGGCGTGGCCGACCGTCGACACCGATCATGAGTGGGTCAATATCGACAAAGGTAAGCCGGGAATCCTCCGCCGTAACTGCCCGGATCGCTTTGTTTACCTCACGCATCGAGCCTACCAGCCTCCATCGGCTCAGGCTCGGCTTGAGGGTAATGAAAACGATGCGTGTCTGTGGCAGCGTCGCATGCACTTTGGCGACGAACGCACGATAGTCCGAGACAACCTGATCGGTAGTCTTTCCGGCATTCACGTCGTTGTCACCGGCGTAGAGTACAACGATTCGCGGCTCGAGGGGCAGAAGAATCCGATCGGCGTAGCGCGTCGAGTCGGCGATCTGGGAGCCGCCAAACCCGCGGTTCGTTACCGGCAGATCGGGAAAATACTTTTCGAGGTCCCAGCGGCGGATGCTCGAGCTGCCAATGAATACGATTCCGCCCGTGGCCGTCGGATGTGCCTTCTCGCCGGCCTCGAACCCACTTATTGCGGGCTCCCAGCGATCGGGGTCAGGGGGAGCGGTTTGGCCACACAGAAGACTGGCGCTAATCAGAGCAAGAATTGCGCCAAACCGGAATCCCCGCCTAAATCTTTTTCGAGGCATCACTTAGTCGAAGCATCACTTTGTCAAAGCATGGGGGGATTCTATCACGACCAGTCGGGAAATCAAGCGCCGACAGCGGTCTCCGTTCGTCGCCTAGACACTCTCATTCCACGCGCTGCCTGCTTAGCCATTGCCTAGCGGGGCTAACGATGTCCGTCACCCGGATGTTGAATTCATTCTGCCGACTGCGCCCTATCGTCACAAGCGCAGTCGCTCCCCTACCCTGACCTCAGTCGGTCGTCGGCCAAACAGTTCCCTGCTCTTTCTTGGTGACCGGGACGAGGCCCTTATACATGAACCGCTGCACCCGCTGGCCATGGTAGGTCTCTGTCGTGTAGAGATTCCCCTTGGAATCGGTGGCTACACTGTGGACCGCGTAGAACTGCCCCGGTTGCCGGCCACCGTCTCCAAACGTCGTGAGGACCTCAAGGGATTCGCGGTCGAGGATGTGAACCTTGTGGTTCGCGCCGTCGGCGACATAGAGGAATTTCTGCCCTGGGTCTCTGGAAATGGCGATATCGAATGTCGATCCGTCACCGAGCGTATCGGGTTCGACCCACGCTTCCTTCACGAAAGTGCCATCGGTCTTGAACACCTGGATGCGGTCGTTCGTGCGGTCGCATACGTACAACAAACCGTCGTCGGAGAGCGTAACGGCATGCACCGGCGTTCGGAACTGCTTCGGCGCCGGCTCGCCGGGCTTATACGCCGGCATCTGCGTGTCGTCGGGCTTGTTGCCGTAGGCGCCCCAGTGCCGCTTGTATTCGCCGGTGTCGGCGTCGAGAACAATCACGCGGCGGTTGCCGTAGCCATCGGCCACGTAAAGTTCGTTCGTTTTCGGATCGACGAGCGTCTTGGCGGGGAGCTTGAAGTTCTTCAGATCGTCGCTGCCTTTGCCTTCGAAGGGTTTGCCAATCTGCATGAGAAATTTACCCTTCTTGGTGAATTTCAAGACCATGCTGTCATGCACGCGTCCCTCACCCATGGCGCTCTCATCGTGCGGGAGTGTAGCTGAACCTGGACGCCTGCGGCCGTTGCCGCCGATCCAGACGTTGCCCTTGTGATCGACATCGATGCCATGGTTTGAACCCGACCAGTCGTAGCCCTCGCCCGGCCCGCCCCAATGGTCGATCAAGTCGCCGGCCTGGTTAAAGACGAGTACCGGCGGCGCGGGATAGCAACAATTCGATGCCGGCGGATCCCATGTCGCGTAGATCTCTTTCGGCTGGAGAGAGCTGGCGCGGTGAACAATCCAGATATTGTCTTCCGCGTCTACGTCGACGCCAATTACGGTTCCCAGCAGCCAGTGGTTCGGCAATGGTTTCGGCCATAGTGGATCGACCTCAAGCCGCGGCGCCATGACACCTGCCGCCTCGACTTCGGCTCTATCCTCGAGAATCTGTGAGCATCCCCAGAGCAGGCCAACGACCGCTACGAGGCTGATACCAATTCGTACTTCGCGTTTTTCAAGGTTCATAAGATACTCCCGTCTCGGCTATCATACTCGTTCGGTATCGTGAGCACAAGGCTATGGCCTCATTTCGTCGAAAGCTTTTAGGGGTGTTTCTAGCGGCAGGGCTGGCCGGAGCCGCCTTGGCTCACGAGATTCCGAGCGAAGTCACCGCCCACTTGATCGCCAAGCCAGAGGGCGACCGGGTCCAATTGCTGGTGCGGGTTCCGTTGAGCTCCATGCGAGATACGGAGTTCCCGGAGCTAGCGTCCGGCTATTTGGACATCGAGAAGCTGGCCCCGAAGCTCACTGATTTGGCGACCGTGTGGATCGCCAGCTTCGTTGAGATCTACGAAGGTGACACGCGGCTGCCTAAACCGCGAATCACGGCGACTCAGATATCGCTTCCCTCGGACAAGTCTTTCGCTTCATTCGACGAAGCGCTTGCTCATGTCAACGAGCCCCTGCCCTCCAGCGAGGAAAGCCTGGTGCCGGATCAGGTCGTATTCGACATATTGCTGGAGTATCCGATTCGATCGGACCGTGCCATCTTCTCGATGCGCCCAGGACTTGAGCACCTGGCGGCGCGTGTGCTCACCGTTTTGCGGTTCTATACGCCCGATGGCCCGGTTCGCGCATATCAGTTCTCGGGCGACCCGGGACGCGTACCCCTGGATCCGAGCTGGGTGCAGGCGGCCTGGCGCTTCGTAGAACTCGGATTTCTTCATATCCTCGATGGGCCGGATCATCTTTTGTTCTTGCTCTGTCTGGTGATTCCCTTTCGGCGTCTGAAGCCGCTGATTATGATCGTGACAGCGTTCACGATCGCGCACTCGATGACGCTGATCGCCTCGGCCTTCGACGTCGCACCGGGAGCGATTTGGTTTCCGCCGCTGATCGAAACGCTGATCGCAATCACTGTCGTCTATATGGCGCTCGAGAACATCGTGGGCGCGTCAGGAGTGCGCCGCCGCTGGATGTTCGCTTTCGGGTTCGGACTGATCCACGGCTTCGGTTTCTCATTCGCATTGCGCGAGATGCTACAGTTCGCGGGCCCCCATTTGCTGACCTCACTCATCTCCTTCAACGTCGGCGTCGAGTTGGGGCAGATCCTTGTGCTCTTGCTTCTGGTCCCGTTGCTCGGGGGCTTGTTCCGATTCGTGGTCGCCGAGAGAATGGGGACGATCATCCTTTCCGCACTCGTGGCGCACACGAGCTGGCATTGGATGACGGAACGGGCAGAGCTGCTGAGCCGGCACAGCTTCGATTGGACAAGCCTCACTGCCATGCAAATGGCGGGGGCAACACGCTGGCTGATGTGGATCGTGATCGGCGCCGGCGTGGTGTGGATGGTTTCCGCGTGGCTGCGCCGGCGGTCCGGCGACACAACGTAACCGGCGAGTTTGTTAAAGACCGTTCGCGCACCCCGGCATGGCAGCCAAGGATGCCCGCCCGACCGTGAGCAAGCACGACGAAGCAATGAACGGACCAATCACGTGACCTAGGGCTTGGGCCCGGGGCCGGCTCCATTACAGCTCCTACGCTTCCGTTTCAATCTGAACCGGCTCACACAACGGGCCCAGCGTTTCGCGGCCGTGCTTGCGGGCCAAGTTGAGGAGGCGCAGAAAGACCTGAGCCGTGATGAACGCATCGCCCGGCGCGGTGTGGCGATCATGCGGTTTCACGTCGAAGAGGTTGCAGAGAGAATCGAGCGAGAAGCTGCGGATTTCCGGCCGCCCGGCGAAGGCGCCATCCTGTTCCAGGTTGAGGGTGAGATCCATCGTGTCCAGCGAACGATTTTTCAGCTCGAAACCCCAATGCCTTTCGCACGCGACATTCAAGGTCTCCACATCATGCATGATGTGGTGCCCGACGATCACACCGTCTCGGAGATAGTCCAGGAATTGCCTGAGCGCTGCGGGCTCATCCAGCCCCGTCTGGCTCTCGTCGCGTGTGATGCCATGAACGGTCACCGACTGCAGGTTGTGCTCGATCTTGATCATCGCTTCGAAGGAGTCTTCGAGCAAGATCTCATCGTCCTGCACAGCCACCGCGCCAATCGTGATCAGGCGATCTTTGCGCGCGTCCAGCCCCGTGGTTTCCGAGTCGAGCACGACGAAACGGATCTCGCGCTCCGAGGTGTCGTCACTCCAAGTGTGGTCAAAGCGCTCCAGGTAGTCGCGAGCGAAGGCGGGCGTTTCGGCGCTGCTCATCTTGGCCGTATCCCGTTCCGCTCGGCGGTGAATTGAAGCAATTTCATGATGGTTCGGAATCCGTTCTTGAGCACCTGCTGCTCCAGCTTGCTCAGGGCCTGCGGCTCGATCTCCCAACCGCCGGTGCCATCTCGCAGCCCGATGCGGGCTTGGTGGTAAAGTGCCATGCGGAAGGTGTTGGCAGCATCGGCGAACAGACCGCGCTGCCCGTCGTTCTCCGCGCCACCGCCCACGCCATTCTCCGCGTCAATCTCCGAATCATTCTCCTCGTCAAGCTCCGAGGCAATCGCCACGCCAATTTCCGCGGCGGCAGATTCGCCATCGAGTCGTTTGCAAGGAGCGGCACGAAGAACGCGTTCTTTTTCACTGCCTCACGGATATGCTGCTGGAGCGCTACGACCGGGCTGGCACCACCGCGTACTGGAGCCAGCTCAAAGAACCGCAGGCCGGCGTAAAGCCCCGAGAGGACGGGATCGGAAATCCATCGCGAATAGCTGTCTTTCCACTCAGCCAAGGACCGGCACGCCCCTTGGTCGCCCGGCGTGACCGCATCATCCGATGAGTGGTACCCGCACTGGCGCAGCGCGACGAAAACCTTTTCCGCCAGCTTGCACGCAGCTTCGCCGTCTCCATCTTCATAGATAATGCCGACGTCCGGCATTGCGCCGGTGAGCAGCTCACCGCGAGCCGCTGCTCCAAAGAACACCCAGCAGCGGTTTGCACCAGGCTGGCCATCAGCGGCGCCCTCGGTGAGCTCGATCGTCCGGCTCACGATCAGGCGGTTCAACTCGCTAAAAGCTTCGCTGACCCATTCCACGGCCGACGGATCGGTGAGGGACCGCGAGGCGAAAAGGAGGACCAGACGTCTTAATTAGCCGAGCTCGGCCATCGTCCGCGAGCAGCAGATCTCGTGCCCAAGCTGCGGAAGATTTGGGACGCCGAGCAGCGTCAGATCGGATTCCGAGACGACGGCTTTAAGAGCACCTTCCGGGCCCGTGATACCGACTGCCCAACAGCCACCACGCAGCATCTCCATGGCATACGAAGGCGGCGGCAGCGTATCAGGAAGCAAGAGCAGCGGAGCGGCCATGGCATTGGCCGTGACAGTGGCCACGCTGGGGGCCATGACAGCAGCGAGGCTGGCGGCCTCCCCGACATCACCCGTCACGAGCCGCCGAAACGAAGTGTCGTTGAGATACCCGGCGGGGACACCCTCGTTCGTCACGACGATCGTGTTACGGCCTAGCCGCGTCATCAGCTCGACGGCTTCCTCCAGCGGAGTATCGCCGTCGCAGGTCAGCATGCGGCTGGCCAGGAAGTCGATCGGAAGACGGGTTCCTTTCGGGCCACCTGACGCGCCATCAGCGGATTTTCCCGTGGTGTCTGCCGGCGCCACCGAGAAGTGCGACTCGACGTAGCGTGCGAACTTGGGATGCTTCTCGGTTAGCTCTTCAAATTCAGCGGCGGGCAGGGCGTAGATGATGACGTCGCTCGTGGTCTTCGCCGAATACTGGTACCCGCTCTTGCCTGCGAGCCCTTCGGCCCCGATGATATCGCCCTCACCCAGCACGTCCTGCAGCGCCTCGGCTTGACGACTCTCGTCTACGAGCTTCAGCGTCCCCTGCTGAATCACGAAGATGAATCGGCCCGGCTTGCTCCCCTGCCAGTAAACGTACTCGCCGGATTCGTGAAACTTGACGCGCCCACTGCCGGCGAGCCGCAGCAGATCTTCCTCGCCGATGAAAGAAAATGGCGGAAACCCCTTGAGGAAATCCGCGACACGGTAGTAGATGCTTGACGATCGCAAACTCGCCCCTCCCTCTGAGATTCTAGCCCAGCGCCGTGAAAAGACTTCAGACGAACCGGACAGACCACAATCCGTCCGTAAGGCGACATTTGCGTTGGGCAGTTGTCGTCGAACTCCCGTAGAGAAGATGGAGTGACCTGTCCAACCGCGAGAGTCGCGGGTTACGCTTCAAACAGATGCGCAGAGCCGCATCGAGGAGGACAGGTCATGAAAGAGTCTAGCGAGTTCAACAAAGAGATGAACAAGTGCAACAGTTACGACAAATACGTCGGGATGGACGTTCACAAAAACAGTATCTCGGTCGCTGTCGCCGCGGCGGGGCGGGGCGAGGCGCATTTCTACGGCAAGATCGACAACCGGTCTGAAGCCATTCGTCGCTTGATTTCCGCACTCGCCCCGTCTGGTCAGAGGCTGCACTACTGCTACGAAGCCGGCCCCTGTGGCTACGGCATTTGCCGGCAGATTCGTGACACCAAACACGATGGCGACCTGGTCGCGCCGTCGCTGACCCCGCGCAAATCCGGCGATCGCGTCAAGACCGATCGGCGCGACGCGCTGACCCTGGCTCGGCTCGATCGCGCCGGCGAGCTCAGCACGGTCTGGACGCCCTCTCCGGAACACGAAGCGATCCGCGATCTGAGCCGCGCGCGCGGCGACTGCAAACTCATCGACAAACAACTTCGTCAATGCCTCGGAGCTATGCTGCTGCGCCACGACAAGCGTTTCCCCGGGCGCAAGAATTGGACGCAAGCGCACTTTCGCTGGCTCGAGACGCAACGCTTTGAACAGCCGGCCTCGCAGATCGCCTACGAAGAATACGCCGAGGCGATACGCCAGGCGCAAAGCCGAACGGCTCGCCTCGAGCAGCAGTTGCATGATCAGCTGGAAGGCTGGAGCCTGGGAGGGCCAGCGCAGGCGTTGACGGCGCTGCGGGGCGTGGACTGGCTGGCGGGGATGACGTTGCTGGCCGAGCTGGGCGATCTCACACGCTTCGACTCCCCGCGCGAGCTGATGGGTTTCGTCGGTGTGTGACTTCGTCGGAGAACACGAGCGGAGCGCGACGCCGTCAAGGCGCGATCACCAAAGCAGGCAACGAGGAAGCTCGCCGTCTGCTGGTCGAATGCTCCTGGGCGTATCGCTTCCCGGCACGCCGCTCGCGGCTGATTCAACGCCGTGCCGAGAAGGCGTCGCCCCCAGTCCAAGCGATCGCCTGGAAGGCGCAGGTGCGGCTTTGCGGTCGCTTTCGCAAGCTGCGCAACAACGGCAAACACGCGAATGTCGTCGTGACCGCGATCGCGCGGGAACTGCTGGGATTCATCTGGGCAATCGTGATCGAACAGACCCGAACACAACAGGAGAAACAGGGATTGAATGCTTGCTGAACGCTCGAGACGGCCGCCAGGGAGACCGCCATCGCCCTCGATTGACGTCGTAGGCGACCGGCCGAAACCTGTCAAGGGTACGCTTCGCCGCGGTAACCCGCGCCCTTGACAGAACCCGTCCGGCCGCCAAGAGGCACCTTATACGAGGGCGATGGCTAGCTGCCGAGGACGATGGCTAGCTGCCGAGGACGATGAGCTGCCAGCAAGCGGTAGCGATAACGATTTTGGTTGCCGGCTTCGGGCGGCAGCCTCACAAGGTAGGACAAGGAGGACGGCTGACTGGAAACTGAGCCTGCCAGGAGAACCCTCGACTGCGCTAAGAAGCGCTTGATTGAGCGACCTTCGTCAAGGAAGCGCTCGGTTGAACGACCTTCGTCCGTAGAGTGAGGCAGCTCCACGACGCAGACTACTCTGGCGAGAACCCGCGAATATCAGATGGATCCATCGTCGTAAACGCTCTCTTCCACAGGCTGTTCTTCTTGTCCTCGTTCGTTGGCCAACGCGGAGTTGAGGCTCCGCGCGACAGCAGTCGTGCGCGCCAACTTGACAGGTCACACCATATCAGCGCAGGGCTCGTCAGAGACCTGCGGCCTTTGGTCGGGTCGCACCCTGCGAGTGAACGCTCCGAAAAGCCGCAGGTCTCTGACGAGCCCTGCGCTACGGGAGTTCGAAACGCTTTCGCGTGCGACCAGCATCCTTACGGACGGATTCTCGGACAGAGGCGTCAACGGAAGTCGATGCTAACGTCGACCCGGAGGCCGACGCTGCCCGCCAGGAGGCGCACGCCACGTCAATCTTCAGGGCCGGGCAGGTCGCTCGGCGCTAGCCTGTTCGCCGCTAGGCTCCGCCCGCCGGGACCCGGCCGAGCCCCTCGCAGCAGCCGGCCAGGCCGGGCGCCCGTATCCTCGCCGTCGCGGGCGACCTCGGTTCCGTGAACAAACGTATGCCGGTAACCTACAGACCGCTGCACGATGCGCTTGCCGCCGGCCGGCAGATCATGCACTACGATGGGCCGCTCCAAATGCAGTTCATCGAAGTCGATGACGTTTAGGTCGGCGCGGTAGCCTGGAGCAATGACGCCACGGTCGTGGAGTCCGTAGGTTCGGGCAGTGGCCGCCGTTTGCTTGTGGACTAGAAATTCGAGCGGCAGATGCGGGCCACGCGTCCGATCGCGCGCCCAAAGAGTGAGCAGACTGGTCGGCGCACCGGAGTCGCAGATCAGTCCGACGTGCGCTCCACCGTCCGCAATCCCGCAAACCGTGTTCCGGTTCACGAGCATCTGGTGGACAACGCTAAGATCGCCGCCGCAGTAATTCTCAAAAGTGTGCAGGAGCAGTGTCCGGCCGCCGTCTTGGAGGAGTAGCTCCAGGGCTAAATCGAAGGGGTCGCGGTTGGCGGCCCGGGCGCGGTTGGCGATACTTTCCTCGAACTCTGGTTCATAGTTCAATGGGTAGCCCTGCTCGAAGGTCCGCTCCAGGATCGCTGACATTTCGCGGGTGTCGTTATCCTTCGGGCGGTCTACTACCAAGCGGCGGCGCAGCTCGGGGTCGCTGGTCAGGCGGGCGATCCGGGTTTCGTGATCGAGCGCCAGCAGCTCCTGCCACAGAGGGTGAGTCACGAACGGATGCATCGATGCCTGGAGGCCCAAAAGAATCCCGATCGGCCGTGAACCAACCTGCGCGGTGACATCAAGCCCGTCGGCGCAGGCTTGATCCACCGAGGCCAGCGTCTGGGCCCAGCGGTCGGGAGCGATGGCCATTTGAACCAGCAGCACCGACAACGGCCGCTCGGCGAGCTCAGCCATGGCCCGAAGCAACGGAAACTCTCCCTCGCCAAAGTCTGAGTTCACCTGGATCAGGCCGGTCCCGGCCCGCTTCATGGCGTGTGCGAGACCAGCCAGCTCCGGATGCTCGGCGGTCAGGCTCGGCGTTGGCCGCCCGTCGGCAGCACGATGCTTGGGCGTCCGCGACGTTGTAAATCCGAACCCACCGGCCTGCAGGCCTTCCTCGAGCAGTTGGCCCATTCTCACGATCTCATCTTCGGTCGGACGGACACTGTGATCTGCTCCCCGATCGCCCATGACGTAGAACCGCAGAGCAGCATGGGGCACCTGGGCGCCGACATCCATCACGCGAGGCGTTTCTTCGAGGACATCTAGGTATTCGCCAAATGATTCCCAGCGGAAGTCGACGCCTTCGGAAAGGACGATTTCGGGAATGTCCTCGACCCCTTCCATCAAGTTGATCAGGAAGTCTTCCGTCCCCGGACGCACCGGGGCGAAGCCGACCCCGCAATTGCCAAAGATCGTCGTCGTCACGCCGTGCCACGACGAAGGGGTCATGGCCGGGTCCCAAGTCGCCTGGCCGTCGTAGTGCGTGTGGATGTCGACCCACCCGGGCGAGACGAGCAGGCCCTCGGCGTCAATGTCGCGGCGCGCCGGGCCGGCCTTGGGTTCCAGGGCGGTGATGAGTCCATCGGTGATCGCGACATCGGCTTGGCGCTGTTGTGCCCCGGTGCCATCGATGACGGTTCCGTTTCGGATCACCAGATCATGCATTGGAGTTTCCTTTGCTGCTGCTGGAGCTTACACGCAGACGTCGTCATCATTCCAGTCGTCATCATTCAAAATGAGCCGCTAGAAACAAGATGAGCCGCTAGAAACTCGCGGCCAGCCATCCGATCCTAACACGCCTCGCCCGCTTTGCTCCGCGAACGGGCAAGGGGCGAAGCTGTGCGCGCCTTCTGGCCGACCGTCTCGGGGCTCACGTAGGGGCGCGCGCCTCGTACTGACGGGCCTTTCACGCAGTTCGTCTCGCCACGTAGTGAGAAATGCAGGCTACGATCCTGCGCCGCTTCGCGGCTTAACGGCTCTCTCGGTGACAACCTTGGGGGCCTGGGGCGGCGGAACGCTCCGGCGCAGTAACCGCTCCCTCACGGTCGCGGCTCATGGGCTCTCGGCTTGGAGGCTCTAAGTGAACAGTATCAAGGCTAGAGCCCGGCTGAGTTTCTACACTCTTTCCACGAGAATCTGGCCCAACGTGGCCGGTACGCGCAAGGGGTCTTTGGCTATCGTGGGGCCCTTTTTTGGTAAGTTTCTTTTTATCTATGACTTAGGGATCACCTACCAGAAAATTGCAGGAAATTTCATGCTGGGGGAGTTTTCTGACTTTTCGGTTTTCCCGTAAGATGCATAAGAATGAATGACTTGCAATTTTGTTTGTAATGTGCATTGCTGAAATTTCGGCAATTTTCTTGCAACTTGCAGGTGCTTTCGCGCTACTTTGTTGCCTCCGCTTGGGTGTTTCGAGCCGTTTTCTGGTACTTTGAATGTTTCTTGTTAGGCGGATTGGCGTCGGCAAGGATTGCCAACGCGGCAAGCTGAGGGCTTGCACGACGGGTGCCGTCGTGTCGATCGATTCGCTGATTCTGTCGCCTCAATTCTTGTTGGCTCAGTGTTCTTCGGCTCGTGCTGGTTTGCTTCGTCAGTTGGATGCTGACATTTTGCTCTCGCTTGACCTTGGGCCTTGGCTTGACCCGCGCTTGCGCTTGGGGCTCTGACAGAGGCTCTGCTTACATCTTACAGGGTAGGGTTCTCACTTCGGGGGGTCGTGGTACCTAGGTTGTTGATTTTAAAGGAACTATAAATATGAATTATACGTGACTGATTGGACTGATTGTGATGATTTTGCAATCATGCAGTGTTTGCTTGTGAATTGGAGGCTAGGTCGGTCCGTGAGTGGAGCTTGGAGTAGTGTCCACGCAATGGCAGGCAAGGATGCCTGCTCCACGTCGGCCCGGAGGCCGACGCTGCCCGCCAGGAGGCGCGCGCCACGTCAGAATGGCCAAACTCAAGTGGCAGGCAAAGGATTGACGACGCGGCAAGCTGAGAGCTTGCGTCACGGGTGCGCTTGCGCCGAATGATTCGCTGATTCTGTTGCCGCAACCCTGGCTTGACGTTGGGCCCTGGCTTGACCCCGCGCTTGCGCTTGGGGCTCTGACACGGACCGGCTGTGGTGATTTCGCAAAGATGCAGTGTTTGCTTGTGAACGGGGGCGTTCGGTCGGTCCGAGAGTGGAGCGTGGACTTCCGTCCACGCCCCTGTCAGGTCTGTCGCCGCACAAAAGACAGGCTTGCTACGCTATATTCCGATCAGACCCTTTTCGTGCCTGTACTCTTGCCACTGCGTATTCTTCAGCGGAGCGTTCTGCTCTTGATCGCGTTCGCGAGTTTGCCGAGCCATGGAGCCGATCCGCCGGTTGCTGGGCAAGAGCTTGGGCGCGCTCCCAAGATCCAAGTCGGGCGCGCTGCTAGACCGGCTGGAATATCCCTATCCGCCGCAACATCTACCCCCGATACGACAGCCACCCCCGCTGAGACGACGACGCCAACTGAAGCATCCGCGACGCCAAGTGAAGCACCCGCATCAAGCGGGGCAGCCACGCTCACAGAAGAAGCTCTTGCGCCCGGGGACGGAATGCAGGCTGCCGGGCCGGACTCGGGAGCGGACCGCAAGGCGCTCAACCTGCTCGGCAGCGTGGACGCGTCCTCCGGTGAGAGCCGGCGCAATGAGAACGTTCGCATCACTCTCGTTGACAACGCCGTCCAGCAAGAGTTGAACGAGCGGCTGGGCGCCTCGGCGACGATCGTCCAGGAATTCAACGTAGACAGGGACTACTTTGGTGGCGAGTTCGGCGGTAGTCCGTCCTCGACGCTGCATCTGGCGCCGAAGAGCGCGGGGGCATTCCATGGCAACATCTTCGAAATGCACAACAATAGCGTGGTCAGCGCTCGGTCGTTTTTCCAAGTGGGAAGCGTCAAGCCCTCCCGCGCCAATAACTACGGATTCGTTTTCGGCGTGCCGATAGGCCGCAGCGTCAACCTCAGCGTCGACGGCAACCAAAACAAGGTCCGAGGGAATGTCAACGGGAACGTCCTCGTACCGAAGGCCGATGAGAGGACGCCGCTTGACCGCGATCCCCTGACGGGCGAGCCCGTGGATCAAGCCACCAAGGACTTCATCAACCGCATGATGGGGGCGTATCCGAATGAGCTGCCCAATCGCCCGGATATCGATCCGCGAGCATTGAATACGAACTCGCCGCAGTCCATCGACAACGATGTCATCGGCACCCGCTTGGATATGGATTTCACCCCGAAGGATCACATTGCCGTCAACTACCGATTCACGGGTCAGACGGTGAATGCGTTCCAGCTCGTCGGCGGCCAGAATCCTAACACGACCACCAAGAATCACCGGGCCGAAATGACCTGGAGCCGCACCTGGAACCCCGAAACGACGACCGAGTTTTCCGCCGGTTTCAATCGGGTGGGTTCGCTGCTGCTTCCCGATCAGAGTGCGGTGGGACCGCTGATATGGATGGCTTCCGTCATCCAGTTTCTGGGCCCCGGCCCGATCGTTCCCATCGACAGGGCCAGAAACACCTTCCAATATGCCGGCCAGATTCGCTGAATTCAGGGCCGCCACAGTCTGCACGCCGGGGTGATGATGATGCGGCGTCAAGTCAACGGATTCGAAGCCGCCAGCCACCGGGGGGAGTTTGAATTTCGCAACGAGTTCGGACACGATACGCTCACGAATATTCGGCTCGGACGCCCCGGACGGTATGTGCGGGCCATCGGGGAAATTCATCGCGGCTTCCGCAGCTGGGACGGCCAATTCTTCCTGGGTGACCGCTGGCAGGCGACGCCCGAGCTGACGCTCAACATCGGGTTACGCTATCAGCCGGCGTTCCCGTCCAGTGAGGTCAACGAGCTGGACCAGATACCCTATGGTTGTGACTGCAACAACTGGGCGCCCCGCTTTGGATTTGCCAAGCGTTTGGGCGGCCGTTGGAGTGTGCTTCGGGGGACATACGGCATCCACTATGGAGAGATCTTTCCGGTCACTTACAGTCAGACTCGCTTCAACCCTCCGGGAAATCTGACGGTCGTGATCAACGCGCCGCGACTGGCGGATCCGCTCTCGGCCTTGGACCCGGGGTCGCTCAGATCCGACGCCCGCAGCACTGTCGTGCAGTTCGATCCCAACCTCGTTTCACCCTACTCACACCAGTACAATTTTTCATGGCAATTGAGGCTGGCGGGCGATTGGAGAGCCGAATTCGACTACGTGGGAAGCCGTTCCATCAAGCTGCTGAACCGCTGGAACACGAATCGTGCGCAGCGGGTTCCAGGCGTTCCGCTGAGCACCGAAACGGTCAACGAACGCTGGCCCGACCGGCGCTTCTTCGAGGTCCAGCGGGTGGTTAACAGCTCGCGAGGCTACTACGACGCGGCCAAGATTCGGCTCATCGTCCCGCGCTGGAGGGGCCTTACTCTCGATACTTCGATTGGTTTAGCAAGGCCATCGACCTCGAGAGCAACTATACCGGGACTGGATCGGGTACCGACACTTGGTTCTCTCAGAGCCAGTCGGAATTCAACTCTCACGGGGAAATGCGCGGGCTCAGTACGTTCCATCAACCCCACGCCTTTCTGACCCGTGCGAACTACGCGCTGCCCGGGTTTGGAAAGCAGACGAGCTGGGCTGGAGCGATCTTAGCGGACTGGCGGATCTCGTCGGTGATTCTGTTGAAGTCGGGCACCCCGTTTACGGTCGCATCCGGCTCGGACGGCTCCGGTTTTGGAAACGTTGACGGCACGGGCAGGGATCGCCCGAACGTGGTGGATCCGTCGGTTCTGGGACGGGCGATCGACCATCCCGACACATCGCGGCAGCAGTTGCCGGTCTCGGCGTTCGCGTTCATCGGCCCGTCGGAACAGAATGGTTCGGTGGGCCGCAACACATTCCGCAAGGACGCCATCGCCAACATCAATATGAGCCTATCGCGAAGCTGGCCGGTTGGGCCCGAGCGAGCGCTTTTGTTTCGCGTGGAATCGATCAACTTCTTCAACACGGTCCAGTTCGCCGAGCCGGGCTTCGATTTGGCATCTCCTAATTTCGGTCAGATTACCAATACACTCAATGACGGCCGGACGTTTCGATTCTTGTTGCGGTTCAGCTTTTAGTTACTAGCGCGGGTTCCTACACTTCTAGCATGGGGTCTTGACAGAGCAGCACCCGCGAGGGTGCGGTCCAGTTTGGCAGTGACTTCGTTTCGAGCAAGCCCGCCGGGCTGACCAGTCTCGACCGCACCCTTGCGGGTGCGGCTCTGTTTCGGCCAAGGCAGGCTTCAGAGGACTTTCGGCCGGACTCCTTTCCCGATCACGTCTTGACGGGGTAGACTTTGATGAACAGGCTGCGCCCCGCTGCGGTCTGTCTTCCCCAGGAGGCTGCTTACATGACCGATGGCTCGATCGCTTGGCCCGAGAAAACTCGCGAGTTCCACAATCATCACATTGACTCGACGATTTGGAGTGATTTGCGCTTCCGTGACGACGATATCGTCATCGCGACCTACGCCAAGTCGGGAACCACCTGGCTACAGCAGATCATCTCTCAGCTCCTGTTCGAGGGCGAGGAAGGACTCGAGGTGGCTGAGATGTCGCCGTGGCTCGACTTGCGCATACCTCCGAAGCAAGTCAAACTCCCTGTTGTCGAAGCGCAGACCCATCGCCGCTTCCTTAAGACTCACTTGCCGGTCGACGCTCTGGTCTACTCTCCCAAGGCTAAATACATCTACATCGGACGCGACGGACGCGACGTTGTCTGGAGTATGTACAATCACCACGCCAACGCGAACGCCGCCTGGTACGATGCGCTCAACAACACGCCCGGGCGCGCCGGTCCGCCGATCGAGCCGCCGCCTGATTCGGTTCGCCAATATTTCTTGGACTGGCTGGAAAAGGAAGGTCATCCGTTTTGGCCGTTTTGGGAGAACATCCGCACCTGGTGGGAGATTCGGAATCTGCCGAACTTGATGATGCTGCACTTCGCCGACCTCAAGGCTGACATGCCGGCGGAGATTCGCCGCGTTGCCGCATTTCTTGGTGTGGAGATTAACGAGGCCAACTGGGACGCGATTGTCGAGCACTGCAGCTTCGACTACATGAAGCGCAATGCCATCAAGAGCGTGCCGCTCGGAGGCGCATTCTGGGACGGCGGGGCAACGACGTTTATTCATCGAGGCCAAAACGGCAGATGGCGCGATGTGCTCACGGACGAGGACAGCGCGGCTTATGAAGCGCGCGCACTCGAAGAACTTGGTCCTGAATGCGCGAAATGGTTAGCGACTGGAAATCAGCCACTGTAAGCGGCGTCCCGGAGCACGGAAGCGCGGCCTGGCTCATCCGATCGCCCTTCACGCCGCGGCTCTGATTGTGTTTTCGGCCACCAGGAATCCGGGCCAAGCTCGCTATAATAACAGCGGTCTTTGAACGCTCCCAAATCACCTGTTGATCACTCATGCCACAAACTCCAAGCACTACCGACGTGTATGACGTTGTTGTCGTAGGTTCGGGCGCCGGCGGCGGCACCGTCACCCGCGTCCTTGCGAATAAAGGGATCAAGGTCGCCTTGCTCGAAGCCGGGCCGATGCTCGATCCCGCCAAGGAATACAAAGAGCACCACTGGCCTCACGACCACGATCACCGCGGCGCCGATGAGGGCGGTAAGTATTATTTCGGCAAAGGCAAACCCTTCGGATTCTTGAGAACCACCATGGGTGACTGGCATCTTGACGACGAACCCTACACGGTCGGCGGAGAAAGTCAGTTCGAGTGGTTTCGCTCGCGTGTCGTCGGCGGGCGGACTAACCACTATGGCCGCATGTCGTTCCGCTTCTCGCAGCTTGATCTTAAAGCCTACGACCGCGACGGGCTGGGACTGAACTGGCCCATCGACTACGACGATATCTCTCCCTACTACGACAAGGCGGAAGCGTATATCGGCGTCACCGGGACGACCGAAGGCATCCCGAGCGCCCCGGATGGCATCTTCCAGAAGCCGCCTGCTCCCAGGGCCCACGAGCACCTTTTTCGCGCGGCCGGCAAGAACCTCGGCATCCCATTCATCCCCAACCGCCGGGCTGTCATTACCGAGAATCTCAACGGCCGGCCCGCCTGCCACTATTGTGGCCAGTGCGGGCGAGGCTGTCTGACCGCCTCGAACTATTCCGCCAGCCAGGTAGACGTTTTTCCCGCCATCGAAACCGGGAACGTGACGCTGTTCACCGACGCCATGGTCCGGGAAGTGCTCACGGACAAGTCCGGGAAAGCAACCGGCGTCGTTTATATCGACAAGAACACGCGCAGAGAAAAACGCGTGATGGGGCGCGTAGTGGTGGTCGCGGCAAGTTCCTGTGAATCGTCCCGCCTCCTGCTGAATTCAAAATCGGGCGCTTTCCCCGACGGCGTTGCCAACGGTTCGGGACAAGTCGGACGCAATCTGATGGACACGGTCGGCTACAGCGTCAGCGGCTATGTACCCGCACTCGAAGGGATGCCGGCTTACAACACCGACGGCTTTGGCAGCGAGCACCTTTATGCGCCCTGGTGGGAGTATGACAACCACAAAGAGATTGGGTTCCCGCGTGGCTATCACATTGAAGCCGGCGGCGGCTTCCGCATGCCCGGTGTCGGATCTTTTCACGGAGGAGCGAGGCGTCACGGTTACGGCAGCAAGATGAAACAGCGTATTCGCGAAGAGTACGGCGCTTCGGTCGGCTTCGCGGGCCGCGGCGAGATGATTTCCAACCACAACAGCTACTGCGAAATCGACTCGGATGTGGTCGATGCCTGGGGTATCCCGGTTCTAAAATTCCATTTCAAGTGGACCGACTACGAGTGGAAACAGGCGCGTCACATGCAGAAGACGTTCACGGATCTCATCGAGACGATGGGTGGAAAGGTGATGGGGCTCGGGAACCGCTACGAGAAAGCGGGAATCTCCGTACCAGGAACGATCATCCACGAAGTCGGCACCGCCCGCATGGGCGACGACCCACGGACATCGGTGCTCAACTCGTTCGGTCAGACGCATGACGTCAAGAATCTCTTCGTCTGCGACGGATCTAGTTTCGTGACGAGTCCCGATAAGAATCCCACGTTGACGATCAGCGCGCTCTCCTGGCGCGCTGGAGACTATATGGCGGAAGAAATGAGGAAAGGCAATGTCTGAGTTTGTCCAGATCAGTGACTTGTCGCGCCGTGACGCGATTCGGCGAATCGCCCTGGCGCTGACCGCGACCGGCGCCGCTGCGACCGGTGCGCTCGACATCGCCTCGGCACAGCACGTACACAAGGAAGTCAAGGGCAGCAAGGGCGCGGGGGGCGACTACACGCCGAAGCTGCTGACCGAACATGAGTTTCAGACGGTCTCGAAACTGGCCGAGCTGATCGTCCCGACGGACGAGAGATCCGGGAGCGCAGTCGACGCCGGAGCGCCGGAGTTCATCGACTTGCTCTGCAGCCAGAACGAAGTCCTGGCCCGCATCTACACCAGCGGCATCGGCTGGCTCGACGCCCGCATGCGCCACCGCTACGACAGCACCTTTGTCGCAGCCAGCGAGGAGCAGCAAACGGAAATGCTCGATCTGCTGGTCGAGGCCCAGCGAAACGCAAAAGAGCCCGATGTGCTTTGGGACCGCGACTACTCGCGGTTTCACGATTACGGCCTGGAGAAGAGGTCGGACCTGGGTGCCGGAGTCCGTTTCTTTGACTGGGTCCGTAAGATGTCGGTCGATGCCTACTACACCAGCGAAATCGGTATCAAGGATCTGGGCTACATCGGCAACGAAGCGCTGTCGGAGTATGTTGTCCCCGAGGAAGCCATCGCCCACGCCATGAAGGCTGCGCCGCGAGCGTAGTTGCGGGTGCATGCCTCAGCGAGGCGCCCAGCCTCGAAGGTATTATTGATTTGGAGGGCCACTTTATGGAACTCGAATTAACGGCTGTTTACCGGCGCGTTCCAGAGGGGTACATCGGATTCGTCGAAGAGCTACCCGGCGCTAACACCCAGGGGACCACACTCGCTGAGGCCAGGGTCGGTTTGAAGGAAGCTGTCGCGCTCGTTCTGGAAGCGAACCGAGCGCTGGCGTCGGAGTATGATCAAGGATCCCCGACGAAGCCATCGCCGACGCGATGAAGGCTGCGGCGCGAGTGTAGCGGCGGGTGGGGATTGCAGATTGTTGCAGGGTGTGCTGCGGTTTGCTCCTGCGCCCCGTCCGGGGCTTGCTCTTGATGCGTTTGGCGCCCAGGGTTCCGCTTCGCTGCACCCTGGGCTACGATCCTGCGCCGCTTCGCGGCTGAACGACTTGCGCTTGGACCTTATGTTAGGCTACGCCGACCTCGACAAACTCACTTTCGGTGCTGGGCGCGGGTACCGGAACACCATCTTGCTCCAGCCCCTCAATGTGAAAGCGGATCGCCTCCCGAACGAGCTGCAGCACTTCGTCGCGCGTCTCGCCCGCGGCGATGCACCCAGGAAGATCGGGCACATGCGCCCCCCAACTCCTCTTGCCGCGTTCTATCACCACCATGTATCGCATTGTCGCCTCGCTTAACTCTTTAGACCGGCTTGCCTTAGGATTGCACGGAGCGTGCCGGACGGGACCTCAACGCCTGGCTTGCCGGCAACGGTTACGGTCCCGAGTTTACTCAAGTGCTTGAACTGCCGGTGACTCCCTCGGGTGCGCACCAATTGCCACCCATCTTTTCCCAGTACGCGAATCAACTCTCCTGACCTTCAAGATCCGCCCGTATCCTCTCTCCTTCAGACTAACGAATCAGGCGTGCCGGCGTAGCGGAATCCCCAGGGATCTCCGTGAAACACCATAAACATCAGACTCGGGTTTTGGGTTCGAGGTGCTCGCCGAGGACGATGTTGTCTGTGTCCGCGATTGGGTTATGACTACGTTGCGTGAGCGACCATGCTTGCCGCAAACTGATTCCTCGGTTTGTTCGCCTCCGGAGAGCGGCATCTGGTCTAGCCAATGGAGGGCTCGCCGGAAACGCCTCGGCGAATCGAGGCGCGGCGAAACCTGGTCGTTCACGCCACCTCACCCCAGGCGGTTCATCAGGGGAGCATTGAGCTCCGCGGCGAGACTGCCGACAGACATTGCCGTCACCACCGCAGCCATGAGAATCGAAGTTCGTGGTTTCACAGCTTTTCTCCTGATGGTTTTGTGAATGGCGTGAGCCGCATTGTACAATCTATGCGACGGTATCGGAATCCGCTCAAACCTGAATTCCACCAGGAGGCCCAACATGTCCAACGAAGAAGAAAAGAAGGATGACCATTCCAAAGATGACCATTCCAAAGATGATAAGGAGCAACCTCAACTGATCGAAGAGCAGCTAAAGGAGGCTTCGGGAGGCGCCGCTGTCGAATCCAGTTACCACAAGGTCCAATGGACGTATACCGAGTTGGACCCGACAACCCACGCTGATGAAAAGAACGACGACGACCCGACGATAGTCGCTGAGACTCGGGCGGGAAGACGTTCCACCACGTTGCTTTGCAAAACCACTAGACTGCCGGCTGGGCCGAGTTTGTCTGACGGCTATCCCAGGCAAGCGTGCAAAGAAGAGCGAAAATCGTCGGCGGGGGGGATCACAGTCCAAGGCGGCCCGAACAACAGCGACAGGAACGGTAATGGCACCGCCAGAGTCGCCGCGATCATCCTCAAAGCGCGATTTTTCGAGCGAAACAGAACCAACCAGACCGGCAGCAGCAGAATCGCCGCGTCTTAGGCGTAAGCGTGCGGCGTAATGGGAACGCTGCCGGGCAGCGCCACCGAAATCCAGCGCCATAGCTCGACCCGCCAGGCGCCGAGGGTCGTGACCAGCACCACAATTCCGATCAACAGCAAAGGCGCCCAAGGTGAATCTGCCCCGAGGTTCACGGCAACGCTCTGAATACTGATCTTTACAATTGAGATTCACAGCACGCACCCGCAGCTAGGACATTCGTGCTTCGGAGATAAGAGGGGCGTCAATGAGAATGACCGATCTGATGCGATCTGTCCATACCCTTCTCCATCACTTCTCGAACCTGGCGCATGAGCGCTGCGCGGTCCTGACTCGTCAGGCCTTCGGTTGGTATCGAGGGATGGAAAACAAGAGAAATCTTGCCCGCCCTCATATAGGGTTGCCCTTTGGGCATCAGCTCCCTGGTTCCATGAACGGTGACGGGAACGACCGGCGCTTGCGCCTCGATCGCGATAGTGAAGGGTCCCGGACGAAAAGGGAGCAGGCTCCCGTCCAAGCTGCGGGTGCCTTCCGGGAAGATCATCAGTGAAATGCCCTTCTTGAGGGCGTCGACAGAGGCTTCAAGTGCCAATCGGCGTGAATCGTGATTCGTTCGGTCGACATAGATGAATCCGCCCAGCTTCATCACGTAACCGAGCAATGGGATTCTTCCCAGTTCCTTCTTCAGCACGATCGTAATGCGCGGCAGCACCATGAATAGCGCGGCGGGCTCGATGTTACTGACGTGGTTGCTCAGAAACACCGACCGGGAATGCTGGAAAGCGTATTCCAAGTTGACGAGATTGACGCGAACACCGGAGAGAAGGAACGCTATACGAACGCCGGTTCGCGCGACCCAGTAGATCGGACGAATATCACGAATCAGCCATGTTAGCGGCACGAAAATCAGCGCGCCAAGCGTCACGTAGAGGATTAGAAACGGATAGACAAGTAAGTAAGCATGAAGCATTTAATCGGTTGCGGATGATCCGTTGATCCAATGGGTGGGTTGATGGGCCATCGAGCGTAAAAGCACACCGGTGTTGGGGCTCAACTGCTCCACGGATCAACCGCTCAGCGGCTACTCATACTTTCCCAGCCAGTCATTCTTTCGAACTCGCAGAATATCAAGGAAGGCGTCGGCCCCCGACATGGCAGCAACCGTCGTGCCCGCGACGTCGTTCCACCGTACCGGCACCTCGGCTACGTTGAACCCGTATTTGCGGGCGAGAAAGAGAATTTCGACATCGAATCCGAAGCGTTCCAACTGTTGCTTGGGAAAAATGTCATGCGCCGCGCGCGCCGAAAACAGCTTGAATCCGCATTGGGTATCCGCGAACGAAAGCCCCGTGCTGACACGCACTACGAGATTGAAAGCTCGCCCCATCAACTCCCGAAAAAAAGGTTGATGCACCCCGATCAAAGACCGGTCCAAGGCCCGCGAGCCAATCGCGACCTCGTTCGAGCCTTCACCGACGGCTGCCAGCAATTTATCGCATTCCTCGATCGGAGCAGAAAGGTCCGCGTCCGTGAATAAGACCCAGTCACAGCGCGACTCGGCCGCGCCATGCCGCACGCTGTAGCCCTTGCCACGGTTGCCCGGGTTTTCGAGCACGCGCATCGAGAGATTCCCGGCCTGGATCTTGCCCGCCATCTCGCGCGAAATTTCGCCTGTCCGGTCGGAAGATCCGTCATTGACGACCAAGATTTCTGATCTTCGGTCAGGTTGACGACGCAAATATTCCGCGACGCGCTCCAGCGACGGCGGGAGGCGCTTTTCCTCGTTGTAGGAGGGGATAACGACCGAGAGCGAGTTTTGCAAAGCGGAATCGTAGGGGAAGGGCGATTATATCATCGGCTGAAATGATAAGACACTCAGTTGTTGTGCTGTTGCGGCTGTCAGATACACCTCAAGGGTGCTGATCAGGCCCAAGGCCGTGCCCATTCAGTAACTGCTGGGAGGCCCTCGGAACAAGTCATGACGACCAAAAAGCTCGGAGGGGACACGGTTGATTGAAACGGTCGCCCACAAGAGAGCTACGGAATCACGACGATCTTTCCGAACTGGCCTTTCTGCTCCAGGTGCTCGTGCGCGGCACGCAGCTCAGCTAACGGGAAGGTTCGATCGATTACAGCTTTCAAGTCGCCCCGGCCGATGAATTTGAGAACTTCGTGAAGCTCCCCGAGCCGCCCCATAAATGACCCATGCATACTGAGGTGCTTGAAGAAAAGGTGGTGCAGGCTGAGGCTCACGTCGCCTCCGGTGATCGCGCCGCAGGTGACGATACGCCCATGGTGGGCGAGGGAAGAGGTCGAATGGGGCCAGGTAGCTAACCCGACGTGTTCGAAGGCGATGTCGACGCCGCGCTTTTCGGTGAGGCGACGGACTTCCGCCCGGACGTCCTGATCGTAGTGATCGATAACTTCGTCGGCGCCCAATTGGCGGGCTTTTTCGAGCTTGGCTTCTCCTCCGGCGGTGGCAATCACCCGGCAGCGGAACAACTTAGCGATCTGAACCGCCGCGCTGCCGACTCCGCTCGAGGCGCCAATGACGAGCACGTCTTCGCCCAGTTTGATCTTGGCCACTCCGACCAGCATGTGCCAAGCGGTAAGGAAGACCAAAGGCACGGCGGCGGCTTCTTCGAAGCTGAGTTCACCTGGAATGGGAATGGCGTTCACTTCGGGAACTGAGATGTACTCGGCATTGACGCCGGGGCGGCGGTATCCGAATAGATGATAGGTGCTGCAATAGTTGTCGCGGCCCGAAACGCACTCTTGGCAGCGCCGGCAGCTTACGCCGGGAGCCAGCAGGATGCGGTCACCCGGCTTGACAGAGTGGCAAACATCTCCGACCGCGACGACTTCTCCAGCAGCGTCGCTGCCCAGGATGTGGGGCATGTCGAGCTTCAGGCCGGGGAGGCCTGCTCGGATGTGCAGGTCGAGATGGTTGAGCGCGCAGGCCTTAACCTTGACGAGCACTTCGTCTGCTTGGATCTTCGGTTCGGGGGCGTCCTCGTATGTCAGAACTTCAGGTCCGCCGTGTTCGCGAATTCTTACAGCTTTCATTGGATTTAGACCTCTACGCGGAGCAGGGACTGGCTTCCGGTCACGAGTACAGCGATGGAACGACCCGGAGTTACCGCTTCCTGATGGTCGCGGCTCTGGCGATGGAATGCAACAACCGCAGCTTCGCGGTGCTTGAGCTTTCGGCTTCCGATGCATACAATTGATCCGCTTGCGGAAACCGCTCCCTCACGGTCGCGGCTCTGGCGCGAGCCAAGCGATGGAACGGCTCGGACCTACCGCTCCCTGATGGTCGCGGCTCACGGAATCCGTATTATAATGGGGGCGACTAGGAGCCGCCTAAATGGGTCGACCGACGGACGTCTATGAAGAGCTGGTACATCTGCGCCGCAGCGGGCAGAAGGCCGCACTCGCGACGATTGTCGAGGTGGAAGGCTCGATTCCTAGCTTTAGCAGCGCCAAGTTGCTGGTTCGCGAAGATGGCTCCATGGTCGGGACGATCGGTGGCGGTTGTACCGAAGCGGAAGTCTGGAACGCCGCGCGCGAGGTCATCGAGACCGAGAAGCCGCGCATGCTGAGCTTCAACTTGAGCCAGGATGCGGCCTACGATACCGGCCTGATTTGCGGCGGGCAATTGGACGTCTATGTGGAGCCAGTTATGCCCATTCCATCGGCCTATATTTTCGGGGCGGGCCACATCTCGAAGAGCCTTTCGAAAGTGGCAACCCTGGCGGGATTCCGCACCATTATCGTCGACAACCGCGACACCTACGCGAACCGTGAGCGCTTTCCCGAAGCAGCGGAAGTTCATGCCGAGGAGTATGAGGAAGTTTTTTCGAAACTCTCGATCAACGAGTCGAGCTATATCGTCATCGTGACGCGCGGCCACAAGGACGACATGAGCGTTCTGCGATGGGCCGTATCGACGCCCGCCCGCTATATCGGCATGATCGGCAGCAAGCGAAAGCTGATTGAAGTAGTCAAGCAGCTCCAGAAAGAAGGCATCCCGATCGAAAAGCTCCTAGGTGTTCACTCACCGATGGGGCTCGACATCGGGGCTATCACGCCGGAAGAGATCGCGGTTGCCGTCGTGGCCGAACTGGTTCATTGGCGGCGGCGTCCGGCGGCGGGCTGGAATCCGATTTCCAAATCTTTGTTCGCCCACGGCATTCCAAACACCTTGAATGTCAGCCAAGAACCCTGCGAAATCGAGGAACAGGTAAAGGAAGAAGTAACGGAAGAACTGGAAGCTTCCGCTCGCGCCCAGTGAAGCTCGCCGGCATCATCCTATCGGCCGGCGAATCGAGCCGCATGGGCTGCGACAAGGCACTGCTTCGCTACCAGGGTTCGACGTTTCTGAACCACATCATTTCCCAGTTTGTTTCGCGGCTGGATCCAGTAGTTGTCGTGCTGGGCCACCATGCGGAGCAGATCCGATCTACGCTCAAACCGTCGCGGGAGCTGCGCGTCGTGATCAACGATCACTACAAACTGGGCATGCTGTCGTCTCTGCAGGAGGGCATTCGGGCCTTGCCCGACGGTGTCGAGGCGGCCATGTTCACCCTTGTGGATCATCCAACCGTGGGAGCCGCCACACTCGATCGCCTGATTTCCGAGTGGGAGCGGACCCGTGCGGCGCTGGTCGTCCCGCGGTTGGGAGAACGCCGCGGGCATCCGGTGATTGCCTCGCGAGCCATTCTCGACGAGATGCTGCGGCTGCCTTCCGATGCATCGCCAAAGAACGTCGTTGGGCGGCATCGGGAACAAACGCTGTTTGTCGACGTGCAAGATGCCGGCGTTCTGCGGGACATCGATCTGCCTTCGGATTTCGAGATGCTGGAGAGTCGCTGAGCGCCTCATTTCTCTTGAGTCAGAGAGGATTACCTGAGCAGGGGCGGCGGGGTTGATTCCCTGCCCCGCGGCCGGAGTCTGACGGCCGGGCAGCCTGTTCGATTTCCTCTACTAAGATTAAAAGGTTTTTTTACAAAATGTCATGAAATGCCAGGTTATGAGACCATTTTTCCTGGTTTTGGGCGTCTCGTATTCTGTTCATTCGTTTAGTGTTTTTGTTTTCAATGACTTGAGTTGAGCGCTTGGGACGGGGGAGTGGCAGACTCCCGCTTGAGACGGTTGTTTTTCGCGCGATTTCGTGTATTTGTTGGCGGTGACGGATCGGCTGATCTCGGGGGCCGAACCGGGGCTTCGAGGTAATTGCGGCAAAGACATGTCGCCAGGAATGGCGACACGGCACGTCTGGAGATGTGCGCCACATGGCGCGTCCGCGCTTTTTTTCGCTGCTTGTCGTCACTACTTTTGTTCCCTCCTTTCCTGTTGCGGCTTTCCGTTTGTATTTTAGCAGGCGCGGTTCGATTTTTCGGTTGATTTGACGGCGACGGATGGATGTAAGTGATTGAAAATATGGAGTGTAAAGTTTTTTTGTTTATCCGTGACCGATCGCACCGGTTCTAGAGATGTTTGGCCTGGAGGCCGAGTTGCCTCGCCACCCGGTGAGAAGGACGGGTTAGGCACCCAAGGGCCCCTCTAGTGTAGTGCGTCAGTGATAGCGCACCACAAGACATCTGCTTGAAAGAGGTAAGGCCGTTGAAACGGGCTGAAAAGTCCCTGCGCGGCGGCGTCCACCAGCCGTAAACGGCTGGCCTACGGAACACCAAGCCGCGTGAACGCGGCTCAAATCAGGTTCCGCATCTGGGCCGCTCGGTCTCTCTCACTCCTGCGTCCTGGCAAGGAGGCGACTCACGATAAGTTACGGTCTGATTGGCGCACTACACTAGCCCGCATTTCTCACCGCCTGACGGTCGAAGCAGGCGATAGGCCCGCCATTCCTTCGTTGCGCTTGCTCGCCGTGCTTGATTCAGACGCGGGCGTAGCACGCTCCTGCTTATACGGTTGTTTCAGCAAGCCCCAAGATGTTGGGGTAGAGGTCATCGCGTCTTGTCCAGGTCACGCGCGCGGCGGATGTGGGCATAAGGCGTAGGAGCGTGTTGAGTTCCGAGACCGAGGAGGGTTTGGAAGGCTGCCATTGGGGTCTTGCGGCGGTTGTGTCGAAACACGAACTCATCGAGGTAAACCTGAAGCTGAGCGCGGCTCACGCCGTGGTACGTTCCGGTCAGCCATTGCTGCAGGTTGCCAATGGCACGATCCGCCAGCGGCACCACCGACTTGGCGCCTTTCCGCAAGTCAGTCCGGTGAGGTTGCGGACGAGAGACGTGTTTGTAGCCGGCCTCTTCGAGGGCGGTAAAGGTCTTCAGACCGTCTGTGTAGATGGTCGAGCCGGGAACAACGTTCTGGGCAAGAAACCTGTCGATCGTCACCTTCTTGAAGTCTGGAATAACGGACATGCGAACGCGCCCGGAGCGCTTCCCGCGTTTCTCAACAGCGACCATCACAAGGGCCGCACGGCGCCCCTTCAGTTGCCGGCTGCCTCGCAAACCTGCTTGCGGGCCGCCAATCCAGGTGTCATCGACCTCTACTTCTCCGTGCAAGGGCTCGCGAGCTGCGTTCACCATGGCCCGTCGCAGTTTGTGCAACATCATCCAGGCGGTTTCGTAGCGCGACAGGCCGAGCTGACGCTGCAGTAGCAGCGCCGACACACCTCGTTTATCAGTTGTCATCAGGTACGCAGCCCAAAACCAAACCGTCAGCGGGGTCTTCGTATTGTGGAGCACCGTTCCCGACGTCAACGAGACCTGGTGTCGACACGCCGCGCACTGCCATCGTAGTTTCTGCTCGAGAATGTAGGCCTGCCGATGCCCACACTGAGGACAAAGGAACCCGTCGGGCCAACGACAAGCAGCCAGGTACTTCTGGCAAGCCTCCTCGGTCGCGAACTCCACCTGAAACTGACGCAGACTCTTCGCAAACGGCGGCCGGGCCACGCCCTACCCTACATCTTGGGGCTTGCTGAAACAACCGTATAAGCAAGAGCACGCTAGGCCCCTACGTCGGCGCGCGTCTTGTACTGATGGGCCTATTATGCACTTCGTCTCGCCACGCGGTGAGAAAAGCGGGCTGGCCGGTAACGCTTCGACGAAGTCGGGATGTTCTGGCTGCTGCCCTTGAGCTCTGGAGGGAGATCGGCGCCGCTGGCAAGCAGAGTCGAGATAGTGCGCCGGTCCACACTGGGGACACGGGGCTGAACGCCTGCTTCTTGACCAGTTCTACGTCGAGACGACGCGTCGCAAAAAAAACGCGGCGGGATTGTAGGCCAATCCAGCCGCGGTCTGCTGCTTGTCAGAAACTAGTCCGTACCCTCAGCTGAGTGCTAGAACGCTAGCTTCAGGCCGAACTGGATGACTCGCGGTTCGCCCGCGTAGCTTTGTGTCCCTCCGATCCTTCCGAAACGTCCGCTGGAAAAGTTAGTGGTCGGGTTAGCGAAGTTCGTCTGGTTGAAGATATTGAAAAATTCCGAGCGAAACTGCATGCTGACCCGCTCGGTGATCGTGAAGTGCTTGAAGATCCCCATGTCAAAACTGTAAATTTGAGGACCGGTCAAGATACCGGCGCCCGTTGTGCCGAACGTGCCTTCGGGGTAGTCGCGAGAGAAAGCATCCTTGTTGAACCACACCCGCTTGTCGGCGCCCCCCGGCGCATCAAGCGGAGCGCCGGTCAGTACCGCGCGGTGCCTGCCGATACCGCTCAGCGAGATGTCCCGGCCGCTGGTGACGGTCAGAGGATTGCCGGTCTGATACTGCCCGATGCCCGTCCACTGCCAGCCGTGGATCACGTGCTTGACAAAGCCATTGTCCGAGCTCATGGTGGGCAGCTCCCAGACCCACGACATCACAAAGCGCTGCCGGTGGTCGATATCGAGAGGACCATATTGATAGATGTCGCTGCCCGGCAGGAACCACGGGCCGGAGCCCAAGTGAGTACACCGAACAACTACGGTGTCACCCCGCTGGCGCTCGCCTCCCAGAATGGCAACGCCGCAGTTATTGAGCAGTTTCTGAAGGCCGGCGCTGATCCGAACAGCACGGTGCGCAGTGAAGAGACGGCGCTGATGCTTGCGGCGCGTACCGGACGTTCCGATGCGGTGAATGTGCTGCTAGAGGCCGGCGCGGACATCAACGCGAAGGAATCCTGGAACGGACAAACGGCGCTCATGTGGGCGGCTGCCGCCGGGCACGGCGCGGTTGTGCGGGCGCTGCTCGATCACCGGGCCGACATCCATATGCGGTCCAACGGCGGAACGACGGCACTCTTGTTCGCGGTTCGCAAAGGAGACATACGTTCGGTCCAGGCGATGCTGGAGGCCGGCGCGGACGTGAACGAGAAGCGACCTGATCTAGCGACCCCATTGCTCGTGGCGATCATCAACGGGCATGAGGACCTCGTGGACCTGCTGCTCGAGAAGGGGGCAGGTCCGAACGCCGAAGGCGGAACGACCCAACTGACGGTGCAGGGTGTGCGAGCGCGGCCAATTAAGATCGAGCTCAAGACGCCGCCGATTCGTGAGCAACTTCGTGACGTCGCTACCGAGGGCGGAAATAGGCAGAACAATAGCTGGGGCAAGCCGCTACAGGCAGCCGTGCACGTTGCCAACTGGCACATCAGCGATCAATGCATTTCGGTCAACATCGACAGGCTGCGCGTGATTAAATCGCTGCTGAATCACGGCGCAGATGTCAACGGCCGGAACACCGCCATGGAGCCCAGATGGTCGGGCGCGAGGTATCGCAGGCGACTGGTCGGCGCAACCGCGTTTCTTTTTGCCGCGAAAGCGGCGGATGTCGAGGTGATGCGTTTGCTGCTCGAGCATGGCGCCGATCCCACGATCAACACCGGCGTCAATATCACCCCGCTCATGTTGGCCGCGGGTATCGCCTGGGCCTCGAACCAGGACCGTGCCACCGAGGGCCAGGTGCTTGAAGCCGTGAAACTCCTCGTGGAAGAACAGGGCGCCGATGTCAATGCGGTCAACGACGTCGGAGAAACGGCGATGCACGCGGCGGCGTATCGGGGCGCCAACAGCGTCGTGCAATACCTGTTCGACAAAGGCGCGAAGCTCGATGTGGTCGCCTTAGACGGCCGAACACCCTTGATCATCGCCGACGGTGTGGAGTACGGCAATTCGTTTGCCGCCCATCCGCAAACAGCGGCGCTGTTGCGTAAACTGGGCGCCAAGGAAATGGAATGTCCAAGACTTTGCGTGGCGATGATCCCGGAGGAGTTGTTGCCATGAGCGGACTTCGCTTGGCGATAATCGTCGCAGCGTTGTGTTTCATCGTACCGATAGGCGCGGCGCAGCAGACGGACAGCGCCAGTCCTCTCCAGACATCGTCGGCGGCGGGAGCAGCAGGCGAAGCGCCGGCCCCTCGCGCGGTTCTCGACCAATACTGCGCACCTGCCACAACCAGGCCGCCAAGACCGCCGGACTTGAGCTTGACGCGCTGGACCTGGCGCGCGTGGGCGACAGCCCGGAGGTCTGGGAAACGGTCGTGCGCAAGATTCGGACAGGGGCGATGCCCCCCGCCGGGCTGCCGCGGCCGGACAAAGCGCTTGCCGATGGCGTCGTGTCGTGGCAGGAGGCAAAGCTCGACAAGGCGGCCCTTGAGCACCCCAACCCAGGCCGGCCCACGCTGCATCGGTTCAACCGCGCCGAGTATCGCAATGCCATCCGCGACTTGCTTACGCTCGACATTGATGCGGCCTCGCTGCTGCCCGCGGACAATGCGGCGTATGGGTTTGACAATAACGCCGATGCACTGTCGTTGTCGGCGGCCCTGACGGAGCGTTACCTGGAGGCAGCAGCGAAAATCAGCCGGATGGCGCTCGGACGGGTTCGGGGATCCCCGGCACCGGAGACGGTCTTCGTGCCGACGGATCGCAATCAGGGGATCCGCTTCAGCGACGATCTGCCGTGGGGGTCGCGTGGCGGGCTAGCGTTTCGCTATTACTTTCCCGTCGATGGCGAGTGCGAGTTCCAAATACGGCCGACACAGGGCGGAGCCGACGGTGGCTATCGGGTGGCCGTCGGGGATCAGCTTGATGTGAGCATTGATGGCGCCCAGGTCTGGACAAAGACCCTGGGACCGGAATTCGCGCGGCGCCGGCGTGGAGAGAGCCGGGAACGGGAGCGGGATGAGGACCGGGATAAAAAGGTCCTGGAGGCCCTTCGATTCCGCGTACCGGTAAAGGCCGGTTCTCATCTGGTTCAGGTGTACCTCGTCTCAAAGACCGAGGCGTTCGTCGAAGACCTGTTCGACCCGAGCTTGCGTCGAGATCCCTATAGGGGCAGGGGCCAGACTGCCATTTCCAGCGTAACGGTGAGCATCCCTTCCGCGGACGACGCTGAGGGAGCGTCCGAGAGAGGTATTGATACACCTAGTCGCCGCCGGCTGCTCGTCTGCCATCCCGCGACGGCCGACGACGAGGGACCCTGTGCCAAAAAGATCATCGCCACACTCGCGCGGCGCGCATATCGACGGCCCGTTACCGAGCAGGATCTTCAGGTCCCGCTCAGCTTGTATCGCGAGGGTGCAAATAAAGGCGGCTTTGAGGCGGGCATCGAACTAGCGGTTCGGAGCATCCTCGTCACGCCGAAGTTTCTGTTCCGCTTCGAGAGTCAGCCGGAGACAATTGCGCCAAATACGCCGTATCGCATCGCGGACCTCGAGCTGGCCTCGCGTCTCTCGTTCTTTCTGTGGAGCAGCATCCCGGATGACGCACTCCTCGACGCCGCGGTCAACATGACCCTCCACGATCCGGCCGTGCTCGAGAAGCAGGTCAGGCGGATGCTCGCCGACCTGCGGTCAGAGGCTTTGGTTAGCAACTTCGCCGGCCAGTGGCTTCATATCCGCAACGTGTCCAGTTTCAGGCCCAGTCCGGAACTGCTCTTTCACTTCGACGACAATCTGCGGAAAGCCTTCGATCGCGAGACGGAGTTGTTCTTCGACAGCATCATGCGCGAGAACCGCAGCGTGCTCAATCTGCTGGATGCGGACTATACGTTCCTCAACGAACGATTAGCCAAACACTATGGAATTCCGGGCGTTTACGGCGAGCGATTCCGGCGGGTGTCGCTCCCGGCTGACAGCGTGCGGCGGGGGCTGCTGGGACAGGGCTCGATTCTGACAGGCACATCGCGTCCGAATAGGACCTCTCCGGTGATTCGGGGGAAGTGGATCCTGGAGAATATATTCGGCACGCCACCACCGCCGCCTGCGAACGTACCCGAGCTCGAAGAGGTGAGGGACCCGAGGAAAGTGCTCCCGATGCGCGAGCGGTAGGCGGAGCACCGGGCGAACCCCGTCTGCGCGAGTTGCCATCAACAGATGGACGAATTGGGGTTCGCGCTCGAAAATTTCGACGCGATTGCCGAGTGGAGAGACATTCATTCGTCCGGCTCTCCGATTGACGCGTCGGCTGAACTTCCCGACGGCACGGTTTTCAAAGGCCCGACGGAGCTCCGAAAGGTGCTGCTGGACCATTCCGACGAGTTCTTGACGACCATCACGGAAAAACTGTTGGCCTACGCACTCGGGAGAGGGCTTGAAGCCGCCGATGCGCCGGCGGTCCGTCAGGTCAAACGGGAGGCCGAACGCGCGCACTACCGCTTTGCCTCACTGATTCTGGGCATCGTCACTAGTACACCGTTTCAAATGAGAATGGCACAAGAGCAAGAGCAAGTGAACTGACCGCTGTATAGCCAGATACGGGAGAATCTCGAATGTTGATCACAAAAATAGCGTTGCCCCGTAGGACGTTCCTTCGCAGTCTGGGCGCAACCGTAGCGCTTCCGCTCCTCGACGCGATGGTACCCGCGATGTCGGCCCGAACCAAGGCGGCCCCTCGGTTCGCGGCGATCTATTGCGGGAACGGAGCCAATATGAACGACTGGACGCCACCCTCCGAAGGGGTGGGTTTCACGTTCTCCCCAACCTTGAAACCGCTCGAGGCTTTTCGGGATCAGACGCTCGTCGTGACCGGACTGGACAACTTTCCGGCCACGGACCAGGGCGACTCAGGAGGGCAGCATCCGCGGGCGGCGCCGGGGTTCATGAGCTGTGTCCACCCGAAGCAAACCGAAGGCGCCGATGTGCAGGCCGGCACGACGATCGATCAAATGATCGCCCTGCACATCTGCTGCGACTCGAAACTCCCGTCGCTCGAAGTCTCCGTGGACCGCAACGACGTCGTCGGCGCCTGTGACCACGGTTACGCCTGCGCCTATATGAACTCGATGTCGTGGAAGAACCCGACAACGCCGCTGCCGGCGGAAACCAATCCACGCTTTGTGTTTGAACGGCTGTTTGGCAGCGGCAACACCGCCGAAGAGCGCCGGGCTCGAAGCGAGGAAGACCGCAGCATTCTCGATGGCGTGACGCAGGAAATTTCGAGTCTCCGGGAAACGCTTAGCGCACACGACCGTCTCAAGCTCGGTGAATATTTCGATGCCATTCGCGATGTGGAGCAGCGCATCGCCAAGAGTGAATCCTACAACAGTGATGTCGAGATCCCGGACCGGCCCGCCGGCGAGCCCGAAATTTTCAGGGAATATGCCGAGCTCATGTTCGATTTGCAGGTGCTTGCGTTCCAGGCGGATATTACTCGTGTCAGTTCGCTTATGCTGGCGCGGGGAAATGTGAATCGATCGTATAACGAGATTGGCTTGCCCGAAGCGCATCACTCCATGTCGCACCATGCAAACAATCCCGACAAGATGGGGGTGTTCACGAAACTGAATACCTACCACGTCGACACACTTGCCTACTTCCTTCGGAAGCTGCGGGCGATCCCCGATGGTGATGGCACTTTGCTGGATCATTCCGTCGTGCTCTACGGCAGCGGCATGAGCGACGGCAATACCCACAACAACTTCAACGTTCCGGTCGTTGTCGTCGGCGGGCGCGACCAGCAGATCAAAGGGAATCGTCACCTTCGTTATCCGAAGGGCACCCCGTTGGCGAATCTATCGTTAAGCTTGATGGCCAAGTTTGGCGTGCCGGCAGAGAGCTTCGGTGACAGCACTGGGGAACTCGATCTTCTGTCGGACGTGTAGCTGCTTCGGGAGAGTTGGCTGGCGCCGAAGGAAAGGAGATTTACATGAAGAACCGGTTGTCTCGCAGAGAACTCCTAGGATCGCTCGCCGCCACGAGTGCGATGGGAGCTGGCAACAGCCAAACGCTGCCAACGCGGCCGTTCGGTGCGACCGGGGAACGCGTCACTAGCCTGGCCATCGGTTGCGGCAACCGCCTTTTGTCCCGCCTCAGCTGGAAATGGAGAACAGCGTTCCGCCGTTAAGCTAACGGAGGGAACGCATGAAAAAAGCACGAAAGCAATACACAGCCGAAGAGAAGGTCGCCATCCTGAGGCGGCATCTCGTGGACAAGGAGCCGGTCTCGAAGCTCTGCGACGAGCTGGCGCTGCAGCCGACGGTGTTCTACCGCTGGCAGAAAGAATTCTTTGAGAATGGAGCCGCTGCCTTCCAGACTAAGAACCGCAGCCATCGCCAGCCCGAACAGGAACGGATCGAGCAGCTGCAGAAGAAGATCCAGACCAAGGATGAAGTTCTGGCCGAGTTGATGGCCGAGCACATCGCGTTAAAAAAAAGCCTTGGGGAACTCTAACCAAAACCTGGACACCACCCGACGTGCGCGACCAGATCGTCGATTTCGTGCGGTGCTGGTCCGAGAAGACCGGGATCCATGCCGGGCGTTTCATCAAGTGGCTCGGCATCGCGCCCAGCAAGTTCTATTCCTGGCGCCGATGCTACGGCTGCGTCAACGAGCACAACGGTTGGGTTCTCCGGGATTTCTGGCTCCAAGAGTGGGAAAAGCAGGCCATTCTCGACTTTTATCGCGAGCATCCGCTGCAGGGCTACCGGCGGTTGACGTTCATGATGCTCGACGCCGACATCGCGGCCGTCAGCCCGTCGAGCGTCTGGCGGGTGTTGAGCCGGGCGGGCTTGCTGCGCAAGTGGAACGGCAAAACGTCGCTGAAAGGAACGGGCTTCCAACAGCCTCTGGAACCGCATCAGCATTGGCATATCGATGTTTCCTACATCAACATCTCGGGTACGTTCTACTACCTCTGCAGCGTGCTCGACGGCTACAGCCGTTCGATTGTGCATTGGGACTTGCGCGAGGCCATGAGGGAAGCCGATGTCGAGATTATTCTCGAGGCCGCCAAGGAGAAATACCCGGACGCCAAACCGCGCATTATCTCCGACAACGGGCCGCAGTTTATCGCCAAGGACTTCAAGGAATTCATCCGCATTTCGGGGATGACACACGTGAGAACCTCGCCCTACTATCCGCAGTCGAACGGCAAGTTGGAGCGTTGGCACAAGTCGTTGAAGAGCGAATGTATCCGGCCGGGCGTGCCGCTGACGCCCGAGGATGCGCGGCGGCTGATCGAGCGCTATGTCGAGCATTACAACACGGTGCGGTTGCACAGCGCGATCGGATTCGTGACGCCGGCGGACATGCTGGCGGGACAGCGGGAGGAGATTCACGCCGCGCGAGACCGCAAGCTGGAGCAGGCGCGGCAGCAGCGTCAGCTACGCCGTCGGCAGGCGGCTTGAGTTTTGGAGTTACAATGGCGTTGCCGGGTGAAACGGAAGCGGGCTCTGCTGGGAAGCAACCCTACCGAGGGATAGCCCGGCGGGCTCATCGAGACGATGATCACGGGCGCGGGAACGAGTTTCTTGCGCCCACGCTCAACCCCATCGGATCGAAAGACCCTGATGCCTTGAAAATCCCCGCCCGCAGGGCGGCATCTTCACCACCGCGGAGCGCTCGCTCTCCCGTTTCGGCTGAACCGGTACACTTTGGGCGGGTTACAAAACCCAAGATCGCGGGACGGAAGCATTGCAACTGGCTTTAGATCTCGGCATCCGATATTTCGATACGGCACAGGCCTACGGTGACGGCTTGAGCGAGACCTGGGTCGGCCTTGTCACCAAGGAGCGCCGCAAGGAGGTCTTTCTCGCGACCAAGACACCTGCGCGCACCTACGACGACGTTCTCAGGCGGTGCGAAGCCAGCTTGAAAAGGCTACAGACAGACTATCTCGACGCCTCGCATATCCACAGCCTCCGTTACGAAGAGGACTTGGAGAAGATCGAAAAGGGAGGGGCGCTGCGGGCCCTCTGCAAGCTGCGCGACGAGAAGACCGTACGATTCATCGGCATCACCTCCCACGCCGATCCGGTCACGCTGGCCAAGGCTCTGGAGCGCCATGACTTCGACTGCACGCAAATGGCCTTGAACGCAGGTAAGCAGGGCCGCAGCCCCGACGGAGCGGGCTACTGGAAGACCGGTGGTATCAGTGACTTTTTCGGCGAACCGCTTGCGCCCAAGCCCCAGCCCGGAGCCAGCTTCGAAGAGGTGGCACTGCCGGTCGCGGTTCGCAAGAACATGGGCATCATCGGCATGAAGGTCACCGCGCAAGAGGGCCTCATTGGATCCGGATCGAGCCGCGCGAGCGCTGCGCAGTTGATCCAGTACGCTTTGCCGCTGCCGGTTTCGCTGGTGACGGTTGGGATGCCGCAACTGGAGTTCATCCGCCAGAACACCGAGCTAGCTCGCAAATTCCAGCCCATGCCGAAGACGGAAATGAAAGAGCTATCCACGCGACTGGCGGACGCCAATAAGACGGTCCTCGATCATCACTTTAATCACGACCACCGAGACGCGTGACCGAGACCCTTTAGCTTGTGTATTGGCTCTCCAGCCCGGGGAATCCACATCGGCGCCGGTAGCGAGGGTCCGCCGTTCAATCCTGTTTGAAGCGGCGAGGCGATGGTGCTCCATGGAACGAAGTCTTATGAAACCAATGGGATTTCTTATTGCGCTCGTGCTGGGCGCCGGTGTGTGTTGGGGCCAGCTTGAGGGTGTCGTTGACGTCCACGCGCACGCTTACCCGGAGACGATCCCCCGTTCGGTGGATGCCATGGATCTGGCGCGAATTGCCCGCAAGGAAGGCATGCGCGCGGTTGTTCTCAAGAACCACTTCATTCCCACCGCTCCGATCGCGTTCTTGGTCGCTCGCGAGGTTCCCGGAATCAAGGTTTTCGGGGCTTTGGTGCTCAACAATGCGGTCGGCGGCATCAATCCGGCAGCCGTGCTGCAGATGGCGCAGCTTCCCTGCCGCTACGGGCGGATCGTTTGGATGCCGACAATGGATGCGCGGTTGATCAGCATTTAGCGCGACGGGGAGCTGTTGCCCGAAGTGCTCGAGGTGTTCAAGATCATGGCTCGCGAGCATCTGGCGCTAGCCACCGGCCATGCCACCCCCGAAAACACTCTGCTGTGGATTCGCGAGGCGCGCAAGATGGGGATCGATCGCATCATCGTGACCCACCCCATCAATCGTATGAGCCTAGAGCAGCAGCAGGAAGCGGCCAAGATGGGCGCTTACCTGGAGTATTGCTACGGAACAACCTTGGAGTACGCGGGCAAAGGCCGACGCACGCTGGACGAGTACGCCAAGTTGATGAAGGCGCTGGGCCCCGAGCACTGCATCATGTCGAGCGACCTGGGCAATGCGGTCAATCCGGTGCATCCGGCCGGGATCAAGAGCTACATCGCCGGCTTGCTGGAGGCAGGCAGCAGGAAATCGATGTCATGCTGCGGCGCAATCCGGCCCGCTTGCTGGATCTGGAATAGCGCCATTCTTCTCGGGGGACCCGTAGCGCATGTGGTGCCCTCGGGACACATCTGTGGTGTCCATCGAAGATTTCTTGTAGGCACACACCCCACCTCTCGCCTCAACGGCTGGAGTCCAGAGTTCCATTGCTACCGTAATCCAGTCAGGAACCGGGACGGTTCGGACATGCCCGCGTTTGCCCATCAGTTCGATGATGGGCCTGCGCTCTTATCGCTGCCGGAGATGTTCGACCGTCAGACGAACAACTTCCGAACGCCGAAGCCCACAACCGAGAAGAAGTGCCTACTCGGTTGGGGGCCCAGAGTAGCATCTGGGCTTGTCCGGCAACCTCATGCAACCAGCGAGTTCCCGAGGAGCACACCCAGCCTCTTCGCTCAAAAAATCCGGTTCGCGCTACCTATCGCGTACCTGAGGCCCTTTTCGAGCGGTAGGCGGCACCAGAGGCCCCGTCGTTGCCTGAAAGTATGAACGAATCAGAATCAAGTACAATGCGGGGCGTGAACCGCCGCGACATTTTGAAAGTCGGGGGCTGCCGCTTTCGCCACGCGTGCCGCCGCTCAGCCTCGAGTCGCCAAGAAGGTGATCGTGGTCGGGGCTGGTATCGCGGGTCTCTCCTGCGGCTACGACCTGATGACGCGCGGGCACGACGTCGTCGTGCTGGAAGCAACAGGCCGCCCGGGGGGCATGTTCGCACGGTCCACGATCCCCTGGCCGACGGCCTCTACGCCGACGTTGGCGCCGAGCATTTCTACTACCCCGGCTATACTCGCTACTGGCAATACATGCAGGAGTTCGACCTTCCGCACATTGCCTTACCTCGCCGCAACAACATGGTGCGCTTCCTTGGCGGGAAGCTCTATACCGAAAACGACTTGCACAGCAAGGCGAATCTTGCGCAGCTGGGCTTGAATCAGCGCGAGATCGATTTCTTGAGCGAGCGTTCCTGGTGGGATCTGGTGCTGCTGTATATCCAGCCTTACGTCGACCGGATACGGGACGAGAACGACCCGTTCAGCGCCGGCCTCAGCGATCTGGACCAGATGTCCCCGACGGACTTGTTGCGGCGCGACGGCGCCTCCGCCGCCGCGATTCAATTCGCTGGAGGGGCCAGCTCCGCGGTGATGCAACTCCCTGGCAGCGAGCGGAACGCATTGCAGGTGATCTGGAACGCCGCCATCAAGAAGCTGCGCGGCACGCCGCTGCTGACCAAGAAGCTGTTCCGTCTCGTCGGGGGAAATCAGCGCATGACCGACGCCTTCGCCGCCCGCTTGGGGGAACGGCTTCGCCTGGGGTGTCCGGTCCTCGCGATCGAGCACGCCGCGAGCGGCGTGAAAGTGCGCTACCGCGAGTTCGGAAAAGAGAAGACGATGGAGGCCGATCACCTGGTCAGCTGCGTCTCGCTGGTGGTTCTGCAGCAAATGCCGGTCACCCCCCGCTGGACCGAGGATAAGGATTTCATCATTCAGGAGATGCCCTACTACACCCGGACCCGCGTAGTCTTTCAGTCGCGGACCAAGTTCCGGAACAAGGACGGTGTCAGTCCGAACTGGGCACTACCCGACCCGACCCTCCACGATTTTTGGCAAATGGCCGACGAAGTGAGTACGCCCCGAGGCATTCTGGTGGGCGGAGCCGAGCCCGGCGTGACCGCCCAGGAGGCGGAGGGGACCTTCCATAAACGGTATCCCGGCAAGTCGGCCGATTCCGAGCAGGTGTTCGTTCATGACTGGTCGAAGGATCCCTGGGCCGCGGCGTGCGAGCGCATCACGGTCAAACCCGGACAACTTGCCAAGTTCTAGCCGAAGGTGACCGAACCCGTGGGCCGCATTCATTTCGCGGGCGCTTATTGCGCGAACTTCTCGGCCGGACAGGAAGCGGCCCTGGAATCGGGGCATCGAGCCGCTGATGAGATCGACCAGAGCTAGTAAGAGCGCGAGCATTTTGCCTGAGCCCAGTCACGGGCGGAGGAACCGTAGCCCCGGTAGTATTCGCGTAGTTGCTCGGACTCGGTCGGCGGTGGCACCTCCAATAGTTGCTCAAGCAACTTCGCGCCAGCTTGGTGCAGCGCCGCTCGGGTAGCCGTCTCGGGCGCTTCCAGATCCCAGCGTTGATTCTTGCGCCGGGCGGCGAAGATCACCGCCAGCAACTGTTCTACTGCTTGGGCGACTTCGTGTTGGATCGCCGCGGCCGTTTTTTTTCCTGCGGTCTGAGAGACCCCGGTTGTTCGTCTTCTTCTGCGACGGGGCGCAAGCGGCAGATTTTCTCGTTGACCTCGATCAGTTCTCGGCTCCATTGTTGGAAACGATGAAATTCTGCCACCTCCCGTTGGGCTTTGCGCCGCGCGGCCGCATCAGAGAAAGTCTCCGTGACGGTCTTGCCCTTCACGCTGCGGGTCAAACGGTATTGCGGCCCATGGCCCGCATCCCGACTGGGCACAATGACAGTTAGCTCGACCACACTTTCGCGTAAAGGCGGAGATCGAACCTCGGCGCATGTCACCGCAGGTGGTGATCCGTCGGAGCAACTGGGCGCGAACGGTCTTCAAGGCTGGCAAGGAATCGGGCATGAGAGTGTACCTCCATATCTGAGCATACTATAACGCTCAGATATCGGAGCCCTAAAACAGAACCACCGCTCCTCGCACTTTGATGTCGCGCACTCTCTCACTTTTGTTGGCTGGCCGGACGGTGTTAAAATTGACTAGTGATAGTAGCTTTGGGTCGGCTACGGAGTACTTCCCTTCGCTCATGAACATTGCGTCCAAACGACGGGCGCAGGTTCATTGCAAGCTCGTTTGCGGCTAGGGTTCTGTATCTAACTTGGGTGAACATCCCTATCGCCGGGCCCCTGCCCTTGTGCTGGGCACATCTTTTCGAAAGTAAACGATCGCAGGAGATGACCGAAATGCAACATTCGTGGTTAGTCGGGAGGGGCTTGGTACTTATTGCCCTCGTGCTGATCTTTATGGGCGTTCCGGCGTCGGCGCAACAAAACGCTACTTTGACTGGGATTGTTGTTGATTCATCCTTGGCCGTCATCCCAGGCGTTGAGGTGCTGCTCACCAACTCGGATACCGGCGAGAAGTACACAAGTTCCACAAATGAAACCGGGGCGTACACTATCCCTTTCGTCAAGCCCGGCAACTACGAAATCTCTGTCGAGAGGACAGGCTTTAAGAAATATTCGCGGCCGAATGTGAGGCTTGATACGGCGGCCTCGGCCCGCGCTGACATTAGCCTTGAGCTGGGCGAGATGACCGAAGTGATCACCGTCGAGGCCGACATTCCACTCCTCAAGACTGAGAATTCTTCGGTCGGCAACGTTGTTCAAAACAAGACGATTGTCAACATGCCGTTACTCGGCCGGCGAGCCGCCCAGCTTGTGCGGCTCTCCGGCTTCGTCGTGCAGAACGGCACCGATTCCCAGTTCCAGATCGCGGGAGGGCGCAGCAACAACGCCATGTGGACACTCGACGGCGGCTCGACGCAGAACATTCTGCTCGGCGTCGCGTCACTCAACTTCGACCCGCCGATCGAGGCGCTCGAGGAGATGAACGTCGAAGTCTCGAATTACAAAGCGGAGATGGGACGATCCGGCGGCGGGTTCATCCAGATGACCACCAAATCGGGTACGAATGCGTTTCATGGCGCGATTTACAACTTCTTGCGGAATGACGCGATGGACTCCCGCTCGTTTTTCGCGGCTCGAAAACAGACGCTGCGCCGCAACCAGTATGGCTGGGCTGTTGGCGGACCGATCGCAAGGGATCGCACGTTCTTCTTCGCCAGCCAGGAGTGGATCAGTAACAAGACGGCCGATCCGATCATCAACAATATCCCCGATCAAGCCGAGATCAATGGCAATTTCTCCAGCCGCGGTGGAACGATCAGGAACCCGTTCACCCGTACTCCGCTGCCGAACAACACGATCCCGCTCAGTGAGCAAGACCCGGTGGGGCGCGCCATCGCGGCTCTTTGGCCCGCACCGAACGTCCCCAACCGAGCGTCGCGCAGCAACAATTTTCAGGCACTCGACAACCGAACGACTCCGTCTCAAACGCTCAGTATTCGAGTCGATCACACCATCAATGACAAGACCCGCCTCTACGGGCGCTACGTCCACAATGTCAACGGCGGCGACGAAAGCCAGGGCCTGGGCATTTTTCCGAACGACCTGCATCCGAACGCGCGCCTTATCGAGCAGCAATACTACAACGCCTCCATAACGGGCATCACGAATTTCACAAATCTTCTCGTGGGGGAATATCGCTACACCTACAATTGGCGGAAGTTTCACCCGAGGATTCCACACGTCGCCCGCGGCGAGAATCTGTCGACCCAACTTGGGATTACCGGCATCAATCCGGATTTCTTCCCCGACATCAACCTGACCGGCGGCATAACCGCCTTTGGTCGTGGCGGCCAGGAGCGGCGACAGTTTCCGATTATTGACAACCACTTCGTTACCAACTGGACGTACGTGAAAGGCAACCACACGATCAAGTGGGGCGGCGAGATGCGCGCTTCACAGAACGATGACATCAATCTGCCGCGCGCGGGCGGCGAATTTACCTTCAACAACACCGCCGCCGGAGACTCGGTTGCAGCTTTGCTCTACGGCTTCGTCAACCGCGGCCGCCGCACGGAAACGTTCCTCATTCGGAGCCGCGCCAACTCGGCGGGAATATACGTTCAGGATGACTGGAAGCTTAGTCCGAAACTGACGCTGAATCTCGGCTTGCGCTACGATCTCGACACCCCGCGCTGGGAGAAGATTGCCAACCGGCAGAATTCATTCAACGAGTTTGCAATCAACCCCGTGTGCGATTGTCCGGGGGCGATCACGTGGTCCGGCCGTGATGCTCGCGGCGGATCAAGGTATGCACACAACTTCGTGAAAGACAACATCGGGCCACGTCTTGGGCTTGCTTATAGGCCGGCGGACGGATGGGTTGTTCGAGCCGGCGGTTCCATTCTCTACATTGGTCAGTACGACCAGGCGACGCCCTTTGCGGCGACTGCGGGCTTTTCGGTCAACGGCGACTTCCGCGCGGCGAACAATTCCCAGGCCGCGTTTCGCCTGCAGGACGGCCTGCCCGACATTATCTTGCCGACAGAAGCGGATCTACTCCCAGGATTCGGGTCGGTCCCGGTGGGCCGGCGGACCATCTTTTCACCGCAATTCTTCCAGCCGGAAGGGCGGCCAAACCCATATTTGATTACCTACAACTTCAACATTCAACGCAGTCTGGCTTGGAACTCGATCTTCGAAATCGGCTACCTTTCCACGTTGGGCCGCAAGCTCACGATTCCTGGAACCGCAACGTTGAATCAGATTCACCCGAACGCCATCCAGTGGGTTCGCCAGGGAGTGAATCAGCAAACCCTGCGGCCATTCGGCCAGTTCGGCGATGTCCGAATGGTGTCCCCAACCTGGGGCGACTCGGAATATCACGGCTTGAACCTCAAGTTCGAGAAGCGCTACTCGGGAGGACTCCAGTTCAGCATGAACTACACCTGGGCAAAGGCGATGGACAACGTAGAAGGCCGCGACGAACTCGGCGGGGAGGCCGGCAACTTTCCGTTCACGAACCAATACGATCGGGCCAGTGCCTGGAGCCTAGGCGGGAGTCATATCGCACACCGCTACATTACAAACTTTGTCTACGACCTGCCGTGGGGTCATGGGCGCGCGCACCCTTTCAGGAGTCGCGTCGTCAACCAGATTCTTGGTGGCTGGACGATCGGCACAATCATCGAGGCGCGGACGGGCCCGCCGTTCTCGACCTGGTGGGGAAACGCAGGCCAGATCTACCCGACCGCAGCACGTGTCCGTGCGGACGCGAATGCGCCTTACCGGGAAAACACCGCTTGGCGCGCCACCGTTCGAGGCGGCACTTTCTTTGACGCGACCGCATTCGCCCGCCCGGCGGACCTCACTTTCGGCAACGTCGGCCGAAATGCCTTCATCGGTCCCGGCGCACTGCGAGCTGATCTGTCGCTCATCAAGAAGTTCTTCATGCCGTGGGAAGGGCACTCCTTGGAGTTCCGAGCTGAGATGATCAACTTTCCCAACCGGGCGAACTTCAATATCCCGAACGGGAACCGCCAAGCAGGCAACTTCGGCACGGTTACTAGCTTGGCGGCCGGTGCATCGGGCCGCATTGTTCAGCTTGGCCTGCGATACGGCTTCTAGGAGAGGGTCATGGGCTGCAGCAGGCGAGTGAGCGCCGCCGCAGTCTCGCCATATTTTTCCGTAAACGGCCTTAACGCGGACTTTCTGCCGCTCCAAGCCCGTCCATTGAGATTGCTACCGCTGTCTCTTCGCTAAGGCAAAACCGTTCGGCATCCGATTCAGTTCAACAGCGTCGGCGGATGGCGCGGGGCGCGAAGGGCCGGACGTAGAGAAAGGATTCAGGCGCGAGCTTTGACCCGTCGCTTGCGCTCGGGGCTCTAACAGTACTACGGCAAAAAAACCATTGCGACACTAGGGATTTAGCAACTCGCCCGTTGCTAGAACCTGAATTATGCACTGCCGGTGCACCTGGTGAGGGCTGAGCCGCCAGGAACCATTTGGGAACCCCCGAAAACATGGGGTAAAAAGGTAGGCTGGCAAAGATTTCAGCTTCGCCAGTCAACCCCAAGGAGGTCACCCAAATGGTTACCAAACGAAAACAGCATAGCTCCCGAAGGCCCGTCAAACAAGGCCCCGGCGCGAGGGCCCCGCGGCCCAATAAAATCGGGGCTGCCACGCCCTATCACTTCCGTGGCAAGAATCTGACTCCCTACGGCGGCTTGCTGCCCGTCGCCACCCTGCTCGAAAAACTCGGCTTCCAAGCGCTGCTGGAAGAAACCCTCACGACCAAACGGATCACCCGAGCCATGAGCCCCTACCAGTTCGTGCTGGCCCTCGTGCTCGGCCTCTATGTCGGCTTTGCGCGGCTCAACCAACTCCGCTTCATCGCTCGCGACCCCATCCTGACCGGCATCTTGCAAGTGACGCGTCTGCCGCCGCAGTCCACGCTGTGGCGCTTTCTGGCCTCGCTGCACCTCAACGTGGCGAAGCAGATCCTTTCCATTCAGCGCCAGCTGCGGGAACGAGTCAGGGCCGCGGCCCACGTGAAGTTGGAGACGGTGACGCTGGACACCGACACCACCGTGCATACCCTCTACGGCCGCCAGATGGGCGGGCGCAAGAGCTACAACCCCAAGAACAAGGGCAAGCGCAGCTACCAGCCGATACTGACCTTCCTGGCCGAGACGCGCGAATACCTGATGGGCGGGTTGCGCAACGGCGACCGGCCCACGGGCCGACAGATCGCCGCCCACCTCGAGAGCGCTTTCCGGACTTTGCCGGGCGGCGTGAAGAAAATCCTGGCGCGGGCCGATTCCGGCTTTTATTGCTGGGAGGCGGTGGAGGCCTATGAAAAGGCGGCTTGTCAGTTCGTCATCGTGGCGCGCAAAACGCGGCGCCTGGTCGAGCGCTTGCAGCAAGCAGAATGGAAACCCTCCCCCCGCTCCGACGCGGACGCGGAATGCGAATTCCTCTACCAACCGCAAGGCTGGGCGCGGGCCTGCCGTTTCCTGGCGCTGCGTTACGAAAACGAGCCCAAGGCCGGCGCGGCCGAGCAATACCAGTTGTTCGCCACCAGCGCTTACACCTACCGCGTGTTTGTCACCAATCTGGCCGAGCCGATCGCGGCGGTGGTGTGGTTTTACAATCAGCGCGCCGGAGCCGAGAACCTGATCAAGGAGGCCAACAACGACGCCGGGCTGGCGGCCCATCCCTCGCGCCGCTTTGACATGAACCGCAATCACTTTCAGTTGGCCATGCTGGCCTACAATCTCAACTGCTGGCTGCTGCTGTGCAACCGCGAAGCCCAGGCCAGCGTGGAGACGCTGCGGCACACCACCCTGGCGACGGCGCGGCTGCGTTTTCTGTTCGTGGCGGCCAAGATCTGGCGGCACGCCGGCAGAACGGGTGTCAGCTACAGCGATCATTATCAGGAAGGTGGGTATCCGGTTGACTCAGGTAGCCCCAAGATGTAGTATGCCGGCAGATGGAAGATTACCCTCAGAACCTGACAGAGTTCGAGGCCCGTTTTAGCAGTGAGGAGGCCTGCCGGGAGTATCTGTTCCGGCGGCGCTGGCCGGACGGTTTCCGCTGTCCGGGTTGCGGTTGTGGAAAGTCGTGGCCTTTGCGAAAAGTGCTGCTGCAGTGCGCTGCGTGTGGGCGCCAAACCTCGGTGACCGCCGGGACCATCTTTCAGGACACGCGCAGCCCTTTGCCGTTGTGGTTTCGTGCGATGTGGTGGGTCACCACCCAAAAAACCGGACCCAACGCTTTGGGACTGCAAAGAGTGTTGGGGCTCAACAGGTACGAAACGGCTTGGACCTGGCTGCACAAAATGCGGCGCGCGATGGTGCGGCCGGGACGGGATTTGCTGGCCGGGACGGTGGAAGTCGATGAAAGCTACTGGGGCGGGCTCGAAGAGGGCCTGCGGGGCCGAAACCTGCAAAACAAAGCATTGATCGCAGTAGCCGCTCAAGAGGATGGGCGGGGTATCGGCCGGATTCGCATGAAGAGAATCGAGGATGCCTCGGGCGAGAGCCTGTTGCCTTTCGTGGAGGAGTGCATCGAGCCGGGCAGCGTGGTGCATACCGACGGCTGGCCCGGTTACTCCGGGTTGAAAAAGGAAGGCTACGTCCATCAGGTCACAGTTGTCAGCAGGCAGGAGCAGTCCAAGTCGGAATTGATGCCCCGCGTCCACCGCGTGATGTCACTGCTCAAGCGCTGGCTGCTGGGCACCCATCAGGGCGCCGTGAGCCACAAACATCTGGACTACTACCTGGACGAGTTCACCTTCCGTTTCAACCGCCGCAAATCCAAAAGCCGCGGCAAACTCTTCTATCGGCTCGTCCAGCAGGCGGGAGCCGTGGATCCGGCGACTTACAAGATGATTGTTCACCCGGTTACAGAACCCAAGAAAATCCCCAAACCACAAGATATTGGGGCTACCTGAGTCAACCGGATACCCATCATCAGGAAAAGGGCCTGTTTGAACGGCTGATGCGACGGCTGCGGGCGATGGGGCCGCCGGGATCGAGCTTGGCGCCGGTGGTGGAGGGTGCGCTGAGCTGAGGGGCACTCCATGCATAAAATTTCATGCACTCGCCGCAACGTACTGGGAACACGCCGCTTGCCAGCCCGCTTTTGCCCTGCCGGGATCAGGAGGCGGCTCAAACGGGGAGGGAAACAGCAGAAAAGACGACTTGCGAAATCACTGAGTTGACACGAGTGCCGCTATCGCCACAACTCCATCGACGATGGCTACGCCGAATCTGTGCATAATTCAGGTAGAATTGAATGGACATCCTTTTTGAAACCGCTTGATCGACCTCGCGGCCCGAAACCCGGCAGCGCTGAGACCCGTCAATTTTATGGGGAAAACCCAATAAGTCAGGATCACAATGCGAAAACCGACTCTTGTTGTTTCTTTCGTTCTTATCTTGTTACTTGGCGGCTCACTGCTCCACGCCACACTCGTTCCGCGAATGAGTGTTGAGCAGATGATCGATGATTCCGAGCTGATTGTGCATGGAACCGTTCTGAGAAGCTGGTCCGACTGGGACAACGCCCGGCAATTCATCTGGACCCACTATGAACTCCAGGTCAGCGACACGATCAAGGGTCTGCCCAACGTCAAGCTAGTCGTCAGCGAACCTGGCGGGATCATCGGCGAAACCGCGATGCAAATCGCGGGGGCTCCAGGATACGAGGTCGGCGATGAAGTCGTGCTGTTCTTGAACCGTACACCGATCGGATACTTGCGAAGTAGCGGATGGGGCCAGGGGAAGTTTGGAGTTGGCAGCCCTGTTGGCGGTGGCAAGCTGGTTGTGCGGTCCGCTGTTTCAGGTGTCTCCTTTGTCGAAGCTCGAAGTGAACAGCAAGCGGGACTCAAGAAGGCCCAGACACCAGTTTCCAACTTCAGCGGACTCGCTCTGGCGGAGTTCAAGACGCGCCTACGAACGCTCGTTCGCACCAGGGCCACGCAGGAGGGCCGCTAGCACCTGAATTATGCACTGCCGGTGCACCTGGTGAGGGCTGAGCCGCCAGGAACCATTTGGGGACCCCCGAAAACATGGGGTAAAAAGGTAGGCTGGCAAAGATTTCAGCTTCGCCAGTCAACCCCAAGGAGGTCACCCAAATGGTTACCAAACGAAAACAGCATAGCTCCCGAAGGCCCGTCAAACAAGGCCCCGGCGCGAGGGCCCCGCGGCCCAATAAAATCGGGGCTGCCACGCCCTATCACTTCCGTGGCAAGAATCTGACTCCCTACGGCGGCTTGCTGCCCGTCGCCACCCTGCTCGAAAAACTCGGCTTCCAAGCGCTGCTGGAAGAAACCCTCACGACCAAACGGATCACCCGAGCCATGAGCCCCTACCAGTTCGTGCTGGCCCTCGTGCTCGGCCTCTATGTCGGCTTTGCGCGGCTCAACCAACTCCGCTTCATCGCTCGCGACCCCATCCTGACCGGCATCTTGCAAGTGACGCGTCTGCCGCCGCAGTCCACGCTGTGGCGCTTTCTGGCCTCGCTGCACCTCAACGTGGCGAAGCAGATCCTTTCCATTCAGCGCCAGCTGCGGGAACGAGTCTGGGCCGCGGCCCACGTGAAGTTGGAGACGGTGACGCTGGACACCGACACCACCGTGCATACCCTCTACGGCCGCCAGATGGGCGGGCGCAAGAGCTACAACCCCAAGAACAAGGGCAAGCGCAGCTACCAGCCGATACTGACCTTCCTGGCCGAGACGCGCCAATACCTGATGGGCGGGTTGCGCAACGGCGACCGGCCCACGGGCCGACAGATCGCCGCCCACCTCGAGAGCGCTTTCCGGACTTTGCCGGGCGGCGTGAAGAAAATCCTGACGCGGGCCGATTCCGGCTTTTATTGCTGGGAGGCGGTGGAGGCCTATGAAAAGGCGGCTTGTCAGTTCGTCATCGTGGCGCGCAAAACGCGGCGCCTGGTCGAGCGCTTGCCGCAAGCAGAATGGAAACCCTCCCCCCGCTCCGACGCGGACGCGGAATGCGAATTCCTCTACCAACCGCAAGGCTGGGCGCGGGCCTGCCGTTTCCTGGCGCTGCGTTACGAAAACGAGCCCAAGGCCGGCGCGGCCGAGCAATACCAGTTGTTCGCCACCAGCGCTTACACCTACCGCGTGTTTGTCACCAATCTGGCCGAGCCGATCGCGGCGGTGGTGTGGTTTTACAATCAGCGCGCCGGAGCCGAGAACCTGATCAAGGAGGCCAACAACGACGCCGGGCTGGCGGCCCATCCCTCGCGCCGCTTTGACATGAACCGCAATCACTTTCAGTTGGCCATGCTGGCCTACAATCTCAACTGCTGGCTGCTGCTGTTCAACCGCGAAGCCCAGGCCAGCGTGGAGACGCTGCGGCACACCACCCTGGCGACGGCGCGGCTGCGTTTTCTGTTCGTGGCGGCCAAGATCTGGCGGCACGCCGGCAGAACGGGTGTCAGCTACAGCGATCATTATCAGGAAAAGGGCCTGTTTGAACGGCTGATGCGACGGCTGCGGGCGATGGGGCCGCCGGGATCGAGCTTGGCGCCGGTGGTGGAGGGTGCGCTGAGCTGAGGGGCACTCCATGCATAAAATTTCATGCACTCGCCGCAACGTACTGGGAACACGCCGCTTGCCAGCCCGCTTTTGCCCTGCCGGGATCAGGAGGCGGCTCAAACGGGGAGGGAAACAGCAGAAAAGACGACTTGAGAAATCACTGAGTTGACACGAGTGCCGCTATCGCCACAACTCCATCGACGATGGCTACGCCGAATCTGTGCATAATTCAGGTGATAGTGTTTGGCAGTATTTGGCTCCGTGTAGCAGAATTGGTGGTGGTGCAAAGATGAGGACGGCCTTGTCACAGACTTTGGATGTCGCGTTGGTCATGAAGAGGCAACGCTCTTTCGCCACGGAATACCTTTCACTTTTACCACGCGTCAGACTAGGCGGGCAGGGGCCACCGGCGAAACAGTACTAGGGTTTCGGAGGCTACCTCTGTCAGAGGGAAGAATTGTCTTCCGTGAGCCAAGGGGGGCGACTACCGGGCGAGTCGGGCTGGATCTGTTTGGAGAGTCGCCACACTTCAGGCTCATCTTGTGTTGGACAACTCTCATCCCGCGTCAGAGCAACGCAGCGTAGTATAATTCTCGCCGACGCTCGTGCGAATTCATGTGAACTCCCTGTCTCCCATGTCGGAGGCGCAGCGACAGCGGCTGGTGGCCCTAGGCGATCTCCGCTATCACGCCGCCGTCCTGGGCGACACGGCAGTCGGAGAGATTTGCCGGGACGCCGACATACTGGTTACTTCCCCGCGTCTGGCGGTGGACGTCATGCCGTATCTCGACCATTGCCGCTTCATCTCCGCCCAAGCTGCAGGTACCGATGCGATCGACCTCGTCGCCGCCAGGCGAAAAGGAATTGTCGTCTCGAACGTTCCTGAGTTTTGCACCGATGCGGTTGCCGAACAGGCTTTCGCGCTGATGCTCGGGATAGCGAAGAGGCTTGAGCTCGGGCGCCCGATGCTTCTCGAGGGGCGCTGGAACACCGCGCCCGCCTACACAACAATCGGCTTGAGCGGGAAGACGCTCGGTCTTTTCGGCTGTGGCAAGATCGGTAGCCGCATTGCGGCGATCGCCGAGGCCGGATTTCAGATGCGCGTCATTTCGACAGTCCATGATCCCGTAAATCTCTACTTGACGCAAGGGTGGGTGCCGTGGTAGCCTCGCTTTTATGCTATCGCCATCCGCTAGGCAGAAAATTGCCAATGAGGCTATCAACTTTATACTTCAGGCTTTCTACGCTGGCGTGGTGTACTCCGTGTTAGCAGCAGGTGGAACAATATACGCTTGGATTACCGGAGCGGATCAGCAATGGGTTTTTTGGGCCTAGGTGCGCTCGGAACCCTGTTTCTTGTCTTGGTGACCACTGGTGTCGTCGTTTGGCAACGCTCCAAATCAAAGCCGCTACAGACGGTTGGTCGTAAGGGATATTTGGATTTCAGAAAGGACGCGGAGGCTGCAATTCACCAACTACAAGTGGACATCTCCAAGATTACGGCAATAAATCAGCGGATGGGCGAGATCGCGTCGAATGCTTCAAAACGTCCAGATACATCCTCGCACCGCGCGATCCACGCAGGAGTCGTAAAGGTATCAAAAAAGATCAATCGGCAGGCGAGCATTATGAGGATTCGCTCGGGTCCCGTAAAGCGCAACGTTGACCTACTCATCGAAAGCATAACCGGATGGTCTGATTGGGTCCGGAAGCGGCAGGGACCAGATGAAATTCAGTCGCTTCTCCCACTGATCCGATCTATTGGGGCTCCGCTTCAACAGACTATTTCTAGTCTAGAATCGTTTCAGGCGAGTCTACAGGTGCACATTCGAGAGATGAGTCAGGAGATGGATTTGGCTGGAGGGGCATTTCACAGTGAAATGGACGCGGTTCTCAAGCGGATAAAGCAGCTCCGTGCGTGCTGTCATCAGCAGATTTCCCTATTAGATCCTTATACTTCAGGGAGTCCGAGTTAATGAGCCGCAGCAGGGTGTCCCGAAACAAATACGGATTGTTCCGATTGTCGAACCGAAACTCGAACTCATCAAGGTAGGCAGGAAGATGCTTCACGCTGACTTTATGATAGGCACCGACAACAGACCGCTTGAAGAGCGAGAACGCGCCCTCGATCGAGTTCGTGTGGACATCGCCGCGAACCCACTCGTCAGCGGAATGGTTTACGCTCTCGTGCTTGGTTTTCTCATCGCCAATGCCTTTGTAGGCTTCGTAGTCGTCGGTATAGATGTTCTCGGCATCCGGGGTGTGCTCCTCAATGAATCCGTGAAGCGTTTCGCGATTGCGCCGCTTGCCGACCGTCAGCCGGATATTGCCATCGCGTTCGATAGCCCCGAGAACCATCGTTTTGTTCCCCGTGTATCCCCGGCCCATGCCCTTGGCCTTACCGCCGACCCAGGTCTCATCGACTTCGACGGTGCCTTCAAGGGGCTCGGTGTCGGCGTCCTTCATGGCGGCTCGGATACGATGGCAGAGATACCAAGCGGTCTTGTAGGCTACTTTCAGGGTGCGCTTGAGTTGGTTGGCCGAAATCCCTTTGCGGGATTCGCACATCAGGTAGATGGCCGCGAACCACTTGGGAAGCGGCAAGTGAGAATCATGGAAGATTGTCCCGGCGGTAACGGAGAACTGGTACCGGCATGAGTCGCAATCGAACTGTCCGCGCTTGTGGATTCGAGAGATCTTCTCGTTTTCGCATCGTGGGCACTGTATACCCTTGGGCCAGCGTAAGCCCTCAAGGTAGGAGCGGCATTTCTCTTCAGAGTGGAACCGGTCCATTAGCGTCATCAAATCGATATTTGCGGTGGAAGCCATAGCTATGACCAGAAAGAAACCAGAGAAGGATCTAACGACCGACGAAGCGATGCGGAGGATCTTCCCGAAGAAGGTACGCGAAGAACTTCACCGAGTAGCGCACGAGAAGGACGACAAAGAACTGAAAGGAAAGAAGACAACCCGATCACAAGAATAGTATACTATGGTTATTACCTTGTGTCAAGTAGATAATTACGGAACCAAGGACGGCAAAGACTATAAGGTTGTGGTTGAGAAAGCCCTGCTTCTACCAGAGGGCCAAAACGATGCAAAGCCGCAACCGCCCGTAGACCAGAAACCGATTCCTGTCCCTGACTCAGCCAACCAGATCAGAGACCATGCCGAAGATCTGGTGGCACACTTCTATCAGGTCTTCCACGGCGTCACTCCGAACAAGCAGGACATTCGCACCAAAGAGCTGGAGCAGGCAGAAGCCCTGGTTGCCCAGTATGGCCAGAAGGTCGCCAGGTACATCATCGACTTCAGTCGAGGAGCCGCTGAGGAGACCAAGTATTCACCCCAGACCTTAGGCGGAATTATGCAATACACCGCTCGCGCGGTGGCTCAGCACCAGGCCAGCAAGCGAGCAGAGCAACGGCACCAGCTGGAAGAAGAAGAAGCTCGCCTGAGAATCAAGTATCGTGACTACCAGGAGCAAGAGCTCGAGCGCTATATCGCCGAGCAGCCGGAGCAGTTTCAGGAGCTCGTTGAACAGAGAACAGTCCGCAATCTGGAGGACCTCAAGGACTATAAAAATCTGTCAGAGGAGACCAAACGCCAGTCGGCTACTAGCAGCGCAGAACGGTGGGTTCGCTCATCCATAGCTGACCGAATCTGTCTATCGTTCGAAGAATGGGAGAGGGACCAAGCCAATTTGTCGCAACCTTCGGCCGAGGAAACTTCTGGACCTCAATCGTACGAAAAATCCGCACCAGAGACACCGCTGAACGAGCCGCCGGACTCGGCGGAAGGGGATAGGGGCTCAAAATAAAAAGAGCCGCTTGAAGGCTCTCAATTCGCCATGCAAGCGGTCTGGCGCTATCGCTTGGTCGGTACACCGAGTCGTACATCAAATAGTACATCACGAATCGTGCTGTAACGGGCTAACGCCCTGAAAACAAAGGTTTCCCGCCGCCTGCTCACCGCAGGCTACGTTATCACTCTCGGCTCTGCATACGCAGACCCGACTCCGCTTTGGTTGACCTCGCGATAGCGAGGCAACCAACCACGACGACTACCATCGCCGTGGACGCTTCGGGGTCTCTGCGCTGACCGCTTGCCCCAACCTATCGGCTGGGGACGACCCGAGCGATAACGTAGCCTGCGCTTCGCTTAGGCGGCGGGCAACACTAATATCACCCCTTCGGGGGCAACTGGTATTCCAACTCGCTACCGAGAAATGACGCTAGCTTTTCGGCGGTCTGCCTGGACGGAGCTGCCCGGTCCTTTTCGGGATCGACTGCTGGTAGGTCTTTTCGTATTCACCGTCCAGCCGTTGTAGTTCATTACGCAGGGCGGTTTCGGCCATTCCCGAAATGGTCAAACCGGGGACGTAGTAGGCTGCATCGCGGACGCGCTCAATAAGCTTCAGGGGCAGGTGGAGACTAACGGTTACCTTTGGTCCCGGAGCTTCTGGATCCGGCTCCTCGGTGGTAGGCGACTTCCCTGCCCCCTTTGGGGTTGTTTCTATTGGCTCGCGATCAGTTTTAGCAGTCCGCGTGACCGCCGGCTTAGCAGCTGGCGGTTTTTCTTTTGAGCGGGCTTGTGTGGTGTCCGTTAGGAGCGCATCGAGCGGATCTTCGCCCAGGCCCATTAGGTTTTTCTGGGTCATGCTTGCTTGCCTCCTTGATCGCGCTGCAGGACCTCGTCTGCCAGGTTGAGGAAATCTGCTGCTGCCCCGCTTTTTGGAGCGTAGATCGTTACCGGTTGGGCGTGCGACCAGGCTTCCCTGAGGCGCACGGTTTCGCGGATTCGTGTCTTGAAGACAGCCTTTCCGAAGTGCTTCTCGAGTGAGGCCACGACGTCGCGGCCGATGCGGGTACGCATATCCACCCGGCAAGGCAGAACACCGTAGAGCTTGAGTCCTGGGTTGAGGCGCTCACGGACTTTGTCCAGGGTCGTTATAAGGGAGGCGACACCGGCCATGGCCATGGAGGAGGCCTCTACTGGAACGAGGACCTCTTTGGTCGCTATGAGCGCAGCCACCGACAAAAAACCCACCGATGGTGGGCAATCGAGGAAGAGGTAATCCCAACGCTTGGGCCGCAAGGCGTCCAAGCGGTTACGGAGCATCATCTCGGCTCCGACTTCGCTGGCAAGGGTTTTCTCAACCCCAACCAACCAACGGGAAGACGGGATCAGATCGACGCCGGGGACATGGGTCGAAGCAACAAGCTCGCTGAGATCCTGCTCCTCAGTGAAAACCTCGAGCAGGCCCTTGCCGCCATCCTTGACAGCAAGCCACGCTGAGGTGCTAGCTTGTGGATCAAGGTCGATCAGCAGTACACGCTTGCCACGGGCCCCGAGAGCTGCAGCAAGGTTAACGGCGGTAGTCGTCTTGCAGGTGCCGCCCTTCTGGTTGGTGATGGCGATCGTGTGCATAAGCGTCGAAGCAGAAACGATTATATTACAACCCTTGCATCTAAATCAACTAATACAATAATTCATTTTATTACATCTAAATTGATGTATGCGAGGGCCCTACCTCAGGGTGGGGCAGGGAAGTGCGAAAGAACGTTGCGGTCGCGATCGGGCGAGGAGCATAATTGGAGCCGGGAGGAAACCGCTCGGTAAGAAAAAACGCCAGGCCGAAGGCTTGGCGTTGAAGAGGAAGAGCAGGGAAGTGTCTGGCACACGCTCACTTTTTACTTTTGCGCCCGTCGGGTCCGTCTGGACAACGGCGTTTGCCGCGCACATCTCCAGTACGGGGTGATTGCCGTGGGCGATCTTGCGGTTCAGAATGTCCGATTCGAGCACTCGGAGCGCCGGTGACATGCTCTTGTAGCCCTGCCCGAATGGATCAAAAAGACCACCCTCGTCCTCCAGCTGCCAGTCCTCGAAACCGGCTTGGGAAAGCCAAGGCTTCAAGTACCGGAAGTTCCAAGCGTCGAAGGCGATTTTGCGCACGTCCATCCCGCCGCAGGCCGCGAACAAGTGCTCGGCCACGCGCTTGTACTCGATCGTGTTTCCCGGTGTCGTGAGCAAAAACCCTTGCTTTTTCCAAAGGTCATAAGGAACCCGGTCGGCCTGTGCTTTGCGCCGGAGCGCGTGGCGATCGAATCAAGCAGGTCGCGGTCTTCTTCAGCTGTCAGCGCGGGCGTCTTGCCCTTCTTGAGCGAATGCTTCGGCCCGCGCACGGCGCTGGCCGGGTTGGTGGGGACGATCTGGCCCACCACAAGCCAGTCGAAGAGCATGCGGATCGCGGCCAGCTGGAGTTTGACCGAAGGAGCCGCCAGGCGGCTCTGCAACTGCTCGATATAGGCGGCGACATGGAGTGGCTTGATGTAGCGGAGATGGGTGATGCCGACGGTGTCCGTCCAAGCGGCGAAGCCGCGGACGGCGGTGGCGTAGGCCTTGCGGGTGTGAGGGTTCCTGATGTTGGCGGTGAAGAACTCGAGGACGCGCTGGGCGGTGGCCGAGTCGGGAGAGAACAGGGCGGGGAGCTGGATACCGCCGCCCGGGAGAGTTTCCGGTGTTGGGGTTGAGGTCTTGGGAATCAGTGTCTGGTAGTTGGGCATGAGGACCTGCTGGAACATAAATGATAAGATGGGTATCCGGTTGACTCAGGTAGCCCCAAGATGTAGTATGCCGGCAGATGGAAGATTACCCTCAGAACCTGACAGAATTCGAGGCCCGTTTTAGCAGTGAGGAGGCCTGCCGGGAGTATCTGTTCCGGCTGCGCTGTCCGGACGGTTTCCGCTGTCCGGGTTGCGGTTGTGGAAAGTCGTGGCCTTTGCGAAAAGTGCTGCTGCAGTGCGTTGCGTGTGGGCGCCAAACCTCGGTGACCGCCGGGACCATCTTTCAGGACACGCGCAGCCCTTTGCCGTTGTGGTTTCGTGCGATGTGGTGGGTCACCACCCAAAAGACCGGAGCCAGCGCTTTGGGACTGCAAAGAGTGTTGGGGCTCAACAGGTACGAAACGGCTTGGACCTGGCTGCACAAAATGCGGCGCGCGATGGTGCGGCCGGGACGGGATTTGCTGGCCGGGACAGTGGAAGTCGATGAAAGCTACTGGGGCGGGCTCGAAGAGGGTCTGCGGGGCCGAAACCTGCAAAACAAAGCATTGATCGCAGTGGCCGCTCAAGAAGATGGGCGGGGTATCGGCCGGATTCGCATGAAGAGAATCGAGGATGCCTCGGGCGAGAGCCTGTTGCCTTTCGTGGAGGAGTGCATCGAGCCGGGCAGCGTGGTGCATACCGACGGCTGGCCCGGTTACTCCGGGTTGAAAAAGGAAGGCTACGTCCATCAGGTCACAGTTGTCAGCAGGCAGGAGCAGTCCAAGTCGGAATTGATGCCCCGCGTCCACCGCGTGATGTCACTGCTCAAGCGCTGGCTGCTGGGCACCCATCAGGGCGCCGTGAGCCACAAACATCTGGACTACACCTGGACGAGTTCACCTTCCGTTTCAACCGCCGCAACTCCAAAAGCCGAGGCAAACTCTTCTATCGGCTCGTCCAGCAGGCGGTAGCCGTGGATCCGGCGACTTACAAGATGATTGTTCACCCGGTTACAGAACCCAAGAAAATCCCCAAACCACAAGATATTGGGGCTACCTGAGTCAACCGGATACCCATCTAAATGATAATATCCTTTATCATGCATGATTAACTCCCGCTAAAACCGCTCCCCGGCAGGCCATAATGCCGGATCGCTCCCTAACGTATAGTAGAGCAGGAGGAGTCCGGAATGCCTTCCCAACCTGTTTGGTTTCAATGGATTGATGAAATTATCGCACTGCCGAGAGGCATCGAAACCGGCTACCTCGGCCGAGCGCGCCGTCAGATGGCAGCGCAAGATGGGATGGCCGCCGAAAACACCGGCGCTCAAGACAACGGTCAAGGCCGAACGGGCGGCCTTTGATCTCAGGCGCTCACTTTAGCGGCTCGAGGTGAAGGACTTTGAAACAATCAAACGGCGAGAGCCGTTGTTGCCCGAGGTTCGCCGAGGCGGGTATAAATGGCTGGATCTCAGTCTCCACATTTCCACCACGTCCGGAGACACTAACCACGCGTCACCACTGCCCAGTCGACAGCGTCCGGACGGTATAATCAGACTGTTATGAGCATCAAGGTCGCGTATCGGGATGGTGTGTTTGAGCCGCTCGAGGAGGTCGCGGACGCGCAATCCGGAGCGATCTACACCGCTTTCTCGAAAGAGGAACTACGCGATTTCCTCGAGACGATCGGCTGGCTCAAGGCGGCGGAAAAGAGCTTTGAATTCTGGGACAACCCGGCCGATGCTGTCTACGACACGCTATAGGCGCGGCGATATCGTCCTGGTCCCTTTCCCCTTCACCGACCTCAGCTCCACCAAGAAGCGCCCCGCGCTCGTCGTTTCACCAGACAGCTTCAACGAGCACGCGCAAGACGTGGTGCTCGTCGCCATCACATCGCAGCCGTCGGACAGTCCCGTCGTTGCGCTCGACGAGCGTGACTACGTCGACGGGAAGCTGCCACTGACATCGTTCGTGAAGGTGCCCAAGCTATTCACCACACATCCCACACTCATTCTCAAGAAGATATGCGCCATCAAACCGGAGCCGCTCGACATCGTGCTGCAGGAGCTGCGCCGATTCTTCGGGTAGAGCGTGTAGGCCACTGAGGTGGCTCCGGTTTGTTAGACAGGCTGAGGGCATGTTTAAGGTGTATTCCAGTTGTTGATCAAGCCGCCGGCGAACTCGTACAGGTAGACCGCCTCGTATTTGAGCGAGCGCCACAGCCGCTCGATGAAGATGTTATCCATACACCGGCCCCGGCCGTCCATCGAGATCCTGACACCAACCTCCCGTAAGCGCCCCGTGAAGGCGACGCTGGTGAACTGGCTGAGCTGGTCGGTGTTGAAGATCTCCGGCCTGCCGCGGCGGGCCAGCGCCTCGTCGAGCGCCTCAACACAGAAGCCCGCGTCCAGGGTGTTCGACAGCCGCCAAGACATGACGGCTCGCCCGGTCCATGACTACCACCAGATACAGGAAGCCGCGACGCACCGGGATGTAGGTGATGTCGGCGCACCAGACCCGATCGGGTCTGCCGAGAAACGCAACTATTCCTCTTCGCTCAAATGCACCGGTTTATCGATGGGTGCGAAGTCATAAGCGAGGCTTTTCGCATTACGCACTCCAGACAAAGTGATGGCTCCGCTGTCCGTCGCGTGCAATTACTTTAGGGTGACCTTCCCCCGAATTTAGGTCCAGGTCGAGAGTGAGGAATTGGTCGAATTATCCCCGCCGTCGTGGCTGTGGGGACGGACCGTGTTGTAGTGGACCCGCCAGGACTCGATGCTGCGCCGTGCATCGGCGATATCGACGAACCAGCGTTCATTCAGACACGCATCACGGAACTTCCCGTTGAAGCTCTCCACCAACGCGTTCTGAATCGGCTTCCCAGTCTGAATGAACCGCAACTGGACGCCGGTTCGCTGGGACCAGAGGAACATTGCCTTGCTGGTAAACTCCGGACCGTTATCCATGACGATGGCTTCTGGACGATCCCGCTGGAAAGCGAGCTGATCCAGCAGCCGGCTGACCCGACATGAAGTCCATCGACCACCGCTGATTCGGTCCGCCCGGAATCGGCCTGGGAACCCGGTCGCGTGCCGGCAGGCGTTTCCGCCGCTTGCACCGGACCTGGAGCTTCTCCTCCCGGTAGATTCGATACGGTTTCTTCTCGTTCACGACTAGGCCCTCTGTCTTCAACATTCCATGTAGCATCTGGTATCCATATCGCGGGAACTCCGTTGCCAACGCTTTGAGCCTCTCCCGAAGCGCTGTATCACTTCCACGACAAGGTTGGTGACGAGCCACCGATCGGCGAACTCCGATGAGTCGGCAGGCTCGCCGCTGGCTCAACTTTCCCAGCTCGACCAGATGGGCGACAGCTCGGCGGTGTGCAACGGGCCCTACCAGTTTTTTGACAGCAGTTCCTTCAGAGCGGCGTTATCCAGGTGCGCTTCGGCCAGTAACTGCTTCAGCTTCCTCGCCTCCGACACCTGCATCCCGCCGTACTTCGACCGTCACAGGTAGAACGTCTGCTGCGTGATCCCATGTTTCCGGCAGAGGTCCTGGTTCTTGGCGCCCACCTCCGATTCCCTCAGGATCCCAATGATCTGTTCTTCGCTGAATCGCTTGCGCTTCATGGTGAGTTCTCCTTCGTCTTTTTAGCCGAAAACTCACTCTCGAAGTGGACCGTTTTATGGGGAGAAGGTCACCGCACTTCAAGACCGACAAACGACAGCGATTCTACAGCTTAAGGGTTGGTCTAAAAATTGGGGAGTCCCTCACACCTATGTGCGCTTGCTCTCGGTCCTGCGCGTGGACCGGTTTTCCGCGACAAAGACGAACGGCCGGTCGTCGAGCTGGAGAAACTACATGCCATCGAACATCGACGATACCTCTTGAAAGACCTCCGGCCGCTCATTGAGCGCGATATCTACGTAGGCCTGCCTTATGTGCAGTTGATCGGCTTTCAAGATCTCCCCGCACAGTCGCGAAAAAATGTACTTTCCCTGAAACTCTCGAACCCAGCCTCCATTAGGCAGCTTTTTCTGCAGTCTTGATTGCTCGGATTCTATCCATTCCCGAATAGCGTCATCCGAGATACTATCAATCAATTCGACTCTACTCGCTACGACGGCATCGACGATCTGATCGCGGATTTGCTCGGGCGTTTTGGACCCAAGGTCTCTTACTGATGGGGATCGAAGGAAGTGGTTAACCCTCAAGTAGTCTTTCGTGTTTTGATAGACATTGAACATCAGAGACTCTTGCGCGATGGTGTCCGTAGCGTTCTCGAGTGCGTCCACACTAAGGCTTGGGTTTGTCGCAGTCAGATACAACACTTGGGCAACACGGAACAGTAGTTCAGCATCCAAGAAGTAGTTCTCAATATGCCTGCGTCTAAGGCAACGTATGCGGCCGTTCTTTTCAAGGTGCGCGACTTGTTGATCGTTGAGACCATCCCGATCTCTAACCATATAAAGATCAACGCCAAAAATCGCCTTCCTGATCTGCGCCTCGATACTGTTTAACCCGCATTTCCAATTTGATTTCGGCATCCCGATCTTCCAGCGGCCTTCAGCGTCTTTATTGATAGGGGATCGAGCCCTGTCAGGACGCACGGAGGCCAACACCCAATGGGTGAAAAAGAAAACAAGCCGTTTCAGCTCACCTTCAACGGATTTCTCAAAGTCGATTTCCAAGGATCGCGCGTCACCTCGGATGGTGGCCTGATTCTCCTTCGGGAACTGGACGAGCGGCTCGGACTGGGCAAGCTGATCGACGAGCATCTGACGGATTCGCGACAAGGCACAAACAAGAAGTTTCCGTTCGTCGATCTGGTGCGGCAATCGGTCTACAGCCGCCTCGCAGGCTACCAGGATCTCAACGATGCCGTGCGAGTCTCCGCCGATCCGACCTTTCGCTTGCTCGGCTCGAAAAAGAACTGGGAACGCGGCGGGGCGCTTACGTCGCGTCTGCAAAGCTTCGAGGCAGAGCTGCTGGCCAGTGAAGAGAACCTGCTTGGGCTGATGGCGGTCAACCGCGAGTTGCTCGCTCAAGCCCAAGCGCAGGACCAGTCCGAGCGTGTCGTGCTCGATATGGACTCGACAGAAAGCCCCGTTCACGGCCAACAGGAAGGCAGCGCTTACAACGGCCATTTCGAGTCCACCTGCTATCACCCGCTGTTGCTGTTCAACCAGCACGGCGATTGTCTGGCGGCCAAGCTGCGACCGGGTAACGTGTCCAGCGCCGAGGACTGGGACGAACTGCTGCTGCCCGAGATCGAGCGCCAACAGGGAGAAGGCAAGCGAGTGACGTTCCGCGCCGACGCCGCCTTCGCCAAGCCGGCGATCTACGAGGCATTGGAGGATCGCGGAGTGGACTACGTCATTCGCATCCCGGCGAACAAGAACTTGGAGTTGGAAATCGAAGACATTCTATTCCGTCCGCCGGGCAGGCCGAGCCTGAAGCCGCTGGTGCGCTACAAGAGCTTCCGCTATCAGGCCGCGAGTTGGTCGAAGCCCCGGCGAGTTGTGGCCAAGGTGGAGCACCACCAAGGCGAGTTGTTTCCTCGCGTCGGGTTCATCGTCACGAACATGCGCTTGCCCAGCCGGTCGCTGGTGCGCTTCTACAACAAGCGCGGCACGGCCGAGCAGTGGATCAAAGAGGGCAAGCAGGCGACGAACTGGACGCGTCTGTCGTGTCATCGCTTCCGGGCAAACCAAGTGCGGCTGCAACTCGCCGTTCTGGCCTACAACCTGGGCAATCTTTGGCGGCGACTGGGACTGCCACGGCGCATCAAGAGCTGGTCGCTGACGAGCCTGCAGCAGCGGCTGATGAAGACGGGCGGGCGGCTGGTGAAGCATGCTCGCTACTACTGGTTGTTATTGGCCGAGGGACATCTGAACCGCAAGCTGTTCGGCGACATGCTGCACAGGATCTGGGCGCTGCCACTGCCGAGCGGGTAGAACGGTCGCTCGCGAGTGCGAAATCTGGATGCTGCGGAGTGAAGCTCGGAGGAGTGTCTGAAAAACTGCCTTCCGACCGACGAATTGTCCCCTTCGGAGAACGAAAGGGTCCAGTGCAAGCACTTCGGTCCGGCCCGGTGCGTGCCCGCGGTCAAGAAAGGCTTGCCTTCAAGAGAGAATGAACGTAGAATCGAGGCGGCCAAGATCCAAAATGGAAATCCTGGTTTAAGGCCAATATGTTTAATACTGAACCGGTTGGAATCACTCTGATATCAGCATTCACCGTTTGAGCGATCTTTTGATACGTCAGCCTGTCAATGCTCGACTCCTCACCCTCTACAAACACGATCTTTTTCCCTACGGCGAACAACCCGAGATTTTGACCGATTAGGGAAGCGACCTCATGGTGCTTGTCATTGATGTCGCTAAGTCGATGGGCTTGGTTGTGAGCGCCACTACTCTGATCTATGAAATACACGTCTCCGGTGGAGTAGTAGGTCGAGATCAAGTCCGACGAATGAGTCAAAAAAAGGAACTGGTTGGTGTGATCTCCGATGTTCTTCAAGGTTTCTATGAGCTTGAACGCGAGTGTGGGGTGTAGATGAAGCTCAGGCTCGTCGACGATTATTACGGAATGACGAATGTCCTTTCTCGCCACATCGAAGAGGACCTTAATCACCTCCTGTTCGCCTGAGCTCAGGGCTTTAAAACTGGAACACCGATACCCCGAGCCAAACCAGAAGGTATTTGGGTCACCTGAATGAAGTGGATAACCAACCTATGTTATTTAGGTGCATTACACTAGTCGTCGACCCTCTTGAATGGCGCGGTCGAGAAAAACCCGACTTGGAACGTATGGTTGTACTCGATCACGCGCCCGTTGCCTTGTTGCACCGTCTGTTGCAGGTAGCCTACCTCGACATTGCCGAGTTTCGGTACCCGAAATCCGAAAGCGGCGTAGGCCCGGTTCTGGTCGAAGATGTTGTTCCGCAATCCAGCGCCGAAATTCAACATGAACTCGTTGTACATGCCGATGTAATATTTAGTGCGACCTTGGGTGTCTCGCGCGACCGGAACGACGCCTTTCAGAAAATAGCGGAAGCGGTTGCGGTAGTCATAGCGGTCAAGCCTTCCCTGGCCGTTGTCGTTCGGCACTTTGATTCCCACAAAACGCTGCTCAAGACGGTAGCGGTGGGTCAGGCCGACACGACCCGCCTTATGCTTGACGATCAACTGTTGCCATAGCCGGTGCTCCGGAGTCGTGAGGGGAGCCGGGACGTCTCCGTAGGGGTGTGACTTGATGAAAGCGTAGCCGGAGGAGACCTGTAGGTTCTCGCTCAAGTCGTAGTTAATGCCGGGGCGTATCAGGAGCTGTTGCCACTTTTGTCCAATTCCCTGTCTTCTCACTTGGCCGTCGAAATGCAGTCCCCAAGGGCTTTTGTCGGTGAAACGGTGATCTCCGAAGTACATGTACCAAGCGTGAGCATTGACGTCGGACAGGCGTCCAGAATCTTGGGGCAGCCCAACCGCGGAGGCTATGAAAAAGAACAAGGGTGCTTTGAGGATGCGAGGGTGAAACGTCATCGGTATCTTGGTGCTCGCGCAGAATCGGTCGGAAAGCTTCTATATGCAGGCTCCCTGAGCGCGTAACTCTTGCATCTTATGGATTTTCAAATCTACAGACTATCCCGTCGTTTAGCTCTTTTCAAGAAAACTGTGGAAAGGGTATAACTGCATCTGACCTCGAGTATTCGCCCGGACTCACGGTCCTTCAGACGGATTATTCGAGCACGGCTGCCTCGACCGGGATAGCGACTCTGGTCTGCTCTAGTAGATTGGTAACGCTGGCGTCCAGCATCTCCATGAGTGGGCCCGGGTATACACCGACGAGGAAAACTAAGATGACCAGCGGCACGAGAGTCGCTGTTTCCCGGACACTCAGATCAGGAAGGAGCGCGATCTTGCTGGGCGTCTCGCCGAGAATAACGCGTTGCAGCATCCACAGCATGTAGGCCGCCGCCAGAACGATTCCGCCCATGGCCAGCAGGACCCGCACGAAACTCGTGTACGAGGTACCGACCAGTACTAAGAACTCACCGATAAAGTTCGACGCTCCCGGTAGACCGAAGGACGCGACCGAGAAGATCGATAGGAACACAACGAACCGGGGCATCGGTTTGTGAAGGCCGCCATAGTCTGAGATCAAGCGGCTGTGCGTCCGGTCGTACAACATTCCAACGGCCAAGAACAGCGCGCCGGTCGTAATGCCGTGGTTGAACATCTGCAAGACGGCCCCTTGGATGCCCTCGCTATTAAAGGCGAAGATGCCCAGCGTGACGAAGCCCATGTGCGAGATGGAAGAGTAGGCGACCAGCTTCTTGATGTCCGACTGGGCGAGCGCGAGGCATCCACCGTAAAGAATAGCCGCGACCGAAAACCACAGAACGACAGGGCCGAAGCGCGCACAGGCGTCCGGCAGGATCGGAAGGCAGAAGCGCAAGAACCCGTAGCCTCCCATCTTCAAAAGCACACCCGCCAGAATGACGCTGCCGGCCGTCGGTGCCTCGGAGTGGGCGTCGGGAAGCCAGGAATGAAACGGAACCATCGGAAGCTTGATGGCGAAGGCAAGCAGAAAAGCGAGGAAGATCCACTCCTGGGTGTCGGTAGGATAGCTCTGCCGCGCTAGATGCAGCATGTCAAAGGAATGCCCGCCCTCGAGGTACAGTCCAAGAATTCCTACTAGGAGGAGAAGACTGCCCGTCAAGCTATACAAAATAAACTTGATTCCGGCGGCAATGCGGTCCGGCCCGCCCCACAGGATGATCATGAAGTACATGGGAATCATCGTGACTTCCCACAACATGAAGAAGAGGAACATGTCCAAGGCAGTGAAAACGACAATCATGGCGCCTTCGACGAGAAGGACCAGTCCCATGAAGGCCTTGACCCTCGTATCAATTACCTTCCACGACGCTAAGACGCAGAGGGGCATAAGCAGCGTGGTAAGCAATACCAGCAGAATACTGATCCCGTCCACCCCGACCGCATATTCGATATTGAACGTCGTCATCCATTCGGACCGCTCGACGAACTGCATGCCTTTCTTGGACAAGTCGAATCCCGACCAGAGCACGCCTGTCAGTCCGAGGTTGATCAGAGTCCCGGCGAGCGCGACGCGCCGAACCCACTGGTCGCTGCGCATAAACAGGAGCACGCCTATGGTTAGGAACGGGACGGCAATCATCCAGCTAATAAGGTGATCGGTAAAGACTAAGCTCATAACAGGCACCTTCGCGGGCCAAAGGATGGTGGGGTTGAGTGTCCAGAGTACTGGCGTTGCTTGAGGCCATTGTGGCCTATCAATTTCATAGGCGACCTCATAGCAAGAACCAATACGAGAGTCCGATGGCCAACACCAGCCAAGAGACGACTAACAAGAAATGGTGCTGCAACGTCCGTGGTTCGATCTTCTGCAGCGCGAGGCCGGTTTCGTCAGCAAGCCGGCCGATGCCTTCGAGAGCTTGATCCGTGGCGCGGCGGTCTACGACCCTCCAGAGCCATGAGGAAAGGCGCAACGAGGACCGAGCGCTCCCCTCGACGACGCGCTCCACACCGCGGGCCTCGATGGTTCCCCAGAGCCAGCCGGAGAGAATGAGTACAGCCTTCCCCATACCAGTGCTCACGCGTTCGACAGTGTGTACTTCGAGGATGCTTCTAATTCCCCGCGCAAACCAGAGTGCCGCCATGCCTACGCCGTGAACAGCGGAATTGATTCCCTTGAGGTCAACCACCCGCAAGAGCCAGCCCACGAGACGGACTACCGGTTGAACGAGATAGGTGTCATAAATCTCGTCGAAATAGAGCTTGTTGAGAAGAGCGACGTACAGCGTCTTCATCCAGTCCGACCGCGCAAACATAGCGAGGTCTGATTTGACGTGGAGAAGATAGCCAACAAGCCACCCGCCAACGGCTGCGGCAAGTGGCGCCAGAAGCCACGGCGAAAGGATGTCCGCATGCTCGCTGTCGGCCGAGGCAAGCCGCGAGGCCGCGACGGCCGGGGTTAGGAACGCAGCAAGCCAGGACCACAGCAGCATCAGGACGGCGCTGCCCACAACTCCTCCGAGCACCAGTCCGGGCACATGCGCGGCTGACAGCAGGCGCGGCTGAATGTTGACTAGCGCGCCGGTCGCGGCGTCGCGAACAGCAAACCGCTGCTCAAACAGAGAAACGACTCCCCGGAAGACGTAAATTGCCGTGAAGAAGACCGTTGCCAGGCCGATCAACCAGAAAGCCGCCCGCGCGGAAGGCAGGTCGTGAGCGGCCCACAGCCGTTCGTACGGGCCCGCGAAAAGAATCAGCGGCGGGATGCACGCTAGCAGCAACGCGCCCACGGACAGGGGTGACGAGAGACGTAGCGCGCGCGAGCCGGTTAAAGCGTGGCTTTCGCCGTGCCCGTGAGACGCCACGGCGCGTAGCGCGTTCCCCGTGGAAAGAAACAGGAAGCCTTTCAGAAACCCGTGCGCCAACAGATGGAAGACGGCAGCAACGAACGCCCCAACGCCACAAGCGAAGATCATGAAGCCGATCTGGCTGATGGTTGAGTACGCCAGGAGCTTCTTGATGTCCGTCTGGGTGAGCGACACCAGCGCGCCGTAGATCGCTGTCGTTCCACCGACCACGGCAATGACGACCATGGTCGTGGGAGCAAGTACGAGCATCGGGCTGAGTCGAACTAGGAGAAAAGGACCGGCGTTCACCATCGTGGCGGCATGGATCAAGGCCGAGACGGGTGTCGGAGCTTCCATGGCGAAAGGTAGCCAGATATGGAGCGGTACCTGCGCGGATTTACCCACTGCACCGGCGAATAGAAGCAGCGTAAGCAGGGTGTTGGTTTCGATCATCAGCTCCGAGCCGAGCCAGCCCAGGAGATTCGTGCTCTGACCGCTGATACTCGGGGCCGCCGCTAGAATTTGCTGAATGTCGAGGGTTCCGTAGGTGGCAAACGTCAGGACTACGCCGAACCCGAAGCCGACGTCCGCGACAGCGTTCGTGAGAAAGGCCTTCGTGGCGGCCTTGCCTGCTGCTTTTCTGTGGGCCTCGTGAGAAATCAGCAGATAGGAGCAGATGCCCATGATCTCCCAAAGCATGTAGGTCATCAACAGGTTGTTGCTCATGACCAGCGTCACCATCGCGAAAGTGAAGAGCGTCGTAACCGCAAAGAACCGCCGGTAGCTCGGATCCCCGATCATGTACCGCGATGAATAGACATGGACGACGAAACTCACCCCCGTAACCAAGACCAGCAACAACACGGTGAGCTGGTCGATGTAGAGGTCGAGGTCAACAACAAGGTTCCCTGCTTCGATCAGTCGGTAAAGCGAGATAGAGATCGGCCCTCCGGTCGATACACTGACCAGCGCCGCCACCGAAAACCCAAGCGACAGGCCGACGGCGGGAATCCCTATACGGTGACTTGCCGGCCCGAGGCGGTTCCCGCTGAGCGCGAGGGTTAGAAACGCCATCAGTGGCAGCAGCGGAATGAGAATGAAGATCGACATGCTATATCAGTCCCGCTATTCCGCGCTCACAGTCCCAGTTTACTCGTCGCATGCAGCAACACCTGAACGACTCGATCACTCCAGAGCCCCAGGCCGATGATGGCTGCCGACAATACCCCGGCGCTCAAGCGGAGTTGCAGAGGCGTTTCGACCACGCCAGAACGCGGGTCCGTTTCGCCGTCCCGAAGCAAGCGATCGAGGACTTGTATGAAATACGCCATCGTCAGCAGCGTGGTGAGAAGTACGGCAGCTACAGCCACGTAGTTCTCCTTCTCGATCGCGCCAAGGACGATGTACCACTTGCCGAAGAAACCACCGGTTGGAGGCAGGCCGATCATCGAAATGGCCGCCACGACGAACCCGGTAATGACCCAGGGCGTCGGTAACCGCATACGTCCGAGATCTTGGAGAGTTCGGGCTCCGTAGCGGCTACCGACGGTGCCTACCAAGATGAACAGCAAGCATTGCATCACGGCGTCATTGATCAGGTAGAACAAACCGCCGGCTACGCCTGTCTGATTGCCTTGGCCCACACCGACAAGCACGAGTCCGATGTGGGCCAGGCCGCCATAGGCAAATCTTCGTCTTAAGTCCTGCTGGGTTAGTGCGAGAAGGGACCCAGCCACGGCCGCAAGGGCGCCGACGATCCATAGCAGCCCGATAATCTCAAGAGACCGGTCGCTGCTGCCCGCCGCCAATACTCCGTACAGAATGCGAATCCAGGCAAGTGCCGCGACCTTGGTAACGAGCCCCGCCAAAAGCGGCGAAACTGAATCGGGTGCATCCGTATAAGCGTCCGGTAACCAACCGTGCAACGGTATCAGCGCCATCTTGATGCCAAGGCCGATGAACATGAAACTCAGGCCGCCGATCACCGCCTTGGAACTGAGTAGATCCGGCACGCGTTGCGCGAGGTCGGCCATATTGAGGGTGCCCGTCGCCGCATAGAGGTAGCTCACGCCAAGCAAGTAGAACGAGGCGCCCAACGCGCCCATGATCAGATAGCGGAAAGCCGAAACCAGCGCCCGCCCGCCCGGAACGCCCACCAGCGCGTATCCGGACAGCGCCGCTATTTCGAGGAAGACAAATATGTTGAAAATGTCTCCGGCGAAAACGATGCCGGTCAAACCCGACACCAGGGTCAAAAGGATCGCGTAGTAGGGAACCGTGCGGTTTCCCAACTCGGTGCCTGCTTCGTCGTGGCTGTGGAGGAGAGAAAGAAACGCGAGCGCGCTAAGGACCACCACCATGATCCCCGCAATCTCGTCGGCGACCCATTCGATGCCGGTGGGGGGCGCCCATCCGCTGAAAGCGTATCGCATCTCGCCGTGCCCCAAGATTTTCCAAAGAGTGGCCATGGACAGAAGGAACATGGCCCCAAGAGCCGTCAGAGCCACGGGACGGCAACGGCGCGGATTACTCAAGCCGACAAGCGGCATGCAAATCGCCGCCAGGAACGGAACGAGAAACACGAATATGGGAAGGTGATCGCTCATTCCAAGTTCTTTAGAATCTCATCCTCATCGAGGCTCCCGTATTTCTTATAGATCCCGGCGACTAACGCGAGGGAGACACCGAGTGTCGCTACCTGCACGACGATGGCGGTAAGCGTGAGAACGTGAGGCAGAGGATTCACGTAGGTCTCCGGTTGGACAGCAGTTTCACCGGCCGTGAGAATGGGAACCGTCGCTCCGTCCTTTGCACTGGTTGTCACGAGAAAGAAGATGACACTCGTCTGAACCAAGTAGAGCCCAATAAGTTTCTTCAACAGATTGTGATGAGTGACAGTTATGTAGAGTCCCCATAAGAACAAGATGACAAAAGCGATGAAATTCGGTCTCTGTAGCCAGCCTTGCACGAGTTCAAACATGAGAATCTCCGTTGCCGCTCACGACCGACAGACTGAAGACGATCGAGACCGCCGTCACCGCGATATCCACGGCCACGCCTATCTGCGTCAATAGGATTCCCACGTAACGCCGGCTTGGTGCCGCCAGGCCCGGTATTTCCAACTCGGCGTAGTTCAAGAACTGACCACCACCGATCAAACACAGTCCTCCGACGGCCGCGAAGATTATCAATCCCACGCCGTCGGCTTCTGCGATTCGCTTTGCCACGATGGTTGACCGGTCCGTTGGGCCGAACACGAGTATCCCCAGGATCAGACTCGTCCCCAGCATGACGCCGCCTACAAAACCGCCGCCGGGGCCGTACTGGCCGAAGAAGAGGATGTAAAGCGCAAAGATCTGTACTAGCGGGATAAGCCCGCCACTCAGTTGACGCACGATGACACTGTCGTGTCGTGATTCGATCACTTGTCGTCTCTCCTCAGCAACAACCAGCAGGCAATACCGGCGGTATAGATCACGACGGTCTCCATGAGAGTGTCGAGGGCTCGGTAGTCCATGAGAACTGCGGTGACAACATTCGGAGTTCGGGTGTCGGCGAGGCTGTTCTCAAGATAGAAGGGCGACACGTGCGTACTAGCGGGTGATGCCGGATCGCCGAAAGCGGGGAGATCGTTGGCCGCGTAGAGCAAGAGCAGACCAAGCAAGGGCAGACCCACGAGCGCGGCGATCGGTGGCGGCGTACGTCGAATCAGAGTGTCCCGCGGGTCGATCCCATACAGAGTAAGAACAAAGAACACAGTCGCCAAACCGGCTCCCACGACTGCCTCGACAAAGGCCACGTCGACAGCTCCGAGCCATGCCCAGACGAGCGCGAGAAAGAAGCTATACGACCCCAAGATGAGCACGGAGCTCAAGAGGTCCTTGACAACGATTGCTCCGCCGGCTGTCAGGATCAGCAGGATCAGCAAAGGTAGTTCAAACGAATACGTCATCGTCGATCCTCACCCCAGGGCTTCACTCCCGAACGAAGTGCCGCGCGGACCGTCGCGTGGCTGATGACGGGATTGAGTAGGTACAGAATCGCCAAAACCACTAGGATTCGAACTAAGTTCGTGCTCAAGCCCTGGTGCAGCGCCAATCCGGTCAGGAGAAAGAAGGCCCCCAGCGAATCGGTAAGCGCGACGGCATGCGAGCGTGTGTATACGTCGGGCAGGCGGACCATTCCGATCGCGGCAACAGCAAGGAAAAACAGTCCAACTATGATCAAGGCAATGCTCAGAGCAGTCATGAGGGGGCTCCTCGCTGTTCGAGGTATTTGGTAATAGCCAACGCTCCCACCAGGTTGAGAAGTGCGTACCCGGTGGAAATGTCAACAAACATCTCCACGCGATCATAGACCGTGCCAATGACAACCAGGATGATGATCGCTTTGGTAGAGATCCCGTTCAGACCTAACACGCGGTCGTACAGGGTAGGACCGCGAATGACGCGATACAAATAGATGATGATCATCACCGCCAGGATGTCCAGCACGAAAAGGAAGAAGATATTCATTCCGCAAGTTTCCTTGTCCGGAAAACGTCCGCCACCTTGCGCTCCAACCGCTGGCTCTGGAGGTCTTGTAGCGATTCGTCATCCATGGCATGCACGACAAGCTCATCCGGTTGAGCTTCTGCCGTGACCGTGCCAGGCGTCAATGTGACTGAGTTTCCTAAAAGCACGATGCCCGACTCGTGGCCTAGCTTTGTTCGATAGCGAATCAGCGCCGGAGCAATCGGCAATTTCGGGTGGAGAATAAGAAACGATAAATGAAGCCCGCTGACGAGGATCCGTCCAAACAACCAAGGGAAGAACCGCAAGAGCTGCAGCCAACGGATTGCGACTGCGGGGGGGCGGCCTACCTCGGTGTTCAAGAGTGCCACGCCGAATGAGGCCACAAGACCGAGAGCCATGTGGGCCGGCGTGTAGCTTTCCGTCAAGAGAAGCCAAATGACGAAGAGCGCCAACGCTTTGTAAACCAAATGTCTATCGAAACGGCTATTCATATAAAACAACAAGCAGACCGGAGGATCTATGCAGCCTCTTCCAGCAATAGCGGCTCCCAAGTGGAGTCAGTGTTGTATCGGTGAACGGCATGCGTGTCGGGATCGAGCGCTAACAAGTTGACCCAGCCGTTGTGAAACAGTTTCTGAAGAATTGCATGGCGTTCGATCAGCATCGATATGCGATCCATTGGCGCCTCGATGACGGCAAGGAGCCTCATCGGCTCATGATAGTGAAGAGCCCCGTCGTTGACGCTTTGCAACGGAAGACCACCTCTTAGATCGCTTTGGCTTCCGAGCATCACTCCGACACCCGCCACGACATTGTGGATGACCTTGGTGCCGCTGCCGTAGACCCAGGGGGAAACGGCGGAGTGATAGTACTCCATGTTGATCCACTCACCGACGATCAGCGGGGCGGTCATGATCTTCTCCAGCAGGGCTCCATCGGGGTCGGACTCGGGATCGTAGGAATGCAGGAAGACCCGCCCGTCCAACGAGAGACCTTGCGTCAGGCTTCGTCGTCCGATGATGAAGCCGACATTGCTCGACAAGCCCCATTCCGGTCGAGGATTGGCCCAGTCATCGCTGCGCGTGAGCACATGCCGGTAGGCGTCCGTGGCTGACATGGTGCGCGAGATTCCCGGGAGCCGGCCGCACCGCTCACGAGCTCCGTTGGCGCCCGCCTTCTCAAGGGCGTTCTGCAACTGGCGCAGGTCCTCCGCGTGGCTCGACGGCATCTCGGCCAAGTCATAAAAACTGAGTCGATCGGTCGTCGTGTTGTGTTTGCCCGCCAGGAACCATGTATCTTCGGGAATCTCAAGCCCGCTCTCGTTGAGAAGTCTCCGCACCTCGGGATCATTGGCCATGGCGGCGAAAACTCGAGCATTCGGATCGCCGTGACTTCCGCCGCACGCTCCGCAATCGTACGCGGCCGCATAGGGATTGTTCTCCGACGTGCTTCCGTGGCCGGCGACGACCACGAAGCGGCCGAAGTTCTTCGTCAGACCGATGATCCTCAGACCGTTGCCCACGAACGTCGCCTGTTCCTCGGGTGTGAACCCAATAGGCAACGGCGGTGCCGTATCCTCCGCGGCCTCTGATCCGGTTTCCCGCGGTCCGAGTTCGTTACGTTCCACCGGTATCCGTGTTGGCACGGCGCTGAAGAACCATCTCTTGATCCGGTCGCGAACGGCCCCGTAAGGTTTCATGACCAGTGTCTTGCCGGTGAGGCCGAAGGAGAAGAAGAACCCCAGCGCATCAACAAGCATGAAGGCGCTGATCGGATTGGCTTTGAGATCGTGAAATAGTTCGTCCGCGAGTTGCCGCCAACGGCTCCCGGATGCGTAGCGCTGCAGTGGTTCTTGAGTGCCGAATCCGGGCGCCTCATTCACCGCAAACGAAGGTTTCAGCAGAACGGGGCACAGCGCCAACCGCCCTGTAGCGTCGAAAGCTTGATGACTGATGGGAATCCCGAAAAAACCAGCGTAGCCGAACGTCTCGTAGGGCCCTTGTGCCTCAAGATGTCGGCGAAACGGTTCCGAACGCGCATCGATACAAAAGAGCAACTGTGCTTGAAGGCGGCCCTCCGCCGCGTCTCGTCTTTTGCTATGAGCAGAAAGCCTCCCGATCAGTTCTCTTCGGTACACATCTTCATAAGCTTCGAGCCATACGGCACCGTGGTCATCCTCAGGATACGCATCCAACCACCCAAGCAGAGTCTGAGCGTCACTCGGAGAGAGCTGTTCCAAATCGTCGGACGTTAGTTCCAGACATTGGGCCAGGTGAAACAAACGCCATGCCTTTCGACACACGGCGTTCGTCCAAGCGTCACTGTGACCAGAGTCTTCTTTTGCCCGTCTGTGATACTCATCAATACTCGTCCGCCAGTGTTCAGTGATCGTGGAAAGAGTTCCGCTGATACCCCACTCCCGTTGGCACAGCGCGTCCGTAAGCTCGACCTCATAGAAAAGACGTACGGCCAGAAACTGGACGATGTCGATCGGACGAGTCCGTTGACCGGGATATTCGGGATTCTCTGTGAGCCAGCGAATGAAACCCGCCCAACCGGGCAACTGCGCGAACAACCGAGACTGATACTCCTTCCGTCGCTCGGGCGGAATCTGCAGCCGGTCTAAGCTGAGGGCGATCGCTTCTTCAGGCGAATCCGGTAGTTCACGGATCTTCCGCGAGAAGTTCTTGATGCCCAGGAAACGGCAGGAAAAGTCGCGCGAGGCGAGTTCTCGCCACCCTTGGTAGAAACCGCCGGCCCGCGAGGGCATCTCCCAGCCGGCCACCCCTTCGTCGAGAAAGGCGGCCGCCCATTTCATCATCTGATCGTTGATCTGTTCGACGAGTGAGGAGCCGATTAGTGTGTCCAGCCAATCACTAAGCGTGCGCTCGGTCGGCAGCGTCGGTTCCCTGGCCGCTGTGCGTGAACCTGCCTCTTCCGCCTGCCAGCGTTCATGGTTGTCCGGGTCCGCGAGGTTTAGTGTGGCCAGCGTCGTGCGCCAGAGCTGACTGACGTACGTTTTCTCTCGATCCTGTGGGGTTTCCGTCGCTTCGAAGCGAAGTTTCTCCAGGATGCGCCGCTTTGATTCATCGGAAAACTTGCTGCGGAACCTCTCTATTCCTTCCTTCGAGTTCAACGTCCACGTCAAGAGCGACGGCTCCAACGCGTCGATCCCATAGAGCAGATGGAGGCGAAAGACCTCCGAGAGTTCAACGCTGCAAGATCCTACACGGACTGGACCCGAATCCGCGCGCGGACCAACGCGATCCAGCCCGTCACGGACGCTCTGCTCGGTGATGCGGCCTTCTCGATAGAGACAGCGGTATTCCCGGTTGGAGAGATAACCCTTTCCACCGAAAAGTCGTTCCCCCCTCCGGGCCGCCTGGTCGAACGGTAAATTCTCGAACCCTCGAACCGGGCTGCGGTACGCAAAGGTCTTCAGCGGCCAGATGGGAGATACCGGCTCGCAGGCTTCCGTCACTTGCTGACGCAAGTTCTCCCGCTCTTCGGCGGACAGCGCGCTCTGCGGACGTGCGGTTGATTCTGGTGTCATCGATACTGAATTGCTTTAGATACTTCCTAGTTAGGAATCGCGCGAGCTTTAGGCTTCGCGGGGAGTCCGTTCTTAACGCCGTATATGTGCTGCCGTCGGGTACTCAGACACCTTTCGGTGTTGCTCCAGTCCCTTGATCACGAGGCTGGAGCCTTGCTCCGGGAACTCCTTCTCCATCTCGCGGAGCTTTCCCATCACGGTGTGGTCAATGAGAACGGTCTCAGACAGGTCCAGCACGACGGTCGACTGATCCCTCAGAGCTTCGAGACGCTTTTTCAAACTGATCCAGGTGCTGAATACCGTCGCGTCTTTCACGCGGACCAACGTTCTGCCTTCGTCATCGCGATGAACGTCCACCCGCAGTCGAAACAGTGAGCGGAGGGGTGCACCGTTGACGAGATGAATCACTGCCTTTACTGCGATCCCGATGGCGATCCCCATTAGCAAGTCCGTTGCGAGCACGCCGACGATGGTCGACACGAAGATGATGAGCTGTTCCCGGCCCACCCGATACATGTGAAGGAAGTTGCTAGGAGATGCTAACCGGAATCCCGTGAAGACCAGCATTGCCCCGAGCGCCGCCAGCGGGATCTGATTGATCAGGCTGGGCACGAGTGCGACAAAGACAAACAGGAACACACCGTGATACATATTTGCGAAACGGGTTTTCGCACCGTTATCAATGTTGGCGCGGCTGCGTACGATCTCGGAAATCATGGGTAGCCCACCCACGAAGGCAGCCAACGTGTTTCCCACCCCGATCGCCAGCAGGTCTCGGTCATGGTTTGTTTTCCTCTTCCAAGGGTCAATCGTATCGACGGCCTTCGCGCTCAAGAGTGACTCCAGACTGCCGATCAATGAGAACAGAACGATGTATTTCAACCCGACACCCGTCGCTACTCCGGAGAAATCAGGGAATGTCAGCGCACTAAACATGTTCTGAGGAACATTGACCAGGAAAGCAGGACCCAGACTAAAGTCCACCCCCCTGAACGAGTAGGCGTGCTCACGGCCTATTTCGAAATACAGTCCTAGGGGGACGGTGATGAGCAGCACGACCATCGGAGCGGGAACGACCTTCAGACGGGGGTGCCTAATGAAAGGAAAGCCAAACATTACGATCAAACTGATGATTCCGATCAGCCCGATGGCGGGATTCATGTTAGCGATGAAGGAAGGAATCTTCGCAATGAGTTCCAATGGCGCCCCTTCAGATCCGAGACCCAACGTAATGGGGATCTGCTTGGCCATAATGATCACGCCGATGCTGGCCAGTAAGCCGTGCACTGCCGCTGTCGGGAAGAACTCCCCGAGAATACCGGCGCGAAATAGCCCGAAGAGAATCTGAATGACTCCGGCCGCGACGCCGACGCCGAGAGCGAGGCGATACGCCAGGAAATCCGCGGAGGGATCCCTGCCGGCCGTAAAGCCGAAATCCGTTACGCAACCGATCGCGATCACGATGAGTCCGGCAGCCGGGCCCTTGATCGTGAGTTCTGAGTTGCTCAAAAAGGCAGCCAACACCCCGCCGATGATAGCCGTGAAGATGCCGGAGATAGCCGGGTATCCACACGCAAGGGAGATCCCGAGACAAAGAGGTAACGCGATAAGGAAGACCAGAAAGCCAGAAAGCAGGTCTGACTTCCAATAAGCCCGGAGCCCCGCCGGTGTGCCTACCGGTATTGCGTCTTGCGTACTCATGGCTTAAGAATCCCGGTGCCCATGGGCGCGAACTTCTACCCGTGGCATCGTCGCCGGCGCTGTAGCCAAGCGAGTGACGTAATCGCGGAAGCCAAGACGTTGCCCCCGCTGCTCGCCCTCGCACCTGCCCTTCAAGAAGGGGCTCACGAGAAAATGAATTTGTATCAACATAGTCGACCCTCTAGAAAACGCCGTCAAAGTGTGCAGCAGACACGGGCGTCGGCACAACAGCCAACGGGTTGTGCCCATAGTTGCAAACGGCTCCGAGATCAAACGGTGCCGGAGCGGGTACTCGATGACCGCCCGCCGAGGAAAAGTTAGATCAAGGGATAGCGACTGACGAGGGGCGGGCCCCGAGGGTGCGCGGGTGGGAAAACCGTAAGTTGATTATGAGTTACGAAGAACCCGCCTGCAACGATACCCGAATAGGTAGGTCCCAGGGTAAACGACGGGAAACCCGCGGCCCCCGGGCTGGACACCGGCACGAGGAGATCCCTCTCGCTTGCCGTGATCCAAAGTGGCTCAACCGCCTCAAGGGCCTGGTCAGTGCAGGGAATACCTCGGGGCACTCGAGAACCCGGGCCGTTAGGGCGCGGAAGATGCGCCGGCGTGGCCGCGAGCGGAGTACAAAGCGCCAGCAGCACCACCGCGACTCCGGCGCTGCGCGGGACCAGTTGTCTAAGGTGTGAAGCCATCCTGTGCCTGAAAGATATGACGTCGCTCTTTCGCGCGAACTCCAACTGAGATCTTAGCATAGGAGCCCCTACCGTTTTCAGCCGCTGCGCTTCCGCGGCAACGATTTCGCAAAGCGGGTTTTGGAGTACACGGATGTTGCTAACGCGAGGTGGGTTTGGGCGGAGGTGCGTTCACCAGCCGCAGAACGGCTGACCTGAGAACACCAACCCGAGTGAACGCGGCTCAAACCGCACTCCTGCGCCGTGGAGTTCTCTGCCACTCAAGGTAGGGCGAAGAAGCCACTCACGCTGGTTGCGCAATATGCACATGTTTTCGATTGGGTGTGGGACAACTGATCACACAGCGATTTGGCCTTCGGAAGAGCTGCCCCGCCATTGAGCGAGGGAGTGATTCTAATCTAAGCGGCTCACTGGTTATAGTGGTTGAGCATTCCGCCCAACCACCGGCGGCGCTCGATTGGAGCGGACGGTTCCGCCGACGAACCTAATTCGACCTTCATGGCTCGGCCACTGCAACTTGTTGCCATCAAGCCAGTTAGACCACGGTCGAGTTTCGGGAGACAACGCCTTACTGTCAGCCCGCTAGCCTGCCCGCCACACGCGCAGGTTGCTGAGATTCGCTATGCTAGCCTGAGAGCGTAAAAAGCCTGCGGATTCCCAATAATTCTTTGGTTCTTCGTTGGCTGGTCGCCCTTACGCTGACGGGGGCAACCGGCGACGCGGCAGACTTCGCGCCCGACGAAGAGTGGGCGGCGGCGGGTTTTGTCCGTGCAGAACGGATGACGTGGGACTCCGACGAGTTCCGCGTCAGTGCCTTCCCTGTACAGCTTCCTCTGACGGTCGTTATTGCGAGGGGTTCGAATTGGACTCGAGCTCGCGCTCTGCGCCAGATTCGAAAGACCGCTGCTGCGCTTGCTGGGTGCGAAATTGCGTTGGGACCTGTGACGCTACTGCGGGCCCGGTTGCCGACAGGTAAACACGATATTGACATGGCCATGGAGCCCGGCCGTTCACAGATCCCGAAGGACGTTCGCGAGATTGCGGGCAGGGTTCCCAAGGCGGCGGAATGGCCGGTTGCATTCCTGGTAGGCCGACTCAGCGGAGACGGCGCGGTCGCGCGCTCCTACCGGCGAGCTCCCGGGGTTTCAACGGCCCAGCAGAGAGAGCATCCCTACCTCAACACCATCTGGATTTCCTACAGAGCTCACTGGATGGATCGGCCCGACGAAATGTACTCGCCCCTCGCTCATGAGCTTGGGCACCTGCTGTGCGAGTGCGGACACACGGGCGGTGAACATCGCCATCTGCTTCATGAGAAACGCAATTTCTTGGGCGCCGACGTACTACCTGAACACTGCTCTGCCTTCCGAAAAGGTCTTTCGATTCAACGTATTGCACAGCCGTAATTTTAGGGCCAAACGATTTGAATCTGCCCCATAAGAAATTTCTTCTTGCACATCCGTTGAAGCCGAGATAGATTTGAGTTTCGGCACAACATTTGACCGCGGGGGTCGTTCTTCCACCGTCAGTCCGCCGTAATCGTACCTCGACAAACAGGAGAAAAGTAGATGAAGAACTTTCGCATCGCCGCATTGCTCACAGCGCTTCCTTTTTCGGCCGGGTTGTTGGCCGAACCGGTAGAATCACCCGAGCCTCAGGATTCCGCATTGGTAGAACTCAGCGAAGAGGTCAAGAGCTTGCGTGACCGCCTCAGCCAGCTTGAGGCGCTGTTGGCGCAAAAACTTGGCGCTAGCTCCGAGCCAGCATCCGCCGCGGCGGATGCCGAGCCGCCGGAACACGCTGCTCTGCAGCCGGCGAGAGATCAGGTCCGGTTCGTTGACGTTGCTGTTACCGACGCCGAGCCGCAATCGGACGAGATTATCGGGCCGGCCAGCACTGGCGGTCAGACGCTGAGGATCACGGGTCTGCTCGACACCTACTACACCACCAACTTCAACCACCCAGAAGATGGTACGAACACGCTCTACTACACCAACCCAAATGCACGCGGATTCGGATTAAATCAAGCGAAATTGGAAATCGACGCTAGCGGCGACGGCCCGGTCGGTTTCCGGTCGGATATCTGGTTCGGCTCCGGCGCTCGCCTGTTCCGCGATGGATTGGAACCCGGGCCGCTCGAAGATGTGCTCTACCTTCAGCAGGCATATGGCTACTACCAGTGGGACAGCGGTGCTGAGCTCGACGTTGGTCTCTTCGGCACCATCGCCGGTCTCGAGGTTGCCGAGTCCCATTTGAACTGGAACTACACCCGCGGCATTCTGTGGGCTTGGAATGAGCCATTCTCGCATCTTGGCGCCAAGCTGAGCGTGCCGCTGTCGGACACCTTCACAAGCACGGTTATGCTCGTCAACGGATTCGACAATGCGTTCGACCAGAACTCGGGCAAGTCCTACGGCCTGCAAGGTTCTTGGGCTCCGAACGACCGCTTCAACACCACTCTGACATGGATCAACGGTCCTGAGAACGCGATCAGCAACGAAGGCTGGCAGAAAGACTTGAGCTGGAATTTCTACGCCGGACTTCACGAGAAGTTCGAAGTCATGGCAAACCTCGACTACATCCAGGCAAACGACGCGACTTCGAGCGCCACATCGTGGGGCATGGGCTATTACGCACGGATCTCTCCGACGGAGAAGTTCCGCATCGCGGGCCGATACGAGTTCCTCGACGACGAAGACGGCCGTTCAACAGGGGTAAACCAGAACTTGGACGAATTCACCTTGACCTTCGAGTACGCTCCGGAACCGCGCTTCATCACGAGGCTCGAGTACCGGCGTGACTGGTCCGACGTTAACTTTTTCTCGCGGGGAGCCTTCGGACCCGGAGGTGAGCTGAACCTGGTTGACGATCAAGATACACTGACCCTCGCCTTTATGTGGGTCTTCGGACCGAAGGAGTAGCCCCGGCTAGCGGCGGCGTCTCGCACCGGTCGCGCGTCCGCCGGCGACAAAGAGCCCGCGCGCCCGAAAAGGTGAGCGCTTCTTCCCCAGTTTGTTCAGCGCTGCGATCGCTGTTCTTCGCTTTTCATTCCACTCGTCTAGGGCGTCTTCTTCGGAGGGATCAAATTGCGTAATCCGGTTCGAGGCGTTTGCTACAACGACCATTTGTCCCGCCCGAAGGCGCTGCTCTTGTGCGGGTGAAACCAGAAATCCCTGCCCCTGGAACACGCGCAGCCAACGCTCCCCTTTAGGGAAGATGTCGAAACGGTAGAGACCCCGACTGTGGATCCGGAAGGTCGCGTCGCCGTACTTGACCTCGGCAGTGCAATCCCTCAATATCTGGCTAACGGCAACGATTACGGAACCCTCAAGAACCTCTACCTTTACTTGACTGACATCGTCCGATAGCAGGCGGACTTCGCTAAAGGGCGCAACGCGAAGAATGGACCCAGGTCCCAAGAGGATTTCCGCACGTCCCTCCTCAGTCCGTAGCGTCTTCCCCTCGGCGATTCGAGTGAAGCGGTTCGGGTCGTGGGACACGATCTGATTCGCAACAAGCACCTGACCATCAAGGTAATGAACGAGCCCTGCCCGGACCGAGAGTACAAGTTGGGCCTGTCCTACGGCTGTCGGCAGCGACAACAGGACCAGCAATCGCCCGGCGCATCGAAACATTGCTTCAGGCCCTCCGTGCCTCAGTGCGGGTGTCACGTTCCTCCTGAGCCACACGGTCGAGCGCTTGACTGCGCTCCCGGATTAACTGCACCATTTGGGCGACGTTTCGGCGGTTCACTCCCCTTGGCACTTTGAGCTTCCCCACTCCCCCCAGGATACAAACCGGGGGCGGTGCTTTGCGTTCCATCTAGATCTTGTGATTCCTTGGCACCGATGTCCAGGAATCGGATCGCCGCAATGGGCGGCGTTGGTGCATGAATCGGTGTAAGCGAGCACGCTAGCGGCGGGGGTGGGGTCCAGTCCATCATAGAGATCGGGGGGTAACGTCATGGTCGCAGCGAAGTCGAGCCGAGTCAACCGCCAGTACAAGAAGAAGTACAGAATCCGGAACTGGAGGGAGTACGAGCGTGGCCTCAGGAGCCGCGGCGACGTCACGATCTGGCTGAGCGAGGATGCAATTGCCGCCTGGGTACCACCGAAGAACGGTCTTCGCGGAGGCCAGCGGCGGTACTCGAACCTCGCGGTCCGGACCGCGTTGACGCTGCGGGTCGTCTTCAGCCTGCCGCTCCGCCAGACCGAGGGGTTCCTGGACTCGCTGCTCCGCTTGATGGGCCTCAACCTCAAGGCCCCGGACCACACCACACTCTCGCGCCGGAACCAAATCGTTGCGGTGCCGCCCCTGACCCGATCCTACGACGGCCCGATCGACTTGATCGTCGATTCCACAGGGCTGAAGATTCTGGGTTGCGGCGAATGGAACGCGCACAAGCACAAGGCATCAAAGAAACGCCGGGATTGGCGGAAGCTGCACATCGGGGTGGATGCCGAGGGGTTCATTGTGGCGGCCGAACTCACAGCGAGCAGCCGGGACGACGCCTCCACACTCCCTGCTCTTCTCGACACAATCGAGGTTCCCATCCGGCGTTTCACCGCAGACGGAGCCTACGACCACAGGTCAGTCTACGATCAACTCAGCGCGGCCGGTACAGAGAACGTCGTGATTGTGATCCCCCCTCGTCGCTCTGCGGTGTCGGCGGGGCCAACGGACGGCCCCTGGGCGCAGCGTGACACGGCTCTTGAGAGGATTCGCCAGGTCGGGCGACGAGAGTGGCAGAAGGAGTCGGGCTACCGACAGCAGGCGCGCGTTGAAAACAGCTTCTTCCGATACAAGTCCGTGCTCGGAGGCGGATTGAAGGCGAGGCACGGCAAAGCACAAAGGAGAGAAGTTGCGATCGGGTGTCACATCCTCAACCGGATGGCCGAGCTGGGTAGGCCGAAATCCTGCGCTGTGGTGTCCTGAACGAGAAGTTGGAAAAGCGCCCCCACTCGCGCCGCAGTTGAATCATGCAACAGCGCCTTTCAGAGACCGTAGCCTAGGCTCAACATGGAACCGCGGCTTTTAGCAGCCGGTTTACCATCGAGCTTGTGCCTTGCGAAAGGCGGCGGATCTCTTCGAGCCCCGTGCTGCGGTTCTGGGGCCGATGGGCCGCCCGCCGATGCTGCGTACGCCGGGATCGTCCCCCAGTCCGTAAACCGCTATTGTGCTAAATTGAGGATGCAATTGGCAGCAATGTCGGCGACCCACTATTTTCACCGCGGAGAGGTGGCTGAGTGGTCGAAAGCAACGGTTTGCTAAACCGTCGTGGGGTTTAAAGCTCTACCGGGGGTTCGAATCCCCCCCTCTCCGCCAAGAATTTCTTGCCCCTCCGGCAAGGCGCCTCCTTTCAGGAGATCCCCTATTCGCTATGGAGACAAGTATCTGCCCGTGAATTCCCACATCGAAGGCCTTGGAGCTGAGCGTCGCCGACTCAGAAATTGAGTCGCACTCACAGATCATGCCGCAGACCGCCGAAACAAACCCCCTTCTTGACAGAGAGTTCCGCATTCCGTTTGACCGAATCAAGGCTGAGCACGCCGAGCCGGCGGTCGACGAGTTGCTGCGGGACGCCCGCGAGCGTCTCGCAAAACTGGCGGCCGATCCCTCCGAGCGAACGTTCGACAATACGCTGCTCGCGCTCGAGGACATTACCGAGAAACTCGATTATGCGATGGAAATCGTCGGTCATCTCGAGTCCGTGGCAACGACTCCGGAATTGCGAGCTGCTTATAACGCCGTGCAGCCTCCGGTCAGCGAGTTCTATTCGAGCATCCCGCTCAACGAGGATCTTTGGAAGCAGCTCGAGCGCTACGCCGGCACCGCCGAGGCCAAGCAACTCACCGGATCGCGAGCCCGGTTTCTCACCAAAACGCTCGACCAGTTTCGGCGAAGCGGCGCTGACCTCGACGCGGCGGGCAAGCAGAGGCTAGCCGAAATCAATGTCGAACTCACAAAGAAGACCACGAAATTCTCGGAAAACGTACTCGACGCAACGAATGATTTCGAGCTGATCATCGAGGACGAATCGAAGCTTGCCGGCTTGCCTGCAAGCGCCATCGATGCCGCTCGCGAAAGCGCTGAGCAGAAGGGCAAGAAAGGCTGGCGGTTCACCTTGCAAGCCCCCAGCTATATCGCGGTCATGACCTACCTCGACGACCCCGGTATCCGCGAGAAAATCTATCGGGCGTTCAGCACACGCGCTTCCGACGGGAAGTTCGACAACTGCGAAAATATCAAAGACATTCTGGCGCTGCGGCGTGAAAAGGCGGAACTGCTCGGCTATAGCAACTTTGCCGACTGGGTGCTCGAGGACCGCATGGCGAAACGTGGCGAGGGGGCCCAGAGTTTTGTTCATTCGCTTAAGGCTAAGACCGATGCGGCATTTGCAGCCGAAAATGCCGGACTGCTGGCGTTCCGCAAGACTCTGGAGGGGGATGACGCCTCGGATCTCGCCGGCTGGGACGTCGCTTACTACTCCGAAAAGATGCGGCAAGTGGAATACGACTTCGACGAGGAGGAGCTGCGCCCCTACTTCCCGTTCGACTCGGTCGTCGACGGAATGTTCGAAGTTGTCAAGAGGTTGTACGACATCGACGTCAAGCAGGAAGCGGACATGCCCGCCTGGGACCGGGACGTTCGCTACTACTCGATTTACGACTCCGAAAAGAAGTGGCTCGGCTCTTTCTACGCAGATTTCTTCCCGCGCGAAAACAAAAGGGGCGGCGCCTGGATGGACTCACTCCTCACCAGCTCCCCGACCGACTCGATCCAGCAGCACCTCGGGCTGATCTGCGGCAATCTGACGCCGTCCATCGGGGCCAAGCCGGCGCTGCTTACTCATCGTGAAGTGGAAACGGTCTTCCATGAGTTTGGACACTTGCTCCATCACCTGCTCAGCACCGTTGAGATTCGCAGCCTCGCGGGAACCAGCGTCGCTTGGGACTTCGTCGAACTGCCGTCACAGATCATGGAAAACTGGTGCTGGGAGCGGGAGGCGCTCGATTTGTTCGCCCGCCACTACGAGACCGGCCAGCCGATTCCCGAAGAGCTGTTCGGGAAAATGAAGAAAGCCCGCACATTTCGTGGCGCCAACATGCAGATGCGGCAGCTTAGCTTCGGGACCGTCGACCTGGCCCTCCACATCGACTACGACCCCGAGAAGACGCCCGATGTGATGGAGTTTGGGTTCGAGATTCTGCAATCATTCTCTCCTGTAAAGCTGCCCCCAGGACACGCAATACTAGCCGGATTCACACACCTGTTCGCCAGCCCGGTCGGCTACGGAGCCGGCTACTACTCTTACAAATGGTCGGAAGTGCTCGACGCCGACGCGTTTACCCGTTTCGCTCAGGAAGGCATCTTCAGCCGCGAAGTGGGACTGCAGTTTCGCGGGCAAATCCTCGCCAAAGGCAACAGCGAGCCGCCCGATGACTTGTTTCGCCGCTTTATGGGCCGCGACCCCAATCCCGAAGCGCTGCTCGACCGGCTAGGGTTGGCTTCCGTCTGAACCGAACGAGTCGAGCTACGACGGACTGGTGTCCAACGGCCTACCCGATCGCCGCGCACACCGCCTGGCCCACTTCCTCGGTCGTCGCGGCCACCCCCTCGGGGTGCAAGTCTCCGGTCAGCGGTCCTTCATTGAGCACTTTCTGCATGGCCGCCTCAACCGCCGCCGCTTCATCCTTCAACCCAAAGCTGTAACTCAGCATCGCCGCCACCGAGCCGATCGCCGCCAACGGATTGGCCTTGTTCTGCCCCGCGATGTCGGGCGCGGACCCATGCACCGGTTCATACAGCCCCCGCCACACCCCGCTGGGAAGCTGGTCGCCGATCGAAGCCGAAGGCAGCATCCCGATCGACCCAGCCAGCACCGCGCCCTCGTCGCTCAGGATATCGCCGAACAAGTTCTCCGTCACGACGACGTCGAATCGAGTTGGGTTCAGCACAAGCTGCATGGCGCAGTTGTCGACCAAAACGTGATCGAGTTCTACGTCAGGAAAATCCTTCGCGATCTCAGTGACGATCTGTCGCCACATCTGTGAGTTCTCGAGCACGTTGGCTTTGTCGACCGAAGTCAATTTGTTGCGCCGCCTCCGCGCCAGCGAAAAAGCCATGCGGACTACGCGCGCCACCTCAGACTCGCGATAGACCATCGAGTTCACCGCGACCCGGTCACCGGCCTCGCCGCTGATTCCCCGCGGCGTGCCGAAGTAAAGACCCGCTGTCAGCTCGCGAACGATCAGCATGTCGGTGCCGCGTACAACATCATTCTTCAGCGGCGAAGAATCAATCAGGCTCTCGTAAGCCACGATGGGCCGCAAGTTAGCGAAGACGTCCAGGGCCTTTCTCAATCCGAGCAAACCCTTCTCAGGCCGCTCGCCAGGCGGCAGGTGGTCGAACTCGGGCAGCCCGACGGCACCAAGCAACGTCGCGTCGGCGGCGACCGCCAACCTCTCCGTCTCTTCCGGGAACGGCCCGCCCGTCTTATGGATCGCAACCCCGCCGAGCAGTCCTTCGGTCAGATTCAATTCATGGCCCCACTTGGTGGCCACGTGCTTGAGGACGCGAACGCCCTCACGAGTAACTTCCGGCCCAATGCCGTCGCCGGGAATGACAAGAATATTCAGTTTCATGGATCGATAAGCCCCTAGTGATCAGCCCCTAGTGATCGGCCCCTATGGAATCCCGCTAGAAGAAGCCCAGCAGCCGCGTGGAGTCGAGAATTTCCTATTGTACAAGCGAGTCGGCAAGCGGTCTGAAGGCTGAAGAAACGATCGACCCGGATTTGCGAGCGTCAGCCGTTTCTCACTCGGGGCCGGAATGAGATTGCCTCCTATAATGGTGATGCAAAGAGCAGCCGCGCCGCTGACTCGCATAACTAACTCGCGCTGAACTCATCCAAGGCTGACCCAAAAAGCACTCAGTGCCTCTTCGTCAACTTTTAGGCCCTCAGAGAAACAAAAGGAACCACTACTGTCCGGTTAAAAGTCGAATAGAATCAGCTGGTTAGGGTCATCGAGTAAGTTTTCGTGGGAGTCGGACGGCTGCAAGGCCTGTAAAATGGGCGTTTTCTCGAAAAGGGTAACGCTGAGAATCTGTAGAATTTGGTAGCGACTCGCCTCCAGGCCCAACCTCTTGCGCGCGATCGCGACCAGTACGTAAACCGAGACCGCGATCCAGATTTGCGTCTTCACGGCGTTCTCGCTGGTACCGTAAAACTGCTTGATCCGCAGGAGCTGCTTGATCCACTTGAAGAACAACTCGATCTGCCAACGCGACTTGTAGATGCGGGCGATGGTCAGCGCCGGGAGCGCGAAGTTGTTGGTCAGGAACTTCAGCCGCTTGTTCGTCGCGGCGTCAAAGTAGCTGATCCGCCGCAATGGGTCCGGATACGCCAGGGCCGACTCGATGGCAGTCAGTAGGACGGTCTGATCCGAGCGCACCCCCGTGGACTTGTCGACGGGATGCGAGTAGCGCCGTTGGCGCAAGATGTTCTTCTTGGTTCGCACGACGAAGAACGACGAGCAGAGGGTGAACACGAAGAGACGTTCGAAATCGACGTAGGCCCGATCCATGACGTAGAAGGCGCCGGGCTCGGGGAGGAACTCGTCGAGGATGTTGACGTCGTGCGTTTTGCCAGCGGTAATGCGGATAAACGTGGGGATGTTACCCCGCAGGTCCAACAGCGTGTGCATCTTCAGGGCGGCCTTGTGCCGGCGGAACTTGGCCCAGGGGAACAGCGAGAGGCACAGATCGATGGTGGTCGAGTCCAGAGCGTAGAGACTTTGATCGAGATCCACGCCGATCGGATCGCGGGCGTACAAAGGCCGCGCGATGCGAATCAAGACCTGGGCGAAATCGACATAGATCCGCCAGTCGCGCGACTCGTTGGCGTCGGCCAGTGTGGAGCGCGCCACCTGGGAGCGGAATCCCCTGTGGTAGAGCTTGGCGCCGAGCGAACGCAGGCACGCTTCGATGTCGCGCAGGCTTTCGCGGTAGGTCAGCTGGGCGAACGCCATGCAGAGGAACTGATCCCAGCAGGAAAAGCCGCGCCATCTGCGATCCCCGTCGTAGCGGCTTACGCAGCGGCGGAATTCGCGATCCGGGAAGGAAGCTGATCAACTGGGAGAATACGGTGCGGCCGAGGTTCATGAACCATTGTCGGCCGCCTCCGAAGTCGTTCCAGCCGTCCTTCGCCGTTCAAATCGCGGCAAGGGGAAAACAGCCCTAAGCTATGCTGGAACAATCAGTTGCCGCTCGCCAGTGAGTCGTTAACCGGACAGTAGTGAAAAGGAACATATGATTCGACTCGCCAACCCTCGTTCTGGCCGCGGCGGCAATGCTCCAGGCCCAAAGCGACCCAATCCGCGTGATCGCGTTCGGAGCCCATCCCGACGACTGTGACCTCAGTGCATCGGGGCTGGCCGCCAAGTATGCCGCGGCGGGGCACAAGGTGAAGTTCGTGTCGGTAACGAACGGGGACGCCGGCCACTTCTCCGAGGGCGGTGGGATGCTGGCCGCACGGCGCCGCGCCGAAGCCCAAGAGTCAGGACGCCGGCTCGGCATCGAGTACGAAGTCTTGGACAACCATGATGGCGAGCTGCTTCCCTCGCTCGATGTCAGGGAGCAAGTCATACGGCGCATCCGCCAATGGGAGGCCGACATTGTCTTGGCTCCTCGTCCGAACGACTATCACCCCGATCATCGCTACACAGGCGTGCTGGTCCGGGACGCGTCCTACATGGTGACGGTCCCCAATCTCGTCACCGACACGCCCGCGCTGCGCAAGAACCCGGTCTTCCTCTACTTTGCCGATCGCTTCAAAAGGCCGGAACCGTTTCGGCCCGACATCGTCGTCTCGATCGATGACGTGCTGGAGAAGAAATACAGCGCCCTGGACGCCCACGTCTCGCAAGTCTACGAATGGCTGCCCTGGCACGCGGGCAAATTGGGCG
>CBDCYS010000021.1:0-232339 GCA_965224215.1 Bryobacterales bacterium | reverse complement strand
GATCACACCGACCTTGGTGTTTCCCGGTGTTGTTTGCACCGAGATCAAACGCCCCTTCGAGTCCATGGCTAAGGAATTCGAGCGGTTGGTGTTCTCCAGGAACGTGGAGGTGTTCCCGTCCTCGTCGATCTTGGTGACACGACTCGCGTTGGTCTCGGCGAAGATCAAAGTCCCGTCGGACAGGCTGATCGGTCCTTCCGTGCCTTGAAACCCGTCCTTGATGACTTGGACTCTCGTTCCGCCCGCGACTACCCCAGGGATGTCGGGAGCGACGGTATCGGTAGGCGGGTCTTGGGCCTTCTTCTTGGCGTGGCGTCCCTGGCCGGACGCCGCCACCGTGGCCAGCAACAACATCGTCAGAAAAAGTGTTGGTTTCGATCTCATAGGTCACACCACTCGTCGATTCGGGATTCGTTCTTTCGCTTAGCAGTTTCCGCCTCTTGCTTAGCGGCTTCGATCATAACAAACTTTTCACCTGAATTATGCACAGATTCACTTTGCGAGTGTGGCTGCGTTCGTAGCGGGTTGGCGGTCGTCGTGAGGTGGTAGCTCGGCAACTGGCCTTTTGGCTTCTCCGTGTCCGGTTTCCCTTCCCGCCCAGAATCCGCGTCGTCAAAACCTCGCTCGGAAGTGACGTGTTTCCAGTGCGTTACGGCTAGTGCATAAAAGTTTATGCATAGCGCATAGCCAGGCTCTCAGATCAGCGCCCTCCCGACCACCGGCAGCAAGCCGCCGTAGGGAGTCGGCTTCCTGCCGCGGAAGTGGTAAGGCGTCGAAGCCCCGATTTTATTGGGCCGCGAGGCCGTCACGGCTGGGCCTTGTTGGACGGGCCTTTGGGAGCTATGCTGTTTTCGTCTGGTAACCATGTGGGTGACCTCCTTGGGGTTGGCTGGCGAAGCTGGGATCTTTGCCAGCCTACCTTTTTACCCCATGTTTTCGGGGGTCCCAAATGGTCTCTTGCGGCTCAGCCCTCCTCAGGTCCACGCCGCAGTGCATAATTCAGGTTTCATGGTTTGTTTTCAGCAGAGTATAGACGACGAGCACAGCTATAGGGACAAGTCCCCACCATCTAGAAACGTCCAGATCCGCCAAACCCTGAAACTTTACTTTCAACTCCGGGTTGAAAAAGACCGCTGCCGAACTCAGAAGGGTCAAGAATCCCCAAACGCCATGGAACTTCATGACTGCCTCCCGCAAGTGACGTAGGAGGAGTCGAGACGGCCAGAGGATGCTGAGATAGAAGCGGACCACAGGGGAAGCCTAAACATGCGCCCCACACCGGCTTGTACTCTTACAACGAAAAAACTGACCACTACCGAGCAGAGCACTGCCCAGCAAAATCAGTACGCAGCTCATGAGGCGGCTCCTGCCGTCAGAACTTCGTACGCGCGACGCACGGTTCCGGTGCTGACACCTACCCTGGAGGCGATCTTGGACCAACTCACGCCCTCCTTACGCAGCTTCACGACCTCCTTGCGGTCAAAGATCACTCGTGGTCTTCCGACAGACTTTCCGGAAGCCATCGCTCTGGCTTGACCGGCCTTGATCGCCTCCGACCGCTCCTCGTTCTCCATCTCCGCAAGCCAAGCTTGGATGGCCCACAACAGCTTGCCCATTGTGGAGTTGATCGGACCGGTCTCGGATTTGACGGGAACAACAGTCACTCCGAGGTCGGAGAGTTCGTAGACAGTCGAGATCACCTCTCTCATGTCACGACCCATGCGAGAGACTTTCCAAACGAGGAGGCGATCGAACTTTCTCATAGCGGCATCTTTCTTCATTTGCTCGAACAGCGGACGGCTCTTGGAACCCTTGCGGCTGGATCGACCCTGTTCAACATAGACGCAGAGGTCGGCGAATTCGGTGATGATTCTCGGATTCACCGAATACGCTGTACGGTCACCGACTGTCTCGTCGTGGATGCAACTGGAAAGCAGCTTTCGGATTCGTCTCCAATCGCGAGCAGAACCGTTACACTCGGCTACCTGGAGTAGGTCCTCGAACTAATTCTCTGCTGTCCGGCAGTCGCTTGAGACTCGGAAATAGAGAGCATCCATACTTCACCTGTAGACTCACTGAGTGAGCCGTGGATGCCATCAGGGTTCAGGCTAGGGGGAGATGATCAGTTCCAATCAGGTTTTTCGGCAGACTCCGATGAACCTAGATTGAATTATTGGAACCGAATGGAACCAATCGGAGGAAGTGGGTAGCTGTAAGTTGTTGAAAACTGGTGGCCAGGGACGGAATCACACCGCATTACACTATCCCACCTATTCCCCTCACCGGGATCTATCTTGATTCCAGGCTGGAAATCACTCGACAGCCAAGTGTATGAGCAGCAAAGGTTTGCCTTCGAGGATGATTCTAGCTTATGGATGCCATCGGCACGTTCGACGACCAGCTTGAACTCAATACCAATTCCGACAGTGCGACCGGACTGGGCTTGCTGGGGGAATGAATGGCAACCGACGTAGGTGCTCGACTGACTTTGGTGGGTGATAGGTCCTGCATACCGCGAGAGTTGCTATCTCTGGCCCACTGGGTGGGCTGGCGCGCGGAGCAACGGAACGGCAAGTCGACCAAAGTGCCCGTTGATCCGAAAAGCGGCCACAACGCGAACACTGCCGACTGCAACACTTGGGGCGATTGCGAGTCCGCCATCGCTGCCGTCGAGAAATTCAAACTCAACGGGATCGGCTTCGTCTTCACGGGAGCAGCCTACACCGGGGTGGACCTGGACAACTGCCGCGACCCGGAGACCGGTGCCATCCAGGGCTGGGCTACGGAGATCATCAAGCAGTTGGACTCCTACACCGAAACAAGTCCCAGCGGGCGTGGGGCCCATACCTTGGTGCGAGCGAAGTTACCCCCAGGGCGAAGACGCAAAGGTCAGGTCGAAATGTATGACACCGGCCGCTATTTCACGATGACTGGGCATCACATCGCCGGCACGCCGACCAGCATTGAAGATCGCCAAGCACAGCTTGACGTTCTTCACGAACGGATTTTTTGTGTTGCCAATCAAAACGGGGACGGCAACCATCACGTCGCCAACGTTCATGCCGTTTTAGGCGACGACCGCAAGCTGATTGACCGGGCGTGCCGGGCCAGTAACGGCGACAAATTCCAACGGTTGTGGAGCGGTGAGTGGCAAAGCGAGTACCCGAGCCAATCCGAAGCCGACCAAGCTCTGTGTACCCATCTCGCCTTCTGGGCCGCCAAGGACCCTGATCGTATCGATCGCCTTTTCCGGCAATCCGGTTTGATGCGGCGGAAGTGGGAACGACAGGACTATCGAGAGCGCACTATCCGAGCAGCCTGCGATGCCACGAGTCAGGTCTGGGCCTCGGCGACAGCACGGAAACAGCCCAACGATTTCCGCAACAACGCTTCACCCGCGGCAACCACCAAAGACGAGGCAAGCGGGTCCAACGATCTTCCCGAGATCGACGCCGGCAATCAGGACCTCCCCACCGTCACCGCCGAGGCCTGGGATGCGCTCTTACGCGCCAATGACCCACCGCTGCTCTTTCGTTATGGCGGGCTGCCAACTCGAATCGAGCAGGACGACGAGGAAACACCAGTGTCGAGAGCACTCACCGACGATCGACTCCGACACGAGTTGGCCCGATCTGCACGGTGGGTTAGGTGGGTGAGAAGAGAAGGAGAGTTTCAGAGGCGCCCTGCTTTCCCATCGATGGTGGTCGTTCGGGATATGTTGGCCAAATCCAACGTACCACTACCCGTTCTGACCGCCATTATTGAAGCACCTTCGTTTGGAAGAGATGGATCTCTACACAACGAACCCGGTTACCATCCAACCGGGCACACCTTCTACGCTCCCAGGCCAGGTTTTGAGGTTCCCACGGTGCCCGCGCAACCAACCCCTTCTGAAGTTGACCGTGCCAAACGCATCATTCTCGACGACCTTCTGGGTGACTTTCCCTTTGTGAACGATTCCGAACGCGTCCATGCGGTTGAGTTGTTGATCTTGCCCTTCGTGAGAGCACTCATTGACGGCCCTACCCCGCTCCATTTAATCGAGAAGCCGGCACCTGGCACCGGCGCAACCCTGCTGACGGACGTACTGATCTATCCAGCAACCGGGCGTCCAATCGCCGCGATGACGGAAGGCCGCGATGAGGATGAATGGAGAAAACGGCTTACCGCCAAGTTGCGCACCGGCTCGCCGGCCGTCCTTATCGACAACCTAAAGCGGCCTCTCGTCTCGGCATCCGTGGCCGCTGCAATCACTTCCACCGTTTGGGAGGACCGCATTCTCGGAACGTCGGATACGACCCGCCTACCCGTCCGCTGCGCTTGGATTGCGACGGGAAACAACCCCACCCTCTCGAGCGAGATTGCTCGGCGGACCGTGCGCATCCGCCTGGACGCAAAGCGGGACCGCCCTTGGCTTCGCGATCGCTTCCGGCATCCCGAGCTTCGGCAATGGGTGTCCGCTTACCGGCACGAACTCGTCGCGGCAGCATTGACCGTGGTGCAAGCCTGGATTGCGGCCGGTAAGCCCGCCCCGACCGGCTCATCGGCCCTTGGTATGTTCGAATCGTGGTCCCGCGTCATGGGTGGCATACTCCAGGTTGCCGGCATCCCCGGCTTCCTCTCGAACCTCAGTGACTTCTACGAGTCGACGGACACCGAGGGAGAAATGGTCCGTAGTTTCCTGGCAGCGTGGTGGGAGCAATACCAGGACAAGGAACTCGGCGTGGCAGATCTCTATCGGCTGTGCAGCAGCGAGGACGGAAGGATCCTCGACCTTGGCGACGGTACGGAGCGAAGTCAGAAGACACGGCTGGGAAAGCTGCTCGGCGACCTTCGTGATCGCCACTATCAGCTCGAAGACGACGTCACCGTTCGCATCAGCCTAGCCGGCACCTTGAGGCGCGCCCGCCAGTGGCGTCTGGTCATGGTTGCATCGGGAGAGGCGGCAAACGTTCACCATGTTCACCAGGTTCACCGAGAAGGAAGTGGCGGACACAGCGGAAGGGGGGGAGGGCGACCTGGATCGCTACAGCCCTGACCAAGGGAGACCCTACGGGGCGAGCGTACGTCACTTATAGTTTTTGTCTTTCTGATAAAATGTCCTTATGGGGAGAACCTGTTCGCGTGTTGCGAAAAGCGCTTGAGTTGCCGAGGCAAATTGCCAAGGAGAGCGGGCTGAGGAGCGAACAAATGGCTAAACGAGGACCACATCCCAAGCTCGGCAAGATGGAGCCGCCGTCGTACACGCTCTGCGAGACGGTGCCGGACCCGCCCGAGTGGCTGCCGGACATCGGCCGCGCCGAGTGGATGGAAAAAGCCGGGGAACTCTACGCGCGCGGTCTCTTGACGACCGTCTGCCTTGCACCTTTAGCGATCTACTGTGATGCCTACGCATCCTACCGGAAACTGTCCGCCTATGTCTGCAAGAACGGTGTCACGTACAGTAACAACAGGGGCTGGGAGGCGCCGCGGCCAGAGGTCTCGTTACAGACCCAGAAGGGCAAGTTCATGATGGTGCTGGCAAAGGAATTCGGCTTCACCCCGTCATCGCAGTCGCGAATCGCGATTGTGCCCCAGCGGGACGAAGCGGCGGAGCGCGATCCCGTTGAGGCGGCGAGGCAGGCGCTGCAGCGCGAGCAAGGGATGAGGACTAACAGCCCAGCCTCGCTGGCGCTTGAACCACGATTGAAGAGGCTTCCCTAAACGCCAGAAGACTTTGGCGCAGCCGATCCCAGCGGCTGTGGCGGGAGATTGCACCGCCCTTCGGAAGGCGGAATAAACGATTGATTCAAGGGTACATAAAGGACGTTATGTACCCTTTAGGGTAGCAGCCCCAGAGAGGCTGTCAAGGGGGGATATCCACAAGGGGTACAGAGCAAGCGGCCATGAGCCTGATGCTAGATCTAGAGCGCCAACGGGAGCGACTCGCCACGCTCCCCGTCGGCGGTGACATTAACAAAGAAGTCGAGGTCAAGCTGGCAACTTTCGCATCACAAATAAGTTTTGTTGAGAGCCAGCTCTCGCAGATTCAGAGTGCCAAAGTTGTTGAGAAGGTAGCCCAGATTGATAAAGCCCTCGAAGGAGATGTTACCTGAATTATGCACTGCCGGTGCACCTGGTGAGGGCTGAGCCGCCAGGAACCATTTGGGGACCCCCGAAAACATGGGGTAAAAAGGTAGGCTGGCAAAGATTTCAGCTTCGCCAGTCAACCCCAAGGAGGTCACCCAAATGGTTACCAAACGAAAACAGCATAGCTCCCGAAGGCCCGTCAAACAAGGCCCCGGCGCGAGGGCCCCGCGGCCCAATAAAATCGGGGCTGCCACGCCCTATCACTTCCGTGGCAAGAATCTGACTCCCTACGGCGGCTTGCTGCCCGTCGCCACCCTGCTCGAAAAACTCGGCTTCCAAGCGCTGCTGGAAGAAACCCTCACGACCAAACGGATCACCCGAGCCATGAGCCCCTACCAGTTCGTGCTGGCCCTCGTGCTCGGCCTCTATGTCGGCTTTGCGCGGCTCAACCAACTCCGCTTCATCGCTCGCGACCCCATCCTGACCGGCATCTTGCAAGTGACGCGTCTGCCGCCGCAGTCCACGCTGTGGCGCTTTCTGGCCTCGCTGCACCTCAACGTGGCGAAGCAGATCCTTTCCATTCAGCGCCAGCTGCGGGAACGAGTCTGGGCCGCGGCCCACGTGAAGTTGGAGACGGTGACGCTGGACACCGACACCACCGTGCATACCCTCTACGGCCGCCAGATGGGCGGGCGCAAGAGCTACAACCCCAAGAACAAGGGCAAGCGCAGCTACCAGCCGATACTGACCTTCCTGGCCGAGACGCGCGAATACCTGATGGGCGGGTTGCGCAACGGCGACCGGCCCACGGGCCGACAGATCGCCGCCCACCTCGAGAGCGCTTTCCGGACTTTGCCGGGCGGCGTGAAGAAAATCCTGGCGCGGGCCGATTCCGGCTTTTATTGCTGGGAGGCGGTGGAGGCCTATGAAAAGGCGGCTTGTCAGTTCGTCATCGTGGCGCGCAAAACGCGGCGCCTGGTCGAGCGCTTGCAGCAAGCAGAATGGAAACCCTCCCCCCGCTCCGACGCGGACGCGGAATGCGAATTCCTCTACCAACCGCAAGGCTGGGCGCGGGCCTGCCGTTTCCTGGCGCTGCGTTACGAAAACGAGCCCAAGGCCGGCGCGGCCGAGCAATACCAGTTGTTCGCCACCAGCGCTTACACCTACCGCGTGTTTGTCACCAATCTGGCCGAGCCGATCGCGGCGGTGGTGTGGTTTTACAATCAGCGCGCCGGAGCCGAGAACCTGATCAAGGAGGCCAACAACGACGCCGGGCTGGCGGCCCATCCCTCGCGCCGCTTTGACATGAACCGCAATCACTTTCAGTTGGCCATGCTGGCCTACAATCTCAACTGCTGGCTGCTGCTGTTCAACCGCGAAGCCCAGGCCAGCGTGGAGACGCTGCGGCACACCACCCTGGCGACGGCGCGGCTGCGTTTTCTGTTCGTGGCGGCCAAGATCTGGCGGCACGCCGGCAGAACGGGTGTCAGCTACAGCGATCATTATCAGGAAAAGGGCCTGTTTGAACGGCTGATGCGACGGCTGCGGGCGATGGGGCCGCCGGGATCGAGCTTGGCGCCGGTGGTGGAGGGTGCGCTGAGCTGAGGGGCACTCCATGCATAAAATTTCATGCACTCGCCGCAACGTACTGGGAACACGCCGCTTGCCAGCCCGCTTTTGCCCTGCCGGGATCAGGAGGCGGCTCAAACGGGGAGGGAAACAGCAGAAAAGACGACTTGCGAAATCACTGAGTTGACACGAGTGCCGCTATCGCCACAACTCCATCGACGATGGCTACGCCGAATCTGTGCATAATTCAGGTGTTAGCCAGCTTTTGAGCGTTCCGCTGCTCCGCAGCAAGGTCGACAACTTCCAAGGCGCAACAGAGAAGGAACTGTTGAAGCTTGAGAAAAACATCGAGAAACTCGAATCGAGCCTCAATTTCTTCGTCACAACAACGGTGACCTTGACTCTCGGTATCTTCACTGCTGTCCTCGCGCCATTCTTCATCTCGTTTATCCAACGCCGCGCTGCGCAGCGACCACAAGATGAAAGCGGCACACCTAACAAACAAGTGCAGCCGACGCAGTAAACAGCGCGGCTGATTTGTGACGTTGGGGGCGTCTAGAGAGGAGCTGTGTCGACTGCTGAAGAGGATTGTGACATTTTGTCGCAATCCTTCTTGGCCACAGGCTCGAAAATCAGTAAGTTACGAAGAACTGGGCTAGGCGGGTGTCGCAATTTTAGGGGGAAGGCGACCGCAAAGCTTCCGACAATCCCCATTCGCGGAACTGACCGCAAGAGAGCGCAGGGGGCAGGTTGAGCGGGTGGATCAAAACTTGCCGACTAGGGAGGATTTAGATTTGGTCGCTCGGGCCGTAGCCGACCCACCGGCGGTTACTTCCGCGAACCGGACTTATCGGAAGTAGCGCCAATGCTATGTGTGCCGTATCGGGCCGCTGGCTGGCGGCAGTGGCAATGCTCTCGGCGAGCTAGTACTGCCTCAAGCCTTCCGTAAGTTCAACGTAGACACCGAAAGGATCCGTGAAGAACGCCGTTGCCACCCCGATCCCAGGGTTCGCGCGGTAGGGGCGGTCGAACTCGATACCGTTGGCCTCTAGCTGCTTGCAGAAGGCCTCGAGGTTGCGGACTTCGAAGCCAATGTGGTCGATCGCGCGTCCTCTTGTTCTGACGGCCACGGGGCCGGGTTGCCTGCGGAAACCGAAGCTGAGATTGATGCCGGGTAGGTCGGCGGTGTCGACTCGTCCGCGGTTGCCCGGGACAGCAGAGAACGTCTCGATGTACCAATTGCGGAGTTCTAAGTGGTCCGCCTTCATGTAGTGCAAGTGGTGGGCGATCGCTATCTGGGGCTGGTCGACGTCTTGTTGCAATTCGATCCTGATGCCGTCAGGCGCAAGGAGGTAGGCGTTCGGGAAGCCTGCTGCGCGAGATATTGTCAAATGTTGTGGATGGGCGAGGTCAAGCGGCGTTCTCCTGAACCATCAAACCATCCTTGAATTTCTTTCCATTTAAGACATGCACAATCACTTCTGAACCGTTCAGGCGCCGCCAGTGGCGCTCGGCCTGGCGGGCCAGCATGAAGACCATCGTCAGCGATGCTTCCCGGCTGCCGCAGCCCTTCGTTCGCCGCTGCCGCAATCGAACCGTCGCGAACGTCGACTCGATCGGATTCGTCGTCCGCAAGTGCACCCAGTGTTCGGCCGGAAAGTCGTAGAAAGCCAGCAGCACTTTGCGGTCTTTCTCCAGGCACTCGACCGCCTTGGGGTACTTCTTTTCATATAAGTTCTTGAACCGGTCCAGCTCGTCCTGCGCTGTCTCCCGGCTCTCGGCAAGATAAACATCATGGAGCGCTTGCTTGGCCTTGCCCTGCATGCTCTTGGGCAGTTTGTCGCGCACATTCGCCGTCTTGTGGACCCAGCAGCGCTGCTCGCGAGTGGCTGGAAAGACCTTCCTCAAAGCCGCCCAGAAGCCCAGCGCGCCGTCGCCCACCGCCAACTTCGGCGGCAGATCGAGCCCCTGCCGTTTCAAGTCCTCGAGCAACTCCTGCCACGACAGCTCGCTTTCGCGAAAGCCGTCGTGCACCGCCAGCAGTTGCTTGCGGCCGTCTTCGAGCGCTCCCATCACGACCAGTAAACACTGCCGTTCATCGTCCAAACGGACGTTGGAGTAGATGCCGTCGGCCCAAATGTAAACAAACCGCTTGCCGCTGAGGTCGCGCTTGGACCAGGTCTCGTATTCGCGTCGCCAGACTTCTTTGAGCCGCACCACCGTCGTCGCCGACAGGCCCGGAGCGTCGGGCCCCAGCAAGGCCTCCAGCGCTTCGCTGAAATCGCCCGTCGAGATCCCTTTCAGGTACAACCAGGGGATCAACTCCTCCACACTTTTCGTGCGCCGCAGGTAGGGCGGCAGAATCTGGGAAGTGAATCGGAAGCACCGGCCGTGCTCATCGACTCGGCGATCGTCGACCCGCGGCGCCTGGATCTTGAGCTGACCCACGCCGCTGACAATGGTGCGCTCGCGGGCGTGGCCGTTGCGCACCACCAGCCGCCGGCCGTCCTCGCCGACTTCGTGCTGATGCGCTTCGATGTAAGCGGCCACTTCGGCTTCGACGGCCTTGGCGAGCATCTGGCGCGCTCCTGGGCACAATACCTCGTCTAACGGCGAGCGTTTCTTCCATCAATGACTTGGGGCTCGACTTGACTGCTGCTTTCAGCAGCATCACACTGACTCATGGCGTATCCTCCTTGTTCCTTTCCAGGAAACGATTGAATTGATTCCTCAATCGTCAGGATACGCCGCCCCCCTCTGCTACTCATCCACAACTTCTGGTTATATCTCCTGCTGCGCCGGTGAACTCTCGTTGTACCTCCATCCCGGTCGCACGCCACCGCGCTAGAACTTCCGCTCGGCTGCGAACTTTGAGCCCGAAGTGATCGAGTACGGTCCCCTGGCTGGGGCCAGTTGGATCCTGCCGGCGAAACAGCAGCAGCATGCCGGGCATCTTGACGCCGGTCAGACCCTCGCGTTCGAGCGGAACGGCGTCGAAGTGGTCGATCCAGATTTGTCTGTGCTGCTCGACGTCTCGAACGTTGAGATGCACGTGGCCCATTGCAACGCCAGTATCGTTGGGGAGTGCGAGTTGGGCGTTGGCGGGCGCAAGGACCGCTAGGGCGAGGAGGACTAAGGGGATTCGTTTCATGGGACTCTCCGTGACTATCCGCGCCTAATTAGAGCACGCGCAATGCGGACAGTCAAATGCCGCGGGCAATTCGGTTCAGCGAGAGGAGTCAGAGCGCAGAACCTGAGTTTCGAGGTTGTAAAAAGTATTGAAGGCGTTGGAGCCGAAAGGGCCACGATTAAGGCTCGGGCGTTACTTCCGACAACCGGACTCGTCGTGAGTAGAGGCCGGGGCGGTCTACTTCCGATGATCGGACTTATCGGAGGCATCGCCCAATCAGCACTACGATAATGGAGAGATTCACTGCTCTCGGTCGCGGAATTCCTCATTGCAGTCTTGGGTGGCGATCATGCCGCTGCCGGATCGCCGGCCCGCATCCCGTGGCCGCGCCAAAGGCGACTCGGTTGCGGCGGGAACAGGTCGTAGTGTATAGTCAGCGATGGCCGCGTCGAAATAGAAGAAACACGGTCAGCGCAGAGCTTGTTCCTCGAGGAGGGTTTCCATGAGTTTGTCTATCCGTCCGTGTGAGCGCGACATCTTGGTACGCACCAGCCTCATCGCCTTGGTAGCCATTGGAATAGCTGCCACCGGCCCGGCAAGAGCGCAAGCTCCTGAGGGCTACATCGGCGGTAAAGTGACCAGCGCTCAAGGCCCAGAAGCCGGCGCTTGGGTCATTGCCGAGACAGAGGATTTATCGACTAAGTTCGTGAAGATTGTCGTCACCGATGATCAAGGCCGCTTCATGCTGCCCGAATTGCCCAGCGCGAATTACAAAGTGTGGGTCAGAGGATACGGTCTGGTCGACTCCGAGCCGATCGAGATGAGACCGGCCGCAGAGCCGATCGCGCTTCAGGCTTCCACCGCAGAGACGCCCCTGGAAGCGGCCCAAGTGTATCCGGGCAATTACTGGTTGTCCATGCTCGAACCGCCCGATGAGAGCCTTTTCCCCGGAACTGGATCTGCCGGCAATGGCATGGGAACGGCCATGCTGACCCAAAGCCATTGGCTCAACTCCTTCAAGGCGAACTGCAATTTCTGCCATCAGCTCGGGAACAACGCGACTCGTGACGTGAGCCACGTGTTCAAAGCGAAGCCGGATCTCAAGACGCACGCGGAGGCGTGGGAGTGGCGTCTGGGCACGGGAGTCCGCGGCACTTCCATGTATGGCGTGCTCAACATTCAGGGCCAAGAGCCGTCGATCAAGGTGTTCTCCGCCTGGACGGAAGCCGTCGCGGAGGGCGCGGTACCGCCAGCGCCACCTCGACCGACAGGCATCGAACGCAATCTTGTGCTGACCCTATGGGACGTGGGCAGCGACCATACTTTCATGCACGATCTGGCCTCCACGGACAAGAACCATCCCGATGTGAACGCGGGCGGCCGCGTGTACGCGGCTAGTTCCGGACACGGTCAGCTTGTCATTATGGACCCGCGAGAGAACTTCACCATTGCGCTGAATATCCCCACGCGCGAACCGAGGGAGCAAGTTCCGTCGCGGTTCCCGGCGCCTATGCGTCCGTCGATGTACTTTGGCAATGAACATATCTGGTCCAACCCTCCCTACAATCCGGCTGATCCGCACAACCCGATGCTCGACAGCAAGGGTCGCGTCTGGCTGACCTCGAAGATACGCGGCAGGGAGAGCGCCGCTTGGTGCAACGATCCGTCCAACAAGTACGCTGCCTGGTTTACACCCCGGCGGGGCGGCCGGCAGGCGTCATACTATGACCCCGTGAAGCGAAGCTTCACTCTCATCGAAACGTGTTTTGGAACTCACCATCTGCAGTTCGATAACGATCCGAATGAAACGGTCTACTTCAATGGCGGCGGTGCGGGGTTTGCCTGGGTCGACACCAAGGTTTTCGACGAAACCAAGGATGAAGAAAAGGCTGTGGGTTGGTGTCCGACGGTCGTCGACACAAACGGCGACGGCGTGATCACCAAGCCCTGGAATGAGTGGGGCCGTTCAGGAGCGCTGTACAGGGTTGACAACGCGCGGGGCGCGGAAACCGGACAGGGTGGCGGCGCGCTCAATCCCGAGCTCGATACCCAGATCAACTACAGCATGTACTCTGTCATTCCCAGCCCCGTGGACGACTCCATCTGGGGAGTCTCACAGACGTTCCCCGGATATATCGTGCGCATGCGACGGGGCGACAATGCTCCGTCTAGTTGCACGACACAGATCTTCCAGGTGCCGGAACCGGGCTTTGATCCCCGCGGAATCGACATCGACACCAACGGCGTCGTTTGGTCGGCTCTGGCTGGCAGCAGCCACCTGGCCAGCTTCGACATTCGCAAGTGTCAAGACTTGGAAGGCCCCGGCAAGCCGGACGGCAGCCAATGCCGGGAAGGCTGGACGCTGTATCCGGTCATCGGCCCCAAGATGAAGGGCACCGATGTTGGAGCCGACTTCCACTATTTCAACTGGGTGGATCAGCACAATATTGCCGGGTTCGGCGCGAACACGCCGATCGCGACCGGATCCAACTCCGATTCGCTGCTGGTGCTGAATCCGGAGACCGAAGAGTGGACCACGCTGCGCGTACCCTATCCACTCGGATTCTTCACGCGCGGTCTGGACGGCCGGATCGACGATCCAGAAGCCGGCTGGAAAGGCCGCGGACTGTGGGCGAACTACGGAACGAACTACATCTGGCACACCGAAGGTGGAAAGGGCACTAAGGGTAAGTTCGTCAAATTCCAGATTCGACCTGATCCGCTCGCACGGTAGAGATCCCACGCTCATGTTTGCTAGACGGGGTAGACCCAACAGTCGTGCTCTGAGCCGCCATTTGGTTTTGCAGCAATCTGGGAGGTACCCTAAATCGCGCCCCCTCAGGACCGGCAGACCGCGTCTCACTCCTTAACGTGCAATATTTGACCAATGGAGGAGTGATCCCTATCTGGTGGTTCCGCGCTCAACGAGCACCAGCGCCTGCAAATTTCATCGGTTGATTCAAGGGGCGATTGAGCATATACTGCGGCGGAGACGTCTTCGGACTCCGATACCCCGCGGAACTCAGTGACGAGTAGCTCGATGACGCCGTGCGGCGGGTGGCAACTGGGTTATTAGAAGTTTGAACCTGAATTATGCACAGATTCGGCGTAGCCATCGTCGATGGAGTTGTGGCGATAGCGGCACTCGTGTCAACTCAGTGATTTCGCAAGTCGTCTTTTCTGCTGTTTCCCTCCCCGTTTGAGCCGCCTCCTGATCCCGGCAGGGCAAAAGCGGGCTGGCAAGCGGCGTGTTCCCAGTACGTTGCGGCGAGTGCATGAAATTTTATGCATGGAGTGCCCCTCAGCTCAGCGCACCCTCCACCACCGGCGCCAAGCTCGATCCCGGCGGCCCCATCGCCCGCAGCCGTCGCATCAGCCGTTCAAACAGGCCCTTTTCCTGATAATGATCGCTGTAGCTGACACCCGTTCTGTCGGCGTGCCGCCAGATCTTGGCCGCCACGAACAGAAAACGCAGCCGCGCCGTCGCCAGGGTGGTGTGCCGCAGCGTCTCCACGCTGGCCTGGGCTTCGCGGTTGAACAGCAGCAGCCAGCAGTTGAGATTGTAGGCCAGCATGGCCAACTGAAAGTGATTGCGGTTCATGTCAAAGCGGCGCGAGGGATGGGCCGCCAGCCCGGCGTCGTTGTTGGCCTCCTTGATCAGGTTCTCGGCTCCGGCGCGCTGATTGTAAAACCACACCACCGCCGCGATCGGCTCGGCCAGATTGGTGACAAACACGCGGTAGGTGTAAGCGCTGGTGGCGAACAACTGGTATTGCTCGGCCGCGCCGGCCTTGGGCTCGTTTTCGTAACGCAGCGCCAGGAAACGGCAGGCCCGCGCCCAGCCTTGCGGTTGGTAGAGGAATTCGCATTCCGCGTCCGCGTCGGAGCGGGGGGAGGGTTTCCATTCTGCTTGCTGCAAGCGCTCGACCAGGCGCCGCGTTTTGCGCGCCACGATGACGAACTGACAAGCCGCCTTTTCATAGGCCTCCACCGCCTCCCAGCAATAAAAGCCGGAATCGGCCCGCGCCAGGATTTTCTTCACGCCGCCCGGCAAAGTCCGGAAAGCGCTCTCGAGGTGGGCGGCGATCTGTCGGCCCGTGGGCCGGTCGCCGTTGCGCAACCCACCCATCAGGTATTCGCGCGTCTCGGCCAGGAAGGTCAGTATCGGCTGGTAGCTGCGCTTGCCCTTGTTCTTGGGGTTGTAGCTCTTGCGCCCGCCCATCTGGCGGCCGTAGAGGGTATGCACGGTGGTGTCGGTGTCCAGCGTCACCGTCTCCAACTTCACGTGGGCCGCGGCCCAGACTCGTTCCCGCAGCTAGCGCTGAATGGAAAGGATCTGCTTCGCCACGTTGAGGTGCAGCGAGGCCAGAAAGCGCCACAGCGTGGACTGCGGCGGCAGACGCGTCACTTGCAAGATGCCGGTCAGGATGGGATCGCGAGCGATGAAGCGGAGTTGGTTGAGCCGCGCAAAGCCGACATAGAGGCCGAGCACGAGGGCCAGCACGAACTGGTAGGGGCTCATGGCTCGGGTGATCCGTTTGGTCGTGAGGGTTTCTTCCAGCAGCGCTTGGAAGCCGAGTTTTTCGAGCAGGGTGGCGACGGGCAGCAAGCCGCCGTAGGGAGTCAGATTCTTGCCACGGAAGTGATAGGGCGTGGCAGGAAGCCGACTCCCTACGGCGGCTTGCTGCCGGTGGTCGGGAGGGCGCTGATCTGAGAGCCTGGCTATGCGCTATGCATAAAATTTTATGCACTAGCCGTAACGCACTGGAAACACGTCACTTCCGAGCGAGGTTTTGACGACGCGGATTCTGGGCGGGAAGGGAAACCGGACACGGAGAAGCCAAAAGACCAGTTGCCGAGCTACCACCTCACGACGACCGCCAACCCGCTACGAACGCAGCCACACTCGCAAAGTGAATCTGTGCATAATTCAGGTAGTACGGAACTCTCCGACGTTCAGCTCGCTGAGGCCGCGGGGGATCCCCCCTGAGGGAGACAACGGAAGAAACGCTCACGACGACAGAATCAAGGCAAGAGTTAGGCCCCGAGAATATCCAGAAAAAGCATCTGGCGACTATCACCCACGAGGCTTTTTAATAGAACGCCTGAAGGTGTCTGTGCTATACCCCAAAGCCATTTGCCTATATCAACACGCTCATGCTTCAGCAAGTGTTGGCACAGCCGAACTGGGTCGACTAGCTCACCCCACGAGACCTGAGAGCCCTGACGCCACTGATCTGGAAACATGTGAACCCGTACGGGCCGTTTCGAGCTCGATATGAATGCCCGGCTGCCGCTCGAATGATCCAAATGGCGGCTCAGAGCACGACTGTTGGGTCTACCCCAAGGAGTGGTTAAGGATGAGTCTTTGGAGGAATCGTAGCAAGCTGACACAGCCAAGTTAGGCGGGGTGTGTCGATTCCGGAAGGACTACCTGTTCAGCGGCATGTTGTCTTGCGGGAAGTGCCGGGGCAGCATGGTCATTTGCAGCGGGGGCGGAAAGCGCGGCTACGTCAAGTACGGGTGTCACGAGCATCGGAAGTCGGGAACGTGCGAGAACAACTGGTACATCAGGCAGGACCGGGTGGAGGATCAGCTACTGTCAGCCATCGAACAGCAGGTGTTCCGTCGGATCGACCAGGTCGTCCAATGTTGCGAGGAGGAAGTCCGGCGTCGGCTCAAGGAAATGGAGCGGCAAGGTGCGATCACCACACTCGACAGCCTTCGACGGGAGCGGCAGCAACTTCAGGCAAGGGCGGCCAACCTCATGAGTTCTATCGAACTAGGGGGTGACATTCCAAGGCTTGTCCAGCGGCTTCGCGCAATAGAGGACGAAATCGCCCAGTCGGACCGGGCCATCGCCTGTCATCGAGTGGTGAAACCAAAGGTGACGACGGAGCTGGTCCGAAACCAGGTGGTGAAAACGCTGATGCGGCTCAGGGATATACTGAACGAGCAGGAAGTAGCTGTGGCCCGCGCAGCGCTTCAGAAACATGTGGGGAAGCTGTTACTCACCCCCACTGTGAAGGACGGGAAAAGAGTGTTCGAGGTGTCGGGAACTTTCAGCCCAACCGGGGAAAAGCCGGATGGTGCAATGCGGTTGGTGGCCAGGGACGGAATCGAACCGCCGCCAACCCTATCCTGTTGATTCTCAACAATCTAACCCGGCCCCACCCCTGGAAAAGCCGGCTCTAAGTGCAACCAAACGCAACCAACGGCTCGCTTCGGTTTGCTCACCGACGGTTGAAGCTGCCTCTGAACGTAGCCCCGATTCTCAGACCCTAGTCCCCCCGGAATCATCAAAACTGACCATCAAGCCCGGGGAGCCCTTCAACGCCAAATCCTGCCTCCGACTCGACGGGTTCCCGGAAAGTGGCGTTTGTGACACCCGGCTTGCGATGGGTGCCCGTCTAACCCTCACGCTGATTTGGAACTTGTTGAACCGACGGCAAGGCTGCGCTTGGCCCACAACGGCCTACCTGGCGTCGAAACTCGGGGTGACCCGTCAGACCGTCAGCGGTTACATCACTGAACTCGTTGAAGCTGGGTACATAAAGGTCGAGAAACGCCGCCGAGACGGTCAGCGCTTCGCATCCAACGTCTACCTGCTACTGTGGCGAGACGAATATCACTCGCTCTTGCACATTGGGGCTGAGCCGAAGAAGCTTGACGGGGTTTGCTCGCTGGGGCCCGAAAAACTCCGACAGCTTAAGCCGTGTCAGGATTCACCGTGTCAGCGGGAAGCCGTGTCGGTGAAACCCGACATAGAACGTAAGGTAACGTAACGATACAGTCGATCGGTCGAATGTAAATGAACATCAACGAATAACGACAGAGCTAAACGGCGGAGGGGTGGACAGGCGAGCGGGACCAGAAGCGGAGGAAAGGTATCGCCAGAACGCTGAGCGGTCATTGGACACAGACAAAGAATTTCCAAATCTACGACCGAACGACCACGAAGCCATCGCTCACCCGGCCAAGACACTCGAGGCTGGTTCGGCACTGGGGGACCAAAGCCAACAGCGGAATTATCTCGCCGAGACGGATTGGCAGCCCACGACTGACGACGCAAACAAGCTGCTTGGTGTGATGCAAGAGCTGACCGGGGGGGAGACCTGGCTTTTGCAGAGGCATGCCTTGCCGAGGTACGACGCAGGGCGACCAGCATCGAAGATGTCATTGCTAAGGTGCGTGAGAAGACAGCCGGACGTCACCTCAGAAACAACGACTACATTCGGGCCATAATCCGCGATCACTTCGGAGTCAGTGAGGCTCAAAGACAGGAATCGAACGATTTGGCGCGGAGGCGTTTGAATCAGTTCCATCGGGAAGTTCCGGAGATAGAGTCGCTGAAAAAGCTTGGGACGGAGGCCTTACACAGAGGCGATCTTCAGGGTTTGTCGGAGGTCATAGTTCGCCTGCGTGCTGCCACAGAAAACTTCAGTGACCTCGGCAAACGACGAGCGCGATCCGTCGTGGAAATCCTCGAAGCTGGCCAGCAGAGCCTACAAAAAGGACTGAGCCAAGGGTAGGAAACACAAAGACTTCGTTGTCACAAATCTGATGCGGCGAACTTGCACCATCTGTGGGCACGCGAAACGAACCCAGATCGACAAGGCCGTTCTAGCGGGCGCATCCCTGCGGGAGATCGCAGCTCGTTGGGCGGTTTTCAAGACCGCCTCGACAGGGGTACGAGAGTGAGACGCGCGTGCGTGAGGCAATCGCCTCGATGCTGGAAACCCAGAAAAGGGCGATCGAGACTGCAGAATTGGAATAGCGGGTTGCCGCGGTCGAAACTGCTCTCCTTTGCAACAGAAGAATAGGAGATCGAAAATGGCAACTGAACAACAGATCAAAGCGAACCGGCGCAACGCTCGCAAGTCTACCGGGCCTCGGACTCCCCAAGGGAAAGCGGTTGTTTCCCGGAATGCCGTGAAGCACGGCCTTCTATCGTGCGAGGTACTCCTCCCGGATGAGGAAGGAGAAGCCCTTGCAGACCTAAGCGAGCTGCTACGATCCGAATTCCAACCCAAAGGATACTTAGAGACCTTGCTCGTGGACCGGATCGTCGGTCTTGTTTGGAGGCTCCGTCGAATGGGCCGGATTGAAGCCGGGATGTTGACGTGGGGAGTCTATGGCGTTCGGGCTGATCGGGCGAGACACGAAGCCCAATCCTACGAGCAAACTGAGGCCAAGACCATCCTACAAGCGCTACAAAAAACCGTAGTTAAGGACGAGCGGGCTCACAAGGTGGCCATGTCAGAGTGCCAAAGAATGGAAGCGCTCAAGCATGAATCGGACCCGGGTGTCTTAGGGGAAGCATTCACTCAGGATGCTACTGAGGCGGATGCCTTCTCAAAGTTGTCACGCTACGAGACGGCGCTCGAAAGGAGTCTCTATCGGGCTTTGCACGAGTTGCAGAGACTGCGGGCCGTTCGAGAGGGACAACTGGGCCCCCTCCCTGTCGCGGTTGACGTCACCGTGTGCCGCCTCAGTTGGAAATGGAATGGATCGCCGTTCTCTTAGTGGAGAGAACAAATGGCGAAACACCGCAAGCATTACACCCCGCAGGAGAAGGTGGCCGTCCTCCGGAGACACTTGCTGGAGCGAGTTCCCGTGTCCGAGCTATGCGAAGAACTGGGCCTGCGGCCGACGGTCTTTTATCGGTGGCAGAAGGAGTTCTTCGAGAACGGCGTAGCTGCCTTTGGACGCCAAACCCTTTCTGACAGGGGACGAGAGCACCAGCGTGCCGCCGCCTTGGAACAGAAGCTTCAAAGGAGGAACGAGATCCTAGCCGAACTGATGGACGAGCACCTCGCCCTGAAAACGGGCCATGATACCATCGGATCGATAGACCGTGATGCCTTGAAAATCCCCGCCCGCAGGGCGGAACAACTAGTTAACGGAGAATGGCCTTTCTCCAATTCCGGCTGAACCAGCACAACCGTTGACGGGGCGACCGAGCAGTTAGCTGTGTCGAGGGAAACCTGAGGAAAACAAGTTTTTGCGAAACAAAGTCAATCTCCGAGACACACATGTAAAAACCAATTTCGTTCGGTTTCGGTAAACGATCGTGGCGTCCAAAAACGTAAATAAACTGTGCCGCAAGCCGCTCAAGCCAGGGAACGAGCACGGCAAAAGACGGCTTTCTGGAAGCCGAAACAAGGCCACAATCCGAAACAAGGCCATAATCAAGTTGCAATCTCTTCTTGAATGTGAAGCAGAGGCCATCACGCGCAAGGCGGTTGAAATGGCTTTGCAAGGGGATAGGGTTGCTCTTAGGATCTGCATGGAGAGGCTCATCCCGCTCGTCAAGGATAGAAGGGTCAAGTTGAACCTGCCGAAGGCTAAGACTGCTGAGGATGTCAATGAGGCGGTCAGTGCGGTCTTAGGAGCTCTAGCAAGGCAAGAGATCACCCCAAGCGAGGCTCAGGCAGTGGTATCAATGCTGGAAGTGCAGCGCAAGGCGATCGAAACTGTAGATCTGGAAGCCCGTGTGCGGGCCTTGGAGAACGGTGAAAAGTGAGTCTCCGCCGAAGAGTCAAGAAGCTCGAGTCTCATCAGGAAGATCGATTTTCTGGGCGAGACAGGATCCCGATTTGGGTAATCGATCTAATTCGTAAGCAGCCGCTTACAGCGGAAGAGGAGTTGAGGCTACAAAACGGGGTCAGACGATATCGGCGCCAGATCAACGAGATCCTCCAGGCTATTGATCCTAAAAACGGCAGTTGCTAGAAGGCATCGGCGAGATAAGAGGGGGTGCCGGACCTTCGGGGTGTGATCGAGCGGGAGAAAGCAGAGATCGGCGTCTTCATTACCCTCCGCAAGCCTACAAAAGATTCACAGCGGATTCAACTTGAAAAGAAGGAGGACTTGAACAATGTCAACGGAAACCCTAAGCGCAAGACAAGAGCGGGAGAACCAAAGTCTCCTATACGCCCTGGAGACAGCTGTCAGAGCGAAGCACGCACTTTGGGACGCTCTCCTACAACTCGCGGAGATTGGCTACCCAGGTGAAGAGCCGCCGGAGCAGGAATACCTCGACTCGTGCGTGAATCAACTGGCGAGTTGTTCGGAACCAAACGACTTTAAGATCGAGGACGTAAGGCAGCTGTTGGGCGCTGCAAAAAGCAGATCTGAGGAACCCTCGAATCATTGACCAATCGAATCATTGACCAATCCCGTCTTGAAAAGGGTTCGCGGCTGAGCCAGTCAAAGTCGATCGCCCCCGCGTCGATCCCGTGGTCGGAAGCGATGATCAAGAGGGTGTTCTCCCATTCGCCCCTGGCCTTCAGGCGCTCCACTAAGCGGCCAAAGCTCTCCAGAGTCAATTAACCGGCGAATGATTGGACAGCTCAATCGGATGGCGTTAGCCAAGAGAGCCTTGCCCGGCGCTGTGCGAACGCCAGGCGCGCTTTTCGATCCTTCGGACATCCGGCACATCGGCCAGAGTCTCGATGTACGACAACAACCTGAGCAATGTATCGTCCACAGGCTCCCCGCAGTACTCGGGCACGCGGATGAGGTTGCCGTAGTTTTTCAGGTGCTTCTCAGGCGAGTCATCGACGCAAACAACTCGTCGAAGGTCTGCGCCACGCCGCCGGAGCTTGTGAAGGTTCTTGAGCTGGTACCGTTGCTGGGTCTCGGAGTCGAAGTGTAGGATCCATCGCTCCGACGACCAAACAAACTGCAATGGGTAGTTGTCAGGGAAGATCTCCTCGACCACACATTGGGCATAGGTTTCGCCGGATGTGTACCGGTTCAGCCGAAACGGGAGAGCGAGCGCTCCGCGGTGGTGAAGATGCCGCCCTGCGGGCGGGGATTTTCAAGGCATCAGGGTCTTTCGATCCGATGGGGTTGAGCGTGGGCGCAAGAAACTCGTTCCCGCGCCCGTGATCATCGTCTCGATGAGCCCGCCGGGCTATCCCTCGGTAGGGTTGCTTCCCAGCAGAGCCCGCTTCCGTTTCACCCGGCAACGCCATTGTAACTCCAAAACTCAAGCCGCCTGCCGACGGCGTAGCTGACGCTGCTGCCGCGCCTGCTCCAGCTTGCGGTCTCGCGCGGCGTGAATCTCCTCCCGCTGTCCCGCCAGCATGTCCGCCGGCGTCACGAATCCGATCGCGCTGTGCAACCGCACCGTGTTGTAATGCTCGACATAGCGCTCGATCAGCCGCCGCGCATCCTCGGGCGTCAGCGGCACGCCCGGCCGGATACATTCGCTCTTCAACGACTTGTGCCAACGCTCCAACTTGCCGTTCGACTGCGGATAGTAGGGCGAGGTTCTCACGTGTGTCATCCCCGAAATGCGGATGAATTCCTTGAAGTTCTTGGCGATAAACTGTGGCCCGTTGTCGGAGATAATGCGCGGTTTGGCGTCCGGGTATTTCTCCTTGGCGGCCTCGAGAATAATCTCGACATCGGCTTCCCTCATGGCCTCGCGCAAGTCCCAATGCACAATCGAACGGCTGTAGCCGTCGAGCACGCTGCAGAGGTAGTAGAACGTACCCGAGATGTTGATGTAGGAAACATCGATATGCCAATGCTGATGCGGTTCCAGAGGCTGTTGGAAGCCCGTTCCTTTCAGCGACGTTTTGCCGTTCCACTTGCGCAGCAAGCCCGCCCGGCTCAACACCCGCCAGACGCTCGACGGGCTGACGGCCGCGATGTCGGCGTCGAGCATCATGAACGTCAACCGCCGGTAGCCCTGCAGCGGATGCTCGCGATAAAAGTCGAGAATGGCCTGCTTTTCCCACTCTTGGAGCCAGAAATCCCGGAGAACCCAACCGTTGTGCTCGTTGACGCAGCCGTAGCGTCGGCGCCAGGAATAGAACTTGCTGGGCGCGATGCCGAGCCACTTGATGAAACGCCCGGCATGGATCCCGGTCTTCTCGGACCAGCACCGCACGAAATCGACGATCTGGTCGCGCACGTCGGGTGGTGTCCAGGTTTTGGTTAGAGTTCCCCAAGGCTTTTTTTTAACGCGATGTGCTCGGCCATCAACTCGGCCAGAACTTCATCCTTGGTCTGGATCTTCTTCTGCAGCCGCTCGATCCGTTCCTGTTCGGGCTGGCGATGGCTGCGGTTCTTAGTCTGGAAGGCAGCGGCTCCATTCTCAAAGAATTCTTTCTGCCAGCGGTAGAACACCGTCGGCTGCAGCGCCAGCTCGTCGCAGAGCTTCGAGACCGGCTCCTTGTCCACGAGATGCCGCCTCAGGATGGCGACCTTCTCTTCGGCTGTGTATTGCTTTCGTGCTTTTTTCATGCGTTCCCTCCGTTAGCTTAACGGCGGAACGCTGTTCTCCATTTCCAGCTGAGGCGGGACAGATGAAGTCCAAACAGCTGTGTCGAAGCGAGCCCGAAGCCCGTCAAGAAAGTTGTTCAGACCGGGACGCCTGTACACCGAGTACCCATGACACCGGAAGTCGCAGTTGCTAGAAGGCATCGGCGAGATAAGAGGGGGTGCCGGACCTTCGGGGTGTGATCGAGCGGGAGAAAGCAGAGATCGGCGTCTTCATTACCCTCCGCAAGCCTACAAAAGATTCACAGCGGATTCAACTTGAAAAGAAGGAGGACTTGAACAATGTCAACGGAAACCCTAAGCGCAAGACAAGAGCGGGAGAACCAAAGTCTCCTATACGCCCTGGAGACAGCTGTCAGAGCGAAGCACGCACTTTGGGACGCTCTCCTACAACTCGCGGAGATTGGCTACCCAGGTGAAGAGCCGCCGGAGCAGGAATACCTCGACTCGTGCGTGAATCAACTGGCGAGTTGTTCGGAACCAAACGACTTTAAGATCGAGGACGTAAGGCAGCTGTTGGGCGCTGCAAAAAGCAGATCTGAGGAACCCTCGAATCATTGACCAATCGAATCATTGACCAATCCCGTCTTGAAAAGGGTTCGCGGCTGAGCCAGTCAAAGTCGATCGCCCCCGCGTCGATCCCGTGGTCGGAAGCGATGATCAAGAGGGTGTTCTCCCATTCGCCCCTGGCCTTCAGGCGCTCCACTAAGCGGCCAAAGCTCTCCAGAGTCAATTAACCGGCGAATGATTGGACAGCTCAATCGGATGGCGTTAGCCAAGAGAGCCTTGCCCGGCGCTGTGCGAACGCCAGGCGCGCTTTTCGATCCTTCGGACATCCGGCACATCGGCCAGAGTCTCGATGTACGACAACAACCTGAGCAATTTATCGTTCACAGGCTCCCCGCGGTACTCGGACACGCGGATGAGGTTGCAGCTGTGTCGAAGCGAGCCCGAAGCCCGTCAAGAAAGTTGTTCAGACCGGGACGCCTGTACACCGAGTACCCATGACACCGGAAGTCACACGGGCGATCTAGAGGCTCATTGGTTGCGTGGACGAGAGTTTCATCGAGATCCAAGACTACCAAGAGGCTCTTCAACATAGGGTGGGTCCACTCAGTAATAGGACGCTCCCCCGCCTTCGGATTCGGAGAATTGGGATTCGAAGTCAGCCATCGTTGCGAATTCCGGACGCGCTTTCTCGCGTGCCCCTGCCCAAAAAGCATGCGCTGCGGAGGCCAGCACGCCGATTCCCCCGATCGCCAGCATGTCGCCGCGAGAGAAGTAGTAGATCAGCCAGCCACCGACCACGGGCGAAACAAAGCGCAATACTCCGTTCATGAACGTAAATATACCCATGTACCGGCCGGTGTCCGTGCCCGGCGGAGCGAAATGGTTGATGCCCACCATCCACCAAAGCAGCTACGACGCGCCCATCGTTGTGCCGCGGCACGCGCGCCCGATTGTCGCCAGGGCGATGCTGGCGGACGACGTCGTTGCGGCGACCGCAGAGGCAGCACAAAGAATCAGTGGGTCCAGCCCCCAACCAAAGCGAATCCAGCCCCATATGATCCACGGACTAGTGCGGTCAATCCAATGCCCAAAGTGGCCGGTAGTGAGAAACGCCAAAACGGACGGCGCCACGTGCAACAATACGGCCGATCCGACATAACCCAATCCAAGGTCGTGCACTAAGACCGCTTCAAGGTACGGCGCGTACACCAGGTAGAAGAAGCCGAACAAAAAGCAGCTAAAAGTATAGTGGCGAAATCGGGCGTTGCGCGTCAGCGGTGTCGACAGGTTGACGAGGTGGCTGCGAAAGTCGAAACGTGTCTTGCGCAGCTCGGCGAGATCGGTTTCGTTGACGCGGATCTTGTGGAAACACAGAAAGCTACCCAGGCTCAACATGCCGGCCAAATACAATTGCAGACGAATGACGGCGACCGTGTCTTCAGCCGACCAGCGCAGCGCGAATGCCGACGCAAGAATGGAAATCAAAAAGACCAGCGATGCCCAACGGCGCGTCTCGCCCACGGCGGCACCACGATACGTCGCGGGATAAGCCAGTCGAACGATCGCCGTCTGGCCAGGACGAACCGCCACTTCGAATGCCGAACCCATGCCGATCGCCACGAGGAACCACAACGGCTCCACAAACAAGGCCGCGATCAGCGAGCAGGCCGCGAAGGCCAACCCTGGAACCACCACAAAGGGCATCTTGCGGCGATCCGCCATCTAGCTACCGAGCATCAGAGCGGCAAACATGCCGAAGCTTGACAGCGGCAACCGAATTCCCAGTTGCCAGTCCTCGGCGGCGAGCCCCTTGACCGCCATCAGCCCCGCGTTCGAAAGGATTCCAGCCGACGCCCCATCGAGCAACGCGAAGGCAAGATGATAACGGAACGATCGCCGCGCGTTCCCTACCAGCTCCAGCGGCCGAAAGCCTATCAATTGTCGCAATATCATTGGCCGCTTCCAGCGTAGCGGCCTCAACAGCCCGCTGCCATCCCGCTTTGCTGTTTCGTTTTTTGGAATTCAGGCCACCCTTGGGAACGACCTGGAGCACACAGCAAAACGAGACCATTGAAGGCCTAAGAACTGGTTCGAAGAGTTCCGTAACCGCGAGCAGGACTAAGTTTCCCGAAACGAACTACTTACCGCCTGTGGGCCGATAACTGTTGATCCTGAATTATGCACTGCCGGTGCACCTGGTGAGGGCTGAGCCGCCAGGAACCATTTGGGGACCCCCGAAAACATGGGGTAAAAAGGTAGGCTGGCAAAGATTTCAGCTTCGCCAGTCAACCCCAAGGAGGTCACCCAAATGGTTACCAAACGAAAACAGCATAGCTCCCGAAGGCCCGTCAAACAAGGCCCCGGCGCGAGGGCCCCGCGGCCCAATAAAATCGGGGCTGCCACGCCCTATCACTTCCGTGGCAAGAATCTGACTCCCTACGGCGGCTTGCTGCCCGTCGCCACCCTGCTCGAAAAACTTGGCTTCCAAGCGCTGCTGGAAGAAACCCTCACGACCAAACAGATCACCCGAGCCATGAGCCCCTACCAGTTCGTGCTGGCCCTCGTGCTCGGCCTCTATGTCGGCTTTGCGCGGCTCAACCAACTCCGCTTCATCGCTCGCGACCCCATCCTGACCGGCATCTTGCAAGTGACGCGTCTGCCGCCGCAGTCCACGCTGTGGCGCTTTCTGGCCTCGCTGCACCTCAACGTGGCGAAGCAGATCCTTTCCATTCAGCGCCAGCTGCGGGAACGAGTCTGGGCCGCGGCCCACGTGAAGTTGGAGACGGTGACGCTGGACACCGACACCACCGTGCATACCCTCTACGGCCGCCAGATGGGCGGGCGCAAGAGCTACAACCCCAAGAACAAGGGCAAGCGCAGCTACCAGCCGATACTGACCTTCCTGGCCGAGACGCGCGAATACCTGATGGGCGGGTTGCGCAACGGCGACCGGCCCACGGGCCGACAGATCGCCGCCCACCTCGAGAGCGCTTTCCGGACTTTGCCGGGCGGCGTGAAGAAAATCCTGGCGCGGGCCGATTCCGGCTTTTATTGCTGGGAGGCGGTGGAGGCCTATGAAAAGGCGGCTTGTCAGTTCGTCATCGTGGCGCGCAAAACGCGGCGCCTGGTCGAGCGCTTGCCGCAAGCAGAATGGAAACCCTCCCCCCGCTCCGACGCGGACGCGGAATGCGAATTCCTCTACCAACTGCAAGGCTGGGCGCGGGCCTGCCGTTTCCTGGCGCTGCGTTACGAAAACGAGCCCAAGGCCGGCGCGGCCGAGCAATACCAGTTGTTCGCCACCAGCGCTTACACCTACCGCGTGTTTGTCACCAATCTGGCCGAGCCGATCGCGGCGGTGGTGTGGTTTTACAATCAGCGCGCCGGAGCCGAGAACCTGATCAAGGAGGCCAACAACGACGCCGGGCTGGCGGCCCATCCCTCGCGCCGCTTTGACATGAACCGCACTCACTTTCAGTTGGCCATGCTGGCCTACAATCTCAACTGCTGGCTGCTGCTGTTCAACCGCGAAGCCCAGGCCAGCGTGGAGACGCTGCGGCACACCACCCTGGCGACGGCGCGGCTGCGTTTTCTGTTCGTGGCGGCCAAGATCTGGCGGCACGCCGGCAGAACGGGTGTCAGCTACAGCGATCATTATCAGGAAAAGGGCCTGTTTGAACGGCTGATGCGACGGCTGCGGGCGATGGGGCCGCCGGGATCGAGCTTGGCGCCGGTGGTGGAGGGTGCGCTGAGCTGAGGGGCACTCCATGCATAAAATTTCATGCACTCGCCGCAACGTACTGGGAACACGCCGCTTGCCAGCCCGCTTTTGCCCTGCCGGGATCAGGAGGCGGCTCAAACGGGGAGGAAAACAGCAGAAAAGACGACTTGCGAAATCACTGAGTTGACACGAGTGCCGCTATCGCCACAACTCCATCGACGATGGCTACGCCGAATCTGTGCATAATTCAGGTTGATTAATCCTAGTGTTGTATCGCAGGCGACCCAGCAGGAAGAATCTCGTCGGGAGAGAGAGTTAGTCGCTTGCGACCTGAATTATGCACTGCGGCGTGGACCTGAGGAGGGCTGAGCCGCAAGGGACCATTGGGGACCCCCTAAAACATGGGGTAAAAAGGTCGGCTGGCAAAGATTCCAGCTTCGCCAGCCAACCCCAAGGAAGTCACCCACATGGTTACCAGACGAAAACAGCATAGCTCCCAAAGGCCCGTCCAACAAGGCCCAGCCGTGACGGCCTCGCGGCCCAATAAAATCGGGGCTTCGACGCCTTACCACTTCCGCGGCAGGAAGCCGACTCCCTACGGCGGCTTGCTGCCGGTGGTCGGGAGGGCGCTGATCTGAGAGCCTGGCTATGCGCTATGCATAAAATTTTATGCACTAGCCGTAACGCACTGGAAACACGTCACTTCCGAGCGAGGTTTTGACGACGCGGATTCTGGGCGGGAAGGGAAACCGGACACGGAGAAGCCAAAAGACCAGTTGCCGAGCTACCACCTCACGACAACCGCCAACCCGCTACGAACGCAGCCACACTCGCAAAGTGAATCTGTGCATAATTCAGGTGCGATACAACGATTTGAAGGAAGCCTCCGAGGTTTGGCAGGGCAATTGCTCTTTAAAGGGGTTTGTATGATTCGCTTTTCTTTCGCCTCGAATTGAGGACCTAAACCTCGCCTCCAGGCCTAGTTCGACATCGATCGTCCCAACTGTCGACATGGCAATTGCCCTGCCAAATGCTAACACACGCGAAGCGTCTGCCGTCAGGCTTCGTTCAAATCGCGTAACCACCAGTAATCTGCGGTCGACAACCCCTAAGGTACCACAACCAAGCCACTTAGCCTGATTCCTCTGGCTGGGGAATGAAAGGTCTCCTTCTTGCCCATTAGATCCTTTCCCACGGCGCGGCGCCGAGGAATGGCTAACGGTCGCGTTTCCCTGGTAGGTTGATTTCCTCAATAGCGGATTGTTGTCCCGAAGTCAGGCTGTGTTTACCGAACCGTGAGAGCGCGTGCTGGTCCCCCGCAGGATAGTTGTCCAAACGAGCGGGGGTTGTGGAAACTGTTGGTCAGCGGAACAGAAGTCAAGGAAAGCGAGCAGGCGACACCGGCCCGGCACTCTCGCGTCGCCCTAAAGCTGAACCTTGTCAAGACGACCCCAAGCAAAAACTTGAACCACTGGCCTGTAGATGAAGTTGGGCTCCAGGTCTGTAGAAAAAACTTGGGAGGCGTTCCACAGACTCACAAGAAGAAACTTGCCCCGGAGCCTAGCAGGCGTTGGCAGGTCCCTGGGCGACAGTGGAGTCGGTCGAATGCCGACGTCTGCGCGGAGTCTGAGGGGAACGTTTGCAAGGAAAGGCTACTGTTCACGTGGACAGTAGAAAAAACTTGTAGCCCCATTTGCTAGAAAAACCTAGCCAGACCTTCCGCCGGGCGTGCAGGGGAACAATCGGTGTTGGGGCGACTGTGATCGCGATCGATCGGGTCGGGTACCGGGGATTGCGCCCCGGCACCCTCCCACACCACCGGACGTACGGTTTTCCGTATCCGGCGGTTGGACCCGGCGGCAAGTCTTGCCGCAAGGCCGGCCGGCCGCCGAAACCGACTGCCGCCCGCACCTTGTGCATCGCGTTCTGTCGGGAGTTTCGCGGCTCACGCTCTGGTTTCCACCGGCGTCGGCTCGCTGCGGCTCCACCGCTTCTGCCTCCGCCTGCTCCCCATTTAGGGCCGCAGCCGAGGCCAACGCTGTCCTATTCCTCTGGTCCACAGCCCCGATGATGAAGGACGCCTGCTCCCGTGTTGTTCCAGCCTGGGGCTTCGACTATAAGACCTACTTTGTTTGGGACAAGCGGCGGCACAATTTCGGCCATTACAGCTCGGTCCAACACGAAGGCTTGCTTGTAGCTGTCAAAGGGAGCTGTACCCCCGAGGTGGCGCAGCTTCACGGCAGCGTCGTGCAAATTGAGCGCACCAAGAAGCACTCCGAGAAACCGGAGTATTTCCGGGAGATGATCGACCGGCTCTACCCAAGCGGAAACCGCCTGGAGTTATTTGGCAGAAAGACCGTTCCAGGCTGGGCGGTCTGGGGGAACGAGCTCAGGTCGAGCTTCAGGAAAGGGCGGAGACGGTTCAGTGACGATGGTGGCCGACGTGTCCCGCATATCTGAGGAGATGCTATCTCTGCCCCAGTGGGTTGGCTGGCGCATGGAGCAACGCGACGGTAAACCGACCAAAGTACCCGTTGATCCGGACAGCGGTCGTAAAACGAAGACGCAAGCCCCAGTGGACGCGGTGTCCACATCTTGGTGCGCGCCAGGTTACGCAAGGGCGGGGCTGGTGAGGCGGCAATGAACACTACAGAGGCCGGCGGCAATGAACATTACCAGGGGCCGGCGACCGTTCTAGAGGGCACGGAGATCCCTGACTCCGTGGAACAGGCCTTGGCTCTCGGCTGGAGTGTTATTCCCTGCCGCCGGGATAAGCGTCCTTGCCTTTCTTGGAAACAATTCCAGTCAAGAAGACCCACCCGAGAAGAAATTCGCTCGTGGCAATCGGAATACAATCCCTGCGCCTGGGCGGTAATCACCGGCGCCGTTTCAGGTGTGGTCGTTCTGGACTTCGATGGCGAAACCGGGAACCGGACCCGCGCCGCATTAAAGCTGACTCCGCACGTAAAGACCGGATCGGGTGGTTTCCACGGTCTACGTCGATCATCCCGGCTGGGGCACGACGACGGTCAACGGCAAGAGCAAGACCATTCTCGGCGAACAGTTCCCTGGGCTAGATATTCGCGGGGACGGCGGCTACGCCGTTTTCTGCGGGCAGAACGAATCGGGCAGCTACCAATGGGTTCGCGAGATGCGCCCGGACCCACTGGATACCGTTCCAACGAACCTACGTGCACTACTGGGATTACTGCACCCGCCCGAGAGGGGCACGCGCCGGCCTCCGGCTTCGACCAACAGCCAGACAAACTCCCGTGACCGCGTCGCTGCCGATCGTCTCATCGGCCGCGCACTCGTGCAGGCGGCTGGCGGGCGTAATGATGCGGGTTTCTGGTTAGCCGCGCAGCTCCGCGATAACGGCTACTCGCGGGCGGAAGCCGAGGCAATCTTATCTGAGTTCGTCTCTTGCGTTCCACCCTCAAACAGCAAGGGACATGACGAACCTTACACGCGGGCCGAAGCGCTGGCGTCGGTCGAGCAAGCGTATCAGCATTCCCCCCGCGAATCGTGGGCAAAGCCACGCCCCCGCGTTGAGGTCAAGTCGCCAATCGCGACGGTTCCGAGCCAACATCCCCGAGCGGCGGATCTTGACGGTTTTCGGTCCAGCGATCTGGCCAACGCGGAACTTCTCGTCACGTGGTACGGCGACGGGCTGCGCTACTGTCACGCTTGGCGAAAATGCCTAATCTGGGACGGGCGCCGGTGGGCCGTCGATCACGACGGTGCTGTCTATCGACGTGCGGTCGACACCGTGCGATCGATGTACGAAGTTGCCGCCACGATCGACGTCCCGGACCAGCGCACGAAGCTTGTAAACTCGGCGCTCAAGTGCGAAAACCGCAACCGGCTAGAAGCGATGGTTGCTTTGGCTGAGAATCATGCCGACGTCGTTGTGCAGCCGGGTGACCTGGATCAGAATCCGTGGCTACTATGCGTCGAGAACGGCGTCATTGATCTACGCACCGGCCAACTGCGACAGCATGATCCGGCGGCCCTGATAACGAAGTTGGCCCCGGTGTCCTACGAAACGAACGCGCAGGCCCACCGCTGGCAGCAATTCCTTGAAGAGATCTTTACCCCTCATGTGGACTTGATTCCGTTTATCCAACGAGCCATCGGCTATTCGCTTACGGGCTCAACGCGCGAAGAATGTCTATTTCTTCTCTGCGGAAAAGGGCGCAATGGTAAAGGGACGTTCATCAAGAAGCTGTCCGACGCCATGGGTGACTATGCCTGTACGGCTGACTTTTCGACGTTTGTCCAAAGGCGCGACGACAGCGGCCCGCGCGACGACATTGCTCACATGGCCGGTAAACGCTTCGTCAGCGCGCAGGAATCGCGGGAGGGGGCGGCACTGGCCGAATCCTTGATCAAGTGGCTCCCACTGGGCTCACTGTGGCTTAGCGCCCGGCGTTCGTGCAAGAAGCCCAGAACGCGGGCTTTGCGAATCACAAGAGCCTCAATAGCCAGCGCTACAGGGGCAGTCTGGCTGTTTTTTTGGGGAGGGTTCTCCCCTCTCCATCGCGGTTTGGACCTTTCTGACGAAGACCTGCACGGAGTGAACCTTAGTGCCTCGGTCCTCGAAAAAGCTTCGCTCGTAGCGGGTCTGTCCGCGGCGAACCTCTTCAATGACGACTTCCAAGTTGGCAATTTTCATGATCTCATCCCCTGTGATTGGTTACTCAACCAGAAACCGGTTGTGATTTTCCGGCCTCACAAGGTCAACTGCTGAATGGCCGAATAGCCCATCATACCCAGCATCACCGCTGAAGTGAGCCACAGCCCGAGAGTGATCCAGCCTTTGGGGAGAATCGCTTTGGGAAGGTGCGCATAGCGCAGGTAGATTGTGGAGAACCCTATCACGGGCAACATCAAAGCCTCCGAAACCCCACCGATCTTGACCATGAGGAGGGGCTCCTGTAGAAACATGAACGTCATCGAGGGCAGGAAGAGCAGAATCACCACAAAAATACGCGTGACTCTCAGCCGTGCCGAGTAACTGTGTTTGTCATACGCGCCCATGATTGCCATAAAGTCGGCAAAGAGTCGGCTGTGTGCGGCAGTCCCGGCGAAAACCGTGGAGTAGAGCACCGCCACGGCGCCCGCCAGAAACAGGTCGTGCGACCACGGGCCCAGCGTCTCCGTGTACATGTTGGACAGCATGTTGACCATCTCAGCTCCCTGCGGGACGACTCCCATGCTATGCAGAATGCCCGCTCCCAGAAGGTAGAAGGCAACCGTTGAGACGGTGTAGATGACCATCGAATTCAAAACGTCGACGCCCATGACTTTGATCCATCCATGGGCCCTGTTTTGCCAGGCAGCCGTGTTTTCTCTGCGGCCTGTGAACCGCGCGTACCCCTTTTCAATGCACCAATAGGGATACATCACCAGTTCCGTGGCGCCGACACCGGTGATCCCGAATACGGTGACAGCCGTCACGAATCCACCCTGGGGCGGATGGAGGGAAAGGCCGTTGATGACTTCGGTCCAGGAAAAGTACTCCGGGTGTTTGAACAGCAGCAGGACGCAACTCATCGTCAGGAGCGTAAATACAACGACCAGACCCATGGCGACCTTCTCGACCAATTCGTAGCGGCCCACCACCAATAGGACCACTGTCACAAAGTTCACGATCCATACCCACGCGTTGATCGACATCGCAGGGAAAACGGTGTTCAGTACTTCCGAGATGGCCCCCATCATGCCGCCGACCCCGAACATGACCATCATGACGTTCACAAACCACAGCCATACGACCCATGACACCCGAAACCGCGGGCCAGGTACTCGGTCGAAAGCTTCCAGCGTAGTCTCCCCGGTGGCGATGGTGTAACGGCCGAGCTCGTTTTGCACCACGATCTTGATTGCGCAGCTCACAAGAACAAGCCACAGCAGGGTGTAGCCGTTTTCGGCGCCGAGTACTGTGGTTGCGACTAGCTCGCCCGATCCGACTATTGCGCTGGCTAGGATCAGGCCGGGCCCTATACGCCGGAAGATCGCAACGAACGTGTTCGGCGGGTTTTCAACCGCTTCCGGGTGAAGGTGATAAGGATCCTGAACGGTGTGGTCTGACATGAAAGAAACCAGGATTTCCATTTTGGCCCTGGCAGGGCTACAGTATACACCCGCGCTGCCCGAATACCTCTTCTTTTTGCGCTGGACCCTGCACATCACCTCCGCCGATAGGCCTCAAGCCCTGTCTGTCCACTCTCAGGCAGTGGTTGAGAGGGCTGAACGGCGCTCCGGCCGACACCGCTCCCTGCGAAACATTCGTGGAGCCAAAAACTGTGGATCCTCGCCCGCGCAACGCTACCCGCTCGGCAGTGGCAGCGCCCAGATTCTGTGCAGCATGTCGCCGAACAGCTTGCGGTTCAGATGTCCCTCGGCCAACAGCAGCCAGTAATAGCGCGCATGCTTCACTAGCCGCCCGCCCGTCTTCATCAGCCGCTGCTGCAGGCTCGTCAGCGACCAGCTCTTGATGCGCCGCGGCAGTCCCAGTCGCCGCCAAAGATTGCCCAGATTGTAGGCCAGAACGGCGAGTTGCAGCCGCACTTGGTTTGCCCGGAAGCGATGGCACGACAGCCGCGTCCAGTGAGTCGCCTGCTTGCCTTCCTTGATCCATTGCTCGGCCGTGCCGCGCTTGTTGTAGAAGCGCACCAGCGACCGGCTGGGCAAGCGCATGTTCGTGACGATGAACCCGACGCGAGGAAACAACTCGCCTTGGTGGTGCTCAACCTTCGCCACAACCCGCCGGGGCTTCGACCAACTCGCGGCCTGATACCGGAAGCTCTTGTAGCGCACCAGCGGCTTCAGGCTCGGCCTGCCCGGCGGACGGAATAGAATGTCTTCGATCTCCAACTCCAAGTTCTTGTTCGCCGGGATGCGAATGACATAGTCCACTCCGCGATCCTCCAATGCCTCGTAGATCGCCGGCTTGGCGAAGGCGGCGTCGGCGCGGAACGTCACTCGCTTGCCTTCTCCCTGTTGGCGCTCGATCTCGGGCAGCAGCAGTTCGTCCCAGTCCTCGGCGCTGGACACGTTACCCGGTCGCAGCTTTGCCGCCAGACAATCGCCGTGCTGGTTGAACAGCAACAGCGGGTGATAGCAGGTGGACTCGAAATGGCCGTTGTAAGCGCTGCCTTCCTGTTGGCCGTGAACGGGGCTTTCTGTCGAGTCCATGTCGAGCACGACGCGCTCGGACTCGTCCTGCGTTTCGGCTTGTGCAACCAACTCGCGGTTCACCGCCATCAGCCCAAGCAGGTTCTCTTCACTGGCCAGCAGCTCTGCCTCAAAGCTCTGCCGCCGCGAGGTGAGCGCCCCGCCGCGATCCCAGTGCTTCTTCGAGCCGATCAAGCGAAACGTCGGGTCAGCCGAGACCCGCACGGCGTCGTTGAGGTCCTCGTAACCCGCCAAGCGGCTGTAGATCGACTGACGCAGCAGATCGGTCAGCGGGAACGTCTTGTTTGAGCCTTGCCGCGAATCCGTCAGGTGCTCATCGATCAGCTTGCCGAGACCGAGCCGTTCGTCCAGTTCGCGAACCAAAATCAGGCCACCATCCGAGGTGACGCGCGATCCTTGGAAATCGACTTTGAGAAATCCGTTGAAGGTGAGCTGAAACGGCTTGTTTTCTATTTCACCCATTGGGTGTTGGCCTCCGTGCGTCCTGACAGGGCTCGATCCCCTATCAATAAAGACGCTGAAGACCGCTGGAAGGTCGGGATGCCGAAATCAAATCGGAAATGCGGGAGAAAGCAGCGTCGGGGCTGGAAACCGTAAAAAACCCCAGCTGCAGAGGGTCAGAAAAGGGACAGTCTCCCTCGGTCTCTAGTTCAACTTCACAAATGTCGCTGTCCTATTCTGCGGGAAGCCATTCACCCGCCATTATGTGATCCGTCTGCTTACCCAGGATTTCCATTTTGGATCTTGGCCTCCTCGATTCTACGTTCATTCTCTCTTGAACGCAAGCCTTTCTTGACCGCAGGCACGCACCGGGCCGGACCGAAGTGCTTCCACTGGACCCTTTCGTTCTCCGAAGGGGACAATTCGTCGGTCGGAAGGCAGTTTTTCAGACACTCCTCCGAGCTTCACTCCGCAGCATCCAGATTTCGCACTCGCGAGCGACCGTTCTACCCGCTCGGCAGTGGCAGCGCCCAGATCCTGTGCAGCATGTCGCCGAACAGCTTGCGGTTCAGATGTCCCTCGGCCAATAACAACCAGTAGTAGCGAGCATGCTTCACCAGCCGCCCGCCCGTCTTCATCAGCCGCTGCTGCAGGCTCGTCAGCGACCAGCTCTTGATGCGCCGCGGCAGTCCCAGTCGCCGTCAAAGATTGCCCAGGTTGTAGGCCAGAACGGCGAGTTGCAGCCGCACTTGGTTTGCCCGGAAGCGATGACACGACAGACGCGTCCAGTTCGTCGCCTGCTTGCCCTCTTTGATCCACTGCTCGGCCGTGCCGCGCTTGTTGTAGAACCGCACCACCGACCGGCTGGGCAAGCGCATGTTCGTGACGATGAACCCGAAACCGCAGCCACTTGCGAAACTGTCGTCTCAACCGGAGATCAGATGAAATCATCTACCCCGCCCTTCAACTTAGAACTCTCCGATAGAAAGCCTCCAGCGCGCTTGCGGTGTACTGCTCCTCAAACCTGCAAGCCGTTCGATAGCCTTCGACACGAATGGCATCCAGTTCGCTCTGTCTTTCGGCATACGTATCGATGACGCTACAAAGCTGCTCAAGCAATGGGTAGACGTAGTTGTTTGGCCACACGAATGCTTTCTCTCCAGGGCCCAAAATAATCGCGGCCACCATAGGCTTCGTAGCAAAACGCAATACAACCGGCGGCCAGTGCTTCGGGGACGACCGCGTTGAATGACTCGAGGGTGCTGAGATTCAGCAGCAGGGCCGACCTCTTCATCATTTCAGCGGTCTGGACGTGGGTGAGGCCCCGCAACTCTAGGATCTCCCAGCAGTGCTTTCCTCGGTGAGCCGGCCGTGTCAAATGCCGCCGCAACACTTTCCGTGCGATGTCGTAATCTGGGTACCCCGCCTGTTCATACTGCGGCTTACCGGCCAGTAAGATCTTCAGTTGCCGATCGCCGTGTAAATCGTTCTTACCCGCAAAGAAATAGGGGGCAATGAAGGGCGGCACAATTTCCGGCGTCAGACCACAGTGTCGCGCTACGATGTCGCGCACGTGCGGCATTACCGCCATCGCCTCTTCGTATCCAAGTTCACGGTAGTCGATCGCGGTCTCCGTGCCGTTTAGAATCAGGAAGCTTCCCTGGATGAAAACGATGCGCCGGCAAGGTTTCGCTTGCAAGTTCGGATCGTGCGCCAAGACCTCGGGCACGATCAGTAAATCGTGGGGATCGACCTGGAAACCAATATCGTCTCGATAACGGATTGGCACTTGCACATCAAGCCAGGTCAAGCGAAACGGCGCCCGCTCATGCAGCACAAATGCCGCAAATCCTAACTCCCGCAGGATCTTGACACCTGAATTATGCACTGCCGGTGCACCTGGTGAGGGCTGAGCCGCCAGGAACCATTTGGGGACCCCCGAAAACATGGGGTAAAAAGGTAGGCTGGCAAAGATTTCAGCTTCGCCAGTCAACCCCAAGGAGGTCACCCAAATGGTTACCAAACGAAAACAGCATAGCTCCCGAAGGCCCGTCAAACAAGGCCCCGGCGCGAGGGCCCCGCGGCCCAATAAAATCGGGGCTGCCACGCCCTATCACTTCCGTGGCAAGAATCTGACTCCCTACGGCGGCTTGCTGCCCGTCGCCACCCTGCTCGAAAAACTCGGCTTCCAAGCGCTGCTGGAAGAAACCCTCACGACCAAACGGATCACCCGAGCCATGAGCCCCTACCAGTTCGTGCTGGCCCTCGTGCTCGGCCTCTATGTCGGCTTTGCGCGGCTCAACCAACTCCGCTTCATCGCTCGCGACCCCATCCTGACCGGCATCTTGCAAGTGACGCGTCTGCCGCGCAGTCCACGCTGTGGCGCTTTCTGGCCTCGCTGCACCTCAACGTGGCGAAGCAGATCCTTTCCATTCAGCGCCAGCTGCGGGAACGAGTCTGGGCCGCGGCCCACGTGAAGTTGGAGACGGTGACGCTGGACACCGACACCACCGTGCATACCCTCTACGGCCGCCAGATGGGCGGGCGCAAGTGCTACAACCCCAAGAACAAGGGCAAGCGCAGCTACCAGCCGATACTGACCTTCCTGGCCGAGACGCGCGAATACCTGATGGGCGGGTTGCGCAACGGCGACCGGCCCACGGGCCGACAGATCGCCGCCCACCTCGAGAGCGCTTTCCGGACTTTGCCGGGCGGCGTGAAGAAAATCCTGGCGCGGGCCGATTCCGGCTTTTATTGCTGGGAGGCGGTGGAGGCCTATGAAAAGGCGGCTTGTCAGTTCGTCATCGTGGCGCGCAAAACGCGGCGCCTGGTCGAGCGCTTGCAGCAAGCAGAATGGAAACCCTCCCCCCGCTCCGACGCAGACGCGGAATGCGAATTCCTCTACCAACCGCAAGGCTGGGCGCGGGCCGGCCGTTTCCTGGCGCTGCGTTACGAAAACGAGCCCAAGGCCGGCGCGGCCGAGCAATACCAGTTGTTCGCCACCAGCGCTTACACCTACCGCGTGTTTGTCACCAATCTGGCCGAGCCGATCGCGGCGGTGGTGTGGTTTTACAATCAGCGCGCCGGAGCCGAGAACCTGCTCAAGGAGGCCAACAACGACGCCGGGCTGGCGGCCCATCCCTCGCGCCGCTTTGACATGAACCGCAATCACTTTCAGTGGGCCATGCTGGCCTACAATCGCAACTGCTGGCTGCTGCTGTTCAACCGCGAAGCCCAGGCCAGCGTGGAGACGCTGCGGCACACCACCCTGGCGACGGCGCGGCTGCGTTTTCTGTTCGTGGCGGCCAAGATCTGGCGGCACGCCGGCAGAACGGGTGTCAGCTACAGCGATCATTATCAGGAAAAGGGCCTGTTTGAACGGCTGATGCGACGGCTGCGGGCGATGGGGCCGCCGGGATCGAGCTTGGCGCCGGTGGTGGAGGGTGCGCTGAGCTGAGGGGCACTCCATGCATAAAATTTCATGCACTCGCCGCAACGTACTGGGAACACGCCGCTTGCCAGCCCGCTTTTGCCCTGCCGGGATCAGGAGGCGGCTCAAACGGGGAGGGAAACAGCAGAAAAGACGACTTGCGAAATCACTGAGTTGACACGAGTGCCGCTATCGCCACAACTCCATCGACGATGGCTACGCCGAATCTGTGCATAATTCAGGTGTCACAACACGTGAACCAGCCAAATGGACCGCAATCACGACAAGTCACCTTACAGCCACAGCCCAAAAAGCGACATACGCTGCAAAATGTTGAGGCCGGACCGATCCCGGGGTTGGGACAGCGGTGCAAACCTAAACGCGTAGTTCGCGTGACTGCCTCTGACTGAGCGGGAATCCTCATTTGTTCATGTCCTCCTTATTGCCTTTGAGTCTATCTGCTTTCGTAAAATTACAACGTACATGTTACCCAACAGTCTAATATTACCTGAATTATGCACAGATTCACTTTGCGAGTGTGGCTGCGTTCGTAGCGGGTTGGCGGTCGTCGTGAGGTGGTAGCTCGGCAACTGGCCTTTTGGCTTCTCCGTGTCCGGTTTCCCTTCCCGCCCAGAATCCGCGTCGTTAAAACCTCGCTCGGAAGTGACGTGTTTCCAGTGCGTTACGGCTAGTGCATAAAATTTTATGCATAGCGCATAGCCAGGCTCTCAGATCAGCGCCCTCCCGACCACCGGCAGCAAGCCGCCGTAGGGAGTCGGCTTCCTGCCGCGGAAGTGGTAAGGCGTCGAAGCCCCGATTTTATTGGGCCGCGAGGCCGTCACGGCTGGGCCTTGTTGGACGGGCCTTTGGGAGCTATGCTGTTTTCGTCTGGTAACCATGTGGGTGGCCTCCTTGGGGTTGGCTGGCGAAGCTGGGATCTTTGCCAGCCTACCTTTTTACCCCATGTTTTCGGGGGTCCCAAATGGTCTCTTGCGGCTCAGCCCTCCTCAGGTCCACGCCGCAGTGCATAATTCAGGTAGATGGGTATCCGGTTGACTCAGGTAGCCCCAATATCTTGTGGTTTGGAGATTTTCTTGGGTTCTGTAACCGGGTGAACAATCATCTTGTAAGTCGCCGGATCCACGGCTACCGCCTGCTGGACGAGCCGATAGAAGAGTTTGCCGCGGCTTTTGGATTTGCGGCGGTTGAAACGGAAGGTGAACTCGTCCAGGTAGTAGTCCAGATGTTTGTGGCTCACGGCGCCCTGATGGGTGCCCAGCAGCCAGCGCTTGAGCAGTGACATCACGCGGTGGACGCGGGGCATCAATTCCGACGCGGACTGCTCCTGCCTGCTGACAACTGTGACCTGATGGACGTAGCCTTCCTTTTTCAACCCGGAGTAACCGGGCCAGCCGTCGGTATGCACCACGCTGCCCGGCTCGATGCACTCTTCCACGAAAGGCAACAGGCTCTCGCCCGAGGCATCCTCGATTCTCTTCATGCGAATCCGGCCGATACCCCGCCCATCCTCTTGAGCGGCCACTGCGATCAATGCTTTGTTTTTCAGGTTTCGGCCCCGCAGGCCCTCTTCGAGCCCGCCCCAGTAGCTTTCATCGACTTCCACTGTCCCGGCCAGCAAATTCCGGCCCGGCCGCACCATCGCGCGCCGCATTTTGTGCAGCCAGGTCCAAGCCGTTTCGTACCTGTTGAGCCCCAACACTCTTTGAAGTCCCAAAGCGCTGGCTCCGGTTTTTTTGGGTGGTGACCCACCACATCGCACGAAACCACAACGGCAAAGGGCTGCGCGTGTCCTGAAAGATGGTCCCGGCGGTCACCGAGGTTTGGCGCCCACACGCAGCGCACTGCAGCAGCACTTTTCGCAAAGGCCACGACTTTCCACAACCGCAACCCGGACAGCGGAAACCGTCCGGCCAGCGCAGCCGGAACAGATACTCCCGGCAGGCCTCCTCACTGCTAAAACGGGCCTCGAACTCTGTCAGGTTCTGAGGGTAATCTTCCATCTGCCGGCATACTACATCTTGGGGCTACCTGAGTCAACCGGATACCCACCTTCAGGTATTAGATAGGGCCTGGCGGAAGAGGTGGTAATTGGGGCACTTCGAATTCATGCCAATACCGATCGGGTACCCACTTGCGCTCCCATTTGTTCGTCGGGACACATACATCCTCCCACCTATTGAATCTCGCATAATATAGAGTTAGTCGAGACAAAGCGATGACTGCTTCCAGAAGGCCGTAATCAAGCGTGGTTTGCGGCGCATCCGGCGCAGGGATTTGCGGGCACGTTCGTCCAGCTCCCAGTAGTCCTTCGGGCAGACATTCGGCAGCTCGTGCTGCTTCCAGTACGCCCAGATGTATTCCACCGGGTTCAGCTCCGGTGCGTAGGGCGGCAAGAACTCCGTGGCGATGTGACCTTCGGAGAGCTCGATGAACTCCCGCACCAGGCGGCTGCGGTGCGCCGGCAGCCGGTCCCAGACGATCAGCGGCGGGCGGTCGATGTGACGGACCAAAGCCTGCAGGAAGTCGATCACCTCCAGCTCGCCGATGGTACCGGGATAGAGCCGGAAGTAGAAGTTGCGCAATGTCAGCCCGGCTGAAACGGAGAGTTTCTGCCAGTTGAAGTTGAACTCGAGCACTGGTGTTTCGCCACGCGGCGCCCAAGTGCGGCAACGATGCGGCTTCTGACTCAGTCCGCTTTCGTCGATGAAGACGATCGTGCGGCCTTGTTTTTGGGCTTTTTTTTAGTGGCGGGCCAAGTCTTGCGCTGCCAGTTGCGGATAGCCTCTTCATTGCGTTCACGGGCTTGGCCGACCGGCCGTTGCGAGCTCCAGTTGAGCGTCCGCAGGATCTTCCAGACGTGGCCTTCGTGATAGCGCACGCCGAACTCGTCGGCGATCAGACGAGCGACCCGCGGACAAGTCCACAGCGGCGTCGGAAAGTCATGCGCCTCGGGGCCTTGGAGCAGCATCTGCTCCAGGCGTTCGAGCTGTGTGGCGTGCAACAGCGGCTTGCGGCCGGCGCGCCCAGCCTGGCGGAGTCCGGCCGCACCCCGCTCCCCATACTCGCTAACCCAACGGCTCACGCTTTGCTGCGCCGCCTTCACGCGCCGTGCTGCCTCGGACTGACTCAAACCTTCTTCGACGACCAGCCGCACGGCCTCCAGTCGTCGCTTCTCCAGAGCATCAAAATCGCGCCTTACGCCTCTTGGGTTCCCCATGTCGATTAGACGAGGAGAAACCTCAACAGGTTACTCTATATTATGCGGGAATCAATAATACAACGGCACGAAGGACAGGGGCGGCTCGCGCATCTCTTAAAACAAACCTCCTTGAGGCCTAAAGTGACATTGCCGCCCAGGAATCGGCCTTGTGATGCAAAGGCCCCGCGGCCGAGCGCCATGACTGCTGGGGGCGTTCTTTGAACTGCTGAAGTTTGCTGAGCAAGTCTCATTGGTGCTGTATCTCCTTTACGTGAACTCTCTTTACCGCACGAACCACGACCGCACCGGGCCAACCGTCACCGGCACAACGTCGCTGACATCCACAGTGAATCGGTACGCCTTTCTCGCTTGTTCTAACCTGAATTATGCACAGATTCACTTTGCGAGTGTGGCTGCGTTCGTAGCGGGTTGGCGGTCGTCGTGAGGTGGTAGCTCGGCAACTGGCCTTTTGGCTTCTCCGTGTCCGGTTTCCCTTCCCACCCAGAATCCGCGTCGTCAAAACCTCGCTCGGAAGTGACGTGTTTCCAGTGCGTTACGGCTAGTGCATAAAAGTTTATGCATAGCGCATAGCCAGGCTCTCAGATCAGCGCCCTCCCGACCACCGGCAGCAAGCCGCCGTAGGGAGTCGGCTTCCTGCCGCGGAAGTGGTAAGGCGTCGAAGCCCCGATTTTATTGGGCCGCGAGGCCGTCACGGCTGGGCCTTGTTGGACGGGCCTTTGGGAGCTATGCTGTTTTCGTCTGGTAACCATGTGGGTGACTTCCTTGGGGTTGGCTGGCGAAGCTGGAATCTTTGCCAGCCGACCTTTTTACCCCATGTTTTAGGGGGTCCCCAATGGTCCCTTGCGGCTCAGCCCTCCTCAGGTCCACGCCGCAGTGCATAATTCAGGTCTAATACTTTGCTGGGGTTAAAGAACGTGAGCTTAACGTCCCAGCAATCGGATTCCGGACGGCAGATCGGACTGCGTTCGACTTCGACCGTGTCGAGATCTAGACCGTCGTTGAGGGCGGATGCGAAGACTTTCGTCACGTTAAACGCATTGGTCGAGGAGAAATTGATTGCGCGCTCCTGGGGCGTTGTGCCTAGGTTGCGCAGCTCATGATAGACGCGCTCAAGAAAGTTTCGAACGCCGTCCGACCTCCGAGCGTACGACTCTATCTCTTCAGTCTTTGCTTTTTTGGGTGGAGGGCTGCCAGTAACGGCGTCGACCAAAGCGGCCGTCGTCCAGCTAAACATGCCCCTCAGTTCCGGCCAAATGACAGGAACGACTTGCCCGTTCATGAGCCTAGCACTGCCCGCGATGTAGCCTGGTACCGAGACTCGCTCGACCCGCTGCTCGGGGTCGATCTGTGCTTGGAGGAACTCACCGAGCCGCTCGTACACATGGCCCGCAAACGCGCCTTGACCTTGGATCACGTAGATCGAAGTGGCGTCGAGATTTAGGGTCCACAGGATCGCTGCTGCGTCTGAGGGATTCTTTTCGAGGTAGGACAATAGCTGAGCGGGATCGTGAGGGTTGGCCCCCTCGCACATCTGCTGCATAATCGAGTCGCGCCGCGCCTCGGTCCCAAAGTCGAAGCCCAATTGGCCGAGGGCGTAGACCAACTGCGGTGAGCCGCCTCCACAGCCGCCCTTACAGCCTGAGCTACTGCAACCGCACGATGACGGGGCGACGGTCGACGGCTCTCCAGGGCGCTCGCTCGGCGAAGCGCTCTGAGCTGCGGCCATTTCGGAGGGCCTGGTTGGACTCTCCCTAGGACCTGAGGTGTCAACACCAAGTAGAAATGTCCCTAGGACCGGAGGCTGACGAGGAAGAGTCACTGTCAGACGTCGCGGCGCGTACCTGGGCTGGTGGTGCTTCGGTGGGTCGTACTACTGCAGTTTTCTTGTTTTCAACTGGTTCGGACATCTTGTCGTGTTCTCCTTGTAAGATTTGAGCCATCGCCCCAGAGACGTTGAGACGTCCAGCGAGGACACACCGGCAGTCAGGCGCCGACCGCTCCTCGCAGCCCACAGCGCTCCCAAGGATGGCGGCCTTGACGGCCTGAGTATCCGGTCTTTGTCCGCGCTTCAGTTGGAGACTCAACAGAAGCGCCGCCACCCCGGAGACAACGGCCGTGGAAAAACTGGTCCCGTCAGCCGTCGTGGTCCCACCGCCCGGCACAGCTCCCGATATGTTCACACCAGGAGCAAGGATTCCGTGGCTACGGTAGGATGAGCCCCAGTTGCTCGAATCCATCGGAGATCCGTTTGAGTCCATGGCACCGACCGCCAGGACCGACGGCACCGCGCGGCGGGAACATGGAGACAATTACACCCCTCATTCCCGGCTGAAGCGACAATAAGAGCACCCTTGTCGGCGCAGGCTTGGACGGCCTTGGCTAGAATCTCATGTGGCTCGCCACCAGCGTCCAGTTGGCCGCCGCTGATATTGATAATCTGAGCCCCGTTTTCCACCGCCTGTGTGATCGCCCGGGCCAGGTCAAGCTGTGAGCAAGGTGCGATTGAGGCCTGCGGGCCATTCGTGAAAATCGGGACGATCAGACTGCGGCATGCCGGTGCAATTCCCCGAATCGGCCCGTCGCGCTGACCAAAGACAATGCTGGTTACGTGAGTTCCGTGCCTCGAAGCCGGGCCATTGTCAGCGGCGGCCGAGACAAGGCTATCGACCGGACGGAGTTTGGCCCCTTGGAAACAGGAATGCGATTGATCGACCGGACCGTCGAGGATCGCTACAGTTACGCGAGAATCTCCACGGGTTTCAGACCACAGTGACTTCAGCCCTAGCCAAACCGACAGGCCGTCGATCTGCTCAGATCGCACTGCTTCCTGTACCGCGACGGGCACTTATCAGTCCTCAATTCCGTACGTGCAGATGTCGAGTATACACGAAGTAGAAATCGTAAGCTAGACAATTATTTTCAAAAACGTCCAAAAAAGTAAGTCAAGGTACATTTATTCTAAGAAGGGACACACTGTTTCTACAGGTAGGGTAGGTATGTAGGGTAGGCATAAGGAACGGAAAACCGATGTCAGCCGCTTTGCATTTCTATAAATTTGGGAACCGGTATAATTGCCGTGATGCTACCTGAATTATGCACAGATTCACTTTGCGAGTGTGGCTGCGTTCGTAGCGGGTTGGCGGTCGTCGTGAGGTGGTAGCTCGGCAACTGGCCTTTTGGCTTCTCCGTGTCCGGTTTCCCTTCCCGCCCAGAATCCGCGTCGTCAAAACCTCGCTCGGAACTGACGTGTTTCCAGTGCGTTACGGCTAGTGCATAAAATTTTATGCATAGCGCATAGCCAGGCTCTCAGATCAGCGCCCTCCCGACCACCGGCAGCAAGTCGCCGTAGGGAGTCGGCTTCCTGCCGCGGAAGTGGTAAGGCGTCGAAGCCCCGATTTTATTGGGCCGCGAGGCCGTCACGGCTGGGCCTTGTTGGACGGGCCTTTGGGAGCTATGCTGTTTTCGTCTGGTAACCATGTGGGTGACTTCCTTGGGGTTGGCTGGCGAAGCTGGAATCTTTGCCAGCCGACCTTTTTACCCCATGTTTTAGGGGGTCCCCAATGGTCCCTTGCGGCTCAGCCCTCCTCAGGTCCACGCCGCAGTGCATAATTCAGGTGCTACTCCGCGCCTATCTTTCGCTGTTTCTGCTGATTTCAGTCCTCGCGGTGTCCATCACGGCCTGCACGCCCGCCCCGGAAGGCGCCAACTACTGGCAACAAGTCCAAAGGGAATGGGAGTCCCGAGATTACCCTGACACCCTGAACTATTTGAATGATGTTCTGCGCAATGAGAACACATTCAATCAGCGCGCATCGACGCTGAAGGTCACCATTCTAGGCGGCATGGCGCGGGCTGCACTGGAGATCGAGGAAGCCTGTGCCACCGGTATCTACCTCGTGGCGCAGTGGGAAACCAAGCCCTATAAGAACTGCATCGACCAGTTCCGGTTCCAGGCGCGCAGCCGGATTCTTGGACTGATGGATGCGCTCATCGAGTTTGACAAAACCACCGCCGGCACCGATACGCTATCGCTAGATTTTTCACTCCCTGACGCCAGCGCCGGTGCCTCTTCCATGGTGGGCAGGACCCGGGTCGGCGCCATGCCTGTCGAGAAAGCATTCGAGGCCGCCATCCCCCGGGTCGTTGATCGGCAGCTTGTTCTTCAGGTGCAAGACTCGGTCGCAGCCGTGGAGTTCAAGGCGACGCTCGGAATGTTTCAGTCCCCACCTGTCACCGTTTCGAAGGCCCAGTTCCTCCTTGGAGTCTCCAAAACGCTGCTTGCCGCAGCCACCGTTTTTGACAAAGGCCGGCTCGACGACGAACCCAAGCGAACGGCCGTTTTGAAGCGAGCGAGAGAAGACCTGAAGCTTGCCCTTGAAGGGGACGAAGCGGAGCCGCAGGCGGCAGCCAAGGCATTGGCGAAACAGATCAGCACTCAGAGCGCCGAAAGCCAGTGAGTGTTGTCTCGCCTGCCCTCTCAATCTTCCAGCGTACGAGCATTCGCTACCCGCTGCGGGCGGCATGTCGGCTCCAAATTGTCGCTCTGAAGGTGCAGTACCATGTTCAGGTGATGAGTAGTCGGACACGCTGGACTTTCGTCGCGCCGCTTCTCACCGCAGCCGCATTGCTTGCCGTTCCCCCAGCAACCGCCGCTGACTGGAATCGGTTTCGCGGTCCGGGCGGCTCGGGCGTTGCTGAGGGAGCGCCGGCTCCGCTGGAATTTGGTCCCCAAGAAGCCCTCGTCTGGAGGACGCCCCTGCCGCCGGGAAAATCCTCTCCGGTCGTCGCCGGCAAGAGTGTTTTCCTCACTGCCCACGAGGGCGAAAAGCTCCTAACAATCGCCCTGGACCGGCGCAGCGGCCAGACCCTTTGGACCCAGGCTCTGATGCGCTCTCGGGTCGACGGGCGGCACGACCTCAACGACCCGGCCGTACCGACTCCCGTCACCGACGGTGAATCGCTCTACGTTTTCTTCGCGGATTTCGGCCTGGTCGCCTACTCCGTTTCCGGCCAGGAACTCTGGCGGCTGCCGCTCGGTCCGTTTTCGAGTCCGCGGGGGATGGCTTCTTCGCCGATGCTCAGCGGCGGGGTGCTCATACTTCCGTTGGAGCAAAGGGACGACGGCGCGATTCTCGGAATAGACGCCTCCAGCGGCAAGATCAAGTGGAAGTTTCCGCGCCCGCCCTCTTCCGGCGGGTCCTACTCGACACCAGTCGCCTACCAGACCGCCTCCGGGGAAACGCAGGCCGTGGTCAGCAGCCCGTTTGAAGTGGCGGCGTACAACCCGCAAACCGGCGAGAAGCTGTGGTGGGTCAGTGGCATCCCGCACCAGCCCAAATCGAGCCCGTTCGTGGCGGGCGATTTGATTGTAATCAGCGTTCAGGGCGACACACGCAGAGATCGCTTCCGGAGCTGGGAGAGAATGCTCGCCGACTACGACAAGGACGGCAGCGGCTTCTTAGTGCCTGAAGAGGTGTCGAAAGGGATGCGCGCCAACTTCGACGGTACCGACTATGACCGGGACGGGGCCTACCGCCGGGACGACCACGACAAACTCGTTGGCGAGATTTCGCCGGACAGCCAACTGATGGCGCTCCGCCCCGAAGCACGCGGCGACCTGACTCGCCAAGCCGTGCTGTGGAACGTCACCAAGGGCGTGCCCAGAGTGACGACGCCGCTTGTCTACGATGGCCTCATTTACCTCGTACGAAACGGAGGTATTTTGCCGCACTCGACGTCGAGACCGGCAAAATGGAGAAACAGGGCCGGCTGCGCGACGCAATTGACGAGTACTTCGCGTCCCCGGTAGCTGCCAATGGCAGAATCCTGGCGGCGAGCCGCGACGGCAAGCTGACCTGGGTGAAAGCGGGTGCTGAGTGGGAAGTGCTCCAGGTCAATGACCTAGGTGAGGAGTGTTTCGCGACCCCAGCTCTTGCGTCGGATGGGGTCTTTGTCAGAACAGCCGCGGCACTCTACTTGTTCGCCACCGGCGCGCCGAGTCAGAGCCCAGAACGCCAGTGACGGGTCCGGCCTGCCGGTGACTCAGGATGGCCGGTTTCGACTAAGATTGAAAACTAACAAGAAGTCGGGAGAGAGAGATGGCCAACTCAGGCGAGACCGTTCGGCTAACCATGGCGCAAGCGCTCGTGAAGTACCTTCAGGTGCAATACAGCGAGCGGGACGGCATTCGCGGAAAATTGATTCCGGGCATCTTCGGGATCTTCGGCCACGGCAACGTATCGGCTTTGAGCCAGGCCTTGCATCAGTATGGGGATGACCTGCCGTACTACCAACCTTGTAACGAGCAGGCCATGGTCCACACTGCCGCGGGTTTCGCGAAGGCGAACCTGCGACTATCGACACTTGCCTGCACGGCCTCGATTGGTCCCGGGTCCACGAACATGATCACAGGGGCGGCGGCCGCAACGATCAATCGGCTGCCTGTCCTCCTGCTCCCTTCCGACTATTACGCCACACGCCATCAGGGACCTGTGCTGCAGCAGCTCGAACACCCGATCTCAGCGGATGTTAGCGTCAACGATTGCTTTCGCCCGGTGAGCCGCTTCTTTGATCGCATCTCCCGACCCGAGCAACTCTTGACGGCGCTTCCCGAGGCCATGCGCGTGCTGACCGACCCGGTGGATACCGGCGCTGTCGTCGTGGCCCTGCCCCAAGATGTGCAGTCGCACGCCTACGACTACCCCGTCAATTTCTTCCACGAAAAGACTTGGCCCGTGGAGCGCAGAATTCCCGACCCGCAACGCATCACCGACGCGCTCACGCTAATCAAGAAAGCTCGACGGCCTCTTGTGATTGGGGGCGGGGGCGTGCACTACTCGCAGGCGTGGAAGGAATTGCAGGGGTTTTGCGAGACCGCCGGGATTCCTGTCGGCGAAACCTTCGGCGGCAAGGGGGCGGTTCGCGAGGAGTCATCGATGCTACTCGGCGGCATCGGAGTTTGCGGCACCCGCGCGGCAACGAGAATCGCCGCCGATGCCGACCTGGTGATCAGCGTGGGAACCCGGCTCGGTGATTTCGCAACGGGCTCGCAGTCGGCGTTTCAGCACCCAGATGTTAAGTTCATCAGCATCAACGTCGCCAGTCATGACGCCCATAAACAGGGCGCGCTGGCGATCACCGCGGATGCTCGCGAATCTTTGAGTCAGCTACTCAGCGCCTCTCAGACGGCGGGGATTCGAACCAGTGACGACTATCGCGATGAGATCGCGGCAGCTCGCGAGGCCTGGCAGGGAACACTTCGGGAAGAGGCCTTCCAACAAACTCCCGGCGAGATCATGAGTCAGGCGCAGCTCATCGCGGCGTTGAACCAGTCTGCCCAGCCCGGCGATACCGTCGTGGCGGCTGCCGGCGGCATTCCCGGCGACTTGTTGCGGCTGTGGGATGCGACCGGAGGGCGCCACTGTCACCTCGAGTTCGGATTCTCCTGCATGGGCTACGAGCTGCCGGCGGGACTGGGAGTTCGCATGTCGCAAGCCGACGGCGAGGTCTACGTATTCATCGGTGACGGCACATTCTTGATGAACCCCACCGAGCTCGTGACCGCCCTGCAAGAGAATATGAAGGTCACCGTGGTGATTTCCGAAAACCGCGGGTACCAGTGTATTCGCCAACTCCAAATGGCGTCCTCGGGACAGGATTTCGGAAACGAGTTCCGAGCTCGCGACACAGAGGCCAACCGCCTTTCCGGTGACTACGTAACGCTCGACCTCGCGAAGACCGCCGCCGGGATGGGGGCGCGGACCTGGGCGGCGACCACGCCGTCGGAAGTCTGTCAAGCGTTGCGAGAAGCCCGCTCGGAAGCCGGTCCGTGCGTGATCGTTGTACCCACCGAATCACATCACTATGCTCCCGGTTCCGAGATGTGGTGGGATGTGGCTCCGGCTGAAGTTTCCGGGGATGCGAAGACGCAAGAGCGGCGCAAGGCGTACGAAGAGTCGCGCGGACGACTGCAGCGATTCCACTACTGAGATCACCTTTGTCGTGCAACCCAAGACTGACCCCAACACATGACCGACCCCGACACCAGAGCGACCCCAACACCAAACCGACCCCAACACAGGACGGCCATGAAAGTAAACATCGGATCCGCGCCCGACAGTTGGGGGGTATGGTTTCCCAGCGATCCCAAGCAAACGCCCTGGCAAAGGTTTCTCGATGAAGTCGCGGAAGCCGGATACGCGGCGATCGAGTTGGGCCCTTACGGCTATCTGCCAACCGATCCGAACGTTCTGGGAACCGAACTCGTCCGTCGCGGGTTGAGCCTCTCCGGGACCTTCCTCATGAAGCATTTCGAAGATGAGCAAGCCTGGCCTGACACCGAAGAGGAACTCCACAAGATTGGCCGGACGTTGGTTCAGTTGAGTGCGAAGTACCTCATCTTGATTGACGACATCTACTCCGACTACGAAACCGGCGCTCTAACGCGGCCTAGACGACTCGACGATGACGCATGGAAGCGGTTGATTGACACAACGAACCGAATTGCACGGATCGCGCGCGAGCAGTACGAACTGCGGCCCGTATTCCATCCGCATGCCGAAACTCACGTCGAGTATGAAGATCAGATCGAACGCTTCCTGGCCGACACAGACCCGGCGACCGTGTCACTGGCTCTCGACACCGGTCACCACGCTTATCGCGGTGGTGATCCGGTCGCTTTTATGCGCAAGCACCACGGGCGGATCCCCTGCCTTCATTTGAAGAACGTCGACGCGGAAATTCAAGGAAAGGTCGAGGCGGAACAGATCCCCTTCGCGAAAGCCGTCGGGATGAACATGTTTTGCGAACCGTCGAAGGGTGTGGTTGACTTTGCAGCATTCCGGGACGTGCTCCGAGAGATCGACTATCAAGGCACGGCCATCGTGGAACAGGACATGTATCCGGCCCCTTTCGACAAGCCGTTTCCTATTGCCAAGAGAACGCGGGAGTATCTTCGCCAGATCGGAATCGGATAGCCCGCGGGCTAGTGCCGAACTCGCCCGGCCTGATCGCGCGCGTCGATCGCCAGGCGGCGGAAATGCTTTCGGCGCCGCCCGTCAGCGATCCCCGTCAGCGGTCCCCCTTCAGCGATCCATGGACAGGCACGACCCGACGCCCACCGCGAACTTCGACTTGAGCACCCATTCTCCCTGTTCCTTGAGCTGCAACTCGTAAAGGCCGTCCGTGACGTTCTCGACGATCTGCCACTGAACTGGGTTATCCGCTACCGAGCGGTTGGTGAGTCTCGGCTTCTGGCTGGCAATTTGACGAATGATCCAGGAGCGGCCCCCGTTCAGGGTTTCATAAAGCTCGTAGGGGTCGCCTTCGGAAACGAGCAGATCCACGATGAGTAGGCCGTGGTCCGGGGCGTCGAAGAAAAACTCGAGAACGGCGCCCAAAGCGTCCTCGTCTTGGCTGATCGGATAACGCTCCCATCTCGAGCCGCCGTTGGTGCTTGCCAGCAGCAGCAGCTTTGTCGAACGGTCGTAGTCTCCTTCCTGGCCGCCGATCCAGCCATGGGCCGGGTCAGCGAACTGGATCAGATCGAAGCCCGCGCCCGAATACCGCGGAATCGGCTCGCGCCAGTTTCGTCCGCCATCGGCGCTAGCCAGCAGGATCGTCGAGATCGTCGCGGCAGACGTGTGGATGTTGCCAATCACGAAGGCGTTCTCTCCCGCGCTCTCGACTGCGGTCAGCTCAAGAAAAAGATCACAGGGGGTCGCATCCGAACAAACGATCCCGGCACGCGAAAAATGATCGTAGGCGCAGTCAAGCGGCACGACTAGCGGAGAGCCATCGTAAGAGAGTACCCGGGGGTCGGGCGGCAGCTCGTGCGGAGATTGTTCTTGCTGGGGTTCTTCCTGCCCGGCTGCCGGGCTCGTGGTGGCGGCCAGCGCCAGCGTGACGCCAAGTCGCGAACAAGCGCTCCGAAGCCAGCGCAGGCGAGAGTTGGGTTGGACGAGCAACTGGGGTCATTTTATCAGACCATCCCGGTGTCGGATCATCGCTCCTGTGACGATTGCCCCATCACGCCTTTCCCTTCCGTTCACTCTCCCGGCGGGCGTCCGTCCATAGCGGTTCGTGGCTTCCGGGGCCGTGTTTCGCAAGAATCCGGGGGAATACAAGTAAGTTACACTGAGATTGAATTCGTTCAAAAACATGGATCTTCCGGCACTGGATCTACTCGGACAGGGTCCCCTCCTCTTGGCGCTGAGGGCCCTCATCGAGATCCCGCTGCTCACCTATCTCGGCTACCGAGTCATCCTGGTCATTCGAGGCACGCGAGCCGCACCGGTCGCCTTGGGCGTTGTGCTGCTAGGGCTACTGTATCTCGTCTCCGGCCTGCTGGGACTCGAAACCACCCGCAGGGTGTTGGGCAGCGTAGCCCCCTACGGAATCCTCGTCATCATCGTGGTTTTCCAGCCGGAGATTCGCACGGCCCTGCGCCAACTCGCACTGCATTTCTTTTCTTCCAGGCGCATGAGAGGCGTCCGCAACGACGAGTACGAAGACATCATTGTTGCGGTGGGCCAGCTTTCCCTGACACGGACAGGGGCCTTGATCGTGCTGGAGCGTGACACGGGTCTGCGGACTTTCATCCAGAGCGGGGTGGCACTTGATGCCAAGTTGTCGTCGGACCTGTTGATCAGCATTTTTCAGCGAAGATCTCCGCTACACGACGGGGCGGTTATTGTCCAGCGACGCCGCATCGCAGCCGCGGTGTGCTATTTGCCTCTGACGACGAATCCGGGGTTGATCATCTCTCTGGGAAGTCGCCACCGCGCGGCAATTGGCATTACAGAAGAGAGTGACTGCGTAGCGATTGTGGTTTCGGAGACTGGGCGCGTCTCGACCGCGACAGGCGGAAACATTGAGCTGGATGCGTCCCTGGACAGGCTGCGAGAGCTAGTATTCGATCACTTCGGTCCGGTTGTCTCGCCTCCATCAAAAGAGGAGCAATCGCCGCCCGCTCACATGGAAGCACCGCCGCCAGCTCACATGGAAGCACCGCCGCCAGCTCACATGGAAACACCGCCGCCGGCCCAAGAGGAAGAGCCGCGCCTATCCCAGGAGCGCCTTTCCGAAGAAAAAGACCCTCCGCAATCCGACGAGCAGTCGGAGGCCGCCACCGCGCCGCTTGCCGAAGCAGTTCATGCTCCGAACGGCCCCGAGGCACGGTAGAGACGAATCGCTATGGCGTCCTTCAAAGAAGTTTTGCGAGCCGACCTCGGCGCGAAGATACTGGCCTTCGTCGCCGCGGCAATTGTCTGGACATCCGTTTCACTGGAGCCACGGATGGCAGCGGCTGTCGAGGCTGGTGTCCGCTACCTAAACGTGTCACCCGGCCTGGAATTGAATCCAGACCAGGCTGACCGGGTGACGCTGATCGTTGACGGCTCGCGGGGCCGCATGAGGCAACTATCCGGCGAACTTGCCGTAGAGATCGACTTGTCGCAATTGAAGGAGGCCGGCGAGAGAACCTTCGAGGTCGCCAACGCCCGCCTCAACTTGCCCGAAGGCGTACGATTGATTCGGGCCGTGCCTTCGCAACTGCGGCTGTCTCTCGAGACGAGTGCGGAGCGGGAAGTAACGGTTCACGCGAACTTGGTGGGAAGCCCGCCGGCTGGCCGGGTATGGACCGCGGCAACTTTGACGCCGGCGAAACTGAGAATAGCCGGTCCCGACGCGAGGGTTGCTCTCGTGGAAGGGGTGACGACCGACCCGATTGATTTGAGCGATGTGTCCGAGTCTAGAGATTTCCAAACCACCGCTCAACTGCCTGATCCTTATCTACGGTTTGTCGATGGTCCATCCGTAACGGTACAAGTGGTGATCGAGTAGGTTCTCGGCACAAGCCCCGGCACAACCCTCATGCAGAAGAAACTATTTGGAACCGACGGCATTCGCGGCGTTGCGGGTAAGTACCCGCTCGACGACGAAACCGTGTTTGCGATCGGCGCCGCATTGGGCCAGTCCAGCAGCCGCTCCTCATCCCGATCAGGACGGCGGCCCGCCGTCCTGATCGGGATGGATACTCGTGAATCCGGTCCCCGCTTAGCGGAAGTGATGGCAGGGGGCCTCGAATCCCGTGGTGCAGACGTCACGTTCGCTGGCGTGCTGACAACACCCGGCGTGGCCCACCTCACTCAGCGTGAAGAATTCGATTGCGGCATTATGATCTCCGCGTCTCATAACCCATTCGAAGACAACGGGGTCAAAGTTTTCGGAGCCTCTGGTTTCAAGCTGCTAGACAGAGAAGAGCACGAGATCGAGGCGGCAATCTTCCAGCTGCTAGAGCAGCCGGTCGAGCCTCAGCGACGAAAACTCGAGATCGACCGGTCCGCGGCGGACCGATACCTCGACCACTTGTACGAGATTTGGTCCCTTGACCACAAACTCGATTCGTTTCGAGTCGTTGTCGACTGCGCCAACGGCGCCGCATCGGAACTCGCCCCGCTGCTGTTCGCGCGGCTCGGCGTCACAGCTGAGTTCATCGGCAATCATCCCGACGGCCGCAACATCAATCGCAATTGCGGCTCTCTTTACTTGAACGGTCTGGGCGAGCAGGTGGTTGAGTCCGGCGCCGACTTGGGAATTGCCTTCGACGGAGACGCTGACCGGGCTCTCTTCGTCGCCGAGAACGGTCAAACCGTCGACGGCGACGTGGTCTTACTGCTGGCGGCTCGGCACATGGCGGAAAGGAAGCGGCTTACGAATCATCTCGTCGTGACAACGCTGATGGCCAATATGGGACTCGAAAAGGCGCTTCAGGCGAGCGGCATCGAGATGGTGCGTACTCCGGTCGGCGACAAATATGTGCTGGAGGCAATGGTTCAGCGCGACGCCGCTCTGGGCGGGGAGCAGTCGGGACACGTCATTTTCCGCGAACACGCCAGCACTGGGGACGGGCTTCTCACTGCCTGCTCGCTACTCGAAATACTGTCGGCCAATGAAGAGCCACTCAGCAAGTTGGCCGATCGCTTGACCGTGTTCCCGCAAACGATCGAGAACGTTCGAGTCAGGCACAAGCCTCCGATCGAAGATTTGCCGGCGCTCACCGAGGCAATCTCGGCGAGTGAGCGCGAACTGGCTGGCCGCGGCCGGGTCATCGTGCGCTATTCAGGCACCGAGCCGCTGTTGAGGGTCATGGTCGAGGCACAAACAGCCGACGACGTGGAGCGGCATTCATCGCGGCTGGCGCGGATTGTTGAAGAGCAGTTGGGGACGGAGCAGTGAGCGCGAGCGGGCAGCGTGGACTTCCGTCGACGCCTCTGTCGTTTCGATTGAGAGTTTCTGACCCAATCCGCAGGGCTACGCCATGAGCGAACCGACTTCCAAGCCGCCGATTCGCCGCGCTGATCCTACTCTTAAGGCGCAAACAAGCAAGGATTCCTTACGGCCGTTCGGCCTGCCTCGCTGGGCGGGCCTGCTGCTCTATGCATTCTTTTGGGTGCTTTTGATCATCCCCCTGGTCCGCCGGTGGCGGAGAGGGCCCGACTGGAACCGTGTCCGCGCTGCCATGGCGCTGCTGGGCCTCCTGCTCGCGGTGGGGGGCTTCCTTTTGAAAGCGATGCAGTGGCCGGTCGCCAGTTGGTGGCTGCTAGCGGGGGGCGCGGTTGTCGCTCTGTGCGCGGTCGTATTCGGCCCGGTGGCCGATCCTGAAAAGGAGCGGAAACTGCAGCTCCGGCACTCGGCGGACTACTTTCTCAATGGCGGCCGTTTTGTGTCGGGTGACCTGCCGGGCAGCTCGCCGCTGCAGCCGGAGACGCCACTCTACCTGCTGCTCAAGGGCCTGCAACTGCTGCTTGTTCCGGTCGAGGGCAGCGGTGATATTCACTCGATCATTGAACTCTCGCAGGTTGCCGAAATCCGCGTCGACGGCGACTCTTACCTACCGATCTATCTGTCGGAAGCGAAAGACCCTCCGGTGCGCGAAGAACGAGTCGATCAGTCGAAAAATAGCGTGCTGGCGCTGATCACAGCGAGCGGTCAGAAAGTTGAGTTCCACTACACGGGCGCCTTCAGCGAGCACCTGGCCGAGACGGCGGCTCACGCCATCTACAGCGTTCGCAAGCTAGCGGACGGTGTCGCCGGCGAGTCCCCAGAAATCTTCCACATAGTAGGACGATAGGACGTTCCCAAACAGAAAACAGTTGGCTTTGCACTGAGGGACTTCCCCGTAAATGCGGCGTCCGCGTTCAAAGGCCGCTGAGATCGAGCCGTCTTCAAGGACGTTGCCGGCGATCTTCCGCAACACTTCGCAGGGGTAAAAGACATCGCCATTCGGATAAACCCGGGGGAACATCGTCGGGTAGCACTTGAACTCCTCAAACATGAGAAGGGTTCTTAGCAGCTTGGGAGTGCCGTTGATACGAGCGGCCTTGCTCTTTCGCAGCTCAATCAGCTTTTCGACGAACGCTTTGTAGCGAGGGTCTCGGAGGAAGGTGAAGTTCGGATACTTGCCGTTATTCTGCGCCGACTGGACCGAAAAGACGAAGCCGTGCTCGCGGCAGAAATCGAGAATCTTCTCGGCTTCATCAATATTCCAGCGCTCGAGCACGCAGCTAATCGTCACTGATTGCGGCGGAAGCTTTCGCTTGACCAGCATCAAGTTGTCGATTACCTTCGGGACGGCCGCTGATTTCGACATTGGTTCAGAGGGATCGTGGCTGATCGCGTCCAGGCTGATGATGATGCCGTTGAGGTGATCGAGAATGTCGGGATGCCGGTCGATCAGCACTCCGTTTGTCACCATCAACAGGGACCGGAAGCCGACGTCCCGGCGAGCGGCGCGGATCAGCTCATCGATGTCGGGGCGCATCAAGCACTCGCCGCCCGTAATCAGCATCGTGTCGACGTCCCTGCGAATCGCCCGGAAGATGCGGATCGTCGTTTCCGTGTCCACTTCTTCGCTGAAGACCTGCGGGTTCTTCTGGTTGCAATAGCTGCAATCGAGGTTGCACTTGTGGGTGGCGTAGAAGATAGCCGAATAAGGAGTGACGATCGAGGACTTGAGGATCTTACGGCGGTAGAGATTGCGAAAGTAGGCGCTGAAGTTCTTCACGACGAAGGGATAGTGCTGCAGCATCCCCCGGATCAACCGCTGTTTTTGAGAGTCCATGGTGGGAAGCCCCTATTCTCCCTTGTTCCGCGAGCCCAAGCACAATCGGTCATTCTTTCGATGCTGACGAGTCAACGTCGACGGCTCGGCGCCAAGCGAGCGACGTGACTCCCTCGTGTGCATGATCCGGACCCGATGGACCCTAGGCACTCCCTGGGGGCTTGTAGCCGATCGGTTTGGCGAGTGCTTGATCCATCTCTTCGACACTCAGCAGTGCCGTCGTGCTGGTGCGAACGACGCCGGATGCCGAAGCGGCGGCGCAGAGCCCTGCCACGGTGGTCGTGTCGGGAGCATCAACGACGATAAGTGCATCATAATCGCCGAGTGAAAAGTAGAACCCTTCGACGGTTCCCCCGAGAGCTTCGACCATATGTGTTACCGCGGCTCTCCGGCCCGACGCGGTGTCCTTGATGACACCCTTCAGTCCATCAGCAGTGTAGCTTCCTTGAACGAGATATTTCGGCAAGATTTCACCCTCCAAGACGGAGCTTAGACGCATCAGTACGAGCGCGTCAACAGAAACCCGGCCCGTGGGCGATCGCTAGTCATTCTCGGGTTCGACTTACAACGCACGGTGACACGAACTAAACGAGAATTCTCAAGGAAGCAACCACGGCGCCAACGGCTCCGCTTTGTGCGTATTCCGAATTGCTCGCGGCTAGCAGGGAAAGCGACTGAGCGGACACTTTCCGCCATGGCTGCCGCGCTCCGCGCTCATCACAGCGCGGGAGCAATCTGTTCAGGGGCCGTCACTCCCGGGGGCAACTCCATGATCTTGATATTGCGGAAGTGGATTTCGGCCCCTTCCGATTCCAGGCAGAGATAGCCCTTCTTTTGCGACGAGCGGCTCAGACCGTTCACGAACTTGCCATTCACAGAGAGTTTCACAACTCCGTCAACCGCGACCACATCATAGGTATTCCAATGACCCCACCCCAAAGCGCGGTTTTCGATCGATTTGCTGCGGGTGCCCCTGGGATTATCCGGGGCAGTGGTTACGCCTCCAACCCCGAAAAGCTCCCCATGAACGTAGGCAATCGGAGGCGTTTTGCCGTCACGCTTGTTCAGTTTGACCAGTCCAGCTCAAGCATCTGCACTTCGACCCCATCGGGAAGGCGGTTGATTTCGCGGGGCCGGGCATTGCTCCAAATGAAGACGCCGGAGTTGCCACCGGGCTCCATGTGTCTCCATTCGATGTGCAGCACGAAATTTTCGTACTGCTTCTCGCTTCGCATTACGCCGATCGGGCGGCCCTTGCACACCAGCAGGCCGTCACGGACCGACCAAGTATCGGCGTTCGTATTGACATTGATCCAGCCGGATAGGTCTTTGCCGTTGAATAGTTTGCGAAACCGCGGCAAGGGGCCGCCGCTCACTTGAGCGCCCACGGTGACCAAGCAAAGCCACAGCGACACGGACGCGATCCCAGCCTTGTTCATATGTAGTTTCGCTCTCTCATGTCGTGGCTGATCGCGTCCAGGCTGACGATGATGCCGTTGTGACGGGAAGCCCTATTCTCGCTTGTTCCGGGAGCCCAGCACAATCGGTAATCCGTTCGATGCTGAGGAGTCAACGCCGGCGGCGCGGGCGCCAAGCGAGCGACCTGATTCGCCGAATGTGTATGATTCGGCCGCGATGGACTTTAGGCGCTCCCCGAGGCTTTCAGCCGATCGGATTGGCGAGCGCTTGATCCATTTCTTGGCAGTTTTCTTGTCTTTTTCGGCGGCTTTCCTGTCTTTTGCGACTACAATATACGTTAACTGTCGACCGCGCGCGCCCTGTTAGAAGCCTCAAAGAAACTCGTAAGTTCTTTTATGTCAGTGATAAGGCAATCGCGATTGCGGGATTTGGCAGATATTGTCATGATCTAGCGTTTTTTGCTTCGGAGCGCAGCTCACATGTTCATTCCTCTCGTGAACGGGCGTCCGTGAACAGCGCTGTGAGATCGTTTGCCGGTCGATCATTTCACCGCTCTCAGCATAGCGCGGCATTCGCGTTTGTCAAGCCCCGAGCAGGATGGTTTGTTGATAACAAAGGGACTATTTCCCTATTTATCCGTCACTCAAAGTTTGGCTTGTGAAATTTTGGGGAGATAGGGGAGCACGCCGGCGTGGTTCTGACTTGCGGATTCGGGCTTGAGGGGACTTCGGTTTATTCGGTGATTCGCCCCTGAACTCTCGTGTTTGAGTGTCGGAGTCACGATCGTCGGAGTCACGACTGAGGGGAGGCGGATCAATCGATTCGAGCCAACCGCTTGCTCACGCGCGCGGCTCGGAGCTCCCCGCGTTCAGGACACCAGAGGTAGGCGTGATCCCTGCCCACTCTCGCTTACGTCCCCGGCGTCTCGCCAATCGGCGATTCCGAAATCCGGCAGTGGATTCTGGACGATGGGGTTGCTGCGCAGCAGCTCTTCATTCAACGTGCCGCTAGCGTCGTAATAGGGCTCTTCACGTTCTCTGAGCATCTCCTGGTGGGCAATTGAATGCCTGGCCAGTTTCCGAATCTGCCAGGAGAGCGGCGCGGCCAGTTTCAGCCTACGTGTGTCACCTCGGGCGATCGCCGACGCGCACTTGCCCGGACCATAGAAACGCTTCAGCGCGTTGAACAACCGATTTCTCCAGCACGCTTGGCCGAACCCGCTTGGGAAACGTAGTAACGAAATTACCGTTGTAACCTGAATTATGCACAGATTCGGCGTAGCCATCGTCGATGGAGTTGTGGCGATAGCGACACTCGTGTCAACTCAGTGATTTCGCAAGTCGTCTTTTCTGCTGTTTCCCTCCCCGTTTGAGCCGCCTCCTGATCCCGGCAGGGCAAAAGCGGGCTGGCAAGCGGCGTGTTCCCAGTACGTTGCGGCGAGTGCATGAAATTTTATGCATGGAGTGCCCCTCAGCTCAGCGCACCCTCCACCACCGGCGCCAAGCTCGATCCCGGCGGCCCCATCGCCCGCAGCCGTCGCATCAGCCGTTCAAACAGGCCCTTTTCCTGATAATGATCGCTGTAGCTGACACCCGTTCTGCCGGCGTGCCGCCAGATCTTGGCCGCCACGAACAGAAAACGCAGCCGCGCCGTCGCCAGGGTGGTGTGCCGCAGCGTCTCCACGCTGGCCTGGGCTTCGCGGTTGAACAGCAGCAGCCAGCAGTTGAGATTGTAGGCCAGCATGGCCAACTGAAAGTGAGTGCGGTTCATGTCAAAGCGGCGCGAGGGATGGGCCGCCAGCCCGGCGTCGTTGTTGGCCTCCTTGATCAGGTTCTCGGCTCCGGCGCGCTGATTGTAAAACCACACCACCGCCGCGATCGGCTCGGCCAGATTGGTGACAAACACGCGGTAGGTGTAAGCGCTGGTGGCGAACAACTGGTATTGCTCGGCCGCGCCGGCCTTGGGCTCGTTTTCGTAACGCAGCGCCAGGAAACGGCAGGCCCGCGCCCAGCCTTGCGGTTGGTAGAGGAATTCGCATTCCGCGTCCGCGTCGGAGCGGGGGGAGGGTTTCCATTCTGCTTGCTGCAAGCGCTCGACCAGGCGCCGCGTTTTGCGCGCCACGATGACGAACTGACAAGCCGCCTTTTCATAGGCCTCCACCGCCTCCCAGCAATAAAAGCCGGAATCGGCCCGCGCCAGGATTTTCTTCACGCCGCCCGGCAAAGTCCGGAAAGCGCTCTCGAGGTGGGCGGCGATCTGTCGGCCCGTGGGCCGGTCGCCGTTGCGCAACCCGCCCATCAGGTATTCGCGCGTCTCGGCCAGGAAGGTCAGTATCGGCTGGTAGCTGCGCTTGCCCTTGTTCTTGGGGTTGTAGCTCTTGCGCCCGCCCATCTGGCGGCCGTAGAGGGTATGCACGGTGGTGTCGGTGTCCAGCGTCACCGTCTCCAACTTCACGTGGGCCGCGGCCCAGACTCGTTCCCGCAGCTGGCGCTGAATGGAAAGGATCTGCTTCGCCACGTTGAGGTGCAGCGAGGCCAGAAAGCGCCACAGCGTGGACTGCGGCGGCAGACGCGTCACTTGCAAGATGCCGGTCAGGATGGGGTCGCGAGCGATGAAGCGGAGTTGGTTGAGCCGCGCAAAGCCGACATAGAGGCCGAGCACGAGGGCCAGCACGAACTGGTAGGGGCTCATGGCTCGGGTGATCCGTTTGGTCGTGAGGGTTTCTTCCAGCAGCGCTTGGAAGCCGAGTTTTTCGAGCAGGGTGGCGACGGGCAGCAAGCCGCCGTAGGGAGTCAGATTCTTGCCACGGAAGTGATAGGGCGTGGCAGCCCCGATTTTATTGGGCCGCGGGGCCCTCGCGCCGGGGCCTTGTTTGACGGGCCTTCGGGAGCTATGCTGTTTTCGTTTGGTAACCATTTGGGTGACCTCCTTGGGGTTGACTGGCGAAGCTGAAATCTTTGCCAGCCTACCTTTTTACCCCATGTTTTCGGGGGTCCCCAAATGGTTCCTGGCGGCTCAGCCCTCACCAGGTGCACCGGCAGTGCATAATTCAGGTGTAATAGTCGTAGTCCGGCTCGCAAATGCGATAGCGCGGAAGCGTCCGCCCTGGAAGAGTGGGATATTCCGTCAGGCAAAAGAGGCTCAGTCCATCCACCCCGTTCGACTCACAGAACTCGGTGATTTCATGAGGCGTCTCTGCGGTGTCTTCGTCAAATCCCACCATGAACAGACCGAACACCGCCATGCCGTGCGAATGAATGTTTTCAATCGTCTGCTGAATCTCGCGTACGGTCTGTTGCTTCTCGATGGTTGCGAGCTGATCGTCGCGAATGGCTTCCATTCCCAAGATCAGCGTCTCGAATCTGGCTTTTTTCATCAAGGCTAGGATGTCAGCTCGCGGCCCCACGTCGACGCGGCTCAGAGCGTGGAAGCGGCAGTCCAGCTTGGCGTCAATGATGGCTTCGAGAATCTCCCTGCAGTGGCTTGGGTTGGTGGAAAAATTGCTGTCCGCCAGCCATACTTCACGCGTGCCGAAAAACTCAACTTTCCGTCGGACGTCCTCCACGAATGACTACGCAGGGGTTCTCCGGAAGCCCGTGCCACCCACCATATTCTCCCAGCAGAACGTGCATGGGAAGGGGCATCCCCGCGACGCCGTGGCATAGATCGAATAGAATCCCCCGTCTCGCACCAACTGCGAGATCAACGACTTACGGCGGAAGTCTTGCAGCAGCCCAAGGTCCTCGACAAGGCCCGGCCTTTCAAGAAAAGCCCGGCGCGGATTGTGAACGACCTGGTCTCCGCTCCAATAAGAAATGCCTGCGATGTTCTCCAGCGAGGTCCCTTTCTCGAACGCAGAAAGCAACTCGGTAATCGCGCCTTCGCCCTCATCGCGCACGGCCACATCGGCGAACTCCAGCACGTCGGTCGGGATCAGCGTCGCGTGAGGTCCACCGACGATCAACTTCAAGTTTGGATTCTCGCGCCGCAGATCAGTCAACAGCTTTCGGACGCGATTGTGACAACACACGGTTAGGGAGGCACCAATCACGTCCTTGGACTTCAGCTCCGACACCGGCAGACCGTTCAGGCACTCGATGAAGACCGATACGCGGTGACCGGCTTGGCTTGATACCGTTGCGACCGAGAGAAGATCGTGGCGCGGCATCAACGGCATGGTTGTCAAATGCGGCAGCTCCGGCTCGAGATCTACGAATGCAACGTCAAGTCCCATCGCTAGCGTCCCCTTAACTGACGATATTCTACAGTAGTTCAGCGGCTTCCAGGCTACGACTTCCCCCCCTAGCCGTGGCGGCTGTTGCCTCGCTGAGCCGCGGGTCGGTGGCGCGGGTTGGTGGTTGACGCTGAGCGTCGCCGTGACGGAAAGTCATGGGCCGCTTGCTCCCAATTGTGAGAGAAGGAAGGTGAGTTCTCCGGCCGTGTTCTCAATCATCTTGGTCCGCGGCAGCCCACGCTCCGCCGCGTGTCCGGCCGTGGCATCATAGCGCAAGATCACCGGCAGCTCCAACGAGGTCGCCTTCTGCAGGGCCGCGGTCATCTTCCGCGCCTGCAACGGAGAAACACGAGTGTCCAGGTCACCTGAAGTCAACATGACAGCCGGGTAAGAAACACCTTGCCGCACGTTTTGGTAAGGGGAGTGGGCCCGCAAGAACTGGAACTGCTTGGGATCGGAGGCATCGCCGTATTCCAGCAGCGCAGGCATGTTGTTGGTCTTGGTGAAGGTATGGAAACGGACCATGTCCAAATCTGGAAAACCGCACAGCACCGCCCTGAATAGCTCCGGCCGCTGAGTGAGTGCAGCCGCTACCAGCAGCCCGCCGTTGCTTGACCCTGTGATGGCCAATCGCTTGGGATTCGTGTAGCCCTGCCCGATGAGCCACTCGGCGGCCGCGATGAAATCGTCGAAGACGTTCTGTTTGTTCTCGAGCATGCCGCCACGGTGCCACGGCTCCCCAAATTCGCTTCCTCCTCGCAAGTTGGCCATTGCGTATACACCCCCGTTCTCCAACCAGACAGCCGTACTCGGCCGGAAGCGCGGCGTCTGGCTGGCGTTGAAGCCCCCGTAGCCGTAGAGCAGTGTCGGATGGTTACCATCGAGTTCGATGCCCTTGCGGTGAACGATGTACATCGGAACGCGGGTGCCATCCTTGGAGGAATACCATACCTGTTTCACCGCGTAGTCTTCCTCAGTGAAAGCAACTTTGGGGTCTTCCCAAACTTCGCTTTGCCGCGTCTTGAGGTCGAACAGATACCTTGTCCCCGGTGCTGTTAGGGAGGTTACTGACAACAAGGCTTTTCCTTCAGCGAAAGCGTCAATCGAGGCCGAGTGAGAGTCGCGAATGGGAACCTCCCCGGCCTCTGTTCCATCCAACTCGAAAACGCGGATTTTGCTGCTTGCGTTGTGCAGATAAGTGGCATAGATCTGATCTCCGATGATTGCGAACCTCTGCAATACGTCAGAATCTTCCGGCAATACTTCCCGCCAATGCGCCGGTGCCGGATTCTTCGGATCAATCTCAACAAGACGGTAGTTTGACGCTTCGAAATCAGTGCGGACAAGAAGTCGCCCTTCGTGATATCGAGCGTCGAAATGGGCAACTAGACCCTCCGTAATGTTGCGAGTGCCTCCGCCGGACCGGTCCTGGGACAGAGCCGTGTCCTGAAAAAGGATTTCGTCCCGTGCCCAACCGTGGCCTATGGTGAAGATCCGATAGCGGTCTTTATCTGCTAGGCGGACCCGCAAGAAACTCGTTGGACCAATACCATCGCCAAAAAGCTCTCGATCTTCAGTGATCGCGGTTTCTAAAGTGTGGTAGTAAAGCCTGGGGCCGGTCACTCGCGAGCGAAGAACGTAGTAAAAGCCCTTGCTGTCGTGGCCAAATGAGACCTGATCGTAAAGGCCGTTTTCATACTGTTCCTTGAGATCGCGGTTGGCGGCCAGGTCACGGATGCGCAACTCCACTTCGTCTTGCCCCCCTTCTCTGAGGCTGTAGACCAACCACTTGCCGTCCTCGGAAAGGGCGCGGACGGCAACCCGGATGCTGTGGTCTTCACTCAGAGAGTGTGGATCAATCACGGTTTCGTATTCTTTCGCCAGGTCGATACGAACTTGGATATCATCGGGTGGTTTGGGGCGCCGGTGGAGCACCGGATGCCTCCGGGCGGACCCAAACTCCCGGAAGAAGAGATTGAGCTGATACGCCGCTGGATCGACGAAGGCGCCGCCCAGGAGGCAGGTCTGCTGCATCCTTCGGCCAAGGAGCAGTATGACCACGCGGTCCGAAATCCGACCGAAGCCGAGTCGGCAGTCCTGCGGCAGTGGGTCGCCCTGCGTTGCCCGCCTGCCCCGGAAATGGCCGTCAAACCCATCGAAATTAGCGAGGACGACAAGAACTTCTGGGCCTTTGTGCCGCCGGTGAGGCCGCCAGTCCCCGCAGTGAAGAGCAAGGAACTCGTTCGCAATCCCATAGACGCTTTCTTGCTCGAGAAACTAGAAGCGCGCGGCATGAGCTACTCGCCCCAGGCCAAGCCGCACGAGCTGCTGCGGCGAGCGTATCTCGATTTGACGGGTGTGCCCCCGACGCGAGAGCAGGCTCGCCAATACGTTGAGGATTCGTCGCCCAACCGCTACGAGCGGCTGATCGATCGTTTGCTCGATTCGCGGGAATACGGCGATCGCTGGGCCCGCCACTGGCTCGACGTCGCCGGCTACAACGAAGTGGAGAGTACCTCGACCGTGTCGCCGAACCGCAAGCACGCCTGGCGATATCGTGACTACGTCGTCCGCTCGCTCAATGCCGACAAACCATTCGACCAGTTTATAACCGAGCAGATCGCGGGAGACGAAATCGCTCCATGGAAGGAATAACCCGTTACGCGCGAACTCGTCGACCGCCTCGCCGCCACGGGCTACCTTCGAACAGCCAATGATCCAACCTGGGAGATCGAGTTCGCATTCCTGGGAGAGCGCATGGATGTCTTGGCTGACCAAGTGCAAATCATGGGCTCGGGACTGATGGGGCTGACGATCGGCTGCGCGCGTTGCCACGATCACAAATACGATCCCATCTCACAGCAGGACTTCTACGCCATGTCGGCGATTTTGCAGCCGGCCTACGATCCTTACCATTGGGAGCAGCCGCAAGACCGCCTGATCCCGATTGTGCTCGAGGAAGAAAAGGCCGCCGCCGACAAGCAGAACGCTCCGCTGAAAGCAGAGATCGAAAAGCTTGAGAAGTCGCTCGAGGAGCACGCCGCGCCGTATCGCAAACAGCTTTTCGATGAGCGGCTCAAGGCCTTGCCCGAAGCGGTTGCTGCCGATCTTCTTGTCGTCAAGGACGCGCCGGAAGAGGAACGGACGGAAGTTCAGAAGTACCTCGCCAAGCAGTTTCAGGAGACCCTCGAAATCTCGATCAAAGATCTTATCCAGCACTTTGAGGCGTTCGAAACAACCGGCGTTCCGATCTTTAGCAAGATCAGGAAGCTTAAGGGAGAGCTGCGGCCCGATCCGAAAATCCGGGCGTTGATAGACATGGGCGGTGAGTCCTCCACGGCCTATCTGCTGCGGCGGGGCGACGCCTTCAACCCAGGCCGTCCGGTGGAGCCGAATACGCCCTTGGTCGCGTCGTCGCACATCGACCCCTATCAGCCGGTGAAACCAGCGGCTGAGATCGACTCGAGCGGCTACCGCCTCGGTCTGGCCCGCTGGCTGACCCAACCGAATCATCCGCTGGTGACCCGGGTACTCGTCAATCGCATCTGAATGCGTCACTTCGGACGAGGCATCGTGGCAACAGTCGAAAACTTCGGCAAGTTAGGCGAAAAGCCGACGCACCCGGAGTTGCTCGACTGGCTGGCAGTCGAGCTGGTCGAGGGTGGCTGGACTCTCAAACGCATGCATCGCATGATCATGACCTCGCAGGCGTTTCGCCAGTCGTCCCGCAAGACGACGGAAAGCGCGGAGGCTGATCCCGACAACTCGCTGGTTTCCCGCGCGGCGCTCAGGCGTATGGACGCCGACCAGCTCTACGACTCGATGTTGCAGGTATCCGGGCAACTCGACCCAGAGCGTTTTGGGCCGCCCGTGGAACTCGATAAGCAGGAGTCAGGAGAGATCGCAGTCAAGCCGACGGACGCGGGCTACCGCCGAACGATTTACACGCTTCAGCAGCCGTTGGAGCCCGTCACGCTTCTCGAGGCGTTCGACTTTCCACAAATGGCGCCGAATTGCACGATGCGCAGCGTTTCGAATGTCCCCACCCAGGCGCTGCAATTGATGAACAGTGAAAGGACATGGGAGCTGGCTCGCTATCTTGCCGGCCGCATTGTCGACAATGTCGGCCCAGACCGTGGAGGGCGGGTAGAGGCGGTCTTCCAGCGCGTGCTGACTCGCCCGCCGTCCGAAACCGAGACGCAGGATTCACTAGCAACGCTCGATACGATGGAGAAACACTGGCTGGCACGCGTGCGTAAAGATCGCCGAGAAACTCCGTCCGCATCTACGGCCAGCTGGCTGGCGCTGGCAAACCTCTGCCACACGATCCTGAACTCAGCGGAGTTTGCGTTTATCGATTAGGAAGCGCGAGGAAGCAGGAGCAGCGACGAATCATGTCCAACTACCGCAATCTAAACATCCACCGCCTGAAAGGCTGTGGGTTACGTTTCGACTGAAAGTCGGGGTTGCGGCTCAAGCCGCCTGAAGCTGTCCGGCTCACAGCCGGCTCAAGGCTTGGTGGGCGCTGTAATCTTGAATCCTTCCCCGTCCTCATCCCATTTCTGGCTCTCAATGTATCTCTTGATCGTTTCTTCATCTACCGCGCCCACCGTCGCACAAAAGTAGCCGCGTGCCCACAGATGTTGGCCCCAATACCGTTTCCGCAACTCTCCAAACTCGTCCTGTAATCGCCGCGACGACCGCCCCTTCAGGTACTGCACCAGCTTCGACGGCGCTAGTTGCGGCGGAGCCGTCACCAACATGTGCACATGATCCGGCGACACCGCGCCCCGGATCACCGCCACTCCCCTCGCTTCACAGCTCTGCCGGATCAGATCCCGCACCCGCTCTGCCACCCTGCCCCGTAACACCTTGTAGCGGTACTTCGTGATCCATATGAGGTGATATTTGATGTCGTAGACCGAATGCGCTCCTCGCCGATATTCTTCCATCCCCCCATTCTCATCCAGAACTGCTTGAAGCTGACCGCCTGAAAGGCGGTGGGTTTAGACCTGGTGATTGAACTAAACCGGCGCGACTTCCTGTCACGGATTTCTAGCGGCTTGCATGGCGCCGCATTGGCGTCGTTGCTCGGCGCCGATTTCTACAACGCCAATCCGGCGCTGGCAGCTCACGCCCAGCCAAAGACGTATGATCTGAGTCCGAAGCCGACGCATTTCCAGCCGCGCGCCAAGGCCGTCATTCAACTGTTCATGAACGGCGGTCCGAGCCAGGTGGATCTGTTCGACCCCAAGCAAGATTTGAAGAAGTACGCCGGAAAGACGCCGAGCCGGGACTTGACGGCGGTGCTCGTGAGCCCTCAAGACAACGCGGGGATACTGCCCTCCCCGTATGAGTTCAAACCGCGCGGCGAGTCCGGACTCATGTTCTCCGAATTGCTGCCGCACATGGCCGGCGTTGCGGACGACTTCACGATGATCCGCTCGGTGTTCACCGAAACGCCCAACCATGAGCCGGCCCTGAGTCTGATGCATACCGGACGAGCTCTCAAGGGCCGCCCGTCCTGGGGCTCCTGGGTTACCTACGGCTTGGGCTCCCAGAACCAGAACCTTCCGGCCTACGTCGTGCTGGACGACCCTAAGGGGTTGCCCCTTTCCGGCATCGCCAACTGGCAGGCGGGCTGGCTTCCTCCCGTTTACCAAGGGACGCGCTTCCGTGCCCAAGGCGATCCCGTCTTAAACCTGAAGCCACGCCAAGACTGGCCCAATGAAGTGCTCGATGCCGAGCGCAGCCTATTGCGGCGTCTCGACCAAGCGCACCTGCAAGAGCGGCCCAACGAACCCGATCTGCACGGACGCATCGCCAGCTATGAACTAGCCGCCCGCATGCAACTGGAAGCCAGCGACGCGGTGAATATTGACGCGGAGAATGCAGCGACCCGGGAGGCGTACGGCCTCAACGACGCGGCGACGGAGTCCTATGGGCGGCGTTGCCTGATGGCGCGGCGACTCGTCGAGCGCGGAGTGCGCTTCGTGCAGATCTACATCGAACAGCAGATCTGGGATGCGCACAGCAAGCTCGACGAGATTTTGCGGGACTGTTGCGGCAAGACGGACAAGCCGACGGCAGCCTTGATCCGCGACCTCAAACAAAGGGGTATGCTGGACGATACTCTGGTGCTCTGGGGCGGTGAATTCGGCCGTTTGCCGCTCGGCCAGGGGGACCCGGACAATCCCGCGTCGTTGGGCCGTGATCATGGCCCCAGCGGCTTCACTACGTTGTTAGCCGGCGGCGGCGTCAAGGGCGGAACCGTCTACGGGTCGACGGACGAGCTGGGCAACCACGCCGCCGAGAACCCGGTCAGCGTCCATGACTACCACGCGACGTTGCTGCATCTTCTGGGAATGAACTATCGCGAACTGGTTTACAAGCGGCACGGCCTCGGCGAGCGGCTGACAGATCAGTTCGCTGCCCGGGTGATCAAAGAAATTCTGGCTTGAGGAAGAGCCCTGCTTCGGCCGCTTTCGCCAAAGTGCCCCCATCCCGGCTCTACCATACGGGGCGGTGCGATGTGGGCAGCCGGATAGCTACGGAGCTTGGCAGTCACAGTGACCTTCAGCGGTCTTGATCTTGTCAACGCCAAGTAGAAATGTCCTATTCGCTGCCAAGTAGAAATGTCCGCTTTGGGGCAGGTGGCTGGAGAGGCGATGGTAGAGTGGTTGGCGTTGAGGGCAGGGTCGCGCCTGCTCTTGATGCCCAAGGCCGAAGCGATGGAGCTGGCTCCCAAGCAATCGGCTGAAGCAGACGACCCTCTGGCCTCCCGGTCAGAGGGTTTTCTGTTCGTGACAGAGATTGCTTTGGTGAAGCTTCGGAGCGGAGGCCTTGGGCTTCGCCAACGCGACGATCGCTGGGCGCCGTTTGCCCGGCGCTCCCCATAGCGTCTTGGTTTGGCAGCGACTGCCAACTCAGCGCATCGGCCCGATGGGCGCTCCGCATAGAGTCTTGGTTTGGCAGCGACTCCTAGTCCTGCGTATCGTCTCGCCGAGCGCCGGATGCCTGCGCCGCTTGCCACACAGGCGGGCTGTCTTTCAGATCGAAGTCCTTCATCCAGTCGCTGCTTCGCTTGCCGGCAGCTTTGCCGCCAGCCTTCTCGGCCGCTGCCGCAGCGGGTTCCGCCTGGGCGCTCTTGGGCTGCGGGCGCTCCGATTGGGGCTGCGCGCCGCAGCGCTTCAGCGCCAGTTCGTGCTTGCCGCAGCGCGCGGCCAGGACGCCGTCCAGGCGTCTCTCCACCCGCACTCGGCTGTTTCGCAGACCCGGCACAATCGCCTTGCGGTCGATTTGATAGCTCTTTCCCCGGAAGCGAATCGTGTAGTCGTTGGCGACCCGCCGCGTCTCGACCTGGCTCAGCGCCGAGTCCAGATCGTGCTCGGGACCTAGCTCGCGATGCGCCTCGTCGGGGTGAGCCGGCTGCACCCGCAACGTGGCGTTCCACCAGGGCAGAAACTCGCTTTCCAGGTAGGCGTTGGCCTGTTCGATCGTCGTGGCCCCGGCCACCCGCAGACCCTTCACCAGGCGGTCCTGGGCGGTGCCAAAGCTGCGCTCGACGCGGCCTTTGGCCTGCGGCGAATAGGCCGTGATCGATTCGATGTCCAGCTCCTGGAGCGCCCGCCCGATCTGCGTGGGAGGCAAGAGCTTGGGATCCTCGCCGGCGCTGTTTTTGGGCGTGTTGACAAACAGGCTGGCGCGGTCGGTGTAGAAGGCTACGGGTCGGCTGTTTTGTTCCAGATACGTCTTCAGCAAACGGCGATTCTCTTCGCCCGAGTCGTGCCGGACGAAGCGCGCCAGCAACTCGCTGCTGGCGTCGTCGATCATGCCGATCAGGTACAGCTTCTCCCCGCGTCCCTCCAGCCAGTCGTGCTCGGAGGTGTCCCATTGCACCAGCTCGCCGCGGCAACTGCGGCGGGGCCGCCACGGATGCGGGCGTCCTGACTTGCGGCGGCGGGGCTTCCACAGGCCCGCGGCGGCCATCCAGCCCCGCAGCGTTTCGCGGCCGACTTGGACGCCGTGGCGCTGCTCGAGATACTCCGCCGCCAGAGTCGGGCCAAAGCCGGCGTAGACGGGTTGGGAGAGGATTGCCACGGCTTGTTTTTCCGCCTTGGCGCTGAGCTTGCGGTTGGACGCGCGGCCCCGCGCGGCATGGACCACGGCCTGGTCGCCTTCGCTGCGAAGCTTCGCCAGCAGCCGCCTCAGATGCCGTTCGCTGAGGCCCGTCTGCTGGGCGGCCTGCTTTTGCGTGATGAGTTTTTTGTCTGCTTTGCGCAGCGCCACCAGCCGGTCGCGCTCTCGTTGTGTCAGTAGTAGTTGTCCTTGCTTGCTCACCCCTCCAGGCTGACCTTGTCAATAGGACATTTCTACTTGGCACGTTTAGGACATTATCACTCGCCAGCGACACTTGAGGTCGTGATCTTGACTTCTCCCTCCCAGAGGCGTCTAATGGGCGCATCATGACGATTCTTTTTCGAAGTTTCTTGGTGTTGAGCATTCTTGCCGCGCCGGCGTTGGCGCGCGTCGTTCGGATTGAAATCCAGAAACAAACCGACGTGCTCGACGGCCGCTCGTTCTCTCTGGCGGGCAGCTACGAGGCACTAACAGGCAAAGCGCACTTTGCTGTGCATCCGTCCAACTCCGCCAACCGCATCATCGCCGACATCGACAACGCTCCGGTCAATCAGGATGGCGAGGTCGAGTTCAGCGCCGAGTTCTACATTCTCAGGCCCAAAGACATGGCGCGAGCGAATGGCGCGGTTCTGTGCGACATTCCGAACCGCGGAAACAAAACCATGTTGAGCATGTTCAACTTAGCTCAAGGCAGCAATTCTCCGGAGACGGAAGCGCACTTCGGCGACGGCTTTTTGATGCGCAACGGCTACACGCTGCTCTTCATGGGCTGGCAGTTCGATCCTCCCCGCGACAATGGGCGGCTTCGCGTTTATCCGCCCACAGCCTCGGTCAACGGCAAGCCGATTCGGGGTCTCGTGCGGGCGGACTTCGTTGTGACTGACCGCGTGCGGCACCACATCTTGTCCGACCGCGATCACATTCCTTATGAAGCGGCTGACCCCGAGGCGAAAGAAAATGTCCTGACCGTGCGCGACTCGATCACAGCGCCGCGCCAAACGATCCCGCGATCAAAATGGAAATTCGCGCAAGTGAAGGCTGGCGCGCCTGTCGCCGACAACGCTTACGTTTACCTCGAAGACGGATTTGTGCCGGACAAGATCTATGAGGTCGTTTATGTTTCGCAAGACCCGCCGCTGGTAGGCATGGGGCCAACTGGCGTGCGCGACATGATCTCCTATCTCAAGCACAGTGGGTCGAAAGAACTAGGCATTCCCGGCGGCGCGATCGACCGAGCGCATGATTTCGGCGTTTCGCAATGCGGACGCTTTCTGCGGACGTTTCTCTACTACGGGTTTAACGAGGACGAGCAGCATCGCAAGGTCTTCGACGGCGTGATGTCACATGTCGCCGGCGGCGGACGCGGAAGTTTTAATCACCGTTTCGCACAGCCGTCGCGCGATGCGCATCCTTACATGAACTTCTTCCATCCCACCGACATTTTCCCGTTCTCCGATGAGCCACAGAAAGACCTAGAAACGGGGATCACGGACGGCTTGCTCACTCACAAATTGAAGCCGGAGTTTTGGCCGAAGATCTTCTATACCAACTCAGCCTATGAGTATTGGGGACGCGCGGCCTCGCTGATTCACACCAGCCTCGACGCCAAGCGGGATATCGAGCCGCTGGATAATACGCGCGCCTACCTGTTCGCCAGCACGCAGCATGGGCCGTCCGGTTTTCCGCCCAAGCAGTCGATAGGGCAACAGAAAGACAACCCGATGAACTTCAAATGGGCCATGCGGGGACTGCTGTCCGCTTTGGACCGCTGGGTCTCCGACGGTACCACGCCGCCACCTAGCCAGTTTCCCCGGATCGACGACGGCTCAGCCGTATCGGCGGAGAGTATGAAGTTTCCCAAGATTCCCGGAGTCACCTATTCTTCGCTTGTTCACAAGGCTTACCGGGCGGACTATGGACCGGAGTTTCGGACGAAAGGTATCGTGACTCAAGAGCCGCCGAAGATCGGGTCGGCCTTTGGGATGCTGGTGCCGGCTATCGACGCGGACGGCAATGACCGCTCGGGTATACGTTTACCGGAGCTGGCGGTTCCCCTGGCGACCTATACGGGTTGGAACGTTTTCAACGCCAAGTCGGGTCCGACTCACGAGATTTCGAGCATGAAGGGGTCCTATATTCCGTTTGCTCGAACGGCCGCCGAGCGCAAGGCGAATGGCGACCCGCGCCCTTCGATCGAGGAGCGCTATCGCAATCGTGAGCACTACTTGGGTCTGGCGGCAAACGCGGCACTCAAACTGGTGGATGACGGATATTTGCTTGGGGAGGATGTCCCGGAGATTTTGCGCAAAGCAAGGGAGCATTGGGATTACTTGGTGCCAAAACAGGACGCTTCGGGCGGACGCTAGTGGCGGCACACGTGGCGTGAGCTTCCACGCTTGCCGCAAACCGATTCGTCGGTTCGTTCGGTCCCTGGGCGCGGCATCCGTAGGAGGCAACCGAGTGCCCTTTCTCCAGCAACGCCTCGACGAATCGAGGCGCGGCAAACCGGGAGGTTCACGCCACGTCGCAGGCGGTACCGATACCATCATGTCTGTCGTGAAACTTGTAGTCCTTTCAGTGACCGTCGCGCTGCTCACCACCTTCCTATCCTGTCAATCCGAGCCGACGATCGGCACGGCGGAACCGGCGATCCGCCTCGATATTGAGCAGATCACGCAAGGCCCACAGAATCACTATTTCGGCTATATCGGCCACGTACAGAACATCCCGTGGAATGGTTCCGGGCGCTACCTGCTTACGTTGCGGGTGGGCTTTCACAACCGAATGCCCACGGCGGCCGACACGGCCGACATCCTGATACTCGATGCGGAAAACGCCTACGCTGCTCACAAGGTCGACGAAACACGCGCCTTTAATCCTCAGCAGGGCACGATGATGTACTGGAATCCCGACGCTCCGGACACACAGTTCTTCTTCAATGACCGCGACCCGGCAACGAACCGTGTTTTCTGTGTTCTTTTCGACATCGAGCAGAACAAGCGGGTCCGCGAGTACCGCTTCGACGACACTCCGTTCGGCAACGGGGGTGTCAAGCAGAACGGCGGCTTGTTCGCCGGCATCAACTACGGACGCATGGCTCGGCTGCGGCCTGTCACCGGCTATCCCGAAGCTTATGATTGGAACCCGCAAGCCCTGCATCCCGAGGACGATGGCATCTTCGTCGTCGATGTAGAGACGGGGGCCAAGCGGCTGCTGGTGTCATTCCGCCAAATGCGGGACGCCCTTGTCGAAAGGCATCCGCACATCGACAAAACGCCCCTATTCATCAATCACACCTTGTGGAACCGCGATGGCGACCGCCTCTTCTTTTTTGTGCGGGGGAATTTCTCCCGCCGCCCCGACCGCGTGAACGTGCCGATGACGGCTCGCGCCGACGGCAGCGGACTGACCGAACAAAGGGTCTTCATTGGGGGGCACCCGGAATGGGAATTAGGCACGAATATGATCGGAACCGTGCCCCGCGCAGCCGCGGATGGTTCGGCTACAGATAGTTCGGTTGCGGAAGGTGAGGGGGAGGAACGGCTAGTCCTTTACGACTCAGAGAAGCAGCAAATCATCCAAGAGCTGGGATCATCGGAAATCTTCCCCGACCCCGGCAACGACGTAGCAGTCTCCTGATGCGAAGTGGATCGTGCAAGGGTTCGAAGAAAGAGCGCGCAACGCCTACGCTGTGTATCGGCGGTCGGACGAAGCTTGGGCGCACACACCGTGGTTCAACCAGCGCCAATACGACAGCGGCCCCCTGCGCATCGACCCGGCTCCGAAGTGGAACCGTTCGAACGACCAGATCCTGTTCTCGTCGCTGACCGCTGAGGCCGAGCCGACGCGTCAGCTCTTTTTGATTCGGGTTAAGACGAACGACTGAGAGAATCGTCTCAAATACGCAGGTCAGTTCCTCGATCGCCTCTTGCCGCATCCACATGCGCGCGCAGTTCGGGGGCACCTCAACGCAACCACACCCGCACGCCCCGCGTTACTATAAATGGAGTCGCTCCTAAAGAATTGAAAACAAAGCCATGCGGCTGTGTACCCTCATTCTCTTCCTGGCAACCCTGCCAACCCTCGCCGCTCAGAAGATCGTTCTCTACCTCAAAGGCGGAGGCGAGCTGATTGTCCGGGAGTACTCGATCGAGCAGGACCGCGTCCGCTACTACAGCATCGACCGGAGCGCCTGGGAGGAGATGCCCCTCGAATTTGTCGACATCGAGCAGACCAGCCGTGTCGAGGCAGGTAAAACGGCGGCGCGGGATAAGCGGGCCGAAGAGGACCGCATCGAGCGCGCGGCCGTCCGCAAAGCGCGCGTTGAGCTGCATCGGGTGCCGCTCGAGTACGGGGTCTACTTTCTGAACGGTGATGACATTCGGTCTGTCGAGCAAGTGGTCGTGGTCGTGCAAGGCAGTAAATCGCGTGGATTTCTAAAGGTCTTTGCGCCTGTTGTCCTTGGCAAGTCGACGATGGAACTTGACGGCCTGGAGGCAGACCTGATTACCGAGGACGCCAAACCGATGTTCTACGTCCGTCTTGAGAAGATCACCCGGCTCATGATGGTTCGCCTGTTCGACAAGAAAAAATCTAGAGTGGTTCAGAGGGTCTTCAAGGCTCCGGCGGGATCCGAAGTGATGGAGGAGCAAGAGGAAATCGAAGTCTTCCTACAGCAGTTGGCGCCGAACGTGTATAAAGTCTGGCCGGTCGATCCGATCCCGCCGGCGAACTACGCTTTGATTGAGTACGTTCCGGGAAAGAGCGAGCTGCGTGTTTGGGACTTCACGAGGCGCGCTGGCGCCCCGGCGGCGGCCTCTGGGTCCTAGGGCCTGACCGCAGGCGCCACTCTATCGCCCCGATGAAAAAGGTTGCTCTAGCACTGATCGTTCTGAGCTCGCTGGCTGCGGCGTATCTCTACTTCTATAGGCCGCTCCCTCCGCGCATCACCTACGTTCAACCCAGCCGCGAACAACTGGTCAGCTACGTGGCGACCAATGGCCGGGTGGACCCCATCGACGATTACGAGGTGTTTTCCACGGTTGCTGGGCAAGTACTCAAAGTGGGCGTCCGAGAGGGCGACCGCGTCAAGAACGGAAACCTATTGGCCACGATCGACGCCGGGACCGCCCGTGCCGGCCTGGAGCAGGCCAAGGCAAGATTGGAAGTTGCGCGGGCCGAGCTCGCTTCGATCGAGCGCGGCGGCAGCCCTAAGGAAATCGCTGATCTCAAACAGCGGCTCAACTCCGCCGAGCGTGCCGGAGAAAAGGCGCGCCAGGAGGTCAATGTACTCCGACGCCTCATCGGCAAACAAGCGGCGACAGGCGCGGAGCTCACAGGAGCCGAAGGCGATCTGGCGAATCGGGAAGCCGAGGTCGAGGCACTGCGGGAGAAGCTGAATTTAGGCGCGGCTCCTGAGCACAGGGACGCTGCGCTGGCCCGTGTGCGGGAAGCAGAGTCTGCCGTTGCTGTGGCCAACGACCAAGTCAATTCCTCGGTGATTCGGTCCCCGGCTGATGGCGTGCTGTACTCGCTCGATCTGCGCGAAGGTTCTTTTCTCACGGCGGGGACTCGCGTCGCGAGGGTCGGCAACGTCGACCGAGTCCGCATTGTGGTCTTCGTCGACGAGCCGGAGTTAGGCCGCATTCAACTCGGCTCCCGGGTGAAAATAACCGCTGACGCTTACCCGAGCCAAACCTGGGAGGGCAAGGTCGACCGGCTCCCAACGGAAGTGGTTTCGCTCGACACTCGCCGCGTGGGTGAAGTCTGGTGCGGCGTCGAAAATTCCGGGGGAGAGCTGATTCCTAGCCTTACGGTGAGCGTCCAGCTAGAAAGTGACGTGGCTGAAAACGCGCTGACGCTGCCGCGCGAAGCCGTCGCGCACGACGCCGGACAGCCCTTTGTTTGGGTGTTGGGGCAAGACCAGGCCGCCGAAAAACGTCCAGTCGAGTTGGGCATTCAGAATGCTGCCCGAACCCAGATCACCAGCGGACTTGATGGAAGCGAGCAAGTGCTGCTCGAAAACTCGGCTGCCCTAGTCGCCGGGTCTCGCGTGATACCTGTTGAACGAGTCAGGCAATAAAGTCAGGCAATAACGAATGACGCGTGTAGCTCAACCTTTCTGCATCCTACTGTTCGCCTTCGCCGCGTTCGCCCTGGTTGAATTCGCCTTTGTTGAATTCGCCGGCGCCGCGCCAGCCGCCGATGTGCGGAGCCCTTCCGCCGAGGCCAAGGCGTACCTTGAGAAGGGCGTTCGTCTTTTCGCGCAAGAAGAATACGGCGAGGCGGCAAAGGTGCTCGAGAAGGCCGTGAACGAGGCGCCCGCCGAGTCGGACTATCACCTCTGGCTTGGCCGCGCCGTCGGCCGTCGTGCCGAGCTGATGAGCAAATGGAAATGGTGGACCGCGCTGAGCCTGGCGAAGAAGACGCGGGTGGAGTTCGAGCGCGCCGTTGAGTTGGATGGAACCAACGAAGCGGCTTTGTCGGACATGCTGAGCTTCTACACCGAAGCCCCTGGTCTAGTCGGCGGCGGACTCGACCGTGCCGAGAAGATCGCCGATCGCATCGCGCAGCTCAAACCTGTTCCAGGAAAAGACGGCTCAGCCGAAGGAGAGAAGGCCTGGGCGATCATCGACGAAAAGCGCGGTGACTTCGACGGCGCCGAGGCCCGGCTGCGCAAGGCACATGCGCTCGAACCCGATGAGGTCGGCCACATCCTGACCCTCGCGTCGTTTCTCGCGCGCCGTGGATGGTTCGATGAAAGCGATCAGCTCTACGCCGAGGCGCTCGAGCGCGAGCCCGATTCGCCCGCGGTTTGGTTTTCGTTCGCGAAAGCCCTGGTCCGCGCGGGCCGGAAGCCAGCGGAAGCTCGGTCGCTGTTGAACCGCTATATCGAAGCTGATCTGGAGCCCGACGCCACGCCGCGCTGGGAGGCTCGCAACCTTCTCAAGGAGCTATGAGCCTTTCGCCGAAAAGCGCAAGCTCGCCGAAACGGCCGGACCCGCGGCGCGGGCTCTTTCGAGATGCTCTGGATTTTGCGTTGCGGGCGATGGCGACCCACAAGACCCGCACATTCCTAACCAGTCTCAGCATGGTGATCGGAAACGCCGCGGTCATTGTCGTCGTTAGTGTTGCCCTCACCGGCCGCGACTTTGTCGTTCAGCAAATCGAAGGCGTGGGCGCGAACCTGGTCTACGCCTATTACGAAGCCGGGGGGAACGTCTCCGAAGCCGAGGCCGACTACATCACTCTCGATGACCTCGAAGCAGTCAAACTTCAGCTTGGCGACATGGCTCAGGGAATCGCCGGCGTGATGGGCACCTGGGACCGCCTGTTCATCGATGGGCGTCCGCAGCAGATCCGTGTCCTCGGATCGAACGAGGAATACCGTGTTGTCCGCAATCTGCAAATTCCGGCCGGCCGATTCTTCGATGCAAACGATATTGCCGGCCGCGTCAAAGTCTGCCTGCTGACCCAGCCTCTAGCGCTGAAGCTATTCGGGTCACCAAGGCAGGCCATCGGTGAAACTATCCAAGTCCACGGCTTGAAGTTCACCGTCGTCGGAGTATTCCTCGAAGGAGTCGACACGTTGGGACAAACCGAGGTCGCCGCCGACTCGGTTCTCATCCCGATCACGGTCATGAAATACTTCCAGCCGCGAGAGAGAATCGATCCGCTTTACGTCTCGGTCCGCTCGCCGCAGGAGGTGGAAACCGCCACGAATCTGATTCACCAAACGCTCGTCTCGCGCCACCGCCCCGGGTCGCTCTACAAGATCACGAATCTTGCGTCCATCCTGTCGGCGGCGAAGGACATCGCCCTTGCGCTGACGGTCGTGCTCGTTCTCGTCGCGGGTGTCACTCTGACCATCAGCGGGATCTTCATCATGAACATCATGCTGATCTCTGTCAGCGAGCGAACCAAGGAGATCGGAATCCGCTTGTCGGTCGGGGCGACACGGAGCCAAATCCGCGCACAGTTTCTCATCGAGGCCGTCTGCATCAGCACCCTTGGCGGGCTGGCCGGAGTCCTTCTCGGGATCTCGATCCCGCTGGTGGCGCGCGAATTATTGCCGCAACTCACGATTCCGATCTCGTCGATTTCCGTCGTCACCGCAGTTGTAGTTTCAGTAGCAGTAGGTGCTGTTTTTGGAGTATTGCCGGCCGCCAGAGCCGCTAAACTCGATCCGGTAGAGGCTCTTCGTTACGAGTAAAGTCTCAGGCGATAAAGGCGACGCGTCCGTTCCAGTGGCAGTGCATTTTTGTTTCGAAACGAGGTGGACCATGGCTAATTGGGTCAGGGATTATTGGGTTGGTACTTTGAAAGTTCGCGGAGAGTGCGACCCGCATCGGGCTGCCGAGGCCAATATCGGACAGCGGCTCTCTCGCTTCTCTGAACCACCGTCGGCCAGCAAAGCGAAATCCATGCGGCATCGCAGTGACCAGGAACCTGTAGCGCAGGGCTCGTTAGAGACCTGCGTTCTTGAGTTCTCCTCACTCGCGCGGGGCGGCGCAACGCAAGGCCGCGGGTCTCTAACGAGCCCTGTGCTACGGGTTCTTCGTCACGTTCCTGGCCAGAATCCTTCTTCACATATTTCGGCCCGAGCAGTCGGGTGCAGTGCCCGAGCCTTCTGGTCTGTAGCCGCGTTGGCTTTCATCACAGCAGCCGCCGCGCAGCAACCCAAACCCATCAACCTGAGAACCGCGGTCGAAATCGCGCTCAAAGGCAACCCCGACGTTCTGCTGGCTCGCCTCGACGAGGAAAAGGCGTATCAGAGCGTCCGTGAAGCTCGCGCACCGTTTAGCCCGCAACTTACTTTGGGGTCGGGCCTCGCCTACACCAACGGAATTCCGCAAAGTGTCGAAGGCTCGAGCCCCGCGATCGTTCGCGCGGTCGGGCGCCAGTTCCTTTACAACCGGGCGCAGTCAAACCGCGTCAAGGAAGCCAGGGAGCTCGAAGCCGCCGCCGGTCACTCGGCCGAGGAGAGGCGCAATGAAGTCGCCTACCGCGTCGCATCAACCTACCTCGATTTCGAAAGCGCTTGGCGCGGGACGAAACTCCTCTCCGATCAAGCCGAAAACCTTCGCCGCGTGGAAGGAGTCATCGCCGCGCGTGTCGAAGAAGGACGCCAGTTGCCCCTGGACTTCACGCGCGCCCGCCTCGAAACCGCTCGAGCCGAGCAACAACTCGAAGCCGGAAAAGCCCAAACCACGCTCCTTGAGGCCACACTCAAGCACCAGCTCAACCTGCCGCTAGACGCTGCGCTCGAGCCGCAACCAACCGACTTCATCAGCATACTCCCCCTGCCCCAGGACCAAACCGAGGCGCTAGGGCAAGCCGTCGCCAGCAACCCCGAGCTGAAGCGTATCGACGCCGGCCTTCGCGCCAAAGGCTTTGCGCTGCGAGCGGAAAAAGGAGCACTGGCCCCGCGCATCGATCTCGTTGCACAGTATTCACTCCTAGGGCGCTTCAACAATTTCGAAGATTACTTCAATAAATTCCAGCGCCACAACGGCCAGATCGGAATGTCTTTCCAGATCCCCGTCTTCGGACGAAAGGAAGTCAACGCCCGAGCCGCGAAAGTCCTTTTGAAAACCAGTGCCCTGGAGATTCAAAGAGTAGCAACCCGCTCGGGAATCGAGCTGGAAGTACGGCGCAAATTCGAAGATGTCCGTCAAGCCGAAAGCCGACAAAAACTAGCTCGACTGGAGCTGGATTTCGCCCGCGAAAACCTCAACGTAATCCTGGCCAACCATGACGAGGGCCGCACCTCGATGGAGGAGATTGAAAAAGCCCGCCTGCAAGAGAACCAAAGCTGGGCCGCTTACTACGACTCGCAATATACCGTGCAGAAAGCGAAGCTCAACCTGCTGCGGGAGACCGGCGAATTGGTCGCGGCCCTGCGCTAGTTTGTTTGCTCGCAGCAGGTCTGCCAAACCGTCATTCAGCTTTTTTGCGTCGCTGATAATGCCGTTGACAACATATGCTGTTTAAGGCATACTACGGGTGTGCCTTGGCACGTTCTGTTCGATGACGAGTTTGCAAAAGAGCTGACCAGTTTCGACACCGCCGTACAGGCAGAGCTATTGGCTCACACCGGGCTGCTGAAAGATCTCGGTCCTAATATGGGCAGGCCCCGCGCGGACACATTGAGGGGATCGAAGCACTCCAACATGAAGGAACTTCGCTTCAAAGCGGCCAATGGGGTTTGGCGCGTGGCCTTCGCCTTCGATCCCGTCCGGCGAGCCATCGTGCTGACCGCGGGCGACAAAGCCGATGCCAGCCAGAAGAGATTCTACAAACGCCTGATCTCAATAGCGGACACCCGCTTTGACTCTCACCTGGCGCGCTTGAAAGAGAAAGGAGGAAAACAATGACCGTAGCACTGGAGGATATTCTCGACAGGCTGCCTCGGGCCGAGCGGGAGGCCATAGCCGCCCGCACGAAGGAACTGCTGGCCGAGGAAATGTCGCTTCGAGACTTGCGACGCGCGCACGAACTGACCCAAGAGCGCGTGGCCGAATCTCTGGGTATCGGCCAGGAAGGCGTCTCCCGTCTCGAAAAGCGGGCCGACCTGCTGCTCTCTACGCTACGCGGCTACATCGAATCGATGGGAGGCCGGCTCCGCCTCGTAGCGGATTTCCCAGATCGACCGTCCGTCGTCCTGAGCGGTCTCGCTGGAATGGAAGGCACCGACCCTCAGCAACGCCCAGATAAGCCGCTCTGACTGCTGATTCGCTGTCAACCGCTGTTTCTCGTACCTGCGCGACGCCTATCGGATACGCGTGGTTTTCGCGCGATCAGCTTCAGCAGGGTTCGAGCCGCCTGGTCGGGCAGATGGCGGCCTTGCTCCCAATCTCGCACAGTGGCTAACGACAAGTGATAGGCGCTGGCGAATTCGTGCTGAGTCATGCCGAGCCCTTCTCGTATGGCCTTGACTTGCAGGGGCGGCTCTAGGCGATCCAACTCCTGCTCGGTCAATGGCGGATTATCGGGGTCGGCAAGCGCCGCCGCATGAACTTCGGCGTCACTCATCGACTTGAGACGAGCCCAATCCGTCTTGCCAGCCCGTTTGTTAGAAGCGTCTAGCTTCACCCTCGTGGTACGCTTTTCGCTCATTTGGTTTTTCGATTGATGGGTATCCGGTTGACTCAGGTAGCCCCAATATCTTGTGGTTTGGGGATTTTCTTGGGTTCTGTAACCGGGTGAACAATCATCTTGTAAGTCGCCGGATCCACGGCTACCGCCTGCTGGACGAGCCGATAAGAGTTTGCCGCGGCTTTTGGATTTGCGGCGGTTGAAACGGAAGGTGAACTCGTCCAGGTAGTAGTCCAGATGTTTGTGGCTCACGGCGCCCTGATGGGTGCCCAGCAGCCAGCGCTTGAGCAGTGACATCACGCGGTGGACGCGGGGCATCAATTCCGACGCGGACTGCTCCTGCCTGCTGACAACTGTGACCTGATGGACGTAGCCTTCCTTTTTAGCTCTTCCGGCATTTTAGTGGCTAGGGAGCGAGGTTCAGCCCACCGCAGTGGAAGTAGATGGCATTGACGAAGTTCTGTTTGTTTCGGAAACCCCGGGCGGTGTACTTCACCCACTGAATTTTGGCGTTCAAGGATTCGCTGGTCGCGTTGGTGACGCGGTGGCGCAGGTAGGTCACGATGTTTGCAAAGCGCCGCTTGAGCATCCGGCCCACTTCAATCATCGGTTGCAGGCGGCTCCTCACCGCCCAGTTGTGCCACCAGCGAAAGTGTTTTCGGGCTGGCCGCTCGTAGCGGTAGTCGAAGAACGCCATCATCGTTTCCTTCAAAGCCCAGGCCCGCGCCGTTTTCAAGCCGCTGTCCCGCAGGGCCGCAAACGCTCGCCGGTCTTTGGGCTCCATCCGTGCCGGGTGCCTTAGCCAGTCATAGCGCGTTCCCACCAGCGTGTCGTCTCCGGCCGCGCGCAGGATCTTGTTCTCCTTCCGGCGCACTTTGTCCACCGCGCCTCCCAGATGCTGGGCGATGTGAAACTTGTCGAAGACGATCTTGCCGTCGGCTTCCGGCAGGTGCTCCCGCACCGAGGCGATGTAGGGATTCCACATGTCCATGGCCACCGCCTCGACCGCGCCGATTTGCTCCGGCGTCAGGGTCGCCCAGAATCCGTCCAGGCTACTCTGTTTGCGGTCTTGAGCCACGTACAGCACCCGCCCCCGTGCCAGATCGTTCACCAAGGTTAGATAGTGATGGCCCTTGCGAAAGGCCTTCTCATCGACACCGAGTTGCGTGACCGGCTCGGCTTGTCGGCGCTCCAATCCCCGCTTCACCGCTCGCTCCATGATGCCGTGAATCTCGTCCCAACTTAGCTTCAACAACCCGGCCACTGCCTTCTGGCTGGCCGCCTTGAGCCATTCAATCGCCAGCGCTTCAAACAGCGTCGTGAAGCGGCTGGAGGGCTCGGCCCAGGGTAGTTTCACCACGCGCACTCCGTGCTCGGGGCATTCACTGCGGGGCGGGGTGGCGTGCAGGATCGTACGATATTGGCACGTATCCAAGTGTCGCCACTGCCGCTCGGGCTGATGGTCGTGGAGTTGGCAGGAGGCGCCGCATTCCGGACACGGCCAATCCATCCCGTCCGGATGAGCCAGATGAACATGGATCTCTCCCGCCTCCAGCTCTAAGTCCACCGAGTCCACCTGCCAGGGAGCCTCGATTCCGAGGATGCGCCGATACAACTCGTGATCTTGCATCCCGGAATTGTCGCATGCCGGCCTGGGCAGGCCGCCATCCACCCACTACAAACCCGGAATTCCCTCCTTTTTCAACCCGGAGTAACCGGGCCAGCCGTCGGTATGCACCACGCTGCCCGGCTCGATGCACTCTTCCACGAAAGGCAACAGGCTCTCGCCCGAGGCATCCTCGATTCTCTTCATGCGAATCCGGCCGATACCCCGCCCATCCTCTTGAACGGCCACTGCGATCAATGCTTTGTTTTTCAGGTTTCGGCCCCGCAGGCCCTCTTCGAGCCCGCCCCAGTAGCTTTCATCGACTTCCACTGTCCCGGCCAGCAAATCCCGTCCCGGCCGCACCATCGCGCGCCGCATTTTGTGCAGCCAGGTCCAAGCCGTTTCGTACCTGTTGACCCCCAACACTCTTTGCAGTCCCAAAGCGCTGGCTCCGGTTTTTTTGGGTGGTGACCCACCACATCGCACGAAACCACAACGGCAAAGGGCTGCGCGTGTCCTGAAAGATGGTCCCGGCGGTCACCGAGGTTTGGCGCCCACACGCAGCGCACTGCAGCAGCACTTTTCGCAAAGGCCACGACTTTCCACAACCGCAACCCGGACAGCGGAAACCGTCCGGCCAGCGCAGCCGGAACAGATACTCCCGGCAGGCCTCCTCACTGCTAAAACGGGCCTCGAACTCTGTCAGGTTCTGAGGGTAATCTTCCATCTGCCGGCATACTACATCTTGGGGCTACCTGAGTCAACCGGATACCCATCTTTCGATTTTTCGGAGGCACGCGCAAACAGACGGCTCGTTCTCATGGTAGGTGGTCTGGATTGAGATCCGCCTAGCGGCTCCAGATCCGTCCGTAAGGACTGTAGGTACCTGCAAAAGCGTTTTGAACACCCGTAGCGCAGGACTCGCCAGAGACCTGCGGCTTTTCGTTAAGTTCACCCACCGGGTGCGGCCCGACAATAGGCCGCAGGTCTCTGACGAGCCCTGCGCTGATATGGTGTGACCTGTCAAGTTTGCGCGCACGACTGCTGTCGCGCGGAGCCTCAACTCCGCGTTGGCCAACGAACGAGGACAAGAAGAACAGCCTGTGGAAGAGAGCGCTTACGACGATGGATCCATCTGATATTCGCGGGTTCTCGCCAGAGTAGTCTGCGTCGTGGAGCTGCCTCACTCTACGGACGAAGGTCGTTCAACCGAGCGCCTCCTTGACGAAGGTCGCTCCATCAAGCGCTTCTTAGCGCAGTCGAGGGTTCTCCTGGCAGGCTCAGTTTCCAGTCAGCCGTCCTCCTTGTCCTACCTTGTGAGGCTGCCGCCCGAAGCCGGCAACCAAAATCGTTTTCGCTACCGCTTGCTGGCAGCTCATCGTCCTCGGCAGCTAGCCATCGTCCTCGGCAGCTAGCCATCGCCCTCGTATAAGGTGCCTCTTGGCGGCCGGACGGGTTCTGTCAAGGGCGCGGGTTACCGCGGCGAAGCGTACCCTTGACAGGTTTCGGCCGGTCGCCTACGACGTCAATCGAGGGCGATGGCGGTCTCCCTGGCGGTCTCCTTGTCGGCCGTCTCCCTGGCGGTCTCCTTGTCGGCTGTCTCCCTGTCGGCCGTCTCGAGCGTTCAGCAAGCATTCAATCCCTGTTTCTCCTGTTGTGTTCGGGTCTGTTCGATCACGATTGCCCAGATGAATCCCAGCAGTTCCCGCGCGATCGCGGTCACGACGACATTCGCGTGTTTGCCGTTGTTGCGCAGCTTGCGAAAGCGACCGCAAAGCCGCACCTGCGCCTTCCAGGCGATCGCTTGGACTGGGGGCGACGCCTTCTCGGCACGGCGTTGAATCAGCCGCGAAGCGGCGTGCCGGGAAGCGATACGCCCAGGAGCATTCGACCAGCAGACGGCGAGCTTCCTCGTTGCCTGCTTTGGTGATCGCGCCTTGACGGCGTCGCGCTCCGCTCGTGTTCTCCGACGAAGTCACACACCGACGAAACCCATCAGCTCGCGCGGGGAGTCGAAGCGTGTGAGATCGCCCAGCTCGGCCAGCAACGTCATCCCCGCCAGCCAGTCCACGCCCCGCAGCGCCGTCAACGCCTGCGCTGGCCCTCCCAGGCTCCAGCCTTCCAGCTGATCATGCAACTGCTGCTCGAGGCGAGCCGTTCGGCTTTGCGCCTGGCGTACCGCCTCGGCGTATTCTTCGTAGGCGATCTGCGAGGCCGGCTGCTCAAAGCGTTGCGTCTCGAGCCAGCGAAAGTGCGCTTGCGTCCAATTCTTGCGCCCGGGGAAACGCTTGTCGTGGCGCAGCAGCATAGCTCCGAGGCGTTGACGAAGTTGTTTGTCGATGAGTTTGCAGTCGCCGCGCGCGCGGCTCAGATCGCGGATCGCTTCGTGTTCCGGAGAGGGCGTCCAGACCGTGCTGAGCTCGCCGCCGCGATCGAGCCGAGCCAGGGTCAGCGCGTCGCGCCGATCGGTCTTGACGCGATCGCCGGATTTGCGCGGGGTCAGCGACGGCGCGACCAGGTCGCCATCGTGTTCGGTGTCACGAATCTGCCGGCAAATGCCGTAGCCACAGGGGCCGGCTTCGTAGCAGTAGTGCAGCCTCTGACCAGACGGGGCGAGTGCGGAAATCAAGCGACGAATGGCTTCAGGCCGGTTGTCGATCTTGCCGTAGAAATGCGCCTCGCCCCGCCGCGGCGACAGCGACCGAGATACTGTTTTTGTGAACGTCCATCCCGACGTATTTGTCGTAACTGTTGCACTTGTTCATCTCTTTGTTGAACTCGCTAGACTCTTTCATGACCTGTCCTCCTCGATGCGGCTCTGCGCATCTGTTTGAAGCGTAACCCGCGACTCTCGCGGTTGGACAGGTCACTCCATCTTCTCTACGGGTGTTCGCCAACAACTCAGCAACGCAAAGGTCGCCTTACGGACGGATTGTGGGCGGCCTGTTTCCCGTCACGGCAAAGCTGTATAATCGCAAGTGATCTCACCAACCCAAAATACCCCTATCTGCTAGGAAGACAAAAAGCATGTTCGGACCCGCCATCAAACTCGACAAAGACCTTTTCGACCGCGTCAAGCGCTGCGCTGACCTGGGCGGCTATTCTTCCCCCAAGGAGTTCATTCAGCACGTCCTCGAGCGAGAGCTTTCCAATATGGAGGAAGGCGAGTCCGACGAGGACATCGTCAAGAAACTCCAAGGACTCGGTTACATCGAGTAGCTGCCGGCCAAAAACTCCATGCTGGACTGGTTCAACACCTTTTTTCGCGTCGTTATCGGTGGATACGCGTCGCTGTTCGGAGACCTTCATCCGCTGCTGAGTCTCACGCCACTCTCGATCGCCATCGGAGTCGTCATGCTGTGGGTCTTTGGGCTGACATCCGATCCGAATGCCATCGAGAAAACTAAGAAGCGCTTGCAGGCCTACCTGCTCGAGCTTCGGCTCTACGGCGACGACCCTGCGATGATCTGGCAATCGCAGAAAAACTTACTGATCACCAACTTTCGCTATATGGGCCTGATGTTGAAGCCGGCTATTTATCTCACCGTGCCCATGGTCGTTCTGCTGTTTCACCTGGATTCCTTCTATGGGTTGAAGCCTCTTCGAATCTCGGAGCCGATGGTCGTCACCGTACAGGTAAGTGGCGAGATCGCAAACGACACGGTGGCCCCCATCCTGACCGCACCCACGGGGATCACGGTCGAAACTCCTGCCGTTCGGGCGCTCGAACCGGGCCAATTCAGTTGGAGAATTCGCCCCACGCAAGAGACCAGCGGCGATCTGAAATTTGCATGGGCTGGGCATGGAAGTTGGGAGAAATCCATTGCTTCCGGCGACCACTGGCAATACCTCAACTACCGCCGCGTCAACGCCTCGCTGGAGAGCCTGATGCACCCCGGCGAGAACCTTCTGGGCGTTGCAGGGATCGAATGGGTCGAGATTCTCTACCCGGCGGCCACGATCGGGCTGTGGGGAGTCGACCTGCACTGGCTGATCTGGTTCTTCGTCATTTCGATGGTGAGCGCTTACCTGCTGAAGGGTTATTTCAAAGTGGTGCTCTAACGGCTGAGCTCAATCGCTCGGTTGCAGCTGAGTCGGCCACTCCGTTCTCGCTTATCTCCGAGGATTCTGTGGTGAGTTGATAGCCCCTCACCTGCGGTCGGGGCTCTGTTTCGAACGATGTTTGGGGGCTTTGAATCGGGCTCTGAATCGATTCTGAACTCACTTCAAACTTACTTCAGATAATTGGGGTCTTTGGGACCCTCGGCGTCGCCAACGGGGCGGTTCTGCGGCTTGATGTCGAAGACGTCGGTCGCGCGCGGTGAGGTAAGCTGCACACCCGTGACGCGGCCGTTGAGAGCTTTGAGGAAAGCGAGCAGGTCGCCCTTGTCCTCCGGGGAAAGCGGAACCGGTGATACTTCGGCTTTGAGGCCGGGCGGCGCGGCCCCGCCGTTAGCGTAGTGATCGAGGACGTGTTCCATCCGCAGGTACATGCCATTGTGCATGTAGGAGAAACGCCGCGTGACATCGCGAAGGCTCTGCGTCTTGTACTTTGACCCGGGCTCCGAGTCGCCTTCCCTTTCAGGGACGCCGGTGTAGTGAAACTTATGATCCGTCAGTAGCGGTCCGTTGTGGCACGAAATGCAGCGCGCCTTTCCGGTAAAGAGCTCCATCCCGCGCTTCGCCGCCGGACCCAGCGCCGTGTCATCCCCTTTGAGGTAACGGTCGAGATCGCTGTCGTAGGAAACGAGCGTACGTTCGTAAGATGCGATCGATTTCGCAATCAGGTCGAATGAAATCGGTTCACCGGGAAAAACCTTCTCGAACAACTTGCGGTAACCGGGGTCGTCGGCAACGCGCGCCGCCGCGGAATCCGGGTTGAGCGCCATCTCTTGAGGATGCTTCAACGGCATGGCTGCCTGCTCTTCAAGGGACTTGGCGCGCCCGTCAAAGAAGAGAGTTCGTTGCCAGCCGACGTTGAGTAGGCCGGGAGCCTTGCGCGCTAGCTCGGACTCGTTGAGTCCCCAAGCGCGGCTCAGCCCGTCCATGAAAAGCAGTTCCGGCTTGTGACAGGTGCCGCAACTGCGCCGCCCAGCGCCCGAGAGCATCGTCTCGAAGAAGAGCATTTCGCCGAGCTTGATCTTGTCGGCGGTAGGCTGATTGCCCGGCGGGTTGGGAGGAGTGCCCGAAAGCGGCTCAAGCCGCGGCGTGTCGGCCGCCAGACTAGCCGTCAAGAGAAGACACAGCGCGAGGAATCTCACAACAACAACGTATCACATCGGGTGGAAAGAAATTATGCACTGCGGCGTGGACCTGAGGAGGGCTGAGCCGCAAGAGACCATTTGGGACCCCCGAAAACATGGGGTAAAAAGGTAGGCTGGCAAAGATCCCAGCTTCGCCAGCCAACCCCTAGGAGGTCACCCACATGGTTACCAGACGAAAACAGCATAGCTCCCAAAGGCCCGTCCAACAAGGCCCAGCCGTGACGGCCTCGCGGCCCAATAAAATCGGGGCTTCGACGCCTTACCACTTCCGCGGCAGGAAGCCGACTCCCTACGGCGGCTTGCTGCCGGTGGTCGGGAGGGCGCTGATCTGAGAGCCTGGCTATGCGCTATGCATAAAATTTTATGCACTAGCCGTAACGCACTGGAAACACGTCACTTCCGAGCGAGGTTTTGACGACGCGGATTCTGGGTGGGAAGGGAAACCGGACACGGAGAAGCCAAAAGGCCAGTTGCCGAGCTACCACCTCACGACGACCGCCAACCCGCTACGAACGCAGCCACACTCGCAAAGTGAATCTGTGCATAATTCAGGTACCAAGAAACTGAACGAACACTGCATGCCCCCCCAAGCGTGACACCGCACGCGAACAGAGCCGCGCCCGCAAGGGTGCGGTCGAGTTTGCCGGCGACCGCATCCCCATCGAAACCCGACGCGGCAGCGGCTCTGTTCGCGTGCGGTCGCTAGAAGGCGGCAACCTGAAAGGCGGTTTTTAGAGACAACGCCGTCTACCGCAAGACGCGGCCGGGCTTCTCGCCCGAGTACTCTCCGTCGCGAACAACCACCCGGCCATTCACCATCACCAGGCGGATGCCATCCGGATATCGACGAGGGTCTTCATACGTGGCGTTGTCAATAATCGTGTCGGGATTGAAAACAACCAAATCAGCAGCCTTGCCTGCTTCGATGACGCCACGATCCTTGAGGCCCAGGCGCCGGGCGTTGTGCCCGGTCATCTTGTGAATCGCTTGCTCCAGCGTAAGCACGCCATCCTCCCGGACATAGCGCCCGAGAACGCGCGGAAAACAGCCATACAAGCGGGGATGCGGTTTCCGTAGGGTCGGGAACTGGCGCGGTGGCCCGTCAGGACCTGGCTTGGCTGTATCCGGGGTTTCCCCCTTCGTGCCCGGTTAACCGTGTCCGTGGCTCCGTTTCCAGCTCCCGCCACCTCGCACGCAGCATGAAGATTTCCTTCACTACGCGCTCCTGCACACTTCACGACAAGGTTTATGAGACCTATCCGATCGGAGTTGCTTTCGACGACAGCTCGGAAGCCGTCACCCGAATCCAGGTGTCTGCTCTCGCCATTGACTACTCCACCGCTTCCGACCGAGGCCTTGGGTTAACGCCAAGTCCGTTCAGCCTTCCCCTTGCCGTATAGTCTTCGTCTCAGATCCTGCAGACTACCGGACGCTTTTATCATTTCGCCCCTGCCTCACTGTGTTGACCAAGACTTCATGTGCAGCAAGGCTCCTTCGCTCCACGGGCGTTACCCCGCTTCCTCACTACTACGAACCTAGCCGCCATCCTCTCGCCTTCCACCGATTTCCTGGTTTTCGCCAGTTATACGGCTTCCCTGCTCCGCCAATTTCTCGACGGGACGAGGAGGGCTTCTCCAGTTGCTTAGCATGCCCTTGTCACCGTGCTGTCCCTAGCACCCCGCCGGAGTGAACTGGCGCTGCAGTCAGTCTGCGCCAGGCCATGCTGCCTTCACCCGTGGAAAGAGGGTTCGGCCTCCGGGGTTTTAGCTTTTCGAGGCCACCTATGGGTTCACTTTTGTTACGGCCCGGTGACTTGCTCACCATCCCAAGGATGGCTTTGTCAGTTAGCTTCATCGGCTTCGTTTCCTCCACACGGATGCAACCCAAGCTACGGGGCTCTGACTTTTACCCCGGTGGGACTGTCTCCCACTGAACATGCCAGCCTTGACTGGACACACCCTCCACATGCAATCCGTCACTGCCGAACGAATGGGCCGGGTGCCCCATGGTCACGCGCACATCCGGCTCGCTGCCCAGGTGGATGATGTGCGCGACTTCCAGGTCCTCGTCGTCGAGCAGGTCGAGCACGAACTCGTATACGTCTTTGCCGGCGGCAGCGGCGGCGTCGGTAACCCTGACACCTTCCAGATGTCGGTTCTTGGAAGTCTTGACCGCGGCGATCACCGAGTAGTTCCAATCCATGTAGCGGTCCGCCCGCATGTCAACCAGAATGCGAGGGCGAGTTTCAGGGTCTTGCAATCGTGCCAGGATCTGGTCGGGTTCGCCTTCCTGGGCCCAACCCGGCAATGCCATGGAAACGACCGTGCTCCCGGCGGTGTAAGGATAGGCGTCAAAAGTTACGTCGACGCCGCGCTCGCCGGCTTTGTCAATCCACACCAGCAGCTCTTCGGCACGGCCGAAGTTCAACGTCCCGGTCACCATGTAGTGCGAGATCTGAAGTCGCGCACCCGACTCCTCGCAGACCGCCACCGCCTCTTCCACCGCCTGCTCGATCTCCGGCCCGTAGGTACGCATGTGAATCGAAAAAATGCCGTTGCGCTTGGCGACCTCTCTGGTGAGCGCGACCAGCTCGTCATGCCCGGAGAAGATCATGGGTGTGTAGGCGAGCCCGCAGCTCATGCCGACCGCGCCACGGTCTATCGCTTCGCCGACCATCCCGGCCATCAGATCCAGCTCGTGAGCATTCGGGGCCCGATTTTCCGTCCCCATCACAGCCAAGCGGATCGGGCCGTGGCCGGCAAAATAGGCTGAGTTGACCGACGTCGTTCCGTCGAGCAAATCCATGAAATCCGGAATCGATTCCCAGCCCCAAGCCATGTCTTCGGTGGCGCCGAAGATCGGGGCATAAAGCGTCCTTATCGCGGACCTGTTCCCTGGGGTCAGAGGAGCAAAGCCGAGGCCGCAGCTCGAGAAGGCATCCGTGGTCACGCCCTGCATGATCTTGGGCAAGTGTTCCGGTTGTTTGAGAAGCGCAAGATCGGAATGGGCGTGAAGATCGATGAACCCAGGCGAAACAACCAAACCGGATCCGCTGAACGTTTCTCGCGACTCGGCCGGACCCAGTTGCCCGACGGCTGCGATATTTTGTCCCTCCACGGCCACGTCCGCGCGAAACCCGGCTTGGCCGGTGCCGTCGACAACCGTTGCATCCCGGATCAGCAAATCGAACATCGTCGGTCGCCCCTCCTACGTGAGTCCCATGGGAAAGTGATCGAACGCGACCGCACCCTCTGGCGTGACGAGGTAGTCGTGTTCGAGCCGGACGCCGCCTTGCATCCCGTCTGCATAGAGGGCCGGTTCACAGGCGAGAACTTCACGGTCTTGAATAATATGTTCACTGCCGGGCGTCAGCCACGGAAGCTCCCAACCGCTCATACCAATGCCATGCCCGGCGTGGTGCCGGAACGATCCTGCGGCGGGCTCGAACTTGTCGAGATGCTCTTTCATCGCATGATAGATCTCTTTGGCGGGGATACCGGGTTGGATTGCCTTGCGGGCCATGCCGTGCGCCTCCATGACATGGCTCCAGGCGTCGAGCTGCAATTGCGACGGGCGGCCGACAACGAACGTTCGTGTGAGGTCGCACAAATAGCCGTGATAAACCGGCGACGTGTCGAAGATGAAGAGATCACCAAGCTGAACTCGGCGGTCGCTCGGCGGGCCGCCCTCAGCGGCGGCGCGGGGGCCGCTGGCGAAGTCGCCGTTGACCAGCACCGACGTCTCGGCCTTGGCCACCACCGCTTCGTGATAGATCGCGTAGGCCTTGTGCTCCCTCATGCCGGCCTCAAGCTTCTCTTTAACAGCGGCAAGCCCGGCTTCGGCCAGGGTCACCGCGTGCCGTATGCATTCGATTTCGTCGGGGTCTTTTTGACGCCGCATCTGATCGATTTCAGGGGTTAAATTAGCTGGCGGTTTGCCGCTCCATTCACTCAGGGCCGCTGCTACGCTGTGGCTGGCCGACTCGAATTCAATCCCGATCGCACCGCCTGCCGGCTTCTTCCCAAAACTGAACAGCTTTCCGCGCAACCTGCCGCTGCCCGGCGAGATGCGTTCGGCAGCGCCGCGAACGAGGGCCGTAACGTCTTGGTCCCAACTCGTTGGGGTAGCGTCTTTTTCAATGCTGCACCAGTCGTAAATCTCCGTCTCGTCGGCAGCCGAGTCCGGAACCTCAAGCGATGTTCCGATCGCTGCGTGTGTGATAAGGACACTCTTGCCCGATGAAGTGAGAAGAAAAGCGTGGGGTTCCTGAGGTGCGACTAACAGACCGGAGAAGTAATAGATGGTCTTTGGATTAGAAAGAATCGCCAGATCGAGCTGCTGGCGTTCCATCAACCCCAATAGCCGGGTCTGCCGCTCCCGGCAATTCTCGAGCTTGAGCATAGGTCTCGATTGTACCAAGGGGCTTGCGAGCCCCTCCCGCCGCGCGGTGATGCTGTCAGCCGGATCAATCCGGGCGGGGCGCGCATTCCTGCGTGCCGTGTCTCCATTTCCTGGCGACAAGGTAGGGACCGGCATTCCTGCCGGTCCATCGCCGCGACGCGGCGACGGCATAGACTTTCGTCCGTTCGAGGCGAAGGTGGAAACCCGCGCTTCGGCGGGCAAGGATGCCTGCACCACCCGAAGACCGAAGCGGCCCGCCGGGAGGTCGCCGTGATCAACCGCGCCGAAAGCCCCCAGTTAGGCGTATTCTGTTGTCGAGGCGTGCTTCCTGACGTATAGGAGAAACTAATTCAAACAATGGCCAAAATTCGCAACCTGGGTCGTGTGTCCGCTTCCTGGCTGGAGGAGATCGGCGTATCCACGATCGACGACCTCAGAATCAAAGGTTCGGTCGAAACCTATATAGCCCTCAAGCGACTGCAGCCCAGAGCCTCGCTCAACCTGCTCTATTCCCTCGAGGCCGCTCTGCTGGATATGGACTGGCGCGATTTGCCGAGCGACGTCAAAGCTAGCCTTCGCCGAGATTTGAAAAGCGCGCTCGACGGCTATTCGTGAAGAAGACTTCTTCGACGATCCCCGTAAGGGCCTATCAATCTACTCTCGCTGGCTACTCTACACTGGCCGGCCAGGGAGGATTCAGGCCAGCGACAACCTACCCACGACTGGCATTCGAAAGCGCTGGTTTGGAATTGGAAGTCTTTCGCCGCTCCGGCCTTTGCGATACGTTGCCGGGTCCAGCTTACAATTTCACTCGACAACTTCGGCCGACGGATAGCCACTGAAAAACATCATTACCACCAAGAATCGACATCCCTGAAGGCGATCACCACGTTCCACAGGGGCCAAAACCGCCTGACCTCAACGCTTGAAGCCGAAGAAAATGGGTTTACTGGACGGAAGGCTTGTTATCATTGGCAATCTTCACAGCGTTACAATTCCCTCAGGTCAGCGTAGTCGTGATCGGCCAATTGATCTCCCGCTGCGACATCACCGAGAAGCGACAGCAGCATTGCATTGCGAGGGGTTTCACAACGCCTGGGCAAGTTGGTGCCCTTTATTTATCCCCCACAAGAAATTCAAGGCGAGGATGACTAGTCCAATGCGAACAGCTGCCGCCGTTTCAAGGTCCCCTGGCCACTCCCGTGACGACAAATACGAAGCTGTGTAGAGGAGTGCCACAGGCAGCAAAAAGATTACGAGTAGTAGGAAGATAGTAAAACCTGCCCCCAGGCCGAACAACCCCAACCGCAGTCCAAGAAGTCCGCCAAGCGGCAAGCCGAGCGCGACGATAAGACCCTTGAAAACCGAGCCAAAGTTCTGCACGCTCGATCGTAGTCGCTCTTGCTGATCTGATTGCGACTCCATGATTTCTCCTTCAGTTCGGGCCGCCCTAGGCCTGGGCCGCAAGTGCGCCCGACCTCTGAAATTCCTGTCTGGTCCGGCGTCGTAGGGCGTAGAGAACACACGCGGTAGCGGCGGCGGCAATCAAGTGCTTGAAGGTGTGCCCGCTCCACATGCCGGTCAATTCGTCGAGCGGGCGATCAAGCACCTCACAAATCTTGGCAGCGCCATAGAGCGCCCAGGTCAAGAACAACATCCACCCAAGGGTGTAGCTTGATCGGAAGAGCGCGATGATGAACGGCACCACCATCACCGGATAGAACTGCACTAGGATGTAGAGGCGCAAGTCCCCCCGCCCGGTCTGTTCGGTCCAATGCCACCACAGCACGCTAAAGAGCCCCATCAGGACCATGGGAGCGAGGAGGGTCCGGCCAACGCGCGGATTGACGAACTCAGTAATGATGATCGTGAAGAACGACGTGAGCAGAAGGCTGAAAACGAGCCGGTCCCAAACCAACGTCGCGTTGCTCGGTGCTGCGTGGTAATAACCCGACCCAAAACAAGTTAGGAATTCGCCACAGAAAAGGGTTAAGTATGCCCTGCGTTCCCACGGCTCACGGAAGGCCAATGTCCGGCCCGCCCCGCGCAACAACCAGACGCAGCCGGCCAAGCCGATGACCGCAAAGGGAAGATTCGAGATGACGTTCCAGAAATGAGGGATCTGTGCGAACGGTCGCTGGTCGGCGAAATCGTGATACTCGACCGACTGCGGCATGGGCGGTGAAAACAGGAGCCAGGCCAACAGGGGAATGCTAATCGCAACCAAGAAACCGATTCGCCAGCTCCGGTTCCTGCTGTTGCCTGTGCTCAATCGTTCGGGTTTCGGTGTGGCTTCGCTCATATCTCGAAGCATACAGCCGCGTACGTCCAGCGCCTAGCCCTGCAAGGACAGTTTGTGAAGGGGCACAATGATTCCGTCGTGGCGCTCGAAATCCAGATCACCCGCGAAACCGACGTGCCGATTCACGAGCAGGTCGCGGCGCAGATCGTGCTCCAGATCGGCTCGGGGGTGTTGCAGCCGGGGGACGCTCTGCCCAGTGTGCGCGCCCTCGCCCGCCGTCTGCATGTCCACCGCAACACGATCACGCAGGCCTATCGTGATCGCGTACTGACCAAATTGGTTGTCAAGCGTCAAGGTAGACGGCTCGTTGTCCGTGATCCTCAAGACAAGAAGGCCTCGGGCGGGAACGAGCTGGACGGATTTGTGAGTACCGTGCGCCAGGCGGCCCGGCAACACGGCTACACCCTGCGGCAGCTGATCGAACACCTTCGGGATCGTCTTCTCGTCGATCCGCCGGACCACATTCTGCTGGTTTCCGACGATGCCGGAATGCGCGTCTTGATGCCGGCCGAACTCAGCGCACGATTCAGTCTGCCTATCCGTGTTTGTTCGACCACAGACCTGCTTGCCGATCGAGACCTGTTGTTGGGCGCGCTCCTCGTGACCGCTCCCGGCAACGTCCCGGCGCTCGAAGCGGTAATCCCACCTGACCGGCCCGCAATTCCAGTGATCTACTCTTCTGCGGCCGAGCACGTCGCCACGATTCGCGACCTCCCACACCCGTCCTTGATTGCTGTAGCGTCGGTCAGCGAATACTTTCTCGAGATGGCTTGCGGCTAGTTGACGCCGGCCGTGGCGGAAGATCACTCCCTGCGAAGTGTGCTGATCACTTCCCAACAGCCCGCCTCGGTGGGAGCGGCGGACCTAATTTTCTGCGACTCCTTGGCGTACCCGGTTGTGAAGAGTGCAGGCCCGAGCGCCCGGGTGATTTGCCATCACCTCATCTCATCCGCATGCTTCGACCAGATCGAGGCCGCACTCGACAGCCGAAATTGGATTCACAAAGAATCCGACTAAGCTACCGGCTACGCACTCTACGACCGATCCGGCGCGCAAGGCCCTCGGAACTTCGTCGAACACCACTTGAGTCAAGGGCGGTGGTGCGATCAGTTAGCTCACGCGAACGCTCGTTTTCGTCAGCTCAGTGGTAGGGCTGTCTCCGGGTCGCAGTGCGCGCCTGTATGAACAGAGCTATGCTTGCAATCAGGATGCGAACTCTGAAGCAACGGCTGGTTTTGGTGGTTGTCCTGTCAGTCGTTGCTGTGGTAATTCTTGCCGGGCAAACCGATGTTGAGGCGCTAAGAATCAAAGCCGAGCAAGGAGACGCTGACGCCCAGTACAACCTCGGCCGCACTTACCACTTCGGCAAAGGCGTTTCGCAGGACTACGCCGAAGCCGTGAAGTGGTATCGAATGGCTGCCGAGCAGGGACATGCCATCGCCCAGTACAACCTCGGCGTGATGTACACCAACGGCCAAGGCGTGCCGCAGGACGACGCCGAGGCCGTCAAGTGGTATCGGCTCGCCGCCGAGCAGGGCTACGCCGTCGCGCAGAGCAACCTCGGGGGGATGTACACCAACGGCCAAGGTGTGCCGCAGGACAACGCCGAGGCCCTCAAGTGGTTCCGGCTAGCCGCCGAACAGGGCTACGCCGACGCCCAGCATAACCTTGGGGTCATGTACCGCGATGGCCAGGGGGTAGCACAGGACTTTGCCGCGGCGATGAATTTATTCCGCAAGGCCGCCGAGCAGGGCAACGCCGTAGCGCAGTTCAACCTCGGCGTGATGTACACCAACGGTCAAGGCGAGCCGCAGGACGGCGCCGAGGCGGTCAAGTGGGTCCGCAAGGCCGCCGAGCAGGGCTACGCCGAGGCCCAGTCCAGCCTCGGCGCGATGTACGCCAACGGACGAGGCGTGCCGCAGGACGCCGCCGAGGCGGTCAAATGGGTCCGCAAGGCCGTGGAACAGGGCCTTGCCGAAGCACAGCGGAACCTTGGTCTGGCGTACGCCAACGGACGAGGCGTGCCGCAGGACGCCGGCGAGGCGGTCAAGTGGGTCCGCAAGGCCGCCGAGCAGGGGTTCGCCGAGGCGCAGCATGACCTCGGGGTCATGTATCGGGACGGAGTCGGCGTACCCCAGGACTATGCTGCGGCTTTGCGGTGGTTCAGCGAAGCCGCGGAACCGGGCTTGGCAACAGCACAGTTTAACCTTGGGGTCATGTACCGCGATGGCCAGGGGGTAGCACAGGACTTTGCCGCGGCGATGAATTTATACCGTCAGGCCGCGGAACAGGGTTTTGCCGAAGCCCAGTACAACCTCGGCGTGATGTACACCAACGGCCAAGGCGAGCCGCAGGACGACACCGAAGCACTTAAGTGGTACCGGCTCGCCGCCGAGCAGGGCTTTGCCGCCGGCCAGAACAACCTTGGCACCATGTACGCCAACGGCCAAGGCGTCCCACAAGACTACGCCGAGGCCGTCGAGTGGTACCGCAAGGCCGCCGAGCAGGGCTATGCCGGCGCCCAGTACAACCTTGGCGCCATGTACGCTAAGGGCCGAGGAGTGCCGCAGGACGACGCCGAGGCCGTCAAGTGGTCCCGGCTCGCCGCCGAGCAGGGCGACGCCGACGCGCAGTACAACCTCGGCGCGATGTACACCAACGGCCAAGGCGTGCCGAGAGATCTGATCCTTTCCTATATCTGGATAAGCATGGCAGAGTCGCGAATGGCAGCCGCCGCACGCGCAAAAGAAATTACTGTCGGACAGATGACGGCCGAACAGATTGCCGAAGCGGAAAGGCTGACTCAGGATTGGCCGGCGTCGGAAGCGTCTTACAAGCCGGATCTGGATGCCAAAGCCCGTGACGGGACAACGGCCTTAATGAAAGCGGTCGCACAGGGGGACGCCACTGTGGTGGAGTCTCTGCTCAGTGACGGCGCCGATCCGAACATTGCCGATAACACTGGTTGGACCGCCTTGATGCACGGTGCCGACAAGGGCCAAACAGCCTGCGTTGAGAGTGTGTTGGCTCACGGGGCTGATCCCAACCACCGAGACACCTATGGTGGCACGGCCTTGCTGTTCGCCGCGGCCAACGGTCACGCCGAAATCGTCGAGGCATTGCTGGCCAAAGGTGCCGATCCGACCTTGAAAGCCGACAGCGGTGCCACGGCGTTTACGCTGGCGCAAAGACAAGGTCACTCCGCCATCGTGCAGTTGCTTCAAGCCGCAATGGCTCCTTAGATCGATACCCAATTAGGCCTAAACGTCCCAAACTCGCTCACCGAGTTCCGCGGGCCGTGAGCAGGACTTAGTTCAACGAAACAAACTACATCTGGTTCGTCAGTGGATTCCTAATAGGAAAACCCCTTCCCACCAATAATCCGGGCACGGATTTCGGTCCTGCACAAGTCGGCCGGAAGAAGGAACCTCTATATCAATCGTACGGCGGCAGCCTCACACCCAGAACGACGCGCAGATAGTTGATGTTGTGCGCAATATAATCATCGACGGCGAGTTCCATGTTTCCGCCGATGGCGTCGAGGCCGTCGTCGCCCTTCCTTGGGGGGTTAACGTCTAAAATCACCCAGCCCTTGAAGCGCCCCTCACGCAGCACCTTGAAGACGGCCGAAAAGTCGACGCCGCCTCCGCCCAGATTGTGATAGACGCTCGCCACGGCGTGTTCCTGCTGCGTTGGCGTGGAGGTGTTGCCGCGATATTTGGCGTATGTGTCCTTGAGATGCACTTCGGCGACGCGCGGGAAATAATCACCGATGATTTGCGCCGCATCTGCGCCGCCCAAGACGATATGTCCGGTGTCGACCGTCATCCAGACATATTGGGGATCGGTGAGATCCATGATCCGGCGAATCTCTTCTTCCCGTTCCATAGGTCCCCAGATATGAGGATGCGGTGCCAGTCTGATTCCCATGGCAATCGTTTGCCTGCCGATCTCGTTGAGGGTGTCGGCGAGTCTCTTGAGTTGATCGTCGCTCGGACCGCCGGGCGGACGCCGACCCATATTGACTTTCCAATGGTCGCAGCCCATCGGCTGGAGCAAATCACGGGCGTAGGCCACATGGTCGGCGATGGTTTTGGGGATCTGATCTGGATCGATGAAATTTGTCGACTGGCCGCGCTCGCCATTGGACGCGTCGATGAATGTGATGCCCGCATCATCGAAAATCTTCTTGAGCTCCATCGGATTCTTCCGATACTTCGCAATGGTGTTCGCGTAGGGCTCGATGCCCTGGAGCCCCATGGCGGCGATTCTTTTGACCCCCCACACGATGTCGTGGTGCCCGCGCCAGAGCGAGCTCGTGGTCCCGTAAAGAATGTCTGGGTTGACGGGGTCGAGCGGCTGGTGAGAAACTGCGCCCCGCGCCTTGGATGGCTCTACGAAACTCGCAGCGGCCGTCATACCGGACAATGCCAGAGCGGAAGACATAAACCCCCGCCTGTTCGGCCCGCGCTCAGTAACTTCTACAGACATGGACGCCTCCTTTGCGCGCACATATTATATTTCGTCTACCGGAACCGTAGCAACCCCGCTTTGTGGTCCGCTTTGTGGACGCCCCGCTCTGGGCTGACCGCCCCGATCATGGCAGTGGTGACCGGCTACTCAATCATCGTTGAGCCGGCACCCTAGCTTCCGGGCGTCGAGGTGGCGGCACCTCCGCGCCCACGACCTGGCGACTAAGGCCATAGGCAAGATCGCTTTCCAGCGGGAGCGCCGGCAGGAAAGATGCGAGCGCCGGCGACAGGGCAAATCGGCGCGTAAATTGACCCACCACAGCGGGGCTGGTAGCATGGCTGCTGGGCGGTGCCGCGATGGCGGCGATTCCGGGACACCGCAACTACAGCAGCGATGAGTCCGCGTTAGGAGGGTGTCGATGAAACGTTGCGCATTTCTCACCTCCCTTCTCTTTGTGCTTGGCGTTTCGGTTGGCCTTCGCGGCCAGACGAATCCGGCTGAGCGCAATCTAAGCTTCGTCGGATCGCAAGCGTGCGGGCCGTGCCATAAGAATATTTACGATCGCTGGAAGGACACCCGCATGGCCAACATCCTTGTGGATGTGAAAGAGCGCCCCGGCGTGATTCTCGGAGATTTTTCGAAGCCCGATCCCTTAGTGACATTTGCGAAAGAGGACATCGTTTTCACGTATGGCAACAAGTGGAAGCAACGTTACTTCACCAGGATCGGCGACGACTTGTTCGTGTTTCCGGCCCAGTGGGATGTAGAGAACAAGATGTGGCGGCGTTATTACGTTCGACCAGGAACCGACTGGTGGGCAGAGCACTACCCTGCCGAACAAATGCAGCGTCCGACGGGTCCCCTTTGCGATGGCTGCCATTCGACGAACTACAACATCGAGACCAAGCAGGTTACCGAGTGGAACGTGGGGTGTGAAAAATGTCATGGGGCGGGCGGGGAGCATGTTCGTGCTCCCGCGAAGGCGAACATCGTCAATCCGGCTCACCTTGACTATGTGCGCGCCACTGACGTCTGCATCCAGTGCCACTCACAGGGTCAGCCGCTAGAGAAGCCGCTCAAGGGCGTGTATTACGACTGGCCTGTTGGCTACGAGCCGGGCGACCGCTTAAGCGACAACTGGATGCTGGAGGAGCATCGCCTCGGCGAGGAAACCTTCACTCACTGGCCCGAAGGCTCGGCCCATAAGAACCGCATGCAGGGCAACGACTATGTGACCAGCGTGATGTACACAAAGGGCGTGCGCTGTTGGTCTTGCCACGACGTTCATGGAACCTGAATTATGCACAGATTCACTTTGCGAGTGTGGCTGCGTTCGTAGCGGGTTGGCGGTCGTCGTGAGGTGGTAGCTCGGCAACTGGCCTTTTGGCTTCTCCGTGTCCGGTTTCCCTTCCCACCCAGAATCCGCGTCGTCAAAACCTCGCTCGGAAGTGACGTGTTTCCAGTGCGTTACGGCTAGTGCATAAAAGTTTATGCATAGCGCATAGCCAGGCTCTCAGATCAGCGCCCTCCCGACCACCGGCAGCAAGCCGCCGTAGGGAGTCGGCTTCCTGCCGCGGAAGTGGTAAGGCGTCGAAGCCCCGATTTTATTGGGCCGCGAGGCCGTCACGGCTGGGCCTTGTTGGACGGGCCTTTGGGAGCTATGCTGTTTTCGTCTGGTAACCATGTGGGTGACCTCCTTGGGGTTGGCTGGCGAAGCTGGGATCTTTGCCAGCCTACCTTTTTACCCCATGTTTTCGGGGGTCCCAAATGGTCTCTTGCGGCTCAGCCCTCCTCAGGTCCACGCCGCAGTGCATAATTCAGGTGGAACCGAGCACAATGCAGACACCATCAAGCCGGGTAACGCCCTCTGCCTGACGTGCCATGGACCGGAATCGCCCTCCGGACCGCGCGGAACCATCGAGGAACACACGCATCATGCCGTGGGGAGCACGGGCAGTCAGTGCGTCGCCTGCCACATGCCGAAGATTGCGAAAACTGTAGGGGACGTGAACGTCCGCAGCCACACGTTCCGCTTCGTGACTCCCATGATGACCGAGGATTATAAGGTCCCGAACCCGTGCACCTCCTGCCACGCGGACCGTGGCAACGAATGGGCTACCTCGGAACTGCTGAAGTGGAAAAACGTGTCGCCGTGGCGGGTGGGCCATTAGTCAGTGTGAAGGAGCCCGTCGTCGATGGTTTTTCAGGGGCGGGCCTGTCGCGTGCTTCGCCAGTCAGGTGGCGAGAAATGCGGGTTTAGGGAGAATCCTTGCAAACACCTCTCATCAGCCGGACGGCGATGATCCTCGCGTTGGGTTGCTGTTGGAATACACCGCTGCCGGCTCAAGACGACGGCAAGTGCTCCTTTCTTTGCCGGCCCGAGCTGAAGATCGAGCCGACTTTTACAGTGGAAAACCTCTTCAGCCGGCACCGAGTCGCCGAGTTGGAAGGTGATGAGCAGGTCGGCATCACGCGGGGGGAGCGCGAGGGTGTATTCGAAGCCATTGTGGCACTGGATATCCCAACGGAGATTCCGAGAGTCGGCTTTTCGCTCGAGACAATCTTCATCCCCTTCGCTTCCGGATCGGAGAACCCTTTCACTGGAATGACGGCGTAAGGAATCGGCAGGGATTCGATCCGAGACAATTCTCCCGAGGTGGAGATCGAGCTGAACCTGGAGTGGCTTCGCCCCGAAGACACCGGTGGCTGGGTGGGGAGTCACTTCGATATCGTGGACAAGATCAGCCCCGCCGAACGGCCACTAGATACCAGCGCATATACTCACAAGCTGAACTTTGAACTTGACACGGCCGTCAACATCTTCAACTGGCTTCCCAACGGCAACTGGCTGCGCAACATTGAGCTGGAGGGATCGATCGACTACGTGGCTACCGGCTTGCCACGAGCCGGTGACCGGATCGGCAACGAGCTCTTCCTGGACAACGCTAGCGGCTGGTCGTTCTCATTGGTATTCGTCATCCCTCTAGCCCCTCTGCGGCCGTAATCTCGGTCGTGCGCGCATTGACCCGCCCCAGCCGGGCTGGTAGCATGGCTGCTGGGCGGTGCCGCGATGGCGGCGATTCCGGGACACCGCAACGACAGCAGGTTTGAGCCCGATGGCCGCAAACTCCCAAACGCCGACCAACGAGCTAGCCCGGTCGTCCCAGCGTGATCTCAAGACGCTGGAGAGCATTCAGGACCGCGTACTGTGGCTCAGCACGCAGATCGTCCACTACGCCAATAACGTTCGTCAAAACGCCGACGATCTCAAGGTCGGAGGCCATCAGGCCAGCTCGGCTTCGATCGTCAGCTTGATGACAGCGCTCTACTTCCACGAGTGGCGGCGCGGCGACTTTGTGGCGGTCAAACCGCATGCATCGCCCGTATTCCACGCCATTCAGTTCCTGCTTGGCAAGCTGCCGGCCGAGAAGCTTACGCAACTTCGTGCTTACGGGGGTCTCCAGGCATACCCCAGCCGCTCCAAGGACGTCGACCCGGTGGACTTCTCGACCGGGTCAGTCGGCCTCGGCGCGGTAGCCCCGAACTTCGCCGCACTGACGGCCCGCTACGTCAAGGACCATTTCGGCGTCCAAGACGCCCATCGCTTCATCGCTTTGATTGGCGATGCCGAGTTGGACGAGGGCAACGTATGGGAAGCCTTGGGCGAGGACAATCTTCGCGCCCTCGATCAAGTTATCTGGATCATCGATCTCAACCGGCAGAGCCTCGACCGCGTCGTGCCGAGCGGGAAGGCTCAGAAGATCGAGGAAATGTTCCACGTCCACGACTGGGAGGTCATCGAGGTCAAGTACGGCCACCGGCTCCAATCCTACTTTGAACGTCCCGGAGGTGAACGCCGTCGAGAACGCATCGACTTGATGACGAACGACGAGTACCAGAGCTTGCTCCGCATCAGCGACGGTAACTCGATCCGCGAGCATCTGGCCCAGTCGAATGGGTCGCCCGATCAAGGGTTGCTCCGACTGCTTGAGGACTGTCCCGCGGGAGAAATCCGGGACCTGCTAGCGGACCTCGGCGGTCACGACCTCGGCATGATCCTCGATGCGTACCAGCGCGCCGACCAAATCCGTGACCGGCCCGTCGTGATTATCGCCTACACAATCAAGGGTTGGGGTCTGCCGATTGCAGGTGATCCGCTCAACCACTCCAAGCTCTTGACCACCGGGCAAATGGGCGAGTTACGAACCAAGCTCGGAGTGCCGCAAGGAGGGGAGTTCGACAGTTTTGCCCCGGGAAGCGAGGAGGCCACTTACATCGATGCCTTCAAATCCGGGTTTGCGAGCGACAGAAAGCAGCACGCCCCCTCGATGCCAGAGGCTTCCGAAATTCCCAAGACGCTCAGCACCACTCACAAGGGCAAGCGCTCGACCCAACAGGTTCTGGGCTCCCTGCTCACTTCGCTCTCCAGAGAGCCCCAGATCGCCCACCGGATTGTAACAACCTCACCCGATGTGGCCAGCTCGACGAACCTGGGTGGTTGGATCAACAAGATGGGCGTCTACAGTTCCCAAGCTCGGATCAACTACTTCAAAGAGGCCCATATCCCACAATTGCTCGATTGGCAGCAGTCCCCAAAGGGTGCGCATATCGAGCTGGGCATTTCGGAGAACAACTTTTTCCTCCTGCTAACCGCGTTGGGGCTGTCCGCGGAGTTCTTCGGTGAAACTCTTCTCCCGATCGGCACCATTTACGACACTTTTATCTCCCGCGGCCTGGATGCTTTGAACTACGGGCTCTACTGCAAGTCGAAATTCATCTTTGTGGGCTCGCCGTCAGGAATCAGCCTGAGCCGCGAGGGTGGAGCTCATCAATCGGTTATCACGCCCTCGATTGGCACGGAGCTTCCGCATCTGGTCTACTACGAGCCCTGCTTCGGACAAGAGTTGGAGTGGATCTTGCTGGCAAGCCTCCGCAATCTCCTCGACCGCAAGCACGGAACGTCCGTCTATCTGAGGCTATCCACGGTTCCTGTTGACCAAGCTCTGTTTCCCACCGCATCCGGGGCCGAAACAGAGCAGCTCAGACGAAGCGTTCTGCGCGGCGGCTACCGGCTTGTTGACCACGCGGGTCACCCAAAATACAGGCCGGGCGGGAACGTCGCCAATATCTTCGCTTGCGGCGTGATGGTGCCGGTAGCTTTGGAAGCGAGCCAGGAGCTGGCTCGCCGCGGCATATTGGCAAACGTTGTGAACATGACCAGCCCTGCTCTATCGCGGCTGGAGACAGGCCACTCGTCTCCGCGCCAAGAGCCCAGGAATTCGTTCCACGCCCCTGCTCGAACACCTGATTCCCGACGCTGAACGCAAGTGCCCGATCGTTACCGTTATGGACGGCCATTCCCACGGGCTCTCTTTCCTTGGATCCGTGTTCGGCACGAGGACTGTTTCCCTGGGAGTCGACGAGTTCGGCCAGACAGGCAGCCGCGAGGAACTCTATCAGCACTACGGCATCTCAACGTCTGCGATCGTCGAGGCCGTCGAGTCAGTGCTGACCTAGCGCGGACGTCCTAGCCCGCTCCTCCCACCGCGTGGCGGGCCTACCGCGTGAATTCGGCCGCCAGACGGTGAGAAATGCGGGCCAGCTCGAGCTGTATATCCGGCAACGGCTGAGCATCAACCGAGGCGATACCTTCCGTAATCAAATTGGCCAGGCAGCGTCGCGAGTTCCGGTGCTAGTCACCGCCGCAGCCATTTTGCGATATCAGGAAAAAGCCGCTCGCGCATAGCAGGAGTGTCGACGTTCTCCTGCAACACCAGATACGAGCCGGAGTCGATCTCGCGCGTCGGCTCCTCTCCGCGTAGATGAAGCACCACCGCTTTGGTGCTTTCGAAGCCCATCTTGAAGGGGTCCTGGATCACGATCGAATCGATCGAGCCGGCCTTGAGTTCGTCCACTAGCTCCTTCGACGCATCGAACCCCACGATCTTGACCTTCCCCACGGCCCCCCTCTGTTTGACCGCGCGGACCGTGCCGTCAGTGCTCGATTCATTGTCAGCAAACAAGCCTGCCAGGTCCGGGTTGGCCGTCATCATGTTCTCGGCTTCGGCCAAGGCGCGGGCGCGGTCCGCCATCGGGAAACGCACCCCCAGGTTCTGGATCAGAGGATATTCTTTCGCGATTGTGTCATTGAAACCAGCCTCGCGGTCCATCGTCGACGCGCTTCCCGGCATGAAACCGATTACGCCGATCTTGCCCTTTCCTTCGAGGATCTTTCCCATACGGCGGGCGGCCATCACGCCGGCGTCGTAGTTGTTGGTGGCGACATAGGAAATGATCTTATCCGTCTTGATCCCGGAGTCAAAGATCGCAACAGGGATGCCTTCGCTGACGGCCCGTTCCACAACTCCGACCAGCGCGTCTTCCTCGACAGGAGCGAGCACGATCCCATCGACACGCCTGGCGATCAAGTTTTCTACAATGGCGATCTGCCGAGATGTGTCCACCTCGAGTTGCGGGGCGTTCCAAATGATCTCGACGTCGAACTCATCCGCCGCCGCCAACGCACCGGCGTGAACGGTTTGCCAAAAGATGTGGTTGGTCCCCTTGGGGACGACACCGATGACCGTTTTGGTGCTCTCGCGCCGGCAAGAAGACCCGGATATCAGCGCAGCGAAAACCGTGGCAAGCAGTAGCGACCGGCGTGCAAGCATGCAACACATTTACCACAAAAGGGGCGGCCGACGGCGGGCACGCTGGAACTCTTCCCACGGAGCGTCTAGATACATCGAGTTGCTGATCGCTATTCTGATTAGGGAAAGATGCTGCGGGACGGTCAAAGCGCCACTGCGGCGGCGCTACTCGCGCGGCCAGATGATAACCTTCCCCGAGCAAGGGGATATTGTTGCCCGCGCCCACGCCTGGGAAAAATCGGAAACGTAACTCGGCGATACTTTCTGGGGAAGATTGACAACTACGATTGCGAATTCAGGGTACCTTTCAAAGACGCCATCGGCGGCTGCGGGAAAGTCCGCGTCCTTAGTGAGTCGGCATCGAAACCCTGCTTCCCAGGCCGCTGTCGCGAGCTGCCCGTTTTGAAGTCCGCGCCAGCCTCGGCCACGTACGTTGTCGCACTCGATTTCCTGGCTTCGAAGAAAAGCCAGCAGATTCACGTCCAAATTTTCGTCAAGCAGCCACACGTTCTGCCGCTACGCGAAAAATTTCGGGAAGAGCTTCGTGAGGGAACCCATGATCATAGGCCTCGTCGATATCGTCCAGGGTCATGCCGTTCGCTAGGCACTCAAGAATCAACTTCACGGATAGGCGGGTTCCCCGGACCGAAAGCGCACCGCCCAACATGCGTGGATCCCGGACGATCCAGCGGTAGTCCTTGCAGGCCTTGAGTTCCGTTCCCATCTGACTCCTCACCATACCTGTTTCCACGCTATTTTCACCAAAACGGAGACGCCGGATGAAGGCTCGTTGAACCACGGGAGTAGCCGACTTGTCATCGCAACACGCAACGTAATGTTCCGCGCCGGCAACTACCCGGCAACTAAACCCGCGGCAGCCGATCCACCTCGAGATCATCCGGGTCAATGCCCTCAACCGCGGGCTCAACCAGCGCGCCCCGCCAATGCGCCCAGCCCCAGCCCACTGCCGTTAGGGAGCTCAACGCACCGGCCCAAGCGCCAATCACACGCGGACCGTAGGTGTCCGAGGCAAAACCGGCTACCGCCAGCGACAGCATCATCGTGCCCCAAGTGAGCGACTCGATCGTCGAGAAAACACGACCCCGGAAACTATCGGGGACGTGAATCAGCAGTTGGTTCAAGTTGAGGACCGTGGCCACCCCCCAGGCCGCGCGCGATACCACTATGAAGATAAGAGCGACCCAAAAATAGGGGGCTTGGCTAAAGAGTATGTAGGAGCTCCCATGGATCGCGAAGGCCACGATCAGCAGTTTCTTGTAGTTTTCAAACCCCAGCTTAGGCCCGATTCGGTGTGCCAGCGAGCCCCCGATCACCAGCCCCACACCCCCAAAGCCCCATATCATGCCGATACCGGCGGCGCCGCGCTCAAACACTATTTCCCCAAACAAGCTGAAGAGGATCTGCGCCGCCCCACCGCCCGTGGCCCAGCCGACGTGAATCAAGCAAATCGCCAGCATCAGCGGCACTGATTTGATGTAGCGCAGGCCTTCCTTGTAGTCGTGCCAGGGCCGCGCGACATCAGCCTCCGTCAGCGCTTTCCTTTCCGCACGAAAGCTGCCTTTCGTAAGCCGAAGCCATGAAATCATCCATGCGGAAAACAGCAGCGAAGCCGCGTTGAGCAGGAACGCAGCCTCGTACCCCAGCGCCGCTGTGCTCAGACCGCCGAGCATCATGCCGACCGTCACCGTCGCGTAGCGCGTTGTTTGCGTCAAGGCGTTCGCGGTATGGAGCTCTTCAGGGCTGGCGATAACCGGCAAGATCGCTGTCCGACCACTGTTGAAAAAAGGGGAGACAAACATCAGCAAGCCGCTGAGCACGTAGATCAGCGTCAGGTCCTCACGGTCAACCGTGAAGACAAAGCATCCCGCGACGGCGGCCCTGGCAACCGTGCTCGCAATGAGAACGTGCTGGCGGTCCAGCCGGTCCAGAATGACCCCGGCCACCGGGCCCGCTGTGATCATGGCAACCCCACGCGCCAACATCACACCGCTGACAACCGCGCCGGACCGGGTGTTTTCTAGCACTAGGCTCAAAACCGCGATGGTGTTGAAGTGATCGCCGATTTCGCTGACGACTTGGCTGATCCACATCCGGCGGTAGTTGCGGTTGCGGCGCAAAAGTACAGGGAAGGTTAGCATCGGCTTCCAACAATCTTGCTGGGAATCAGAGGAGGCGCCCAATCTTCAGTGGCCTGAAGACTCAAGAAGACGCGAACTCAAAAGGAACGAAAAGATACGGAATCTTCATGATGACAGATCCCGGATTTTTCTAGACAGGTGCTTCCGGCCCCTGAATCGGAGGCGCATTGGCCGATTGGCCCTGCACCCCCCAAACCCTAGCCGGACAGATATTGCGGTAGTGGGGGCAGCGGTAGCAATGCTCTCCAACATTGAGCGGATAGTCGACTCTTGATTGTGCCGCGAAGAATTCTTTGACGCGATCAGCGGTCGCCCCGATAGCGCCCACGTCGACCTCAATCGCTACATTGGGACGCAAGTAGTAGAGCACCGCACGGTCAGGTCGGCGGCCCGTCGCCTGCTCGATCGCCCGTGCGTAAAGCTGAAGCTGCAGTGCGTAACTAAGCGCGTGCTCGGCCGCATCGTCAGGCTTGACCTGATCCGTCTTGTAGTCGACCAAGACGCGCTCCCCTCCTTCGTCAAACCAGAGATCAACCTGGCCACGCAGCAAGTGGCCGTCCAGCGCAAACAAGAGATTTTGCTCATGATGAGCATCGGCCGGCACACGCCGCCCCAGTTCGCTTTCCTGAAAATTCCGCACCAGCTCCATGACCTCGCTGTCGGGCTCAACGGGCTTTTGCGACCCGGCCAATATGGCATGGACGCGTCTTCCTAGTTCGGTCGCCTCTAGTTCGTCATCCCCAGCCGCCCCCAGGTCAGCGGTCACGCCACCAAGTAGCCCCCGGCCGAAGTCGGGCGCGGGCGAAAAAGGGGGACTGCCATCCGATTCTCGTTCTTCAGAACGCTCTATATCCGATGAAAACTGACGACGAAAATCGGTGGCTGTACCCTTTTTTCGCGTGGCGGGAGCTGTGCCACGAGCGACTTCCCGCCCAAAACCCAGATACCGCGAAAGATAGTAGCGGCGCGGACATTGCGCGTAGAGTGCGATAGAAGTAACCGCCACAGCCGAATCGGACTGATCTTCCGGAGCCCCAAGCGGTTCGAGCCAGTTCGCTACTTCCTGCGCCTCCCTTTCGCGGCTGATCGCGGACACTTCAGGCGGCTGGTCGGTTTGAAGCAGCCTAAAACGGAGCCCTCCAACCTCTCTTGCCTGGGGACTATTATCGATCTGCTTGAAATCAAGCCGCAGCTTTTCCCGAATCAGCTTGGCCCAGTGCGTTGCCATCACCCGCTGCCCGCAAGAAGCGCTCAGGACTAAGTGCTCTTCGGCGCGCGTCATCGCGACATAAAAAAGCCGGTTCGACTCCTCGGCCTCTCGGCGCGTGATGTCAGCTCGAATCTGGGCGAAGACCGGGTCGTCCACTACATCACCGGTAATAGGGTCTTTCCACTTGGCCCCGATTCCCCGCTTCACGTCGTATCCCGCATCGTCAGTCATTGCACGCGCGCGCCGGTTGAGCGCAGCCAAAAAGACAACAGGGAACTCCAACCCCTTGGCCGCGTGCAGCGTCATGATGTGAACCGCGTCCGCGGCATCGTCCTCTACGGCGGCTTCGGCCTCGGGCGAGTCGGTGTCACGAAGGTCTTCGACTCGGGCCACAACCTGATCGAAGCTCAAGCCCGATTTTTGCGATACCCGCCGCAGTAGTTCAGAAAACTTACGAATGTTCGCGACCTGGTGGCCTCCGGTGGGTTGCGACCACAGGTGAGCCTCATAGCCGGTATCAGCGATGATTCGGCTGAGCAGCAAGTTGGGCGAAACGTCGTCGCGCGTCTGTCGAAAGTCTTCGAGTTGGCCCCGAAGTTTTTCGAGACGCGACTGATCGTCCGGTTCCAAGCTCAGCTCCGATGCGAGGCCATCGGCCAGGTTGTCTCCGTCGCTCTTGAGCCGCAGCAACGCGCCGTCGGAAACTCCAACCAGCGGCGAGCACAGCACCGCCGCCATGCTGATCTCATCCCGTGGGTTGACGAGAATCCGCAGGAAGTGTGTCAGGTCGCGAACCTCCGGGGCATCGTAGAACCCCCGGCCAGCCGAGAGCTGATAAGGAATGCCGGCCTGCCGAAATCCGGCTGAGAATTCCTCGATCAGCTTGCGAGTCCGTAACAGCACCGCAAAGTCACTCCATTTGGGCTCGCGTGCCGGCTCGCCGACGCGTAGCTCCGCGCGGAGTTGCACGATGCGCGCCGCAACGTGCAGCGCTTCTTGTTGCAGCGTTGTTTCTTTGACCAGGTGCCGAACAAAGAGTACTTCCACGCTCGGGATTTCCTTCGGCTCAAAGTTTCGAGAGGCAACCAGCGGTCGCGAGTCGATACCGCCCTCGCCTGCAAGAACCACCTCGACCGCACTGAGAACTTCGGCGCGGCTGCGAAAGTTTTCTTTCAACTCGACAAGGTGGCCGCCATGCGCCTTGAGGTCGCCGCGGTATCGCCGAAAAACTCCTGGGGCCGCGTGACGAAAACCGTAGATCGACTGATTAATGTCGCCAACCGCAAACAGCGCAGCGTCGCCGAACGCGCTTTCTTCCAATGCACCATCCTCGGCCGCGCTTTCCTTGGAGCCCCGACCGTAAGGGAGGGGTAAGCCACGCCCGCCCTCCTCATCCCCCACTGCCCACTCCCCCCGCCGCTTGCCGCCCCCAGGCCGCAACAACCCAATCAACTTCGACTGAACCGCGTTCGTATCCTGAAACTCGTCAACAAGCACATGGGAGAACCGCTCGCGCCGCTCCGGCGCATCCTCCAGCAGCCGCACCGCAAAGCGTTCGAGATCATTGAAGTCGACTTTCGAAACCGAATGCTTCCAACCGCTATAGGACTCCTCCACCAATCTCACCACGGCGGCAAGCCATTCGCGAGAGGGGTGGTGGATTGAGTCCACCACGGCCGCCCTCTGGCGTGGCAAAGCAGACTGCCTCAGAGAATTGAGCGCCTCCCGCCCCGGCCCCATGCCCGTCAGGCCATCGACGAATCGTGCCAGCTCGTCCAGCAGCGCCAGCCGCTCCCGAGCGGACAACCGGGCTTTGCTCAAGCCCCCTGCAAACTCTTGCAGTTCCGGCAGAGAAATCAGACGCCGCGCTTCGTCCAGGTGCCACATGAAGTCACTATCACGAGCATCGGAAGCAAGTCGCTTCGCGAAGGAAGTCCCGTCCGAGGCTCGCATCGACTCATGGATGCTCTCGATGGTGCCATGCACATTCAGCCCGGGGAACGATCGCAAGAATTGTTCCGTGGCGGCGGGTTCATCGGCATACATCTGTTCGAGAACTTCCTCGATCACACGGCGGCGTTCCAGAGTGAACTCCCACTCCTCCATGACGGAAAATTCGGGGTCCAAACCCAGCTCGAGAGAATGCTCGCGAATCAGCTGGGCGCAAAAGGCATGGATCGTCGAAATCGGCGCGCGCTCGAAGGCTTGTCTCGTCGCGACATCGTGGGTCGAATTGACCAGCCGCTCACGCATGTTGTTGGCGGCCTTCTCGGTGAACGTGATGGCAAGGATGCTTTTTGGGTCGACTCCCTTTTCGCCCACCAGCCAGCGGAAGCGCTCGACCAGCACGCGGGTCTTGCCCGAGCCGGGGCCCGCCATCACGCAGATATCCCCGCGCCGCCAGCTCGTGACGGCCTCGCGCTGACCCGCGGTTTCGGTCAGAGTTGAATCCGGCAAACGTCCCGGAGAGGGCAGTACGAATTGCATACAGTGCGGTCCGCTGGATCGGCTTCGATCCTCCCGCCGCGGATCTGTTCAATAGCATCCGACGCGCGCAGCAAGGCGACATTGAGCATGGCCCGGAAGCCGTCTTCGGAAAGACGTTGGTCTTTCTTCTGGATCAGCTCGGGTGGACACAACCCGTCGACGACCCAGCCTCGCATGGTGGTCTTATGGCGCAGTCCCCAGTAGCGCAAGCCCACCGGCCGCAGGCCCTTCTCGCGCTCCAGCCCGATCAAATAGAGCGGAGCCTGCACGCGCTGACCCTGGAAATGCTCCTTCATTAGTTTGTCGATCCGGTCTCTCGCCGAATACTTATAGTCGATGACGAAGCCGAGGTTCTCGCCCATGATCTCGTAGCGGTCGATGCGCCCGTTAATGCGAAACGGAGCCTGATCCGTGTCGTCGATCAGGTAGTCGAAAGACGCTTCGAGTTCTTGTTTCTGAGCGCTCGGAATGGGGCGCGCCAACTCCTCGGCGGCGAAACGCTCCAGGTCCGCCTCCATGCGGCAGCGGGCGCCTGTCGTTCGAAAACCCAGCGGCACGGACGCCGCTTCACACTGCTCGATGAGAACGGTCTCCAATACGTCTTTGATTTGCTTGCTCGGGTCCTCGCTCCATAAGGCGATCGTGCGGTGAACGATGGTCCCCTCGACCCTGGCATCGAGCCTTTGTTCCGGCTTTGCCGGAGGCTCCCGCAGTTTCAGCGTGCGTTCGGCGAAGTGCTTAAACGGGCATTGCAGGAAGGTCTCGAGCGATGTCGGCGCAAACTTTTCGTGTTTCTTGAGAACCAGCTCCCGAAGTGACGGTGAATCAAAGCCCGCGGGACGGTGCTCGCGAAACGGCGCCACCGGTTCGCGCAGCCGAACGGGCTTGGCGGGGATATCTTCATCTTTCGCTTGCTTCAAGAAGAAGGACCGGAGTTGCTGGCGGCCCTGTTCGTCGAATCTTGAGTAGCTGAGAATCAGTTTCTCCGTAGCGCGGGTCGTCGCAATGCGAAACAGAAAACGCTCTTCGTCATCCTGGTCTTTTGTGGTCCGAAGGTGGATGCGATTTCCGCTCAGCCTTCGCCGGTCCGAATCCGGCACGAAAAGATTCTGGCTGTAGCGCCGCGGAAACTGCCCTTCGACCAAGCCGGGCACGAACACGACGGGAAGCTCCCACTGCCTCGCCTCGTAAATGCTCAACACATTGACGACATTGCGGCGCTGGTCCCCCGTCTGCTGCATCGTGTTTTGCAGAACCGACTCCAACGCATCGAGATATTCAGTCAGGGAAGCTCGATCGACTCCATCGTGTTCTAGAAGTTCGGCGGCATCGTCGGCCGCTTGAGCGATGGCCGGGATCGCGTCCGCCAGACTTCGCAGTTCCAGGACGCGCGCCATGGGTATGGCATCGCTAACTAGCGGCATCGCGAGCCAAGATTCTTGCAATGACTTCGCACGTTCGGCCCATTCACGTGGCGGGACCTTCTTGTTGCGCCAGCCTGCGATGGATTCGAGATGCTCCATCAGTCGGCCTAGCGAATGGGAGCTTCCGGCTTGCCGCTTTAGGAACGCCAGTCCCCTGCCCGGGAGGTTCTCGCGAACTCTGAAATCGAACTGGTCCATCCGGCGGTTAAGTCCGAGCGGACTGGCGGCGCGCTTGAGGACATCCAGCGTTTCTTCCGCGGGAAAGCCTTTCGAAGCCGCGCGGAGCAAGCCGGTCAAAAGTCGGGTGCAAGCGTGATGTGCCAGCGGTTGGGGCAGGCGCAGCCTGAACGGGATCTGAAGCCGCTCGAAGACCGACTGGATCGGCGGCGCGTATTGCTCGGGAGTTCGCAGAACGATGCCGTAGTGGTGGAACGGCCGCTTCTCTTCGATGATTCGCCGGGCGATCTCCTCGACTTCACTAAGAGGAGTGGAAGCCTGGATGACTTGCGGGCGGATCTGCGGCCGCCGGACGGTCTTGAGACGCTCTGCCGCAGACCGCGTGAATTTTCTTTGCGGGTCTTCCTCGAGAGTGACCGTAGCGTTCTCCACCGAATCGAGCACCGCTTGAAGGATTTCGTGCTCGCCGGCGGTGAAGTTCAAGAAACCATCGAAAAACACTTCGCGCAGCGATTCCAGCGCACCCTCCTTGATGCCGCGGGCCGCTTGCAGGAAGCGTTCTGAGGGATGGACGAAACCCGCTTGCTGCAGCCGGCGCTCGTATTCGCGAAACACCTCGAGAAAGGCCTCTTGCTGGGGAGTCTTCAAGAAGCGGGACGCGGTTGATGCGCCGGAGCCCGCGGCCCAGAACTCCCGGATGGTTCGGAGTACAGCGGCATGCAGGCCAGGGGAGTTCTTGATCTGGGCGAATTCCTCTCGGCGTGTTTCGCTGATCGCCCCCTGAAGCAGCCAGGCTTCAGCCGCCGCAGCGGCTATTTTCAGAGTTGGCGTTAGGCCGGCAACGAAGTCCGCCATCGTGGCGACAACCTGACCCGGCACGACAAGATCACGGCGTGCCAGCGTGTGGAGCGTGTGCTGAGCCATGCTCGCGGTCGGAACGATGAGCTTGACCTCGGAGGCGCGTCCTTGGCGGATCGCGGCCTCCAGCCGCCTCAGCACAAAGTGGGTTTTTCCGCTGCCAGGTGGGCCAATCAGGAGCATGCATGCCTGCTGACCGAGGATTGTACCAGGCTTGCGAAAAATTGGATTCAGTTCGCGATCTAGGCTAACAGCCCGTGACTAAACATCCACCGCCTGAAAGGCGGTGGGTTACGTTTCGACTGAAAGTCGGGGTTGCGGCTCAAGCCGCCTGAAGCTGTCCGGCTCACAGCCGGCTCAAGACTTGGTGGGCGCTGTAATCTTGAATCCTTCCCCGTCCTCATCCCATTTCTGGCTCTCAATGTATCTCTTGATCGTTTCTTCATCTACCGCGCCCACCGTCGCACAAAAGTAGCCGCGTGCCCACAGATGTTGGCCCCAATACCGTTTCCGCAACTCTCCAAACTCGTCCTGTAATCGCCGCGACGACCGCCCCTTCAGGTACTGCACCAGCTTCGACGGCGCTAGTTGCGGCGGAGCCGTCACCAACATGTGCACATGATCCGGCGACACCGCGCCCCGGATCACCGCCACTCCCCTCGCTTCACAGCTCTGCCGGATCAGATCCCGCACCCGCTCTGCCACCCTGCCCCGTAACACCTTGTAGCGGTACTTCGTGATCCATATGAGGTGATATTTGATGTCGTAGACCGAATGCGCTTCTCGCCGATATTCTTCTATCCCCCCATTCTCATCCAGAACTGCTTGAAGCTGACCGCCTGAAAGGCGGTGGGTTTAGACCTGGTGATTGAACTAAATTGGGCACGGGCGAAAATGGGGACTGCCATCCGATTTCGTTAGTCGAACCTTCTTGCTGCCAACAAAAACAGACAACGAAAATCGGTGGCTGTACCCTTTTTCGCGTGGAAGGACTTACGCCATGCGCTGCTAGACGAGTGGTCTCGCACCGCGCCCGCCACGAAACCGGCCCAAAACCCGCCGCCGCATCAGCCACGTTCACGTGGCTTGGTTTCCCTAGGCCGGTCCTTTTAGGGCCGGTTGAGGAACTCCCTCCCGAACGTAGGGTCGGGAACTGGCGCGGTGGCCCGTCAGGACCTGGCTTGGCTGTATCCGGGGTTTCCCCCTTCGTGCCCGGTTAACCGTGTCCGTGGCTCCGTTTCCAGCTCCCGCCACCTCGCACGCAGCATGAAGATTTCCTTCACTACGCGCTCCTGCACACTTCACGACAAGGTTTATGAGACCTATCCGATCGGAGTTGCTTTCGACGACAGCTCGGAAGCCGTCACCCGAATCCAGGTGTCTGCTCTCGCCATTGACTACTCCACCGCTTCCGACCGAGGCCTTGGGTTAGCGCCAAGTCCGTTCAGCCTTCCCCTTGCCGTATAGTCTTCGTCTCAGATCCTGCAGACTACCGGACGCTTTTATCATTTCGCCCCTGCCTCACTGTGTTGACCAAGACTTCATGTGCAGCAAGGCTCCTTCGCTCCACGGGCGTTACCCCGCTTCCTCACTACTACGAACCTAGCCGCCATCCTCTCGCCTTCCACCGATTTCCTGGTTTTCGCCAGTTATACGGCTTCCCTGCTCCGCCAATTTCTCGACGGGACGAGGAGGGCTTCTCCAGTTGCTTAGCATGCCCTTGTCACCGTGCTGTCCCTAGCACCCCGCCGGAGTGAACTGGCGCTGCAGTCAGTCTGCGCCAGGCCATGCTGCCTTCACCCGTGGAAAGAGGGTTCGGCCTCCGGGGTTTTAGCTTTTCGAGGCCACCTATGGGTTCACTTTTGTTACGGCCCGGTGACTTGCTCACCATCCCAAGGATGGCTTTGTCAGTTGGCTTCATCGGCTTCGTTTCCTCCACACGGATGCAACCCAAGCTACGGGGCTCTGACTTTTACCCCGGTGGGACTGTCTCCCACTGAACATGCCAGCCTTGACTGGACACACGTAGGGTCGGGAACTGGCGCGGTGGCCCGTCAGGACCTGGCTTGGCTGTATCCGGGGTTTCCCCCTTCGTGCCCGGTTAACCGTGTCCGTGGCTCCGTTTCCAGCTCCCGCCACCTCGCACGCAGCATGAAGATTTCCTTCACTACGCGCTCCTGCACACTTCACGACAAGGTTTATGAGACCTATCCGATCGGAGTTGCTTTCGACGACAGCTCGGAAGCCGTCACCCGAATCCAGGTGTCTGCTCTCGCCATTGACTACTCCACCGCTTCCGACCGAGGCCTTGGGTTAACGCCAAGTCCGTTCAGCCTTCCCCTTGCCGTATAGTCTTCGTCTCAGATCCTGCAGACTACCGGACGCTTTTATCATTTCGCCCCTGCCTCACTGTGTTGACCAAGACTTCATGTGCAGCAAGGCTCCTTCGCTCCACGGGCGTTACCCCGCTTCCTCACTACTACGAACCTAGCCGCCATCCTCTCGCCTTCCACCGATTTCCTGGTTTTCGCCAGTTATACGGCTTCCCTGCTCCGCCAATTTCTCGACGGGACGAGGAGGGCTTCTCCAGTTGCTTAGCATGCCCTTGTCACCGTGCTGTCCCTAGCACCCCGCCGGAGTGAACTGGCGCTGCAGTCAGTCTGCGCCAGGCCATGCTGCCTTCACCCGTGGAAAGAGGGTTCGGCCTCCGGGGTTTTAGCTTTTCGAGGCCACCTATGGGTTCACTTTTGTTACGGCCCGGTGACTTGCTCACCATCCCAAGGATGGCTTTGTCAGTTGGCTTCATCGGCTTCGTTTCCTCCACACGGATGCAACCCAAGCTACGGGGCTCTGACTTTTACCCCGGTGGGACTGTCTCCCACTGAACATGCCAGCCTTGACTGGACACACTCTCCACCAGCTATCCGACTAGAGTCGCCCGGCAACCTCGTGCGGAGCGGCAAGCATGCGGGCCTCGACCTGTGCTTGGATGCGCCGCCCCTGCTTGGCCTCGAAAAGCAGCCCCCCTTGGGACGCTCGTCCAAGCTCCTGAGGTCCCCACGGCACATGCATGATGCCGTGCCGCGAGTGCCCTTTCATTCCCAGCAACAGATGACCCATTTCATGCGCCAGGACATGGCCCAGAATCGTAGCCGGCAGACGTTTGGCGTCGGGCGCAACCTCCCCCACGGAATGGTAGAAAATCGTGGCGTTGGAACCGAATCCGTCTCCCTGAGCCGGCAGAGCAAAGCCGAACGTATCACCGGGAAACAGGCCGCTAACCCGCTGGGCCATCTCGCGGGAGATGATTTTCAGGTTAAGAACATCTGTCTCAAACACGGCCTGCGGCTGGCAGGCCGGGTGCCTTTGGGCGCTCTCGCTGCCGGGAGTGCAATCAGCCCATGCAATCTGGATACCCAGCTTGCGAAACACTCCCGCAGCTACCTCCTTGGCAGGCACGAGAACACTCTCGGGCTCCCCAGTGTAGTTGTAGGTCCGCACGGTAAGAGTCAGGGGCTCGCCTAGTTCCGAGGGTAGCTCCTTGGCGGCTGCCGCGCTCGCCAGTGCCAACAATAGGGTCGAAATCAGGCATCTTCGATAGGACTTGTTCATCGCTCTTATCTCCGGTTTGGGGTTGGTAAGAGCGAGTTTTCGCCAGATGAGCTGGTATACCTAGACAGCCGGGACTCAATTGGCGGTCAAGCGCGTATTAACCAGCAAGCTGTTGATTCGGAGGGGATTAGAGACTCAAGGAGAGACAAAAATACCGCCCCGCGTCAGCGCTAGCGGGTGCTATAATCGGCCAGGCAAGAACGGGATGAGATAGTTAACCTCGCTTAACAGGCGGACAGTGCCCGTTCAAGGAGACCTTGCAGCGTTATGTCGGCTTCGCGTTTGATTCGGTTTGGTGAGTTTGAGGTGGACCTCGCCGCCGGAGAGCTGCGCAGGGGCGGGGTGAAGATCCGGCTGCAAGACCAGCCGTTTCGGATGCTGGCGGTGCTGCAGGCCCGGCCCGGGGAAGTGGTCACCCGCGAAGAATTGCGGGCGTAGCTGTGGCCCGACGACACCTACGTCGATTTCGACCGCAGCCTCAACACGGCGGCGAACAAGCTGCGCGAGGCACTGGGCGATTCGGCGAGCCGCCCGAAGTTGGTCGAGACGCTGCCGAGGCGGGGTTATCGGTTTTTAGGGCAGGTGGAAAGCCCTGAGACACCGCCCACCCATACTACCCAAACGGCTGCTGCCGTGATGCCCGCAGCCGGGGTCGAAGGTCACGTTCACTCAAAGCGAGTTGACCGTCCCACAGTAGGGGATTCCGCGGCCCCCTCGCTGGGCCGACCGACCGTCCAAAGAAACATCCTGGCGGGCGCACTTGCGACGGTCCTGGTCGCGGTGGCGATTTTGTGGCCCAACAACAATACAGAGGGCCGATCGCGCGTTGTGCGATTCTCGCCGGCGGTGCCGCCCGGTGCTGGAGAGCCGGCGATTTCGCCCGATGGGCGGCGCATCGCGTGGATCCAAGGTCGTTTTTGGACGAGCAGCAAATTGTGGATCCGAGACCTGGATCAAGAAGAGCCGCAGGAGCTTGCCGGCACGGAAGGGGCGTACGAAATCTTCTGGTCGCCCGACAGCGACGCCATTGGTTTCGCAACACGGCAACATCTGAAGAAAGTACCCGTCAACGGTGGGGCGGTGGTGCCTCTTATTGAAGTACCGAACCAGCCGTACCGGGGCGGAGTCGGCGGCGCCTGGAGCCCGGACGGAGATTCAATTGTTTTCAATCGTCTCATTGAAGGGACGGTATATGAAGTGTCGGCGCGAGGGGGTTCACCCACCCTGTTAACGGCCCTGGAGGAAGCACAGGGGAGAGGCTGGTACGGGCACCCTCACTTTCTGCCCGTTAAGGAGCGTCGGCTACTGTTGTTGCGCGTGAACAGGCTTGATCCCAAAATTGTTCTTCGGGATCTCAGCACGGGGCGCGAAACCTTTCTTGTGGAAGGCAGCCGCCCGGTTTATTCCTCGACGGGCCATATCCTCTATCAAGCCGACGAGAACGGCGGCCCGATTTGGGCTCTGCCGTTTTCCATTGACGAGGCCGAAGTGACCGGGGAGCCGTTTCCTATCGCTTCGAATGCCGAAGCCCCCACAGTTGCTTCGGACGGTACCTTGCTTTACCTCCAACCGGGCCGCGAGGGCGGGTATCAGCTCGGCTGGCGGGGCCGCGACGGATCCCAACTAGGAGTCTGTCCCACAGAAAAAGCCAGCAAGGAGTGGAATGTTTTGCATGGAAGGGCGAAACTAGAGGCATGGGGACCAACTACCGGCCTTATGAGCCTGATCAGCCGTTTTTATTTCTGCCGTCGCCGCGGGACTGGCTGCCGCGGGACCACCTGGCCTATTTCATCTCCGATACACTCGATCAACTCGATCTGAGCGCCTTGCACCAGCCCTACGAGGGCGACGGCCGGCGCAATCAGCCCTATCACCCGACGATGCTCGTCAAGGTGCTCGTCTACGCCTACGCGACGGGCGTGTTTTCGTCGCGCAGAATCGCCAGCAAGCTGATCGACGACGTTGCACTACGCCTGCTTGCGGCGGGCAATCAGCCCGACTTTCGCACCATCAATCGCTTCCGTCAGCAACACTTGGAAACGTTTGGCAAGCTGTTCGTCGCGCTCGTGCAGCTGGCCCAAAAGATGGGTTTGGTGAAACTGGGGACGGTGGCGCTGGACGGCACGAAAATCAAAGCCAACGCCTCCAAACACAAGGCGATGAGCTACCAGCGCATGAAGGAAGAAGAGCAACAGCTCGAAAAAGAAATTCAACAGTTGCTCGAGAAAGCGCACCAAACCGACGCCGCCGAAGACGAACTCTACGGCCCCGGCAAAAGCGGCGACGAGCTGCCGCCCGAGCTGCACAAACGCGAGCAGCGGCTCGAAAAGATCAGGGAAGCCAAGCAGGCGCTGGAAGACGAACAGGCCGAAAAAGACAAGCAGCAAGGGCGCCATCCCGGCGACGGCAAAGTGGCTTCGGAGACGAGACCGCAAGGCGGCTGTTCGAAATTCAAGTGGGAGTTCGGTGAGCCAAAGCCGCAAGCGCAACGCAATTTCAGCGATCCCGAGAGCCGCATCATGAAGTCGAAGCAGAGTTTCCAACAGTGCTACAACGCGCAGGCGGTGGTGGAAGAAGGCCGTCAGTTGATCGTGGCGCGGCAGGTGGGACAGAACGCGGCCGACAACGGGTCGCTCATCGAAATGGTGGATCAAGTGGAGCAAAACACGGGGAGCAAACCGGAGTGTTTGCTGGCGGACGCGGGGTATCGGAGCGAGAAGAACTTTCTGGCAATGGAGGAACGCGAGATCGAGGGCATCGTGGCGCTGCGGCGGGAAAGCAAGGCGGCCCAGGAAGAAAAGAAGCAAAACAACAAGGCCACCGAAGCGGCGAGCGAGCGCATGGCGAAGCGCCTCGAGCAGCAGCGCGGCAAGCAACAATACGCGCGCCGCAAAGGGATGGTGGAGCCAGTGTTCGGATGGGTGAAAGAGGTGTTAGGATTCCGGCGATTTTCGCTGCGGGGTCTCAAGAAAGTACAAGGAGAATGGAGCTTGGTAACGATGGCGTTGAACCTGCGGCGGATGGCGAGGATGGAGGCGCTCCCGACGGCGGCCTAAGCGGAGCGAAGCGTGAAAAAAGCCGCCCACGGAAGCCGCTATCGAGTCACAGAGGCGATGCTGTTGCCGCAACGAAGGATCGCATCCGGATCGCAGCCGGACACTCGCGTTGCCGACCTCAAAAATCCAATCTCGCCCCCGTATTACCTTCGTGCCGGATTTCTGTGGGACAGACTCCTACGCTCATCGGTCAACCAAGCACCTTGCTATCTCATGCCGCGTTGTCTCCCGATGAGCGTCTGGTTGCGGTGGATGGGGTAGGCGAGTCAGGGCAATTCGACATTTGGCTTCACGACGCCGCGCGCGCCGTGAGAACTCGCTTGACTTTGCATCCCGCCGGCGAGATTCGCCCGTTTTGGTCACCCACCGGAGATCGAGTCGGTTTCAACCTGAATTATGCACTGCCGGTGCACCTGGTGAGGGCTGAGCCGCCAGGAACCATTTGGGGACCTCCGAAAACATGGGGTAAAAAGGTAGGCTGGCAAAGATTTCAGCTTCGCCAGTCAACCCCAAGGAGGTCACCCAAATGGTTACCAAACGAAAACAGCATAGCTCCCGAAGGCCCGTCAAACAAGGCCCCGGCGCGAGGGCCCCGCGGCCCAATAAAATCGGGGCTGCCACGCCCTATCACTTCCGTGGCAAGAATCTGACTCCCTACGGCGGCTTGCTGCCCGTCGCCACCCTGCTCGAAAAACTCGGCTTCCAAGCGCTGCTGGAAGAAACCCTCACGACCAAACGGATCACCCGAGCCATGAGCCCCTACCAGTTCGTGCTGGCCCTCGTGCTCGGCCTCTATGTCGGCTTTGCGCGGCTCAACCAACTCCGCTTCATCGCTCGCGACCCCATCCTGACCGGCATCTTGCAAGTGACGCGTCTGCCGCCGCAGTCCACGCTGTGGCGCTTTCTGGCCTCGCTGCACCTCAACGTGGCGAAACAGATCCTTTCCATTCAGCGCCAGCTGCGGGAACGAGTCTGGGCCGCGGCCCACGTGAAGTTGGAGACGGTGACGCTGGACACCGACACCACCGTGCATACCCTCTACAGCCGCCAGATGGGCGGGCGCAAGAGCTACAACCCCAAGAACAAGGGCAAGCGCAGCTACCAGCCGATACTGACCTTCCTGGCCGAGACGCGCGAATACCTGATGGGCGGGTTGCGCAACGGCGACCGGCCCACGGGCCGACAGATCGCCGCCCACCTCGAGAGCGCTTTCCGAACTTTGCCGGGCGGCGTGAAGAAAATCCTGGCGCGGGCCGATTCCGGCTTTTATTGCTGGGAGGCGGTGGAGGCCTATGAAAAGGCGGCTTGTCAGTTCGTCATCGTGGCGCGCAAAACGCGGCGCCTGGTCGAGCGCTTGCAGCAAGCAGAATGGAAACCCTCCCCCCGCTCCGACGCGGACGCGGAATGCGAATTCCTCTACCAACCGCAAGGCTGGGCGCGGGCCTGTCGTTTCCTGGCGCTGCGTTACGAAAACGAGCCCAAGGCCGGCGCGGCCGAGCAATACCAGTTGTTCGCCACCAGCGCTTACACCTACCGCGTGTTTGTCACCAATCTGGCCGAGCCGATCGCGGCGGTGGTGTGGTTTTACAATCAGCGCGCCGGAGCCGAGAACCTGATCAAGGAGGCCAACAACGACGCCGGGCTGGCGGCCCATCCCTCGCGCCGCTTTGACATGAACCGCAATCACTTTCAGTTGGCCATGCTGGCCTACAATCTCAACTGCTGGCTGCTGCTGTTCAACCGCGAAGCCCAGGCCAGCGTGGAGACGCTGCGGCACACCACCCTGGCGACGGCGCGGCTGCGTTTTCTGTTCGTGGCGGCCAAGATCTGGCGGCACGCCGGCAGAACGGGTGTCAGCTACAGCGATCATTATCAGGAAAAGGGCCTGTTTGAACGGCTGATGCGACGGCTGCGGGCGATGGGGCCGCCGGGATCGAGCTTGGCGCCGGTGGTGGAGGGTGCGCTGAGCTGAGGGGCACTCCATGCATAAAATTTCATGCACTCGCCGCAACGTACTGGGAACACGCCGCTTGCCAGCCCGCTTTTGCCCTGCCGGGATCAGGAGGCGGCTCAAACGGGGAGGGAAACAGCAGAAAAGACGACTTGCGAAATCACTGAGTTGACACGAGTGCCGCTATCGCCACAACTCCATCGACGATGGCTACGCCGAATCTGTGCATAATTCAGGTGTTACCTGAATTATGCACTGCGGCGTGGACCTGAGGAGGGCTGAGCCGCAAGAGACCATTTGGGACCCCCGAAAACATGGGGTAAAAAGGTAGGCTGGCAAAGATCCCAGCTTCGCCAGCCAACCCCAAGGAGGTCACCCACATGGTTACCAGACGAAAACAGCATAGCTCCCAAAGGCCCGTCCAACAAGACCCAGCCGTGACGGCCTCGCGGCCCAATAAAATCGGGGCTTCGACGCCTTACCACTTCCGCGGCAGGAAGCCGACTCCCTACGGCGGCTTGCTGCCGGTGGTCGGGAGGGCGCTGATCTGAGAGCCTGGCTATGCGCTATGCATAAAATTTTATGCACCAGCCGTAACGCACTGGAAACACGTCACTTCCGAGCGAGGTTTTGACGACGCGGATTCTGGGTGGGAAGGGAAACCGGACACGGAGAAGCCAAAAGGCCAGTTGCCGAGCTACCACCTCACGACGACCGCCAACCCGCTACGAACGCAGCCACACTCGCAAAGTGAATCTGTGCATAATTCAGGTGTTATGAACTCATCCTCGGTCTCCACGGCCCATTTCCGAGCGCCGCAAACAAACGATCCCGTTCAGGTTTGTGCTCGGCGCTGTCGGAGAGGTTTGTCATCTCCGGGGGATCTGCTTTCGTGTGTCTACCCTCCTTCTTGCTTGGCATGTTTCGTGTCTTTCTTGGCGGGTTTCGTGCCTTTTGCTACCTACTATATACGCTAACTGTCGACCCTACAAGCCTTGGTGGAGGCTTCGAGGAAACTCGCAAGTTCTTTTATTTCAGTGAACCTGCAATCTCGATTGCAGGATTTTGCAGATATTTTCATGATATAGCGGTTTTTGCCCCTCAGAGCCAACTCACCTTTTCATCTCTTTCGTAACAGGCCTTTCGTGAACGGGCGCTTGTGAACGGCGCTGTGAATGAGGGCTTGTCAGTCGATCATTTCACCGCTCTCAGCATAGCGGCACATTCGCGTTTGTCAAGTCCCGAGCAGGTGCATTTATTGAAAACAATGGGATTAATTCTCTCACAAATCCGTGACTCAAAGTTGGGTCATTGGAATTTTGGGGAGATAGGCTGCGCCGGCTCGCGTTGCGCTTTGCGCCGACCAGGCGCTGTAGCGAAGGTTTCACTGACCGTTTTGCCGTTCACTTTCTTCGTCAGGCGGCAGTTCGGACATTGAGACCGAGTGGCCAGGCTGATTGACACGTAGGGAAAAGCGCCACAAAAAGGAACCTAGCTATTCACCCACATCTATGCCGCGCACCCATTGCAGGTCCCCGTCGAGGCCCGTCAGATAGGATAGGAATTCAGTGACTCTTTCAATTCGGCTGCTCGTAGTCTTCTTGTGTCTCCTCTCGATCGCTAGAGCCGAGGATTGGCCCGGTTTTCGCGGGCCGACTCGCCAAGGCGTTTCTTTGGAGAAGGATCTTCCGCTGGTATGGGATCCCACGAAGAACATTCTGTGGAAAACCGCCATCCCCGGCCAAGGGTGGTCTTCCCCGATCGTTTGGAAAGACCGTATTTTCCTGACCACCGCCACCGAGGAAGGCCGCTCCTGCCATGTCCTCTCTCTCGACGCGAAGACTGGCAAGATTCTTTGGGACAGGCACGTGTTCGATCAGGAGACCCTGGACAAGCGCAAGCAAAACTCTTATGCCTCCCCGACTCCCATCACTGATGGGGAGCGCGTGTACGCGGTCTTCGCCGATGGCAGCTTTGTCGCGCTTGACTTCGACGGCAATCTCTTGTGGAAGAACCGCGACTTCGACTTCTTTTCCGAGCACGGCTTGGGCGTCTCGCCCATCCTCTATAAGAATCTGCTCATCATGGCCTTCGATCCCTCCAGCCGCACCCACCGCGAGGAGAAAGTTGGCTGGAAGGTTCCGTGGGACGGCGCGGCGATTTGGGCGCTCAACAAGGAAACCGGCAAGCTTGTCTGGGAGGGTAAGAGAGGGCCTTCGCGATTGGCCCATGTGACGCCCAATCTGATGGAGGTCGAGGGTAAGATGCAACTGGTCTCCGGTGCCGGCGACGTGGTGCAAGGCTTCGATCCGCACACTGGCGATCGTTTATGGTCAGTCTATTCCCAGGGTGAAGGCGTCGTGCCGTCGATCGTTATCGCCGACGGGCTAGCGTTCTCGATTTCAGGCTTCGAGGCGACGACGATTCGCGCCGTCGCACCCGGCGGGAAGATCGTGTGGGAGCAGACCAGGTCGGCCTCGCACATCCCTTCGATGCTTTATCACGACGGCCTGCTCTACAACATGCAGGGGTATTGCTACCTGCATGGAGGCCAGCAGCGGCGAAGTCATCTGGCAAGCGCGCGTGGGCGGCTCGCACTGGGCTTCTCCAGTGTTCGCCGACGGGAGAATCTATTTCCTCTCGGAAGAAGGCGAGACGATCGTGATCGGAACGGGCCGCGAATACACCGAGATTGCTCGTAACCGGCTGGACCAGCGCACGCAAGCGTCCATGGCTGTTTCGCGCGGGCGGCTCTTCATTCGCACAGTGGGGGATCTTTGGGCCATTAAGAACTAACCCGCATTTCTCACCGCCTGACGGTCGAAGCGCGCGACAGGCCGCCATTACTTCGTTGCGCTTGCTGTGAACCTCATAAGAATCTCTCAGCGCGAAGAATATGGCCCGTGCACTGCCTTAACGTGCATCGATTCGTCGGAGTCCTCAAGGATAATCGCGGAATACTCCCCGCCGCCCGGTTTCACGCGAATGACAATGTGCCCCTGGTCGCTTAAGAGGCGGTCCAACAGCGGACCAATTACGTGTTTGTTGGCGGGGAGCATGTTCGTTGCCAACACATCCCGGTCGTCGGGGTAGAGTCGTTTGGAGTACATGCGGGCCAATACGTCGTGCCCGGGATGATCGGAAGACCACACCGGCAAGATCCATAATCGCGGACGCAAGGTGCTCACAAAGAAAGCATTGGTCGAGTCGCGGTTGCCGTGGTGATTCGGCACCGCGACTTCGACCGGGCCCACAGCCTTTGCGACCGGTGTTTCCACATCGTGCCAGGCTGGTGCCCCCGCCGCTGGATTGCCCGGCATGTCACCACCCGTGTGGTAATCGAATGATCCGTAACTGACGCGGATCGCCAGGCTGCATTGGTTTTCCGTGGGCCAGTCCTCGCGGGGAAGGTCGCGGTAGTTTTCCGGGAAGTGGTGACGGGTGTTCGTCGCAGCGCCCGTCCAAACTTCGCCGTTGGCCGCAATGTTGCGCACCTCGAACCGCGGATACTTGCCGGCGTCGTGGCGGAGCAAGATCTGATCGTTGCGGCCCGGCCGAAGCTGTTCCGCTTCCATCTTTCCCTCCGCGACGCTGGATTTGACATATGCGATGTATCGACCGGCCGCTTCGTAGTCGATGGGCGCCGGGTAGTCGTAATCGGGCCATCCGCGGTCGATCATTTTTCGAATCGGGATGTGCTTGGCGATGTCGGGGAAAGCCGCCATGTGATCGTCGTGGAAGTGCGTTAGATAGCCGTAGTCGATGGCCGGCGCCCCGGAGTGGGCGAGCACGCGGCGCGCATAACGAGCGATCCATTCAGCGGCAGGACGGGAGCCGTCTGGTTTGGGCGCGGTGCCTCGCGGCGGACTTCCCCAACCGCCGTCGCCGGCATCGACGAGCATCGACGTGCCGTCGGGGAAGACAAGCAGCGCGGAGTTTCCTCTCCCGGTGTTGATTTGGTGAATATCGAGAAACCCCGGCTCCCATGGTGTCAGGGTCGCCGACGATTGGGCCGCGAGGGGAGACAAGAAGCCCAGGACGAAGATTACTAGCCGCAGATGGTGCATGATCTTTCTCCGAGGGGCCATCTTGTAGTCGTTTGATCACAGCAACATTTTAGAACAATGTCAAACTTTCGAAGTGCGCGTATTATCTCGACGCGGCGGCTTCATGGAGGCATCGAGACGGCTAGTCTGGCTGCCCCCGTGCCGGGAAGGATTCCGCTCTGGCGCACTCTCATGTGGTGGCCCTCCATGCTCGCGCCACGGCGGCGATCAGTTCAATGAATGTCCTGTTGCCCTCGAGATCACCTTTCTCGAAATCGTTTTCGGTCAAGTCCATTTCGTTGGTGACGTGCGCAAAGCAGGCGACCGGTTTGCCCTGTGCCTCCGCGAACGCGTAAAGTGCCGCCGCCTCCATTTCGACGGCGATTAGGTTTTCCGACCGCGAGAACGCGATGGATTCCTCTGTCTCTCGAAAAGGTGCGTCCGTCGTCCACGTACCCCCTTGCACCAAGGGAATCGAATCGGACAATCCGCTCTTGAGAATGGTAAGCAGATCGGCCGGAATTCGCGCATAAGGCGCGGGAGGAAGATAGTGGTAGCTCGTGCCCTCATCACGCAACGCGCGGTCGATCAAGACAAAATACGGTGGCTCACCCGCGGCCACGACCTGCCCAGCGGAGGTCACACTGATCAAAAGGCGGCACCCGGAGGCGCAGAGTTGCTCGGCCACCAACACGGCGAACGAAGCCCCAACGGCACAGCCAATAACACCCACCTCCTCGCCTTCCGCGTCGAGATCATAAAGCTCGGTGTGGTAGCAGGCCCAGTGTGGATTGCGTCGCGTCCCCGAATCGCGCAGATGCCGAAATAGATCCCCGTCCGGGTCGAGGACGCAGATTTCCGGCACGCAACCCACTGGCACCGCTTTTTGACGTCGCGCATGTCGTAGAAGATTGGCCGGAACGAATACCGATGGCTGGTCATAGTATTTGTTACTGAGAATCGGGATCACGTATCTCACTCCTTGCCAACCCGCAACTTTGGCGCACTTTTCCGGCTCTTGAAAGGCACCGAGGACAGCGTCAGATAGCAATGGTCCGCGGTTGGGCTACCCGATCGTAGCATCACCAAACCCGTGAGCCTGAGTTGGTTTGTGACTTCTCTCGCGACGTTCCGGAGGACTCCTAGGGCCGGCCTTCTTTACGCACTTGGCCGAGCTGAGAGCACTCTCCGAATTTACTGGGTGGGTTCGTCCGGAACCTCGGGGCCCTTGACCGGTGCCGGCTGGGGAGCAAGTGGTTTGAGGTCACGCCCCGCCAGCCCTGGGTGGTCCGGCGGGATTTTGGTCGCGCGAAAGACCGCGTAGGTATTCTCGCCCACTGGTTGGGGCAGCGATCCGTCCGGATTCTTGACGTTGCCGGAAAAGAGGGTCCAGTATTCCCATACAATTTCCCCGCCAGGCGTGACTTCAAAGAAGCGGCCCTGAGCGCCCGAGCAGATCAGCGTGTTTCCATTGGCAAGACGCTCGGCACCGGAGATGAAGCCGCTTGAAAAGGAGACCTTGTCGGGGGCCGTATAACTCCAGACGGGTTCGGACGGCCCGAACGCACCGGATTCGGGAAGCTCGTAACGGCCTTCAGAATTCACCGGCGTAGCGATTTCATGAATCGCGGAGTAGTTTCCCTCGGAACCTTTGAGACCGTTGTTGAAAACGGTCAGGTGCCCTGCCCCCGGGAGTCCATTGCGGACCCAGCGGACGTCGTGCTGACCGAAAAGTTTCTGATCTGTCTCGGCGCCCCGGCCATAGGTTTTCGGGTTGCCCCAGCGATAGAGCAGGTCCCCTCCCCGGCTGCCTCGGCCGCCACCTGAGCCCGCGGCTTGTTGAGTCGTCGTACTGTGATCGATAACCCAGATTTCGTTGAAACGCGGGGTGCTGACCACAATCTGATCGAGTTCCGCGTTGTAGGCCACCGCGTTGGTGTGCAGAAGGTCTATTGATTCCCGCATAATATAGAGTAACCTGTTGAGGTTTCTCCTCGTCTAATCGACATGGGGAACCCAAGAGGCGTAAGGCGCGATTTTGATGCTCTGGAGAAGCGACGACTGGAGGCCGTGCGGCTGGTCGTCGAAGAAGGTTTGAGTCAGTCCGAGGCAGCACGGCGCGTGAAGGCGGCGCAGCAAAGCGTGAGCCGTTGGGTTAGCGAGCATGGGGAGCGGGGTGCGACCGGACTCCGCCAGGCTGGGCGCGCCGGCCGCAAGCCGCTGTTGCACGCCACACAGCTCGAACGCCTGGAGCAGATGCTGCTCCAAGGCCCCGAGGCGCATGACTTTCCGACGCCGCTGTGGACTTGTCCGCGGGTCGCTCGTCTGATCGCCGACGAGTTCGGCGTGCGCTATCACGAAGGCCACGTCTGGAAGATCCTGCGGACGCTCAACTGGAGCTCGCAACGGCCGGTCGGCCAAGCCCGTGAACGCAATGAAGAGGCTATCCGCAACTGGCAGCGCAAGACTTGGCCCGCCACTAAACATCCACCGCCTGAAAGGCGGTGGGTTACGTTTCGACTGAAAGTCGGGGTTGCGGCTCAAGCCGCCTGAAGCTGTCCGGCTCACAGCCGGCTCAAGACTTGGTGGGCGCTGTAATCTTGAATCCTTCCCCGTCCTCATCCCATTTCTGGCTCTCAATGTATCTCTTGATCGTTTCTTCATCTACCGCGCCCACCGTCGCACAAAAGTAGCCGCGTGCCCACAGATGTTGGCCCCAATACCGTTTCCGCAACTCTCCAAACTCGTCCTGTAATCGCCGCGACGACCGCCCCTTCAGGTACTGCACCAGCTTCGACGGCGCTAGTTGCGGCGGAGCCGTCACCAACATGTGCACATGATCCGGCGACACCGCGCCCCGGATCACCGCCACTCCCCTCGCTTCACAGCTCTGCCGGATCAGATCCCGCACCCGCTCTGCCACCCTGCCCCGTAACACCTTGTAGCGGTACTTCGTGATCCATATGAGGTGATATTTGATGTCGTAGACCGAATGCGCTTCTCGCCGATATTCTTCTATCCCCCCATTCTCATCCAGAACTGCTTGAAGCTGACCGCCTGAAAGGCGGTGGGTTTAGACCTGGTGATTGAACTAAAAAAAAGCCCAAAAACAAGGCCGCACGATCGTCTTCATCGACGAAAGCGGACTGAGTCAGAAGCCGCATCGTTGCCGCACTTGGGCGCCGCGTGGCGAAACACCAGTGCTCGAGTTCAACTTCAACTGGCAGAAACTCTCCGTTTCAGCCGGGCTGACATTGCGCAACTTCTACTTCCGGCTCTATCCCGGTACCATCGGCGAGCTGGAGGTGATCGACTTCCTGCAGGCTTTGGTCCGTCACATCGACCGCCCGCCGCTGATCGTCTGGGACCGGCTGCCGGCGCACCGCAGCCGCCTGGTGCGGGAGTTCATCGAGCTCTCCGAAGGTCACATCGCCACGGAGTTCTTGCCGCCCTACGCACCGGAGCTGAACCCGGTGGAATACATCTGGGCGTACTGGAAGCAGCACGAGCTGCCGAATGTCTGCCCGAAGGACTACTGGGAGCTGGACGAACGTGCCCGCAAATCCCTGCGCCGGATGCGCCGCAAACCACGCTTGATTACGGCCTTCTGGAAGCAGTCATCGCTTTGTCTCGACTAACTCTATATTATGCGAGATTCAATAAGTTCAGATCCTCAGCATCGGCGTCGTCGGGGACGTACCCGAGGGCCTTGAGCCGCTCCAGCTCGGCGGGGTCGACTTCACGGAGTTTCCCATCGCCGTTGATATTGATCCTCCAGGGCTGGGCGGACGGGTCCCCGAAGTTCTGTGCCTCGGGGTCATGGTCCTGTATCAGGTGGTCCCAGGCATGCCATTCCCAGACGACACGCCCGCCCTCGGGCCGTGTTGGCTCAATTTCCACAATCATGTCGGGCCAAAGCCCTGCCTCCGGTGTCAATTCGGGCCGGCGTCCAGCTTGCCGGGCTTCCGCCACTGTCTTTTTCTCCCAGGATATGGCCAGAATGTTCCCATTCGGCAGCGGCTCGATATCGTGATGCAGAAGGTGATCCGCACTCGCGTAAACGAAGTCCCAAACCACTTCTCCATCCCAGGTGAGTTCCTGGATGCGACCTCCCTGGCCACCACCCTTGAACACTTCGACGACCGGTTCCCGGACGGTGCGAATCAGGTTCCCGTTTTCCAGAAAGTAGACGGACCGGGAGGGAGAGTATTCGCTCTCCCATGTATGAACCACTTGTCCGTCTTCATCGATCAGGTAGGTTGTGCCCGAGAGCAGGGGGGCGAAGAGAACGTACCCCGGGGTGGCGCCGGCATTCTTCACCCTGAGCCCTCTTGGAGTCTGGGCGGCCGCATCCCCGGCTTCCCCGCCCGAACCCGATTCCGGGGAGGTTGAATTCCCGCAACCGTTTAGCGTCATGAAGGATAGCGTCATGAAAGTGACCAGCAGGGGCAGGCCGGGCAGGGCTTTGAGACCTATCAGCCTTTTTTCGAAGGTCCCGGGATTGTGATCTTCATGGTTTCTCTGCTTCTTCATGATGAGTCTCGAGTCCTTGTTTGCGATCAATCTTTGCGATTCAATCTCCCGGCAGAAAGTCCACCGGAACCGGCATGATGTTCCATGTAAAACCTGTCAGCCCTGCCTCGTATTTCAGCAGGACCTGTTTCTTCCACCCCTGGCCGGACCAGTCGTAGCGCCGGACCTCGGACTGACGATCGCTGGCCACGTAGAGTTCGTCTCGCCCATCCGCGTCAAGGTCCAGGAGAATCGAGGCGTGCTCGAACCCTGAAGAATCCTTGTCGATCAGAGACACATCCCACTTCTCCGAATCTGGACGCAATAGCCAGAGCCCGCTGCGGTTGGTGGCCGCCACCATTTCCCGTTTCCCATCGCCGTCGACGTCGCCGGCGGTCAGGAATCGGCAGAGCTTGTCGTTTAGCCGGGCCACGGTTGTGAGCGAGGACTGGCCGTCGTCGCTCTCGCTGTAGCGCCGTATCTCAACCTGCCCGCCCGAGATGGCTTCCACGGAGATGTAGCGTTCATCTCGACCGTCGTTGTCGAGGTCATCCACCAAGATTTCTTTGGCATGGCGATCTCCGAGGTCGACAATTTCTTCGCGAGTTTTTCCCAGCGTGGGAACATACCGAACGACTTGGCCGTGTTGAGGCGTCCCGTCCATCAGATTGGGGGCTGAAGGCGTGGCGTAGATTTCCAGCACACCGTCGCCATCGAGATCTCCCAGTTCGACTTCGTGGACAATCACTCCGGGCTGACGGTCGAGCTCCTCGATTCGCACTCCCCCATCCGGCTTTCGCCGAAGGGTGGCTACGACTCCCTGGTCGTGGGTCACAACCGCGATCGCCGAGCTGCCGTCTCCGTAAATATCGCCCGCTTCGGCATCCCGCATGCGGCTGAACTTACCCCCAAAGTCGGCTTCCCAAAGAGTTTCAGGGTCCTTTCCGGGGGCCCAGAACTTCACGGCGGCGGCGGCTCCACCGAGGGTCAGGACTCCGCCATGGCCTTGTGTGGGCTTGTACGCCATAGCCTTATGAAAGGCTGTGCTGGCGGGATCTTCGATGAACCGGGAGTTCCAGGCAGATCCGGCGCGCTCAAGGATAACCATCCGGGCGGGTAAGGGTTTCGGTTTGCCGTCTGCGTCCTCGCCGAGTTCGGCCAAAGCGAGAACGAGCGCCTGATTTCGGGGACTGCCGAGTTGAAGATCGCCGTTGCTGGGATTCTCTGTTGGCGAACAGCTGAGGAGGGTCAGCAATAGAAGTGTGACTGTCGATTGCGAGGCAAGGGAAAGGCCTCCAACTGCTCCATCCATTTCAGCGCTCGCTCGGCGGATAACCTTCGCTCGATCTTTCGAGTGACGGTGACGTAAAACTCTTGTAGCAACTGCGCGGAGAGGCCAAAATCCTCGTTGTCGATCAACTCCAAGGCTCGTTTGCGCTTCGCCTCTTCGGCAGCCGCCTCCGGCCGCGGCATAAACCAGGATGTTGGTATCGAGGAAACAATCAACGCCCATGCAACTCGGCTCGGCCCCGTGACTTCGCGCCGATGCGCGCGGTCCTGCCGCAACGCCGGACCGATGAGGTAGTCCCGAACGAGCGCGTTGACCGAACCGCCGCGCTCCGCCGCGTAGCGCCGCACGACCGCGAGAACGGTTTCGTCCAGACTCGGCGCGATGTTTTTCATCTACACAGTTTATGTGTAACTACGTACGATGACAAGCCGAGCTGACAGGCCCCGGGAGCGCGCCTACCCAACGATGCGAAACGGGTCCGGGTCGACGTCAATCGGCAAAGGAGCATCCGGAGTGAGATCGGCAGCGAGGAAGGCAATTGGCCATAAGGGCACCCCTCGTCTCCGAGTTGGTCCGCTAAGCCTACGAGGAGGCGGACGAGATGCTAGGGTGAATCAAGCTACGTTGTGAGTTTGGGTTTCAAAAGACGATGGCAGTTGATCGCACCTTTTCCGTGTGCTCTGATTCTCCTGGCTGCACACCTGTCGGCTTGCAAGTCGCTCCGGATGCTGCTGAAGAAGTAAAGGAATTCTATCGGCTGGCTCGTCCAGAGCAGGTTGCCGGGGGAGCTTTCGACTCGTGCCGCCGTAGACTATCTCATCGACTTGCCAACCGAAAAGCAGCTCATCGTTGCGCGGGCACTCATCCAGGATCGCGATCCGGGAATCAACTTCTGGGGAGTGAGTGTACTGAGTGAGAAGGGAAACTTCGAGGAGGTGGTACCCCGAGTCATCTCTTACGTGACCGGGGGCCGAGAGAAATTCATTGGCCTCCTGGCTCGAAAGTTTGCCCATACGGACGACTCCGTTCTCTCCGCAAGGTTATTCTCGACGGTCAACCGATATCTACTAGCCAACCTGGCAAGCTACAGCGGTGAAGAGCGACACCGAGTGGAGAAGTTCCTGACTACGGGCTTCAATTTCGAGAAGCCCGAGCGACCATTTTCCCGTGCGAAGGCGGAAAGCCTTATCGCCTATTGGGAAGAACAAGTGCGGAAGTACGATGTTTCCCGCAAACCCAGTCCACAATAGGGAACTCACAAGGCGGTCGACCTAGCCAACGATGCGAAACGGGTCCGGGTCGACGTCAATCGGCAAAGGAGCATCCGGATCCACTTGGATGGGTCCCGGCGGCGGCAATTCCGGTTTCGAAGCGGTCAGCAGCAACGCACCGGCCTGTTGAAACTGTTCGCGGTGCTCGCGCGAACTCCAATGGATATCGGACTCAAAGTCGTCTGGAATCGGCGTATCGTCCGGAATCTGGCGCGTTTCCACGTTTTGGAATCCACATGCGCGAAACAGTTCCGTCCACTCGGCGGCGGATTTTAGATGCACGGGAACCTGAAGAAGATCGACCCAATGATGGCTGTGAGGGTTTTCTTCGTAAATGTTGAGGAGCAGGAATATGCGGCCGCTAAAGGCGGTCACGCGAAAGATCTCGCGAGCCGCGGCTTCGAGCGATGGCCAGTAGTAGGCTGACTCGACGCTAATCACTCGCGTAAAGTAGGCTTCCGCCCAAGGAATCTCCTCCGCTGAACCGGGGACGAATAACACGTTTTCGTGGCTGACGGATTTTTCGCGCGCGAGGCGAATCATCTCGTCCGAGATGTCCACGCCGACGATCGCTCCCTCCCGGCAGAGTGGAGAAAGCAATCGCGACGTCCAGCCGTCCCCGCACCCTAGGTCGAGGATTTGCTCGTCAGGGCCGAGCTGCATTTGCTCGAACGTTTTTTGCGTGAACCTCCGGTGCTGTGCCTCCATCTCCGGGCCACGGCCGGCCAGAGCCCAGCGGTCGAACTCGTCGCGAAGACGCGCTTCCTGCTCGTAACGCTTTTGAAGATGAGGAGGATACACAGGCATAGCCGCAGATGCGCATTATAGTCCAGCCGGTGGCAAGGGGCCTTCGCAGTTTCAAGATGAAAGAGCAGAGCCGCGGATGGCAATCCGTGGTCAGCACGAGTCAACAGTTGGGATCGACGATCAAACGGCACGAGCAATCAGTCGGGCCGGGCGATCATCCGTGCTACCCTGACCCAATCCGCCACCCAGACCCTATGCCAACACATCCGGCCCCTCTACTTCTGCCACCTCCGGCCATGCAACGCCTGGCGGAGTTTTTCCACGAATCAGACTACAGCGAAGAAAAGTTGCGGTCGCTGACCCGGGAGCCTTTCCACTCGGCTTGTAGCCCTGACACAAAGAGCTTGTTGCTAGACGAAAGCGGTGCGCCCAGCGCTCTGACTACCTTGATTAGGCTGTTCGCCCTTGGAATCAGTATTCCGGTTTCGCGGGCCGAGGTTGTCCTGCCGGAGGAGTTTATTCGCTCCTGTATCGAATCCGGTTTGGTTGCGCATCAGAGCGACCTTCTGATTCCGCAGTTCCCCCTCGAGCCCATCAGGGGAAAGCTGCTGGTCTCCGATCGTCCGGGCTCGCGGGGGGCCAGGGAAGATTACGTGATTGGAGCTGGGCCGGTCGGGATGCTCCTGGCCGACATTACCCCGCGAAATCCGGTTCAAACAGCTCTCGACGTCTGCATGGGAGGGGGGATTCAGACTCTTTTTTTGGCTGACCATTGCGATTCGATCACCTCGATTGATTTGAACCCCCGTGCTGTTGAGATTGCGGCTTTCAACGCCGGGTTGAATGGGCTAGAGAATGTCGAGCTGCTGCAGGGAGACCGTCTCGAACCGGTGCGTGGCCGCGGCTTCGATTTGATTGTTTGCAATCCTCCTTTCTATATAGGGCCCACCCGGCGCAAGCTATACAGCGACAACGAAATGGATCTGGACGAGTTCTCGCGCCAGATCACTCGAGAATGTTCGGGGCTTTTGAATGAGGGCGGCTACCTGCACGTTCTTTTCGAGTGGGTCGAAATCGAGGGAGAACCTTCGCGAGAGCGGCTTGACCGCTGGTTTCGCGGGCTTGGCTGCGACGTCTGGGTCAGGCGATACCACCATCGGGATGTCCTTGCCTATTGCCGAATGCGGCTGGCCGAGACGCCTCCGGCTGATGTGAATACTCTGCCTACGTGGATCGATTATTTTCGACGCGCGGGTGTTACAAAGGTCCACGGGGGTTCGGCAGCGATACGCCGGCGGGACGGCAACAACTGGACCTTCGCCGACGATTTCGAACGTTCCACGGATCAGCGTTTCGGAGCGTCCGTTCCACGGGCCTTCGAAATGAGAGACTATTTGGCAGGGCACGCCTCGGACGACAGCATGCTGAACGCCCGGCTCAGCGTCTGCGACGAGACCTGGATCGAAGAACACAGTCACGCTGTCGACGGAGACTGGTCGACCGGCTCGTTGCGCCTCCATGACAAAGGAGAAGCGGAATACACGGGAAAGGTGAACACGACTGTCATTCGTCTTCTGAAACAGCTGGACGGGAAAAGAGCCCTTCAAGAATGCATTCGCGCCAGCGAGGGCTTGGAAGAAAACGCAGCGTTGCCAAGTCCGGCGCGATACGCCGAGATCGCCCGTAAATTGATACTTCGCGGGGTCCTGGCTCCTGTGCGATAGGGGCGCGGGATCAGCTAGACCATCGTTGGGGCCGGCAATCTCGCCGGTCCATTTGGCGCTGGGGGCCGGCGAATCCGGACCTACCGAGAGATCGGCTGCCCTGCCATGCTTTCGTGTCTTACAGCCACGCGGACGGCACCGATTTCATGGAGAATGGAACGACTCCAGCCTTCCCAGGACGTCCACCAACCGTTCATAGACGCAGGAGTGATTAGATAACGCTTACTAAGGGTCGATCAGCCGAGACGAACGAAATTATTCTCTTGTTTTGCTTGGAAACGCCCCCCGCGAATTGATACACTGATGCTCCTGCAACAAGTTTGTAGCCGATCGCAATCGTGGCGGCCGGTTTCCGTGGAGGAGTGGGTTCCTGTATGGCTTTTCTCTTAGGTCTTCTCATCTGGTTCATCGCGATCGCCCTTGCGGTTCCTTTCGTTACCCAATGGTGGCCGCTCCCCGATACCATCACCGAGCATGCCCGTCAGGTGGACGCTCAATATAACTTGACCGTCTGGGTCACCGGCGTGATCTTCCTTATAGCGCAGCTCGCGCTCGGGTACGCGGTCTTCAAGTTTGGAAGCAATCGCCCCGGGCGCGCCTCGCACATTCGCGGCAGCGATCGCTGGGAGCTCCTGTGGACCACGGCCGCTACGGTGCTCTTCATCGGGCTGACCTTCATGGGCTACACCGTCTGGGCCGAGGCTCGTTTCACCGAAGCCGCCACCGCCCGTCCCGCCGATGACCGCCTGATCGTCGAGGTGGTCGGCCAGCAGTTTGTGTGGAATATGCGTTATGCCGGACGGGACGGCAAGTTTGGACCGACCGACATCAAGCTGATCGATGACTCGATTGGCAATGCGCTGGGAGTTGACCGCGATCACGCTGATGGCAAAGACGATCTTATCGTGCCCCGCATGGCAGTGCCGGTGAACCGCGAGGTTGAGCTGTTGTTGAAGAGCAAAGATGTGCTGCACAATTTCTTCGTCCCTGAGATGCGAATCAAGCTCGATACCGTGCCAGGCATCACCGGAACCCTTCGGTTCAAGGCGGACAAAACGGGGACCTACGAAATCGTCTGCTCGGAGTTGTGCGGGCTGGGGCACTACAAGATGAGAAGCTTCCTCGACGTGATGGAACCCGACGCCTATGAGAAGTGGCTAGTGGACCAAGAATCGTTTCTTGAGTAGCGAACTGATCTTGAATACCGATCTGGGAACATATTTTCGCCAAGATTCTTCACTGCAATTCGAAGAGAGTTGATCTATGACAGAAGTCGCAGAGCATGTCGAGGTTCATCGGCATCCGTTACCGACCAGTTTCATCTCGAAATACATCTTTAGCTTGGACCACAAGGTCATCGGTATCCAATACATGCTGCTGGCGCTGGTGGCCGCCTTCGTCGGCATGGGACTGTCGTTGCTGGTCCGTATCAGGCTAGTGTGGCCGGGTGAGCCGTTCGGCCTGCTGGAAACTCTGTTTCCCGAGGGAGCCCCGGACGGCGTGATGACGCCAGAGTTCTATCTGGCGATGCTGACCATGCACGGCACGATCATGGTCTTCATGGTCCTCACGACCGCTCCTCAAGGTGGATTCGGCAACTACATTTTGCCGATTCAAGTCGGAGCAGCCGACATGGCGTTCCCGACCCTGAACATGCTCTCGTTCTGGACCACTTTTCTGTCCTTCATGGCGCTTATGGCCGCATTTTTCGTGCAAGGCGGGGCGCCCATTTCAGGCTGGACGGCCTACCCGCCTTTGAGCGCGCTGGACGAGGCAACGATCGGCGGTTACGGCCAGGATCTGTGGATCCTGAGCATCGCGCTTTTCTGTATTGGATCGCTGCTGGGCGCGCTGAATTTCATCGTGACGACCCTGCATTTGCGAACCAAGGGCTTGACGATGATGCGGCTGCCTTTGACCGTGTGGGCCTGGTTCGTTACAGCGATTCTCGGATTGCTGGCCTTTGGCGTTCTGCTTTCGGCGGGCGCCCTGCTGTTGCTGGACCGCATGGGAGGCACCAGCTTCTTCATACCGGGCGGGCTGGTGGTCAATGATGTCCCCATCGATCACACGGGCGGCTCGCCGATACTGTGGCAGCACTTGTTCTGGTTCTTCGGACACCCGGAAGTGTACATCGCCATCTTGCCGGGCATGGGAGTGACCTCGCACATTCTCTCGACGTTCGCGCGCAAGCCGGTCTTCGGCTACAAGGCAATGGTCTATGCGATCTTAGCGATCGGCGGGCTTGGCTTCGTGGTTTGGGGCCATCACATGTTCGTCAGCGGGATGAGCCCCTATTCGGCGTTTGTGTTCTCCGTGTTGACGATGGTCATCGGGGTGCCATCGGCGATCAAGACGTTCAATTGGATAGGAACATTGTGGGGCGGCAGGATACGCTTTGTCTCACCCATGCTTTATTCGATCGGCTTCGTGTCGCTGTTCGTCACCGGCGGAATCAGTGGTATCTTCTTGGGCCAGCCGACGATCGACTTGTTCTTCCATGACACGTATTTCGTGGTGGCGCACTTCCATCTGATCATGGGGGTGGCGGCGATCTTCGGGATGTTCTCGGCGGTGACGTTCTGGTTCCCGAAGATGTTCGGGAGATTAATGAACGAGGGGCTCAGCAAGGTCCATTTCTGGATCACCTTTGCCGGCGTCTACGCGATCTTCGGACCGATGCACTACTTGGGGATTATCGCCCACCCCAGGCGTTATGCCGAAACGACATCCGTCGATTACCTGGCCGCGGCGGGTGCGAACGAGCTGCACTACTTCATCACGATCGCGGCCATGGTGACGGTCACGGCACAGTTCTTGTTCCTGTTCAACTTCGTCTGGAGCTTGCTGAAAGGCAAGGTCACGACGGATCCGAACCCATGGGAAGCGACAACGCTGGAATGGATAACCTCTACGCCGCCGGCGCACGACAATTTTGAAGGCAAGATTCCCACGGTGCACCACGGCCCCTATGAATTCAGTGTTCCGGGCAAGGAGAGGGACTTCGTGATGCAGTGCAATGCTCCCGATGCTGCGCCCGCGCAAGACCACTAGCGATGGCAAGCGTTGTCACACCCCCCGAACCGAAGCTGAGGACTCTTACCCAGAGTCCAGCGGTTGCTGATGGTCACGGCGCCGGTAACGGCGGTGCGCGCCGCAGGGGTGGCGAAGGCGGAGGCCCTCACGGCTCCAATTCAGCCGCAGCGGTGGAGCGCTACAAGCTGGGGGTTCAGGTCGGCTCCGGCGGGATCGTAATGATTTTCGCGGCGTTCACGAGCGCGCTGGTTGTGCGCAGCGGGCTGGGCGGCGACTGGCAGGCGTTTGATTTGCCCGGCGTGTTGTGGCTGAGCACGGCAGTTTTGCTGCTGAGCAGTATCTCGATCGAAAAAGCGAAACGGGCCATGCGGGATGGTTTGGAGTCTGCTTTGCAGCGCTGGCTGAACTTAACCGCGATACTCGGTGCGGTCTTCTTGGTGACTCAGCTTATCGGGTGGAGTCAACTTGATGACCGTGGCATATACTTAGCGACGAATCCTAGTAGCTCGTTCTTCTATGTGCTCACAGCGGGACACGGTTTGCACTTATTCGGCGGCTTGTTGGCGCTGACCTACGTAGTTTTCCGCGTTTGGCGCGCCACCCCGTGGGCTACGAAAGAAGCCGCGATCGAGGGCGCCGCACTCTACTGGCATTTCATGGACGGGCTTTGGGTCTACTTATTCGTCTTGTTATTGGTTTGGAGGTAATTGATGTCGGATGCACATGCCGATTTGACGGCGGAAGCGACTTGGGCGGGCGGAGGATCTCCGTTTGCGGTGGGCCACAAGAAGCTGGGAATGTGGCTATTCATTGTTTCGGACGCCCTGACTTTCGGCGCCCTGATCATGGCCTACTGCTATGTCCGTAACGCCAATGACTGGCCAACGCCATTCGATTTCTACCCAGCCATTATCTTTTCGACTGTCATGACCTTGGTGCTGCTGACGAGCAGCTTGACGATGGTTTTTGGAGTTGCCGCCGCAGCCAAAGGCGACCGCGCCGCCACGAAGAAATGGACACTAGTCACCGCCCTTTGCGGTGTCATTTTCATCGTTTTGCACGCCTACGAGTGGAGCCATCTGATCCACGAGGGATTGCGGCCCTTCAGCAGTCCCTACGGGACGCCCTTGTTTGGAGCGACTTTTTTTACGCTGACCGGGCTGCACATGACCCACGTTGCGATCGGTGTCATCTACCTCGTCATCATTGCGCTTGGATTCGGCGCTGGGCAGTATGATGCTGAAGATGTCGAGGTGAGCGGCCTTTACTGGCACTTCGTCGATTTGGTTTGGATGTTCGTGTTTCCGTTGGTGTATCTGTTGTCTACGAAGGTTGGCTAGCGAATAAAGAGTATCAGGGCGCGGCATAGCTCGCCCGGCTGCCGTTGGGCAGCGTGATCGAAGGAGAGCAAAAAGCATGAGTGAACACGCGGAATCACATACCGGCCTATTCATGAAGGTGTGGTTCGGACTCCTCGCATTGACGATGATTGAGGTCTTTCTAGCCTACATTCAGCTTGGCAAGGTGGCGATGATCACGCTGCTGATGGGATTGTCGCTGGTGAAGGCGGCCATGATCATGGCTTACTTTATGCACCTGAAGTTCGATAAACCGGGGCTGTCGTGGATTCTGTGCGTGCCGCTGGTCGGATGCCTGCTGATCATGGTGGGTTACTTCTTCCCCGACAGTTATCGGATCCTGGAATTTGGGAATTAGCTCTTGCGGGATAGATCGGCTGACTTGACCGTTTCCAACAATGACCGTTTCCAACAATGACATGTCCTGGTTTTCAAAGCACGGTGGGCGGTTGGTGAGGCTGGCAGGCCTGGCCGCGCTGGGGCTCACGCTTTCCGGCTCGCTTTGGGCGCAATGTCAGATGTGCAAGGAAAGCGCCTCGTTTCAGAACGCCGAAGCGATCGAAGCGCTCAATCGCGGGATTATCCTGCTCGCGATTCCTCCCGCCGCAATCGTCGGCGGAATCTTCTGGATCACCTACCGCCACCGCAATGGCTATCAGCTCCCTGCGCCCAACAGTGACTCCACCAGCGGTGGCGAACCGCCGCCGATTTCGTAGGCCCTCGCCGCCCCCTTCCAAGGAAATTACAGCGCGGCCCGACAGAGATGAAATGAGGAGGCTCGTCATCCGGGGAGTGAGCTAAACTCCCCAAACGGGCTTCGCCGCCTGCGGTGGCGATCCCAGGTTTTTTCCACTAAGAAAAAAAGGAGATGACGAGCCGTGAAAAACAATAGCAAAACTTTCAGAGAAGTGTCGAAGCAAAAGATGATCGAACAAGGCCTAAACGTCGTAGCCGGGGTGGATCTGGGCGATAAGCACAGCCATGTCTGCTTGATCGATCTGGACGGCAACATCGTCGAGCGCAAGAAGCTGAGCACCTCGCCGGCAGCGTTCGAGCGCTACTTCGGCGGCTGGGCCGCGATGCGGGTGGTGCTCGAAGCCGGCTGCCACGCCAACTGGATCTACCGCTTGCTCGAGCGGCTGGGGCACGAGCCGCTGATGGCCGACACGCACCGCCTGGCGCTGATCACCCAATCGCTGTCGAAGGACGATCGCAGCGACGCCGAACGGCTGGCCGAGTTGGGGCTGCGGATGCCCGAGATGCTGAACGCCGTCGAGCCCCGTTCGCTGGCCAGCCAATGCGACCGCGCCGTGCTGAAAGCGCGGGAAACCCTGGTCGAGACACGCACGAAACTGATCAACAGCGTGCGCGGCACCGTGAAGAGTTTCGGGGGCCGCTTGCCGGCTTCGAGCAGCGAGGCCTTCGTAAAGAAAGCCAGTCCCCAGTTGCCCGACGAGCTGCGTGTCGCGCTCGAGCCGTTGCTCGAGGTGATCCAACACGTCAGCGCCGCAATCCTCCGCTATGACAAACATATCGAGAAGCTGGCGGAGGGAAAATATCCCGCCACGCAAGGTTTACGCTCGATCCGCGGAGTGGGACCGATCACCTCGCTGGCATTCGTGTTGAATCTGGACAACGATCCGCAGCGGCTCGGGAGCAGTCGAGACGCCGGGCCCCGGATGGGGCTGCGGCCCCAGCGCCGCGACTCGGGCGAACGCTCACCGCAGTTGAGTATTACCAAAAGCGGTGACCGATTATTGCGGCGACTGCTGGTGCAATGTTCGCAATACATTCTGGGATATCACGGGGAAGATTCGGACTTGCGGCGCTGGGGACTGGGATTGGCGGCACGCGGCGGCCCTTGCGCGAAGCGCAAAGCGATCGTGGCGGTGGCGCGCAAACTGGCTGTGCTGATGCACCTGCTGTGGCGTCAGGATGTGGACTTCGATCCGTTTTACCAGACGAACCCGCGAGCGGCAGGCTAGCGCTGAGAAATGCGAATCTTAGCAGACCGCTACGAGCAGCGAATCCCCTTTCCCTCTGCTGGCAGGATTCCAGATCGGTCCTCGCCGTCCAGGGTTCGCTTCGCCGCGCTCGGCGCGCCCTGGACTGCTCCGGGCCGATCGGAGAGCAGGACTTATATGAGGGAAAGGGGATAACCGGAACGAGCCGCCTGCCGACCACTCGTGTGGCGGCTGTCAGCCGCGAAATCCCCGAGCGCAAAAAGGAACGTCGGATCGAAGCAGGCACGTAGGAACGTCGGATTGAAGCAGGGAAGGAAGAACGTCGGATTGAAGGAGGTTGAGGAAGAACGTCGGATTGAAGGAGGTTGAGGAATCGTAACAGCGCAAAGGGACAGACCGAGTTCGCGGCAACTGCGAGTCCACGCCCGGTCCGAAGAGGCCGAGACAGAGAGAGCAGCGCCGCTAGATCGAACTTCATAGAGCACCGCGTCCTCAGCGACGACCAACGAGTGCGGATGGAAGCCCGGTCAAACATCCCATCAGCTGAAAGTTCCTCACTCCTCCCTTGACAATGACGAGCCTCCTCATGGAAGGCGTGGACGGAAGTCCACGCTCACGCCCGTGCGGAACGCGTACCACTCAAGCCGATTGTTCGGGGAAGAATAAATCATCTTCCGCCATCGTCAATCCGCTCACCAAGTCACCGCGACCACCCCAGATTCAGTGATCTTCTCGTCTTTCGTGATCAGCGGCAAGTCCTTGAGCTTGGCGGTTGCCACGATCGACACGTCGAAAGGATCACGGCTGAAGGTTAACCACCTTGCCTCAAGAACCAGCGGCATATCCACGGGGACAACTTCAAAGCCTCGCCGAAAGAGCATCCGTGCCCAATGATCAAAAGGCTGCCGCAGATCAATCCGCTTTTTGCGGGTAAGGATGGAAACTTCCCACAGCACCATGACCGGCACGTAGACAAGAGCCGTGTTTCGGTCAGCAGCTTCGAAAATGCGAATGACGCGTTTGGAAAGTTTACCGCGCTGTCCACTTGCGTACAGACAAGCGGATGGGTGTCCGTCACATAGAGGGACATTTGGAATTTGGACTATCGGTTTCAGTCTTCCGCTAACAACAAGCGCGCACTTCTCTCTAACCCTTCCTGGATCTCTTGGCTAATTTCTTTGGAGCCTTCTTCGATGTCACCAAGAATGATGATTGATCCCACAAGGGTCCACTCCGAATCGAAGCCTTCTTCGTCCGCAAGTTCCGAGAGGCGCTCCTGGTGCCCCTGATTGGGAATCACTTGCCCTGCTTCCCAGCGCCAGACGGTGTTCTTGGGGACCCCGAGCGACTGGCCGAACTCTGCCTGGGTCCGTTTACCACGCAACTGTTTGATCAACGAGGCAGACCAAGAGTGTTGTTTCGCGATTGTAGGTGGTAATGCCATGATCGACAATCCTGTCTACACCACTAGCCTACACGGTTAGGCAAAACGTGCCGCCGCGCGTCTAAGTGGGCGTGTTGCCGTTGTCCCGATTCAGGTTTTTCGGAGGTCGCACTAGCGGCCCGTCCGTCCCGGCTGGCAACAGCGCAAGTCTTCCGGCTAGATCCATGCGACTAGGCGTGTTGTCAGTAATAACACGATATGCTGAGGAACTGCCCGACCCCGCCCGCATGAACACGCCGCGTCAAGTTTCCAAGCCTTCGCCTCGCCCGCCTTCGCGTGCCCGTGACTTCCTGCGCCGCGGCGGGCTGCTCTCGCGTTGGCATCCACAGTACGAATTCCGTCCGGGGCAGCTTGCGATGGCGGAAGAAGTGGAGGCGGCCCTGGCCGAAAATAGGCACCTCGTCGTCGAGGCCGGCACCGGCACGGGCAAGACCCTGGCCTATCTTTTGCCCGTGATCACCAGCGGCAAGCGAGTCGTCATTTCGACCGGGACCAAGAATCTTCAAGAGCAGCTTTTCTTTAAAGATATCCCTTTTCTGAAGAAAAATCTGGGACGCGAACTGAAGGTCGCCTACATGAAAGGGCGCAACAATTACCTCTGCCGGCAGAAGCTCTACGAGTCGGAAAAGCGCCCCGCTCTCAACGGGCTGGTGGAGATCGAAGACTTCGGAATGATCCGCGCATGGGAGGCCGAAACCGAGAACGGCGACCGCGCCGAACTGAAAAAACTACCGCAGGATTCAACCGTCTGGGCCAAACTCGACGCCCGGCGGGAGCTTTGTTCGGGCCAGAAATGCGAGCAGTTCGACCGCTGTTTCGTCACGCTGATGCACCAGCGGGCCGCTGAAAGCGACATCATCATTGTCAACCACCACTTGTTTTTCGCGGACCTGTCGTTGCGCGACAACGAGTACGCGTCGATTCTCCCCGACTACCAAGCCGTTATTTTCGACGAAGCCCATGAGATCGAAGATGTCGCCGGACAGCATTTCGGTATCCAAATCAGCGACTACCGCTTTGAAGAGCTAGCCCGTGACATTCACCACGCGGCTTTCCGCGGCGACTTCGGCTCGAAGGATCTTGACCGCGCGCTGGATGCTTTTCGCATCCGCTTCAGCGCTTTCTTCGAGTTGTTCGCGAGTTACCAGGGGCGCAGCGGATTCCTTGACCGCAAAGACTTCGCCGAGAAGAATTCCAAGGAATACTCGGCCTTGCTGAACTCGCTCGAAATGCTGGGCACTCAGCTCAAGCAAGTGAGCAAGCAGACCGACGAGATCATTCCGCTGCAACGCCGCACGGCTGAGCTAGACAAGGAGACGCGATTCCTGATCGAAAGCGACGATCAGCGCTTCGTTCATTGGGTCGAAAAGAGGTCGCGGGCGACGTTTCTGCAGGCCACGCCGATCGACGTTTCAGAGCTGTTGCAGGAGCACCTGTTCGAGCAGGTCGGCACGGTTGTGTTGACTTCGGCGACGCTGGCCGTCGGAAGCAAGTTCGACTACATTCGCGGCCGTCTCGGTCTGCAGTCGTCGCGGGAACTGGTCGTACCCGGGCACTTCGATTTCGAGGACCAGGTGCTGTTTTACGTGCCCCCGAATCTGCCGGATCCCCGCTCGGAGCAGTTCGTCAAGGCGGCATCGGACGAGGTTTTGCGGATCTTGCGGTCGAGCCGTGGCCGTGCCTTCGTGCTATTCACCAGCTATCAACAAATGCGGGCGGTGCACGATTTCGTCTCGTTCGCGATCGAGTATCCAACGCTTCTGCAAGGTTCCGCGCCGAACTCGGCCTTGCTCGATGAATTCCGCTCGACGCCGAATTGCGTGCTCTTCGCCACAGCGAGTTTTTGGCAGGGAGTCGATGTGCCTGGCGCGCAGTTGAGCTGCGTCATCATCGACAAGTTGCCGTTCGCTGTCCCCTCCGATCCGGTTGTCGAGGCACGCATTCGAAGTATTCGAGAGGCGGGAGGCAACCCCTTCTTCGACTACCAAATCCCGCAGGCCGTCATTTCACTGAAACAAGGTTTTGGCCGGCTGATCCGAAGCAGTAAGGATCGCGGGACGTTGGTGCTGCTCGACAACCGCGTCCTGAAGCAGCGCTACGGGGAGATTTTCCTGGAGAGCCTCCCCGACTATACGTTTACTACCACGTTCGAAGATGTTGATGAGTTTTTCCGGCAACCGGGCAGGGCCGGGTTTGACAAGTAGGACGGCCGTCTAATCCAGCGGGTCCGGAGCATCTCCGATTTCATAGCAGGGCAGATCGAGCAGGTCCGCCGCGAAGACGTACATCACGAAGACCTCGAGTGCGAAAAAGGGGAACCCCAGGAACCCAACGACCGGCATTTCAAAGATCCGCCAATCCGGGAAAATCTCGAAAATGTAGAGCCACTTGGACGCCGCCCAGTAGTTCCAAAACTCCCACAGCAAACCGCAAACGAGCCCGGCTGTGAGCAAAGCCCACGTGCGCGCCTTGTGGCCGTGCCCCCAGTCCCCCCAAAGGCTGGGCCGCTGGGCCCCGTAGTTCTGCGGATCCAGAAAAAGAATAAATCCCAGCCAGACCGGTCCGAACAAGTAAACCGCAATATCAAGCGGCATGAGCGGAGGGACTGCCAGCATGGCGATCCCGGCAATGATCGGAGCGGCCGGCACCTTTGTCTGGGCAACAGGTTCAGGAGGCGGGGGGCTATTTCGAAACCAGGTCGCCAGCAACAGCTCCGTTGTTTCGAGAATACAGGGCCAAATGGTGGCAAAGGACCAGCCATAGCCCAGGTAGCGCGGGATGACGCTGTTGGGCAAGCCGACGTAAATCCAGTTTCTCAGATACAGGTTGTAGCCTTCGAAGATCAGCCATAGGAAGATCGATAGAACCACCATCCACACGAAGGCCTGTGGCTCGGTCTTGATCAGAGAACGGCCTCGGAGGCTGAAAACCGCGGCGTCTACCACTAGGATGTAGCCGGTCCACACCAGCGGGGTGAAGTAGATGCCGACGAGCCGAACGTCGAGAAAGAGCGCTGCCTCGGCGGCGAAGATGACGGCGAGCCCGACGAATCCGTGGACCGGGTAGGGCGCTTTTTTCGGAGCACGAGCGAAGCCCGTGACCAGGTAAAGTACCGCCGCGGCGGTGAGCGCCAAGCTAGCAAATGGCATTGGAGTGATTGCCGCCCGTTTAGTTCCGGGGAGCCGAACCCAGTCGACACGGCGGAACCTAGGGGGCAGAACAATAATAGCCCACGACTTCAGCCCATTGGAGAAACCGCCCGTAGCGCGGGGCTCGCAGAGACCCGCGGTCTTTTGTCACGCCATGCCACGCGGCTGGGCTAAGGGGAGCGTCGCCCCGAGGAGGCGCGCGCCACGTCGGTGCGCCCGTTCGTTTCGCCCCGCCGATGTCCGCGGGTGACGGACGGTGGAAAGCCGCGGGTCTCTCCGAGCCCCGCGCTACGGGAGGTTCGACGTGGTTTCGCGGGTGACCCGAACGCCTTTGTGGCCGGACTACCGGCTGGAGCCGAACGCCATATGGGTGCAGTACAGACAGGAGATCTTTCATCGAAACGCGCGTGTGAAAATATGTGATAGTCGCTCAAACACTGCGATAGTCGCCCAATCACTGCGATAGTCGCTCAAACTAGGATCAAGGCTGCATCCCAAGCCAGCACAAACCCGCCATGGATTTGCAATTCGAACTGGCCACTGACGCGCTAGCCCAACCCGACCTCGATGAAGTGCCCGCCGTCCAGGGAGTCTTCCTTCTTCAATTTGAGGGAGGAACGCCTTACCTCGGCCTCTCGCGCAATCTGCAATGGCGGCTCAAGCGCTGGCTGCGCTCCTCAAGCAAGGGATCGCGCTGGGCCGGTTTGCGCGAGTCGATCCGCCGCGTATCTTATCAGCCGACCGGCTCGGCCTTCGAGGCAAAGCTGTTGCTGTATCGCTTGGCCCGCAAGTTTCGCCCGGAGACCTACCGCAAATACCTAAAGCTGCGCCCGCCGTCTTTCGTCAAAGTTCAGCTCGCGAACGCCTACCCTCGAACCTACATCACCACCAGGCTCACGCGTCGGCGGGCCTTGTTCTTCGGACCGTTTCCCACTCGCGCGGCCGCCGAACGATTCGAGGGTTCCTTCCTTGACTTGTTTCTGATTCGCCGCTGCCAGGAAGAGATCATTCCCGATCCCGCCCATCCCGGCTGCATCTATGGCGAAATGGACATGTGCTTGCGGCCCTGTCAGGCACGATCCAGCGAGCAGGAATATCATGCCGAAGCAGGGCGGGTGCTCGAGTTCCTCCACACGCGGGGACAATCGCTGGTCCGCGAAATCGAACAGGCGCGGGATGAGGCCAGCCTTGCCCTAGAGTTCGAGCAGGCATCCAGCCATCATCGCAGGCTGGAAAAAGCGCAAGAGGCGCTCAAGCTGGCGGACGGGCTGGCTCGCGATATTGATTCGCTGTTCGGTTTGGTCATTCAGCCCTCCGCCGCCGAACAGGCAGTCGAGCTGTTTTGGGTCTACCAGGGTTTCCTGCAGCCCGCGATGACCTTCTACTACGCTGTGGTAGGCGGCCGCTCCGTCTCCCTCGACAGCCGATTGCGGGATTTATTTGAGCAGGCCGAGCACAAGACGGGAACGCCTCAAGAGAGAACCGATCACCTAGCCTTGCTGAACCGCTGGTATCGCAGCTCCTGGAGAAAGGGCGAAGTGCTCTTGTTCGATGGAATGGATCAGATCCCCTACCGCAAGCTAGTGCGTGCGATCTCTAGGGTTGCGAAAGGGCAACAGGAATAGCGGTGCCGCAGTGACGGCTGCTGCGGGGTTTTCGAGCCACTGGCGTCAGCAAGTGGTTTCTCGACCGATGTCTGGAGATTCGACCTTCAGAGGGCTCGCGAACAGCAACGTGCGAGTTCAGAAGGCAAGGAAAAGGCAATCCGAAAGAAAAAATCGGGCAATCGACTGCGCGGCTGCCCGATCAAGATCAAAGACTAAGTTGTCGTGTGTAGACAAAAACAGAGTAGCACTTTTTGGCTTGCTTGTGCAGCAACCATTCCCCCAATAGAAATATTCCGGGGGTGAACGCCGATTTTGGACCCCTGAATGGCAACGCTTCCTCGACTCTACCCGACGCGAATCAAAGGGCCAGTGCGAGCTGGAGCGGTGATTCTTCCCCTGCCGACTCTCCAGAGGGCCTGCGCACACGCCTCTTTTTGGAGTATCTTTGAGTGGCGGTTCTCAGTGGCGGTTCGGACCGGAAAGGTTCGAGGTGCCCGAGCAGTTCGCGGCAAAGACGACGGAGAAAGGTTCATGCCCAAATTGTTCACACCTAAATCATTCATGCCTAAACCGTTCATTCCCAAACCGTTCATGTCCAAGACAATGACACGACGGGAAATTCTGAAAGATGGGTATCCGGTTGACTCAGGTAGCCCCAATATCTTGTGGTTTGGGGATTTTCTTGGGTTCTGTAACCGGGTGAACAATCATCTTGTAAGTCGCCGGATCCACGGCTACCGCCTGCTGGACGAGCCGATAGAAGAGTTTGCCGCGGCTTTTGGAGTTGCGGCGGTTGAAACGGAAGGTGAACTCGTCCAGGTAGTAGTCCAGATGTTTGTGGCTCACGGCGCCCTGATGGGTGCCCAGCAGCCAGCGCTTGAACAGTGACATCACGCGGTGGACGCGGGGCATCAATTCCGACTTGGACTGCTCCTGCCTGCTGACAACTGTGACCTGATGGACGTAGCCTTCCTTTTTCAACCCGGAGTAACCGGGCCAGCCGTCGGTATGCACCACGCTGCCCGGCTCGATGCACTCCTCCACGAAAGGCAACAGGCTCTCGCCCGAGGCATCCTCGATTCTCTTCATGCGAATCCGGCCGATACCCCGCCCATCCTCTTGAGCGGCTACTGCGATCAATGCTTTGTTTTTCAGGTTTCGGCCCCGCAGGCCCTCTTCGAGCCCGCCCCAGTAGCTTTCATCGACTTCCACCGTCCCGGCCAGCAAATCCCGTCCCGGACGCACCATCGCGCGCCGCATTTTGTGCAGCCAGGTCCAAGCCGTTTCGTACCTGTTGAGCCCCAACACTCTTTGAAGTCCCAAAGCGCTGGCTCCGGTTTTTTGGGTGGTGACCCACCACATCGCACGAAACCACAACGGCAAAGGGCTGCGCGTGTCCTGAAAGATGGTCCCGGCGGTCACCGAGGTTTGGCGCCCACACGCAGCGCACTGCAGCAGCACTTTTCGCAAAGGCCACGACTTTCCACAACCGCAACCCGGACAGCGGAAACCGTCCGGCCAGCGCAGCCGGAACAGATACTCCCGGCAGGCCTCCTCACTGCTAAAACGGGACTCGAATTCTGTCAGGTTCTGAGGGTAATCTTCCATCTGCCGGCATACTACATCTTGGGGCTACCTGAGTCAACCGGATACCCATCTTCTGAAATACAGCGGAGCCATCGCCGCCGGACTCGGCCCTGCGTCCAATCCCCGGGTCAGCGCTGCCTCGAAGGCCACTGTCGAGTCGACCGAAGTCATCACATCGCGTCCGCACCTCTACCACGGCTGGCCGACCCTGGCCCGGCGCGGAAACGGCGAGCTGCTGGCAGTCTGCTCGGGCGGGCGTGAAGCTCACGTCTGTCCCTTCGGCGGCGTCGAGCTGATGCGCTCAAAGGACGACGGCAAGACCTGGAGCTTCCCGCGAGTATTGATCGATGGACCGATCGACGACCGCGACGCAGGCGTTGTCGAAACCGCGAAAGGTAGTCTGCTGGTCACGACCTTTACCGCGCTGGCCTATGAGGAAAGGCTCCAAAAGGCGATGGCAGCGAAGCCGGGTGACGAAGCCGCCTGGCCCGAGGAGAAAATTCGCCGCTGGCAAGCGACCCATAACCGCATCGATGCCGTCCAGCGGGAAGTGGAGCTGGGCAGTTGGATGATCCGTTCAACCGACGGAGGGCGCTCCTGGTCCGCTCCCTACCGCTGTCCCGTCAACAGTCCGCATGGTCCTGTCCAGCTTTCCGACGGGCGGCTGCTCTACGCCGGAAAGCTGTTTTGGTATGGACGCGCAGGACAGCATCAGGGCCGCATCGGCGTTTGCGAGTCAGCCGACGACGGGCAATCCTGGCGCTGGCTCGCCGAAATCCCTGCCCGCCCTGGAGACGACTTCAACGAGTACCACGAGCTGCACGCGGTCGAAGCCGCCGACGGTCGCATCGTCGCGCATATCCGCAATCACAATAAGACGAACGAGAAGGAAACTCTGCAAAGCGAGTCCTCCGACGGCGGAAAGACCTGGTCGATGCCGCATCCGATCGGCGTTTGGGGGTACCCGTCTCACCTGCTGCGTCTTCGAGACGATCGCCTGTTGATGAGCTACGGACATCGGCGCGACCCGCTAGGCAACCAAGCCCGCGTCAGCGAAGACCACGGCCGCAGTTGGTCGGCGGCTATGAGCATCTCGAGCGACGGAACGTCCACCGACTTTGGATACCCCTCGACGGTCGAGCTGGGCGACGGATCACTCCTAACGGTCTGGTATGAGCTGATGGGAAGCTCCGCCGCCGACCTGCCGCACTACAACACGCGTGGCCGCGACGAGAAATGGTTCAAGATGACGAGCATGCTGGCGGGCTCGGTCCTGCGGCAGGCACGCTGGCGGATTGGCAGCTAGAGAGCAGTCGAGAAAGTATGTAAGAGGCATCTCGCAGGACTCCACAAACCAACGCTCATGTCTAGGAAACTGCTATGAATATTTCCCTCACGCCGCAACTCGAAAAGCTGGTCAGCGACAAGGTCGCTTCCGGCCGCTACAATTCCGTCAGCGAAGTGGTGAGCGAAGCGCTTCGGCTGCTTCAGAAGCGTGACGAGATTCGCGAGGTACGGCTCCACGAACTGCGCAGTAAAATCGCTGAAGGACTCGACGCACTGGCTCGCGGAGATTGGGTTGGCGGCGATGAGTTTTTCCAGCGTTTGCAGCAACGGGAGGAGACGTTCCGGCCAGAGCCTAGATGAAAACTTTCCGGCTGTCTGCCCAGGCGGCTCACGAAGTCAAACCGTCAAACCGCTACGCCCAGCCACCCCCTACAGCCGATCCGCCCCATCGGTCAGCCAAGCCAAATCGAACCGCGCCACCGTCACGTATTTCACATGTGTGCCGCGATCCGTCGGCGTACCCCGCTCGTAGATGCAATCGATCGTCCCATCCGGCCCGGTAGCCAGGTCCGAATATCCACCGACCCCCGGGTCGAGCGACTTCTTGACCGGCCAGGTCTGACCCTCGTCATAGCTAAGCTTCACGCTCACGTTTTGTCTCTTGTAGCTGGCCTCCGGGTGTTCTGGATCCCGAGGTTCAGTGCTGTCTGGATTGGCGAATAGAATGCGGCTCTTCGTGTCCCCCGGTTGCCCCGAAAGCCGAATCAGGCTGGCCATGCAAACCGGCTCCACGAGCTCATCGTGAAACACCGGCTTGGTCCACCCAGTTGCGCCATCGTCGCTGTAGGAGATGACGCGGCGGTGCTCGGGAGCCTCGTTCCGGATGTTCAGCATCACCCGTCCATCGGTCAACTGCAAGGCTAATGTCTCGCTGGGGTTCTTGAACTCGGGATGCCGCACCACCACGTCGCCGGGTTCCCACGTCGCGCCACTGTCGTCGCTGTAGATCACCGAAACGATCGAGGGCCGATGGGCGTGACCGCCCGTTCCATCGGAGAGCCAAACCGGCACGACCAGACGGCCGTTCTCAAGCTGAATACCATGGCCGGGTCCGGTCGCCAGCACCTTCCAGTCGTACTCGGAACTGAACTTTTCGAAAGTACTCGTAATGTCAACGGGCTCGCTGAAGGTCATCGCGTCATCATCGCTGCGCATGTAATACGCCCGAGCGTACTCGACACAAAAGAGAAAATGGAGGACCCCGTTCTTGTGGTCAACGATTGGCACGATATTGTTGTAGGTCACCTCGCCCGGCTTGGCAAGGTCTTGCGCGAATGCCACGGCGTTCTGCTGGATCTCCCCCTCGACGCTTGCGATGATTCGCGGCTCCTGCCATGTTTGGCCGCCGTCGGTGCTGCGCCGCATCATGATGTTCTGCGTGCCCCAATCGCCGTAGGCACTCTTGCGCGCTTCGACGAAGGCGAGGACCGTCCCTTTCGGGGACACAGCGATCGCCGGGACTCGGTAGTGAGCGTAGCCGCCGGTTTCGGCTTCGAAGATGTTGACTTGCTCGAATAGCGGTTGGGCGGCGGGCGCCTCAATATTTTCTCCGCAACCGGCCGATATCACCAGCGCAAGAAGCCAGACAAACTTGGGTTTCATGATAGACGTTCCTCTACAAAGTTCTCTTGAAATCTTGATTACTCGGAGTCGTTTCCCGCCATTTCGAGAGTTCCGGAATAGCGGGATCTCTACTTTGAAAGTGTAGTCACTTTTCATCCAACAATCGATCGAACGCTTCATCGCCGAGATGCGCCAAGGACCGCACAAACACGTTCGCCTGAAGTACGTCCCCCTCCGCCCGAACGCCGATGCTCAGCATCCCCGCGCGGCGAGCGGCCTCCACTCCAGCCGCGGCGTCCTCGACAACAATACATCGGGACGGGGGAAGATCGAGCCTTGACGCGGCAAGCAGAAACACTTGAGGATTGGGCTTGCCGGCGGCTACGTCCTCCGACGACGCGATCGTGTCAAAGTGATTCGCGATCCCCAGCGCGTCAAGCATCACATCGATATTGGTCCGTGGCGCGGAAGAAGCGATCGCTTGCCGCCATCCCCCTAGGCCCAGTCGCTCGACCCAATCGGCCGCCTCCGGCAAAGCGACACAGCCTTGTTTTCGCACGAGCTTGCGAAAAGCGGCCTCCTTCGCGTCGCCGATACGATCCCTGCACGTCTGGCTTGCGTCCGCGCCCAGCCAGCCTGCTAAAACCGCGTCGTTGCGCTGACCGAATGTCGCTAGAAATTGATCGTGAGTGATCGCAATGCCTTCGTCCGCCATGACCTGCTGCCAGGCCAGCCAGTGGTACTGTTCGCTATCGGCCAACGTTCCGTCGAGATCCCATATCACCGCGCGGGCTAGTTTTGAATCGGCGCTAGGCATTGTTCACAAAGTCCACGGGCTCGCAACGGCCACGGGCTCACAAAGTCCGCGCCAGGGCGCCGCCATCCACCAGGATCGTCGTGCCGGTCACGTAGCTTCCCGCTTCGCTCGCCAGCATCAGGGCCGGCCCGGCCAACTCTTCCGGACGGCCCCAGCGTCCCAAAGCCGTCTTGTCGGCGAAAGTCTTCTTCTGCTCATCAGTCAGAATTTTGCCTGGCAGATCAGTCAAGAAAGGCCCTGGAGCGATGCAATTGACCGTAATATTGTGCGGTCCCAGATCAAGCGCACTGGCCCGCGCCAGACCGACCAATGCGGATTTCGTCGAGCAATAGGCGCTGCGGCCCTCCTTCCCGCCGAGCCCAAGCACCGAGGAGATGTGAATCACCCGTCACCACTTGCGCTCCTTCATCTGAGGAACTAGCGCCCGAGTCAGCCGCAAGCAACTCGACAGGTTTAACTCGACGATTCGATCCCAGGCCTCGTCTGAAACTTCGTCAATCGGTTGCGGGATATTCGATCCCGCGTTGTTGACAAGGATGTCGACCCGCCCCAGACGCGACAGAGTTTCAGCGGCGAGCCCGTCCACTTGCTCTCGCTCGACCATGTCGACGGCCATCCACTCGACCCGGACATCGAGCCCTTCAGAAATCTCGGCAGCGGCGCTGCGAAGTTCTTCCTCCGTTCGGCTCGAGATCATGACGTCCGCGCCCGCCTCGGCAAACGCACGCGCCATCGCCTTGCCCAGTCCTCGGCCGCCACCGGTGATCAGAGCGGTCCTGCCTGATAGATCAAATATTTGATTGTTCATGATTGTGAATTCCTAGATTCCTACCTGATGGATTCCCAACTTGTGGGACAAGAAACGGCTATTGAATTGTTGCAAAGCGCCAAACTGTCAAGCCGCCGATGATCAACGGGTCGCGGCAGTCTCCCTGTGCGATTGTTGCGGCTGCTCCTGTAGAAACTGCAGAAACTGCGTCGCGGCAGGAGAAAACTTCTTTGTCCTGCGATGAATGATCCCAACCGGACGAACCAGCCCCTCCGCGCGAATCGGCAGTCTCACCAGACGTCCTTCGATCGCTTCGTGGCGCACGGTGCGTTCCGGCAGAACGCTAATGCCCGACCCGATCGTCAGCGCCTCTTTGATCATCTGGATGTTGTCAAACTCCAGCACGACTCGCCGATGCACGCCGTGATCGCGGAAGAAACGGTCCAGCGCTTTTCGGATGAGCAAGTCAGGGTCAAAGCTGACGAATTCCTGACCCTCCATGTCCTGCGGCGCGAGCGATCTCTTTTTCGCCAGCTCATGGCTGGGGTGGCAAACGAGAACCATGTTCTCCAGCCTCCACGGGATGACCTGAATGTCTTTCGTCGAACTAGGGTAACTCACCAAACCCAGATCCGCCTGATCGTTGGCAACCGCGTCGTAAACCTTCTCGGGCCGCATGTAGTCGAGGTGAACGTTTGCGTCGGTATGGAGTGCCTCGAACTTCTCCTTGATGCGAGCCATCTCATAGAGCCCGATTGAATAGATCGAAACGACGCGGACCGTGCCGGCCAGCTCTTTGCGGAGCGCTTCGAGTTGCGACTCCATCTCGCCGTACCGGCGCACAATGTCGCGGCAGGCTTCCGAGTAGAGCTTCCCTGCGGACGTCAGCTTCACGGGCCGCGTGCTGCGGTCGATCAAGTCCACGCCCAACTGCTTTTCCAGTTGTCGTACGAGCTGACTAGCAGCCGACTGGCTAATGCCGTTGAGCTCAGCCGCGCGGCTGACACTGTTCGTCTGAGCAATGTCGCGGACAACCTTGAATTGGGAAATGCTCACTGGAGTTCCGAAACTGCTCTGTTCACGAGCCGCCTAGAATAAGCATATCTTATTGAAGGGCTGACTCGCTTCCAACTTTCTAATAGTAAGTCGAGTTTCAATCGCCAGGTCGAAACCCTCGCCTTTGAGGCGGTCAGCTTCGAGTGAAACTTGCCCGTAACGGAGCCGCGCCCGCAAGGGTGCGGTCGAGGGTAGTCATGGCGTCGGAGCCGCCATCGGAATGTGGCCACTGCCAAACTCGACCGCACCCTCGCGGGCGCGGCTCTGCGTGGCTGACCCGTGGACTCTGGCGATTCTTCAGAGGTAGTGACTTTCGAGGCCCTTCACGATGCCAATCAACGTGTCGAGCGTGGGGGTGGCCACGCCGTGTTCGCGAGCGAGCTTGGTGACGCTTCCGTAGATTGTGTCAATCTCGGTTTGCCGTTTGTTGTGCAGATCGACATTCAGCGACGACTTGGAGGCGCCGGTCCCCGCGCTTGTGCTCAACAGCTTTTCAAGCACCTCGCTCTTTTCGGTGTCCCCGATGTTGATGCCGTCAGCGCGAGCCACCGAGACCGCCTCGTCTACCGCGCGGTCAATGGTCGTGCGTAACTCAGGAATCGCCGCCATCTCAGCCGACGAGAGGTCCGTTGCTCCCGACGCCGCCGAGAGCCCGATATTCCCGAGCAACTTCTTCCACATATCCCGGCGAATGTCGGCACTGGCGTGGGTGTCCAGGCCAGCGGCGGAGAAGGCGTCCGCGATCCTCTGGACCCGATCGGTAGCGGCTTCGTGTCCGCCGAAAAGTTCCCCGATATAGCTCGGCAAGTCGCTATAGTTGCGAACCACTCCCAGCCCTTCCGGGACAGCGCCCTGCGCCGTCAGCCCGCCCAACACCCGCTCTTCGCCCACAATCTCAGCGATGGTTTCCTCATTGCCGAGGCCATTTTGGAAGCTGATCAGGACCGTCTCGCCGCCAATGACCGGGCGCGCTCCCTCAATCGCCGCAACCGTGTGGTACGCCTTGGTTTGGACCAGAACGACATCCGCCACGCCGACGGTGCCTGGGTCAGTCGTGGCAGGGACTTGAATCGCGCGGTCCCCTCCATAACCGACGATCTTGAGCCCGTCGCGGTTGATCGCGTCGACGTGATCTTGGCGCACGTCGATGAGCGTCACGTCGAGTCCGCCTTCCGAAAGGAGACCACCAAAGAGGCACCCCATGGCCCCGGCGCCGACAACCGCTACCCTGGGTTCGAAAAGCTCAGCCATTGTTTAAAACTCCTCAGGGACCGTCGTTGGATCGACTCTCCTGATTACGATATCAGTATTATCAGCGCCCGGGAACCACCGGAGGGCCCTGCTCATGTCCTGTCCATCCGCGCCACGGCAACCCGCCAGCCCGCTGCCACCTCGGCAGGTCAGCCCGGTTCATGCCTCTAAGATTCGGGCTATCAAGTCGATTACAACACACTTGTTATCAATTAGTTACAGTAATTTGAGCCGTCGTTCACTTGACACCAACAGTACAATGAAAACAGAAGTAAATGTGAGAGCTTACTCACCGCGATAGCACGACTCAGTCCTGGCCAGGACGTTTTTTCGTTCCTTTCAAATTGAAGTGGCTTGCAGTTTGAAGTTGCCATCGGTTCTAAATTTGCTCAATCACAGGGGGAACGGAGTTTGCGGCGATTCGCACGGCGGACAAGCAGCGGCTCCGGAGTGCTATTATAGCGAACAAACGGCGAATACACTTCTGAAAACCGCTCAAAACCGCTTATTTCGAGTGAATGAAGACCAGGAACCCGCGCCGACGCACCATGGGGCGCCAAACACGAAGAGCGCGGGGTTTGACTCAGGAGTAGGCCGCCCATCCCTAAGAAATCATGGACTTTAGGCTGGCATCCTCCTATACTCCTCGCGGAGACCAGCCCACCGCCATCGAGCAATTGTCACGCGGACTGCGCGACGCTGAGTCCCACCAGGTCTTGCTGGGCGTCACCGGTTCGGGCAAGACCTTCACGATGGCCAAGGTGATCGAGGAGATCGGACGTCCTACGATTGTCCTGGCGCATAACAAAACTCTAGCCGCGCAACTCTACCACGAATTCAAAAGCTTCTTCCCCGCCAACGCCGTCGAGTATTTCGTCAGCTATTACGACTACTATCAGCCCGAAGCCTACCTGCCTGCCAGCAACACCTACATCGAGAAGGAAGCCACGATCAACGACGAGCTGGACATGCTGCGCCTCTCGGCCACGCGGTCGTTGTTCGAACGCCGCGACTGCGTCATCGTCGCCAGCGTGAGCTGCATCTACGGCCTGGGGTCTCCCGAAGCCTACTACGGCATGCTGCTGATGCTGGAAAAAGGGCAGCGCATCTCTCGCGAAGACATCACCGCCAGCCTGGTCAAGATCCTCTACGAGCGCCAGGACGGCGACCTCAAGCGCGGAAACTTTCGCGTGATTGGCGACACGATCGAAATTCTTCCCACCTACGACGACTATGCCTATCGCATTGAGCTATTCGGGGACGAGATCGATCATCTCTCCCAGATCGACCCCCTGACAGCGCAAGTCCGTCAGACGTATTTGCGGCTGCCGATCTACCCGGCTCGTCACTACGTCATGTCCGATGAAACGAGGAACGAGGCCATCGAGGGCATTCTCAAAGAACTCGATTGGTGGGTCGGGGAACTCAACAAAGAAGGCAAACGGCTGGAGGCGCAGCGCCTTTCGCAACGCACCCAATTCGATATCGAAATGATGCGCGAGATTGGCTACTGTCACGGCATTGAAAACTACTCCCGGCATTTTTCGGGACGCCTGCCGGGCGAGCCTCCACCGACGCTGCTCGACTACCTGCCGCAAGACGCGCTGATGTTCATCGACGAGAGCCACCAAACGATTCCGCAGCTTCGCGCCATGTATCACGGTGACCGCTCGCGTAAGGAAACCCTGGTCGGGCACGGCTTTCGGCTCCCGAGCGCACTGGACAATCGTCCGCTCACCTTCGAGGAATTCGAGCATCGGGTCAACCAGGTGGTCTATGTCTCGGCCACTCCGGGTCCCTATGCTCTGACCAAGTCGGCCGGAGTAGTTGTCGAACAGTTGATTCGTCCAACGGGCTTGATCGACCCTGTGGTCGAGATTCGGCCGGTCAAAGGCCAGGTCGACGATTTGCTTGAGGAAATCCGCAAGCGGGCCGAGCTGAACGAACGCGTCCTTGTAACCACGCTCACCAAGCGAATGTCTGAAGACCTGTCGGAGTACTATGCCGAAACAGGCGTTCGCTGCCGTTACTTGCACTCGGAAATTGACACGCTGGAGCGCATTTGCTTGCTGCGGGATCTGCGCCGCGGCGAGTACGACGTGCTGATTGGAGTCAATCTCCTGCGAGAAGGGCTCGACCTTCCGGAAGTATCGTTGGTCGCCATCCTCGACGCAGACAAAGAAGGATTCCTGCGCTCGGCCGGTTCACTGATTCAAACCATGGGACGCGCGGCCCGCCACATCAACGGCCGGGCGGTTCTCTATGCCGATCGTGAGACCGACAGCATGAAGCAAGCCATCGGCGAGACAAACCGGCGGCGCGTTGTCCAGAAGCAGTACAACGAAGCCAATAATATTACTCCCGCAAGCATTCTCAAGCCGATCGACATGAGTCTCGCCCGCGTCGTCGAAGCAGACTACTTGTCGATTCCCATCGAAGAAGACGAGATAGAGCCGCCGTCCTCGCCGGAAGAGATGGCGAAGCTAGTCGAACGTCTCGAAAATCAAATGCGCGAGGCAGCCCAGAAGTTTGAGTTCGAAAAGGCAGCGACCTTGCGTGACCGCGTCAAGTCCCTGCGCACCGGTGAACTGTTTGGCCCCATGCAAGCTGGCTAGCCACGCCGCTTGCCGAATTCCTAGCGAAAGACCGTCAGCTACCAAAAGTGCCCTGGGGCACATTCCTCAGCGGCGTCTCGCGCCTCCGGTTCGTCTGACCTTACGGCGTCTAAACTTCGCTTCGCGGCGGTCGAAGAGAGTTGAAGAGCGCCCTCGTCGAGGGGCTGGAGAGTCGAGCCATATGCCCCGTTGCCCAAGTCGCGGAAGTACCCTGATCACTGCCTGAATGTCGAAACCAACCAAGTCGTTTGAGGCAATCGTCGCTATCGCGGGCCTGATACCGCTCGCCTGGTGCGTTGCCAGATGGGAGTGGGCGGACCCCGCTGTTTTCGTCAGCTATGCACTGCTTTCGCTTTTGGCAGCCGGGCTCACGGCCCGCCAGCCCGGAACCCCCTTCACGGTCTCTTTCAGCTTCTTTTTCATCCCGCTCGGCCTGGTGAGCGTCGGTTTCGCGAACACTCTCGCCGTCAGCCTGGCAGGGCTGCTGATGAATTTTGCCACTCAACGCGCAGGCACGGGTAATCGCCGAAAGCTGGCATTTCAAGCCGGTATGTCGTCCATCTCCGTTGGCACTTCCGGCCTCGTCTACGACCTGGTCGCAAGGAACTCGCCGGCAACGTTCTCGGCTGGAGCCGTGATGATTGCTGGGGCCGCTCTATTTGCCGCCAACTCCCTGCCGGCTGCAGCTTGGACGAGTCTGGCTCAAAGCAAGTCGCTGCTGGATGTCTGGCGGGGCCGGCACTTCTGGGCGTTTCGGTACGACCTGGCGGGATCGGCGGGCGCCGGCCTTCTGGCCTTGCTCGCGAAGGGCGCGGGCTGGCAAGCGACCTTCCTGCTGCTGCCGCTGCTGCATTTCGCGCAGCGTGCCTACAGGCTCTATCCAGCGCGCCTGCGGGCTGTAAAGGACCACTCCGAAGAGGTGTCGGCGCTGCATTTGCGCACGATCGAAGCCCTGGCGCTCGCCATTGAGGCCAAAGACAACACGACCCACGACCATCTGCACCGGGTCCAGATATACGCCCTGGAAATTGGCAAAGAACTTGGTCTGGATCACTCCGCCTTGAAGGCGCTTCAGGCCGCGGCTTTGCTGCACGACATCGGAAAGCTCGCAGTCCCGGAGCACATCATCTCGAAGCCCGGCAAACTTACGCCTGATGAATTCGACAAGATGAAGATCCACCCGGTCGTCGGGGCGGAGATTCTCGAGCGCGTTCAGTTCCCCTATCCCGCGGCGCCGATCGTGCGGTCTCATCACGAACGATGGAATGGCACCGGTTACCCCGATGGGCTGCAGCGCGAAGAGATACCGATCGGAGCCCGGATCCTTTCCGCTGTCGACTGCCTCGATGCACTGGCCACTGACCGGCCCTACCGCCGTGCCATCCCGCTGGAGCAGGCAATCGAAGTAGTTGCGTCCGAATCGGGTGAAAGCTACGATCCTGCCGTCGTTGAGATTTTGAAGAGGCGCTACGTCGAGCTAGAACGTATGGCGCACGCGCAGCCCGACAAATCCCGGCTGCCGACCAACCTCAAGGTCAAGCGCGGACAGTCGCCGGCGGCTGGCTTCGAGTCAGCAGATGCCAGCGCCGGCCCGCCCGCGGGCGGCTCTATCGATTTCCTCGCCTCCATCGCTTCCGCAAGGCAAGAAGCGCAGATGATCTTTGAGCTTTCGAGCGACCTGGGAACTTCTCTGAGTCTCGATGAAACTCTCTCGGTTACCTCGCTCCGCCTGCAAAGACTGGTTAGCTTCGATACGGTGGTTTTCTACACGTGCCGGGACGAAAGGATGGAAGTAAGCTACGTCTGCGGAGAGAATGCGCGTCTGTTCGCCACCCTCTCGGTGCCCCTCGGGGAAGGGCTCGCCGGGTGGGTCGCAGCGAACGGAAAGCCGATCATCAATGGCAATCCCCTTGTCGAGCCCGGCTACACGAGTGACCCCGATCAGCACACTACGTTGCGCTCGGCGCTGGCCGTGCCGCTCGAAGGTCTCAACGGCTTCGTGGGCGTGCTCATGCTCTACCGCCAAGAAAAGGACGCTTTTACGAGGGAAGATCTGCGAATCATGCGGGCCGTCGCTTACAAAGTCGCCCTGGCTCTTGAGAATGCCCTGCGGTATCACCAGGCTGAGAGCAAGGCAACGACCGACTACCTGACCGGTCTTCCAAACGCCCGCTCCCTCTTTCTTCATCTTGACGCGGAGCTGGCGCGGGCCAAGCGTTCCGGGGCGGCGCTCGCCCTCCTGGTTTGTGACCTCGATGGCTTCAAACAAGTGAACGATCAGCATGGCCATCTAGAAGGAAACGAGGTCCTGCGAAAAGTAGCCGACATCCTTCGCGCATCATGCCGCGGCTACGACTACGTCGCGCGCATGGGCGGGGACGAGTTCGTGCTGGTGCTGCCGGGCGTTGATCGTGAATTGGTGGCCCAGCGTGTCACCGAACTGGGTGCCAAGGTCACCGAGTCTTCGGGACAGCACCTTGTTTCGATCAGCGTCGGAGAAGCTTTCTATCCCGAAGACGCCGAGAATGCCGAACAGCTCTTGGCGGAAGCCGACCGGCGCATGTACAAAGACAAGAGGGATCACAAAGCGTCACTGAATTCGCTGGCGCGAGTGACCGGGGGCCACGCAGAGCGCGTGACAATCTAACAGTAGCGACCGGCGATCCTGCCGGTCGTTCGCCGCGGCGTGGCCACGAGAGCTTCCACCTCCCGATCGCCTACATCGACGCCAGTATTCCGTGTTTGCGCAAGAAGGCGTCGATCGTCGTGAAGATTTTCTGGGTCTCCCGGCTGCTGAATCCCCCGTGTTTGCCACCGGGGATCGTCAGTAACTCGTTCTCGACACCCTTCTCCTTCAAAGCCTTGTGCAACCGAACGGCGTGCTGATAGGGAACAGTCGGGTCGGCGTCTCCGTGAATGGTTAGCACCGGCGGCAGCCCGCGGCGAATGTAAGTTAGCGGCGAGACCCGCTTCGCAATGTCGACACGATCCTCCAAGCTGCCCAACCATGCCACCGCGTAGGATTTCTCATTGACACCGTCGAGAAGATCACCGACGTCGGTGATTCCGAACCAATTGACGATGGCGGCCACCTTCAGAGTCTCCTCGCCAGGACAATCGCGATCGAGGCCCGCCGAGTCATCAAGCATCCCCGTGATCAGCGATAGATGTCCTCCAGCGGAGCGGCCTGTGACGATCAGTTTCGATGTGTCGAAGGCATACTTTTCGGCGTTGCGGACTACCCACCGCAGGGCGCAGCGGCAGTCCTCCACGGCAGCCGGTCCGCGCGAGATGCGCGCCAGCCGATACTCCACGTTAACGACCGACATGCCCTTTTGGAGATACGGCAGAAACTGCAGCGAAGACGCTTCCTTGGTACCGCCGACCCAGCCGCCTCCGTGGATGTAGATGACAGTCGCGTTGGGCTCGGTGCGACCGTTCGGGACGTAAACGTCGAGTTTGTTCTCGTGCCCGTTTGCTACCTTGTAGACGATGTTCGGAACGACCCGGTAGTCAATCGTTGCCTGTGCCGACCATTCCGCGGCGGAATGTGAATCAGCCTGAATAGTAGCGGGGCAAAGCGCTAGGCCAAGCAGCCAGCATCCGGCAACTGCCATAGCGGTTCTTCTGGTTCCTGAAAAGTACTTCATCAAAATGCTCCTATTCGGCGAACTGGTCACCGTACGGACCCGGCGGCCCAGCGACGAGCTCACTGAGCATAGCAAATGGTCTGACCGCCGACAACCGTCGTAGCCACGCGGGCCATGAGACTCTCTGTTCCGGCCGTCATCGACTCTGTTCCAAAAAGTGCGTCTTAGCTTTCTGGAGGGCTTCCAGCAGCGCCGGACGGTTCTCTCGGATATGCTCCTCACTCGGAATATCTCCGCCCGTTTTCCGTGACAAGTATTGGATCTTGTCGCCCTCCAACCGCATCTCCAACTCCTCCAGCCTCGCGATCCAGGCTCGAGCTAGGCCCTTGGCGCGGGGATGCTGCGAGAGGCTGGGTGCATTCTTGATCGTGACGAAAATCGGCGCTGAGTGCGCATGTGAGGCATATGCACCTCGATAACGGTCGCGATAGGGTGGAATCAAACCCTCCGCCGGAGTCTCTTCGCCCAATTTGGAGCCCGAAGCCCGCAAGGCCAGCCAGGAGGTTTCTCCGATTACCCATTCGAACTTGACGCGAATCTCACCCGACGGGTCCACTCGGGGGAAGCTTCGCAGAATCTCGCCGTTTTGGATGACCTCTAGCCGCTTGATGTCGTCGCGCGCCGGATCAAAGCTCAAACGCGCCTCAACGAGCACGGACCCCGTCTCTTCGAGAACTATCTCTTCCCCCATTCCCTTGCCCTGCACTCGGAAGTCGAGCACCGGCCCGTTGGTAACGAAGGTACGTCCGCTGCCGATGGCCTCCAGCCATGACTTGTAAGTGAGAGGTCCATTGACATTGGCGTAAAAACGCTCCCGGCCGGGAAGGCAAGGAACGGACCCATAGTCGGTCCCCGCGGTCGGCGTCATGCGGAAACCTGTGTTCAAAATGTCGTACCAAACGTCGTAGTTCGCATCGTGCGCCTCGAGTACCTCGAGAAAATTGAGAAGTCCAAAGGGCAGATCAATGGCGAGCCCCGTGAGGGCCCCGGAACCTGTGCCCCAGTGGGCATAGCCGCTGAGGGCCCCCTGACGGCGCGCTTCTTCCCAGAAATGTTTGTAGATCACGTACTGCCCGGGGAAATGGATGGGCGACTGCTGGCCGAGAATGATGGTATGACCGAGGAAATGAGTTCGGGGGTTTTCCTGTCCCGCTGCCAATAGATAGTCGCCCTCTCGATAGAGACCCTCTTGTCCGTGCTGGTATTGCGGGGAAGCGTAAAAGCGGTTCCAGGAGCCAAACTGAAGGAGGTTAGCAACGTGAATGTCTTCGGCCTGCATCCACTTCGAGATGAGGGGATTGAGTTCCTTCAGTGGACGGGAAATATGCAAGTGATCGTCAGCGCTGTACCACCCCTGTGCGGGCATGTTGATCCAGCGCAACATCTCGACTTTGAGATCGACGCCTTTCCCGACCTCAATTTTGACGCTGCGGGCTTGTACTTCGTACTCAGTTCCTTTATAGATTCTGAGTTTGTAGGTTCCCGCCGGGAGCAAAAGTCTCGACTGACCCGTGCTATAGAACTGGGTCGTCCGTGTATAGGGGTTGTCGACACTCCCGGAGAGCAGGGCCAAGGCTCGGTCGAGATTTCCCGTCCACGGATTTCCCCGGCCACTGTAGCCCGGCCCCACCAGCAGGGCGTCTGTCGCGATGTGGGCCGCGCCGTCGGCGTCGAGAACCTCCACGCGGGCCGCGGTGGGCTGTCCCGAGACGCCGTCGACAATCGACAACCGCAAAGTCCCATGAGCGTCCTGCGCGGCCAAACCGAACTTCCACGCCGCCAAACCAGCCAGCGCCACAAAGAAAATCCCACTTAGCAGCCTTGGTGTTACCTGAATTATGCACAGATTCGGCGTAGCCATCGTCGATGGAGTTGTGGCGATAGCGGCACTCGTGTCAACTCAGTGATTTCGCAAGTCGTCTTTTCTGCTGTTTCCCTCCCCGTTTGAGCCGCCTCCTGATCCCGGCAGGGCAAAAGCGGGCTGGCAAGCGGCGTGTTCCCAGTACGTTGCGGCGAGTGCATGAAATTTTATGCATGGAGTGCCCCTCAGCTCAGCGCACCCTCCACCACCGGCGCCAAGCTCGATCCCGGCGGCCCCATCGCCCGCAGCCGTCGCATCAGCCGTTCAAACAGGCCCTTTTCCTGATAATGATCGCTGTAGCTGACACCCGTTCTGCCGGCGTGCCGCCAGATCTTGGCCGCCACGAACAGAAAACGCAGCCGCGCCGTCGCCAGGGTGGTGTGCCGCAGCGTCTCCACGCTGGCCTGGGCTTCGCGGTTGAACAGCAGCAGCCAGCAGTTGAGATTGTAGGCCAGCATGGCCAACTGAAAGTGATTGCGGTTCATGTCAAAGCGGCGCGAGGGATGGGCCGCCAGCCCGGCGTCGTTGTTGGCCTCCTTGATCAGGTTCTCGGCTCCGGCGCGCTGATTGTAAAACCACACCACCGCCGCGATCGGCTCGGCCAGATTGGTGACAAACACGCGGTAGGTGTAAGCGCTGGTGGCGAACAACTGGTATTGCTCGGCCGCGCCGGCCTTGGGCTCGTTTTCGTAACGCAGCGCCAGGAAACGGCAGGCCCGCGCCCAGCCTTGCGGTTGGTAGAGGAATTCGCATTCCGCGTCCGCGTCGGAGCGGGGGGAGGGTTTCCTTTCTGCTTGCTGCAAGCGCTCGACCAGGCGCCGCGTTTTGCGCGCCACGATGACGAACTGACAAGCCGCCTTTTCATAGGCCTCCACCGCCTCCCAGCAATAAAAGCCGGAATCGGCCCGCGCCAGGATTTTCTTCACGCCGCCCGGCAAAGTCCGGAAAGCGCTCTCGAGGTGGGCGGCGATCTGTCGGCCCGTGGGCCGGTCGCCGTTGCGCAACCCGCCCATCAGGTATTCGCGCGTCTCGGCCAGGAAGGTCAGTATCGGCTGGTAGCTGCGCTTGCCCTTGTTCTTGGGGTTGTAGCTCTTGCGCCCGCCCATCTGGCGGCCGTAGAGGGTATGCACGGTGGTGTCGGTGTCCAGCGTCACCGTCTCCAACTTCACGTGGGCCGCGGCCCAGACTCGTTCCCGCAGCTGGCGCTGAATGGAAAGGATCTGCTTCGCCACGTTGAGGTGCAGCGAGGCCAGAAAGCGCCACAGCGTGGACTGCGGCGGCAGACGCGTCACTTGCAAGATGCCGGTCAGGATGGGGTCGCGAGCGATGAAGCGGAGTTGGTTGAGCCGCGCAAAGCCGACATAGAGGCCGAGCACGAGGGCCAGCACGAACTGGTAGGGGCTCATGGCTCGGGTGATCCGTTTGGTCGTGAGGGTTTCTTCCAGCAGCGCTTGGAAGCCGAGTTTTTCGAGCAGGGTGGCGACGGGCAGCAAGCCGCCGTAGGGAGTCAGATTCTTGCCACGGAAGTGATAGGGCGTGGCAGCCCCGATTTTATTGGGCCGCGGGGCCCTCGCGCCAGGGCCTTGTTTGACGGGCCTTCGGGAGCTATGCTGTTTTCGTTTGGTAACCATTTGGGTGACCTCCTTGGGGTTGACTGGCGAAGCTGAAATCTTTGCCAGCCTACCTTTTTACCCCATGTTTTCGGGGGTCCCCAAATGGTTCCTGGCGGCTCAGCCCTCACCAGGTGCACCGGCAGTGCATAATTCAGGTGTTAAGGTGTACCGAAGCCGATAGGGAAGCTGCATATTGTTAGACTTTGTCTCGTTGGACTTTGTCTCGTTAGACTTTAACGGGTTTGACCCTAACAAGGAAGACGAGGGTCTCGCTTGATTCGGCCTTGTCCCCGTGAGTCTCGCGGATCGCCGATTGTGAAAAACAGACTCTGGCTCTGGCCGCGCGCGTTGGCCAGGCGATCGGTGGATTTGGGACGCTCCAAGTCACGCCGCGAGCTTCGCACTCTCCCGCTTCTTGGCAGTTTCCCCGCTACCCTGTGCGCAGTCAGCTGCGTAGTGAACACCCGACGCCGACGCGCCTCCGGTGATACCCTTTCTGTAGGACATTGACCGCCGGATACATCCAACGTTTGCCGACCCGCTGTTTTCGCGGAGTAGTCTGACGTGGTCCCGTCCAGCATTCATGGGGACTGAAGCCAGACTAACGAGCAGCGCGGGACTTGAAACCGACCCCCTTCTCGAACGTTTTTGGGACAAAGGGCTGGTTCTGCTTGGTGACAGAGTGCGCGAGGAGTACGCTCTCCATACTCCAATCTTCATCGACCTGCGCCACAAGCTATACGACGACTTGGACGTGCTCTCGTCGCTGGGACAGGCCCTTCACCACAAACTAGTCTCGATTATCGAGGCCGACGCGGATACATCGACCCTTTCTCAGCAGGTGATTGGCATCCCCGACACCGCGACGCCATTGGCACTCTCGACGGCGATCGCCTCCCGCATGACGACACACCCGGTCTCCTACGGGCAGATGCGCAAGAAGCCGGCGGCCTATCCGGGCGGGCGCTCCGGGGTCAGCTCCTATATGGGAACCAAAGACGACTCCAGGGTGATTACCCTGATCGACGACGTGATGGCCTCGGGACGAACCAAGCTCTGGGCCATCGGGGAACTCAACAAGGAAGGGCTGGAAGTAGCCCGCGTTCTCGTGGTCGTGGACCGAGAGCAGGGCGGCGAAATCGCCGTCAACGGACGGGCCTATCCGCTGCACTCGCTCTACACGATCTCCCAGGTGATCCACTACTACGCCGCGACCGGCAAGGTCGATCCCGAGACTGCCGAGACGGCGCTGGATCACGTGCGGTCAAGAAAGTTCCGCTAGACCCTAGTCCGGACCTTCCAATATCCGGGACGTCGCCGGAGATGCATCACGGCGACAACGAGAATTCCGTCTTGTTCTACCGAGTACAGAACGCCGAACGGAAACCGCCGGAGAATACGTCTTCGGATATTCCGTGAGATCCTTACACCCGAATAGGGTTGCTCCACAATAGAAGCGACGACACGCTCGACCTCATCGAAAAAATCGTGCCCCAGTCTGGGGCAACGGCGCTCATAAAACTGGGCCGCCTCGCGCAGCTCAGCCTCGGCTGCGGGAAGGAATTCGCTGGCGCTCATTCGAGACGGATTCTGGCGTCCCGAAATACCTGGCTAGCGTCGCGAGCCGTGACAAGGCCCCTCCGATATTCTGCATGGCGCTGCTCGGCTTCCTCAACCCACGCCGCTTCGAAGTCACCCTCCTCAGCACCTTCCAAACTCTCGATTAGCCGATGCGCCAGCCGCGCTCGATCGTTGCGGGGTAACTGAAGGGCACCCGTCTCTAGCTCATCTTTGTGAACTGGCATGATCCTTTCTTTATGGATGCTTTCTCCAATTCATTCTAGCCCGCTTTTCTCATCGCGTGGCGAGGCGGAGTGAGTGACTGCCGCGTCAGTACCAGAGGCACGCCTTGACGCCCCCGCTCAATCAAAGACACATACTTGACAGTACGTCGAGCAAAGCGAGCAAGTGCAACGAAGCAATGGCGGCCTTTCGCGTTCTTCGGCCGTCAGCGTTAAAAACGCGGGTTAGCATCGGTTGACCCGTTCTTGGCGGCACGGTTCACGATGTGGTTACGAGAGTCAGGAGCGTGGTTCGAGGCGGGCGGCTGTCCCGTGAACATTGGGAGCCGTGGACATTGGGTGCCGTGAAGATCGGGTGCTGGGTTGGCCGCAGCGCCGGCATTCGAGCCGACGCTGCAAGCCTGCGCGTTTCGCGCGAAGTCGTGCTTCGCCGCTGGGGCGAGAAAGCTGACTATCCTTCTACTTTGGCTTCTTCAGCTTTGTCGGCTTCGGCTTCGTTCGCCTTGGCCTTGCCGCGCTGATCGACCAGAACCGCGCGGCGGCTGAGGCGGATTTTGTTGCCTTCCAGCGCCAGACACTTGACGAGAATCTGATCGCCGAGTTTGAGTTCGTCGCTCACCTGACGAATACGGCGCTCGGCAATCTCGCTAATGTGCAGTAAGCCTTCGGTGCCCGGGAAGATCTCGACAAATGCGCCGAAATCAACGACACGTGTGACCTTACCCAGATAGGTCTTTCCGGCTTCCGGAGATGCGGTCAGATTCTCGATCATCTGAATCGCCTTCTTGGCGGCCTCTCCGTCCGAAGTTGCGATCTGGATCGTGCCGTCGTCGCTGACGTCGACCTTCGCGCCGGTCTCTTCGACGATGCCTTTGATGACCTTGCCCCCCGGTCCGATCACATCCCGGATTTTCCCTACCGGAATCTTCAGGGTGTGGATACGCGGCGCGAATTCCGACATGTCAGCGCGCGGTGTGGAAATAACCGCGTTCATCGTCTCGAGAACCTGTAGCCGCGCCCGCTTGGCCTGATCCAAGGCCTGCTCCAGTACCTCGAAGCTAACGTTGGGCTTCTTGATATCCATTTGCAGCCCGGTGATCCCTGTGCCCGTACCAGCTACTTTGAAGTCCATATCGCCGTAGTGGTCCTCGGCGCCTGCGATGTCGGTCAGCACGGCAAACTCTTCTCCGTCCGTCACGAGCCCCATTGCAATGCCCGCGACCGGCGCTGACATTGGAATTCCCGCGTCGAGCAATGCCAGCGTGCCGCCACAGACGGTCGCCATCGAGCTGGACCCGTTCGATTCGAGAATGTCGCTCACGACGCGAACCGTGTAGGGGAAGTCGGTATAGCTGGGGACAACCTGAGCTAGCGCGCGCTCGGCAAGCATGCCGTGTCCGATTTCGCGGCGACCCGCGCCACGCAGAAAAGCTACTTCCCCGACGCTGAAGGGTGGGAAGTTGTAATGAACCATGAAGCGCTTCTCGTAGTCGGGATCTTCCAGGCGTTCCTGCCTCTGGCCGTCAACCTTCGTGCCGAGGGTAGCGGTCGCCAGAGCCTGCGTCTCGCCGCGCGTAAAGACGGCGGATCCGTGCGCCCGGGGCAGCACGCCCACTTCGCATTCGATATGGCGAATCTCGTCGAACGCCCGCTCATCGGGACGCCGCTTGTCCTTGAGAATCGCCCGCCGAAAGATATCCTCTTTGAGTTGCCCGAACAAAGAACCGGCGGCTTGGGCCTTTTCTTCGTCGTCCTCATAGCTGGCAACGACCTGCTTTTTGAGGTCGCTGACCATCGAGTAGCTCTCGGCTTTCGGATGTGTCTTGGTATTGAGGGCGTCGGCGAGCTTTTCACCCCATTTGGCGTCGAGCTCCTCGTAGAGCGCTTGATCGATTTCCGGCGTCTCGAACTCCACTTTCTCCTTGCTGGATTTCTCGACAAGCCGGCCAATGCCTTCGATGATCGTGCAGCAAGCTTCGTGGCCTCTGCGAATCGCTTCCAGCACCAGCGACTCTTCGACTTCAGAGCCGTTCGCTTCCACCATCACGATGCCTTCTTTGGCGGCCGCGACGGTGATGTTGATCGCCGCTTCTTCGCGATCGTCATAGGAGGGATTCAGGACCCACTCACCGTCCACTTGCGCGACCTGTACGCCCGCAATCGTGTTCATGAAGGGTACATTGGAAATCGCCAATGCCGCGGAAGCTCCCACCAGAGCTAAGGGCGCTGGATCGAAATCCGGGTCCGCGGAAATGACCATCGCGATGACCTGTGTCTCATTCTTGAATCCGGCGGGAAACAAGGGCCGGATGGGCCGATCAATCAAACGGCTCGTCAAAACTTCTTTTTCCGTGGGACGACCCTCGCGCTTGATGTAGCCGCCTGGAAATCGCCCGGCCGCGTAGGTGTATTCGCGATAGTCGACTGTGAGCGGGAAGAAGCTAATGTTCTCCCGCGGATGGTCCGAGCAGGTGGCCGTGACCAGCACCTTTGTATCTCCGGCGCTCACGACTACCGCGCCGCCTGCCTGTTTTGCCAGGCGTCCTGTTTCTAGCTCTATGGTGTGCTCACCAAGCTGTATCTCAACTGTTTCTTTCATCTATTTTTTCCTTGTTTCGAATTTTTGATATTTCGCGCCTGACGCCGGGCGGTTGCAAGAGTGCCCCCGCCGGAGGGCAGACGCCTCCAGATATGGTTTCCAACGAGCGATGGAAGCGGAACTACAATGCTCAGCGGACGCGCGATGAGGGCGTGGGGAGGAGAGATGGGGACGGCTTCAGCACACAGCAACGCCTACGAGATTCGAAAACGTTTTTCGGAACAAGCAAGCTTTGTGTGATGTAACGCCATCTTCACGAACTCGAAACCTGTCTCTAGCCGCGCATCCCCTAAAACGGGTGAATGCTATCCGCGCAGGCCGAGACTTTGAATCAAGGTTCTGTATCCCTGTGGATTTCCCCGCTTCAAATAGATAAGCAACCGCTTCCTACGGCTGACCATGTTCAATAGTCCGCGGCGGGTGGAGAAATCCTTCTTGTGCTCTTTCAGATGTCCGGTCAACTCCGCAATTCTCTTCGAAAGAATCGCTACCTGAACCTCTGAGGACCCCACATCACGATCGTGGGTTCGGTACTCATTGATGATGGTTTGTTTGGCCTCTTTTGCCAGTGGCATTCGACTCGTCGAACTCCTTTTCTTCGCTTCTATCTCATTTAGTTTACCCACCAAGTATAACATGGGGGGCTTCGGTGGGCCATAAATAGCCTCTGTTGCGAATGTTACCGATGGCCCAGATGACCGCGGCGGATTCCTCGGTTCCGAGCCCTAGATGGCCATGCAAACCCGCTGTTGCTGGGCAGGGGCCGGCCCGCTTGGAACCTGGATAAGTTCTCAGCCGCTGGGCGCGCGGCCAACAGCCCTGTTGACCCGCCCCTCAAAGGAGTAAACTAGACAATCATGCTAACCAAGGTTGCAATTATCGGCTCCGGCAATATCGGGACGGACCTCATGATCAAGGTCCTGCGAACTTCTGAAGTTCTCGAGATGGCCGCTCTCGTCGGTATCGATGCCGACTCCGACGGACTGGCACGCGCCGCAAGTCTCGGAGTCCCGGCAACCGACGAAGGTCTCGACGGCCTCCTCAGCATGCCGAATTTCGATGAGACCGAGATCGTCTTCGATGCCACATCGGCGAAAGCGCATGCGCGCCATGACGAAGTCCTGCGGGGGCACGGCAAGCAGATCGTTGACCTGACGCCGGCGGCAGCGGGTCCCTCCGTCGTGCCGGTCGTCAACATGGGAGAGCACTTCGGCGCCCCGAATCTCAGCATGGTCAGTTGCGGAGGGCAGGCGACCATCCCGATGGTGGCGGCGGTGAACCGGGTTGCGAGAGTTCACTACGCCGAGATCGTTGCGTCGATAGCCAGCAAGTCCGCTGGGCCCGACACCCGCGCCAACATCGACGAGTTCACTCAAACGACCGCCCGCGCGATCGAAACCGTGGGCGGTGCGGCACGCGGAAAGGCAATCATTGTGCTCAACCCGGCCGATCCTCCCGTGATGATGCGCAACACGATTTTCTGCCTCAGCGATGATGCGGACACGGCGGCCATCTCCGCCTCGGTCGATCAAATGGTGGATCAAGTTCAGCGCTACGTGTCCGGGTACCGCCTCAAGCAGGAGGTGCAGTTCGAGCGCTTTGGCCCCGAGAATCCTCTGGCAATAGAGGGCATGAGCGGCTTCAACGGCATTCGGTCATCGATCTATCTGGAGATCGAAGGGTCAGCGCACTATCTTCCGGCCTACGCCGGGAATCTGGACATCATGACCTCGGCGGCGTTGAAAACCGCCGAGCGGCTAGCTGAGAGAAAAGCGGCCTGACCGAAAGGGGGCAAACGAGATGACCAACGCGAAACTCTATATCCAAGACGTCACCTTGCGGGACGGCATGCACGCCATCCGTCACCAATACAGCGTCGAGCAGGTGGTAGCGATCTCGAAAGCGCTGGATTCGGCCGGGGTCGACGCCATCGAGATCTCGCACGGCGACGGCCTCTCCGGCTCGAGCTTCAACTACGGCTTCGGCGCCCACTCGGACCTGGAGTGGATTGAAGCCGTTGCCGACTGCGTTCAAAACTCCATTGTCACCGCACTGCTGCTGCCTGGGATCGGCACGGCCGGCGAGGTTAAAGACGCCTACCAGGCGGGCGCCCGCTCGATTCGCATCGCCACCCACTCGACCGAGGCCGATGTCTCGAAGCAACACATGGAGTACGCCCGCAGCCTCGGAATGGACGTTGCCGGATTCCTGATGATGGCGCATATGACGCCGCCTCAAGAGCTGGCGCGGCAGGCAAAGCTGATGGAGTCCTACGGAGCGCACTGCGTCTACGTCGTCGACTCCGCTGGAGCGCTTTTGATGCACGATGTCGCCGACCGCTTCCAGGCATTCAACGAAGTCCTCGATCCCGGAACTCAACGCGGCATGCACGCGCATCACAATCTCTCCCTTGGTGTGGCCAACGCCCTGGTTGCGATTGAGCACGGAGCAACCCGGGTCGACGGCTCTCTCGCCGGCATGGGTGCGGGTGCCGGCAACGCGCCGATCGAAGTGTTCATCGCGGTGGCAAACCGCATGGGACTCAAGCACGGTTGCGACTTGTTCGCGCTCATGGATGCCGCCGAAGACCTGATTCGCCCGCTCCAAGACCGCCCCGTTCGCGTGGACCGCGAAACGCTCTCACTCGGCTATGCCGGGGTTTACTCGAGCTTCCTGCGGCATGCAGAAACAGCATCGAAGCGCTACGGGATCGATACCTGCGAAATACTGGTCGAGTTGGGCAAGCGAAAGATGGTTGGGGGACAAGAAGACATGATCGTCGACGTGGCGCTCGACCTGTTGAAAGAGCGCGGGGAGGCCGAAGCTGGGCAGGAGGCGGCTGTTGAAGAACCGCAACCCAAGGCGGTCAGCCGCTAGGCTGTTTTTTTTCGGAGATGTTCGAATCGGCTCGCTGACCCGCCACTCGCGTTCCGGCCTCTGACACCGCACTGGCCTTCTAGGCTCATTAGTGGGCCAATTGTGTCTCGCCGCCGTCGATCAGAATGGTCTCGGCCGTGATGGCAGTGGCGTCGGCCGCCAAGAACAGTACCACCGCAGCCACTTCTTCGGCGGTCACTATTTTTTTCAGCGGACTGCGCTTGGGAGCGTCGTCGAAGGCCGACTGCGGCCAGCCGGCGAAACGTGTATGGACCAGCCCCGGAGCGATCGCGTTCACCCGAATCTCAGGGGCTAACACGCGAGCCAATGATTTAGTCATGTTGACCATGGCGGCTTTCGATGCCGAGTAGACGATGGAACTCCCGGCAGCGCTCCAAGCCGACGCTGACGTATTGTTGATGATCGAGCCACCTCCGGATTTGCGCATCAGCGGAACGGCTGCCCGAGTGGCATAGAAGGCGCCACGCAGGTTGGTGTTCAGCGTGCGATCCCATATCTCGTCCGTCAAGTCTTCGAGTTGGTGGTGGGGTGTAACCTTGCTCCAGCCGGCGTTGTTGACCAGGACGTCGAGCCGTCCCCAGCGCTGCTCGATATCGGCGACCATCTTGCGGGCTTCGGCATCAACCGCGACGCTTGCCTGATAGGCTTCGGCTTCACCGCCCTTTTCCCTGATCCCGGCGACGACTTCCTCGGCGGCTTCTTTCGAAGCCCGGTAGTTCACCAGCACCTTGGCTCCCTCGGCGGCAAATCTTTCAGCAATAGCGCGGCCCATGCCCGTGCCGCCCCCGGTGACGATTGCGACCTGGTCTGTGAGTTTCATATTGCCTCCGATATAGCCTGAGGAATAACTGCCTGAAGAAAGCCCGGCCGCTACGGCCCCGTTGCGGTAACCGCCTATTGTAAACGAAGTTTCCGAGCCCCGGCCGAGAGGGTGGGTCCACAAGGGAGTGGGTCCGCGCGGAGCGATCAGCCACGTAGCGAGCGCTGGTCTCTCTTGGACCCAGTCCCTTGCGGCCGGGGCTCGGAAACTTCCTCGGGGCTTTGAAGGAGGGCTCTGAAACGGAGCGCGGTAACGAAGCTAGGTAACTCCTGCTTATACGGTTGTTTCAGCAAGCCCCAAGATGTTGGGGTGGAGGTCATCGCGTCTTGTCCAGGTCACGCGCGCGGCGGATGTGGGCGTAAGGCGTAGGAGCGTGTTGAGTTCCGAGACCGAGGAGGGTTTGGAAGGCTGCCATTGGGGTCTTGCGGCGGTTGTGTCGAAACACGAACTCATCGAGGTAAACCTGAAGCTGAGCGCGGCTCACGCCGTGGTACGTTCCGGTCAGCCATTGCTGCAGGTTGCCAATGGCACGATCCGCCAGCGGCACCACCGACTTGGCGCCTTTCCGCAAGTCAGTCCGGTGAGGTTGCGGACGAGAGACGTGTTTGTAGCCGGCCTCTTCGAGGGCGGTAAAGGTCTTCAGACCGTCTGTGTAGATGGTCGAGCCGGGAACAACGTTCTGGGCAAGAAACCTGTCGATCGTCACCTTCTTGAAGTCTGGAATAACGGACATGCGAACGCGCCCGGAGCACTTCCCGCGTTTCTCAACAGCGACCATCACAAGGGCCGCACGGCGCCCCTTCAGTGACCGGCTGCCTCGCAAACCTGCTTGCGGGCCGCCAATCCAGGTGTCATCGACCTCTACTTCTCCGTGCAAGGGCTCGCGAGCTGCGTTCACCATGGCCCGTCGCAGTTTGTGCAACATCATCCAGGCGGTTTCGTAGCGCGACAGGCCGAGCTGACGCTGCAGTAGCAGCGCCGACACACCTCGTTTATCAGTTGTCATCAGGTACGCAGCCCAAAACCAAACCGTCAGCGGGGTCTTCGTATTGTGGAGCACCGTTCCCGACGTCAACGAGACCTGGTGTCGACACGCCGCGCACTGCCACCGTAGTTTCTGCTCGAGAATGTAGGCCTGCCGATGCCCACACTGAGGACAAAGGAACCCGTCGGGCCAACGACAAGCAGCCAGGTACTTCTGGCAAGCCTCCTCGGTCGCGAACTCCACCTGAAACTGACGCAGACTCTTCGGAAACGGCGGCCGGGCCACGCCCTACCCTACATCTTGGGGCTTGCTGAAACCACCGTATAAGCAAGAGGTAACTAGGCGAGGTAACTAAGCGAGGTAACTAGCGGAACCAGTTCTTTACCCAATCAATAGCCAGCCGGAACCCCGAGTATTCCTCCCCGATCGAGGATTGGTCGTTCAGTCCCCAGCGGTATTTCTTGAAGCTGACCGAAAGTCGGCCCTTGCCGAGCAGCTCGATCGTTTCTGGAGGAGCGTATTGGCGGACGAACCCGTCCACTCCGCCTTCGAAGGACGAGTAATCCTCCTCGTACCAGTCGAACAGAGGGCTCAGGGACGCCGTGCCGCCCTGGGGATCGAATTCATTGAGTTCAGAGTTGGCCAGCCACTGGCGCGTGTTGCTGTCGAGCTGTTCATCCAGGTGAGCGGCTACATAGGCTTCGCGCCGCAGTGGAGGACAACTGAGTGCGGCACAGACAAGGGCCGAGTGGATCCTGGCATCTCCACTTTTTCTCAGCCGTGTCTCGATTTCGTCGAGCGAAAGCTTCTCGCCCGCGAGGAGGTGCCGCCTTGCGCGAAACGGATTGCTCGTTGCCATGATGCTGGTGGTCGGGTAGTTGTCGACAATCCAGCGGATTGTCAACGCGTTGTAGGCGTTAATGAGAAAAGCCTTGCCTTCGGGGGATTTCCAATCCAGGCTCTCGGCGGAGGCAAGTTGATCGGTGTAGCGCGTGAGCTGGCCGGCCGCCTCACTCTTCAGCCGGGCGTAGTCGACCCGGGATTCCCCGTTGACAAATTCTTTGAGGAGCGAGTCCCAGGCTGCATGGTCTGGTTGCGTGAGACTGGGCTTGGCGCCGGCGATGGCCAGCGCCAGCACGAGGAAACCGATGTATTTCAGGAACTTCACTTTTATGCTCGGAGGCTACCGGGGGCGAGCCAGATCAAGCCAATCAGAACTCAGCCCGTTGTGTCAGTACTGGAGCACCCCAAGCGTTGACGAGCCCTAGACTCTTCAGTGTGAGTGATTCGGCCGCAAGCGACAACCTGCCCCTTCGACAGCCCCTTCGACACCTCTTGAAAACCCACTTGGAGTATCGTAGACTCTCCTTACGTAGTACTTACTTTACGGAGGTTAAGATGAAACGTTCGATTTCTTTTGTCGTCATCCTTTGTTTGGGCCTGCTCGTCTACTGTGAGGCGCAGGCGGAGAGGAGTGATGAAGAACTGATTACGGAGGCGGAAAGCGCCGCGCCGGCACTGATCACACGGGACGCGGCGATTAAAACCATGGATGGAAGAGTGCTGCGGGAGGGGTCGAACGGATGGACCTGCTACCCCGGAACGGAAATGATCGGTCCGATGTGTAACGAGCCCCAATGGGATGCCGCGCTCGCGGCGCTGATGAGCAAAGAGACTCCCGAAGTTAACAAGTTCAGCGTCTCCTACATGCTCGCCGGCGAGGGGCAGGCCCTCGGCGCCAGCAACACCGATCCTTTCGCTACCGAGCCCACCGACGACAATCAGTGGGTTAGAGAAGGTCCGCATCTGATGATCCTCGTGCCGGACCCGGCGACGCTTGAGGGTCTTTCCACCGACCCCACCGATCCGGTTTATGTGATGTGGAAGGACACGCCCTACGCGCACATCATGGTCAAGATCCCCGAGGCGAAAAGCGGCCAGTAGACGCACGTTCAATTGTCGATACGCGCGCTTCGGACACACGTTTCGTATCCAAGACCGGTGCGAAAAATTCCGCGGCCGGGAAATGGATTGAGCCTGTTTCCACACCCGGCCCCGCCGCCGCAAACCGCGCTCGATCTCTCTAACTTGCACGAGTCTGTCGCGCGCTCCTTCGACAACAGCTGCTCACGGCCCCCGGCTCATCGATTCGACACAAGGCCGAGGTCGTCAAACCGTCGCGATGTAGGCCTGTCCTGAACGCCTCGGCTCCCGGTTCGGAACAACGGAGGCTTCAAGCTGTGTTCGTGAACCTGAAATATTCAACTGCAGGACGTACCCCTGCCGCACGACAGTGTGAATCAGAATTTCGGGCCGATGCTCGAGCTTCTTGCGCAGCCGGCTGACATGTACATCGACAGTTCGCGTGCGAGCGTTGTCGCTGTAGCCCCAGATCGTCTTCAAGAGGTAGGACCTCGAAAAGCACCGCCCCGGGTTGTTCTCCAGCAGTTTCAACAGCTCACTCTCTTTCAAGGTGAGCCTTGGCATTTCTTGAGCCGTCTTTCTCCGTCTTGTTGCCATGACTGTTGTCCCCCCGAGAGATATTTCTCTCTCTATTCACTCTTTCGCGTCAGCGGAATTTCTAGTTACGGGCGAATCTGAGCCAGTGCCGATTCAGGGACCGGAGAATACCGCTGGGTCGGAATCAACCCGAAAAGGCTTAGGCGTTGACTCGCACAAAGGCAGGCGATCGTGGCTGTAGTAAGCCAGCCCGTAGGCGACGTGTCGGCGCACTTGGCCAATACACGTCTCGCCGAGGTGGGACTCGACTTGCCGCCAAAGCGCCCGGGTCCCGGCCTCGCGGTCGAGCGCGGGAAACGTATTCAGCTTGAGAAAGCCCATGCCGACGACAGTTCCCGCCGCAAGAAGGCCGACGGCGAGCAAGGTTCGGCTGCGGGATGCCGCCCACCACACTGCGGCGGCAACCGCTAGCACGGCGCCGACGCCGAGCCACGAAACGTCCTCCGGTGGCCATGCCCTTGAGAGGCCGCGCGAGATTGCCATAGGCAAGATCGCCTCAGCGATCGGGACTAGCGTGAGCAAGGCGGCCGCGGCGACAAGCACATATCGCGGAGAACGCACCTTCAAGAGACTCACGCTCATCCAGATGGCCATGGCTGGAAACAGCGGCAGCACGTAACCGGGCAGCTTGTTTCGAGAAGCGGAAAAAAGCAATAGGGAAGTCACCATCCAATTCAGCAAGAACTGTATGCGCGGGTCGCGCCGCTCCCCGGCATCCGGGGTGAGAGCGAGCAGCGGAGTCCACGGCAACAGCCCGGCTGGGAGCACCGCCAAGAAATACCAAAACGGCTCGACATGCTCGATCGAATCGCTCGTGAAGCGTTCGACGTGGTGCCGCCAGAAAAAGTCATCGACAAACACGCTGCCATTGGCGGCATAACACCAGGCGTACCAGGGCAAAACAACCACGACGAAAGGAAGCAGAACTCGCGGATGAAATAGGTCTCTCAACACTGGGCGCAAGCCGCGCTGGACCCATACCGACAGCAGCGCCAAGCCGGCGATCGCCGGTCCCACCAGCCCTTTCGCTAAGACCGAAATCCCCAGCAGCAGGCCGAACCAGGGCAGCACTTTGCGAGTCTGCTCGTCGGAGCGCTCGACCCATGGCAACAGCACGAGCAGTGCAGCGCCGACCGAGGCGGCGAGTGGCAGATCGAAGATGCCGATCTGGCTGTAGGCGGCCCAACCCGCCGACGAGGCGAGAATCAGCGTAGCGCACCCGCCTACCGGGGGCCCAAACTCTCGGCTCACCAGGCGGTAGAAGAACGCCAGAAATAAGATGCTGATGAGGGCAACCGGCAAGCGCGTCGCCCGATCATCGCTCAAGCCCAATGCACCGGATGCCGCTCCGAGCCAGTAGAGCAGCGCCGGTTTTTCGAACCAGGGCTCCCCGTTCAGTCTGGGAGTGACCCAATCCCCCGATTCCTGCATCTCCCGCGCGATGGCCGCATAGCGAGGTTCATCGGGCCCGACGAGACCGCGGCCGGCCATTCCCTGGAAGAACAACAGGAAGGCTCCAACCGCCAGCAAAGCAACGATGCCGATTCGTGCGGGGTTCATTCGCGGATTTCCCTAGTGTAGCCAAGGGACGGTCCTTTTCTATGCGGCTTCTATTTGGCGTGTGATTCTTCGATCACTTGTGCCCAAGACGATGGCGACCGAAGGTTGCGTCTTCGGTCGACCTGACGAACTCGCGGAGAGCCGGGTCAGATGTCGGATCAGCCCAAGCGATTCCACACCTCGCTTGACGGTGACGAGCCTTCTCAAGGAAGCCGTGGACGGAATTCGCGCCTCCAATGGCGATGCGGCACACGAATTCGCGCGCGATGTCGCGCTGGAGCAACGGTGGCTAGTCCACGCGAACGCCGATCGACAGCAACAGGTTGGCGTATAAGGCCTGATCGGCGGTCTGGATCGTGAGGACGTGCTCAGGCGCCCCGGCGTATTTGTAGAACTCGAATTGGTCCATCGGTTCGAGTTCCAGCTCGAGGGCGGCGTTCTTGAAGATCGCGCGATACTGATTCCAAACCGGCGGGTCGGCGCTGAGCGCGAACGGACCCGAGGTCTGGTATTGCATCGTGATCGCCTTCTGGATGGGGATCGCGGTTACCAGGGCTTGCAGTACTTGAGAGCAGGTCATGACTCCTGGCGCAAGGTTCAAGCTCACGAGTTCGGCGTTGGGGCCCAGCGTGTTGGACACCGGGTAGTTGCCGTCGGCGATCAAGACTCTGGAATAGTGTCCCGCGCGCGCAAGCGCTTCGTTGATTTTTGGGTGGATGAGTTGGTGTTTGAGCATGGGAGTTCTCTATTTCGACTCTTTTGGAGGCTGTTAGCCGTTCGGTGGGCTTCTCGTGGCTTGAGTCCCGGGATTGGAACGGAATGCAAGTAAGCAACCACATTATCAAACCCAGGCGGAAAGCGAATCAAGTGCCTGCACCCTGGCCTGACCGCAAATGTGCTTCGCGGCTCAAAGGCTCTGGGCTCGAAAGCTCTCAGTGAACAGTATTGACGTCGGCCCGGAGGCCGACGCCTTGAGTTGGGCCTTTCTTGACGTGGAGCAATCTCTCAGCGTGCTACGTCGGCCCGGAGCGCTGAGGTAGCAGACGTCCGGACAGAGGCGTGGACGGAAGTCCACGCTCGCCGCAGACGGAAGTCCGCAGTTACGTCGGCCCGGAGGCCGACGCTAGCGCAGGGCTCGAAGTGACCTGCGGCCCCTCGCGTTCACCCGCCGTGTGCGGCGGCAGCACGGTCAACTGGATGTTGTACATGGGGAGAATCTGCAACTGGGAGAGTTGGCCGATCTGGAGCGGCGGGCCGGTCAGGCCCTTACCGGCAAGCCCAAGCTCGACAGCTCGCTCGCGCACCGCCTCCTCCGTTAGTGGCCGAACTTCCTCCTTGGCCATGACGAGGGCCTAAGTGCCCTGATTTCTTACCGCGCTGTGTTCCTGGGAGGAAGCAGTTCCGTCGACCTGCAGGTCAATTTCCAAGCACCCAACACTCCGATACCGCCAAAGACCACAGACCAATCACGGAACTCAAAAGAAATATCTCCTTTGTTTTCAATAAATGTTCCCGCCCGAGGCTTGACATCCGCAATAGTGCCGCTATTCTAAGAGCGGTGAATCGATCGAATCACAAGCGGCCGTGCACAAGCCTATGCTCAAACGAATGCAAGGGTAAGCCGGGCCTCGCGAGGACCCCAAAATCCCAAAAACCTGACAGAACCTGCCAAATCCTGCAATCGAATTTCCTATGCCACTGAAACAAAGCAGCTTATCCGAATCCCCAACCCCCCGATCTAGCCCGGGAAGCCCAAAATTATCGCAAAAGTACATCGAAAGTCCAAGGAAGTCCGCGAAAACACCACACTTTGCAGTAGTTTGTGATCAGCCTAACGGGCGGTTGTTTAAACAAGGGCCGTTCAGCCGCACTCTAATTCATAGCGCAGCCGCAAAGCAGCGCAGGATCGAAGCGCACGGGTCGAGCGAAGCCGAACCCCGAGGCAGGTCATACCCCCTGAAGCGCAGCGGGGCTCCAGCGGGGCTCGCTAAACTATTGCTGGTCACTTCAAAATGAAAAACTACACCATAAAATCCGGCGACTCCCTCTCGAAAATCGCGAAACGCTTTGGTGTTTCCATCGAAGCTCTCACGCAAGTTAACTCCATCAAGAATCCGAATCGCATCTCGGTCGGGGCCGTCCTCACGATCCCCGAGACGTCATCGGATGCGATGGACGCCATCGAGCCCATCATCGCCCCGCCGCCCTCGGCTCCCGTCGATCTCGACACCCCTGCGATCAACCGCAAACGTTTCGTGCTGCCGGCGAAGGAATACTTTCCCGAGGTGATCCCCAAGGACCTGATCGTCCTGCACTACACGGCCGGCCGCTCGGCCAAGAGCGCCTACGACACCTGGGTGAAGAACCCCGTCCAGGTAGCGACGGCCTACGTCATCGACCCGGACGGAACGATCTATGAGTTGTTCGATCCCGCGCATTGGGCTTGGCACCTTGGCGCCGGCGGAAGGAAGCAAAACAGTCGTTCGATCGCTATCGAACTAGCCAACGTGGGTCCGCTCAAGGTGGACGCCAACAACCCGGAGCGGCTGAACTGGTGGCCGAGCGATTGGGGCACGCGCTGGTGCATGCGCGGCGAGCAGGACAAATACGTGGGTCTACCTACCGCGGCATCGATTTCTTCGCGGCCATCCCCGACGTTCAGCAGGATGCTACGGGCGTGCTCGTACGCCACCTATGCGAGCGCTTCGAAATACCCAGGGAGATACCGTCCGCCAGCCGGTTGATGGAGCGGGACGTTTCGTTCTTCAGCAGCTTCCAGGGAGTCGTCTCGCATCAAAACTTCCGCACCGACAAGTGGGACCTCGGCCCGGCGTTCAACTGGGACCGGCTGGGTTTGTAGGAGTGTCCGAGCAAGTCCCTGCCCTGCCTGTTAGCGGCTTGATGCGGACTAGGACAGTGGAGGGTCCTGGTGTGCCTTGCGAATCGCCTGAAGCGTCACCTGACTGAAACGGAGCCGCCGTCGAACTCTTGGTCAACGGGACTGCTTCTTCACGGAGTATACCGTGCGGTAAGGAGCGCCAGTTTATTGCGATCTAGAAGCGCGGGGCTTGGTTGTCTTGGCGCTTTGGCCTTGTGTGGGCATGGAGACGGCCCGGGGGGACGTTTTTTCGCGCTAGGATGTTCAGGGGTGGTTAGGCCCGAGTTATGACTGAAAAGGAAGTTCTGCAACGAATTGAGGAAGCGGCGCGCGAGGGAGCGACCGAGCTCAAGCTCGGCGGTAAGGGTCTGACCGTCCTGCCCCCCGAGATCGGCCAACTCTACCAGTTGCAGGAGCTCAACCTCCAGGGCAACCAGTTGACCGCCCTGCCCCCCGAGATCGGCCAACTCACCCAGCTGCGGACACTCGACCTCCACAACAATCAGTTGACCGCCCTGCCGCCCGAGTTCGGCCAACTGACGCAACTCAAGAGGCTTTTCCTGCACGGCAACGAAGCCCTTGGCATCCCGCCGGAAATCCTGGGGCCGGCGTGGCACGAGACAAAGGAGTACGGAGGAAGTGCCGACCCCGCCAAACCCGCGGACATCCTCGCCTACTACTTTCGGAGCCGCCGCGAAAGCACCCGCCCTCTCAACGAAGCGAAGATCCTGCTGGTCGGCCAAGGAGGTGTCGGCAAGACTTCGCTGGTGAAGCGCCTGGTCGAGGACGAATTCGACCCAGCGGAAGGCAAGACCGAAGGCATCAACATCACGCAATGGAAGGTCCCGGGAAAGGGCGAGAGGGGCGCGGGCGACGTGCGCCTCAACATCTGGGACTTCGGCGGGCAGGAGATCATGCACGCCACCCACCAGTTCTTCCTGACCAAGCGCAGCCTCTACCTGCTCGTCCTCGACGCCCGCAAGGGAGAGAACGAAAGCAACATTCACTACTGGTTGCGGATCATTCAGAGTTATGGTGGCGATTCGCCGGTGCTGGTGGTAATCAACAAGAACGAACCGCCCAATCACCTGGAACTCAATGAAACACGCCTAACGAAAGACAGCCCGAACGTAAAGGGGTTCTTCAAAACGTCTTGCCGCGACAGCTCGGGGATTCGAGATTTGCTCGCGGCGATTGAAGAGCAGATCCAGCACTTGCCGCATGTCTACGATAAAGTCCCCGCCAGTTACTTCGCGGTCAAGCAGGAGTTGGAGACAAAGGCCGATGACGAAGACTTCATCGAAATTGGCGAATATCGCAAGCTTTGCCGCAGGCATGGAGTCGAGGAAACTAACGAGCAGAGGCGACTGATCCGCTTCCTGCACGATCTCGGCAATGTCCTCAACTTCGACGACCCCGACAGCCCCTACCAGTTGGAGCAGACCAAGGTACTCAACCCGGAATGGGTCACCGGAGGGGTCTACAAGATCCTGAACAATGTGGAGCTGATGAAGCGGGGTGGTGTCCTCAACATCGGCGAACTAGGCGACATCCTGGACGATTCTCAAAGGTACCCGCCCCAGCACCGCCAATTCATCGTGGACATGATGCGGCAGTTTGAGTTGTGCTTCACGTTTCCCGGTTCAGACGGCCAGAGGTTTCTGATCCCCGAACTGCTGCAGCCGAATGAACCCGAGCTGAACTGGGACGAGCGAGACGCCCTCAATTTTCAGTATCACTACACGGTGCTGCCGGGCGGGATTTTGCCGCGCTTCATCGTTCGGACGCATGAGAAGCTGACGAAGAAGAGACCCACCTATTGGCAAAGCGGAGTCGTACTTGAGATCGATGGTTGCAAGGCACTGGTGCGCGGTGACACGCAAGTGGGCAGGGTGTACATTTCGATCCAAGGGCCGGTGCCAGCACGGCGCCGTGCTGCCTTGGCCGTCATCCGTGACCAGTTCCGGCAGATCCATGCGACGATCCCGAAGATTGGGGCGGAAGAAAAGGTGCCGTTGCCGGATGCGCCTGGGGTTGCGGTGGGGTACGAGCACTTGCTGACGCTCGAAGAGCAAAGGATCGAAAGCTTCGTCCCTGAGGGGACCAAGACGGCCTATGCGGTTCAAGAGTTGCTGAATGGGATTGAAGAGAAGCGAGAGCGGGCGGTCAAGCGCCGCGAGGTCGGGGACCTCGACCGGGACGACACAGAAATCCAGCGTGTGAAACCAAAGCCCGACGGCGATCGCAGTGAGGCAACCGAGCGGCCGCGCTTGGATCTGGAGACGTTCAGAACGGTTGTCCGATATTTGTTGCTTTCTATCGTAGTCATCGTCGCACTCATAGCCGGTGCCTACTGGTTGGTGCCGGATTCGGCAGCAACAGTACTAGCGGTCGGCGGCTCGCTTGTCGTTCTGTTGTTCACTTTCATTGCCTTGCTTAACGGGTTCTTTGGTGAGAAGACAGCCGAAAGAATCATCGGACTTGTTTTCAGGAGGCGGTCGGAGGATTCCGAAGGGGGAGCGGATGCGGCGGACTGAATTTGTTGGAGTTGGGGGTTTAGGGTTCGAGGTGGGTTGAGGTTTCTGGGTCGTTGTCGACAGAATCGTTAGTGGGCTCCGCCAACCTGGAGGTTGGCGGAGATGTTGGGCCCGAAGGCCCACCACGGCACGGCTGGAGCCGTACGCCACGTCGGGCGGCTCGGCTGCGGTTCGGATTTGAATGGCGCTTGAGAAATACCAGAAGAAGCGGAAGTTTGGCGAGACGCCTGAGCCCTCGGGTGACGCGGGTCAGGCTGGAGGCGACGGGGCGGGTCAGGGTAGCGGCGACGATGCGGGTCGGGGTGGCGGTGACGGGGCGGGTGCGACTTTTGTTGTGCAAAAGCATGCGGCGCGGCGGCTGCACTACGATTTCCGATTAGAGATCGATGGGGTGCTTAAATCGTGGGCGGTTCCCAAGGGGCCTTCGCTCAACCCGGACGATAAGCGCCTTGCTGTTCAGACCGAAGACCATCCGCTGGAGTACGGCAAGTTCGAGGGGGTGATTCCCGCGGGCAACTACGGAGCGGGGACGGTGATGATTTGGGACGCGGGGACATGGCACCCGGAGGCCCCGATCCACGAACAACTCGCCAAAGGGGACCTGAAGTTTTCATTGAAGGGCACGAAGCTGCGTGGAAGCTTTGTCCTGGTCAGAACGAAGCGGACATCAGGCTCCGGAAAGGCGGCGGGCGCTGCCAAATCACGAGCTGACGCATCGGGAGGCTCAGACAAATCCGCCCAAACCGAGTGGCTGCTGATCAAGCACCGCGACGAACACGTCGACCCTGCTTGGGACATCGAATTGTACGGCGAGTCCGCCGCGACGGGCCGCACGTTGAGCGAGATTCGTGACGAGCTGCCGCCGACTCGCTCGAAACCAGGGCCGCAGCCGGGCGCGCTCGAAGGGGCTATCGAGGCGCCGATGCCGGAGCGCCCTGGGGCCATGCTCGCGACGCTGGTCGAGCAGCCTTTTTCCGATCCCGAGTGGATCTTCGAGGTGAAGTGGGATGGCATTCGCGCGCTCGCCGAAGTGCAAGACGGCAAGTTTCGGCTCTTCTCTCGTACTGGCCGCAACATCACAGCGCACTACCCCGAGCTGGTCGTGTTGCCCGAGCGGCTGCGGGCGAGACAAGCACAGATCGACGGCGAGATCGTCGTCCTCGACGACAAAGGCCGCAGCAGTTTTGAGCGCCTGCAATCGCGAATGAATGTCGCCCGCATGTCGCAAGCGGTGATGGAGAGCACGCCGGTCGTCTACTACGCCTTCGACATCCTATACTGCGACGGCATGGACCTGCGCGAAGCGCCGCTGATCGAGCGCAAGCAGTTGCTTCGCGAAGTTCTCGACACGCAAGCGCCGTTTCGCTTTTCCGGCCACGTGGCTGAAAAGGGCCGGGAGCTTTTCGAGCTGGCCGCTCAGCAAGGGGCCGAGGGAGTTATCGGCAAGCACGCCCACAGCGCTTATTCCTCGGGGCGCAGCTCGTCCTGGGTCAAGGTCAAAGTTGTCCGCGAGCTGGAGGCCGTGATCGGAGGATTTACGGTTCCCGGGGGTTCCCGCGAGCATTTCGGCGCGCTGGTTTTGGGCCTCTATGACGGGAAGGGTTTGAAGTTTATCGGCGGAGTGGGGAGCGGCTTTACCGAATCGATGCAAGCGAGTATTCTCGCCCGGCTGGAGCCGCTGCGAATCAGCCGCTGTCCGTTTACCGAAAAACCCGACATCCGGCAAGAGGCGACTTGGGTCGAGCCGAAGCTGGTGGCTCGCGTGAAATATCACGAGATGACGAGCGAAAAGCGACTACGGCAGCCGGTTTTTCTGGGGCTTCGGGATGATCTGGATCCGGCCGATTGCCAGCTCGAGCGCGAGACAGAGCCGCTGGTTGTTGTGCGTCCTTCGCTGGCGACAGCCAAGGCGATTACCGATCTTTCGCAGCTCGAAAAAGAGTTGGTGCGGGGCCATTTGGAAACCGTCCGTGGTCGACCTGGAAGGCAAGCGCTTCCGGTTGACACACCTCGATAAAGTCTATTTCTCACAGGCGAAATACACCAAGCGGGAGGTGCTCGCCTACTATTTTCAGGCGGCTGAATTCATTCTCCCTTTCCTGCGCGACCGTCCTTTGGTCTTGCACCGCTATCCCAACGGCATTGAGGCTGATTCGTTCTATCAAAAGGACGCGGCGGCGGAAAAGCCGGAGTGGATCAACACCGTCACCATCTCGTCAGAGGAGCACCGCGACATCGACTACTACATCGCCGACGATTTGGCGGCGTTGCTGTTTTTGACGAATCTCGGCTGTATCGAGCATCATCCCTGGGGGAGCCGGACGGACGATCTGGAACATCCCGACTATGTTTTCTTTGATCTGGACCCGGTCGAGGGAACCAGCTTCGAGACGGTTGTGGAAGTTGCGTCAGAGATTCTTCAGATGCTCGACCGGATTGAGATGAAGGCATTTCTGAAAACCTCGGGGGCCACAGGATTTCATCTCTACTTGCCGCTGCAGCGGAATTATACTTACGAGCACATACGCGCGTTCGCGGAAATCGTGTCGCGGGTCGTGGCCGAGAAGGCTCGCGGGACTCGTGACGTTCGAGCGCAAAGTCGACAAGCGCGGCGCCGGGCAGGTCTACCTCGACTATTCTCAAAACGCCATGGGGCGGCCCCTGGCGTCGGTGTATAGCGTTCGCCCGTTTCCGCATGCGACGGTGTCGGCGCCGATTTTGGCCCGGGAGTTGCGCAAGGGGCTCACGCCGGAAAGATTTACGATCAAGACGATGCCGGCGCGCCTCAAGAAAGTCGGAAACTTGTGGGCGGAGTTTTTCGAATCGCGGCAGACCTCTGGACGGGGCTTTGGGAAAAGCTGCGCGAGGAGATGCGGCGGGTTCGAACTCAGGGCCCAGAACGCAAATGACGGGGCCGCGCGGGGCTTCCGACTCGGCTAATGCGACTCGGCTAATCCGGCTCGGCTAATTATGTTGCCGCGGACGAGAGGTACGAACCTAGGAATGAGCAAACAACGAGTCCGCATAGGCCTGATCCACGCGCTGCAAGCTTCGATTGCGCCGATCGAGAACGCATTTTCTCGATTTTGGCCCGAGGCGGAGCCGGTGAATCTGCTCGACGGTTCGCTTTACCTGGACTACGACGCGGCCGGGGGAAGTCACGCCGGAGATTACGCGGCGAATCGGAGAGCTGATTGACCACGCGGTCGGCTTCGGAGCGCGAGGACTGCTGTCGACCGGGTCTTTGTTTTCGCAGCCGGTCGAAGACGCGCGCAAGGACCTTTCGATTCCTGCCTTGGCGGCTTACGAAGCCATGATCGAAGAGGCGTTTGCGGCCGGGTCACGCTTCGGTCTGATCGCGACTTATGCCGACACGATCACGATGATAGAGGCTGACATCGACCGTTATGCCCGCCAGAACGGGTTCGCTTGCACCGTGGAATCCAAGATGGTCGAGGGGGCGCTCGATGGCCTGCGGTCGGGCGATAGAGAGCGGCATGACTCGCTGGTGGCGGCCGCCGCGGAGGGTCTCGCCGGAGTGTGACGTTTTGTTGCTGGCGCAGCATTCGATGTCGCCGGTGAAGGAGCGAATCCCGGAGCGGGCAGGCCGGCGGGTTCTGACCAGTTCCGAGACGGCGGTACGGAAACTCCGGGCACTGGTTGAAGCGGGAGAGCGGATGAGGGTAATGACTCGGCGACGGAAACCCCTGTCGATCGTATTCCCCGCGGGGGACTCACGACGCGAATCGCCGCCGTCGGCGGATACCGGCTATTGGAGCGGTCGTTGTTTCCCTAGGTGCGGGTTCATTGGGTGCGGTTTCCCAGCGTGCCGTTTCCCTGGGTGCCTGCCTGTTGCTCGGTGCGTTTGGCTGCCAGTCACGCAGGATTGCTGTTTCACAAGGGACACCGCATCCGCGTCAAGAATTAATCAGCGAGATCAAGGATTTCGAGAACCCGGTTGGCTTCCAAACAACCAAGAACTTCTCCAGACATTCAGACAAAACGGCGGCTGACTACCGCTGCTATTACACCGGAAAACTCGAGCTGCCCGACAGCTACGAAAAGCTCCGCCTGAAAGGCGGCACTCGCGACGGCTGCCGTGTTAAGGAGTCGAAATACGACGTATTCTTTTACGCCTTGGAAGCGGCCGCCAGTGGCAATACAGCCGTCACGGTCTCGCTCTCCGAGGCGTCACCCGAACGTGTGATGGTCGTCGTACCGCATGAAGACTTTCACAATGACAAGCAGTTGCAAAAGCTTCCGGCTGCGATGAGCGAAGCGGCTTCAACGCTTGTCGGCTTTCTAACGGCGAGCGAGTTCGCACTTGAGAAGTTTGGAGCCGGCTCACCTGAGCACACCAGGCTCGCGCAAGAGGCGCAACTTTTCCTCGCGAAGGCGGAATTGGTCAACGCCTACCACTCCGAGATCAGCGCGCTCTACGCTGCTCATGGCGAGAAACGGATCACGCGCCGGGAAGCGCTTGCCAAGAAGGAAGAGCTTTTCGACGAGTTGGAAGTGAAGTGTCGCGCGATCCTGCCGAAGCCGGTTTCGTTCAATTCGTGCCCCGCCGTGGGAAACAACGCGGGGCTGGCTTTCGACCGAACCTACACCGAGCGCTATCCGCTGCTCCACAAAGCGTTCACGGCTAAGCCGCGTGGCCTGGCGGAAACGATTCAGAGGTTAAGGGAGTTGGCGAACGACCAACGCCTGACTCAATCCGGACCGGATTCGATGCACGCAATCGTTGCGGCAATCCTTGATGCGGAGTGAGGGGTGCGGAGTGAATGCCGCGGAGTGAATGCTGCGGAGTGAGTGCGGCGGAGTGAGGATCGGCCCCAAAGTAACTGGGGTGCAGAACTACCCTGGGTTTGGAGTTGCTCGCTCCCTTAGCCGGGGCGAACAGCCTCAAAGGTTGCTAAAGGCAACCGCGGCGAGGACCAACAACACAAGGATCATGCCGACGCCAGTGGCGGCAAGTTCGAGCGCGTACCAAGCTTGTTCCAGCCGCGTGGGGTGATGATAGTGACTGGTTTCTACCATGTCTCACCTCCATCTCTATCTTTATCTTACTCCCAAAGGACATTTTTGAAGCATGTTTTTTCTGCCGCAAAGGTGATTCGAGCAGATGGCAGGAGCTCGCCGATTTGCCGCTCCCCGGAGCTGGGCTGGTACGCTGGGGATTGCCTCGAACCGCACCGGTTTCGCTGATACTGTTGCTCTCGATTTGCGCGGCAGGCTGCTCCCCGTCCGGTCAAAAGCAAGACGAACTGCTGATCTTCGCGGCTGCCAGTCTCAAGGACGCGCTTGCCGAGGTGGGCTGGCGTTTCGAAGAGCGGGCGGGCATCGAACCACAGTTCAACTTTGCGGGTTCGAATGTATTGGCGCTGCAGCTCGAGGCGGCGGGCTTGACGGCCGTCTTCCTATCCGCGGACGAACATTGGATGGATTATCTGGAGCAGAAGCAGCTTGTAGTCGCCGGGACCAGGCGCGCCGTCCTGGCCAACCAATTAGTTATTATTGCCAATCGAGATAACCCGCTCGAACTCCGGTTGCCGTCGGATCTGGTCTCCGCGCCGTTCCGGTTTCTTTCGCTGGCGAACCCTGAGGCCGTCCCGGCGGGGCGTTATGCGAAGGTTTTTCTCGCGAACGTGACTGTTGACGGCCAAAGTATTTGGATGCAACTTCGTGACCGTGTCGCACCCGCTCCCGACGCTCGCGCCGCCCTGGCCATGGTCGAGGCTCAGCAGGACGTCATCGGCATCGTTTATAAAACCGACGCGGCAACCTCTGACAAAGTGCGGGTTGTCCTCGATGTGCCGGCACGGCTGACACCGGAAATCAGCTACGCGGCGGCGCTTGTTGGTCGCGGCGGTGATTTGAATTCCGAGCGCGCTTTTCTTGACTTCCTCGGCGGCGCCGAAGCCTCGAAAGTATTTCGGGACCACGGTTTTATCACCCGGGAGGAATTGTCCCGGCCATGAATGAACTCACCATCGATGAATCCACGATGGATGCGATCCTGCTGACGCTTCGGGTCGCGTCCGTTGCAACCGTAGTGGTGCTGATTCCGGGCACGCTGCTGGCCTATCTTCTGGCCCGGGTGGAGTTCCGTTTCAAAACCGTCATTTCAACATTGGTGGGCTTGCCTTTGGTCCTGCCTCCGACTGCGGTGGGCTACTTGCTCTTGCGGACGCTTGCGACCGGCGGCCTATTCGGACGCGACACGCTCGGCTTTGATCCGGGGGTGCTTCTGACATGGAAGGCGGCGATACTAGCTTCGGCTGTGATGGCCACCCCGTTAGTCGTTCGAACGGCACGGGTCACCTTTGAAGGGGTCGACCCGAGGCTGGAAACGATGGCGCGTACCCTCGGTCATGGCCCGGTTTCGACTTTCTTCCGTTATACGCTGCCGCTGGCTTCCCGCGGTTTGCTGGCGGCGGCGATTCTGGGATTCACGCGCGCCATTGGGGAATTCGGGGCCACCGTAACGATCGCGGGCAATATCCCCGGGCGTACGCAGACCCTTGCGTCAGCGATCTTTTCCGCGCAGCAGGTGGGCGATAACACCTCGGCGTATGTGCTGGTTTCGATCGCTTTGCTGATCGGATTCGCCAGTATTTTCGCGGCGGAGCACCTCTCGAATCAGCGCCAGCGGCGGCGGCACGCACGATGAATTCCGAGCATCTTTCTGTCGATATCTTCCTGCCGCTGGATCACTTTGATCTGCGCGCCAGCTTCAAGACGACCAGCCAAGTCACTGGTATTTTTGGTCCTTCCGGATCAGGCAAGACCAGTTTATTGCAGTCCATCGCGGGGCTCAAGCGGCGCGCGAAAGGCCGCGTCCAATTGGGCGAAGGCGTGTGGCTCGACTCGGAAAAGAACCTCTGCGTGCGGCCGGAGCTGCGCCAAATCGGCTACGTCCCTCAAGAAGGACTGCTGTTCCCGCATCAGAACGTCCGCCAGAACCTTCTCGCGGGAGCGGCCCGGGCGCGGCGCGCGGGAGCACCCCTGGAAGAGACGTTCCGGATTGTCTGCGATCTTCTCGAGATCGGCCCGCTGTTGGACCGCGAGGTCGGGTCGCTTTCCGGAGGTGAACGACAGCGGATCGCCCTCGGCAGGGCCATCTGCTCGGGCCCGCGATTGCTGCTACTCGACGAGCCGCTGGCCTCGCTTGACTTACCGTTGCGGCGCAAGGTTCTGCCCTTTCTGCGTCGCGTCGTGGATCAGTTCCAGATACCCATGCTGCTGGTGTCTCATGACGCGACTGAAGTTCAGGCTCTGTGTGACGAGTTGATCGTGCTTTCGAGCGGTGAGGTCGTTACCTCGGGAAAGCCGCACAACGTTCTGACGGCACCCAACGTTTTTCCCGAAACGTTTCCCGACCGATTCGAGAATATCTTGCCCTGCACGGTTGTGGGTTCCAGCGAGAGCGACACCGAAGTATGCGTTAGTCCGGCGAACGGTCTGCGGCTAACGATACCTCGGGCCAACAGCGCTCCGGGACAAAAAATGTGGGTCGGCATCCCGCCGAGGGACATTATTCTGTGCGCTCGCGAACCTCAGGGCTTGTCGGTGTCCAATATCCTGCCAGCGCAGGTGCTCGGCGTCCAGACCATTGGAGCCATGCGATTGGTCACAGTCTCGATTGCCGAAGACGCCCGCAATCTTGCTGTCGAGGTCACGCCTGCTGCTTGCGATGACCTGGAACTTGCCGAAGAACTCCCTGTGTTCTTGATCATCAACCCGGCGAGTTGCCTTTGTTATGAGTCGGACGCCCGGAAGGATACGGGTTTGGCCGGCTGAGTGGGCGGCCGGAGGACCAACTTTGCGCGACATCCCTCCGATGGTTCGTGGCAAAGTACGGGCTGAGAAAAGACGGGTTCGGGGCTCTTGTGAACCGGCCCTAAAGGACCAACCTAGGGGACCCAAGCCACGTAAACGTGACTGGGCCTGGACGAAAGTTCGGGCTCGGGCGTAGCACGCTACTCCCCTACATCGACCTGGAGGCCGCAAGGGATGTCGCCAAGCATGGCGACACGGCACACTAAAAGCATGCACCACGTCAAACTTGCGCGGAATGGCAGGCGTTTGATAACCTGAGAATCTCTACTAAATCGATAGACAATAGGAGATTAGATTGTTATGCAGCTCTCTGCCGAGCGTGTGTCCGCCCTTCTTCAGGACAATCCAGCAACCATTGCCGCGACTTTCCGGCATCTCAGTGATCTTTATTTGCTTTCCGAGGGCGGCTATCACCCAGTCGAGCGCTTTCTTCCGGCGAATGAAGTCAGCCATGTCTGTGAAAAGATGCACCTTACGACTGGTGAGCCCTGGAGCATCCCGGTCATTTTTCCCGTGAGCGAAGAGCAAGCTAACTCCTTGAAGACTGTTGAACGCGTGATCCTCACCGATGGCGGCAAACCGGCTGGCGTGCTCCACATTCAGGAGATCTTCAAGATTGATAAGTCCCACTATTCCAAGCACATATTCCGGACCGAGGACCCAGCTCACCCTGGCGTTGATTGGCTCGCCGGGGCCGGAGACTACAGTTTGGCCGGGACGGTCGAGACGTTCCCCGACTGGCAGCTCGACATCCCCGGTGGATTGCCGTTCTCGCCATCGCAGGTCAGGGCTCAGATCGCTGAGCTGGGCTGGAAAAAGGTTGTCGGATTCCAAACGCGCAACCCCATCCATCGCGCTCACGAGTTTGTCACCAAGATCGCCTTGGAGACAGCCGACGGATTGGTCGTTCACCCCTTGCTGGGTGAAACCAAATCGGACGATACGCCCGCCGAAGTTCGGCTGGCCTGCTACAACGCTCTGATAGACAACTACTACTCGCCCAAACATACGCTGCTAGCTGGCTTCCCGGCTTGGATGCGCTATGCGGGGCCGCGAGAGGCCGTCTTTCACGCGCAGGTTCGCAAGAATTACGGCATCACGCACTTCATTGTTGGGCGGGACCACGCCGGAGTCGGCAACTACTACGGGCCGTTTGACGCGCAAGAGATTTTCTCCGAGTTTGGGCGAGACGAGCTGGGTATTAAGCCCATCTTTTTCGACTTCGTCCATTTCTGCAGGGCTTGCAACGGGATGACCTCACCAAAGAGCTGTCCGCACGGTAAGGAGCATCAAGTGTTCTTGAGCGGAACCGCGGTGCGGGCCATGCTGAAGGAAGGGAAGCTGCCTCCGCCGGAGTTTACGCGACCCGAGATTGCCAAGATACTTCTCGAGGCGGAAAATCAGCAATGAGCCGGCCGGCAACAACTTTGCAGGCTCTGCCGCCCGCAAACCTCCCGGCGGTCGAAATGCTGAAGTGGGGCATTCTGGAGTTCGGCGAACATCTGGGAATCTGCACGAGTTTCCAGATGGGAGGGATGATCCTTCTCGATATGGCCGTGCGGCTGGGAGTTGGCAAGGTTCCGATTTTCACGGTTGACACCCACCGGCTTCCCGAGGAAACGCATGAGCTGATCACCCGGACGCGCGACCACTACGGGGTTGAAATCGAGGTAATCTACCCGGACGCCGCCGAAGTTTCGGCCATGGCCGCACAGCACGGCGAGGACCTGTTTCGTGACTCTGTCGCTAAACGCAAGCTGTGTTGCGAGATCCGCAAGGTGCGGCCACTGCAGCGTAAGCTGGCGACGCTGGACGCCTGGGCCGTGGGCCTTCGTCGGGAACAGGGAGATTCGCGGGAGGCTATTAATAAGGTCGAATGGGATTCCGATAACGGTGGAATCTACAAGTTGTCGCCGCTCGCCAACTGGTCCGATGACGACATTCTCGACTACGTGGGGCGGAACGACGTCCCCGTCCATCAGCTCTATGAGCAGGGCTATACCAGCATCGGATGCGCTCCGTGTACGCGCGCGACCTTTGACGGGGAGCATTTCCGCGCGGGGCGCTGGTGGTGGGAACAAGACGCCGATAAAGAATGCGGCATTCACTTCTCCCCTGGCGGCGAAGTCAAGCGTGAAGTCGATGTGCTGCTGCAAGATGTACTGCAAACACAAACGGCCGGCGCGTAGTGGATTGCACGGTCCTCAGTAGTTTTCATTTCAAATCTCTCATCAATCAAGGAAGAACTTTCAATGACACATAAGGGTTTTACAATTTGGTTTACTGGTCTTTCCGGGGCGGGGAAAACAACCGTTTCCGATGTCCTCGAAGCGCGCCTGCGCGGCCTCGGCGCGAAAGTCGAAGTCCTTGATGGCGACGTGGTTCGCACGAACCTGTCGAAGGGCCTCGGCTTCAGCAAAGAGGACCGAGACATTAACGTCAAGCGAATTGGTTTCGTCGCGGCACTACTTTCCCGCAACGGCGTCATCGCTATCACGGCGGCTATCTCTCCCTACATCGAGATCAGGGATTCCATTCGGGCAGACATCGAAAACTTCGTGGAAGTCTACGCGCACTGTCCGATGGAAACGCTGATCGAACGGGACGTCAAGGGACTCTACAAGAAAGCGCTGGCGGGCGAGATTAAGAATTTCACCGGAGTTTCCGATCCCTACGAAGCGCCGCTCCACCCGGAAGTCACATTCGACTCCAGCAAAGAGACACCGCAAGTAAGTGCCGACAGAATTTGGACTAAACTAGTTGAGTTGGGTCTCTTGTCGGGCGATGGTGGATCTTCATAGTCACACGGATAGGTCGGACGGCAATCTCTCTCCGGAACAGCTTGTCGATCTGGCGTGCCAAAAGGGGCTGAAAGCCCTCTCCATTACCGACCACGACAGCCTGGAAGGTTACGACGTGGCGGCCGGCTATGCCGGCGGCCGCGACCTGGAGTTGATCTGCGGCGTGGAGTTGAGCACGAAACTCCACGGCCGGTCCATTCACGTCCTCGCCTACTTTCTTGAAAACCCGCCGGACGCCGCCTTCCGCGGGCACCTGGTCAGTGTTCAGCAAAATCGCCGGGAGCGTAATCAGCGGCTGACCGAGAGGCTTCGTCAGCTCGGGCTGAGCGTAAAGCTGGAGGACGCCGAAGCCCTCGGCCGCGCGCAAACCGGGCGGCCTCATTTCGCGCAAGTGCTGGTCAACAAGGGTTACGTCTCCAGCTACCGCGAGGCATTTGACCGCTATCTCGACGAAAGCCAGGCCGGCTACGTTGAACGCCAAGACCCCTCGGTTGACGAAGTGCTTGAGTGGATTCGAGAAGCGGGGGGCATTTCTTCGTGGGCGCATTCGGCGCGATTCGTCGATGCCGACTCCCGATCTGCGGAAGAACTTTTTCAAGAGCTGAAGGACAAAGGGCTCAACGCGATCGAGGTCTACCACGCGGACCATTCACCTCAGCAGGCCGAGGAGTTGCTCTCGGTTGCCCGGAAGCTGGACCTTGGCGTTACCGGCGGCAGCGATTTCCACGGCGGGGAGAAGTCCGCTGCTCCGCTGGGATCCCTGAACTTGCCGATGTCGCTGCTGGGCGACCTGCGGCGGCTGAGCCGGAAGGTGGCGGCGGCTGGCGGCGACTAGCCGGGCGCTGCCCAAGTCCGCGCTTTTAAGTGTGGCCAACCGGAGGTGGGTGCGGCCACCCCGACCTCAGTTGGTAAGGCGACCTTTGCGTCGCGCTGTTGTTGCCGAACTCCGTAGAGAAGATGGAGTGACCTGTCCAACCGCGAGAGTCGCGGGTTACGCTTCAAACAGATGCGCAGAGCCGCATCGAGGAGGACAGGTCATGAAAGAGTCTAGCGAGTTCAACAAAGAGATGAACAAGTGCAACAATTACGACAATCTGGTTATCCACTTTACTCTAGTTGGTGGGCTGGGGCTTGGTGATAATGTCTCGATAGGTCAAGGCCTTACGGAGCATCAACTGTTCGACGAGTCGGTGGAAGATCTTGCCTACGTGGCGGGACTTTCGACGGTTGAAGCGAAAGGTGAATTCATCGAGGTAGCCTTGCAGATGCACTTTACTCACCTTCCCTTGGTGCGTCGCTACCAACCAGCGCTTGAGCAGCGAGGCAACCAGGTGGACATGCGCGAATTCCTCGGCGGCTATCTGCGAGTCTCCCGCTGTGTGGGTGACCCGATAGCGATAGCCGGCTTTCTTCAAGCCCCGGTAACCCCTCCAGCCGTCGCTATGGACCAGACTGCCTGACGCCACACAGTCGGTCACAAAACCCACCAGACTCGGTCCCGATGCGTCGGGGACATGACGCAGACGAATTCGCCCCATTTTGCGGCCCTGCAGTTCCACCGCAACCACAACCAAGGCTTTGCCCACCAGCTCTCGCCCGCGAACGTGCTTCTCCTTGCCGCCCAAGTAAGTCTCGTCGACTTCGACACTTCCGTCCAGCCGTTCCCGACCCAGCCGAACCATCCGCCTGCCGCAACTTCTGCAACATCAGCCAGGCGGTCTGATAGCTGCCCAGACCGAGTTCACGCTGCAAACCCTTGGCGCTCAGCCCTGTTTTCTGAGTGCAGGCCAGCCACATGGCCAGAAACCAACTCCGCAGCGGCACCCGCGAGTTGTGCAGGATGGTTCCCGCCGTGGGAGAGGTCTGGCGTCGGCACCCGCTACAGCACATCGTGCCTCGTCGGGTCGTCCAACCCTTCGTGGCCGAGCAGTTCGGACAAACGAACCCCGCTGGCCAGCGGACACCGAGCAGATACTCGCAGCAAGCTTGCTCGCTGGCAAACCGTTCAGTGAACTCCACCAGATGTTTTGGAAAATCGTCGCTCAACAGACTCGGTCTTCGCCGCCAACAGCGCGAGTCCAAGGATAGCTTGATTCATCACTAGAGTAAAGTGGATAACCAGATTACGACAAATACGTCGGGATGGACGTTCACAAAAACAGTATCTCGGTCGCTGTCGCTGTCGCCGGGGCGGGGCGAGGCGCATTTCTACGGCAAGATCGACAACCGGCCTGAAGCCATTCGTCGCTTGATTTCCGCACTCGCCCCGTCTGGTCAGAGGCTGCACTACTGCTACGAAGCCGGCCCCTGTGGCTACGGCATTTGCCGGCAGATTCGTGACACCGAACACGATGGCGACCTGGTCGCGCCGTCGCTGACCCCGCGCAAATCCGGCGATCGCGTCAAGACCGATCGGCGCGACGCGCTGACCCTGGCTCGGCTCGATGGCGCCGGCGAGCTCAGCACGGTCTGGACGCCCTCTCCGGAACACGAAGCGATCCGCGATCTGAGCCGCGCGCGCGGCGACTGCAAACTCATCGACAAACAACTTCGTCAACGCCTCGGAGCTATGCTGCTGCGCCACGACAAGCGTTTCCCCGGGCGCAAGAATTGGACGCAAGCGCACTTTCGCTGGCTCGAGACGCAACGCTTTGAGCAGCCGGCCTCGCAGATCGCCTACGAAGAATACGCCGAGGCGATACGCCAGGCGCAAAGCCGAACGGCTTGCCTCGAGCAGCAGTTGCATGATCAGCTGGAAGGCTGGAGCCTGGGAGGGCCAGCGCAGGCGTTGACGGCGCTGCGGGGCGTGGACTGGCTGGCGGGGATGACGTTGCTGGCCGAGCTGGGCGATCTCACACGCTTCGACTCCCCGCGCGAGCTGATGGGTTTCGTCGGTGTGTGACTTCGTCGGAGAACACGAGCGGAGCGCGACGCCGTCAAGGCGCGATCACCAAAGCAGGCAACGAGGAAGCTCGCCGTCTGCTGGTCGAATGCGCCTGGGCGTATCGCTTCCCGGCACGCCGCTCGCGGCTGATTCAACGCCGTGCCGAGAAGGCGTCGCCCCCAGTCCAAGCGATCGCCTGGAAGGCGCAGGTGCGGCTTTGCGGTCGCTTTCGCAAGCTGCGCAACAACGGCAAACACGCGAATGTCGTCGTGACCGCGATCGCGCGGGAACTGCTGGGATTCATCTGGGCAATCGTGATCGAACAGACCCGAACACAACAGGAGAAACAGGGATTGAATGCTTGCTGAACGCTCGAGACGGCCGACAGGGAGACGGCCGACAAGGAGACCGCCAGGGAGACCGCCATCGCCCTCGATTGACGTCGTAGGCGACCGGCCGAAACCTGTCAAGGGTACGCTTCGCCGCGGTAACCCGCGCCCTTGACAGAACCCGTCCGGCCGCCAAGAGGCACCTTATACGAGGGCGATGGCTAGCTGCCGAGGGCGATGGCTAGCTGCCGAGGACGATGGCTAGCTGCCGAGGACGATGAGCTGCCAGCAAGCGGTAGCGATAACGATTTTGGTTGCCGGCTTCGGGCGGCAGCCTCACAAGGTAGGACAAGGAGGACGGCTGACTGGAAACTGAGCCTGCCAGGAGAACCCTCGACTGCGCTAAGAAGCGCTTGATGGAGCGACCTTCGTCAAGGAAGCGCTCGGTTGAACGACCTTCGTCTGTAGAGTGAGGCAGCTCCACGACGCAGACTACTCTGGCGAGAACCCGCGAATATCAGATGGATCCATCGTCGTAAACGCTCTCTTCCACAGGCTGTTCTTCTCGTCCTCGTTCGTTGGCCAACGCGGAGTTGAGGCTCCGCGCGACAGCAGTCGTGCGCGCAAACTTGACAGGTCACACCATATCAGCGCAGGGCTCGTCAGAGACCTGCGCTACGGGTATTCAGAACGTTTTCGCAGGCAACCAGAGTGCTTACGGACGGATCTGGGCCTGACGTGGGTTCGGCTAATTGGGCGGTGGCTCGCACTTTGTCAGCGTAGCGCCTCCAACCGCTCTCGTCAGTCCGGCAACTCCTCTCCCTTCGTCTCGCGCGCGAAGACGAGCAGGCCCGCTCCCAAGACAAACAGCAGGCTCAGCAGGGACGCGGCGTCCCGCAGCGAAAGCCCCACGTCACGCTGCATCCAGCCGGAGAGGAACAAGATCGGTGCCGCAAGAATGCGGCCGACATTGAAGCAAAATCCCGCGCCGGTACTGCGCAGCCGAGTTGGGAAAAGTTCGGGAAAGTAGACGGCGTAGCCCGCGTGCATCCCAAGCGTCAAGAAGCCGAAGACGGGCAGGAAAATCAATAGATGGTTCACTTCCGAAAGCGTTTGGAAAACCACCAACGCAGCCACTAAGCCGGCTAAGTGATAGAACAGAAACGCCCCGCGCCGGCCGAAGCGTTCCGAGAGGGGTCCGAACATGAGCAGGCCCAAACCGCCGCCCGCTGTTACTAGAAGTATCCCGAGCATTTCCCACTGTTTGATGTCGCGGAAGTGCTCCTCCAGAATTGCTTCTCTCGACAAGTTCGCTTCTCTCGATGCGTTCGATATATCGGCCTCGATGTAGCGGGTCTCCACCGCTTGGCGCAAGACGTCTTTTCCGTAGATGTGAGCTCCCCAAAACGTGGCCAGCCCGACGGCCGCGAGGCCTACGCCGACCAGGGTGTGCCTGCGCAGCTCCTGGGAGAAGAGGTCCGCGAATCGGCCCAGCCTTTTCGGCTCGCGATGCTTCGACTTTTCCTCGTCCTGATTTGACCCTTGCTCGCCTTCCTTGGACAGCGACCGGGCCCTTTGCCAGGCTTCGGGCTCGGATCGAAGGACGAGCCGGACAGCGATGATTAGCAGGGCCGGCACCGCGCCGAGCACGAAGCCCAAGCGCCAACTGCTCAAGCCCATTCCGGCCAGGAAGGGGATGGACTCGGCAATGTCTCTCTCCGCTACGATGAACGCACCCGCGGCGACGGCCAATCAAGGTTCCCAGGACGCTTGTTGCGTGGAAAATCGCTAGCGACCGGGCACGTGCGCGCTTCGGGAACATCTCGGCCACCAGCGCGCTGGCCACGGCCCACTCGCCGCCAACGCCCACGGCCACCAGAAAGCGGAAGATCGCCATATGCCACTAGGTCCCCGACAGTGCGGAGACAAACGTGAAACCGGAGTACATGGCGATCGTGTAGATCATCGTCCGGGCGCGGCCGATGCGGTCGCTCAGCATCCCGAAGGCGACGCCACCGATCGCGCCGCCCAGCAGGAAGGAAGCAAACGTAATGTTGTTGTAGAAGGCCAGATAGCCTTGTCGCGCGGCATCATCGAGCGCGGCGATTTGCGGCGGCAGCAACTCCGGCATCGCCTCGTTCATGCTGGCTACGAATATCTGGCCCTCGAAAACATCGAAGGCCCAGCCGAGTGAGGCCACGGCCAACACCAGCCACTGATAGCGGCTGATCCCGGTGTACCAGGGGGGCGGCTCGAGATTGTTTTTCATCGGAGGATGGAAGACTAGTTTCTCTCCAGAATCATCGCGCCGGCCATTGCGCCGGCGGCGCAGATGCTGATGAGGCCTAGGCTGGCGTTGCGGCGTTCCATCTCGTAGGCAAGGGTCGTCGCAATTCGTCCGCCGGTTGCGGCCCAGGGGTGGCCCACGGCAATCGAGCTGCCGCAGACGTTGACTCGGTCCCAATCGATGGGGCCGGTTGGATCTCCCTTCCAACCTTGCTCCCAGGCTTTGACGTTGGCCAGGACTTGCGCGCGGAAGGCTTCATGGATCTCAATCAGATCCATCTGGTCGAGCGTCAAGCCTGTACGCTTCAACAGCCGGGGGACAACCACGCCCGGCGTCATCAACAAGCCGTCGGCCAAGTCGATCGCTCCGTAGTCCATGCCGCGGATGAATGCCAGCGGCACGCGCCCTTCTGCCCGGGCCCTTTCTTCACTCATGAGCAGGACGGCGGATGCGCCATCGGTAACTGGAGAAGAATTGCCCGCGGTCAGCGTCCCCTCCGGGTCGAAAACCGGATTCAGCGCAGCCAGGGCTTCGAGCGACGATTCGGCGCGTGGACCCGAGTCTTGCTCCACGCCTTCCAGCGGATAGATCTCACCGGCCAGCTTGTCGCGGGCGGCAGCAGCGTTGCGGTGACTAGCGAGTGCAATTTCGTCTTGGCGTTGCCTGGGGATATCCCATTCCTTGCGCGTGATCTCGCCGTGGTCTCCCATCGACAAGCCGGTCGAGGGCTCACGAAATGTATTGGGATCGGCGCGGGAGAGAGACTCCACACCGCCGGCGATCCCGGCGTCGAAGCGGCCGCTTGCGATGCCTTCGGCGACCGCCGTGATCGCCCTCAACCCCGTGATGCAATAGGAAGAGACGGTTTGCGCCTCGATCGATTTAGGCAGCCCGGTTTCGAGAACAATCTCGCGCGCGAGGTTGGGCTTGCCCGGCTCGGGAACAACGACCCCGAGGGTGATCGCGTCGATTGTTCCCGCGTCGATACCGTGCTTGTCGATCAGCCCCGTCACCGCGTGCTTGGCTAGATCGAGCGGGCCCAGGTCTTTGAAGGCTTTGCCTGATTTGACGAACGGGGTGCGGCCACCCGCGATGATGGCAACTCTTCGTAGGTCCATTTATGGTTAGCCTCGCTGACGGAATCCTAGTTGTCTGAGTCTGGACTTTCACCCTATCACGAGTATCAGCAGACGACTGCCCGCCCAAAGCGCCTTAGCTTAGCGAACAAAGAAAACCATTGGAAATGTAACAACAGGCGCGGACGGAAGTCCACGCTCAGCGACCGAGCCCGGCATCGGAGGCTTGTGCAGCGGGTCATCGGAGGCGTGTGCAGCAAGGCATCTGAGGCATACGCCCGCAGCATACGCCGGAATGTGATGTGTTTGCGCACGGTCGGAGCGTGGACTTCCGTCCACGGCTTCCATGAGGAGGCTCGTCATTGTCAAGGGAGGAGTGAGGAACTTTCAGCTGATGGGATGTTTGACCGGGCTTCCATCCGCACTCGTTGGTCGTCGCTGAGGACGCGGTGCTCTATGAAGTTCGATCTAGCGGCGCTGCTCTCTCTGTCTCGGCCTCTTCGGACCGGGCGTGGACTCGCAGTCGCCGCGAACTCGGTCTGTCCCTTTGCGCTGTTACGATTCCTCAACCTCCTTCAATCCGACGTTCTTCCTTCCCTCCTTCAATCCGACGTTCCTACGTGCCTGCTTCGATCCGACGTTCCTTTTTGCGCTCGGGGATTTCGCGGCTGACAGCCGCCACACGAGTGGTCGGCAGGCGGCTCGTTCCGGTTATCCCCTTTCCCTCATATAAGTCCTGCTCTCAGATCGGCCCGGAGCAGTCCAGGGCGCGCCGAGCGCGGCGAAGCGAACCCTGGACGGCGAGGACCGATCTGGAATCCTGCCAGCAGAGGGAAAGGGGTGTCAACGCCAAGTAGAAATGTCCTATTCGCTGCCAAGTAGAAATGTCCGCTTTGGGGCAGGTGGCTGGAGAGGCGATGGTAGAGTGGTTGGCGTTGAGGGCAGGGTCGCGCCTGCTCTTGATGCCCAAGGCCGAAGCGATGGAGCTGGCTCCCAAGCAATCGGCTGAAGCAGACGACCCTCTGGCCTCCCGGTCAGAGGGTTTTCTGTTCGTGACAGAGATTGCTTTGGTGAAGCTTCGGAGCGGAGGCCTTGGGCTTCGCCAACGCGACGATCGCCGGGCGCCGTTTGCCCGGCGCTCCCCATAGCGTCTTGGTTTGGCAGCGACTGCCAACTCAGCGCATCGGCCCGATGGGCGCTCCGCATAGAGTCTTGGTTTGGCAGCGACTCCTAGTCCTGCGTATCGTCTCGCCGAGCGCCGGATGCCTGCGCCGCTTGCCACACAGGCGGGCTGTCTTTCAGATCAAAGTCCTTCATCCAGTCGCTGCTTCGCTTGCCGGCAGCTTTGCCGCCAGCCTTCTCGGCCGCTGCCGCAGCGGGTTCCGCCTGGGCGCTCTTGGGCTGCGGGCGCTCCGATTGGGGCTGCGCGCCGCAGCGCTTCAGCGCCAGTTCGTGCTTGCCGCAGCGCGCGGCCAGGACGCCGTCCAGGCGTCTCTCCACCCGCCCTCGGCTGTTTCGCAGACCCGGCACAATCGCCTTGCGGTCGATTTGATAGCTCTTTCCCCGGAAGCGAATCGTGTAGTCGTTGGCGACCCGCCGCGTCTCGACCTGGCTCAGCGCCGAGTCCAGATCGTGCTCGGGACCTAGCTCGCGATGCGCCTCGTCGGGGTGAGCCGGCTGCACCCGCAACGTGGCGTTCCACCAGGGCAGAAACCCGCTTTCCAGGTAGGCGTTGGCCTGTTCGATCGTCGTGGCCCCGGCCACCCGCAGACCCTTCACCAGGCGATCCTGGGCGGTGCCAAAGCTGCGCTCGACGCGGCCTTTGGCCTGCGGCGAATAGGCCGTGATCGATTCGATGTCCAGCTCCTGGAGCGCCCGCCCGATCTGCGTGGGAGGCAAGAGCTTGGGATCCTCGCCGGCGCTGTTTTTGGGCGTGTTGACAAACAGGCTGGCGCGGTCGGTGTAGAAGGCTACGGGTCGGCCGTTTTGTTCCAGATACGTCTTCAGCAAACGGCGATTCTCTTCGCCCGAGTCGTGCCGGACGAAGCGCGCCAGCAACTCGCTGCTGGCGTCGTCGATCATGCCGATCAGGTACAGCTTCTCCCCGCGTCCCTCCAGCCAGTCGTGCTCGGAGGTGTCCCATTGCACCAGCTCGCCGCGGCAACTGCGGCGGGGCCGCCACGGATGCGGGCGTCCTGACTTGCGGCGGCGGGGCTTCCACAGGCCCGCGGCGGCCATCCAACGGCGCAGCGTTTCGCGGCCGACTTGGACGCCGTGGCGCTGCTCGAGATACTCCGCCGCCAGAGTCGGGCCAAAGCCGGCGTAGACGGGTTGGGAGAGGATTGCCACGGCTTGTTTTTCCGCCTTGGCGCTGAGCTTGCGGTTGGACGCGCGGCCCCGCGCGGCATGGACCACGGCCTGGTCGCCTTCGCTGCGAAGCTTCGCCAGCAGCCGCCTCAGATGCCGTTCGCTGAGGCCCGTCTGCTGGGCGGCCTGCTTTTGCGTGATGAGTTTTTTGTCTGCTTTGCGCAGCGCCACCAGCCGGTCGCGCTCTCGTTGTGTCATTAGTAGTTGTCCTTGCTTGCTCACCCCTCCAGGCTGACCTTGTCAATAGGACATTTCTACTTGGCACGTTTAGGACATTATCACTCGGCAGCGACAGCAGAGGGAAAGGGGATTCGCTGCTCGTAGCGGTCTGCTAAGATTCGCATTTCTCAGCGCTAGCCTGCCACTCGCGGGTTCGTCTGGTAAAACGGATCGAAGTCCACATCCTGACGCCACAGCACGTGCATCAGCACAGCCAGTTTGCGCGCCACCGCCACGATCGCTTTGCGCTTCGCGCTCGGGCCGCCGCGCGCCGCCAAGCGCAAACCCCAGCGCCGCAAGTCCGAATCTTCCCCGTGATATCCCAGAATGTATTGCGAATATTGCACCAGCAGTCGCCGCAATAATCGGTCACCGCTTTTGGTAATACTCAACTGTGGTGAGCGTTCGCCCGAGTCGCGGCGCTGGGGCCGCAGCCCCATCCGGGGCCCGGCGTCTCGACTGCTCCCGAGCCGCTGCGGATCGTTGTCCAGATTCAACACGAATGCCAGCGAGGTGATCGGTCCCACTCCGCGGATCGAGCGTAAACCTTGCGTGGCGGGATATTTTTCCTCCGCCAGCTTCTCGATATGTTTGTCATAGCGGAGGATTGCGGTGCTGACGTGTTGGATCACCTCGAGCAACGGCTCGAGCGCGACCCGCAGCTCGTCGGGCAACTGGGGACTGGCTTTCTTTACGAAGGCCTCGCTGCTCGAAACCGGCAAGCGGCCCCCGAAACTCTTCACGGTGCCGCGCACGCTGTTGATCAGTTTCGTGCGTGTCTCGACCAGGGTTTCCCGCGCTTTCAGCACGGCGCGGTCGCATTGGATGGCCAGCGAACGGGGCTCGACGGCGTTCAGCATCTCGGGCATCCGCAGCCCCAACTCGGCCAGCCGTTCGGCGTCGCTGCGATCGTCCTTCGACAGCGATTGGGTGATCAGCGCCAGGCGGTGCGTGTCGGCCATCAGCGGCTCGTGCCCCAGCCGCTCGAGCAAGCGGTAGATCCAGTTGGCGTGGCAGCCGGCTTCGAGCACCACCCGCATCGCGGCCCAGCCGCCGAAGTAGCGCTCGAACGCTGCCGGCGAGGTGCTCAGCTTCTTGCGCTCGACGATGTTGCCGTCCAGATCGATCAAGCGGACATGGCTGTGCTTATCGCCCAGATCCACCCCGGCTACGACGTTTAGGCCTTGTTCGATCATCTTTTGCTTCGACACTTCTCTGAAAGTTTTGCTATTGTTTTTCATGGCTCGTCATCTCCTTTTTTTCTTAGTGGAAAAAACCTGGGATCGCCACCGCAGGCGGCGAAGCCCGTTTGGGGAGTTTAGCTCACTCCCCGGATGACGAGCCTCCTCATTTCATCTCTGTTGTTGCGTTTCGCAGGTGCTTATCCGAACGGCCAATCATTGGGGGAATGCTGGCGGTTCGTCGCTCGCCACTGCTTCGACTTCCGGCGCCACGCCGGACCATTCTTTTCGATCGGATTTGCGCGGGATACTGCTGAAGCGCACTCTTGCCCTTGACCTTGGGACGACGAGGTCCAGGTGCCTGGTTCGCTCGGTGCTGAGCCGGACGCGCCCGACAGAGGGCCGGTGAAACGTGAGGCGCTGGCCGGGTAGCAATGCAGCGGCCATGTCCATCTCCCGCGAGTCGAGAACAAGCTGCTTGACGACGATGGCGTCCTCGCCGGTGCAAACAACGCTGACATGTCCTTTGCTGAGCTCGATTGCGCAGCCTTCGAGTTCGGTCGTCTCATCAACTTCGGCCTCAATCCGCTCCTGCGAGGCATCATCAGGGCTCAGCAGGGCGATAAAGGTCTGGTTGTACTCCACTAGGTAACCGGGGAACTTACTGGACGAAAACGGTGCGTCCTTCGGATACAGCACTTCAAGGATCACCGGCTTGCCGATGTGACGCTCCAGCAGCGGCTCGTATGCGTTCGCGACCATGCCGACCAACGTGCTGCCGAATTCGGTTACCTGGCCCGATTGCGCCTTCACCGCCGATCCGATACCAGCTCCGGCGAAGCGCCCGATCACTAGTCCGAGTGCGTTAACGATGGCGTCCCGCACCACATTGAGGGAGTTCGCCATCACGCGGCGCAAGCGGCGAAGCAGGCCGGGGTGGACGCTACGGGCGATCTGCTTCTCCCGGTCCCGAAGCTCTTCCTTTGTCAGCCCGTGGATGGTTCGGCAAATGGCTACCGCGTTGGGCGCCTCGTCTTCATAAATCAGGCAATCAGTCTTGGCGAGTTCGCGCGAGTTGACAAACGGCGAATCGAAAATGATCTCGAAGCCGTGGCTGCGCACGTGCATGTCGCCCCAGATGATGGGTCCGGTCTCGGGCAGGTAAGTCACATGGTGATCGTGCATTAACTTCAAGCATTTGTCTTTCGCGAGCCGGCGTACCACCGCTGCCGCAAGGCTGAGCGCGAAGATCAGGGCGACGGTGGCAATGAAAATCTCGTCCAGTTGGAGGGAGTCCATGGTTTAGTTCAATCACCAGGTCTAAACCCACCGCCTTTCAGGCGGTCAGCTTCAAGCAGTTCTGGATGAGAATGGGGGGATGGAAGAATATCGGCGAGGAGCGCATTCGGTCTACGACATCAAATATCACCTCATATGGATCACGAAGTACCGCTACAAGGTGTTACGGGGCAGGGTGGCAGAGCGGGTGCGGGATCTGATCCGGCAGAGCTGTGAAGCGAGGGGAGTGGCGGTGATCCGGGGTGCGGTGTCGCCGGATCATGTGCACATGTTGGTGACGGCTCCGCCGCAACTAGCGCCGTCGAAGCTGGTGCAGTACCTGAAGGGGCGGTCGTCGCGGCGATTACAGGACGAGTTTGGAGAGTTGCGGAAACGGTATTGGGGCCAACATCTGTGGGCACGCGGCTACTTTTGTGCGACGGTGGGCGCGGTAGATGAAGAAACGATCAAGAGATACATTGAGAGCCAGAAATGGGATGAGGACGGGGAAGGATTCAAGATTACAGCGCCCACCAAGCCTTGAGCCGGCTGTGAGCCGGACAGCTTCAGGCGGCTTGAGCCGCAACCCCGACTTTCAGTCGAAACGTAACCCACCGCCTTTCAGGCGGTGGATGTTTAGTCTCGGAGGCGACCGCTCCCTTAGTGTATGGTCTTGCGAGGTTGCAGCCTATTTCCGACCTTGGCTGACTTTTTGTAGCGGAACTCAGGCTCCGGCTGTTAGCAGCGGCTCAGCCAAGGCGATCGGTTGATACGCCTTGAACTAGCACGATGTCGTCTTCACTGGAGGTAGAGTCGCCGCGGCTGGCTTGTTCAGTGCCGACGATCGCTTTGGTGAAGTAGTCGAAGGTTCCCGAATCCACTCCGGGTCCGAAAAGATGAATCTCCTCATCAGGCCAGCCGTCGCGAATCTGGCTCCAACGGGTGACCTTGCGCTGGGCTTCCGGCTGCCAGAGCTTCTCCAAATCCGCAGAAGGTTGGGACCAGCAACAACGACGCGGCGTCTTGCATGCACGAGCCCACCGCCATATCACAGAGAAGTTTCTCCGCTTTATGGAAAGTTAGTATCGCATTGGCCCCTACAGCTTGATTAAGTCTGACAATGGAGCTACATTTAGTGGTTACTCATCTCTGCCAAACGGCATGCTGATAACCCGCCTGGGGAGAATCTTCGCCGCTCAGATTCTTCTCTGCTTCCTGTTTCCAGCCGCCGCTGACGCCGGCTTCCAAATTCAAGACAATCGGCTATTGCTCGATGGCGAGCCCTTTCCAATCCGGGGGGTCGTCTACAGCAATGTGCCCATCGGTGAACGCTGGTCAGACGAGAGCGTTGCGTCGAGTTGCCTCTACGCGCGCGATTTCCCGCTGATCGGGGGGCTCGGCGCAAATACCGTGCGCACCTTGGCCATGGTGCGGCCAGGAGATGGGGCCTTTCAAAGCGCGCTCGACAGCAGTAACCTCTATTGGCTAGCGGGCTTTCCTCTCGACCGCTTTCATAATAGAGCGGCCAGTCTTTCCGCGGCTTCCGCGCAAGGGGCTGCCCTGCGCTCGAAAATTCTTGGTGAGTTTCGCACTTACGTGGAAACTTGGAAGGCCGAGCCCCGGCTCATCGCGTTCGTCTTCGGCGAGGACGTGGGCGCGGGATACGCGGACAAGTTTTCCGGCTCGGTTGCGGATTTCTATTCGCTGCTAGCGGAGGCGGCTGCCATTGTTCTAGAAGCGGGGGGCGAAACGCCACCTTTGCTCACGACAACTACGTCGGAGGTTGCGGGGATTGGCTCGTTCGTCAACGGATCGGACGACGCAGGCCAACCGGGTCTGGCCTTCTGGTCGGTCAACCATCTCGGAGGGGAAGCTCTCGAAGGCGTGTTTCGAGATATCCGGCTCAAGACCGCGAAGCCGTTCCTGGTCTCGGCGTTTGGCATCGATGCTTACGACGGCGAGAATCAACTCGTGGATGCCGAGGCCCAGGCAGTCGCGGCGCGCTCGCGTGCTCTCGATATTCAGGCGCGCACGGGAGGCAGCTTTTTGCCCGTACTCGGCGGACTCTGGGCCGGCTTCGTTGACGAGTGGTGGCGCCGCGGGGCGAACTCGCAACAGGACTTCAGCGGAGTGCCCAACGAGAGGTTCCCCGACAGACAAATGCATCCAGAATGGATGGGTCTTTTTACCCCCGACAAGACCGGTCTGCAGGGACTCGATTCCTTGCGGCCGCGTCCGGCCTACTTTGCCCTTGCCGAGCAGTGGGCGGCTTCGCCTCCCGATGAGCTGACCATGGCCGGCGCTCCGCGCATTGCGCCCGATGGGATCGCTGCCACCTCCAGCACGCAAAGAACTCTTGCAAAGGGTGGTCTCGTCACATTTCAGGGAACTGAATTCGCGTCGAAGATCAGGTCCGCCAACGCCGGCAATCTGCCGCTTCAACTTGGCCCGGTCAGCGCCTGCATCGAGGGGCAGCCTCTCCCCCTGCAATATGCGGATGAAGGGGAGCTTCGCGGGCAGGTGCCATGGGGTTCTCGTGGCGGATTGCTTTCCGCCGTGGTCTATCGGGCCGGAGTTGCCAGCAACGCCGTTAACGTGGAGGTGGACGCCGTGGCCCCCGCCATCTTCGGCCGGGGCGTATTTCGGCCTTCGTTGCCGTGCCCGGTTGACGAGCAAAACGGCGTGCGGCCAGGCACCTACTTGGAGATCTATTCGACAGGGCTCGGACCCGTCGACGGCGCGGTCGTGAACGGTTTGGCTCCAACAGAACACCTGCTGACCGCCGAGCCGCCAGCCGCGACCCTGGATGGCCGTCCCATCCCGGTTCTTTTTTCCGGTCTGCTGCCGGGAGTGGTTGGGGTTTACCAAACAAACGTTCTGGTGCCGCTGGACTCTTCGGCAACGCTGGCCGAGTTGCGCCTGCAACAGGGAACCGCTTCCAGTAATCCTCATCTCGTGCGAGTCGTGAGTCAGCTGGAGACGCCGAGTTTCACGGTGGCAGGCCCCGAACCGGACGTGATCCTGCTGCAGCAAGGCGGACCGGTGCAAACAGTTTTCGTGGAGATCTTGGGCTTCAACGCTTTCTGTGACTTGGTGCGCTTCCAGTTGACGGGTCTTCCCGCTGGAGTGCAGGCCACCATATCGGTGGGCGTGCCGGGACAGGTCCTGCCGCTAACCATCCGGGCTGATGCTTCCGCCCCGTTGCTTTCGGGAATCACGGCCACGCTGACCGCTTTATCTTCCTCGTCGGCGAGCGTTAGCCGTTCTTTGCAGCTCTCGATTCTCCCGAGCCGCACTGACGCGACCCTGCGGGTCATCTCGGGAGGATGGCTCAGTATGGCGCCAGTCGCGAGCTTTGAACTCGACGGCAACCTCCTGTATGAAACTCAGGGCGGTGGGCCGGGGCGAGGCTTCAATTTCTTGACGCTGGACCCACAGACAGGCCAACTCGGGCCGGTTCGTGCCTTCGACACCTTTGGCCGGCCGGCTGAGGTGGAAGCAATGGAAAACTACTTGCGGGCGCTGCCCCTGGGAAGTGCCGTGCTGGGCGCCATCGCCGACGAAGGCACCCACCTGCTCACCGACCAGACTCGGCGAATCATCAAAGAGACGCTGGGGTCGGAGCTGATCGATTTCGTCGGATTCCAGTACTCCTGGGCGATTATTACGCGCAAGAACGCTACCCAGCCGATCGCCGAGAGGCTCAGTCCGAACGGGCGGGTTGTGCTGGAGCGAACTCTGACCTTTCCCCTGCCTTGATTCGCGGATCGGCGGATCGGTCCGTTTCTCGGCGAGGGCTACCCGGTGACCGCAATCCGTTCGTGAGGATTCTTGTTGCCTGTGGGAGCATCACGACAAATCCGTAGACAAATCCGTAGCCTAATCCGTAGCGCAGGGCTCGAAGAGACCTGCGGGTTTTCGTTCCCGACATCCGGCGGGTGTGGCCCGGCGAAAAGGCCGCAGGTCTCTTCGAGCCCGGCGCTACGGGAATTGGACAACAACGACGCAAGACGAAGGTCCCTTTACGGACGGATTGTGGCCGCGACGGGTACCCAGTGACGGCGAGGCGGCGCCGGATACAATGGGAGGCACGTTCGCGTGAGGCGATGTCGTCACGCGGCTACAATCATCGCGCGGCTGCCGCAAGACTCGGAGACCGAAATGGCGTTTTACGAACTCAGGCAATACAAGATTCTGCCAGGCAAGATGGACGCCTGGGTGCAGCTCATGGAGGGAGAGATTATTCCATTCCAGGCTGCCCAGGGAATGGATATCACTTCCAGCTTTCGCGGCGAAGAGGATGACACGATCTATATCTGGATGCGCCGATTCCAAAGCGAGGAAGAGCGAGTGCGGCTCTACGAAGCGGTATACCAAAGCGAGCGTTGGAAGAACGAGATCGGCCCGCGGATTCCCGAGTTGATGGATCGATCGGCGGTGCAGGTGACGCGATTGGTAGCTACACGGAATTCGCCGGCTGGGTAGGGCGGGGGGGTAGGGCGGGGGGGTACGAACGGTTTGACTCGAGCGGTTGATTTCGGTGAAGATCGGTTCTCAAATAGTTGCGATCCCGACAACGCAACTATTCCACCATTTCCGTAGGGCGAAGTCGTGTGGCTCGCAAGATCTTATCCCTGCCAACCCTGTTGTTCCTCATCACGGTTCAGGCCGTGGCCGAGGGAATTGCCGTTACACCTCAGCAGCTTGCGGAGCTAATGAGTCCCGGACAAACGTTTAGCCTCGTCATGAAAACCGGACACTCGGGTTCCGGCAAGGTTCTCTCGGTTGGTGAAACTGTGCTGGGCCTCGAGGTGAAGAAGTCTCAGGACCGCACAATCCTCGCGACGGGCCCGCAGACGCTGCCCTACAGCCGGATTGCGAGTATTTCGGTGGTAATCCGGAAAGGTAACAAGCGGACGAAGCTCCCGTTGATTCTGTGCTCCACACTGGGCACGCTAGCCCTCGTGGCAGCCCTGGCTACTGAAGAGTTGAAATCCACGTATGTCCCCCGGGCCGCGGCTTTCACTGCCGGTCTTGCCATCGGAGGCTACTTTGTTGGAAAAAAATTTGCCCAACAAGTGGTCACATATGTGATTGAGCAGGAGTAGGGGAGCAGCCCGCTATGTTGATTCGCACCGTTCTCGCGCACTAAAGCAGCGCCCAGCGAAACCTGCTCACTGCCGTTCGGGGCCTAGAACGAGCTCTGATTTACTGGCCCAGCTCGTGGCAGAGGTAGCAACTGATCGAGGCTTTCTTTGCGGCGTGGCAGTTCATGCACGTGATCATGCTGGTTGAGATTTCCTTGGCAAGAACGTCGCGCTGCTCGACCGGGCCGTGGCAGGTTGCGCACTTTACATCGGCCTTGACGTGGTTCGCGTGACTAAAGAACACGAAGTCCGGCACGCGGTAGACCCGGATCCAATCGAGCTCCCCCGCCTCCCGGTGGATCTGAGCTAGCTTTACGATTCCCGGACTGTCGGTCTTGATTGTGGTGTGGCACAACATGCACTTTGCTGCATCGGGCAGTCCGGCACGCTCTTTCTTGGTTACAGTCGTGTGGCAGTCCTGGCATGCGAGCCCGGCCGTGACGTGTTGCTTGTGGCTGAACGGGACAGGTTGCGGTCCTACTTCGATCGGCAGCTTCTCTTGAATGCCTTGATATGCCTGCTGGCTCTGAACGGGCACAGCGCCGCCAACGAATAGAAGACCGCTGAGTCCGACTGCACCTCGTAAGGTCAATACCCTTCTCCGAATCACACGACTCTCCTCTTCAAATTGTTACACGGGTTTTGTCACGGATTCACGAGTTGTTCTGCCATCATGGGTAATCTGTCCCGCAACGGACCGGCATTCGCATGGACTACGACATCATCGTGATCGGTGCTGGGGCGGCCGGCCTCAACGTCGCAACACCTTGCGCGAAGCTCGGTTTGAAAACCCTGCTTGTTGATAAGACCCCCAGGTTGGTCGGCGGGGAATGCCTCAACACCGGCTGCGTACCGAGCAAGGCGCTGCTGCACGTTGCCAAGCTCAAGCGTGACGCCGAACGCATGGCTCCCTTCGGGATCACGACCAGCGGCGCCATCGATTTCCAGAAGGTCTTCGGCTACGTAAACGACGTTCAGGATTCGATCCGCGAGCATGAAACGCCGGAGTTCTTGGAATCTCTCGGCGTGCAGTTCGCATACGGAAACGCACGCTTCAAGTCGCGCGATAGCGTTCAAGTGGGCGGCGAAGTCCATCGCGCCCGCCGCATTGTTATCGCCACCGGCTCAAGGCCCGTCGTTCCGCCGATTCCGGGGGTTGAGCAGGTCAGCTACCTGACGCACGAAAACCTTTGGCAGCTCAAGGAACTCCCGAAAGAGTTTCTCATCGTCGGCGCCGGGCCAATCGGAATGGAGATGTCACAGGCGTTCACGCGGCTCGGGTCGAAGGTCACCGTCATCGAGCGGGCCCACCGGCTGCTGCTGCGGGACTCCGCCGAAGCTGGCGAGTTGATCGGTAAGCACCTCTCCGCCGAAGGAGTGAACTTTCTGCTGAACGCCGAGCTGCTTCGCTTTACATCGCCCAACAGTGCGGAGATCCAAACGCCTGAAGGCCCAATCGAACAGAGGTTCGACCAAGTCTTGATCGCCGCCGGCAAGGGGCTCAACCATGACAGCCTCGACGTCGAGAAGGCGGGAATCGAAACGGCCAACGGGCGCATGAAGGTCGACCCCTATTTGCGCACAACGAACAAGAGCATTTACGCCTGTGGCGATGCCGCCGGACAGATTTACCTCACGCACGTCACCGAGCTACACGGCGCCCTTCTGCTTTGGAACTTTTTCTCTCCGCTCAAGAAGAAACTCAGCTACGACGATCTCAGTTGGGTGACCTTCACGGACCCCGAAGTGGCGACGTTCGGGTTGTCTGAAAAACAACTGAAGGAACGAGGGGTGAAATACCGCCGGGTGGTCCAGGGTTTCGAGGATGTCAATCGTGCCTCCACCGACGAATATCCCGAATCCAAGCTCACCGTTTATCTGAAGGGCGACTACCTCCTCGGGGGGACGATGATCGCTCCCAGCGCGGGGGAGCTGATCCAGGAGCTTGTCCTGGCGAAACAAAACAAGATTCCGCTGCGCAAAATTCTAGAAAAAACGTACGCTTATCCCACCGCGAGCCGCATTAACCGCTGGCTTGCGATTTGGGAATATGACCGCAAGACAACCGATACGATCAAGAAGGTTTTGCGCGGGGCGTACCGGCTATTGAACTGACGCCCAATCCTGGCGATTGCGGGGTAGCCTGCGTCTTGCCACCTATATGCAGGCAGGACAAACTCGCCGTTTTGCAGTGCAAACCATCTCCCACCGCAAAATCATCTAAAGCCCGGCTACCGGCGTTGCGTCAGCCTCTGGTGCTACGTTGGTTGCTGGTGTTGAAAATGAGAATATCGGAGATTGTCTCCGGTGCGTGTGTCCTGGTTGTGCTGGCCGGTTGCGCGGCCGAGCCTGACCGAAAGCCACGGCCGAACTTTATCGTCATTCTGGCTGACGATTTGGGTTACGGCGACACAGGTGCGTTCGGCAGCAGCCGCAATAAAACGCCGCATATCGATCGGCTTGCGCGCGAAGGTTTGCGCTTCACGGATTTCTATTCGAATGGGCCGATGTGCACGCCGACGCGCGCGGCGCTGCTTACGGGGCGCTATCAGAACCGGATCGGGCGCGCGTTCGAGAGCCCGCTGGGCGCTGATGACAAGGGGATGCCGCTCGAGCAAGTAACGATTGCCGAAGCGCTGGGCGAGGCCGGCTATGTTTCGGGAGCGGAGGCGGTGATCACCACTCGCACATCGACCGCTCGGGCCGCCCGGATTGGTGGCACAACGATCAGATCGAGATGGAAGAGGGGTATAGCGTCGAGTTGATCACCAATCACGGCATCGAGTTCATCGAACGGAATATCGAACGAAATAAGGATTAGCCTTTCTTTCTGTATGTCTCGCATCTGGCGATCCATTTTCCGTGGCAGGGTCCCAGCGACGAGAGCTATCGCGAAGAGGGCGGGAACTACCACGACCTGACCAAGCTAGGGTACTTCGCCGAGGACAGGGATCCCAGCGGCAAGGTCAAGGCGATGGTGGAATCCCTCGACCGTAGCGTGGGTAGGATCGTCGAGGCGGTGAAGGCAAACGGGCTGGCGGAAAATACACTGATCATTTTCACGTCGGACAACGGTGGGTATCTGACCTACCAGGGCGGCTATCACAATATTTCGAGCAACGGACCGCTACGAGGCCAAAAGGCGCAGGTTTATGAAGGCGGAATACGAGTACCCTCGATTGCTTGGTGGCCGGAACGAATCGAGCCTGGAGTGACGAACGAGCTGGCTGCGTCGTTCGATCTGTTTCCCACATTTCTGGAGCTGGCTGGGATCGGAACGCGGGCCGATCTCAGACTGGATGGCGTGAGCCTTTTGCCGTTGTTGCTCGAAGTTGCGGCACTGTCGGAGCGGACGCTCTTCTGGCGCATGCGGGACCTGAAATCAGTCCGGCAGGGGCCATGGAAACTGGTAGCCCTCGGTGAGGCTGCCCCGGAGCTCTACAACTTGGCGGAGGACATCGGTGAGAATGCCGACCTCTCCGCCGACCGCCCCGAGTTGGCGAAGCGGTTGCTGTCGGAGCTGGGGGCGTGGGAAAGCGATGTCGAGCCGCTGAAGGTGCCGGCCGATGGTGCGGGCAGGCCGCGGTAATCCCGGCGGATGACGGTTGCTGGCGAGCGGCGTATTGGTGGCCAGCCATTACTTCGCTGCGCTAGCTTGCTGGCGCTTTCGAGCTGCGTGGCGTATCGTTGCGGCTTCGGACTTGGAAAACAGCAGGCCTCCATTCAGACACCCTTCTAGCTGCTTGGGTTCCCAAGGGAAAGCCATGATGCCGGATCGAGAGTGACTGTTGCGGCCCAGCATGAGGTGACCCAGCTCGTGTGCAAGAATGTGGCCGAGCACGACAGCGTGGGAGTAAAGTCTGCCTCCCGCTCGCTGCCGCTTCTCGGCGATCAGTTCGGCAACTCTATGGTGGAAGATGCTGGCCACCGTTCCGAACCCGTCATCTCCTGATGGGACGGCATAGCCGAATACCTTTCCGCTGACGCGTACCCGCGCTGCCATATCCTCTGGAAGAATTCTCAGAACCAGGTCGGTGGGTGTGATGGCCTTTTTGCAGCCCGGATCGCTCATCTCACTTGGGGTTAGCGCACATTTGAGCCAGCGTGTATCTATACCGGCACGGGCGAAAATTCGGTCCGCGTGGCGGCGGGCTGGTTCATACTCAGCGGCCGACAGGCGGACATAGTCATAAACGCGGATCGTCATTTGAACGCCCGGCGCCGCAGTCTCTTTGTGGGACTTCGCGGCCAGTTTCGGGTTGAAGGCGGACAGGGCCGCCAACAAGGAAACAAAACAGATCGAAAACTGACTCATGGCACTCACCTCCGTGGGGTTGGTGAGGCCAAGAATGGATCAGGTCAGAGAACTAGTCCATGGACAGCGGCTGTGTTTTGCCCGGAAAGACACCGGAACGGACCTGTGCAGCTAAGTGGTTGAAAATAAGACTGTTGAGATGTACCCTGAACTGCTCTTCTGTCCGATTCCCAACGGCCTGAGGCGGACATTGGTGTTTGTTCCGGTCTGGCTGGGACCGAGCGGCTCGGTCTTGGAGGACCAACCGAGCGAGAAACCAATGAAGCCAATGGAGCGAAATTTAGCGGGCTATGCGAGGATTGATCTAAACTTGGGGCGAAGATCCTGGAGAATTCGTTGCCGATCGCCCGCTTAGCCCGCTTTGGCTCTTTCGAACTCGACCTAGCCACGGGTGAGTTGCGCAAAGGCGGCGTCCGGATCAAACTGCAAGAGCAGCCGTTTCAAGTTCTCATAGCGCTGCTGGAGAGGCCGGGCGAGGTGGTCACTCGCGAGGAACTGCGGGAGCGTCTGTGGCCGGGCGACACATTCGTCGAGTTCGACGACGGCCTGAATACGGCGGTCCGCAAGATCCGTCAGGCCCTGGGCGACTCAGCAGACAACCCCCGCTTTGTGGAGACCCTCCCCCGGCGCGGTTATCGGTTTGTCGCCCTGGCAGAAGGAGGGGCTTGGGCCTCTACGGAAACGGTCCAAGACGAGCCAAAGCGGCCGGCTCCGCAGCCCCGGCCCAAGCGGACAAAGTGGTATGTGTCTGCGGCGGCACTACTTGTGGCTGTCTCCATCGCACTCGCGTCCCGTTGAGGGGTGTTCGATCCAGTCGAGCCGGCCTCCCAGAAGCAGATGCGTCTTGTGCCCCTCACCAGCTACGCCGGTATTGAAAGAACCCCGGCACTTTCACCCAACGGTGAGCAGGTCGCGTTCAGCTGGAACGGGGAAAGTCAAGACAATTTCGACATTTACGCGCAACGCATCGGCTCCCAGACTCCTCCGACCCGCCTTACCAGCCACGCCGGCTACGACACATCGCCCGCCTGGTCCCCCGACGGCCGCTTCATTGCCTTTGCGCGGACTTCAGATGACCCCTCCCTGTCGTTGTTTTACAATTACCCGATCGATTGTGAGGTCTTCGTGATGTCCGCGATCGGCGGGCCGGCGAGCAAGGTGGCCGAGACCTCTCACCCCAAACTTGCCTGGCTCCCCGATGGAAAAAGGTTGATTGGCAGCCACCGCGAGGCGCCCGGGGGACCGTCGGCGCTCTTTGTGTTCTCGATCGATGGGACTGAGGAGCAGCCCCTCACTCGGCCTCCCTCAACATCGACCGACTTGGGACCGGCTGTGTCCCCGGACGGGCGGGTGGTCGCCTTTCTTCGTTGGCCCACGAGACAGCTATACACCATAAACACTCGAAACGCCATCACCGCCAAGGAACTCGCCATTCGGTGGGACGCGACGGGTGGGGTTTGGAACCACACCTGGTCACCTAGGGGAGATGATCTGATTGTGGTGATGGGGCCGAATAGCACACAATCGACCTTCTCAGTGAGCGGCCGGATACTGCGCCGACTTTCCCCGGAGAAGCCGCCGCAGTCCCTGGCCGTGCCGGCGATGGGGGTGATGGGTCCAGATGTCTCAGCAAGGGGGAACCGGCTCGTCTTCACGCAGCACAGCTGGGACAAGGATCTAGCGATCCTGCGACGAACCGGCGGCGGCGAACGGTCGTGGGAAACGGCTCCGTTCCCGTCAACGACCCGAATCGAGGGCAGCCCGCACTACTCCCCAGACAGCAAACGAATCGTGTTCAATTCCGAGCGAGCGTCCGATAACTTGGACCTCTGGCTCAGCAACGCTGACGGGTCCGATGCAACGCCATTGCTGGACTTCAAGTCGGCGACCGCAGGCTCGGCTCGCTGGTCGCCGGACGGCCAGCGGATCGTCTTCGATTCCTGGGGAGATGGCAAAGGAGATATTCTCGTCATGAGTGCCTCTGGCGGTGAGTCGCTGTGGCTAACGGAAAACCCCGCCGTGGCCGACTGCCTGCCGAGATGGTCCGTGGACGGCCGCTGGGTGTATTTCACCTCGGAACGCTCGGAAACATGGGAGATTTGGAGAATCTCGGCCGCGGGTGGAGACCCGCAACAGGTCACAACACGGGGCGGAACGCTTGCTATGGCATCGCCGGATGGGAAGTACTTGTACTACCTCAAGGATGAGAGCTTGCCGAGTTCCCAACATTCTCAGCTCTGGCGGATTTCGATCGACGGCGGAGAGGAGGACTTGGTATTGGAACGAGTCTATGCCCGCAATTTTTCGGTGACCGAGGATGGAGTCTATTTCATGGAGCGTCCCGAAGAGAGCGAGTTCGGGGTTAGATTCAAATCGACGGGGCGCAACGGATTCACCTTCCGCTACCTGAATCTAGACAGCAGAAAGATCCGGACCCTCGCCACTTTGCCGTCTGAGGTCGAGGCAGGTTGGGGCTTTGCGGTCTCACCGGACGAGCAAAACATTCTGTACGACCACCACGACTCCAGCGGTGCCGACCTGATGTTGGTGGAAAACTTTCGATAGTGTTAGCTCGGCCAGTGTACTCCTGAAAGAAGGTTGAAGATAGCTCTGGACGCGACCCCTACGAAAAGCCCGGTTGCCCGTTTTGGCTCTTTCGAGCTAGACCTCGCCACGGCTGAGTTGCGCAAAGGCGGCGTCGGGATCAAGCTGCAAGAGCAGCCGTTTCAAGTTCTCAAAGCGCTGCTGGAGAGGCCGGGCGAGGTGGTGAGTCGCGAAGAGCTGCGGGAGCGCTTGTGGCCGGGCGACACTTTTGTTGAATTCGACGACGGCTTGAACACTGCCGTCCGCAAAATCCGCCAAGCCCTCGGCGACTCGGCGGACAACCCCCGTTTCGTCGAAACCTTGCCAAGGCGCGGCTACCGGTTTATTGCCCCGGTCGCGGGAGATGTCCCGTCGCGGCAGGCAATCCCCCATAACCCACAGGAAGCAGCGGGCGGTTCGCCCCGACCCAACCAAAAAAGGACTTGACAACTACGACATCTACATCAAGGAAATCAACTCGGACTCGATTTCGCGGCTAACGGTCCATCCCGAGACCGATTCCAAGCCCGCTTGGTCGCCTGACGGCCGTCACCTTGCGTTCTGCCGCAAAGAGGTCGGCGGCGCGACAGTGGAAATCGTTGTCATCCTGGCTGTCGGTGGAGAGGAACGATTAGTCACAAGAACCAGCCACTTCACCGAGGCGGCTTTTATGGTATTCGATTTGTCACAACTCGTCGCGTGGACTCCCGACAGCCAGCATCTAGTGGTGTCCCAGAAGAACTCAGACAAGGACCCTGCCGCTCTAGTCCTCTTTTCGCTGACGACCGGAGAAAAGCTGCGATTAACGCAACCCCCGCCCGGCTCTCGGGGTGACGCGGATCCCGTCTTTTCGCCGGATAGCAGCAAACTCGCATTCGTCCGATCGCTCAATCTTGAGGAACGAGACCTTTACGTAATGCCGGTGGGACCCGATTGGAAACCCACCGGGGATCCCGAACGCTTGACTGAAGAAAAGAGTGTAATGTCATGGCCTGTTTGGACCGGGGATGGTCGGGAGATTATCTTCACCTCCGGTTGGTTCTCCTTCCCGAGCCTGCAAAAGGTGGCCGCGACGCCCCCAGCCGCCAAGCCGATACCTTTTGCGGTTGCCGGGGTCCCGGCCGACAGCGCGGCGATTTCTCCGGGTTCAAACCGTCTGGCTTTCTCTCGGGCGATTTCGGACGCGAATTTGTGGCGTATCGAAGTAGATGGATCGTCACGCGGCGTCGGGGCGCCGCGGCGGCTCCTCATGTCAACTCGCCAAGATGCCGCCCCCGACTATTCGCCTGACGGCCGACGCATAGTTTTCGAGTCCGACCGAACAGGAACCCACGCGCTGTGGATGAGTGACGCCGACGAGACAAATGCACGACTCTTGTTCGAACGGGCGGACGGGGGGTTGTCCGGCTCGCCGCGCTGGTCCCCCGACGGAGAGCGCATCGTCTTTGATTCCTACGCGGAGGGGCAGAGCGATGTCTTCGTCATCAATGCCGCTGGCGCCGACCCGTTCCAGTTGACGACCAGCCCGGCCGATGATTCTGTACCCAATTGGTCACGGGACGGCCGCTGGGTTTACTTTGGATCGACTCGCAAGGGTCGCATGGATATCTGGAAGATGTCAGCGCGAGGCGGCGAAGCCGTACAGGTCACCCGAGGCGGCGGCAATTTTGCGGTGCTGTCACCGGACGGGAAGACCTTGTACTACGTGAAGGAACTCGCTGCGGGAAGTAGTCTTCGGAGGATGCCGATTGAAGGCGGGGAGGAGACAAAAGTAGTAGACAGGGTTTCCACAGAAACTTCTTCGTGACGTTTCGGGGAACATATTTCATCGAACAACCGAATCTGGAAGGAGAGGGCTGGCGTTACTCGATTAGATTCCTGGATCTCGTTAGCGGCAAAGTCGCGACTGTCGCCTCGTTGCCGCCGGGAATTTGGCCTCTCTACGGCCTGGCCGTCTCCCCGGACAGCAGGTCGATTTTGTACTCCCAGATTGACGATATTTCGAGCGATCTGATGCTGGTGTAAAACTTCCGCTGACCCGGAGCCCGCTCACCATGGGCGAATCGGCTAGCGGGATAAAGAGGATCAAAAGGATCCCACGGCAATCGCTGGCGGAGACTGCAGAGACTAATGATAAACTGGGGGCAGCCTGGAACGTCCCTGTCGTCCTAGGCGGCACCTAATACCGGAGGCGATTTTTACGACCGAAGGTATGAAGCCGGGCTCATGCCACGTCGTGTTATTCCTCTCCTGCTGCGCTTAGCCCTTCGGAACTATCGCGGTTTCTGCGATGGCCGCGGACGCACCCTCCGAAGCCGTGCTTGAGCGGCAGTTCGCGCACACTGTTCGCCCTTTCGTTACGCAATACTGCCACGGATGCCACAGCGGTAATACTCCGGCCGCTCAGTTTGATCTCACGGCCTATTCGACCTTGGAGGCGATCGTTCGTGACCATCCTCACTGGGCGCTGGTGCTCGATAAGCTCACCCGCGCGGAGATGCCGCCGAAGTCGGCGCCGCAGCCCCCGGCCGGAAGCCGCCGGGAAGTCGTCGAGTGGATTGAGGCAGTGCGCGCGGATACGGCGCGGAGGAACGCGGGCGATCCGGGTCCGGTGCTGGCGCGGCGGCTGAGCAACGCCGAATACAACTACACGATCCGGGATCTCACGGGCGTGGACATCCGTCCAACGAGGGAGTTTCCCGTCGACCCCGCCAACCCAGCTGGATTCGATAACTCGGGTGAGTCCCTTTCCATGTCGCCCGCTTTGCTCAACAAGTATTTACAGGCCGCGCGCGAGGTGGGTGATCACCTGGTGCTCAGCGCTGATGGGTTCGGCTTCGCGTCGCATCCGATGCTCGTCGAGACGGATCGAGAGAAGTATGCGATCCAGCAGATCGTGGATTTTTACAGCAGCCAGCCAATCGATTATGCCGATTACTTTCAGGCTGCCTGGCGCTTCAAGCACCGGGTGGCGCTCGGTAGGCCGCTCGCGACATTGGCCAGCGTCGCACGAGACGCGAAGGTCAGCTCCGGGTACTTGCCCCTAGTCTGGCGGATTCTTGAAGGATCGCTGGAGGGGTCGGCGGATTCGGGAAATTCGAACAATTCGGCAGCAGAGGTTGGTCCGATTGCGAAGCTTCAGGCGATGTGGCTCTCGCTTCCGGGGCCGAGCGAACACTTGAGAGAAGCGCCCCGCGGGGCATGCGTCGCCATGCGCGATTTCGTGGTGAAAATCCGGAAGCAAACGGCGATGCAGTTCGTGTCTCCCGAGGTGGAAGGATTGACCGCCACCTCGCAACCCCTGATGAATTGGAAGCTGCGGGAGTTCGCTTCACACCGCCGGGACTTTGATCGCGACGCGCTTCGGATGGTAAGCGACCCGCCACTGGCTGCGACCAAGATTCCGGAAATTGAGGGGCTCGGGCTCGGGCGAGCAGCCGAGGCAAGGGCGAAAGCGATTGCGTTCCAGGCGCGAGCGGGCGATCGTGATCTGGTGGTTCCCGATGGCCAGCGCGATCGCTACGAGGCCGCCTTCGCGCGCTTCAGCTCTGTCTTCCCCGATGCATTTTATATTCGCGAGCGGGGACGCTTTTACCCCGACGATTCAGAAGACAAGGGGCGTCTTCTAAGCGCGGGTTTCCATAACGTCATGGGGTATATCCGCGATGACACCCCGCTGATTGAACTGATCCTCGACGACCACGGAAAGCACGAACTGGACCGGCTCTGGGACGAGTTCGACTTCATTGCGAATTTCACCCGGCGAACGTGGATTCAGTACTTCTTTAACCAGAGCGGCGAGGTTCAAGGAAAGGGCCGCGAATCGGGCACCGAACGGCCCTCGGATGACGCGGTGAATGCGTCGGCGATCATTTTCGGATTGCGCGATGTCTACCTTGCTAAACATCAGGCCGAACCCAGTAATGATCCCGTTGCTGTCGAAGCGATGCGAGATCACTTCCAGCGAGTCAACGACACGCTGAGGTCGGTCGAACGTATGCGCGCTGAAGCCGAGCCCCGTCACCTGGATGCCCTATTGGATTTTGCGGAGCGCGCTTACCGCAGGCCGCTTTCGAATGCCGAAGGGAAAGACACTTTGGCTTACTACCATGAGCTGCGTGAGCAGAGCGGTTTGACGCATGAAGAGGCCATTCGCGATTCGGTTGTCAGCGTGCTGATGTCACCTGATTTCTTGTACCGCATGGATCTGGTGGACGCCGAACAGATGGACTTGGATCTGCTAGAGCGGGGCGCAAAGCGGAGCCTCGCTCGGGGGGCAGAGTCGGCGGCAACGCCTATAAGTTCCGCTGCCGGACTCCCGCTCTCTGCATTCGCCCTGGCCAACCGACTCAGCTATTTCCTGTGGTCCAGCATGCCCGACGAGGAATTGTTGGCTCACGCCGCCGCCGGTGATCTCCGAGGGACTGAGGTTCTGCTCGCGCAAACTCGGCGCATGTTGAAGGATGAACGCGCGCGCGGGCTGGCAATGGAATTCGCTGGCAACTGGCTCGACTTCCGCCGCTTCCAGCAGCACAACGGGGTTGATCGCGAGCGGTTCTCCAGCTTTAACGACGAACTTCGGGAGTCGATGTTCGAGGAGCCGATCCGGTTCGTCGAAGACGTCATCCGCAACAACCGCTCCGTTCTCGATCTTCTTTATGGCGGACATACATTCGTGAATTCAGCTCTTGCGCGGCACTATGGCATCCCTGAGGCAGAGATGCGCGAGGTTGCGGGCGGCAAGGTTGCGGCAGATGAAAGCAACTGGGTTCGGATTGCAAATGCCCGCCGGTACGGGCGCGGCGGAATGCTGCCGATGTCCGTTTTCCTGACGAAGAACTCTCCCGGCCTGCGAACCAGCCCCGTGCAGCGCGGATACTGGGTTGTGCGCCGCGTGCTTGGCGAGACGATCCCGCCGCCGCCCGCCGTCGTGCCGGAGTTGCCCGAGGACGAAGCGAAGTCCGACCTGCCGTTACGAGACATGCTGGCCAACCACCGCGCAAACCAGGTTTGCGCCTCCTGCCACGCACGCTTTGACTCCTTTGGCCTGGCGTTCGAGGCCTACGGACCGGTTGGTGAGACGCGAACCAAAGACCTAGCCGGAAGGCCGGTCGATACCGGAGCGATTTTCCCCGACGGCAGCCAGGGCCAGGGACTCGAGGGCGTGATAGACTACATTCGCGAGAGCCGCCAGAACGACTACCTTGAGAATTTCAGCCGCAAAATGCTGGCCTACGCGCTAAGCCGCTCTCTGCTGCTCTCGGATGATTCTGTCATTGATCGCATGCAGGCCACTCTCGCCGCGAATGACTATCGCTTCGCTTCGCTCGTCGAGACCGTGGTCACGAGCCCTCAGTTCCTGAACAAGAGAAGCCCCGACCCGCCCGGAAAATCCGGTTTCCGGAGAAAGGAAGGTGAATAAGATGCCCAAGCCGCAGCAGGTCTTTCCCCGCCCCCGCCGCATTTCCCCGCGACCTCACCGCATTTCTCGCCGAGCGGTTCTTCGCGGCGCCGGAGTCACCATCGCCTTGCCCTGGCTTGAGTCGTTTCCCGCTTTCGGCAATGCAGACAATGCCGCGTCGCCGGCTGGTTTCCCAAAGCGCTTCGGCGTGCTCTTTATGGGAAACGGCATCAACGAGAATCACTGGAGCGCCGAGGGCTCAGGCGCCGAAATGAAGCTCAGCAAGACGATGGGGTGCTCGAACCCCTCAAGCACAAGATCAACGTGATCGACGGGCTCTTCAACAAGGCAGCCACCGGTCAGGGCATTCACCCGGCGCAGACAGGCAGCCTGCTCTCGGGCGCTCAAATTCAGAAAGGCGCCATCATTCGGGCGGGCGTCTCGGTGGATCAAATGATCGCCGGCAAGGTCGGTGAGGACACGCCGCAATCCAGCATCGTTCTCGCATGCGAGCAGCCGATGACCGGCTACCACGAGACGAATTTTTCGATGGCGTATAGCTCGCACATCTCTTGGCGAACCGCGGATTCGCCGGTACCGGTGGAAGTCTATCCGTCGCTGGCCTTCGACAACTTGTTTGAGAATCGCGGCAGCCTTCGGAACATTAGTATTCTCGATCGGGCGAAGGATCGTGCCGAGGCTCTCAGCCGGAGAATCAGTGCAGGCGACAAGGTCAAGCTGGATGAATACTTGACCAGCGTGCGCGAGGTGGAGAAACGCGTCGAGGGCTTGCGGAAGAGCAAGACCCAGGAGAAGGACAGCGCCGAGCCACATTCCAAGGCGGCCACTAAGATGGACCGCCCGCCGAGTGGCTTACCGGAAGACCTGCGGGATCACACGCGACTGATGTGCGACATCATGGCGATCGCGTTCCAGACGGACCGAACTCGCGTCGCATCGCTGCTTCTGGCCCGCGACCTTTCGGCGCTCTATTACCCCTTTCTGGAAGTCAAGAAAGGCCACCATTCCGCGTCGCATTACAATGATTCGCCGGAATATGAACGCATCTCCCGCTTCCATCTGAGCCAGTTCTCCTACCTCGCCGAAAAGCTGGACGGCATGCCGGAAGGCGAAGGTTCCGTGCTGGACCATTCGTGCTTGATGTTTCTCTCGAACTTGTGGATTGGGCGCACGCACGATAACAACAGATTGCCACTGGTGCTCGCGGGAGGGCTGGGAGGTACGCTCGAAACTGGATGCTAGCTGAATTATTTGGCGTCCTGCGACGAGGACCGCAAGATGTGCAGCTTGTACCTCTCGATCATGGATCGTATGGGCGTAAGCCTCGAGCGTTTCGGGGACGCCGACACCCGGCTCAGACGCCTGTAGGTTCGCTTTTCCGCCATAAAAAACGCACCTGTCGACTGTCGCCATGGCTGCATCGCGGATAAACAACGACTACGATCTCGTCATCCGCAACGGCGTTGTCGTCGACGGAACCGGCGGCGAACCCTTCGAAGCCGACGTTGCGGTGAAGGACGGAAAGATCGCCCGAGTCGGGAACGTTAGCGGGCGCGGCTCCCAAGAGATCGACGCCAAAGGCAAACTAGTGACGCCGGGCTTCGTCGATATTCACATCCACTATGACGGACAGGCGGTCTGGGACGCACATCTCGCCCCTTCAGCTTGGCACGGGGTAACGTCCGTCGTGATGGGCAATTGCGGTGTCGGCTTTGCGCCTTGCAGACCGGCCGACCGTGAAAAACTCGTCGAGTTGATGGAAGGCGTGGAAGATATCCCCGGGCCGGTCATGCACGAGGGGCTCACCTGGCAATGGGAAAGTTTCCCAGAGTATCTTGCGACGTTGAAGCGCCGGAACCGGGACATCGATATCGCCTGCCTGCTGCCGCATGCAGCCGTGCGCGTCTACGTGATGGGGGACCGGGCCATCCGGCATGAAAAGGCGACGGGGGCGGATATTGCCCAGATGCGCCGCATCACGGCAGAGGCCGTCCGCGCGGGCGCGTTCGGGTTCTCGACTTCGCGGACGCTCAGCCACAAGAGTCTTTCGGGCGACTATACGCCTACGCTGCGTGCTCACGAAGACGAGCTCACGGGCATCGCGCTCGGCATGAAGGATGCAGGCGCCGGTTTCCTGGAAATCGTGTCCGATTGGAACGAGCCCGATCCCGAATCCGAATTCGCGATGCTGCGCCGTGTGGTGGAAGCCTGTGGCCGGCCGGCGGTGTTTTCCCTGACCCAGCACCATGACCGAACCGAAGATTGGAAGGTCATGATAAGCGAGGCTGATCGCGCTCGGGAGGACGGGCATTCGATTCGGCCTGTCTGTCCGCCGCGAGCGATCGGTCTGCTGCTTGGTCTCGAGGGCAGTCAGAACCCGTTCTCGGGGACGCCGTCGTATAAGAAAATTGCGAGCGTGCCACTGGCCGAGCGAGTCGCCGCGATGCGCGATCCAGATTTCAGGCGGCAGCTCTTGTCGGAAGATCCCATCGCGGAAAGCAACTTCCCGTTGATCGAGCGGCTCTCTTATGGATACATGTTCCGCTTCGGCAATCCTCCAAACTACCTTCCGCGAGAAGAGGACTCGATCGCAGCTATCGCCGTACGGGAGGGGCGCACGGCGGCTGAGGTTGCTTATGACGTGATGCTCGAAGACGAAGGACGCGGCTTCATCTATGCGCCGCTCAACAACTACGCCGGCTACGATATGTCGGCGCCGGAGGAGATGCTCTCCAACCGCAACGTCATTATGTGGCTCGGGGACGGCGGTGCTCACGTTGGGTTCATCTTGGATGCCAGCTATCCGACCTGGCTGATGACGTATTGGCAGAAAGAGCGCCAAACATTTGATCTGCCCGAAGTGATTCGCCGGCTAACATCGGACACAGCCGGGTTGGCGGGTCTGCTGGATCGCGGCGCGATCCGGGCCGGCATGAAGGCTGACCTGAACGTCATCGATTACGACCGGTTGCAGTTCGGTAAGCCATACGTGAAGTACGACCTGCCGGCCGGCGGCAAGCGGCTATTGCAAAAAGCCGAGGGGTACGACGTTACCATCGTCTCCGGCGTCGTGACCTACCGCGATGGCGAAGCGAGCGGCGAATTGCCCGGCCGGGTCATCGAAGGCCAACGCTTTGAGTCTCCGACTCAAAAAGTGCAGACGGGACGATGATTGACCCAGAGTTACGCGCAAAACGATGCCTTAACCCGTGTCGACCAGTACCAGATCGCTGCGGCACTTTCCCTAGCTAGTTGCCTGCGAAAGCGTCCTGAATACCCGTAGCGCAGGGCTCGTTAGAGACCTGCGGCTTTTTGGTGCGTTTCACCCGCCGGGTGCGGCCCAACGGAAGGCCGAAGGTCTCTAACGAGCCCTGCGCTACAGGTTTCGGCAGCAACTGCGCAACGCAAGGGTCTCCTTATGGACGGATTGCGGTGAGCTACATCGCAGCAGACGAGACCCGATCTCGGAGGGATGAAGGGTTTGGGCTCCGGCGTATTTGAGGTGGTGCTCAAGTACCGCACGGACGCCTACCGCACGGTCTACGCTCTCCAGCTCGAGGAGCGGCTTTGGGTTTTGCACGCCTTCCAGAAAAAGGCGAAACAAGGCCGCAAGACGCCGAAGAAGGATATCGATTTGATCCGCGAGCGGCTTAAACGACTGAAGAAGGAGTTACAGCAATGAGCAAGACTGAAGACGATTTTGAATCGGTCTACGGCAGTGGCAACGTGTTCTGCGATTTCGGTCGCGCTGACGCCGACGTGCAGCAGACCAAGGCGCTTCTAGCCGCCCGTATCATCGGCATCTTGGATGATGAAGGGCTCTCCACGCGCAAGGCCGAGGCCCGTACCGGCGTCAGCCATGCGGACTTCACCCGCATCCGCAATGTGCAGCTCAACCGCTTCACCATCGACCGGCTGATGACTGTGCTCAACAAGCTCGGCCAGCAGGTCGACGTGCAGATCCACGTTCAGCCACGCTCGGCTACAGCAGAAGCGCCGGTGCATCCATGAGGCGGGCGAAAAACACTAAGAAAGGTATTCTATGCGGCTTGATCCTGACGTGCTCGACTGGCTGAGGGCAAGGGACAAAGGCTACCAGACGCGCATGACCGCCACGCTCCGGGCGATGATGGAAGGCGACTAACAGCCCCGCTGATTTGCCACCACTCAAAAAACTGCCCCATAGACGCCGCTGGACGATGAAACCTGAATTATGCACTGCCGGTGCACCTGGTGAGGGCTGAGCCGCCAGGAACCATTTGGGGACCCCCGAAAACATGGGGTAAAAAGGTAGGCTGGCAAAGATTTCAGCTTCGCCAGTCAACCCCAAGGAGGTCACCCAAATGGTTACCAAACGAAAACAGCATAGCTCCCGAAGGCCCGTCAAACAAGGCCCCGGCGCGAGGGCCCCGCGGCCCAATAAAATCGGGGCTGCCACGCCCTATCACTTCCGTGGCAAGAATCTGACTCCCTACGGCGGCTTGCTGCCCGTCGCCACCCTGCTCGAAAAACTCGGCTTCCAAGCGCTGCTGGAAGAAACCCTCACGACCAAACGGATCACCCGAGCCATGAGCCCCTACCAGTTCGTGCTGGCCCTCGTGCTCGGCCTCTATGTCGGCTTTGCGCGGCTCAACCAACTCCGCTTCATCGCTCGCGACCCCATCCTGACCGGCATCTTGCAAGTGACGCGTCTGCCGCCGCAGTCCACGCTGTGGCGCTTTCTGGCCTCGCTGCACCTCAACGTGGCGAAGCAGATCCTTTCCATTCAGCGCCAGCTGCGGGAACGAGTCTGGGCCGCGGCCCACGTGAAGTTGGAGACGGTGACGCTGGACACCGACACCACCGTGCATACCCTCTACGGCCGCCAGATGGGCGGGCGCAAGAGCTACAACCCCAAGAACAAGGGCAAGCGCAGCTACCAGCCGATACTGACCTTCCTGGCCGAGACGCGCGAATACCTGATGGGCGGGTTGCGCAACGGCGACCGGCCCACGGGCCGACAGATCGCCGCCCACCTCGAGAGCGCTTTCCGGACTTTGCCGGGCGGCGTGAAGAAAATCCTGGCGCGGGCCGATTCCGGCTTTTATTGCTGGGAGGCGGTGGAGGCCTATGAAAAGGCGGCTTGTCAGTTCGTCATCGTGGCGCGCAAAACGCGGCGCCTGGTCGAGCGCTTGCAGCAAGCAGAATGGAAACCCTCCCCCCGCTCCGACGCGGACGCGGAATGCGAATTCCTCTACCAACCGCAAGGCTGGGCGCGGGCCTGCCGTTTCCTGGCGCTGCGTTACGAAAACGAGCCCAAGGCCGGCGCGGCCGAGCAATACCAGTTGTTCGCCACCAGCGCTTACACCTACCGCGTGTTTGTCACCAATCTGGCCGAGCCGATCGCGGCGGTGGTGTGGTTTTACAATCAGCGCGCCGGAGCCGAGAACCTGATCAAGGAGGCCAACAACGACGCCGGGCTGGCGGCCCATCCCTCGCGCCGCTTTGACATGAACCGCACTCACTTTCAGTTGGCCATGCTGGCCTACAATCGCAACTGCTGGCTGCTGCTGTTCAACCGCGAAGCCCAGGCCAGCGTGGAGACACTGCGGCACACCACCCTGGCGACGGCGCGGCTGCGTTTTCTGTTCGTGGCGGCCAAGATCTGGCGGCACGCCGGCAGAACGGGTGTCAGCTACAGCGATCATTATCAGGAAAAGGGCCTGTTTGAACGGCTGATGCGACGGCTGCGGGCGATGGGGCCGCCGGGATCGAGCTTGGCGCCGGTGGTGGAGGGTGCGCTGAGCTGAGGGGCACTCCATGCATAAAATTTCATGCACTCGCCGCAAAGTACTGGGAACACGCCGCTTGCCAGCCCGCTTTTGCCCTGCCGGGATCAGGAGGCGGCTCAAACGGGGAGGGAAACAGCAGAAAAGACGACTTGCGAAATCACTGAGTTGACACGAGTGCCGCTATCGCCACAACTCCATCGACGATGGCTACGCCGAATCTGTGCATAATTCAGGTGAAACAGTATGGGTAATTCTGTTGCAGCAGAGATCGGAAGCTAGCGGCTGGTCTGGCTAATCGGTTTGTGAGTGGGAAACGCCTTTGTCGCAAGTAATCCAGCTCGATGTCGGAGGCGTGGTGAGGATCAGATCCGAGTTTGACTACACACAGTGAGAGGCTGTCCAAAATTTACGATCCAGCCGTTCGTGGCGGCGATAATCAGATCTCTCGGGTCCCTCGGTTCCGACCGCAGCGAGGCACTGTTCGGGTCCAGCAATTCTCGAAGCACACGCGCGGTGGTGGACTTCGCCGACCCCTACTCGCCGTGGAGCACCAGCACAGGGTACGGCTCAAGCCGACGGATGGCCGCGAACAGCAAAGTCTAGTTTGGCCGAGTATCGGTCAAAATATAGGGGCAAGGATTAAGCAACTACCGTCATCCGCTGTGGTTCCGGTGGGCGGCAGTTGCAGTTCTCCAAACTCGACAATTCCCCTGGT
>CBDCYS010000020.1:37500-126255 GCA_965224215.1 Bryobacterales bacterium | reverse complement strand
CGCCAAGTCAGGCGTCGCGCATGTGCAGTATTGGGATGACAAGGAACTCTTCGAGGGAATTGTCGAAAAGGTCATTGACAACGACGGGAATACGCCCTATTTTCTGAATCCCAAATTCAGGGAAGGAGAAAAAACCTACAAGCAATCCTTACTCTGGGCCTATTTTCGGACCCCGTTCCTAGCCGCGCTAGTGACGACGCTTCTGGTCGTTTACGCTTGGCATGGCGACACTCTAATTTATCGGATCGCGGCCGGCCTCGGAGCGATCTTAATGTGGATTCAGCCGAACTTGATACAAGCGTACCAAGATGAGGCGAATCCTAAGGGTTTCGACAAAAGCGGGATCATACAACCTGAATTATGCACTGCCGGTGCACCTGGTGAGGGCTGAGCCGCCAGGAACCATTTGGGGACCCCCGAAAACATGGGGTAAAAAGGTAGGCTGGCAAAGATTTCAGCTTCGCCAGTCAACCCCAAGGAGGTCACCCAAATGGTTACCAAACGAAAACAGCATAGCTCCCGAAGGCCCGTCAAACAAGGCCCCGGCGCGAGGGCCCCGCGGCCCAATAAAATCGGGGCTGCCACGCCCTATCACTTCCGTGGCAAGAATCTGACTCCCTACGGCGGCTTGCTGCCCGTCGCCACCCTGCTCGAAAAACTCGGCTTCCAAGCGCTGCTGGAAGAAACCCTCACGACCAAACGGATCACCCGAGCCATGAGCCCCTACCAGTTCGTGCTGGCCCTCGTGCTCGGCCTCTATGTCGGCTTTGCGCGGCTCAACCAACTCCGCTTCATCGCTCGCGACCCCATCCTGACCGGCATCTTGCAAGTGACGCGTCTGCCGCCGCAGTCCACGCTGTGGCGCTTTCTGGCCTCGCTGCACCTCAACGTGGCGAAGCAGATCCTTTCCATTCAGCGCCAGCTGCGGGTACGAGTCTGGGCCGCGGCCCACGTGAAGTTGGAGACGGTGACGCTGGACACCGACACCACCGTGCATACCCTCTACGGCCGCCAGATGGGCGGGCGCAAGAGCTACAACCCCAAGAACAAGGGCAAGCGCAGCTACCAGCCGATACTGACCTTCCTGGCCGAGACGCGCGAATACCTGATGGGCGGGTTGCGCAACGGCGACCGGCCCACGGGCCGACAGATCGCCGCCCACCTCGAAAGCGCTTTCCGGACTTTGCCGGGCGGCGTGAAGAAAATCCTGGCGCGGGCCGATTCCGGCTTTTATTGCTGGGAGGCGGTGGAGGCCTATGAAAAGGCGGCTTGTCAGTTCGTCATCGTGGCGCGCAAAACGCGGCGCCTGGTCGAGCGCTTGCAGCAAGCAGAATGGAAACCCTCCCCCCGCTCCGACGCGGACGCGGAATGCGAATTCCTCTACCAACCGCAAGGCTGGGCGCGGGCCTGCCGTTTCCTGGCGCTGCGTTACGAAAACGAGCCCAAGGCCGGCGCGGCCGAGCAATACCAGTTGTTCGCCACCAGCGCTTACACCTACCGCGTGTTTGTCACCAATCTGGCCGAGCCGATCGCGGCGGTGGTGTGGTTTTACAATCAGCGCGCCGGAGCCGAGAACCTGATCAAGGAGGCCAACAACGACGCCGGGCTGGCGGCCCATCCCTCGCGCCGCTTTGACATGAACCGCAATCACTTTCAGTTGGCCATGCTGGCCTACAATCGCAACTGCTGGCTGCTGCTGTTCAACCGCGAAGCCCAGGCCAGCGTGGAGACGCTGCGGCACACCACCCTGGCGACGGCGCGGCTGCGTTTTCTGTTCGTGGCGGCCAAGATCTGGCGGCACGCCGGCAGAACGGGTGTCAGCTACAGCGATCATTATCAGGAAAAGGGCCTGTTTGAACGGCTGATGCGACGGCTGCGGGCGATGGGGCCGCCGGGATCGAGCTTGGCGCCGGTGGTGGAGGGTGCGCTGAGCTGAGGGGCACTCCATGCATAAAATTTCATGCACTCGCCGCAACGTACTGGGAACACGCCGCTTGCCAGCCCGCTTTTGCCCTGCCGGGATCAGGAGGCGGCTCAAACGGGGAGGGAAACAGCAGAAAAGACGACTTGCGAAATCACTGAGTTGACACGAGTGCCGCTATCGCCACAACTCCATCGACGATGGCTACGCCGAATCTGTGCATAATTCAGGTGGTATGTCGTGCTCTCCGGTGACGCCATTCCAGTTCCCGAGCTTTCTTGCGGCGAGATCCTCGGGCTTGTCGCCAGCGCTGCCTGGTTTTCGGGTGTGGGTCGCTGCGGGGAACGCGGGATCTGCGCCGGCTTGGTAGCTGAATACCTGCAACGCTGCGGGGGCGCTCCTGTGCCTGAATTGCGGTGGATCGACGATTGCGACGAGGCCGCGCGGGTCGCTCGCAGCCTCGATGCGGGGCGGGCGTTGTGGAAGGAGGAGCAGGCGTTTCGGGATCGGGCGCTCGAACGGGTCCGGACGCTGGGACGTGAAGAGCAGTTGCAAGACTCCTTGCACGAACTGAGCATCATTGGTTATGAAAAGGTCCGGCCCGGGGCTATGAAACCGTTCGGCCCGAGATTGACGATGAAGAGTTGGCCCGGGTAGCTGCGGGCGCTGGTCTGTGGACCGCCTCACTCTCCCTGGTTTGGGCCACAGTTGGTGACGTGCTGGCCCCTGAGCCGAATCCGTTCCTTCCGAAGTTGGAAATCTTCCGAATGGGCAACTGGCCCCTCGGTTTCGAACAGGGGGCGTTCGTTATTTTCTAGCCGGCGGTTTTCTAACCGGCACTTCGCCTCGCCATGCCGTGAGACAAGCGGCTCGGCGCAATAGTGTCGACCGAGCGCATTCGAGCCCGGAGTCTTCGAGTCCTCAGCGGCTTGAGCCACGAATCGCCCTAGGGTAGTGGCCTAGTGTAGTGCGCCAGAAATAGCGCAAGATGGGTATCCGGTTGACTCAGGTAGCCCCAAGATGTAGTATGCCTGCAGATGGAAGATTACCCTCAGAACCTGACAGAGTTCGAGGCCCGTTTTAGCAGTGAGGAGGCCTGCCGGGAGTATCTGTTCCGGCTGCGCTGGCCGGACGGTTTCCGCTGTCCGGGTTGCGGTTGTGGAAAGTCGTGGCCTTTGCGAAAAGTGCTGCTGCAGTGCGCTGCGTGTGGGCGCCAAACCTCGGTGACCGCCGGGACCATCTTTCAGGACACGCGCAGCCCTTTGCCGTTGTGGTTTCGTGCGATGTGGTGGGTCACCACCCAAAAAACCGGAGCCAGCGCTTTGGGACTGCAAAGAGTGTTGGGGCTCAACAGGTACGAAACGGCTTGGACCTGGCTGCACAAAATGCGGCGCGCGATGGTGCGGCCGGGACGGGATTTGCTGGCCGGGACGGTGGAAGTCGATGAAAGCTACTGGGGCGGGCTCGAAGAGGGCCTGCGGGGCCGAAACCTGAAAAACAAAGCATTGATCGCAGTGGCCGCTCAAGAGGATGGGCGGGGTATCGGCCGGATTCGCATGAAGAGAATCGAGGATGCCTCGGGCGAGAGCCTGTTGCCTTTCGTGGAGGAGTGCATCGAGCCGGGCAGCGTGGTGCATACCGACGGCTGGCCCGGTTACTCCGGGTTGAAAAAGGAAGACTACGTCCATCAGGTCACAGTTGTCAGCAGGCAGGAGCAGTCCGCGTCGGAATTGATGCCCCGCGTCCACCGCGTGATGTCACTGCTCAAGCGCTGGCTGCTGGGCACCCATCAGGGCGCCGTGAGCCACAAACATCTGGACTACTACCTGGACGAGTTCACCTTCCGTTTCAACCGCCGCAAATCCAAAAGCCGCGGCAAACTCTTCTATCGGCTCGTCCAGCAGGCGGTAGCCGTGGATCCCGCGACTTACAAGATGATTGTTCACCCGGTTACAGAACCCAAGAAAATCCCCAAACCACAAGATATTGGGGCTACCTGAGTCAACCGGATACCCATCTTGGTGTATTCTTGTATCTAGTGATACTACTAGATATACCATTCTCTTTTCTCGTCCGATAGAGCAGGCCATCTTCTGCTCTCTCTGCTCCAGGAGACCCATGGGATTCCCCACCAAAGTTCAGCTCATTGACCGTAAGAATAGCCGGCAGTGGCACATCAACTTCCCCTCCGCTCTCGCCCAGGCCATGGAGTTCTCCCGTGGCAAACTCGTCGAGTGGTTCGAGGAAAGTAAAAATCAGCTCGTCCTCAACCGCCCGCAGGCGCCGCCCTCTGTTCTAAAAAAACCTCTTCGGCCCGGCTCCTCGACGCCTTCCAAGCCCTCGCCCGCGAGGCCTTCGGCTCTGCCTACCTGCGGCGCCGGCTTCCAGGATTGGTCGGCCGTCTATCGCCTCTTTTCCAAAGCCCGCCTCGACGCCGGCTCGCTCTTTGCGGTGACCCGCCGCGGCGTCGTCAGAGAACTCGATCCTGCCGCGCCGCTGGTCGTCGCCATGGACGATTCGCTGCTGCTCAAACGAGGCCCGACAATCCCCGGCGTCGCCTGGCGCCGCGATCCGCTGGGACCGCCCTTTCACACCAACTTCATCCGCGCCCAGCGCGTGCTGGCCATCTCGGCCCTGCCCGGCGCCGACGAGCTCGGCCCGGCCCGCGCCATCCCCGTCGACTATCAACACGCGCCTACGCCGCGGCGGCCACGCAACTTGATCAACGCCTCCGACCAAGGACGCCAAGCTCTACCATCTGCCCGCGCCGCCGCCCGCCGCCGCCCGCCGCCGGGGACGACTCTATGGCGAGCGCGCTCCGACGCCGCAGCAGTTGCGCTGCGACGAAGACGTCGAGTGGGAAACGGTCGAAGCCTGGGCGGCCGGCAAAGTCCATCGCTTTCGCGTCAAGACGCTGTCGCCGCTGCACTGGCGTCCGGCCGGAGGGCAGCGGAATTTGCGCTTGGTGGTGATCGCGCCGCTGGCCTACCGGCCGCGCCCAGGCGCCAAGCTGCTCTATCGCCAGCCGGCTTATCTGATCGTCAGCGATCCGGATCTTTCGCTGCAGAGCATCGTGCAGCATTACGTGCGGCGCTGGGAGATCGAAGTCAACTTTCGCGACCAGAAGACGCTGCTCGGAGTGGGCGAGGCACAAGTGCGGCATCCGCGTTCGGTGGCCGAGGTGCCGCGCATGATCGTCGCGGCTTACAGCTGGTTGTTGCTGGCGGCGCGCAGAGCCGCAGAGCCGGAAAATTCCCCCGACGCTTTGCCGCCGCCGAAGTGGCAGGCGGGCAAGAAGAAGCCGCGCGCCACGACGCAGGATCTGCTCCAGCGACTGCGCGCCGAGCTGTGGGGCGAAGGCTTGCGACATTTCTGCAGCTTCCCCTTCCCCGGCCAGGCCGGCATGAAGCCCCAGAAACTCCAGCACTCGCTTCCCCAAGCCCTGCTCTACGCTTCCCGCTAGCGCTTTGGCCCCGCCCCGGCCCTTCCCCTCCCTTGCGGAAAAGCCAAACTCGAGGGCGTGGACTTCCGTCCACGCCTTCCATGAGGAGGCTCGTCATTGTCAAGGGAGGAGTGAGGAACTTTCAGCTGATGGGATGTTTGACCGGGCTTCCATCCGCACTCGTTGGTCGTCGCTGAGGACGCGGTGCTCTATGAAGTTCGATCTAGCGGCGCTGCTCTCTCTGTCTCGGCCTCTGCGGACCGGGCGTGGACTCGCAGTCGCCGCGAACTCGGTCTGTCCCTTTGCGCTGTTACGATTCCTCAACCTCCTTCAATCCGACGTTCTTCCTTCCCTCCTTCAATCCGACGTTCTTCCTTCCCTCCTTCAATCCGACGTTCCTACGTGCCTGCTTCGATCCGACGTTCCTTTTTGCGCTCGGGGATTTCGCGGCTGACAGCCGCCACACGAGTGGTCGGCAGGCGGCTCGTTCCGGTTATTCCCTTTCCCTCATATAAGTCCTGCTCTCCGATCGGCCCGGAGCAGTCCAGGGCGCGCCGAGCGCGGCGAAGCGAACCCTGGACGGCGAGGACCGATCTGGAATCCTGCCAGCAGAGGGAAAGGGGATTCGCTGCTCGTAGCGGTCTGCTAAGATTCGCATTTCTCAGCGCTAGCCTGCCGCTCGCGGGTTCGTCTGGTAAAACGGATCGAAGTCCACATCCTGACGCCACAGCAGGTGCATCAGCACAGCCAGTTTGCGCGCCACCGCCACGATCGCTTTGCGCTTCGCACAAGGGCCGCCGCGTGCCGCCAATCCCAGTCCCCAGCGCCGCAAGTCCGAATCTTCCCCGTGATATCCCAGAATGTATTGCGAACATTGCACCAGCAGTCGCCGCAATAATCGGTCACCGCTTTTGGTAATACTCAACTGCGGTGAGCGTTCGCCCGAGTCGCGGCGCTGGGGCCGCAGCCCCATCCGGGGCCCGGCGTCTCGACTGCTCCCGAGCCGCTGCGGATCGTTGTCCAGATTCAACACGAATGCCAGCGAGGTGATCGGTCCCACTCCGCGGATCGAGCGTAAACCTTGCGTGGCGGGATATTTTTCCTCCGCCAGCTTCTCGATATGTTTGTCATAGCGGAGGATTGCGGCGCTGACGTGTTGGATCACCTCGAGCAACGGCTCGAGCGCGACACGCAGCTCGTCGGGCAACTGGGGACTGGCTTTCTTTACGAAGGCCTCGCTGCTCGAAGCCGGCAAGCGGCCCCCGAAACTCTTCACGGTGCCGCGCACGCTGTTGATCAGTTTCGTGCGTGTCTCGACCAGGGTTTCCCGCGCTTTCAGCACGGCGCGGTCGCATTGGCTGGCCAGCGAACGGGGCTCGACGGCGTTCAGCATCTCGGGCATCCGCAGCCCCAACTCGGCCAGCCGTTCGGCGTCGCTGCGATCGTCCTTCGACAGCGATTGGGTGATCAGCGCCAGGCGGTGCGTGTCGGCCATCAGCGGCTCGTGCCCCAGCCGCTCGAGCAAGCGGTAGATCCAGTTGGCGTGGCAGCCGGCTTCGAGCACCACCCGCATCGCGGCCCAGCCGCCGAAGTAGCGCTCGAACGCTGCCGGCGAGGTGCTCAGCTTCTTGCGCTCGACGATGTTGCCGTCCAGATCGATCAAGCAGACATGGCTGTGCTTATCGCCCAGATCCACCCCGGCTACGACGTTTAGGCCTTGTTCGATCATTTTTTGCTTCGACACTTCTCTGAAAGTTTTGCTATTGTTTTTCATGGCTCGTCATCTCCTTTTTTTCTTAGTGGAAAAAACCTGGGATCGCCACCGCAGGCGGCGAAGCCCGTTTGGGGAGTTTAGCTCACTCCCCGGATGACGAGCCTCCTCATTTCATCTCTGTTGTTTCGGTGAGCGGGTTTGGGAAAAGTTGTGCTCGTTTTGTTCGGCTTTTCTTGGGGGGGACTGGGCGATAGTTACTGACGGCTTGCTTACGCTGGCGGCTCCGTTTCTTAGGCCTTCCAGGTCGGGCATGGGCCCGGCGCCACGATGCCAATAGATATCGGGGCCGGCGATCATGTGGGGGCCTTCGTCGTCAGTCGAGACTAGATAGGCGCCGCGTTGTTTCTTTTTGGCGGCTCCCGCTTCCAGCTTCTCGAGATAGCGGACTACGTTTGCGTAATAGCACCAGTGTTTCATTGATTTCATGCTCCAAGCTTTGATGCTCCCGACGGGTTCTGGCCGGGGGATTTCCCGCTCGTGGACTTCGCTTCGCCGATGCCCCCTTTATTGTTTCGATGTCCACGAAAGGTTCTCGCCGGCGGGTTGCGTGCTCAGTGCTTGGCCGCCTCGATTTGGTCCGCTTCGAGGGTCTTCATTCGTTCAAGGATGTCGCTGTAGACATTGGAGCGGTAGGCGTATTCGAGGGCGGTGCGGACCAGGGATGCCCGTCCGGGTTCGATGCTCTTGTTACTGTCGATGAGGTCGTAGAGTTTTCCAACGGCCTTGCTGACGCCGTTCTGGAGTTGCAGAGCGCCATGTGAAAGGGCCTCTTCGCGGAGGCTGCGGAGTTTGCGCTGGAAGTTCTTGTCCTCGCGGAGCCAGCGGCGGAGGGTGCTTTCGCCGACATCGGCATCGCGCGCGGCGGGCGCGCCGGAGCGCGCCGTGAGCAGGGTCTCGATGGCGCGTTCTTGCGATGGAGTCAGCCCGTCGTTACGGACATTCGACGAATTGATTGCGGTTAAGGTCGTGGTTAGTGATTTTTTCATGATGCGATTGATTCCTCATATTCACGCTACCAGGCCGGGTAGGGGTGATTTTGGGGTCTTGATCGCTAAGTGGTTGGCTTTAATGGAACTAAAAATTCACATTATCGGTGACCGAAAACGGTAACGTTGGCAAAAGTGCGTTTTTTGTCGATGAACGGCGGGAGCAGGGAGAGTTCGGGTTTAGTGCGTGGCGAGCGGCTTCGCCCGGTCGCCATGTGGGGAGTGCGGCCTCTTGTGGTGTGGACGGTTGCTGCGCGCCGGGGCGGGTTGGCAGCGGGCCAAGGGTTGTGCGGGTGGCTGCCACCCGCCGGACGGCAGTCCGCGGTCAAGACCTCAACTAGCCCAAAAATCAGCCACTTTTTCGACTGCGGAAAATCGCCGGCGAGGCCTAGATTCAGCAAACCGTATCCCCAGGGGCCGCCAAGCAAAGAGCCTCCCAGTTCAAGGGCGCTCATCCACCGTCTACAACTTCATCCTTTCCAATTTGCGGTAAAGGGTTTTGCGCTCGATGTGCAAAATCTGGGCGGCGCGAGTCTTGTTCCCCCCCAGTCGCAACGAGGACTTTACGGATCTGATCCTCTTCAGCGTCGGCCAATGACTCGACCGGCCTGCGTCGGGGTTCGAGGGTCCGCAGTGATTCCGCCACCGCATCGCCTTCCAAGACTTCAACCGGACTCAAAATCGTCAAGCGTTCCAGCAAATGCTGGAACTGCCGCACATTGCCAGGCCAGGAATGTTCTTCGAGGGACTTGAGTCCGCTCGGCGATAGGCGGACGTTGCGCTTGTAGCGCTCATTGAAGCGCTGCAAAAAATGCTGTGCCAGAATCGGAATGTCGCTGCGCCTCTCGCGCAAAGGCGGCAGCCGAACATGGACGACGTTGAGGCGAAACCACAAGTCCTGCCGGAATTCCCCCTCCTCGACAAGCGCTTGCAAATCACGGTTCGTTGCCGCGACAACGCGAACGTCGACTTTGCGACTCTGAGGTGAACCGAGCGGCCGAATTTCTTTCTCCTGAAGAAAGCGCAGCAGCTTGAGCTGGAACCCGGTGTCCACCTCGGCAATCTCGTCCAGAAAAACGGTCCCGCCTTTGGCGGACTCGATCAAGCCCAGGCGATCGCGATCCGCACCCGTGAAGGCGCCGCGCAAGCTGCCGAACAGCTCACTCTCCATGATCCCCGCCGCAATCGATCCGCAATCGACCGGGACAAACGGACCATCGCAGCGCTTGCTGTTCTTGTGAATCAACTGTGCCACGAGCTCTTTGCCCGTCCCCGACTCGCCCTCGATCAGAACCGGCGCGTCGGTGGGAGCCGCCCGCGAGATGAGCTTGTAAACCTCCACCATGGCAGCCGAGGACCCGACCATCTCCGTCTCCGGGTGCGGCTCGCCCTTGCTGCGGGCGCCTGTCTTCTCCGCGAGAAAACTCTCTGCCCGCCAGACCGCCGTGAGCAGTCGCGTCAGGTCGAACGGCTTAGCGATGTCCTGCTTATACGGTTGTTTCAGCAAGCCCCAAGATGTTGGGGTGGAGGTCGTCGCGTCTTGTCCAGGTCACGCGCGCGGCGGATGTGGGCGTAAGGCGTAGGAGCGTGTTGAGTTCCGAGACCGAGGAGGGTTTGGAAGGCTGCCATTGGGGTCTTGCGGCGGTTGTGTCTAAACACGAACTCATCGAGGTAAACCTGAAACTGAGCGCGGCTCACGCCGTGGTACGTTCCGGTCAGCCATTGCTGCAGGTTGCCAATGGCACGATCCGCCAGCGGCACCACCGACTTGGCGCCTTTCCGCAAGTCAGTCCGGTGAGGTTGCGGACGAGAGACGTGTTTGTAGCCGGCCTCTTCGAGGGCGGTAAAGGTCTTCAGACCGTCTGTGTAGATGGTCGAGCCGGGAACAACGTTCTGGGCAAGAAACCTGTCGATCGTCACCTTCTTGAAGTCTGGAATAACGGACATGCGAACGCGCCCGGAGCGCTTCCCGCGTTTCTCAACAGCGACCATCACAAGGGCCGCACGGCGCCCCTTCAGTTGCCGGCTGCCTCGCAAACCTGCTTGCGGGCCGCCAATCCAGGTGTCATCGACCTCTACTTCTCCGTGCAAGGGCTCGCGAGCTGCGTTCACCATGGCCCGTCGCAGTTTGTGCAACATCATCCAGGCGGTTTCGTAGCGCGACAGGCCGAGCTGACGCTGCAGTAGCAGCGCCGACACACCTCGTTTATCAGTTGTCATCAGGTACGCAGCCCAAAACCAAACCGTCAGCGGGGTCTTCGTATTGTGGAGCACCGTTCCCGACGTCAACGAGACCTGGTGTCGACACGCCGCGCACTGCCACCGTAGTTTCTGCTCGAGAATGTAGGCCTGCCGATGCCCACACTGAGGACAAAGGAACCCGTCGGGCCAACGACAAGCAGCCAGGTACTTCTGGCAAGCCTCCTCGGTCGCGAACTCCACCTGAAACTGACGCAGACTCTTCGCAAACGGCGGCCGGACCACGCCCTACCCTACATCTTGGGGCTTGCTGAAACAACCGTATAAGCAAGAGCGATGTAGTCGAAAGCTCCGCGCTCGGTCGCCTCCATCACGGTTTCCATCGTGCCTTGACCGGTGATCATGATGACGGCCGAGCCGGGATTGTAGTCTTGCGAAGCCCGCAGGACGTCGAGCCCCGTTCGCTCATCCAAGTAAATGTCGGTGATGACGATCGGGTAGTTTTCGTTGGCCAGCCGTGTGAGCGCGTCCGAGGTTGAGTTGACTGCATCGACCGAGTAGCCCTCGGCTTCGAGGCCGGTTTGGAAAGTGAGGACCACCGAAGGATCGTCCTCGACGAACAGTATCTTCGGTCTTCCGTTCGGCTTTTGGCTCATGATCTGGTGGCTCATGATTCAGTCCGTGACCGAAGCTTGTGAGGTGCGCCGCGTTTCGGGCTGCCGCGCGCTGGGCAGCGCCAGCGTGAAACGCGAACCGTGATTGACACGGCTTTCCACCTCGATCGAGCCACCGTGCCGGCCGACGATTTCTTCAACAATCGCCAGACCAAGCCCGCTGCCGTCGACGCCGGAATCCAGTGCCTTCTTGGTGCGGTAAAACTTTCCGAAGATCTGTTTGATTTCAGTTTCGTCCATGCCATAGCCGAGGTCTTCCACGGAGATGAAAACCTTCTCCGTTTCATGCCATGCGCGGACGGTGATGATAGTACTAGCGGGCGAGTACTTAACTACGTTCGTTATCAGATTATAACAGGCGTATTCCAGAAATTCTTCGTCTCCCCACAAGGGCTCGACCGGCTCGGGAATGTAGTCAATGCGAATTTGCTTTCGAGCCGCGACTGTCCGACAGCGTTCGACACACGCTGTGAGGAGATCGCCGGGAGGGACTGCCTGGAAGTCGAGTTGGAGCTGGCCGGCGGAGAGGCGCTCGACGCTCAGGAAGGCATCCATCATGCGGCCGAGCCTTTTCGATTCGCGGTGGATCGTGTCGGCGATTTCCTTGCGTTTTTCCTCCGACAGTTGATAGCGGCTGATCAACTCGCTCGATCCCTGGATGGCGGTCAGCGGGGTCCGCAACTCATGAGTTACGTAGTGGACCGCGCGCTGATAGCGGTCGCGTTGGGACTCGGCTTGCCCGAGTTGCTGCCGCACAACGAGGTAGCGATAGGCCCCGCCGGTCAATACCGCGAACCAAGTTACAGCCGACAGCGACGCGACCGGAAAGACGTATCCCGATGCGAAGGCGAACACTGGCACCCCGTGGGCCGTGATCAATACGAGCAGCGCTGAGCCGACGGCGGCGTTGCCCGTCAGCCGCCAGAAGATCAAGCCGATCAAAACCGCCGAAGCCAGGACGACGGCTAGTTCCGTTGACTCGCCGATTGTAAGCAGGAAGTCTCCGCGCGCCAGTGTTTCATAAGCATTGGCGTTGATTTCAACACCTGACATCGCCTTCCCGAACGAGTAGGGCGTCACCTGAATTATGCACAGATTCACTTTGCGAGTGTGGCTGCGTTCGTAGCGGGTTGGCGGTCGTCGTGAGGTGGTAGCTCGGCAACTGGTCTTTTGGCTTCTCCGTGTCCGGTTTCCCTTCCCGCCCAGAATTCGCGTCGTCAAAACCTCGCTCGGAAGTGACGTGTTTCCAGTGCGTTACGGCTAGTGCATAAAAGTTTATGCATAGCGCATAGCCAGGCTCTCAGATCAGCGCCCTCCCGACCACCGGCAGCAAGCCGCCGTAGGGAGTCGGCTTCCTGCCGCGGAAGTGGTAAGGCGTCGAAGCCCCGATTTTATTGGGCCGCGAGGCCGTCACGGCTGGGCCTTGTTGGACGGGCCTTTGGGAGCTATGCTGTTTTCGTCTGGTAACCATGTGGGTGACTTCCTTGGGGTTGGCTGGCGAAGCTGGAATCTTTGCCAGCCGACCTTTTTACCCCATGTTTTAGGGGGTCCCCAATGGTCCCTTGCGGCTCAGCCCTCCTCAGGTCCACGCCGCAGTGCATAATTCAGGCGTCATCAGATAACGATCGATTCCGCCGATGACGTTGACTCCCACGAATAAGACGCGATTCTTGACGATCGCGGCTGCATCGGGGTGATCGATTACATCTTGGACGGAGATGCGATTCACCGGCGAGTCCGGGTTGGCGTAGCGGATGCGCAGCGACCGGTCTCTGACACGCGGGGCTGGGACAAAGGTCTCGCCGAGCTCAAGGCCCAACGCGGTTTCGCGGAAGCCGGCTTCTCCCGACGCAAGGCGGTAGGCCTCGAGGGCCATGGCCCAGCGGCGGGTCGCACCGCCGACCTTGGCGAGCAGGATCTGCCGGTTGACGCCATCGTTATCGGGGTCCGCGTGAACGTGGCCTAGTGCCGCGGCGTGTTTCTTGAATCGATCGAGGGGCTCCTCCCACGCGGCACTTTGGGAGACATTCGTCGAGTTCATGCTGGTCGAACTCAGATGAGTGGCGAGAACGACGTTCGGAAGGGATGCAAGCGCCTGCTCCAGCTTGTGATTCTCCGCCTCGTTTCCCGGCTCGGAAAGCACAATATCGATTGCGACGGCGGCTGGCTTGAATCGTGAGATGACCTCCAGCGCCTGTGCCAGCGGGTCGCGCATTCCTAGCAAGCCCCCGTGTGTATTCAGGGTTTGTTCGTCGATGCCGAGGATGATCGAGGCGGAAGGGCCGAGGGGAGGAGGGTAGACGCGAAGAAGGAGGTCGTAGGCGGATCTGTTGAATTGACTGCCCACTCGGCTCCATCCGAGCAGCAGTCCCAGCAGGAGAGCGACGCTGAGCAGTCCGGCATATCTGATAACCGGCTTCGACATCAGTGTTTCCCAGTATATCGGCCGCGATTGGGGTTCGTGGTTTTGTTCAGGCCGTTGCGGATTACGGAATTTGGGAGATGAGAGAAAGCCTTCGGCCGGCAAGGGGGAGCCGAATGAAACGGGCCAGCTGGGGCTCGGGGGCTTGAGAACCGATTGTCGTCGGCGCTTTGCGGCGATGGACCGGCAGGATTGCCGGTCCATCCGTTGGCCTAGGGCCTAGGTGTCGGACTGCTGGGGCGGGCGTTGAAGGGCCACTTTGTCGCCTTCCGAAAGGCCTTCGAGTACGACCACTTGCGTGCTGCTCGCCTTCCCAAGCTTGATTGAGCGCTTGACGAACTGATCGCCGACCTTGACAAACACCGTTGCGTCGCCGGAACCTTCCTGAACTGCCGACCGGGGGACAACAAGAGCATTCTCTTGCCGTTCGAATATAATGTCCGCACTCCCGGAAAGGTCAGGGATTACTCTCTCGTCGGCTTCGTCGATCGCTACCTCGATGGAAACTACCTTTACGAAGGTACCACTGGAGCCGCGCCGAAAGCGGGATCCGCCCGCCGCTGTGGCAAGTGCGCCCATGCTCGAGACATGGCCCGAGAGGGCCAAGTCGGGGTAGGCGTCCAGCCGAACTTCGCACTTCTGGCCGATTCGCACCGCCTGCACATCGACTTGATTCACGCTGCCCGAGAGGACCATACTCGACAGATCCACGACGCGCATGAAGAACGTCCCCGGATTGACCATATCTCCGTTCCGCACCTGTCCGAACTGGGCGTTGCCCCGGTAAATAGACTCGATGACGACGAGCCCGCCAACCGGAGTCTTGAGCCTCAGGCGTTCCAGGTCGCGCTGGTGTCTTTCGAGGTGGTACTGATCCTTCTCGACCAGAATCTCCATGCTGCGCAGATCGGCTTGATGGGAAACTTCCTGAATCTCGGTTTCCTCGACCAGTTGAGTCGCGGAAGCCGCGGTCTCCTTCACGGCCAGTTCCAGAATGGCTGCCTCGATCTCGGAGCGCACTTCAGCGGTGCGCAAGTCGAGCTCTGCTTTTTCCTTCTCAGCTTCCGCGGCTTTCAGGGTCTGGCGAAGCGTTTCACGCGCGATCATGATCTCCGCCCGGCGCTTTTCGACGTTGGACTCGGCTTGCACGACCGAGGACTGGCGGTCATCCACGTGGTCCATGAGCCACCGCACCTCAAATTCAGAGACGACGTCGCCGGCCTGAACGACCGTGCCGCCTTCCGCCATCTTCATCAGGGTCAAGCCGCTCCGGCCGGCGTCCCTCGGCCCCCGCAGCCGCGGCGTCCGTATCGCACCGAACCTCTTGGCTCCGATCGTTCCGCCGACGCGGAGAGTGTTCTCGAAAGTTCCGATTGTGGCCTCAACCGTAGGTACCGCGGTTCCCGTTGAGCCTGTAGGTGAAGTGGTCCCCTGCGTTGCGTTCCAAGCGACCGCGCCGATCACTCCGCCAACAAGGATTAGCAGCAGCCCGACTGTCCAACCAGGACCGCTGGGAGGAGATGCGGCAGGTTCAGGGTGGCTCGGAGCAGGAGCCGGTGCATCCGGGAGGTGCGGAATGGCGGGCGTTGCACTGAAATATAGCCCCCAATGGAGAGCCGATGCGCTCATGTGATACCTCGGTTTAGCTAGCTCCCAATCAGGACTTGTCCCCATCTCCCGTCACCAATATTTTAGCAGACACTCGCGGGCCGCTTCTTTATAGATGATCGCTGATATCGCTGTCGCTGTCGCTGAATACCCAAATTCCTGCACTTGCGGGTCGGGAGAACCGGGTAGCGTGCCCGCTTCCTCAGTCCGTTTGGCAGCTCTCGCCACCCATCATGAGGTGGCGGTTGCGGGCGATCCAGTTGTAGGCAGCTTCGCCGATAGGCGAGAACAGCGGGAAGAAAAAGGCGACGAGCGCGGCGATGACGAGACTGCGAAAGTCGGCCGATACCCAGCCGGAGGCGAGGACGGCGACCGCGAAGAAGAAATACGTCGCCGGGTTCGCCAGCAACATGCGCTTGAAGGCGGCGAAACCCGAGCGGATTTCGCGACCATCGATGACGACGTGAAGGCGCTGCATCAAAGCATCATTCGAGATGTCGTACTGCGACTACGCGCGCCCGGTTTGCAGTTTCTCCCAGATATAGACGCCTCCCGGATCGACTCGCGCCATGGCCCGGCGACTCAGCTCGCAGAAGCCACAATCGCCGTCGTAGAACGCTTCCAGGGGACGCTTCGGCCACGCCACGACTGCTAGAAACGAGGCGTTCATGGCGTAGAAAAACATGGTAAATGTGCTCCCGGTGAACCAGGTCATGGCGGAGTGGAAAAGCACACCGAGCCAGATTGCGGCAGGCCAGAATCGCCTGAAAGCGAATCCAACTCCCAGGGCCGATTCGACGAGCATCGTGGACCAGCACATCAGCTTCCCGGCCCATCCGATCCCGATCATCGAGGCGACAGCGAGGAAGAGAGGCTGTTCGAGCTTCTCTCCGGCCCAGTAGCTGAAGAATTGGCCGGAGATCCAGTCCGGATCAGCCCACTTATTGATGGCGGCGCCGGCGTACACAATGGCGAGCTGCCAGCGGAGCACGGAGGGCTCTTCGCCTTTGCGCGTCAGTCCGGTGAGCAAAATGAACAAGCCGCAGAAGAGCTTGTTGTTTCCGTAATAGGCTTTCGACGCGACGACGCCGAGGATGATAACGCCACCCAGCAACAGACAGGCAATGCGCACGCGGCGGTTGAACAGCAGCGCCAGCGCCGAGCCGATCAGGACGATTTCCGTGATGAGCTGAAACGGAAACGGCGCACGCAGGGCATCGAGGAAAGGGAGAAAAGGCAGGAACGGCTCGTCCGGGTAGACGCGCAGATGATTCGTCGCCAGCAGGCAAAACGCAATGAGCTTGGCGGCGAGCAGGACGTTCGGTTCCAGCCCCGTCCCGTCGATGCGGAGCGGATTCCAGGAAGGCTTGGCGAGAGTTAGGGGCGCGGCCATTTCCAAGACTGCTCCTCCCCGCCGTTCACGCGGAAACTGATCGTGACCCGGGCGTTCTCCCCAGCTCCGTAGCTTGTTTCGTATCCAGAGATGATGTCCTTGATGTGCTGAATCGAGCGGTTGTCGGTGCCCTTCGCACGCTTCTTTTAGCGGCCACGAATCTCGTCTTGTGAAAGCACGCGGCCGTTGACAACTGCCCCGATCAGGTAGTCGTTCTGCGAGTCGTAAGGCGCCCAGCAGAAGTAGCGCGCCGGAACGAAGCGCGCGTAAATGATGGCGCCGAGCTGAAACAGCAGGATCGCAACTCCGAGGACACGCCGCATCGCCTAGCTTTATGATAACGGTGGACAGCGGCGCTGAGAGCTGAGATCGCGGTTCCATCGTGGCGTTCGTCCTGCGGCAGGGGCATCGGCGAGTCGGATGCTTCGTGTGCAGGCGGCCCGATTTGCCGGCTGATCAAGTTAGAATATTCCACGAAGGGCGGCAAGGCCTGATAGGTCTAGAGAAATGATTTCTCCTATAGTAATCGCCTGCCAGAGCGCCCAAAATCGCTCGCCGAGAAGACCAAAAACCGAGTCTTATCCGGCCCTTAGCCGGACTCCGAACGGATAGGATAGTTGGACGGAAGGCTTGTTACCAACAAGTATCTGAATCAGGGTAGAATTGGACCGTCATGATCGGCCAGACCATCTCCCACTACAAAATTGTCGAGAAACTCGGCGAAGGTGGGATGGGTGTCGTTTACAAGGCCGAAGATACGAACCTGAAGCGCTCGGTCGCGCTGAAGTTTCCGGCGCCGCATCTGCTGCAAGACGAAGAGGCCCGCAAACGCTTCGAGCGGGAAGCCACTGCTGCCGCCGGGCTCAGTCATCCCAACATTTGCACCGTCCATGAAATCAGCGATGAGGGTGGCCAGACCTTCCTCGCCATGGAGTTCATCGAGGGCGAGAGCCTCGACGCCAAGATTGAACGCGGCCCCTTGTCTCTCAAGGATGCTCTGGGCTTCGCGCGACAAGTCGCCGACGGCCTGGCCGCCGCTCATGCCAAGGGAGTCGTCCATCGCGACATCAAGCCGGGCAATTTGCTCGTGACTCCGGAAGGCCGGGTGAAAATCCTCGACTTCGGGTTGGCTCTGCTGACCGAAGGCTCGAAGCTAACCAAGCTCGACACGACGGTCGGCACCGTGGCCTATATGTCGCCCGAGCAGGCGCAAGGGATGGAGGTGGACTGTCGCACCGACCTCTGGGCGCTAGGTTGTGTGCTCTACGAGATGGTCCGCGGACAGCGGCCATTTCAGGGAGTCTACGATCAGGCGCTGGTCTACGAGATCGTCAACCAGGAGCCGGAGCCGCTCACCAGCGTGCGCACGGGCGTCCCGATGGAGCTGGAGTGGATCGTCGGCAAATGTCTGGCGAAAGACCGCGAAGACCGCTACGGCCGCGCCGAAGACATGATGCTCGACCTGCGGACTCTGGCCGATAAGTTGAAGTCAGGTGGATCGACAGTTCTTCGCACTGCTGTGGCTGTGGGCGATGGAGGGTCGCGACATGTCGCGTCGGTACAAGGCTCGGCAGGGGTCGGGGCACAACGGGGCCTGGCCTCGCAACAGACAGCGGCTCCCGTGGTCGCGTCTGAAGTGGTGCTTTCAAAAGGGAAGTTCCGCATGCTGCAGGCCCTACTGACCGTCGCCATTATCGCTCTCATGGCCCTTGCGTTTGTCCACTTCGGTCAGACGCCTCCGGAAGTCCCCGAAGCGCCCCTGCGCCGATTCGCCCTCGCGGTCGAAGGCCAGCAGATCCAGCGGGTCGAGGTTTCTCCCGACGTCCGGCATATCGCCTACATCAGGGGAGCGCGTGTGGCGACCAGAGAGCTGTGGATCTGGGACCTCGACCGGCGCACACCACGCAAGATCGAAATCGCGAGGGGAGGGCCATTTCGGCCTTTTTGGTCGCCAAACAGTGACTACGTGGCTTTCCGGACAACAGCGGCGCGGGAGCTGAAAAAGGTTTCCGTGCATGGCGGGCCGGCATCAACCATCTGTTCCACTAATGTGGGTTTCGCTGGGGGGACTTGGAGTCCGGACGGCAACTCCATTGTCTTTAGCTCCAGCAGCGGAGACGGAGGCAGCGCTCGACTCTATGAAGTGCCTGCACAGGGTGGGACAGCCAAGCTCTTATTCGAGGCGGAGGAGTCGAAACAGCAACTACCTCACAGCTTTCCGTATTTCTTGCCCAACCAGGGAGGCAGCCGCGGTCTTCTTTTCGGGAGCGGGCTCCTGGGCAGTTCCGAGATCGTTGTGCTCGACCTGGAAAGCGGCCGCCAAGACGCACTAGCCCCCGGCAGCCGGCCTGTCTACTCGCTTACCGGCCACATCGTCTACCGGAGCGAAAACGCCCTGTGGGCTCTGCCGTTTTCAGCGGAAACCTTGCGATCCACGGGGGAGCCGTTCCCCGTCGCGGGAACCGGGTCGAGTCCGAGTGTCTCGCGCGATGGAACGCTGGTCTACCACCATGTTGGCGAGGCGGGCCTTGAGTAGTTGATCTGGCGGGACCGTGCAGGCAACAAGCTCGGGACGATCGGGGCGCCCCAGCCGCTAATTCAAAACCCCGTTCTGTCTCCGGACGGCAGCCAGGTCGTAGTCGAGGCGAGTGAAAACGACAACATGGACATCTGGGTGCACGAGGTGGCGCGCGGCCTCAAGCGCCGCCTGACGTTCGATGCGGCAAACGAGTGGCGGCCCACCTGGACGCCGCAGGGAGACAAGATCAGTTTTTCGTCCCTCCGCGACGGCCGTTGGAACGTCTTCATCACGCCGGCCGACGGCAGCGGCGAGACCGAATCGTTGCTTGCCACGCAGGCGAATGAGTGGGGGTTTGACTGGAGCGCGGACGGGAAATACCTGGCGGGTTCGGGCCAGGGAAAGTTGTGGTACCTGCGCGCGGAAGAGGGTGGCAACGGGTACTAGAAGGTAATGTTTCTCGACACGTCGTTCGATGCAGTGGGTCCCGACCTCTCGCCGGACGCGAAATTTCTGGCCTACACATCGAACGAGTCGGGTCGGTATGAAGTCTACGTCCAGCCCTTCCCCGATGGAGGCGCGAAGTGGCAGGTTTCGACCCAGGGCGGCACAGGGCCGCGCTGGCGCGGCGACGGCAAGGAGATGTTCTATGTCGAAGGAGGCACCCTCATGGCCGTCTCGGTGACCACCAGCCCGGCATTCTCAGTGGACGCCGCCCAGCCTCTGTTCGAAGACGAAACCGCATTCGAGGGCCGAGGCCAACTGTATGACGTCACCCCCGACGGGCAGCGCTTCGTGGTGGTCGAAACGCTCGGAGACGCCGCCGCTGGCCAGGCCATTCATGTGGTCGAGAATTGGTTCGAAGAGTTCCGGGGCCGCGAGCAGGACTAAGTCTCCCGGAACGAACTACATAGCCCTTGTCCGAGCGATATCTATTGATATATCCGGTTCCGTCCAACCATCACGCCGCGCCCAGGGAATCTGCTTGCTGGAGAGGTGCTCGGTCGCGGGTGAGCTACGGTCCCGATCTCTCTAGATCAAGTCGTTCCAACCCCGTCAGGTGCCATCCCTGGCAGACGTCAAGTCGGTCCTTGGTCCATCTATGAGATAGGTTGTAGTCATCAACTACCGTTCAGAGGAAAAGGCTTAGAGCAGCGAGGTCACGTTGGATATTGCGTTTCGTTCCACGTTTCTTGAAACCTGTTTCTCCTCCGCGATCCGCAGATCAAACCGCCGGTTTCTCGTGGTAGACGCCGAACACCCCACGCAGAACGTCGCACATCTCGCCTAAGGTCGCGTAGGCGCGGACGGCATCGAGGATCGGCGGCATTAGATTGGCATCGCCTTCGGCGGCTTGTCGGAGGTTGTCGAGGGTCTTTCGCACTGTTGCGTTGTCGCGTTGCTCGCGCAGTTGGCTGAGTTTCGCGGACTGCGTTTCTTCGACCGAGTGATCGATATAGAGCGTCGGGATGGGTTGTTCCTTTTCCTCGGAGAAGGCGTTGACGCCGACAATGAGCTTCTCCTTACTTTCGACGGCGCGCTGGTACTCGTAGCTTGAGCGGGCGATCTCGGCTTGGGGGTACCCTTGTTCAATGGCGGCGACCATGCCTCCCATGGCGTCGATTTTTTCAAACTCTTCGAAACAGCCTTTCTCCATGTCGAGCGTTAGTCTTTCGACGAAGTAGCTGCCGCCGAAAGGATCAACAACGTCGGTGACGCCGGTCTCGTATGCGATCACTTGCTGGGTTCGAAGCGCCAGCAAGGCCGCCTCCTGAGTTGGCAGCGCGTAGGCCTCGTCGAGCGAGTTGGTGTGCAGCGACTGTGTCCCGCCAAGGACGGCAGCCATAGCTTGCACGGCGGTGCGAACCAGATTCACCTGCGGTTGCTGAGCGGTGAGTGAAACGCCGGCTGTCTGGGCATGGAATCGCAGCCGTTGTGAGCGCGGGTTCTTCGTGCCGAAGCGGTCGCGCATCAGCTTAGCCCAAATCTTGCGTGCTGCACGGAACTTGGCGATTTCCTCGAAGAAGTCGCTGTGAGCGTCGAAGAAAAAACTCAGGCGCGGAGCGAACTGATCGACATCGAGTCCGCGTTCAACGGCCCATTCCACGTAGGCGATTCCGGCTCCGAGCGTGTAGGCCAGCTCTTGTAGCGCCGTGGTTCCGGCTTCCCGGATGTGGTAGCCGCTGATCGAAATCGGATTGAAGCGGGGGGTGTGCTGGGCTCCGAACTCGAGCGTATCGACTACCAGCCGCATGGACGGCCGCGGGGGGTAAATGTATTCCTTCTGCGCAATGTATTCCTTGAGGATGTCGTTCTGAATCGTGCCCGAGAGCTTTTCCCAATCAGCCCCTTGTTTCTCGGCGACGACCAAGTACATGGCCCACAGGATGGCCGCCGACGAGGTGATGGTCATTGACGTTGTTGCGTCGGCGAGAGGGATTTCGTGGAACAGCTCCTCCATGTCGGCCAGCGACGAAATCGCCACGCCGCATTTACCGACCTCTCCGGCCGCCAGCGGATGATCGGCGTCGTAGCCCATCAGCGTGGGCAGGTCGAAGGCGACCGATAGGCCGGTTTGACCCTGGTCGAGCAAGTAGCGGTAGCGGCGGTTGGTTTCCTGTGGCGTGCCGAACCCGGAGAACTGGCGCATGGTCCAGAGCTTGCCGCGGTACATGTCGGCGTGAGGGCCGCGCGTGAAGGGGAATTCGCCTGGCTGGCCGAGGTCCCTGGCGCGGTCGAAGTCGGCTAAGTCAGCGGGGGTATAGACGCGCTCGATGGGTACACCGGAAATTGTGGTGTGGCGTTTTTCCGTGGTGGGCGTTGTCGGCGGGGCGCTTTGTTTCGTGGCGGACATCTGGACTTGGTTCCCATTCAGTCTACCGGAAGCACAATTGCTTACCTTGTCAATTGCGAGTGCGGAACGTGCCCCTGTGCGGGTGCCCCAGTCCCTCCTACTCGGGCAGTGCAAACGTCAGCATTGCGCTGCCGGCGGCTACGGCGATGTATTGCTTGCCTCGAAAACGGTAGCTGATGGGCGAACCGCGCACAGAGCCTCCGGTCTGAAATCTCCAGAGAGGCTTGCCTGCCTTTGCGTCGATCGCCATGAAGTTGCCTTCACCGTCTCCGCTGAAGACCAATCCTCCGGCGGTTGCCAGCAGTCCGCTGGCCGATCCGCCGATGAGCTCGAAGTTCCACTTGGTCTCCCCGGTGGTGGGGTCGACCGCGATGATCGAACTCGAGGAGGGGTCGCTCGTTATGTTGTCCGTCGTCGAGGCCTGGTACCACTGGCCTTCGATGAAGCCCTGCTTGGTCTTATAGAAGAGTTGGCAGCCGTTGGTTGAATCAAAGTAGTACAAGCCGGTCTGAGGGCTATAGGCGGTGGGGTGCCAGTTATGTCCGCCGCCCAATCCGGGACACGCCTTGTTTCCGTCTTCGGTGGGTTCTTTGCCGGGAATGAGGATCGGTCTGCCGTCCATTCCGATGCCGTCCGCCCAGTCGACCTCGGTGTAGGCCCGCGCGAATAAGAACTTCCCGTTGGTGCGGTCCAAAGCATAGAAGAACCCGTTGCGATTCGCCTGAATGACGGCTTTCGTCGGTTTCCCTTTGATCGTCAGATCGACCAGAACCGGGTCGGCCACCGCGTCCCAGTCATGTACATCGTGTGGCGTGAATTGGTAATGCCACTTCAGCTCGCCCGTGTCGGCATCGAGGGCAATGATGCTGCAACTGTAGAGGTTGTCGCCCGGGCGAACGTCGCCGTCCATATCGGGGCCGGGGTTGCCGGTGCCCCAATAAATGAGGTTGAGTTCGGGATCGTAGGTGCCGGTCGTCCAAGTCGACCCGCCGCCGCGTTTCCAGTTGTCTTTGTTGTCTTTGTCGTCTTTGCCCCAGGTGTCTCCGCCGGGCTCACCTGGCTCGGGAATCGTCCAGAACCGCCAGATTTGTTTCCCCGTTTCCATGTCGTAGGCGTCAAGGAAATCGCGCGTTCCGAACTCGGCGCCGGCGATTCCAACGACCACCATGTTCTTGACAAGCAACGGCGCGCCTGTCGCCGAAAAGCCCATCTTGTAGTCGGCGAGGAAGGTTTCCCAGAGGGGATCGCCGGTCTTTCTGTCGAGGGCGACCAGCGTGCCTTCGTAGTTCACCTTGAAAAGCCTGTCTCCCAGCGCCGCGAACCCGCGATTCGGCCGCCCGCAGCACCCACGCGTTTCTTTGGGAACGGTTGAGGAGTAGTGCCATGTGGGGCGTCCGGTCAGCAGATCGAGGGCCCAAGCATGGTTCGAGGGCCCGCTGACATACATCAAGCCGTCGTTGACCAGCGGTGTCGTTTGGCCTTTCCCCTCGACTCCGTTCTGAAAGATCCATTGGGGAACAAGGTTCTTCACATTCGACGCGTCGATGTCCGATAGCTCGCTGTATCGCCAAGCGGAGTAGCCTTTCCCATACATCAGCCAGTTCTCGGCGTCTGACTGAGCCGAGAGCAGTCTTTCATTGGTGATTGGCTCGGCGCCGAACGCAGCTGAAACCGCAAGGGTCGCCAGAATCCCGATCGATGCCAGCACTTTCGCTGCGCGGGTGGCCGACGCTGGAGATGTTTTCACAGTCGTAACTCCTATCTTCCGAGGCTGACCAAATACGCCAGCAAGTCGTCGATTTCCTGCTTCGACAGGCTGCCGCCGTAAGCGGGCATCAGGGAGCGCACTTCTCTGTTGATCGAGCGGACTTCGCTGGAGAGGTAAGAGTGAAAGTTTTCTTGCGCATCCATGAGTTGGGCCGAAAAGTTGCTATAGCTTTTCTCAATGCCTTCGATCTTTCCGCCATCGAGCTTAACGATGACAAGCGTCTGATAGCCACGGCTGAAATCGGCGTTTGGGTCGGTCATCGATTCGCGCAAGTGGCTGACGCTTCGTGCACGGCCGACGGATGTCAGATCAGGCCCCAGCCGCTTCCCGCGGAGGCCGATGCGGTGACAGTTTCCGCACTGCGCCTTCTCCCAGAAAAGCTTTTCTCCAGTTGTCGAGTTGCCCGTTATAGGAACTTCGCCTTCGTCCGCCTTCATCCGGATGTAGGAAATGATGCTCCAGATTGTCTCTTCCGGCATGCGCTCTTTGTAGGCGGCCATGTCGCTACCCGACACACCCTCGGCGATCACCTCGAAGAGATCTTCGTCACGGTTTCCTGACAAATAGTTCCCCGTTGTCAGGTCGGGGCCCCGGCCACCCTTCGCGTCGATTCCATGGCACGGACGGCAGCGGATGCGGAACACACCGCGTCCGGCTTCCGCAGCTTCGGTGTCGCCGTGGAAGGGGTTTGCGCGCTCCTGCTGGGCGATGCACAGCAGCGGCATGATCGCCAGCACGGCGGGCAGAATTCTCACGGCTGCTTTTCGAACTCTCACGGTCACCCAAGACATTCTAACGGTCGCTGATTTCCTCGTCCCACCGCTGATAAAGGATACAGCGAACGCGAAACGCTGTCAATCGTGGAGCGTCGTTTAGCTGACAGAACTAGGCGAACCCGTTTGCCTCGCCGACACCGCGCCAAACACGCCAAACACCGCACCCCCGTTGAAGACTCTTCCGCTATATGCTAACGTTAACGTTCGTTTGGAGGAAGTTCCATGTCTGCAAGAAAGTATGTGTTGATCGCCGTGTTCGTTTGCTTGATTGCCGGTTGCGGCAGTCCGCCCCCGCCTGAGCCGGTTCCAGGCTTGAAGGCGTTTGTCGGTGCCACCGTCATGGACGGGACGGACAGTCCGCCAATCGAAAAATGCCGTGCTTGTGGTGCAAGACGGGAGGGTAAAAGCTCTCGGCACGGTTAACGATCTCGATGTTCCGCCCGGCGCGGAGACGATCGATGTGAGCGGCAAGTTCATCACACCGGGGTTCATCAATACCCACGGACATGTCGGCGGCACTCGCGGCCTTGATGCCGGCCCTGAAGTCTACACGGAGGAGAATATCCTAAGTCAGCTCGCACTTTACGCCCGCTACGGCGTGACGACCGTCAACAGCATGGGCGGCGACGGAGAGGCGGCCATTCGGATCCGTGATGCACAGGAGACCGCGGATCTCGACCGGGCGCGCATTTACACGGCGGGAAGCGTGGTCGTGGGCGACACCCCTGATAAAGCGCGGGCCGAAGTCGACGCGAATTCCGCGATGAAGGTCAACTTCATCAAGATTCGGGTCGACGACAACCTCGGGGCTACGAAGAAGATGACCCCCGAGGTCTACCAGGCTGTCATCGACCAGGCCCACACCAAAGGCCGTCGCGTCGAGGCGCACCTCTATTACCTCGAAGACGCCAAGGGACTGCTCAACGCGGACGTCGATATTATCGCCCATAGCGTGCGCGACAAGGAAGTTGACGACGAGCTGATCAACCTTCTGAAGGAGAAAGATGTTTGCCTGTGCCCGACGCTGACCCGGGAAGTGTCGACGTTTGTTTACGAGGGCGTTCCTGAGTTTTTCTCTGACCCTTTCTTCAGCAAAGAAGCCGACCCGGCGGTGTTGGAAGCATTGAAAGACCCCAAACGTCAAAAGGGCGTCCAGACGAATAAGGCGGCACAGCAATACAAAAAACAGCTGGCAGTGGCGTCGGCGAATCTCAAGAAGCTCGCCGACGCTGGAGTCACGATTGCATTTGGAACCGACACCGGTCCACCGGCCCGTTTTCAAGGCTACTTCGAACACATGGAGTTGGACATGATGGCGGACGCCGGTATGACTCCGACGCAGATTCTCGTTGCCGCCACGAGCAACCCGGCGCGCTGCCTGAAGCTTCTCGAATTGGGCCTGCTTCAATCAGGAAAGTGGGCGGACCTGAACGTCTTCGCCCAAGATCCGTCGGCTGACATCAAGAACACCAAAAGCCTGGAGTCAGTCTGGATCGCCGGCAACCGCGTGCCGGATAAATAGTGGCGCGCCGAGGACCGCATGCCTGACCGAAGGTGGGACCCCAACCGACGTCGGGACATGGTTTCGCCGCTGGGAGCGCGGCGGTTTTTCGACTTGATGAACACGGCATCTCGGGCGATCAGTTTTGTAGACTAAGATCGGAACGGAAGGTTCGCAGCCGGCTATCCCTTGGCTGCCAGCTAAACCCTTCTGACGGCGCAGCCTATACTGCCGCCGGAGCCTAAATGAACAGGTGGATCATCGCATGTGATCCGCCGAGGAAGCAGCTATGAATCGCTTCAGCCCGCAACTCACTCGGCGTCAAACGATCCGCTCGCTTGCCGGAGGTGGCCTGCTGCTGCCTGGCGTCCTCTCGGAGATGATGCAAGGCGCCACGACTGGGCGAGAACCAGTGAATCCGCTGGCTCCCAAGCAACCGCACTTCGCGCCCAAGGCCAAGCGTGTCATCTTCTTGTTCATGACGGGCGCCGTTTCCCACGTCGATACGTTTGACCCCAAGCCGTTTCTCACGAAGAAGCACGGCAAGCCTCACAGCGAAAAACAGGTCTACAAGGGATCCGATTGGGAGTTCAAACGTTACGGCCAGAGCGGTATTCCGGTAAGTGATCTATTTCCCCACGTCGGTAGCGTGATCGATGACATTTGCGTCATCAAGTCGATGAAGAACATCAACGGGGATCACTTTGGCGCAACGATCGGCATCCACACCGGTTCGGCGACCTTCAACCGCCCGAGCATCGGCTCCTGGGTGAGCTACGGCTTGGGGACCGAGAATCAGAACCTGCCGTCCTTTATGGTGATCGCCCCGGAAATGCCCTACTCCGGCGCCCAGCCCTGGGGGTCGGACTTTCTCCCCGTGCTGCACCAGGGCACTCGAATTATTCCTGGACCCGAGCCCATTGCCAACATGCACCGGCTCGTCCCGACGAGCCAGATGCAGGTCACCGAGCTTGACATGCTGGAGTATTTCAACCGCCAGCATCTCAAGGGACGCGAGACGGATACCAATCTGAGCGCCCGCATCAAGTCCTTCGAGACCGCTTTCGGCATGCAGGCCGAGGCTCCCGAAGCGTTTGACTTGTCGCGGGAATCCGACGCGACCCTCAAGCTTTACGGGCTCGATCGCGGCGCCACGACTGGTTTCGGATGGCAGTGCCTCGCGGCCCGCCGCCTTGCCGAGCGCGGAGTGCGTTTTGTCGAAGTGATTGACGGCGGCACGCGAATCGATTACAACTGGGACGCCCACGCCAAGATGGCCAATTACAATCGCCTTGCGAAGAACGTTGACTGGCCGATCGCCGGTCTGATCAAAGACCTCAAGTCACGCGGCATGTTTGACGACACATTGATTGTCTGGACGACCGAGTTTGGCCGTTCGCCGCTGGTGCCCGATCCAACCGCCGAAGGCCGCGGCCACCACGCCAAGACGTACTGTTCTTGGCTAGCGGGAGCCGGCATCAAGGGCGGCATGACTTTTGGAGAAAGTGACGAGATGGGGTGGGAGGTTGCTGAAGATGTCATGGGCGTCCATGATTTCCAGGCAACGATTCTGCACCTGCTCGGTCTCGACCATACCAAGCTGACCTACCGGCACGCGGGACGGGATTATCGGTTGACGGATGTCCACGGGCGCGTGGTTCAAGAGATATTGAGCTGAACGAAGGCAGTTCGTGGCGGAACCGGGCAGATCTTTTACTGACGAAGGGTTTTGGGGTTGGCGGCTATTGGGGCGCGGGCGTAGCACGCTACGCCCCTACCGCAGGCTTCTGCTCGCGGTGAGCGTGGACTTCCGTCCACGCCTCTGATACTTCTCATGTTACTGCTTGGCGAAGCAGTACAGGTGTTCCATCGTCCGCAGGAAAATCTGGTTCCCCACCGCGATTGGACTGGACAACGTATACTCGTCCAACTTGTTGACGGCTAGGATTTCGAACTCCCCTCCCGCCTTGAGCACCGTCGTCGCGCCGTCCTCGCTGGTCGCGTAGATCTTGCCGTCCGCCAGCAAAGGTGAGGAGCTGTAGGTTCCCGGCTCGATGCGCTGGCGCTCCCAAACTGTCTCTCCGGACTCGGGGTCCAGCGAGACGACAATGCCTCTGTCATTGACGACGTAGAGGGTCTTTCCATCGGTCGTGGGCGTGGGGACGTCGGCTCCGAGGTTGTTTGTCCATACTTCGTTCTTACCCGTAATGTCACCGCTTTCACCGGCACGGAATCCGATGAACGGCCGCCCGGAGCGGCTGCTGGTAAACACCAGATCGCCGACCGCCACCGAGGAGGAAATCGTGCGATTCGCGCGATTCTGGGTGGGGTTGAAACCACCGAGGCGCCACAGCTCCATGCCGCCCTCGATGTCATGACCCGTCACGTAGTCGCCGCCCGAAACCACGAGCTGGAGTTTGCCTTCTACCGGCACGAGGATCGGGGTTGCGTAGTTGTCTGGCGACTCGTGAGGAGCGTCGGTTGGCCGCTCCACTTTCCATAGAGTCTCTCCCGTAGCCGCGTCGATCGCGAGAACATAGGAAGGATCATCGGTTGTCATCCCGTGCAGCACTTGGACATACAAGCGGCCTTCGTGCAGCCTGGGCGATGAGGCATAACCCCAGTTCAAGCCGAACTCGCCGTAGTCCTTCTGAATATCGCGCTGCCATTGCTGGTTCCCCTCGAAATCGAAACTCGTGAGCGTGCCAACGCCCGTCATCACCCAGACGTGTTTGCCATCGGTAGCTGGAGACGGCGAGACCATGTTCTGCTTGCGGTAGATGCGATTCTTGTCGCCGGTTTCCTTTCTCCACAGAAGCGAGCCGTCCTTGCGGTTCAAAGCCATCAGGAAAAGTTTCGTATGCTCGTTGCTTTCCGGCCGTGCGTTGCGGCGGGGTCCGCCGCGTCCGGGGCCACCTCGGCCTCCGGGACCGCCAGGCCCGCCAGCACGCGGGCCACGCTGCCTTCCTTCGCCGCCAGGACCGCCGCCTGGGCCGCCACTACCCGGTCCGCCGCGCTTTCCTCGGGGGCCACCGGGTCCGCCTCTGGGCTCAAACTTCAACGCATCGTTAAACCCCTCTTGGGCCGAAGTGATAAACACGTAGTCGCCCCATATGATGGGCGTCGCGGCGCTCCAGCTTGGTAGCTTGACTCGCCAAACGACATTGTCGGTGGCGCTCCAACTGATCGGGAGATCCTTCGCGGTGGAACTGCTCCCGACGTGGTTGGGGCCCCTCCACTGCGGCCAATTGTCCGCCGGGTCTGCGGCGGCCAGCGGGAAGGCCAATGTCGCCGCTACAGCGAAAGTGAGGCAGAGAGGATAGTTGGGCTTCAATCTGTTGGAGGCTGACATAACGTTACCTAACGCGGACGAGCCGCTACCAAAACGGGGAGCGTGACGACCGAAGGAAAGGGCGTCGCTTTGCGGGGTATCATATCAACTTCGGCGTCCACGGAATCCAAAGAGTTACACGCCAAGCTTCGTTCCATGCCGCGCCGAGACGCCCGATATTGACTATCGATCGATTCCATTCAGCCGTCTACCAGCCATTCTCATGAAGATCATCGATGTACGCGCCACGCCGCTTGCGATTCCGCTCAGTGACCCAAAGATCCCGTGGTTTTGGGGATCATTCAGTCAAGTCATCGTCGAGGTGAAAACCGGCGATGGCCTGACGGGATACGGTGAGGCGTTCGGCTACGGAGTGCCTCAGGCAGTGGCGGCCGTGGTCAACCACACACTTCGCCCGCTACTGATCGGGCGAGACGCCACGGACATTTCTGGAATCGCCGATTCGCTGTTTCGGCATACCCACCTGTTCGGACGCTACGGCGTCACCACGTTCGCGATCAGCGGGGTCGACATCGCTCTATGGGATCTCGCCGGCAAGCGGGCAGGCCTGCCGCTCTACGCGCTGCTCGGTGGCGCGGCGAGCCGCGAGGTCAAGGCCTACGCCAGCCTCGTCCGCTATTCCGACACAGATCAAATGGCTGCTGACGCCGAGAAGGCCGCGGGCGAAGGCTATGAAATGGTCAAGCTGCACCAGACCAACGTCGAGAGCATTCGGAAGGGCAGGGAAGCCATCGGCGGTGAGATGCCAATGACGGTCGATGTCAATTGCGAATGGACTCCATCACACGCGACGGAGATGGCCCTGGCGATGGATGAGTACGATCTGCTTTGGCTGGAGGAGCCGGTTTGGCCGCCGGAAGACTATGCCGGTCTGGCGCAAGTCATGGACGAATCCGGTGTAGCCTTGGCGGCCGGCGAGAACGCATGCACGGTTCACCAGTTTCATCTGATGATGAGCGAAGGGGCCGTTCGCTACGCACAGCCCAGCGTCATCAAAGTTGGCGGGGTCAGCGAGTTCATGAAGGTCGCGACCCTGACCGAGACTTACAACCTGTCGCTGGCGCCGCACTCGCCCTACTTCGGCCCGGGATTCTTGGCTACGCTGCACTTGATCGCGCACACCCGGCGGGCTGAATGGATCGAGAAGATCTACTGCGAGCTGGAAGCTTCGGTCTTCTCTCGGCCACTCGAATTCCGCGACGGGAGTTACACGATTCCCGAAGGCCCCGGTTTGGGATTGGATGTGGATCCGCTTGTTTTGAAAGAATATGCTATGAAAGATATGCGTTGAAGGAATCGCCTTGAGGGAGTAGGCGTTGTGACGACCACGCTGCATCGTGCCTTGGCCGGAAGGCCCAAACGCCCTGCTCAGTCGGCTTATTCGGTTTCGCGAAGCTTCCCTCTCACTTTCTTGATCGTCGAGTAGACTCCGCACGCAACCATTCCGGCGACGAAGATGTATACCCACACTGGGATATTCTTGCCGACGATCGCCAGGTAAAGATAGGCGGAGACGAAGCAAAACGAAGCGTTCAGCGCCGGCATGACGATGGGCTTTCCGTTCCGCCGGTTGCGAACCAGCCAAGCCAGGGACAAAGTGAAGAAGGGGATGGCCCCAAGGTAGATGGAACCGAAGATAAGGGGGTTCACTCCGTACTGGGCGCCTAGGCCGAGAAACCATTCTTTGAGGATTTCGAACATGGGGGGTTGATTGCGGTAGCCGGCGGCTGGGCGGCAAAGCCTGCTCGGCCACCTTAAGAAGCGCTAGGGAAGAAGCGCGAGATGAAGACGTTCTAAGGAGGACGTGCCAAGGGCGGCCAGTCTTCCGCCCAAGCGCTACTTGATCCCGACCAGTTCCACCTGGAATATCAGGTCCGCATTGGGAGGAATAGGCCCGGTTCCGCGTGCCCCATAACCGAGCTTAGCCGGAATGTGGAACTTGTAGGTCGACCCCACACTCATCAACTGCAGGCCCTCGGTCCAGCCCGGGATCACTCGGTTGACGGGAAACGACGTAGGCTGGCCGCGGTCGTAGGAGGAGTCGAAAACCGTGCCATTGGTCAGCTCTCCTTTGTAGTGGACGGTGACCTCATCGCTCGCGGTAGGCTTCGTGCCGTCGCCTTCCTTGATTATCTCGTATTGCAGACCGGACGCCGTTGTTGTCATCGTTCCCCTCTCGTTCGACTCTTCGGGCGACCGGTCCTGCCCACAGGAGGCGAGTAACAAGACACCAAGAAGTGCGATTCGTTTGTATGAGATCACAAGACTATTATCGTACCAGCCGAGCAGTCAGCTTGGCTTCAGCGAGCGGGACAAGGAGCGCTGCCGGACGTTCCACAGCGCGTTTTCAGCCCTCGGAGGCCGGTTTGGAAGCAGGGTTTTTCGGAATCGTGGTACCTTGTTTGCAGCAACACGACGAGCGACTCCCTTGAACGAACAAAATTATTACTCAGAATCCAAAACCACAAAACCAGCACGGCTGAACTGCCCCTATTGCCGCGAGGTTCACGACTATCCACTGCGTTGGGTTGTCAGGAAAAAAAAGGACAAGCTGCCAGGCGGCGGGGATGAAAGAGACCGCGCGAAATTCCAAAAGGCCCAGTCCTACATGGTGCTTCTCGACGACCGCGCCAACTGTGCGAACCAGCGCTGCCGACGGAACTTCGAGATCTCAGGTATCAAGACGATGGCGTTTATCTGAGCCCATTTTCGCGGCCCAGCGCAAAAAGCGGACAAGCCGGCGTCGCTGGCTCCAGGTGAAGCTTAGGAAGCCGCGCGCGTCGATCGTCTCCGCCGGCCAGCCCCAGTAGGTCTCAATACGCCAGCGCAGATAGGGGCTTTTCCAAGGACGGAGCCGGTAGCCGCGAGTGCTCGCGGACAAGAAGCGAATGACGGCTAGGGGTTGTGCGAGCAAATCAACATTGCCGGGATCAGCGGGCTAGTAGTAATATCCGGGCCGGTGTCGAACCTCTAGCCTCTTCGCGGACTTGCCCGACAGAACGACTTTGACCCGTCGAAAAGTTGCACCGGCCGCCGAGGCAGCCGGCGTATAAGCCAGAATGTATTGGCTCCGGATGTCTTCGGCTACTTTCTGTGCGATAGCGTGGACTTCGTCAACGCTCTTCGGAAAGAAGGCGGCTCCGCCAGTAGACTTTACGATGTTCTTTATGGCCCGTGTGGCCTTTTTGGCCGAGCGGTGTTCCTCTTCACTTAGCAAGCCAACGGCGTAGATGACCGTGTCGCCTTCTTGAAGGTGCCGTACCAGCCGCTCCAAATTGAGCACGCTGGCGTTATCTTCACCGTCCGTTACGATCAGCAGAACGCGTTTGTCCCATTTGGCCTTCTCTTTGAGGTAGTCGAGCGACATGCCGACAGCGTCGTAAAGCGCGGTGCCGCCGCGGGAGTCGATCCGCTGCAGTGCGTCCTGAAGCCGCAGCACGTCACTGGTGAAGGGGCTGTCGAGGAAGCCCTCGTCATTGAAATTCACGATGAAAGCTTCGTCTTTCGGATTGGACGCCTTGACGAAATCGACCGCCGCCGTATTCACTTGGCGGCGTTTGTCCCGCATGCTGCCGCTGTTGTCGACCAGGATGCCAAGCGAGACCGGTACATCTTCTCTGCGGAAGTATTTCAGCTCCTGCAGGACGTCTTCTTCATAGACTTTGAAGGCGCTTTGCGGCAAGTCGGTGACAAAATGTTCCCTGCTGTCCAGCACCGCCGTATGCATCACAACTTCTTTGGTGCTGGTCTTAAAGATTAATCCAGGGTCGTCGGCATCGGCCGGCTTGGCGGCCGGTTGCGCCGAGACCGTCAGCACGGCCAGGCACAGGGCGGCGGCAAGCCGCGCGGTTCTTCGTGATGCTTTTGACAACAGCCTCATTTCAGGTCGTCCACTTGTCTTGACGGCAAGGTTCTGCGAACAAGGTTTATCCCGCAATCCGACGCCCGCAAGCCGCCGCCCCAGCTCCACAACTTCACTAGGAATTCCTCACCCATCACGATCGGTCGAGCGACATTACCGAGTGGGGGCATAGTAGCCGAGACGGAAGTGGGCACGCAATACAGGCATGCCGCGGATCTTCTTCAGCTTTATTTTAACTCGCCGCCACTTCCCATCCTTATTCAGATTGGTAGGGACGTAACCCAAAACGTACTGGTTACGGAGTTCGATCCCGATCCGGGCCGCGACATCGGGCAATTCGTTGAGGTTTTCGACAGGGAACTGGCGGCCGCCGGTCTGCTCAGCGATCTCTGTCAGCAGACTGGGTCCCGACAATTCTTCGGGAGTTCGTCCGCGCGAATTGGCTGGCTCGTAGATGCCAATGGCATATATCTGCACATCGGCTTCTTTTACCAATCGCTTGATCTCCCGCCCGGTGTAGCGGCTGCTATTGTCACCGCCATCGGAGATGACCAGTAGAGCCTTCTTCGTGTTGGAAGCCTCTTTCATCCGGTTGATCGCGAGGTAGATGGCGTCCAGCAGAGCGGTACGGCCTTTGGACTGCGTGAATGTGAGGCGATTCTGGATCACTTCCAAACTTCGCGTGAATCCCGACATCATTTCGGGCCGGTCGTTGAACTGCACCAGGAAAAACTCGTCTTCGGGATTGGCCGTTTTGAAAAACTGTGCGACCGCCTCCCGAGCCTTGCTCATCTTATGTCCCATGCTGCCGCTGGCATCGAAGACGATCCCAAGTGAAATGGGGGCGTCTTCGGCGCCGAACTGCGTGATCTCCTGATCGGCCTTATCCTCCGTAATGCTGAAATGCGTTTTCTCGAGCCCCGTCACCAGCCGCGCCATGGGGTCGGTCACTGTCACATTGATCAATACCAGTGGAACGTCGACCTTAATCGTCTCGGCGCGAGCCTCCGGACCTGAAAGTACAAGCTGATCGGACGGGCGGGACTTGAGGCCCACTTTGGCCTCGGCGCCGAACGCCGCTATCGCGCAGGTCAGCCAACAGCCAAGCACGAACCCAATCCTCATCGATTCTGAGGACGGGTGAGAGGACAGGAGACCGGTCGCTTTATGACGCCATACACAAACTAAGCGGTCGGCCATGATGAAGTTTATTGCGGTCAGTACGGCAATATCGCTTTGATCTTATCACACGTTTTGGGACTGTGTTAGACTTGACGTTGCTTCCCTGACCGAGTTGCCGGGATTCGGTCCAAGGTTGCATTACGGCGCGGCCCGAGCCGTCCAAGAAAACGTTTTGGGACGCGGGATGTCGGCCTGATACCGGAAACAAGAATGCCGTCGTGGAGGCCCGCAAGTTCTCCGATCGTGAGACGGGGCCTTCTTCTCCCAATTTTAGCCTCCGCTGGGGTGCCGCCTGGCACCCCTAAGCTGTTTTCTTTTCTTTCATTTGAAGCCTCTTGTTGGCCCGTGGTCCCATGCCCGGGCGTCGTCATAATTCCATCATGAAGAAATATCTGTTCGTCACTGGCGGTGTTGTTTCCTCTCTCGGAAAAGGCATTGCGGCCGCCTCGATCGGCTGCTTGCTGGAGAGCCGCGGTCTGCGCGTCACCTTGCAGAAGTGCGACCCGTATCTCAACGTCGATCCGGGTACGATGAGTCCGTTCCAGCACGGAGAAGTGTTCGTCACCGACGACGGGGCCGAGACCGATTTGGACCTGGGCCACTACGAGCGATTCACGCACGCCGCGCTCACGCAAGCCAATAACGTCACCAGCGGCCGAATCTACGAAAGGATACTGGCCAAAGAGCGGCGCGGGGACTACCTGGGCAAGACGGTCCAGGTCATTCCGCATGTCACGAACGAAATCAAAGCCGCCATCAAGAAAATATCGACTGATGATGTGGATGTCGTGATCATCGAGATCGGCGGAACGGTCGGTGACATTGAGTCCCTGCCGTTTCTGGAGGCAATACGTCAGATGCGGCACGAGCTGGGGCGCGAGAATTCGGCCTTCGTTCATGTAACGCTGGTGCCCTGGATCGCGGCTGCGGGCGAACTCAAGACCAAACCCACGCAGCACAGTGTGAAGGAGCTGCGGGCGCTCGGAATCCAGCCCGACATACTTTTGTGCCGCACCGAAACGGAACTCTCCGACGAATTGAGAGACAAGATCGCGCTATTTTGCGACGTGGACCGCAAAGCAGTGATCGCGGCTCGTGACGTGAGTTCGGTTTATCAGGTCCCTATGAACTTCGCGAGCGAAGGCGTTGACGAGATTCTGCTAGACCACTTTCAGATTGACGCGAAGCCGCGCGACATGGCTGCCTGGGAGGACATGCTGCACCGGATGCGCCACCCCAGCGGCAATGTGACGATCGGAATCGTTGGCAAGTATGTCGGCTACGAAGATTCCTACAAGAGCCTCAAAGAGGCGCTGCTGCATGGCGGATGGGCTCAGGGCATCCGCGTCGATGTTCGCTGGATCGAGGCCGAGAACATTACCCGCGCAACGGCGCACCAAGAGTTGCGCGAAGTCGACGGCATTCTTGTGCCGGGAGGTTTTGGGAATCGTGGCATCGAGGGGATGCTGGAGGCGATTCGCTACGCCCGCGAACAGAAAGTCCCTTACTTCGGGATCTGTCTTGGGATGCAGACGATGGTGGTTGAGTTTGCCCGCAGCGTTTGCGGGCTAGAGAAAGCTCACTCGACGGAATTCGACCCGGCGACGCCGCATCGGATCTTTTTCAAATTGCGAGAACTGCGGGGTGTCGAAGAGCTCGGCGGCACGATGCGGCTTGGCGCGTGGCCCTGTCGCCTGACCGAAGGCAGCCTTGCACACGATGCCTACGGAAACGGCGAGATCAGCGAGCGGCATCGGCATCGCTACGAATTCAATCTGGAGTACGCGGAAAACCTCCAGAGCCAAGGAATGCGGATCTCGGGCAAGACCCCGGACGGCACGTATGTCGAGATTTGCGAGTTGGAAGGCCATCCCTGGTTTCTGGGATGCCAGTTCCATCCCGAGTTCAAGTCCCGGCCCTTGGAGCCCCATCCGCTGTTCCGCGACTTCGTCGCCGCTAGTTTCAAGAATCATGGCAAACGAGCGGTCAAAGAGCAAAAGGCGGAGGAAGAGCAGTTCTTGCGCGTCCGCTTAGTGTAGTTTCAATTGCTCGATGACAAGGGTTTCAAAAAGTGCTTGGCTGCACTTGGCGTCGGCTCATTCGCTCATCTGAAACGAAACGCTTCAGCGCGCGTGGGAGCCACGATCCGAGGCTTCAGACCATTAGGGCCCGGCCGGCCCGACTCTTGCCGCGGCGGCCATTTCCGTGTCCTTGACTCGATCGATCACTTTTCGGCCGACGGCTGGCGAAACAGAGCCGGGATGGGTTCGCCCGACGTGCAGACGGTGATGACTGACGATGATGAGTTCTTCGGCCGTTTGGGCGTCCAGCGGAAAACTTGCCGGCCCGACGCTGACCTTGATGTCCGCGCCTTCGTCGTTACATACCCGAGTGAGTTTGATCTTGAGCTCAGCTTTCAGCCGGGCGGCAAGGGCTGACAAGTCCTCGGGCTTGATCCCGCCCAGCACGGCCAAGAATTGATCATCACCCACTCGTCCCAGGTAGTCGAGCTTGCGCAGGGTGGCGCCCGCCGTACCAGCGCAGACCTGCAGGAGCTGATTGCCGGTCTCGACGCCAAAGCGCGCATTGATCTGTCTGAAATCGTTGACATCGATGTAGATCACCGAGCTACTTCGCTTTTCGGCTCGGGCTAGATCAACCTCCGTGCGAAGGCGTTTGAGCGTTTCGCGCGCTGTGGGTAGACTCGTTACGCGGTCAACGGGGTCGGGCTGGCTGGTCTCGAACAAGAAAGCTTGCCGCAGAACACCGCCTAGGTTGTGTGTCAGGTTTTCGGCCAGGTCGGCATCTTCATTGGAGTAGGCTCCCGCGGTCTTGGAGTAGAGATTGAAAGTGCCGACCACTCGGCTGTGTTCCCAGAGCGGAATCACAAGAACCGCCTTGAGTCCGATCAGCCAGGCCATCAGCCCTAACTCGGAATGTTCTCCAACCGGATTTCCGTTGAGCAGAGCTTGGCCGTGCCCGGCGACCCAACCACTGGGGCTATGGTCGATAGGAATGCGCAAGTTGCGCAGCAGGTCCGCTTTGCGTCCCGTGCAATAGACCGGTGTCAGCGCGTTGTTGCGCACCATCAATACGGCGCATTCGTCGAACGGAACTCTGTTGGCCAGCGGAGCAAATAGGAACTCGACCAGCTCTTGCGGGGAAAGGCTCCGGCTCAATGTCGCGAGCAGCCGATACCAGCCTGAGAAGTCGCGGGAATCTACCTCCCGTTTTGCTGCTTCGCGGTCTTGCTTGAGGCTTTCGATCCGTTCCTCGTGCGTAAGCGAAGTCTGCGTGGCATCCACCAATCGCGGGCTCTGAATAGAAAATCGGCTAGTCGAGGATCGCCGACTCGCCTGTGGGTCTTGCTGAATCTGTTTTTCCAGATCCGGCAGCAGTTCGATCAGCGTATCGGTTACGCGCGGATCGAAACCTTCGCCACGCCGCGACTGGATCTGTTTGATCGCTTCCTCAACTGTCACTGCGGGACGGTAAGGGCGGTCGGAGGTCAGTGCGTCAAAGGCGTCGACGACGGAAAGAATCCGTGCCGTGAGCGGGATCTGTTCGCCCTTGAGCTTGCGCGGGTAGCCGGTGCCGTCCCAGTTCTCGTGATGGCAGAGCACCAGCTCGGCGACGGGAAGCGGGAAATTAACCGCCGACAAGATCTCAGCACCAATCTGAACATGGCTCGCCACGCGGCTGAACTCCCGCGGCGACAAGCGGCCTGGTTTCGTCAAGACATTTTCGGGAACCGCAATCTTGCCGATGTCGTGAAGAAGAGCTCCGAACTCGAGAGTCCGCACCTCTTGCTCTGTGCAGTTGAGCGCCTTGGCAATCTCGGTGCAGTAGCGCCTGAATTATGCACTGCGGCGTGGACCTGAGGAGGGCTGAGCCGCAAGAGACCATTTGGGACCCCCGAAAACATGGGGTAAAAAGGTAGGCTGGCAAAGATCCCAGCTTCGCCAGCCAACCCCAAGGAGGTCACCCACATGGTTACCAGACGAAAACAGCATAGCTCCCAAAGGCCCGTCCAACAAGGCCCAGCCGTGACGGCCTCGCGGCCCAATAAAATCGGGGCTTCGACGCCTTACCACTTCCGCGGCAGGAAGCCGACTCCCTACGGCGGCTTGCTGCCGGTGGTCGGGAGGGCGCTGATCTGAGAGCCTGGCTATGCGCTATGCATAAAATTTTATGCACTAGCCGTAACGCACTGGAAACACGTCACTTCCGAGCGAGGTTTTGACGACGCGGATTCTGGGTGGGAAGGGAAACCGGACACGGAGAAGCCAAAAGGCCAGTTGCCGAGCTACCACCTCACGACGACCGCCAACCCGCTACGAACGCAGCCACACTCGCAAAGTGAATCTGTGCATAATTCAGGTAGCGCTGAACACGTTTCAAGTGGCCGCTGCTCACACTATCTTTCGCGTCTACCGCCAACGCCAAGGCTTCAACGGCGCGAAGAAAGATCTCGTCGGTTTCGGCCCTCTTTCCCAGGTCCTCATACAAAGGTCCCCACAAGTGCTCACATGCGCCGTAGGAGACGACCAGCATCGGTACAGCGACCCACAACCACTCATTTCTGGCGGGGTCGAAGAGCAGAGACAAACAAACCGAGGCGGGTGCGAATGCGAGGGCGATCATGCAGCTTGCACGGGTTTGTGATAGCACTATGCGCTTCCAGTATTTCTGCCGCTCCGCCACGGTTTCGGTGAGTCCGGCAGCGAAAAGATAGACCACGCAAGCAACAGATAGTGAAAGCCAAGGCAAGCCGAACGCGCTATCGACACCCCGGTAGGTAAATAGCGCGACAGAAGCGCTTGCTGCTGCGGATAGGCCCCGCAAGAGATAGCCCATCCATCCTGACGGGCCCTTGTTTTCGAAATGAAATCGGAGGACTGCTGCGATCGCGGCCGCGGGAATCGCCAGGGGCAGCGGCAGCGTTACGACGGTTCCGGCGAGGACAGCGTTCGATGTCGCCAGGCTGCCGCCCAATCCTTTGATCCGCAGGCGCGTACCGATAAAAGCAAGGGCGCCAAGGAACAGGACGAATGGGCTCAGCAGCGCCGCCCACTCCGGCCCCCAAGACTTCTCCACGAGGAAATACAGCGACGGGCAGAATAACAGGAGGTAGCTGCGATACCTGAACGGGGGGGACGACATTCAACAATAACTCGGTGCCCGTCCCGGCTAACCGCTCACTTCACGGTCTTGCTGTCGAGGACTGTTCGATGACGGACAACAACTGCACTACGAGCAATTTCTGAACTGCTATTTCATTAGCGCTAGGTTTAAACAACTGGCTCCATGGTACTACAACTGTTGTACCGGCAATCGCCCACGCCACCAATTTTCTTCAGTACCTTTTTCTTCAGTACCGTGTTCGGCGCGAGGCTGCAGCGAGCGACGGCAGGTTACTTTGTTAGCATGTTTCTTTACCCGGGGCCGAACGCCGGCCCGGCGAGGGTTGCCATGAAAGTTAAGCTCGAATACGACAAGACCGGGACAGAGATTGAACTCCCCGATCACCTGAGCGCAAGGGTTCTCGAATCACGCTTTGCCCGGGAGCTTGCCGATCCCCATGCCGCCCTTGCCGAAGCCATCCGGCAGCCGATCGGCTGCGCTTCGCTCGAGGAGTTGGCGCGTGGCAAGCAGTCGGCGGCCATCTCGGTATGCGATATCACGCGTCCAGCCCCCAATAAGCTTGTGCTGCCCCACGTAACGGCGGCCCTCGAACGCGCGGGCATCAAGCCCGAGAACATCCGCATTCTCATCGCCACCGGACTTCATCGCGAGGCCACGCCGGCTGAGCTGGATGAGATTCTCGGACCAGAGATCCTTTCGCGCTACTGGGTCGACTCTCACCGTGCCCGCAACCTGGACGAGCAGGCGGACCTGGGAATAACCACCGGCGGCACACACGCCTACGTGGATCGGCGTTTCGTCGAAACCGACCTGCACATCACTCTCGGCTTCGTTGAGCCGCACTTGATGGCTGGCTTCTCCGGCGGACGAAAACTCATATCGATCGGTCTGGCCGGTGAGAAAACCATCAAGCGGTTGCACAGCCCAGTCTATATGCGCGATCCGAAAGCAGTCGAGGGGTCCTTCCCCGACAACCCGCTGCATCGTGAATTGCTGGAAATCGCCTCCAAAGCTCGGCATGACTTCATGATCGACGTGGCGCTGACCCGCAGCCGCAGTGTCTCCGCTGTTTTCGCGGGCGACCCCGTCGAGGCGCACAAGGCGGGTGTGGAGTTCGTACGCGAATCGACGCTTGCCGCTGTCAATCGGCCCGCCGATGCTGTCATTACAACGTCGGGCGGATACCCGCTCGACCTGACCTACTACCAAGCGGTTAAAGGAATAACGGCCGCTTCGCACGTTGTCCGGCCAGGCGGGTCCGTGCTGTTGATTGCGGCTTGCCGGGAGGGGCTCGGCAGTCCCGAGTTCAGCAAGATGGTGCGGCGCTCGCTTCCCTGGGATGCCCTGCTGGAGGAGTTGGCGACCGCTCCCGTCGAGGTCGATCAGTGGCAGTCGGAGAAGCTAGCCATGGTTGCCCGCAAGTTGAACCTTTCCTTCTGCTTGCCGGGAGTTGCGCTGGATGATTGGCAACACCTATGGGGTCCGGTATTTGAGACGCCCCAGCAAGCGGTGGATAACCTGCTTTCCAAGCTGGCGCCGGGGGCGTCCATCATCGTCATCCCCGAGGGCCCTTACGTATTTTCCCAACTCGACGAGGCCCCAGTGCCTGTCGGATAAACATTCCTGTCGGATAAACATGCCCGTCGGATAGACCGTACCCGTCGGCTAGAAAGAGCCATCCGGCCATTTTTTGGGCGAAGTTGCCGGCGGCTAGCCTGAGTTTGGAACAGCGCCGCCGTCTACTTGATGGAGTTGACTACCTTGTCGCCGACTTTCGTTTTCACTCGGTGGGCTCGATGACAAGATCTGCAGGTTAGCCGCAAAGTTTTCGCCGCGTCCTGGGCGCCCACCCAATCCGCGCTCGTGGCTTTTGAGGCGACTTCGTATGCCGCTGCCGTGGCCTCGGTCGACCAGTCGGTGGCGTCGGTGATCTCGTCGGCTGCCCACAGCTTACCCATCTCCTCGAAGTGAGTCGCCACAGCCTTGGCGCTCTTCGCCGCTCCAGCGCTGTCCTCGGCCTTGAGCTGCGCCTTGAGAGCCTTAACGGCGCGTCCGGCCTTCTGCATGTGGGGCTGGAAGTCGGCTAGTTCCACCGCCCAGCTCAGTCCAAACATTAGAATCATGCCGGCAAGAACGGCAAAAATGCGTCGCATTGATCTGTTTCTCCTTGGCTTGTTGGGGCGCTTATTGAGGCCAGCTGTGTGAATTCTCTCGATCGTACCCGCCTGGACAGCGCTGCGTCAAGCCCAAATTCCGTCCCGTCGGGCCTCACCTGTCGCATGAGGCGCTGTCGCATAAAGCGCTGTCGCATAGACCAAACGAAGAGCCGCGGGACTGAGGAGAGTGCACAACGGATTCCCGAAACGTCTTAGCGATCACGCGAGCGTGAATCGATTCGTTGCGGTATTATTGACGAGCCGAGCGATGCTGAACCAATTCCTGCTTTGAAAGCCGCGAGGCGAGCGTGCGACTAAAACTCGTCCGAAGCGGCGCTTGGCCGAAACAGAGCCCCGCCCGCCAGGGTGCGGTCGAGTGTGGTCAGTGCGTTGGAGCCGCCAACGGAGCGCGGTAGTTGCCGGGGTCATCGCCGCGGTCAGTGCCGGACTCGACCGCACCATGGCGGGCGGGGCTCTGCTCAATCGGATTCACTATGGATTCAACATGCTAGTCCTTGCCTCCGCTTCTCCTCGCCGACGAGAGATCTTGAAATTGGCCGGCATTCCCTGCTCTGTGCGTCCTGCCGATGTAGACGAGTCGCTGCTGGACGGGGAAAGTCCTGACGAATATGTTCGGCGCCTAGCCGAAGCGAAAGCCCGCGCGGTTCGCCAACCCGGCGAGACCGTTCTCGGCGCGGACACGGCCGTGGTGATCGACGGCCACATACTCGGTAAGCCCAGCGACGCAGCGGATGCCTCGAGAATGTTGCGTCTGCTCTCAGGATGCACCCACGACGTCATCACGGGAGTCTGCCTGTTGGGAGCCGAAGCGTGCCAGAATTTATCCGAGACGACGAAGGTGACGTTCTCCGAACTCACCGCTAGCGAGATCGATTCCTACGTCGCCACGGGCGAACCTCTAGACAAGGCGGGAGCCTACGGCATCCAGGGAGCCGCGTCCAAGTTTATTGAGCGAATCGATGGCTGCTATTTCAACGTGGTCGGCCTGCCAATCTCGCGAGTGTATAAACTGTTGAGCTGAGCAGAGCACTGTCGCCGATCGAAGCCATCTGCCAGGGGCGACACACCCTTGCCAATCGTGGCTCAATCAATCGTGCTTCTCCAAAACCGCCAGCCCCCTATCCGAAGGACACAATCCCATGCCCGTAGCCAATTGGAAGTCGCAAGTCTACAACGTTGTCCAGAGCTTGCTTTACAACAACCGACACCGCGTGATTCGTTTCAATGTGAAGAATGCCAAGGGCCAGTGGCACGACCGCGCCGACAATCCAGCTCCGGTTCGCCGACTTTTTGAGACGGAAGCCTCGCCCGAGCGCACCTGCCTGCAAACCATTCAGTTCGTGCACCATATGTTGATTCCTCCTGGGGGACGCCACGTTGCCGAGCTGCACGTCCACTCCGACGCCGAAGAACTTGTGGTGGTCACCCGTGGCCAGGGGACCGCATTCATCGACGGAGTAAAGCATCTGGTCTCGGCGGAAGACGTCCTCTATATTCCGCCAGGAGTCACGCACGAGGTGCGCAATAGCGGCGACGACTTCCTCGGAGTGTTCTTCATCAACGTGCCGACCGGAGAAGGACTAACTCGACTGCAAGAGGTCATAGCGAACGCAACCGGTGCAAGCGCATAACGGGCCCCGTACGGAGACTGCGAAGCCAGATTTAGCGCCCCGTGCCAGGAAGTTCGAGAAGCAGCAACAGAGGCGCGGACGGAAGTCCGCGCTCGACCGCCTTCAGGCGGTCAGCTTGTGCAGTCGGTGCGCCGAACTTGCGACTGGACTGCAGCACCGCTCTGTTTCCCTGGCTAACGAGTCAGGCAGCCGGCCCACCTAGCCCCGGCGCTTTGGGCTCCGCCTAGCTTGAGCCCGCCGGCCTGAGCTAACGCAAGAAAACTCGGGTCGCATCTCGTCGTAGTTCACACGGTCGACCCGCACCCGAATTCGGTCGCCGACCTTGAACTGCTGCTTGCTGTGATCGGCGACGAGCGCTTGAAGGTTTGCTCGGTAGTAGAAGCGTTCCTCCGTGAAGGACTCAACCGGCACGAGCCCTTCGACGAACATCTCCTCCAGTTCGACGAAGAGGCCGAGGCGCATGACCGAGACGACCATCGCTTGAAACTCCTCGCCCAGATGACGCTCCATGAACTGCGCTTTCTTCCAGTCGAACAATTCTCGCTCGGCATCCGCCGCGCGCCTTTCGGTGAACGACGTATCGCTGGCAATCGTTGCCATCTCGTCCCGCCGGTACGGGCCTTGATTGGCCGGGTCGGCGTAAGGGCTGCTGGCGCCTTCCTCCAGGACGGCCGTCAGGACGCGATGGGTCACCAGATCCGGGTATCGCCGAATCGGCGACGTGAAGTGTGTGTACGCCTGCGCGGCCAACGCGAAGTGACCGTCGTTGCTTTCGCTGTAGCGGGCCTGCTTGAGCGAGCGAAGCATTTGCAGGGACAAGACACGCTCCTCGGGCTTGCCTTCGAGCTTAGCGATCAGTTTTTGAAAGTGGCGCGGACTGATGTCAGACTTACCAGGCGGAACATCGACCGTGCGGCGCCCCTTCGAGCCGTCTCGTCTCCGTTTACTGAAGCCGAAGCGCTGCACGGGAAGGTCGACTCCGAGTGAATGCCCGAACGTTGTCAATAGTTCTTCGAACGCTAGCAAGCGCTTGGGATCCGGCTTTTCGTGGATGCGGTAGAGAGCGGGCACGCCTTTCTCTTCGAGGAAGTGTGCCACAGCCTCATTGGCTGCCAGCATGAATTCTTCGATGATCCGGTGAGCGATGTTTCGCTCGGCGCGCGCGACCCCTTGCATCATTCCGTCTTCGTCGAACTCGATGATGGGTTCGGGCAGATCAAAATCGATCGAGCCTCGCCGCTGCCGCTGTTGGTTGAGAACCTGCTCCAGCTCGCCCATCAGCTGGAAGCGCTCGACCAAGCCGCGGTAACGCCCGCACTGCTCGCCGTCTCCTTCGAGAACCAGATTGACGTTGGTGTAAGTCATTCGCTCGACGCTGCGGATGACTCCGCGGCAAAACTCGGCGCTGACTGTTTTTCCGTGGTTGTCAATTTCCAGAAGAGCGGAGAGCACTAGGCGGTCGGCCTTCGGATTCAGCGAACAGATATCGGTCGACAGCTTGGCTGGCAACATCGGAACCGCGCGATCCGGAAAGTACGTGCTCGTTCCGCGCAGCCGGGCTTCTTCATCCAGCGGACTCCCCGGGCGAACGTAGTGGCTGACGTCCGCGATGTGAACTTGCAGAGCGAAGTTGCCGTTCTCCAGACGATCGACCCAGACGGCGTCGTCGAAATCACGGGCGCTTTCACCATCGATCGTCACGATGTCGAGATCGCGAAAGTCGCGCCGCTTTTCGATCTCAGCCGCGGAAACACCGGGAGCAATCGCGTCGGTCTCGGCCGTTACCGCTGGAGAGAATCGGTGCGGCAGATGGTATTTGCGAATGATGATTTCGACGTCGAGACCGAACTCGCCCGGACGTCCGAGGATCTCCACCACCTGTCCGAGAGCCTCCTGTGTCCGGGTCGGGAACTGGGTCAGCTCGGCGGTCACCATCCAGCCGTCGAGCTCCTTGGGCGTCGAGACTTTCGGCTGGGGAGCGTTGCCGAGGCGCTCACCTTGCGGCTGGGCGATGGGCAGCTCCAGACCCTTGGTGATGTAGATCTCCTGCCGGATGCGAGGGTCGTGAGGAACGACGTAGCTGCCCCTCCGGGAAAAATGGAAACGTCCGACGACGAATGTCTGGGTGCGATTCAGAATTCGGTGAACCTGTCCCTCGGCGCGCCCATCATCGGGTATGCGGCCCAAGCGCACCACAACGCGGTCTTGGTGCATGGCGTTCGCGGTGAACGGAGGCGGAATGAAAATATCCCCCTTGACACCGGGCAGCGGGCGATCAGGAGTCACGAATCCATAACCGTCACGGTGAAGGCTAAATCGTCCGGCGACATACTCGGAGTCGACGCCCGGCAGACTGAAGTGGTCGCGCTGGAATTCGACGAGTCGGCCTTCGGCGACGAGGTTTTTGAGCCCTTTCGCCAGGTCGCCGAATTGCTTCCCCCGCACGCCCAGCTGGCGCGCCAGATGCTTGAAACTGGTGCGGCCGCGAGGCTGCGCGGCGATCTGGCTCAGCAATTGCTGGGCGTCGATGGTTCGGCTGGATTTCTTCACTTCTTCGGATCTCACTATATCGAGGACTAGCCCCGTTCCCGCCTTGGAAGGCCGCCGGCTAGCGGGTCAACGGGCTCTCCCAGACGCGGGATAGCAGCTCTTTAAGTTGGGCGAAATCCCTGGCCCCAAGCTCAGCCTTCCATTCACGCTCGACGTCGAGGAGTATGTCGTGGATCTTTGAGTATGCGGCACGTCCGCGTTTCGTAAAGCGGACAATTCGCGTGCGACCATTGTCCGGTGTGTCGGACCGGACGATATAACCGAGACCTTCGAGGCTCCGCAAGAGCTGATTCATGGCCTGCTTGCTCATGCCTGCACGCTCCGCAAGAGTGCCTGGGCGAACCCCATCCGGACCAGGAAACAGCAGCACTGCGATATGTGGCAGGCGTAGCTCGTCAAAGCCGGCTGCATTGAGCTCCTTGATGATACGGCGAAGGATTGCCTGAGCCGGAACGCGCAGCAGTGCGCCGATGAGCATATCTCCCGTTTGGACCGGTGAACCGTTTGGCGATGAAGGTATCGACATGTTAGTAAATTTCGTTTACTATTTTAGCATGGTAAACGACGTTTACTAAAGGAGTAGCACATTGATACAACAGATCATTGACCTACATGTCAATCCTTCCGAGGAGAACATCCGTATCGGACCGCTCACAGTACGCTTCCTTCTCACTGGGGATAGCTCGACCGGCAGCATCGCGGCCTTTGAGCTCGCTGTTCCTGGATCGCAGCGCTTGTCGGCGCCAGCGCATAGCCACGATCACTACGAGGAGACGATCTATGGTATCGACGGCGTGTTGACCTGGACTGTGGACGGAAAACAAATCGACGTCGGGCCAAGGCAGGCGCTATGCATTCCGCGAGGCGCCATTCACCGCTTCGATAACACCTGAATTATGCACAGATTCACTTTGCGAGTGTGGCTGCGTTCGTAGCGGGTTGGCGGTCGTCGTGAGGTGGTAGCTCGGCAACTGGTCTTTTGGCTTCTCCGTGTCCGGTTTCCCTTCCCGCCCAGAATCCGCGTCGTCAAAACCTCGCTCGGAAGTGACGTGTTTCCAGTGCGTTACGGCTAGTGCATAAAATTTTATGCATAGCGCATAGCCAGGCTCTCAGATCAGCGCCCTCCCGACCACCGGCAGCAAGCCGCCGTAGGGAGTCGGCTTCCTGCCGCGGAAGTGGTAAGGCGTCGAAGCCCCGATTTTATTGGGCCGCGCGGCCGTCACGGCTGGGCCTTGTTGGACGGGCCTTTGGGAGCTATGCTGTTTTCGTCTGGTAACCATGTGGGTGACTTCCTTGGGGTTGGCTGGCGAAGCTGGAATCTTTGCCAGCCGACCTTTTTACCCCATGTTTTAGGGGGTCCCCAATGGTCCCTTGCGGCTCAGCCCTCCTCAGGTCCACGCCGCAGTGCATAATTCAGGTAACAATGGAATACAGGACACGAAGGCCCTCTGCCTCATCACGCCGGCAGCGATAGGTCCGCGGTTTTTCCGCGAGTCCGCCGAGGTGATAAACGGGACGCCGGATGGTCCGCCGGACCGTGCAAAGATGGCGGAGATCATGCGCCGCCACGGCCTCACGCCAGCTCCGCCTCCGCCCCAGGCGTAGCGCCTGGGACGCGTCAGAGCAAGCGAATCCTCGCCACCACAACCGACGCTGAACCTGCACGGGTTCTGATGCCTGCGTGGGCTATGATTGTTTTTCCACTTACAGCGGTAGATAGAGCACAGACATGAACATTGATTCGATTCAGGTTGACCACTTCGATATTCCCCTTCCGGCGGTCGTGGGCGACTCGACACACGGCGAAATTAGCCACTTCGGAGTAGTGATGGCGCGAGTCCGCACTACTGCGGGCGCGGAGGGCCTCGGCTACACCTACGTGGTGGGCAAGACGGGGGCGGCGTCCATTGCAACCCTTATCGAAAAGGATCTGGCGCCCTTGCTGGCTGGCGACGACCCGAGACGTGTCGAACAGCTTTGGGAAAAGATGTGGTGGCGCTTGCACTACGTCGGCCACGGCGGCATCGCCGTCTTCGCGATCTCAGCTGTGGACATAGCGCTGTGGGACTTGAAAGCAAAGCTGGCCGGGGAACCTCTCTGGCGCCTGCTGGGCGGGCATTCCGGAAAAGCAAGAGTCTATGCAGGCGGGATTGATCTGAATTTATCTCTCGACCAATTGGCCGAGCAAACCAGGCAAAACCTCGATCGCGGATTTCGCGCCATCAAGATGAAGGTCGGCCGCGAGCGCTTGGCCGAGGACGTCGAAAGGGTCGCCGCCATGCGGGAGTTGTTGGGGCCGGAAATCCTGCTTCTCGTCGATGCCAACATGCGCTGGAGCGTGGAGCAGGCGATTCGTGCCTCCAAGGCATTCGCCGAGCACGACGTTTACTGGCTCGAGGAGCCGACGATTCCTGATGACATTGAGGGTCATGCCCGGATCGCCAGGGACGGTGCTCTTCCGATCGCTGCAGGCGAGAATCTGCATTCGATCTACGAGTTCCAGAAGACGATTGCTAGTGGCGGCGTCTCGTTCCCGGAGCCTGATCTATCTAACCTCGGCGGCGTGACAGCCTGGATGAAGGTCGCGCACTTGGCCGAAGCCTACAACTTGCCTGTGACCAGCCACGGCGTTCACGATCTGCACGTTCATTTGCTGGCCGCCGTCCCGAACGCGTCGCTACTTGAAGCGCATGGTTTTGGGCTGGAGGCGTTTATCAAGCACCCCATGGAAATCAACGAAGGGGTGGTGGCGGCACCGGATCGAGCCGGCCACGGAATCGAGTTCGACTGGGATGCGCTGGAGCCGCATCGGGCGGTTTAGACGGCCTTAGGTAGGGGCTGGTTGCGTCTGGTACACCACGGCGAGCACCACAATGCACTCGACAAAACCCTAAGCACGATTGAAAATCGTTGCGAGCTGATAATGGTGAGTGCTAGGTCGTGTCAACGGGGAGATTTTTCTGGATGAATGGAAAACTACAATTGATTTGTGTTTTGCTGTTGTCAACGATCTTGCCTGCCATGGCGGCGGAGGAGAAGAGTGAGTCGGCCGAGCTGCCGGAAATTTTCAACGAGCCGATCCAGCTTTATACGAAAGGCCTCGGAACGTTCACCCGTCCGATCTCGTCGGTCAACAAAGAGGCGCAAGCCTATTTCAATCAGGGCTTCCAGATGATGTATGCGTTCGCGAAACAGGACGCGATCCGCTCCTTTGGCGAAGCTCGTAAACGCGATCCGGATTGCGCGATCTGCTTCTGGGGTGAAGCTTGGAGTTGGGGCTCTTACCTAAATGGCCCGATGGGCAAAGAAGGGGCGCCGCATGCCTACGCTGCCATTCAGAAGGCAATCGAACTCGCCCCCAACCACGCCACGCCACGGGAGCAGGCGTTCATCGAGGCCATGACGGTTCGCTACGTCAAGGACTTTGATCCCGAAAAACGGCTGGAACAGGACAAACCCTACGCTGATGCGATGCGCCGGCTTTCGGAACGTTTTCCCCATGATCTCGACGCAGCGACCCTCTACGCGGAAGCACTCTTTGTGATGGAACCACGACGGGGTGAAAGAGACATCCACGACCCGAATGTGAAACGTCTTCACCAGGTACTCGAAGCAGTCCTGGAAAAGGACATTCGCCACCCGGGCGCCTGCCACCTCTATATCCATGCCACGGAATCAACCGTTGCGCCCGGCAAGGCGGAAGCCTGCGCGGAGTTCATCGGCAATTCCATTCCTGGCGCCAGCCACATCAACCACATGCCGTCCCACACCTGGAATGAGATCGGGCGCTGGGGCGACTCCGTCCGCGCAAACCTGCAGGCCTGGCACTCCGACCTCAAATCGAAGGTCGGTGAGGGTTTTGCCATCTACCCCTCTCACAACCTGCATATGCTCCTTTTCGCCGCATCGATGGACGGCCAGGGGGCGATCGCGATTCAAGCCGGTAAGGACTACGCCAAGCTGACCGGCAACGTCATGTATCACCTCGCGACGTTGATCCGCTTCGGACGTTTCGATGAGGTGTCGGCGTTTTCCAAACGGCCGGAGGAGCCAATTCCAGCAGGTGTCTGGGATTTCGCCCACGGCTACGCCCGGCTGCGCGAGGGCGAAAGTGATTTCGCCCAGGCACACCTGAGGCGACTTGAACAAGCAAGGGGCCAGTCTGGCAAGTTTCGTGAACACACCGCTTGCGATCTACTGGGAGTGCTCGCCGACATTCTCGAAGGAGAGCTGCGTCGTGAGAAAGGCGATCTCGATGGGGCGATTCGGTCCTTCACCACGGCTGTCGCGGCCGACGATACTTTGGCCTACGACGAACCCGAGCCCCTACCCTTCGCGGCAAGGCACTGGCTGGGAGCGGCACTACTCGAGGCCAAGCGATACGCGGAAGCCGAAAGAACTTACCGAGACGAACTCGCCGATCATCCGCACAATGGTTGGTCGTTGTTCGGTCTGCAACAAGCGCTTGAGGCCCAGGGGAAACGCTCGGCCGAGGTGGATGCTGACCTGGAGGCCAGTTGGGCGCGTTCAGACACTTGGCTCCGCGGTTCACGGTTTTAGCGCGCTAACCGCTCTGTGCTCGCGGGCTCATGGCGCGAAAGCGCATGTCGACAGCATTGGGGCTAACCTGTAAAGACTGGCTGACGGCTGAAGCGCTTGGCGCCGCATTGCGGAGCCGGCCCCTCACTCGCTGCCTGTTTTCTCCATGGCGAAGCACGGGTGGTTCCGAAACGCCGGCGAGTACGCGCTGGTCTGGCCGATTCTCAAGGCGGTCGAATGGCTGCCTCTGGCGTTGGCCCGGGGGGGGGCGGCAGCGGTTCTGGGCCTCACCTACTATGTAACGCCCCATTGGCGTCGCGTCGCCGATCGGAATCTCAAGATGGCGCTGCCGGAACTCACCGGCGGGCGGCGCGCCGAGATTATCCAGGGAGTCTATGACAGCCTCGGACGAGTCCTGCTTTCGCTAGCGCGAATGCCGCGCTTGCACGCCGGAAATGTTCGAGAGTGGATCAACTACGACGGCTTCGAGCACTTCGAGGAAGCTCTGCAAGAAGGCAAGGGCGTGCTCTTCATGACCGCTCACCTGGGCAACTGGGAGCTGAGCGCGACCGCACACGCCCTGTTTGGCCATCCGATGCATGTGATGGTGAGGACCCTCGACAACCCATTTCTCGACCGTCTGGTGGATCGCTATCGGAGGAGGTGCGGAAACCACACGATACGCAAACAGGAGTTTGGGCGATCGCTGCTACAAGCGCTACGCGACAACAAGGCCGTCGGCATCCTCGTTGATCAGAACGTTAGCGGTGAGGGCAGCCTGTTCGTCGACTTTTTCGGCATTCCGGCCAGCGCGACCGACGGACTCGCCAAGATTGCCATGCGCACCGGGGCGCCGGTGATTCCCGGCTTTGCGTTATGGAACCCAGCCGAGCAGCGCTACGTGTTGAAGTTTTATCCGGTGCTTGAAATGGTCTCCACCGGAGATCAGGAGCAGGACATTCTCACGAACACGCAGCGTTGCCAGAGTATGATTGAACAGGTCATCCGCGAGCATCCTGAGCAGTGGCTTTGGATCCACCGCAGATGGAAGACGCGGCCCGTGGGCGAAAGCTCGCTCTATGAAGCCGTCTGAAGATCGATCGCTGGGTAGTCAGCGCGGGTGTTGACATGGAGCGTCGACGCGGCAAGCCTGCGGGCTCGTGCCTTGCGGCGTGAACGCACTCCTCTTCACCCGCGCAGCGTTGCGGGACTCGGGATCTTGCGGGCTGTTACACTGATTTGGCTCCGGGCGAACGAATGTGCGGGCGAACGAATGGGCGAACGGGCAGGTCGCAGCGTTCACGCCAAGGTTTGTGTTGAATCACGGCGATTGTCCCTGTCTCCAGCTATCAGCCCTAGTCACCATTTCTAGCCACCATGTCTAGCCACTATCTCTAGCCACCAATTTCTACCATGTCCACAGAAGAACTATTAGCCATTGCCCCCATGTGGTACGTGGCGTTTCTGCTGTCGCTGACCTGTCATGAAGCCGCGCACGCACTGGTCGCCGACTGGGGAGGCGATTCCACCGCGGCAGCCGGCGGCCAGGCCACGCTGAATCCCATGCCGCACATTCAGCGGGAGCCTTTTGGAACCATTTTTGCGCCGATCATCTCGTTGGTCTTGGCGCATTGGATGATTGGCTGGGCCAGCGCTCCCTACGACCCTTACTGGCAGCAACGCTATCCGCGCCGGGCCGCCTGGATGGCCTTAGCCGGACCCGCCGCGAACTTCATTTTGGCCGTGGTGGCGGCGGTTGCGATTCGAGTCGGGATTGCCACTGGGTATTTGTTTCCTCCCAACGGCATCAGTTTCACACGCCTTGTCGATGGCTCGCCGGATGGGATTTCCGCTGCCATCGCAACGTTTCTCAGCATTCTGTTCGCCCAGAACCTCTTGTTGATGTCCTTTAATCTGCTGCCTGTACCCCCGCTTGACGGCCACGTCGCGGTGGGATTGTTCCTGAGCGAGCGAGCAACGCTGAAATTTATCGATTTCATGCGGCAACCGGGTTTCGGCCTGATTGGCCTGATCATCGCCTGGAACTTATTTGGCCGAATATTTCAGCCCATATTCATTGCTGGGGTGAGGCTACTTTACTTTGGGTACGGGGCGTAAGAGCGCTCGACCCGCGGCGAAGTGGCTTCACTGAGGCCGTTTAGAGCTAAGCCCTTTCGAATCAGTATCTGGCGAGCGGGAGGCGCATCGCGGAGTGGAATCGAAAAAGATGGGTATCCGGTTGACTCAGGTAGCCCCAAGATGTAGTATGCCGGCAGATGGAAGATTACCCTCAGAACCTGCCAGAGTTCGAGGCCCGTTTTAGCAGTGAGGAGGCCTGCCGGGAGTATCTGTTCCGGCTGCGCTGGCCGGACGGTTTCCGCTGTCCGGGTTGCGGTTGTGGAAAGTCGTGGCCTTTGCGAAAAGTGCTGCTGCAGTGCGCTGCGTGTGGGCGCCAAACCTCGGTGACCGCCGGGACCATCTTTCAGGACACGCGCAGCCCTTTGCCGTTGTGGTTTCGTGCGATGTGGTGGGTCACCACCCAAAAGACCGGAGCCAGCGTTTTGGGACTGCAAAGAGTGTTGGGGCTCAACAGGTACGAAACGGCTTGGACCTGGCTGCACAAAATGCGGCGCGCGATGGTGCGGCCGGGACGGGATTTGCTCGCCGGGACAGTGGAAGTCGATGAAAGCTACTGGGGCGGGCTCGAAGAGGGCCTGCGGGGCCGAAACCTGAAAAACAAAGCATTGATCGCAGTGGCCGCTCAAGAGGATGGGCGGGGTATCGGCCGGATTCGCATGAAGAGAATCGAGGATGCCTCGGGCGAGAGCCTGTTGCCTTTCGTGGAGGAGTGCATCGAGCCGGGCAGCGTGGTGCATACCGACGGCTGGCCCGGTTACTCCGGGTTGAAAAAGGAAGGCTACGTCCATCAGGTCACAGTTGTCAGCAGGCAGGAGCAGTCCGCGTCGGAATTGATGCCCCGCGTCCACCGCATGATGTCACTGCTCAAGCGCTGGCTGCTGGGCACCCATCAGGGCGCCGTGAGCCACAAACATCTGGACTACACCTGGACGAGTTCACCTTCCGTTTCAACCGCCGCAACTCCAAAAGCCGAGGCAAACTCTTCTATCGGCTCGTCCAGCAGGCGGTAGCCGTGGATCCGGCGACTTACAAGATGATTGTTCACCCGGTTACAGAACCCAAGAAAATCCCCAAACCACAAGATATTGGGGCTACCTGAGTCAACCGGATACCCATCTCGAAAAAAAAGGCTGTAGACACAAGCGGTCCACCTTCGGTAGAGTTCAAGAGAAGCGCTTTCGCGAGACCCAGCAGCCACTAGGGCAAAACTTTCGGTGTTCTGGAGCGAATCCCGGAGCGTTTTTGCCTTCGTGGAACGCTAGGATCAACTTGGAAGCGTTTTGTTTGGTCCCCCTTGTATGCGCACCTCGAACAGAGGCTTTTCAGCCCAATTCATATTTGTAGTCATCGCGGTCTTTGGCTCGCTGCCGGGTCTTTGGGCTCAGACAGAGGGGCAGCCTCCGGTCGAAGCCTGTAAGCCCGGCGACTTTACGGTGGTCGGCTATCCGGACGAGTTCGGCCCCAAAGCGGACTCCAATTTTCGAGTCTTGATCGACGACAAATTCGACGGCCAGTTCCTGACAAGTGAAAACATCTGGGTTCCTGTCATTGAGCAGACCATTAAAAAGTGGAACGGCATTTCCGGTTCCACCTGGCGTTTTGACACGGTAGGCCTGACCGACAAGGCTCCCGACGAGGAAGACGGGGAGACGACGATCGCCTCCTGCGGATTTCAGTTTGGCTGCGTGCCAGACGTGCCGACACTCCCGTTGGGCACCGCCGCCAACCAGACGATTCTCGCGGTGACGCTGATATTCGAGGACGAGACCCGCTCCAAAGGGATCGGCGATTCGGACGTATTTTTCAATCCTTAGATCCCGTTCTGGACCCAGCCCAGCACCGCGCAGATCGACTTCGAGACAGTATTGATCCACGAGCTGGGCCATGTGATCGGACTGGGTCACAATGACAACTGCGTGACTGGCCCGACGGTGATGGAGTCGATTGTCGACTTGGGCGAATTGCGTCGTGACCTCTCGTCAGCCGAAATGGAAGGCGCACGCTTTCTTTACCCGGATGGCTCGGCACCGGCGATTCGCATTTTCGACTCTGAATCAACCCTGCGATTCGAGTCAGCCGAAGGGCTGCCCGCGCCGTTCGAGCAGCAAATACACATCTACGGTGTTCGCGGAGGACGATGGCTCAGCAGCCCCAGCGCGGACTGGGTGACGGTGACGCCGCCGACGGGCACGTTCCTGCTCGATGGCCAGATCGAGATTGAGGTTGATACAACGAGGCTTGGGCCCGGCGATCATACCGCTACCGTCGCTCTGACCCTCGAGGATCCCGGCCCGACGCCTGGCACACTGCCTCCGGAGATCGATCCGAACCCCGCCAGACTGGCTCAGAATGCGCCCGCTCCGCCGGCCATCATTCAAATCGAGGTTCACATTGAACCCAAGCCGGCAGTCGGGGTCGAGCCCAAGCTATCTCGGCAGGGCATTGTCAACGGAGCGAACTCCTTGTCCCAATCGCTCGCTCCCGGGTCTCTTTTTACGCTGTACGGTGAGAGAATGGCCGCATCGACGGATCAAGCGGGCTCGTTTCCACTTCCAACGACTCTAGCCGGAACGAAAGTTCTGGTCAACGCTGTCGAGGCTCCCCTGCTCTATGTGTCCGATACTCAGATCAACGGACAGGTGTCCTACGGAATTGCCACCGGGCGAGGCGGCTTCATCGTCCGCACCGGTGTCGGTCTGACAGACTCGATTCCGTTCGATTTATCAGATGCCGCCCCGGAGCTGTTTCTCTTCGGTGAAAACGACCAGGCGATTGCCCTGAACTCGGACTTTACGCTGAATACGCCGGACAATCCGGCCGAGCAGGGCAGCAAGGTGAGCGTCTTCTTCTCGGGGCAGGGTCCGGTGGACCCGCCGGTCGCAAGTGGCCGCCCAGCGCCGTTCAGCCCGCTTTCTCACGTCGTGGGTGAACAGGGGGCTGAGGTCGGAGGCGTCGACGCGAAGGTATTCTTTATGGGGCTCACGCCGGGTTTCGCCGGGCTGGCCCAAGCGGATCTCGAAGTTCCCACTGGGCTATTCCGGCAACTTCCGGTCCGCTTGAGCATCGGCGGAGTTGAAAGCGGCAAGTTAGGCTTCATTTCGGTGAAGGAGTAAGCGCAGCCATGCGGGCGATTCGATCTCTTAGTCTATTTCTGCTGCTGGCTGTTACGCTCGCGGCTTCCACCGTGCTGAGGGTCAACTTCGCGCGCCTGAGCCAATCGGCGGATCGCGTCGTGGCGGGGCGAGTCACAAGCATTACTGCGGACAAGGATCCGGCTACCGGTTACATTTTTTCCAATGTCACCTTGTCGGTCTCCGAGGCGGTCCCGTCGACTTTAGTGGGACGAGAATACAGCTTTCGCATGATCGGGGGCGAGTTGGACGGCAAACGCCTCTACATCGCCGATTTCCCGCGGTTTCAAGTCGACGAGAAGGTGGTTCTGTTCCTGAACAGCCAAACGGGCGGCGTTTTTGGTCCGACTATCGGGCTGTGGCAGGGCGTCTTCTTTGTGGATAAGGATCCCTCGACCGGAGCTGAGACCGTAATGGATCACAAGCGTCGCCCGATTATCGGTGTGCGGGACCAGTAGCTCCTCCGCGGGGCAGCTCGGGAGAAGGTATCTAGCACGGCTCTAACCATCGGCGGCGGAACGCCCAGCGGTTCGCCCGCAAACGCTCTCCGCACGAACGAATTTTTCGATCAGATTCGGGTCCACAGAGCCTCGCCGCTGCCTGACGTTTCTCCGCGGCGCTAAGTCCGTCATCGGGCGTTGAATCACCCGCCGCTCCCTATTACTTTCTGTTTGGTGCCTTTGGCAGTGACTCTCGTCCTGGGCGCTCATGGCCACTTCAAGCTGGCCTGAGGTTGCGGCTTGCCCGCCTTTCGCCGGGCGAATCGGAATTCGCGTGTTACCCTGAAATCTCCCCGCGCGCTTCGGCGGCAGATGCTGGAGTAGATCGTATTCGGTGGCCAGGCCACGCTGGAATCCGTTCATTCCCAAAATAGGTTCATTCTAAAAACAGGTTCATTCTAGAATTAGCTTCGACCACCTAGGCAGAGAGACCTTCATGTCGAAAATTGCTCATCTTCAAGCACTCGAGATTCTTGATTCGCGCGGTAATCCGACGGTTCAGGTCGCGGTCATGCTTGGTAGCGGCGCACACGGAGTGGCGCGCGTACCATCCGGCGCTTCGACGGGTATCAACGAAGCGGTCGAGTTGCGCGACGGTGACGAGGGCCGATTCAACGGCAAGGGCGTGCAAAAGGCTGTCCAGAACGTAAACGGCGAGATGCTCAGCGCGCTGAAGGGGTTCGAGGCGTCCGATCAGGCCGCGCTCGATGCCAAGCTCGTTGATCTGGACGGTACGCCCAACAAAGGTCGGCTCGGCGCCAATGCCCTTCTCGGTATTTCGATGGCCGTAGCGCACGCCGCAGCCGCCGAAAAGGGTGTTCCGCTCTACCGCTCGCTAGCTGATCAGCAGCAGTACACGCTGCCGGTTCCGATGGTGAATATCCTCAACGGCGGCCAGCACGCTCCCAACAATGTGGATATCCAGGAGTTCATGGTCCTGCCACTGGGCTTGCCGACCTTCGCCGACGCGCTGCGGGCCGCCACCGAGACGTTCCATGTATTGAAAGGCATCCTGGCAGCCAAGGGGTATGAGACCGCAACCGGGGACGAGGGCGGATTCGCGCCCAGTCTCAAGTCCAACGAAGAGCCGATGGAATTGCTGGTCGAGGCGATCGACAAGGCCGGTTACAAGCCCGGCGAAGAGATTGCCATCGCGATGGACGCGGCCACGAGCGAGTTCTACGAGGAGGGCGCTTATGTCTTTAGCCAGTCCGACGGCAGCCGCAAGACGGCGGCCGAGATTGGAGAGATGTGGTCTGGGTGGATCGATCGCTACCCGCTGCTTTCGCTCGAAGACGGATTCTCGGAGATCGATCACGAGGGCTGGAAGAGGGAAGGCTCCAAGCTGAGCGACCGCATTCAACTTGTGGGAGACGATCTTTTCGTAACCAATCCCGAGATATTCAAAAAGGGCATCGCCGACGGGCTCGGCAACTCCATCCTGATCAAGCTGAATCAAATCGGGACGGTCACCGAAACTCTGGAATGCATCGAAATGGCCCGCCAGAACAATTACACGTTCATCATCTCGCACCGCTCGGGCGAGACGGAAGACACCACGATTGCCGACCTGGCGGTGGCCGCCGGCGGCGGCCAGATCAAGACCGGCTCGACTTGCCGCAGCGACCGCGTAGCGAAGTACAACCGGCTACTCCAGATCGAGGCCGAGCTTAGAGACAATGCACGGTATGCAGGCAGAGAGGCGTTCTCGCGCTGGGTTCCGTAAACCTGGTTCAGGTCGGCGGCTCTATCGCGTTTGAAATGTCTTTGCCTAGCAGTCCGTGGCGGAAGTGGCCTCGGGCGAAAATGGGGGACTGCCACCGACTTCCAGTCCCAGAACTACCTTGTTTTCAATGCCAGTCCCGCGGAAATCGGCTGGCTGTCCCCTTTTTTCGCCGTCCTCCGACTTTCACCACGCGCTGCTAAGCCGCCGCTGGCTAAATGTCCCGTTGGACGGCGGATCGTAGAGATCCTTACAACCCGCCCGACCGGTTTTCTTCGATTCAAGTTTTCTTGTGTTACCTTGACTAGTATGCGTCGTTCGTTGATCCTTTTCCTATCGATTCTTTCGCTTACGGTCACGGCCTGGTCCGCTGGAGGTCTCTCCAACCGCCGTGCCCCGGGCTTTTCACTACCGGACTTAAGCCTTCAGCAGCACGACCTCTACAAGTACCGCGGCAAGGTGGTCATCCTCAATGTGATGAAAACGGACTGCTCCCATTGCTTGAGTTTTTCGAAGAACCTGGCCCGCATCGAGGACAAATACAAGACGCGAATCAAGGTCGTCGACCTTGTCATTCCTCCCGACAATCAGAACAGCGTTCAGAAGTATCTGGTTGAAAACGGTCTCAGCCAGCTAGTGCTCTTCGATTGCGGACAAGTCGCCGCTTCCTACCTGAAGATCACGCCGCAGAATCCCAAGTTCGACACGCCTCACTTTTTCGTGATCGATCAGGAAGGCTGGATTCAGGACGACTACGGCTACAACGCTCTGAACAACAGCATCTTCGGCGGCGAAGGTCTGGACAAAATCATCGACAAGTACCTCAAGTAGGAGCTTCCGCCGGCGTTCGCGCTGCGTCAAGCAACGCGGCGTAAGGCATCGGCCGTACCGCGCTGGGCCTCCAGGCCCACTGTCTGGCACTTGATCCTCAGGATTCAGGTGCGGTCCGAATGTCGACGACGCCGGGCAGAGGGCTGCGGAACTCCCTACCCGAGATACAATCGAGAATTCCGCCGCCGGTTAGCCAAGTTGCCGCGGTTGAGTTTCCTCCCGATGGATCTCGATACACCCATCACGTACCTCAAGGGCGTCGGCCCTCATCGCGCCAAGATGCTTGAGAGCAAAGGCATCCTCACGGTCGAGGACTTGCTCTACTACCTGCCGTTCCGTTACGAAGACCGCGGCAACACCAAACCCATCTCCCAGCTTGCACCGGGTGAGACTGCTACGGTCGTCGGACGCATCTCAGCAGCGCAGCTTTTTCATTCGCGCCGCAGTGCGATGCGCATGTTCGAGGCCAGAATCACGGACGGCTCCGGGCCGCCGCTCGTGTGCAAATGGTTCCGTGGCGACTACCTGCAGGCGATACTCGAGCGCGGCAAGCAAATTGCCCTTTACGGCAAGGTCGAATGGGATGAGTTTGCCAAGGAGATTACGATTTTTCACCCGCAGTACGAAATCCTCGACGCCGACGACGAGGCCGAAGGGAATCTGCATCTCGCCCGCATCGTGCCCATCTACCAAGCGGCTGGCAAGGTGAATACCCGCATTCTGCGCGGACTCGCCCATCGCGCTCTCGAAGCCGTGCCGCCGGATGAGGACCCGCTGCCGGAAAGCATCCGCCGGAGAATCGGTTTGCCCGTCCGGGCGCTGGCGCTGCGTCAGGCACATTTCCCGGAAGCTGAGGCGGACTTGCGCGTGCTCAACGATTTTCGAACGCCGGCGCAGTCTCGGCTGATTTTCGAAGAGTTCTTCTACCTCGAGTGCGGGCTAGCCCTGAAGAGACGCAAGACCCGCAGCGTCCGGGGAATCGCCTTTTCGCTCAACGGCCGCGCGCGCGAAAAGATCAAGAGCATCTTGCCCTTCAAGCCGACCGCCGCCCAGAAGCGAGTGCTCAAAGAGATCGCCGAGGATATGTCACAGCCCTCACCGATGAACCGGCTGTTGCAGGGCGACGTCGGCAGCGGCAAGACTATCGTCGCCATCCAGGCCGGCGTGATCGCCTTGGAGAATGACTATCAAGTAGCGGTGATGGCGCCGACCGAAATCCTGGCAACGCAGCACTATCTCTACTTCAAACAACTGCTGGAACCGGCCGGCTATGTCGTCGTTCTGCTAACGGGCTCGGCCAAGGCGCGCGACAAGAAATCTCTCAAGCTCATGGCGGCCGAAGGAGTGGCGTACATCGTCGTCGGGACCCACGCGCTGATCTCGAAAGACGTCGAGTTCAAGAACCTCGGTCTGATCGTGGTCGATGAACAGCACCGCTTCGGCGTCATGCAGCGTTTCGAGCTGCTGCGGAAAGGGAAACATCCGGATGTGCTGGTGATGACGGCCACCCCGATACCCCGGACACTCGCGCTGACCGTCTACGGCGACCTCGACGTATCGATCATCGACGAGTTGCCGCCAGGACGCCGCCCGATCATTACGAAAAAAGCCGGGCAAGATCAGGTCGAGCAGGTCTACAGCTTTGTCCGCAGGGAGGTGGACAAAGGGCGCCAGGTCTACGTCGTGTGCCCTACGATCGAGGAGTCGGAGGCCAAGGCGGTCAAGGCAGCCCACAAGCTCTACGAGCACCTCTCTAAGACCGTCTATCCGGATCTCGAAGTCAGCTTGCTCCACGGCCGCCTGCCGACTGCGGAAAAAGAGTCGGTGATGGAGCGATTCAAAGCCGGGGTGGTCCAGGTTCTCGTCTCGACGACCGTGATTGAAGTTGGCGTGGATGTGCCGAACGCCACCGTAATGGTGATCGAGCACGCCGAGAGTTTCGGCCTATCGCAGCTTCATCAGTTGCGTGGCCGCGTCGGGCGCGGCGCCGAGCAAAGCTACTGCGTGCTGCTGACCGAAAAGGTCGGCGAGATCGCGCGCGAACGCATCGACACGATGGTAGAAACGCAGGACGGATTCAAGATCGCCGAAACCGACCTGCGCCTGCGCGGACCCGGAGAGTTCTTCGGCACGAAGCAGTCAGGTCTGCCGGCGTTCCGAGTGGCGAACCTGATCCGTGACCGCGAGCTGCTGGAAGCGGCACGCGCTGAAGCGAATGCCTACATTGAAAACCCCGCCAACGCCAAGGAGCTGCAAGTCCTAGTCAAATACATCCGCGAAAAGTGGCAGCGGCGTTACGGGCTGGTGCAGGTGGGGTAGCCCACTTCCACAAGACCGCCCTACTCCTGGACCGGCAATTCGGTCAACGACTCGTAGTCGGTGACAACCAGATTGTCGGCTCGCTGGCCGCCGATTTGGTCCGGGTTGTCTTCGGCTCCGAAGGCGATACCCGCGGCGCCTTCGTTGACTCCGACCGCGGGCGGCCTCTCCCAAACCGCCGGAATCGGCACGCCGGTGACCCGCGTGTCATCCTGGTCGAAGACCTGCAAGACACCGTCGAGCGCGACCCATAGCCGGTCTCGGCGCATGGAGACCTCCAGGGTATGCATCACGGTGTTGTCGAAAGCGGAGGGCAAGCGCGTGCTGGCGAATGTCAGCGTGCCGGCCTGGCTGCCCACCGAGGACGGACTGAAGTGGACTTTGACGTTTTGTTGGCCGCCCGCCGCAACATCGAAGGGTGTCTCGGGAGACGCCGCGAGGAACTGCGGGTCGGAGCTGTTGATGGATTGGACCGTCAGCGGACCACCGCCGCCGTTTGTGGAAATGACCTTTAGCTCGTTCGTGACGGACGCGGCGGACGTCGTGAGCTGCGACTCTAACGTATATTGACCGTGACTGTATTGGCTGATTCGCCATCCGCGGTGAGGAGGATGTCCACCTCGCCCCGGCCCGCCAGGCTGCGCGGCAGGGGGCCAACGTTGATCTGGTCGAGGCCGACGAACTCGCCTTGAGGAAGCGCTCCCAGCACGGGAACCTCTTCGCCTGCCACGTTGGCAGTAACTTGCGAGCTGAAGCCACGGACACCGGTGCCGAATAGCAGCAGGAAGACCTGGTCGCCGTTTTCAGCGAGGTCCACAGGCGCCGACGCGCCCGTCGTCGCGTCGAAAATCAGCCCCTGGGCACGAGTGCCGTCCCGGTCGACCCTCAGGAAAAAAGCGGCGGCGACGCCCTGCCCGCTGGCGTCGGCTGTGAAGAGCGAAGGCGCAATCGAGCTGACATTGACCATCCCAACCGCGACAACCTCGCCGTCGCGCAGGACCTCCACCTGGGCGAGCCCGCGAGCCGTACCGGCGGGAATCAAGAAATTGATTTGGCCGGCAGATGCGAAAAACAGCGAAGCTTGCCTTTCGGTTAGCGAGCTGTCGGTGACCCGCACGCTTGTACCGCCCAACGATGTTGGTAACGGCAGTGAAGTGGCACCTGAATTATGCACTGCCGGTGCACCTGGTGAGGGCTGAGCCGCCAGGAACCATTTGGGGACCCCCGAAAACATGGGGTAAAAAGGTAGGCTGGCAAAGATTTCAGCTTCGCCAGTCAACCCCAAGGAGGTCACCCAAATGGTTACCAAACGAAAACAGCATAGCTCCCGAAGGCCCGTCAAACAAGGCCCCGGCGCGAGGGCCCCGCGGCCCAATAAAATCGGGGCTGCCACGCCCTATCACTTCCGTGGCAAGAATCTGACTCCCTACGGCGGCTTGCTGCCCGTCGCCACCCTGCTCGAAAAACTCGGCTTCCAAGCGCTGCTGGAAGAAACCCTCACGACCAAACGGATCACCCGAGCCATGAGCCCCTACCAGTTCGTGCTGGCCCTCGTGCTCGGCCTCTATGTCGGCTTTGCGCGGCTCAACCAACTCCGCTTCATCGCTCGCGACCCCATCCTGACCGGCATCTTGCAAGTGACGCGTCTGCCGCCGCAGTCCACGCTGTGGCGCTTTCTGGCCTCGCTGCACCTCAACGTGGCGAAGCAGATCCTTTCCATTCAGCGCCAGCTGCGGGAACGAGTCTGGGCCGCGGCCCACGTGAAGTTGGAGACGGTGACGCTGGACACCGACACCACCGTGCATACCCTCTACGGCCGCCAGATGGGCGGGCGCAAGAGCTACAACCCCAAGAACAAGGGCAAGCGCAGCTACCAGCCGATACTGACCTTCCTGGCCGAGACGCGCGAATACCTGATGGGCGGGTTGCGCAACGGCGACCGGCCCACGGGCCGACAGATCGCCGCCCACCTCGAGAGCGCTTTCCGGACTTTGCCGGGCGGCGTGAAGAAAATCCTGGCGCGGGCCGATTCCGGCTTTTATTGCTGGGAGGCGGTGGAGGCCTATGAAAAGGCGGCTTGTCAGTTCGTCATCGTGGCGCGCAAAACGCGGCGCCTGGTCGAGCGCTTGCAGCAAGCAGAATGGAAACCCTCCCCCCGCTCCGACGCGGACGCGGAATGCGAATTCCTCTACCAACCGCAAGGCTGGGCGCGGGCCTGCCGTTTCCTGGCGCTGCGTTACGAAAACGAGCCCAAGGCCGGCGCGGCCGAGCAATACCAGTTGTTCGCCACCAGCGCTTACACCTACCGCGTGTTTGTCACCAATCTGGCCGAGCCGATCGCGGCGGTGGTGTGGTTTTACAATCAGCGCGCCGGAGCCGAGAACCTGATCAAGGAGGCCAACAACGACGCCGGGCTGGCGGCCCATCCCTCGCGCCGCTTTGACATGAACCGCAATCACTTTCAGTTGGCCATGCTGGCCTACAATCTCAACTGCTGGCTGCTGCTGTTCAACCGCGAAGCCCAGGCCAGCGTGGAGACGCTGCGGCACACCACCCTGGCGACGGCGCGGCTGCGTTTTCTGTTCGTGGCGGCCAAGATCTGGCGGCACGCCGGCAGAACGGGTGTCAGCTACAGCGATCATTATCAGGAAAAGGGCCTGTTTGAACGGCTGATGCGACGGCTGCGGGCGATGGGGCCGCCGGGATCGAGCTTGGCGCCGGTGGTGGAGGGTGCGCTGAGCTGAGGGGCACTCCATGCATAAATTTTCATGCACTCGCCGCAACGTACTGGGAACACGCCGCTTGCCAGCCCGCTTTTGCCCTGCCGGGATCAGGAGGCGGCTCAAACGGGGAGGGAAACAGCAGAAAAGACGACTTGCGAAATCACTGAGTTGACACGAGTGCCGCTATCGCCACAACTCCATCGACGATGGCTACGCCGAATCTGTGCATAATTCACGTGGCAACTTGAGTGGCCCCCGCCAAGTCCGCGCCGAACCCGCTAACGATTGACTCCGGGGCGACGTCGGCGCCCGGTTTAAAGCTCGCGGCCGAGACAGTGGCGACGGCGGCCGGAGGCGTCCCAAGCACGATCTTCGTGATCAGAGCGTCCGAACCCCCTGCGTTGTTCGCTTGAAAGGCGCCGAAGCTGACCGGAGAATCGCCTGACTGGTGGATGCCGGTTACATAGACCGCACCGGAGGCGTCCAAAGCCACCGCGGATGCCGAATCGTGAGAGCTGCCGCCCAGATACGTGGCGTACTCGAAGGCCGAACCGTCTGGATTCACCTTTACAATAAACCCATCGTGGGCTCCCCCGGGCAGCGGCTGAACTGCGTCTGAGATCGGGAAGTCAACCGAATCAGTTTCCCCCGTCACGTACGCGTTACCCTGGGAGTCCACGGCAATGCCGAAGCCCAGGTCGATTTCACTACCTCCCAGGAACGTCGAATAGGCCAGCGCCGAGCCGTCGGCGGTTATCTTCGCTGCAAACGCATCGAAGCCCAACAAGTCTGTGTTGCCGAATTCTGGTTGCGCGGCATTGACGACCGGAAAGCCAGATGACCCAGTGAACCCGGCGACATAGGCGTTTCCCTCGCTGTCCACTGCGATGTCTGAGCCTGTATCGTCACTTTCTCCCCCAATGTAGGTTGAATAGTTCAACAATGCGCCCGTGGGATCGACCTTTGTAACGAAGCCGTCGCCCGAGCCGGCGTTCGCTTGCTGGAAACCATTCACGGTGGGAAAGTCCGTTGACTCGGTTGCGCCGGTCAGAAAGGCGCTGCCGGACATGTCGACGGCTATTGCGTGGATGCCGTCGGTGCCGTTACCGCCCAGGTAGGTGCCGTAAACAAGCTCCGAACCAGACGGATTCAGCTTCACTACAAAACCGTCCGTGAGTCCCCGGGGAGCCGGCTGCATTGCATTCATAACTGGGAAATCAAGTGAAACCGTTTCGCCCGTCACGTAGGCGCTGTTTGCGGAGTCCACCGCTACACCGATCCCCAGATCGTCTCCTGAGCCTCCAAGGTAGGTTGAGTACACCAACTGGGAACCGGTCGGGTCTATCTTCGCGATGAAGGCATCTGCGCGAAGGACCTCGCTGCCACCGCTATGGCTTGGCTGGAAGGCTTGAACAGTGGGAAAGTCGGAGGAACTTGTGCTACCCACCACGTAGGCGTTGCCCTGCGAATCCACGGTGATGTCCGCGCCTCCGTCATCTCCAGATCCCCCAAGATACGTGGAGTAGAGCACTGCCGTGCCGGCGGGATTCAGTTTTGTGACAAATGCATCCGACATCAGCAGCGAACCGCCGGCAAAATCCAAACCCAGCAAGCTGTCTATCGGTAAGTTTCTGGAACTCGTCGTTCCCGTCACGTAAGCATTGCCGTCGGAGTCCACCGCCATCTTTGCCGGAGAATCGTCACCGCTGCCGCCAAGATAAGTGGAGTAGGAGAGCACCGGGTCGATTACGATGGGTTTTGTGCGATCGTAGTGGTCGACCTCGAAGTGGATTCGCTGATTCTCTTCCACGCTATAGCGCGCCGCTACGAGGCTCTTCACCCCATCAATCATCTGGTAGGCCACGGGTTTGTGCAACCGCAAGCTGCCCATCCCGTGCTCAAGGTTCAGGTTGCCCTGGTCGTCGATCTGGACCGAGTGCACACCGTCAAACACAAGACCGATCTGCAGAAGATCAGCGGCGGGGGCAACGACAAAGTCGTACTCGAGCCTGCTTGAGTTGCCATAGTACACAAGGTCCACGCCAGGATAAACGTCTTCGTAGTGCACTTTCGCGTAGTGCGGAATGTTGGTCAACCACTTAGCTCGGTCCTCCCCGATGAGGTAGTGACTTTTCCCAGGTAGTGGTTGCAGGCCCTTGACCTTTGGACGAGGACGGGCGCCTTCGAGGCGCATGGCTATGAAACTCGACGATTCAGACGCCCGCCCGCCTGAAGAACTGCCAACCAGAACCGCCTCTTGAGACGTCAGATATAGGTCGTATCCAGGAACGTGGGCAAGATAAAGCACCCTGCCGTCAGCCTGACCCCGGTTGGTTTCGAAGCCGATTTTCAGCCTGCTGCCCGAGGCTGTTTCAAAAGCAGTTTGTGTTCCGTCATCGGCGGAGGGCTCGGTGGGATTAGGTTGCGCGGCCGTTTCAGTGAATCTGTCGCCGTGGTCTCCCCTAACTCTGGCCGACTCCACGACGCCTCGAAAATCAGCTTGGAAACGAGAGACAGCTTGCCGTGTATGGGGTCCACCTCGGGAGGCCAGGAATTGAGCGAAGGCATTGACATCACTAATAAACTCTTGGTCGAGTGCCGATGCCTCGTCGTCGAGCAAGCTCCGCAGGACCGGCGCGTATCTGTCCACCTTATCCTTCAGCGAGACAAGACCCTCGATATTGCGCTGCCGGAGTTCATTCACGACCAATTCAGCGATCTCAGCGAGCAAAGCGGGATGATCGGTGTACATCTGCAGCGGGTCGACGCGGGCGAGTACCTGTTCCCGAAACGTACCTAGCAGAGCCGTGACATCCGGGATGCCGGCGAGCGGACTCGTTTGGGTTCCCAATCCGACGACAACCATCGCCACGCAACTGAAGTCCGTCCCATCAACCGATCCGGTGGCCACCAGTTCGGTTCGGTCGAATCCCCCGCCAGGCGACGCTGCAGGCGGGTTCACCTCAAACCCAAAAGCGCCATTTTCGTCTGTTTGAAATATTCCCGTGGCGGAGTCAGGAGTGCCCGAAGGTCCGGTGAAGACGGTTCGCGTCGCTTCCACGGATACTTCCACCGGCTCCTCTGGCGGGGCGCTTTGGGAGACAACCCTGACGGTCATCACATGCGGAGCAACTGGAAGGAGCATCTGCTCATCCGGTCTATGGAACGGCAAAAACCTGTTCCGCGGCAAAAAATCACAACCTGTTCGAGTCGGATCAGGGCCCCCCGTGCCTTCGGCTTGAAATTTGTAGCGAGAGAAGATCGTGACCGAATAGCTCGCACCATTGGAAATTTCCCGCACATCGTCGCCACGGTCAAGACCATGGTCAAGGATGATGTAAAAATCACTGATGATCTCCGCCTCGAACTCCGTCACCAGGCTCTGCGGCACCGGGCCGGTCTTCGCGCTGTTCGGCACCACGGTCAGCACGCTAACGCCACACTCGGCCTCAGACTGCAGGTCTCGGGCCCGCGTCGTCGATGTCGTGTAATCTCTGTCATCGGCGCACCCATCCGGGCGAACCTTCCGCAATTCGATGCGATCTACAGCTTCTTCTAGGCCAATGGCAACTCCGATGCAGGCGCTGTGGTCATCGCCCCCCTGGGTGAATCTTCCCGAACCGTTCAACGAGATTCGCGTGCTGACCGTCTGGGTATTCAAAAGCGTGACGATACCGGGCAGGATCGTTGGATCATCCAGCTGAACCATGATGTTTTCGGTGGCCATCGTGACCTCCGCCTCACCGCCACTGAACCGCATGATCTCGCAACTGAAAGCCGAGGGAATGTCCGTGATCATGAAGTTGCCGATACCCCCCACAACATCGGATTCGAACCCCCGGGGTCTTCTTCTATTTGCGATGGGACAGCGGCTGAACTTTCTATACCGACGTTCAATTCTGTGTTCTAAAAGCGTCCCCTCATAGGTGGTTTGGGCTGATACTAGTTCTGGGAAAGAAAGGGAAGCGACGAGCCAAAAGAAAAACAGACCTGACGGCCGGCGAAGGATCTCTAGTGGCATGGTGGCGTACCTCCTGTGTCGATGGGGGTGAACGGGGTCCGAAAGACACGGGGTCCGAAAGACGCGGCAGACACGGCCACGCTAGAGTATGATAGCTCCGCTGGCTCGTCGAGTAAAGGGCTGTTTTATTCACAGCTTTCACGCTTTGCGAGCCCGACAAGAAAAGCTTGGCGGCGGTCGCCGAGAAGCGGCTGATCAGGCGGCTCGTTTTCTGGTCGGAAACGAAGCCGTCTTCCCGGCTGCACGTTAATTGGTCGCGAGCTTGCAGTGTTGCCGCATCGAGGCCGACTTCCACCCCGATACGCGCGGCATGGTCGTCGCCCCTTCGCGGAACTCCGCTCGGCCCGCGAGCGCGATCCCTGCCGTGACATCGGAGCCGCGCGCGTAAGCAAGCGGTTGGCTCAAATAGATTGATCCGCTAGCAACAACCACTCCCCGGCAGCCGTCCCGATAACGATCGTCGCTGCGACAATAAAACTCGAAGTTCGGGACGAATCACCCTATCAACCGTAGTCCCAGTCCGCCAGTCAGAATCGCGTCCCACGCCCCCAACGCCCGAACTTCCACCGCCCCAAACTTCCAGTCACGGATTTACAGGTGCAATAATCCCATTGTTATCAATAAATGCACCTGCTCAGCACTTGACAAACGCGAATGCGCCGCTACACTGAAAGCGATGAAACGATCGGCCGGCAAGCGATCATTCACAGCCCGGTTCACAAACGCCCGTTCACAAACGGAACGAAAAGGAGAGTTGACTCGAAGGGGCAAAAAACGCTAGATGGGTATCCGGTTGACTCAGGTAGCCCCAATATCTTGTGGTTTGGGGATTTTCTTGGGTTCTGTAACCGGGTGAACAATCATCTTGTAAGTCGCGGGATCCACGGCTACCGCCTGCTGGACGAGCCGATAGAAGAGTTTGCCGCGGCTTTTGGATTTGCGGCGGTTGAAACGGAAGGTGAACTCGTCCAGGTAGTAGTCCAGATGTTTGTGGCTCACGGCGCCCTGATGGGTGCCCAGCAGCCAGCGCTTGAGCAGTGACATCACGCGGTGGACGCGGGGCATCAATTCCGACGCGGACTGCTCCTGCCTGCTGACAACTGTGACCTGATGGACGTAGCCTTCCTTTTTGGGAATTCCGGGTTTGTAGTGGGTGGATGGCGGCCTGCCCAGGCCGGCATGCGACAATTCCGGGATGCAAGATCACGAGTTGTATCGGCGCATCCTCGGAATCGAGGCTCCCTGGCAGGTGGACTCGGTGGACTTAGAGCTGGAGGCGGGAGAGATCCATGTTCATCTGGCTCATCCGGACGGGATGGATTGGCCGTGTCCGGAATGCGGCGCCTCCTGCCAACTCCACGACCATCAGCCCGAGCGGCAGTGGCGACACTTGGATACGTGCCAATATCGTACGATCCTGCACGCCACCCCGCCCCGCAGTGAATGCCCCGAGCACGGAGTGCGCGTGGTGAAACTACCCTGGGCCGAGCCCTCCAGCCGCTTCACGACGCTGTTTGAAGCGCTGGCGATTGAATGGCTCAAGGCGGCCAGCCAGAAGGCAGTGGCCGGGTTGTTGAAGCTAAGTTGGGACGAGATTCACGGCATCATGGAGCGAGCGGTGAAGCGGGGATTGGAGCGCCGACAAGCCGAGCCGGTCACGCAACTCGGTGTCGATGAGAAGGCCTTTCGCAAGGGCCATCACTATCTAACCTTGGTGAACGATCTGGCACGGGGGCGGGTGCTGTACGTGGCTCAAGACCGCAAACAGAGTAGCCTGGACGGATTCTGGGCGACCCTGACGCCGGAGCAAATCGGCGCGGTCGAGGCGGTGGCCATGGACATGTGGAATCCCTACATCGCCTCGGTGCGGGAGCACCTGCCGGAAGCCGACGGCAAGATCGTCTTCGACAAGTTTCACATCGCCCAGCATCTGGGAGGCGCGGTGGACAAAGTGCGCCGGAAGGAGAACAAGATCCTGCGCGCGGCCGGAGACGACACGCTGGTGGGAACGCGCTATGACTGGCTAAGGCACCCGGCACGGATGGAGCCCAAAGACCGGCGAGCGTTTGCGGCCCTGCGGGACAGCGGCTTGAAAACGGCGCGGGCCTGGGCTTTGAAGGAAACGATGATGGCGTTCTTCGACTACCGCTACGAGCGGCCAGCCCGAAAACACTTTCGCTGGTGGCACAACTGGGCGGTGAGGAGCCGCCTGCAACCGATGATTGAAGTGGGCCGGATGCTCAAGCGGCGCTTTGCAAACATCGTGACCTACCTGCGCCACCGCGTCACCAACGCGACCAGCGAATCCTTGAACGCCAAAATTCAGTGGGTGAAGTACACCGCCCGGGGTTTCCGAAACAAACAGAACTTCGTCAATGCCATCTACTTCCACTGCGGTGGGCTGAACCTCGCTCCCTAGCCACTAAAATGCCGGAAGAGCTTCCTTTTTCAACCCGGAGTAACCGGGCCAGCCGTCGGTATGCACCACGCTGCCCGGCTCGATGCACTCCTCCACGAAAGGCAACAGGCTCTCGCCCGAGGCATCCTCGATTCTCTTCATGCGAATCCGGCCGATACCCCGCCCATCCTCTTGAGCGGCTACTGCGATCAATGCTTTGTTTTGCAGGTTTCGGCCCCGCAGGCCCTCTTCGAGCCCGCCCCAGTAGCTTTCATCGACTTCCACCGTCCCGGCCAGCAAATCCCGTCCCGGCCGCACCATCGCGCGCCGCATTTTGTGCAGCCAGGTCCAAGCCGTTTCGTACCTGTTGAGCCCCAACACTCTTTGCAGTCCCAAAGCGCTGGCTCCGGTTTTTTGGGTGGTGATCCACCACATCGCACGAAACCACAACGGCAAAGGGCTGCGCGTGTCCTGAAAGATGGTCCCGGCGGTCACCGAGGTTTGGCGCCCACACGCAGCGCACTGCAGCAGCACTTTTCGCAAAGGCCACGACTTTCCACAACCGCAACCCGGACAGCGGAAACCGTCCGGCCAGCGCAGCCGGAACAGATACTCCCGGCAGGCCTCCTCACTGCTAAAACGGGACTCGAACTCTGTCAGGTTCTGAGGGTAATCTTCCATCTGCCGGCATACTACATCTTGGGGCTACCTGAGTCAACCGGATACCCACCAAACGCTATATCATGACAATATCTGCCAAGTCCTGCAATCGAGGTTGCCGGTTCACTGAAATAAAAGAACTTACGAGTTTTCTCTAAGCTTCGACCGAAGCGCGCAGGATAGACAGTTAACGCATAAAGTAGTCGCGAAAGGCAAGAAAACTGCTGAGAAGGACGGGGAAGCTGCCAAAAGCAAGAAGACCGCCAAGAGATGGCAAGGCACTCGCGAAGCCGATCGGGCCCTCAGCGGCTCGGGCTGGCTAGCCCACTGGGTCTTCCTCGGCTTCCTCGACAGCTTGCGCTTCCGCGCTGAATATCTCGTCAAGCCGCGCGATTTCTTCCGGGAGTTCATGCCACACCATTTCGATTTCCGCTGGGCCGAGCATCAGTTCGCCTAGAATCTCTGGATCGATGTCGAGGGCGTCGAGATCCATCCCAGCGATCAGCCCATCCGCGAGGCACACGGCGACGTGGATTGCACAAAGGCGTTTTCGCAGAGCCGGATCAGACGAACATTCCAGCGGCCGCGGCCAGTTTTCCGCCGCATCCGCATAGATCCTGGGAAAGGACCATCCCTCGGCGAGCCAGCGTGCGATCTCGGGAAGTTCCATTCCGAATGCCATACACTCGGCTTCGTTCGTGGGCATGGTTCCGAACAGCTGCAGCATGGCCGCATAGTTCTCTGGGAATAGGCGCGCCAGGGCAAAATCGGCTGCCGGGTGCAGCAGTCCTACGCCGAGCAGGTCGGTCCCGCTGGGGCAATACGAGCTTTGTGCGATTCGGTAGGCGGCAGCTCCCGTAGCCGTGGACATCTTACGGATTTCATCCATCACCGGACCCTCGCCCGCGAGAGAATCGACTAGACCGGAGACGAGCAAGAGACGAAGCAGCTCACGCAGCCGTTTGTGACCCAGCGCCGCTATGGCTTCTGGAATCGTTGTGGCGGCAGGCTCGACGCCAAGGTAGGGTGAGTTGGCTAGCTTCAAGGCCCGGGCTGCGAGCGACGGCTCCACGGTCAAGCCGACTTCGATCTGAAAGGCGTCGGCTCTTGGATCGATCGCCAGCGTCAGGACTTTCTGAACTGTTGGATACCAGCCGGGCAGTTCCTGCAAACTTCTGATCGCCGAGCGAAGCCGATTGGGGGTGGGTGGCGCCGGAGTCTGTGGGGGTACGGTTACGGGCATATGGGATCGAGGCTTCGATTTCCAGATCGGATGACTGGGCCGATTGTCTTACGCCCGGCCGCTTTCTCATTGGCCGGAAGAGTGGAAAACTGGCCTGAAAGGGGGCTGCTCAGCCCAAGACGGCGCCGCTCCAGGACGGCGCGGCTCCGGTCCGGCACGCCTCTTAGACGGCACGGCTCCAAGACGGTGACCGTCGCGAGTTGCCCGAACCCCATCTCCCGCCGTCAATCCGTTCACGACTTGGAAGGCCACACAAGAAACGATCCGATAGTAAGCTGAGGTGGTCTGAGCCCGGTTCGACTCGGATGTGTTTCGAGGAGGGTTTTCCACGCATCTACTGATACGAAAGGAGTTTCCACCGTAATGAGCAAGACACCAGAAACTGCCTACAAAAACTTGGGTTTCCTGAACAGCGCGAGTGCTCGTACGCTCCGAATCTTGGCCGAGTATTTGGAGCCCCAAAGCCGCCTCAAGTGGCAGAAGGTGAAAGACACGATCGTGTTCTTCGGGTCCGCCCGTTTCTGCGACGCGGAGACCGCTGAACGCCGGGTTGCTGAAGCAAACACAGCCGATGAGATCCGCCAGGCGAAGCGACTGCAGGTCTCCAGCCGCTACTACGAAGACGCCAGGCGGCTGGCCTGCATGCTGGCGAAGTGGTCGATGACCCTGCCTTCTGATGGGCACCGCTTTCTGGTTTGTTCAGGAGGGGGCGGCGGAATTATGGAAGCCGCCAACCGTGGCGCGAACGAGGCCGGAGGGCGCTCGGTGGGCTTCAATATCACGTTGCCACACGAGCAGGAGCCGAATCCTTATATCACTCGTGAGCTGTCATTTCAGTTTCACTATTTCTTCATGCGGAAGCTCTGGTTCGCCTACTTGGCGAAGGCCTTAGTCGTCTTTCCCGGCGGATACGGAACGCTCGACGAGCTGATGGAACTACTCACCTTGGTGCAGACTCGAAAGATCCAGAAGCCGATCCTCGTGGTTATCTACGGCAGCGACTATTGGAAGAGACTGATCAACTTCGATGTCATGGAGGAAGCCGGGACGATCAGCGCGAGCGACCGTCGGCTGTTCCAGTTTGTCGACACGCCCGAGCAGGCGTTTGAGCTGACCACGAAGTGGCTAACAGAGAACTATCTGTAGGCGCCGTGAATCGCCAGATACCTGGTCGCATCGAAAAGAGGACGGATCGCTGACCGCGGTCATCTAACGATCGACGACGTTGACTCCTCGGCTACGTCGACTATAATGATGCTCTGGTTGTTGGCGGTCGACCCAGCGGCCAGAACTTTAACTCTGTTGACCCACGATGGATCCTTCCAAGCAATCCTCGGTTCGCGCGCCCGCGAGACGCTGGCTTCCGGCGGTTCTGCTGGTCATCTTTTTCCCGCTCGCGGCGGTTCATTTTTCCTGTGTCGCGGTGCTGGGACCGGGTAGTTGGGGTTCCGGCGTCGAGGAAAAAACGCCCGAGCTGCTGCAGGCCGGCGGGAAGCCCGAGCTGCTCCAATACATCTACGAGTTTAGTTCCCCGGCGCCTGACCGGCCGGGGTGGGACGGTGATCTCTCCGAGCTTGAAGGTACGGTTGTTTTTGCCGACCGCCTCGAAGACGAGGACGGCCTCGACGACGCGCTCGATCAGCACGCGGCCGGCGATCAGCACGACACCGATCTAGAAGGCTCCGGCGATCTGCACGACATCAGCGATCTGGGAGGCTACGACGGTTCAGCAGGGGACGACGATCTCGGACACAACGAACCATGGGTGGTTCAAACGGCGCGCGCCAGCGGCAACTGGACACAGGGACAGCGCCTTTACCTGCGCGCTCCCGGCGGGGGCCGCTTCCGAGAACTGGACATTGCCCGCGACATGATCGTTGATCGGCCTACGCTGTTGCGGAAGGGGTCCTCAGTCGTGCTCGTATTTGGCCGTTGGAACTCGTGGGCAATTCCGGCGCTCGATAAGATCAGCCGATACTTGCGAAGTTATCTCGACTCGAGCCTGCTGCCGGAATACTCACTGTATGTCTACGATATCAGCGAAGGGACAACGCGCTACCACGGGCCTGGGGGAACGCTCAAGGCATCGCCCGATCGCAGGAAAGCGGCCTTCCTGAGGTCCGGTTCGCGCGGAACGAGTCTGCATAGCATCCATATCTGGAATCTGGAGACGGGTAAGACCGAAACCGTTCTTTCCCTTACCGAGGCCGATCCGGGTTCGGGCACCTCGTTTGACTACCGTTGGTCCGGGGACTCACGAGCCCTCCACATTTCCGGCGGCGCGGGTGGTTTCGTTGCGCGAAGCGCGGAACCTCGCCAGTTGAATCTGATCTACGTGCTGGCGGAGAAGGCGCTCTACAGCATCGAGTAGCGCCGACGGCCCCGGCACATGCTGCCTACTTATTTTACATGCGGTAAGGGCTCGTTTCTGGTCTGGCGTGAGGTCCCCGATGTAAGGCGACCCTTGCTGTGCGCAGTTGTTGCCGAACTCCGTAGCGCAGGGCTCGTTAGAGACCTGCGGCCTATCGTCGGGCCACACCGGGCGGGTGAACGCTCCGAAAAGCCGCAGGTCTCTGACGAGCCCTGCGCTGATATGGTGTGACCTGTCAAGTTTGCGCGCACGACTGCTGTCGCGCGGAGCCTCAACTCCGCGTTGGCCAACGAACGAGGACAAGAAGAACAGCCTGTGGAAGAGAGCGTTTACGACGATGGATCCATCTGATATTCGCGGGTTCTCGCCAGAGTAGTCTGCGTCGTGGAGCTGCCTCACTCTACGGACGAAGGTCGTTCAACCGAGCGCTTCCTTGACGAAGGTCGCTCCATCAAGCGCTTCTTAGCGCAGTCGAGGGTTCTCCTGGCAGGCTCAGTTTCCAGTCAGCCGTCCTCCTTGTCCTACCTTGTGAGGCTGCCGCCCGAAGCCGGCAACCAAAATCGTTTTCGCTACCGCTTGCTGGCAGCTCATCGTCCTCGGCAGCTAGCCATCGTCCTCGGCAGCTAGCCATCGCCCTCGGCAGCTAGCCATCGTCCTCGGCAGCTAGCCATCGTCCTCGGCAGCTAGCCATCGCCCTCGGCAGCTAGCCATCGTCCTCGGCAGCTAGCCATCGTCCTCGGCAGCTAGCCATCGCCCTCGTATAAGGTGCCTCTTGGCGGTCGGACGGGTTCTGTCAAGGGCGCGGGTTACCGCGGCGAAGCGTACCCTTGACAGGTTTCGGCCGGTCGCCTACGACGTCAATCGAGGGCGATGGCGGTCTCCCTGGCGATCTCCCTGTCGGTCTCCCTGGCGGTCTCCCTGTCGGCCGTCTCGAGCGTTCAGCAAGCATTCAATCCCTGTTTCTCCTGTTGTGTTCGGGTCTGTTCGATCACGATTGCCCAGATGAATCCCAGCAGTTCCCGCACGATCGCGGTCACGACGACATTCGCGTGTTTGCCGTTGTTGCGCAGCTTGCGAAAGCGACCGCAAAGCCGCACCTGCGCCTTCCAGGCGATCGCTTGGACTGGGGGCGACGCCTTCTCGGCACGGCGTTGAATCAGCCGCGAGCGGCGTGCCGGGAAGCGATACGCCCAGGAGCATTCGACCAGCAGACGGGAGCTTCCTCGTTGCCTGCTTTGGTGATCGCGCCTTGACGGCGTCGCGCTCCGCTCGTGTTCTCCGACGAAGTCACACCGACGAAACCCATCAGCTCGCGCGGGGAGTCGAAGCGTGTGAGATCGCCCAGCTCGGCCAGCAACGTCATCCCCGCCAGCCAGTCCACGCCCCGCAGCGCCGTCAACGCCTGCGCTGGCCCTCCCAGGCTCCAGCCTTCCAGCTGATCATGCAACTGCTGCTCGAGGCGAGCCGTTCGGCTTTGCGCCTGGCGTATCGCCTCGGCGTATTCTTCGTAGGCGATCTGCGAGGCCGGCTGCTCAAAGCGTTACGTCTCGAGCCAGCGAAAGTGCGCTTGCGTCCAATTCTTGCGCCCGGGGAAACGCTTGTCGTGGCGCAGCAGCATAGCTCCGAGGCATTGACGAAGTTGTTTGTCGATGAGTTTGCAGTCGCCGCGCGCGCGGCTCAGATCGCGGATCGCTTCGTGTTCCGGAGAGGGCGTCCAGACCGTGCTGAGCTCGCCGCCGCGATCGAGCCGAGCCAGGGTCAGCGCGTCGCGCCGATCGGTCTTGACGCGATCGCCGGATTTGCGCGGGGTCAGCGACGGCGCGACCAGGTCGCCATCGTGTTCGGTGTCACGAATCTGCCGGCAAATGCCGTAGCCACAGGGGCCGGCTTCGTAGCAGTAGTGCAGCCTCTGACCAGACGGGGCGAGTGCGGAAATCAAGCGACGAATGGCTTCAGGCCGGTTGTCGATCTTGCCGTAGAAATGCGCCTCGCCCCGCCCCGCCGCGGCGACAGCGACCGAGATACTGTTTTTGTGAACGTCCATCCCGACGTATTTGTCGTAATTGTTGCACTTGTTCATCTCTTTGTTGAACTCGCTAGACTCTTTCATGACCTGTCCTCCTCGATGCGGCTCTGCGCATCTGTTTGAAGCGTAACCCGCGACTCTCGCGGTTGGACAGGTCACTCCATCTTCTCTACGGGTATTCAAAATGCTTTCGCAGGGAACCAAGCGCTTACGGACGGATCTGGGTGAGGTCTTGCTTCAAGTATCGTTGAACACCCGCAAACACCCGCGGCACAGCGGCGCGAAACGAGCCGTTCGTGCCTCCCGGAGAGGTGGCCCGGTTCGTTCGTGCGCCCCTTTCAGGGCCTGCCCTTGATACTTTTCCCGCCCAGCGTGAAGCTTAGCGGACCCCGAGTGTAGTGCGCCAATCAGACCATAACCTATCGTGAGTCGCTTTTTTTGCCTGCTCGCCGAGCAAGATCAACAGTCCGATCCGCATACGCAGCGTGATGCTGTTGTTTTGAGCCGCGTTCACGCGGCTTGGTGTTAACTAGGCCAACCGTTCACGGCTGGTGTACGCTACGGCTTAGGGTCTTTCAGCCCGTTTCAACGGGCTTCCGCTCTCCCCGACGGATGTATGTATTTTGCGCTAGATGGGTATCCGGTTGACTCAGGTAGCCCCAATATCTTGTGGTTTGGGGATTTTCTTGGGTTCTGTAACCGGGTGAACAATCATCTTGTAAGTCGCGGGATCCACGGCTACCGCCTGCTGGACGAGCCGATAAGAGTTTGCCGCGGCTTTTGGATTTGCGGCGGTTGAAACGGAAGGTGAACTCGTCCAGGTAGTAGTCCAGATGTTTGTGGCTCACGGCGCCCTGATGGGTGCCCAGCAGCCAGCGCTTGAGCAGTGACATCACGCGGTGGACGCGGGGCATCAATTGCGACGCGGACTGCTCCTGCCTGCTGACAACTGTGACCTGATGGACGTAGCCTTCCTTTTTCAACCCGGAGTAACCGGGCCAGCCGTCGGTATGCACCACGCTGCCCGGCTCGATGCACTCTTCCACGAAAGGCAACAGGCTCTCGCCCGAGGCATCCTCGATTCTCTTCATGCGAATCCGGCCGATACCCCGCCCATCCTCTTGAGCGGCCACTGCGATCAATGCTTTGTTTTTCAGGTTTCGACCCCGCAGGCCCTCTTCGAGCCCGCCCCAGTAGCTTTCATCGACTTCCACCGTCCCGGCCAGCAAATCCCGTCCCGGCCGCACCATCGCGCGCCGCATTTTGTGCAGCCAGGTCCAAGCCGTTTCGTACCTGTTGAGCCCCAACACTCTTTGCAGTCCCAAAGCGCTGGCTCCGGTTTTTTGGGTGGTGACCCACCACATCGCACGAAACCACAACGGCAAAGGGCTGCGCGTGTCCTGAAAGATGGTCCCGGCGGTCACCGAGGTTTGGCGCCCACACGCAGCGCACTGCAGCAGCACTTTTCGCAAAGGCCACGACTTTCCACAACCGCAACCCGGACAGCGGAAACCGTCCGGCCAGCGCAGCCGGAACAGATACTCCCGGCAGGCCTCCTCACTGCTAAAACGGGCCTCGAACTCTGTCAGGTTCTGAGGGTAATCTTCCATCTGCCGGCATACTACATCTTGGGGCTACCTGAGTTAACCGGATACCCACCTACACCAAAATGTTTTCGGATGCAAGGGTTTTCTGCCCCCTCATCCCCCCAAGTTTCTCCAATGTCGGATTTATCTAGTCAAACGCCAAACTCGAGAGCGTGGACGGCAGTCCGCGGTCAAGACCTCAATTAGCCCAAAAAAAAACAACTTTTTCGACTACGGAAAATCGCCGGCGAGGCCTAGATTCAGCAAACCGTATCCCCGGGGCCGCCAAGCAAGGGCCTCCCAGTTTAAGGGCGCTCATCCACCGTCTACAACTTCATCCTTTCCAATTTGCGGTAAAGGGTCTTCCGCTCGATGTGACTCAACGGGCCTGCGTCGGGGATCGAGGGTCCGCCGTGGCGCGGACCAGTCTTGCCGGACGGCGGGCAGCGGGCGGGGTTGCACCCGGTTGTCCCGCAAGCAGGTGGCGTGAACGGCGGGCGGGCGCGGAAAGCGCGAAGGTAGGGGAATCGGTGGAGGCGGGCCAGATCGGGAGGCAAACCGGTGCGAGAGGCGACCGCTGCGCGTATTGAGACGCGGCCATCCAGGCGGGGTTTTGTGAGGGACCAGCCGCGGAGCGGCGGGTCTTGGAGCCCACCCCTGCCCCCGAGCGGCCGTCGAAGACGGCCGTTCGCTCGAGTTTGGCCTTTCCGCAAGGGAGGGGGGAGGGCCGGGGCAGGGCCAAAGCGCTAGCGGGAAGCGTAGAGCAGGGCTTGGGGGAGCGAGTGCTGGAGTTTCTGGGGCTTCATGCCGGCCTGGCCGGGGAAGGGGAAGCTGCAGAAATGTCGCAAGCCTTCGCCCCACAGCTCGGCGCGCAGTCGCTGGAGCAGATCCTGCGTCGTGGCGCGCGGCTTCTTCTTGCCCGCCTGCCACTTCGGCGGCGGCAAAGCGTCGGGGGAATTTTCCGGCGCTGCGGCTCTGCGCGCCGCCAGCAACAACCAGCTGTAAGCCGCGACGATCATGCGCGGCACCTCGGCCACCGAACGCGGATGCCGCACTTGTGCCTCGCCCACTCCGAGCAGCGTCTTCTGGTCGCGAAAGTTGACTTCGATCTCCCAGCGCCGCACGTAATGCTGCACGATGCTCTGCAGCGAAAGATCCGGATCGCTGACGATCAGATAAGCCGGCTGGCGATAGAGCAGCTTGGCGCCCGGGCGCGGCCGGTAGGCCAGCGGCGCGATCACCACCAAGCGCAAATTCCCCGCTGCCCTCCGGCCGGACGCCAGCGCAGCGGCGACAGCGTCTTGACGCGAAAGCGATGGACTTTGCCGGCCGCCCAGGCTTCGACCGTTTCCCACTCGACGTCTTCGTCGCAGCGCAACTGCTGCGGCGTCGGAGGGCGCTCGCCATAGAGTCGTCCCCGGCCGCGGGCGGCGGCGGGCGGCGGCGCGGGCAGATGGTAGAGCTTGGCGTCCTTGCGCACACGTCCGATCAAAACCGTGTTGGAGGGCTGCTGCCGCAACACCACGCAGTTGGTGAAACGGCCGTCGACGACGACCTCGAGCGGCCGCTGCGCCGAGCCCGAGTCTTGATCCAACTGCTGCCGCAGAAGCTGCAGCCGGCGGACGCCTTGGGCCGCCATCGAGTCTTTGCGGCAAGCCCGCCGATACTGCTTGCGTTCTTGGTCGGAGGCGTTGATCAAGTTGCGTGGCCGCTGCGGCGGGATCGAGTTCTCTGACAACGCCGCGGCGGGTCACCGCAAAGAGCGAGCCGGCGTCGAGGCGGGCTTTGGAAAAGAGGCGATAGACGGCCGACCAATCCTGGAAGCCGGCGCCGCAGGTGTGCAGCATACCGGTGACGGTGCGGCGGCCCAGTCCCACCAAAGCAGCCAGCATCAGGGTTCCGATTTTTTGCTCGACGCGCCGCTGGCCGGCACGGCCGAAGGCGTCGAGGAGACGTGCCGAAGAGTTTTTTTAGAACAGAAGGCGGCGCCTGCGGGCGGTTGAGGACGAGCTGATTTTTACTTTCCACAAACCACTCGCCGAGTTTGCCACGGGAGAACTCCATGGCCTGGGCGAGAGCGGAGGGGAAGTTGATGTACCACTGCCGGCTATTCTTACGGTCAATGAGCTGAACTTTGGTGGGGAATCCCATGGGTCTCCTGGAGCAGAGAGAGCAGAAGATGGCCCGCTCTATCGGACGAGAAAAGAGAATGGGATATCTAGTTGTATAACTAGAGACAAGAATACACCAAAATGTTTCCGGATGCAAGGGTTTTCTGCCCCCTCATCCCCCCAAGCTTCCCCAATGTCGGATTTATCTAGGGCGTGTTAACACTAACGTGGGGTCTCGAAACGAAGAGCCTCGACGATGAGGGCGAAGTGGAGGAAGGCGAGGAACATCACGTCGAGCTTGTCGAAGCGGGAGAAGATTCGGCGGAATCCCTTGAGCCGGCGGAAGAGTCTCTCGACCTCGTTGCGGCGGCGATAGAGTACTCGATCGAACTCCCACGGCTCCAAGCGGGTACGCTTGGGCGGCACGACGGGAATCCATCCGAAATCCAGAGCCAGTTGGCGTGTCTGATGTCCTCATAGGCGCCGTCCATGAGCAGCGGCAGCGGCTCGGGCAGTGGCCCCAGACCGCCCAGCAGCTCGCGGCCATGCTGGGCGTCGTGAGCTTGGCCGGGCGAGAGAGCGAACGTTATCGCCGTTCGAGCATCTGCGGCAACCATATGAATCTTGGTGGTCCATCCGCCGCGGGATTTGCCGATCGCCTGCGGACCGGTTTTTTTAACGCACCGGTGCCGTCGGGATGAACCTTCCCGATGGTCGAGTCCATCGACACGGCTTCGATTTTGATGCGGACCAGTTGCTCGCGCTGCAGTTTCTCGAAGACGGCGTCGAGCACGCCGTTCTTCGACCAGCGGTTCATGCGGGTGTAAATGGTGTGCCAGTTGCCGAAGCGCTGGGGCAAGCCGCGCCATTTGCAGCCCTGCTCGGCGACATATAAAATCGCGTTTAAAACCGCCAGGTTCGACAGGCTCACGTTGCCCCGCTGGCGCGGCAAAACCGGCTCGATGCGGAGGTATTGCTGCTCGGTGATTTCCATACATCACCAGTATAGCAGCTTGTCCAGATTAGTGTTAACAGGCCCTAGTCAAACGCCAAAAGCGGATGCCGCAGTGGCGGGGGCACCCGTTCCTCATGGGCCCGCCGGTTCACAATGAAGCCTGCCGGAACCGGTGGAGGCGAGCCAGCGCGTGAGACAGAGCGGTGCGCGTATTGAGGCGCGGTCGTCTGGGCGGGGTTTTATGAGGGACCAGCTGCGGAGCGGCCGGTCCTAGAGCCCACCCCTGCCCCCGGACGACCGTCAAAGACGGTCGTCCGCCAAAGGGCGGATACTGCGGTGTGATCTAGGTATCGTCGTAAGGGACTGAAACATAGTAACTTGTACGATCTCTCGGGGCTACCGTCAATCCGTTAGGGTGACTATCCACTCGTCCCTCACCCCCGAGCGGCCGTCGAAGACGGCCGTTCGCCAAAGGCAGATGGTGGGTGGCGGGGATGCCTTCCTCAAGGGCCCGGCCGGTTCACAATCAAGCCTGCCGGAACCGGTGGAGGCGGGCTAGCGCGGGGGGCAGGCCGGCGCGAGAGGTAACCGGTGCGAGAGGCAACCGGTGCGCGTACTGAGACTCGGCGGTCTAGGCGGGGTTTTGTGAGGGACCCGCCGCGGAGCGGCCGGTCTTGGAACCCACCCCTGCCCCCGGGCGACCGTCGAAGACGGTCATCCGCCGAAGGCAGATCCGCGGTGGCGGGGACACCGCTACCCGAGCAGATACGCTTCGTCGAGGCGCTCCCCAAGACACGCAGCAAGGGCCCGGCCGGTTCACAGTCGAACTACGTGAACTTGGCTGCTGCGACGGGTCCGCAGGCTCCTGAAATGTAGAGACGCCAAGCTTTACCCGAAGTGCAGGCGCAAGCAGACCCTTGCGCCTGCGGCATGGCAGGCAAGGATGCGTGCCCCACGTAGCGGAATTGTCGAGACGCCAGGCGTCGACAGAAGTGTCGACGCGGCAAGCTGAGAGCTTGCGCCACGGGAGTGCGTGCGGGGCTTTGTTTCGCGGCGGGCAGGTGGCGTCTGGCGGCACCGCACTTTGTTTGACGACGAAAACGTCAAGAGATGTCGCCACGAATGGGGACACGGCACGTCTGGAGGCGTGCGCCACGTGGCGGGTCAGTCGAAGAGGTCCGTCGGCGTGATTGTTAGGCCGAAGTCGGTGAGTTGTAGTGAGCCCACGGCAGTCAGGCCGTTGTCGCCGCAGACCGAGAGCTGCCGCTGCCATGGATCGGCGAGCCAAATGTGGGGCACTCCCCAGGCGCGGTACTCTTCGAACTTCTGAATGATCTCCGTGTGGCGATCCTCTCGCGAAACGATCTCGACGACGACTAAGGGAGCGTCCGAAGGAACGAGTTCAGTAGGTTTTTCAGGATGGAATAGCGCGACATCAGGGATCCGGATGCGTGACGACGCAAGCCGCATGCGGAGTTCGGTGCGGCAATGAACGGGGTGTTTCTTCTTTAGCTCGTAGAAGATTTCGACCAGGCGGACCTGTACCGCGCTATGCGGGTTCTCTCCCGGGTTTCTCTCCACGATCTCGCCATCGACAAATTCGGCGTCCGGCTCATAGACCGTGCGCAGATATTCTTCGACCCGCATGAGAGTCTGCGTTGCCACGGGGTTCAGGATAGCAAAAGGCGCGAGCGTGTTTCCGCGATCGGGCCGTCGGGTGTTTCAGACTGAATCGGGCGGTGTCCTGCTCTCCCGCGCAGTCGTCCGCGCAGCATTATCGGAACTGAAAGGCTTAACTGCCGTCGTTCAGGATGGAAACGGGTGTGCCTCCCTGGCTCTGTCGCGAAAAGTAGTAGCCTGTCCCCGACTTTTCCCGACTTTTCTCCTGTCCCCGACGTGGAATGGACCCCAAAAGTGAGACCGTGAAAGAAGGGACAATGGACCAGGGAACGGTAAGGAGGTTCGATTGTCTAGAAGACGATTCACGAACGAGTTCAAGCTGGCGGCCGTCAGTCGGCTCCAAGCCGGCGAGTCGGGTTCGGCCTGGGCGCGCGAGCTCGAGGTGAAACGCGAAAAGCTCTACGACTGGCAGGCACAAGTGCAGCGCTACGGCGTGGAGGGAGCCTTTCCCGGTCCCGGACGCCGCCCCAACGGCAGCACCCGGGTCGAGCCCGGAGGCGAAGCCCAGGCCCGCGTTGCCGAGCTGGAACGCAAAGTCGGCCGCCAGGCCATGGAGATTGATTTTTTGTCCGCAGCCTTGCGGCGTGTCGAGGATCTGCGCCGGCCGAGCATCGTCAGTGGAACCAGCGTGTCACTGGCGAAGTACGGGCAGCAAGGCAAACGAGGCAAAATGAGCACACGCGATTTGTGCCAGTTGAGCGGACTGGCTCGCGCCGGCCTCTACCGCAAGCCGAAGCCCGACAGCGAGCACGCCCGACGACTTCGTCAGGCGATTGTCAACGCTGTCTTGGACCATCCGGCCTACGGCACGAGGCGGACGACCCATCAGCTGCGCCGTCAAAAACTGACGGTCAACCGCAAGCGCGTGCAGCGGGTGATGCGCGAAGAGAATCTATTGCGCCGGAATTGCCGCGCGGGGCTCGGCAAACGACCGATTCCAAGCACGAGCTGTGGCGTTATCCGAACCTGGCGCGCGAGTTCCGGCCAATGGGCCCGAACCAGCTGTGGGGCTCCGATATCAGTTATGTGCGATTGAGAAATCACTTCGTCTATGTGGCTGTGGTGTTGGACGTGTTTTCGCGGCGCGTCGTGGGTTGGGCCGTCGGTCCGAACATGAAAACCGAGTTGCCGCTGGCGGCGCTCACAGAGGCGCTGAGCAGCCGCTGTCCGGTGCCGGGTTGGATGCATCATTCTGACCAAGGTTCGCAGTACGCTTCGGAGGCTTATGTGGCCACACTGCGGCAAGCCGGCGCCAAGATATCGATGAGCCGCAAGGGCCGGCCGCAGGACAACGCTTACGTGGAAAGCTTTTTCAAGACTTTGAAAACGGGGGAAGTCGAATGGAACGAATATGAAAGTTTGAGCGAGGCGCAGGCTCAGATCGGCGCCTACATTGAGCGGGAATACAATCGCACGCGCTTGCATTCTTCGCTGGGCTATCGGCCGCCGGAAGAGTATGAGCGGCTAGGAGTCTGTCCCACAGAAATCCGGCACGAAGGTAATACGGGGGCGAGATTGGATTTTTGAGGTCGGCAACGCGAGTGTGCGGCTGCGATCCGGATGCGATCCTTCGTTGCGGCAACAGCATCGCCTCTGTGACTCGATAGCGGCTTCCGTGGGCGGCTTTTTTCACGCTTCGCTCCGCCTAGGCCGCCGTCGGGAGCGCCTCCATCCTCGCCATCCGCCGCAGGTTCAACGCCATCGTTACCAAGCTCCATTCTCCTTGTACTTTCTTGAGACCCCGCAGCGAAAATCGCCGGAATCCTAACACCTCTTTCACCCATCCGAACGCTGGCTCCACCATCCCTTTGCGGCGCGCGTATTGTTGCTTGCCGCGCTGCTGCTCGAGGCGCTTCGCCATGCGCTCGCTCGCCGCTTCGGTGGCCTTGTTGTTTTGCTTCTTTTCTTCCTGGGCCGCCTTGCTTTCCCGCCGCAGCGCCACGATGCCCTCGATCTCGCGTTCCTCCATTGCCAGAAAGTTCTTCTCGCTCCGATACCCCGCGTCCGCCAGCAAACACTCCGGTTTGCTCCCCGTGTTTTGCTCCACTTGATCCACCATTTCGATGAGCGACCCGTTGTCGGCCGCGTTCTGTCCCACCTGCCGCGCCACGATCAACTGACGGCCTTCTTCCACCACCGCCTGCGCGTTGTAGCACTGTTGGAAACTCTGCTTCGACTTCATGATGCGGCTCTCGGGATCGCTGAAATTGCGTTGCGCTTGCGGCTTTGGCTCACCGAACTCCCACTTGAATTTCGAACAGCCGCCTTGCGGTCTCGTCTCCGAAGCCACTTTGCCGTCGCCGGGATGGCGCCCTTGCTGCTTGTCTTTTTCGGCCTGTTCGTCTTCCAGCGCCTGCTTGGCTTCCCTGATCTTTTCGAGCCGCTGCTCGCGTTTGTGCAGCTCGGGCGGCAGCTCGTCGCCGCTTTTGCCGGGGCCGTAGAGTTCGTCTTCGGCGGCGTCGGTTTGGTGCGCTTTCTCGAGCAACTGTTGAATTTCTTTTTCGAGCTGTTGCTCTTCTTCCTTCATGCGCTGGTAGCTCATCGCCTTGTGTTTGGAGGCGTTGGCTTTGATTTTCGTGCCGTCCAGCGCCACCGTCCCCAGTTTCACCAAACCCATCTTTTGGGCCAGCTGCACGAGCGCGACGAACAGCTTGCCAAACGTTTCCAAGTGTTGCTGACGGAAGCGATTGATGGTGCGAAAGTCGGGCTGATTGCCCGCCGCAAGCAGGCGTAGTGCAACGTCGTCGATCAGCTTGCTGGCGATTCTGCGCGACGAAAACACGCCCGTCGCGTAGGCGTAGACGAGCACCTTGACGAGCATCGTCGGGTGATAGGGCTGTTTGCGCCGGCCGTCGCCCTCGTAGGGCTGGTGCAAGGCGCTCAGATCGAGTTGATCGAGTGTATCGGAGATGAAATAGGCCAGGTGGTCCCGCGGCAGCCAGTCCCGCGGCGACGGCGGAAATAAAAACGGCTGATCAGGCTCATAAGGCCGGTAGTTGGTCCCCATGCCTCTAGTTTCGCCCTTCCATGCAAAACATTCCACTCCTTGCTGGCTTTTTCTGTGGGACAGACTCCTAGGGGAAGAGGCGGCTGACGCCGCCTGAGTTTTCTCAAGGCATGAGCAGATCTATCGATCCGATGACGAAGGACAAGGCGGGATACGGCCCTGGAGCCGCACCCCCGCACTCATCGTCTCGTAGAACATTTCGAAACTAATCCGCTCAGATACCTAGAGTCGGGAGTGTCTGGGACAAAGGCTCCCGGTGCCGCTGCCCCGGACTTAGTCTGCGACCCACAACAGAGGCCCTGGCGAAAAAGCCAGGGCCTTGAAATTAAATCGGGCGGCGTCCTACTCTCCCACGCAGTCACCCGCGCAGTACCATCGGGGCTGAAGGGCTTAACTACTGTGTTCGGGATGGGAACAGGTGTGACCCCTTCGCTATGGCCACCCGAAAATCGGTGTCCGTTGAGCGGTTGAGAAGGAGAGCAGCGTGGCCCCATCGGATGATCACGGTGGGGCGGTAACCGCTTGCTTACGCGCGCGGCTCTGACTGTCGCTCCCGAATTCTCCCCTTGCTGCTCTTGACTTCCTTGTGTACGCGTTCTTTTTCACTTCCTCACGGATATGTTTGGCAGGCTCGAACCGGTCAACGGATGAATATTGAAGGGCGGTTGCGGCGGGTAAATTAACTGTCGCAACACTTTCGTTAGCGGCCGTAGTACGCTACGCCCCTACTGAGATCGCCGGCAGCGTTTGTTAGATGCTGTCATGAGCGTTGTGGGTTGCCTTGTTAGAGGCAACTTTTGATTGCAGCTACCCCAAATCGTTTCGGGGTAGATTTATGGTCAAGCCGAACGGGCGATTAGTAACGGTTAGCTGAACGTGTCGCCACGCTTACACATCCGTCCTATCAAACTCGTCGTCTTCGAGTGCCCTTCAGAGGGGTTAACCCCCTTGGGAGATCATATCTCGGGATAAGTTTCGCGCTTATATGCTTTCAGCGCTTATCTCGACCGAACTTCGCTACCCAGCGATGCCACTGGCGTGACAACTGGATCACAAGAGGTTCGTCCGTTCCGGTCCTCTCGTACTAAGAACAGGGTCCCTCAAATCTCCTACGCCCACCACAGATAGGGACCGAACTGTCTCACGACGTTCTGAACCCAGCTCACGTACCGCTTTAATAGGCGAACAGCCTAACCCTTGGGAGCTTCTTCACCCCCGGGATGCGATGAGCCGACATCGAGGTGCCAAACCCGGGCGTCGATATGAACTCTTGGCCCAGATCAGCCTGTTATCCCCGGCGTACCTTTTATCCGTTGAGCGACGGCCCTTCCATGCGGAACCGCCGGATCACTATCGCCTGCTTTCACACCTGCTCGACTTGTAGGTCTCGCAGTCAACTTGGCTTATGCGATTGCACTCTACGACTGATTTCCAAACAGTCTGAGCCAAGCTTCGCGCGCCTCCGTTACATTTTGGGAGGCGACCGCCCCAGTCAAACTACCCACCAATCAGTGTCCCTCTCCCCGATAAGGGGAGCAGGTTAGAATCACAGCACAGCCAGGGTGGTATCTCAAAGGTGGCTCCTCCGAGTCCAAGAACCCGGAATCAAAGCCTCCCACCTATTCTGCGCAAACTAAACCGTGATTCACTGATAAGTTGTAGTAAAGGTGCACGGGGTCTTTCCGTCTTGTGGCGGGTACCCGGCGTCTTCACCGGGACCACAAATTCGCCGGGCAGGTTGTTAAGACAGTTTCCAGATCGTTACGCCATTCGTGCAGGTCGGAACTTACCCGACAAGGAATTTCGCTACCTTAGGACCGTTATAGTTACGGCCGCCGTTCACCGGGGCTTCGGTTGGGAGCTTCGTTTCCGAAGAAACTAACCCTTCCCCTTAACCTTCCGGCACCGGGCAGGCGTCAGCCCCTATACGTCGTTTTCGACTTAGCAGAGACCTGTGTTTTTGTTAAACAGTCGCCTGGAACATTTCACTGCGGCCTCTCTTGCGAGAGGCGCCCCTTCTCCCGAAGTTACGGGGCGAATTTGCCGAGTTCCTGAACAACCCTTCACCCGAGCGCCTTAGAATACTCTTCTCGTCTACGTGTGTCCGTTTACGGTACGGGTACCTTGATTCTCCTTAGAGGATTTTCCTGGCAGGGTGGCGTCATGACTTTATAAGGTTGCCCTTTCGCGTCCGTCTTCAGTGATAACTCTTGAGTGGATTTACCTGCCCAAGACACCTTATGACGGCCGAAGTGGATATCCATCACCACTCTCATTTAGCCTTCTGCGTCTCCCCATCGTCAAACGAATCAAAGGTAGTCGCGGAATATTAACCGCGCGTCCATCGGCTACGCCTTTCGGCCTCACCTTAGGTCCCGACTAACCCTGAGCGGATTGACCTTGCTCAGGAAACCTTAGACTTTCGGCGACCAGGGTTCTCACCTGGTTTCTCGCTACTAATGCTGGCAGAGTCTCTTCTGAACCGTCGACCGATCCTTTCGGTCCGGCTTCAGCCAGTTCAGAATGCTCTCCTACCATCCGAGAATTCCCGAAGGAATTTTCGAATCCGCGGCTTCGGTATGACGCTTGAGCCCCGTTACATTTTCGGCGCCGACAGGCTTGACCAGTGAGCTATTACGCTTTCTTTAAAGGATGGCTGCTTCTAAGCCAACCTCCTGGCTGTCCGGGCCTATCGACTTCCTTACCCACTTAGCGTCAATTTCGGGACCTTAGCCGGCGGTCTGGGCTGTTTCCCTTTTGACTGTGAAGCTTAGCCCCCACAGTCTGACTCCCGTGCTCGATGTCAACGGCATTCGAAGTTTGGTTGGATTCGGTAACCTGGGAAGGCCCCTAGTCCATCCAGTGCTCTACCACCGTTGCAGATACACGAGGCTAGCCCTAAAGCTATTTCGGAGAGAACGAGCTATTACGGAATTTGATTAGCCTTTCACCCCTACCCTCAGCTCATCCAAGCCGTTTTCAACCGACAATGGTTCGGGCCTCCGTCTGCTGTTACACAGATTTCGCCCTGGCCAAGGGTAGATCATCCCGCTTCGC
>CBDCYS010000020.1:0-35000 GCA_965224215.1 Bryobacterales bacterium | reverse complement strand
CCGAACAACGCTTGCTGCCTACGTATTACCGCGGCTGCTGGCACGTAGTTAGCCGCAGCTGCTTTTGTGGGTACCATCATAATTGTCCCCACCGAAAGACCTTTACACCCCGAAGGGCTTCATCGGTCACGCGGCGTCGCTGGATCAGGGTTTCCCCCATTGTCCAAGATTCCCCACTGCTGCCTCCCGTAGGAGTCTGGCCCGTGTCTCAGTGCCAGTGTGGCCGTTCACCCTCTCAGGCCGGCTACTGATCGATGCCTTGGTAAGCCATTACCTTACCAACAAGCTAATCAGCCGCGGACCCCTCCTCAAGCGCCCGAAGGCTTTCATCTCTCGCACTTAGGTGTGAAAGATCGTATGCGGTATTAGCCCCAGTTTCCCAGGGTTATTCCCCACTTAAGGGCAGGTTATCCACGTGTTACTCACCCGTCTGCCACTCTACTTACCGACCGAAGCCGGCTTTCGCGTTCGACTTGCATGTGTTAGGCGCGCCGCCAGCGTTGATTCTGAGCCGGGATCAAACTCTCGATTAAATTGTCGTCACCTAGCCCCTCTCAAGCTTTCACCCTTGCGGGCTTCCGCTTTCCAGGCCGGAATCGCTTTCACGATCCCAGAACGGCCAGGTTATATCGTAGAGTTCTCGTTCCGACTAAAACTCGGAATCGTCTATAACGAACTGCACGTCCAACCAGATTATCAAAGAACACTGGCGCCGAAGATCGACTCCCGGTTTCGCTCGATTTCTGGAAACCCAGAAACGTTGCTAGCCGAAATCCCTTCCGCGGCCGGCCTCAAAACTCGTTTTGGCGACAAGCTGCCTTCCTGCGAATTAACTTCACCCGCACATCGAGCGCCAAACTGTAGAGTTGTTAAAAAATCAGGCAAACCACAGATGCGGTGGTGGAAGACTCCGTTACGAGCGGTCTGCCCAACCTGATTTGAACACGTTTGAGCGCACGCACCCCAACGCATCCTCACGTAGTGTACCACCTTATCGAAGGGCAGGCAAGCAGTTTTAGATATATTTTCTGGGCCTGATTGGGCCACCCGGAACAATGATGGCGTGGAACACCACAAAGTGGTGGGTGGGCGGCTGTTCTGAGCAATTCCCGTTGAGCGTTTGAAGCGCCGAACGGCGAGGCAACGCACCAGCTTGCCCTGCTAGAGGAAAGGTTCCAGGGAATCGGGCACGCGACCAAGGCTAGGCGTGGGTGATCCAGCGGCGCATAACGAGCGACGCTCATCCAGAAGCTATTCAAACACGGGCTATTCAAGCATGCCGGTCAGTCGCCGAACGCCAACCCCAGCCCCTGGCCAATCACCACTCGGCCTCGATCCAAGACCGTCTGCCGCCACGACTCATCGTCAGGAGAAAACTTCTCCTTCAGTTCTTCCTTCGCTGGATGATCGACCGTACCGTCCCCATAGTGGTGCCAGCGGTTCTCGTCGCGGAGAGCTCTCAGAGCCTGCACGGCGTAGTAAGTGCCAAATTCCTGGCAAAGGAAATAAACTACCTCCTTCCCACCGGACACAACCCGAGGATACATGGTGTCGTAGGCGCCTTTGACTCGGTAAGCCGGTCCGCGATCTGGGTCCAAGGATGCAACACGCTCTCCAAACGTTCTCTTCATCACCTGGTAGATCTCGGATCCTTCGTCACCAGCGTGAACGAACAAAGTGTCATAGGCAAACGGCCCCAACCCGGTGTGCACGTCAACAACTACCACATGTTCGGCGGAGTCCAGACGCTCTCGCATGAATTCTTGAACCTTCAGCGATCCCTCTTCGAGCTTTGACCCGCCGAAGAAAAGACCTTTCGGGTATTCGTATTGCCCGCCGGCAATCGACTGCCTGAGAGTTGACATGCCATGCCGGGCAATTAGCCACCCCGCGCGAGGGTAGTACAACAGATCCCAACCAGGCGGACTCGGAGGATTCAAGAAGGGATCCAGCAAGGGGTAACCCGCTGGGGTACCCTCGTACGTCTCGTCTGGTCCAAGAAAATTGCGGTTCAAGTCAACACTGTTTTCGTTGAATCTTCGGAGCCAGGACATCCCAAACGGATTCAATACATGAACCAGTACGAGCGCCGAGTCTGCGGGAATAGAGGGAATACCCTCTTCCAGCCACTGCAACTGGATAGCAGAGCCGGCGAAAGCCTCTACCCCATGCAGTCCGGACGAGTGCACGAGTGCCCGCTTTGGTTTTTCAGCACCAAACCAGGCAATGTCGATTGTCAGGTCTTCCCCTTTCGGGCCCTTGGCATCGAGCTGCAGCACGGTCAACCGCCCGCCCGCCTTCTCGGCGGCGGTTCGGAATTGGGTCCGAGCTGTGGTGTAGTTGGGCGAGAAGTATTTGGCGCGCATGGTGTCCTGACCGTTTCCTTCCGTGCTTCCGCACGAAGCAAATAAGAACAGAGCGAGAGTAGTGACAAATACCGTCAAGAGTGGTGTTGAACCTGAATTATGCACTGCGGCGTGGACCTGAGGAGAGCTGAGCCGCAAGGGACCATTGGGGACCCCCGAAAACATGGGGTAAAAAGGTCGGCTGGCAAAGATCCCAGCTTCGCCAGCCAACCCCAAGGAGGTCACCCACATGGTTACCAGACGAAAACAGCATAGCTCCCAAAGGCCCGTCCAACAAGGCCCAGCCGTGACGGCCTCGCGGCCCAATAAAATCGGGGCTTCGACGCCTTACCACTTCCGCGGCAGGAAGCCGACTCCCTACGGCGGCTTGCTGCCGGTGGTCGGGAGGGCGCTGATCTGAGAGCCTGGCTATGCGCTATGCATAAACTTTTATGCACTAGCCGTAACGCACTGGAAACACGTCACTTCCGAGCGAGGTTTTGACGACGCGGATTCTGGGCGGGAAGGGAAACCGGACACGGAGAAGCCAAAAGGCCAGTTGCCGAGCTACCACCTCACGACGACCGCCAACCCGCTACGAACGCAGCCACACTCGCAAAGTGAATCTATGCATAATGCAGGTTGAATGAGACAAGTTTTTGTTTCTGGTGGGCATCCTTTGCCTCCGCATGCTGAAGCGTGTTGATCCTTGCGCTTTCAATGGTACGTGAGGTTCGGATGTACGACCACAAAGACCGTGACAGTTTTCCAATTGTCACAGCACTTTCCTGTTGGTAACAGAGGACGTGGTGGACATCGCACAGATCCCCAGCCGCCGCTGCACCAACTTTCCTTTGATGCGAGTCAGTGGCTTCCAGCCTCCGACAACTAACGAGCTCAATGTTAAGGGGAAGCGGGTGAGTGTCTCATGACCGTCATTGGTCACCAAGGCCAGAAGCCCAGCGGCCCCTAACTGGCTCGGAATCGCTCTGATGGATCGGAGGTCGGATGAGACCATGCTCGACGAGGTCGAGCGTCGGGCCTTCAGGCCTGCCTACTGGAGGCCTAGACTCTCCACGGTCGCGGCAACAGTCGCTTGAACAATTCGCGTCGCAAATCCGTGGTCTAGGTCCGAGACTTGGTCGATGAGGTCGTCTTTGCAGTGATAGTTCGGGTTGCGAAAGTTACCCGTGTCGCCCAGCATAACGGCCGGGTAGTTGTGTTCCCAAAAGCTCGCGTGGTCGGAGCGGCGCAGGTCACGGAGTTCGGGTACGTTCCTCAGCCCCTCAGTCAATTCAAGGAGCAGCGTCGGTAATCCGAACTTCTTGGCATAGCGGCTGAATCGTTCAGTTGCGGACCTCGATCCGTCGTCCGCGATGAGGACGACGAAGTCCCCGCGTTTACCATTTTTTTCTACCCACGCCACTTGCTCAGGAAACACCACCCCGAACTCGGTAGGGAATTGTTGTGAGCCGGCCTTGTCGCTCTTGTAACCGAGCATCTCGAATACGTAAGCAGTGGCGATAACATCACCCCGCTCTACTTTCGCTCTTTTCGTGTAGGCGAGTGACCCGAGGCGCTTTCTTTCTTCTTCGTCCCAAAAGGCCACAACCAAAGTTCCTCGGAATCGCCCTTTGGCCGACGCCAACACTCGCGCCGCCTCCAGCGCTCCAGCCACCCCAGTTCCGTTGTCATCAGCGCCCGGGCAACCTTGGAGATGATCGTAGTGGGCGGATATAATCACTTGTCCAGTGGCCGCGTCGGTCCCGGGAAGGACTCCAATGACGTTCGTACCGGTGCCGTAGTCCTGTCGCTCTACTTCGTAGCCGAGTTCTTGAAGGCGTTTGGCAGATAGGTCCTGCACCGCTTTCCAATGTGGGCTGTCGGGAAAGCGTTCTTTGGCGATGAACGTCAGGTCGGCGACATATCGATCCGTCTCTACCGACTTGGCCAGTTCCTCAGCGTCGAATACCTGAGCGGCAACTCTCTCTGACGCGAAGAAACAGACAACAAAGAGTATTCCGAACTTGAACGTTTTCATCATCTACCACCTCCAGCTAAGACGGTATCGGAATGTCGCACGCCGCCGACACCAGGCCAAAACGACGAACACCCAGGCAGGTCCTCCAAAATCCGCAAGAACGATGGAAGCTGCACCAGCCAGAAGGGTCACGAGCGACGTAGAAACAGCCCATGATTTTGGGTGACGGATAATACTTTTGGTCATGGCATTCGCGTTGTCTAGGTCGATGTGTTGGTCATGGAGGACATGGCAGACTTCCGACTCAGCCCCAGCCGCCACTGCACGATCTTCCCCTTGATGCGAGCAAGTGGCTTCCAGTCGCTAATGACTAGCGAGTTCAGTGTTACCTGAATTATGCACAGATTCGGCGTAGCCATCGTCGATGGAGTTGTGGCGATAGCGACACTCGTGTCAACTCAGTGATTTCGCAAGTCGTCTTTTCTGCTGTTTCCCTCCCCGTTTGAGCCGCCTCCTGATCCCGGCAGGGCAAAAGCGGGCTGGCAAGCGGCGTGTTCCCAGTACGTTGCGGCGAGTGCATGAAATTTTATGCATGGAGTGCCCCTCAGCTCAGCGCACCCTCCACCACCGGCGCCAAGCTCGATCCCGGCGGCCCCATCGCCCGCAGCCGTCGCATCAGCCGTTCAAACAGGCCCTTTTCCTAATAATGATCGCTGTAGCTGACACCCGTTCTGCCGGCGTGCCGCCAGATCTTGGCCGCCACGAACAGAAAACGCAGCCGCGCCGTCGCCAGGGTGGTGTGCCGCAGCGTCTCCACGCTGGCCTGGGCTTCGCGGTTGAACAGCAGCAGCCAGCAGTTGAGATTGTAGGCCAGCATGGCCAACTGAAAGTGATTGCGGTTCATGTCAAAGCGGCGCGAGGGATGGGCCGCCAGCCGGCGTCGTTGTTGGCCTCCTTGATCAGGTTCTCGGCTCCGGCGCGCTGATTGTAAAACCACACCACCGCCGCGATCGGCTCGGCCAGATTGGTGACAAACACGCGGTCGGTGTAAGCGCTGGTGGCGAACAACTGGTATTGCTCGGCCGCGCCGGCCTTGGATTCGTTTTCGTAACGCAGCGCCAGGAAACGGCAGGCCCGCGCCCAGCCTTGCGGTTGGTAGAGGAATTCGCATTCCGCGTCCGCGTCGGAGCGAGGGGAGGGTTTCCATTCTGCTTGCTGCAAGCGCTCGACCAGGCGCCGCGTTTTGCGCGCCACGATGACGAACTGACAAGCCGCCTTTTCATAGGCCTCCACCGCCTCCCAGCAATAAAAGCCGGAATCGGCCCGCGCCAGGATTTTCTTCACGCCGCCCGGCAAAGTCCGGAAAGCGCTCTCGAGGTGGGCGGCGATCTGTCGGCCCGTGGGCCGGTCGCCGTTGCGCAACCCGCCCATCAGGTATTCGCGCGTCTCGGCCAGGAAGGTCAGTATCGGCTGGTAGCTGCGCTTGCCCTTGTTCTTGGGGTTGTAGCTCTTGCGCCCGCCCATCTGGCGGCCGTAGAGGGTATGCACGGTGGTGTCGGTGTCCAGCGTCACCGTCTCCAACTTCACGTGGGCCGCGGCCCAGACTCGTACCCGCAGCTGGCGCTGAATGGAAAGGATCTGCTTCGCCACGTTGAGGTGCAGCGAGGCCAGAAAGCGCCACAGCGTGGACTGCGGCGGCAGACGCGTCACTTGCAAGATGCCGGTCAGGATGGGGTCGCGAGCGATGAAGCGGAGTTGGTTGAGCCGCGCAAAGCCGACATAGAGGCCGAGCACGAGGGCCAGCACGAACTGGTAGGGGCTCATGGCTCGGGTGATCCGTTTGGTCGTGAGGGTTTCTTCCAGCAGCACTTGGAAGCCGAGTTTTTCGAGCAGGGTGGCGACGGGCAGCAAGCCGCCGTAGGGAGTCAGATTCTTGCCACGGAAGTGATAGGGCGTGGCAGCCCCGATTTTATTGGGCCGCGGGGCCCTCGCGCCGGGGCCTTGTTTGACGGGCCTTCGGGAGCTATGCTGTTTTCGTTTGGTAACCATTTGGGTGACCTCCTTGGGGTTGACTGGCGAAGCTGAAATCTTTGCCAGCCTACCTTTTTACCCCATGTTTTCGGGGGTCCCCAAATGGTTCCTGGCGGCTCAGCCCTCACCAGGTGCACCGGCAGTGCATAATTCAGGTGTTAAGGGGAAGCGGGTGAGTGTCTCATGACCGTCCCGGGTTATCAAGACGGTATCGGAGTGCCGCACGCCGCCGACACCAGGTAAGTAGATCCCCGGCTCAACGCTGATCACCATGTTTTCTGCCAAGCGGTCCTCACTGCCCTCGGCGATCCAAGGGGCTTCATGGGTGCCGAGTCCAATCCCGTGACCAGTGCGGTGCAATCGTCGATCTTCGCCGCTGTACCCTTCAATCCGCAAATAGTTGTTCACAGCCGCGTCTACCTCGCTGCACGCCACGCCGGGCCGGATCATCCCAAGTGCTATACGGCGAGCCTCGGTCATGGCCTCGAACGCTTTCCGAGCCTCGCCTGAGGGCGGTGCGGTGAAATAGGTTCGCTCGCTTTCCGCGGCGTAGCCATTGACGCGGCTGAGCACTAGAGCCACATGCGGCCCTTCGCGGAGGCGGTCGTTGAGGCTCGGAATGGAGTGTGGCATTGCGCTGCGGGGGGCTGCCCACGTCGCCATTACCACTTTCGTTGTCACGGGATCCCAATCGTCCACCTCGCGGATGATCCGTGACGTGACATGGCGCGTTTCGGCAAAACCCTCAGCGACTGTAGCTCCCGAGTACGAAGCTGCCAGGAGCCTGTGAACTCCGAGATCAGCGTAGCGAGCCGCACGCCGGATCAGCGCTATCTCGGTTTCGGACTTAATCACGCGCAACCGTTCCACAAGCGGCGCAACGCGAATCGCGTAGCCGTTCAGCTCTCCAGCAATCTCTTGGGTAAGCGTGGGCTCAACTCCGATTTCTCTAGCTTTTCCGATGAGCTGATGGATAGCGTCCGGCCACCCGCGACCAGGCGGCGCTGGATAATCCCAGTAGGTGCGAATGTCTTGGTCCGCGATATTGTGGGTTTCTGGTTATCCACTTTACTCTAGTTGGTGGGCTGGGGCTTGGTGATAATGTCTCGATAGGTCAAGGCCTTACGGAGAACCAACTGTTCGACGAGTCGGTGGAAGATCTTGCCTACGTGGCGGGACTTTCGACGGTTGAAGCGAAAGGTGAATTCATCGAGGTAGCCTTGCAGATGCACTTTACTCACCTTCCCTTGGTGCGTCGCTACCAACCAGCGCTTGAGCAGCGAGGCAACCAGGTGGACATGCGCGAATTCCTCGGCGGCTATCTGCGAGTCTCCCGCTGTGTGGGTGACCCGATAGCGATAGCCGGCTTTCTTCAAGCCCCGGTAACCCCTCCAGCCGTCGCTATGGACCAGACTGCCTGACGCCACACAGTCGGTCACAAAACCCACCAGACTCGGTCCCGATGCGTCGGGGACATGACGCAGACGAATTCGCCCCATTTTGCGGCCCTGCAGTTCCACCGCAACCACAACCAAGGCTTTGCCCACCAGCTCTCGCCCGCGAACGTGCTTCTCCTTGCCGCCCAAGTAAGTCTCGTCGACTTCGACACTTCCGTCCAGCCGTTCCCGACCCAGCCGAACCATCCGCCTGCCGCAACTTCTGCAACATCAGCCAGGCGGTCTGATAGCTGCCCAGACCGAGTTCACGCTGCAAACCCTTGGCGCTCAGCCCTGTTTTCTGAGTGCAGGCCAGCCACATGGCCAGAAACCAACTCCGCAGCGGCACCCGCGAGTTGTGCAGGATGGTTCCCGCCGTGGGAGAGGTCTGGCGTCGGCACCCGCTACAGAACATCGTGCCTCGTCGGGTCGTCCAACCCTTCGTGGCCGAGCAGTTCGGACAAACGAACCCCGCTGGCCAGCGGACACCGAGCAGATACTCGCAGCAAGCTTGCTCGCTGGCAAACCGTTCAGTGAACTCCACCAGATGTTTTGGAAAATCGTCGCTCAACAGACTCGGTCTTCGCCGCCAACAGCGCGAGTCCAAGGATAGCTTGATTCATCACTAGAGTAAAGTGGAGAACCAGATTGTGGGTTTTCCTCTTCATGTGCTCGTGTTCGAGCTTTGGCACTAGCAGGATGGGGGCCTGGCGGAGACGAATCAGGAGAAAGAACGGGCGCTCCAGCGGCTCGAACGCGGCACCTGTCAGATAGTAGAGACTGTCGAAGGCCGAGACGATGAACAGGTCCAAGCCAGCTTCCGCGATGTCGGCCTGAAGCGATTCGAGCCGCCTGCGATATTCTTCAGACGAGATTCTCAGCATCTGCTTATCGTTTACTAACACCTGAATTATGCACTGCGGCGTGGACCTGAGGAGGGCTGAGCCGCAAGGGACCATTGGGGACCCCCTAAAACATGGGGTAAAAAGGTCGGCTGGCAAAGATTCCAGCTTCGCCAGCCAACCCCAAGGAAGTCACCCACATGGTTACCAGACGAAAACAGCATAGCTCCCAAAGGCCCGTCCAACAAGGCCCAGCCGTGACGGCCTCGCGGCCCAATAAAATCGGGGCTTCGACGCCTTACCACTTCCGCGGCAGGAAGCCGACTCCCTACGGCGGCTTGCTGCCGGTGGTCGGGAGGGCGCTGATCTGAGAGCCTGGCTATGCGCTATGCCTAAACTTTTATGCACTAGCCGTAACGCACTGGAAACACGTCACTTCCGAGCGAGGTTTTAACGACGCGGATTCTGGGCGGGAAGGGGAACCGGACACGGAGAAGCCAAAAGACCAGTTGCCGAGCTACCACCTCACGACGACCGCCAACCCGCTACGAACGCAGCCACACTCGCAAAGTGAATCTGTGCATAATTCAGGTAACACTTTTGCCTCCCGGCACCCACAACATAAGCAGCCAGGCAAAGAGCGGCGAAAACACTCAGGGCGGGGATCGGGAGCAGGTATTTGGCCGGTGCGTATACGGCGGCGATCAGCAGAACTAGGGGCAGGAAGATATTGCCGAAGTTCATGGTTTGTGCCGCACGGCGCGCGACCCGTGAGGAATTTCCACAGTCAAGCAACGCCTGCACCAACAGAAGGTTCAGGATGCCGATTCCGAAACAGGCGATGTGCCCTAGCCGCAACAGCCGCCGCGGAGTGTCCGTGTAATCTCCGATGAAGTTCGGCGGAGCGAGAGGGCCGTCAAAAGACCACATCCCCATGATGAGGCCGAGGGCCGCCCCGACCGCCATGCCCGTCCAGGCGATGATGCGGTTGAGATCGCTAGCCGAGTAGCCCCTAGCCGTCGAATGGCTAGGAGCGTGGAACACCTCTTCAATTGTTGTCGGACGGCTAGACATGTTCGTATCTCCTGATAGACAGCGCAGTGTCACGCGACCGCGGCTACACGCCGCTGAGCAAAGCATTCTTTTCGAATCCCCTTTTCGCTTGGCGGACCGCTCCGGGAATACAGATCCCGCATCAGACCGCGAAAACCGTCCTCGATATCTAAGTGCTCATACGGACCGCGCGCGAGTCCCCGAAAAGTAGCCGTCCCGACGCTACCCGGGTGCGAGTCCCACATCGCACGGCAGAAGCCAGGAGGACCACACGTTGACCCGAATGACGTGCCCTTTCCGAACTTCACTTCGTCGGTCCTGAACGCTGCACGAGCAAACAGCTCTCCCGTTAGATGCCCTATTGCTCCCGTGAAAATGACCATAGCAGCGAGTGCGTCACCCCTCCCTTCCGGGTCCCCAGAGAATTTCTCAATCACAGACACCCAAGACAATGACTCCCGAAGAGTTCGCCCGACGACGCGTATCGTTTGGAGCGGGACTCGCAGACCCGCCTCCATCGGCACACCCTCGAACTGGATTTCAAGCCTTCCCGTCCCGTGAAGACCCCTTGCCCTCGTAGTCCAAGGACCGACCACGGCGTGAACGGTTGTGCCGCGCGGTATGCAGGTCGTACCGTTTGTCCGCACATCCTCTTCGACCTTGAAAACTACCGGACGCCCGGGCTTATGTCTTGAAGAAACTCTTCCGCCGGCAAGCCGCAGCAACACCTCTGCGTTCCGCTGGAGGAAGACCTGTTTCGGAGAAGTCGTAGCCGAGACCGTGGGTAGCGAGGCTCCGCTCTCGTCAGTATCTTTCGCGCTGATCGGACGTTTCAACTGTTTACCGAAAGGGATGGGGACGGGAACTATTGGGTCTTGATCTATCGCGGGCGGCTCGCGCATAAGATATGGAGGGCGATAGGGCTGGCGGCACTCGCGCTCAAGATCTATCCCACCAACCGCCGACGTTCCTTGGCTGTCCGCAGCTCCCGCCGAAGCAACCACCAGTGTGGAGAACGCAATCGCAAACCAAAAACTCGCCCTCGCCGCCATCTCTTTCGCTCGACGGACCGGAAGAGCAACTACCTTAGACATGTTCGTATCTCCTGATAGACAGCACAGTGTCACGCGACCGCGGCTACACGCCGCTGCGCGTAGTATTCTTTTCGAATTCCCTTTCTCTTGGAGGACTGCTCCGGGGAGTAGAGATCGCGCATCAGACCGCGAAAACCGTCTTCGAGCTCATCGGCACTCATCCGCTTCGGGCGATATGTCACGTCGAAGAGCGTGCAGGAGTCCCAGAAGACCGGCTTCAGTAACCGTCCCTCGGACCGCAGTCTGCTGTATAGCCCTGTGCCGGGGAACGGCGTCAGAATGGTGATCTGGACTTCCGACAGTCCGCTGGCCTGAACAAACTCCCTCGTTCTGTCAAACACCCCCGGATCGTCCTGGTCGAATCCAAGGATGAAACAGCCGTTGACGGTAATCCCATAGGACTGGATTTTGTGGATCTTGGCTGTGTAGCTCGCGAGCTGGCTCTGCTTCCATCGCCGGCTGTCGACCTGACCGAGGGCATCGGGGTCCACCGACTCGAGTCCGATCAGGACCTGCGCGCAACCGGAAAGGGCCAGCAACTCGAGAAGCTCATCATCGTCAGCAACCGAGAGGTCGGTTTCGGTAAACCATCGGATTCGGTACTGGGCGAATAGGCGCGCCAACTCGCGAGCCCACTTCTTCGAGACGAAAGTATTGTCGTCCGCCAGCTCGACGAAGGGCTTGGGCCAGATGTCGAGAATCGCCTCCAGCTCACGCCGAACCTGGGCGAGGGGCTTGATCTTGTAAGGCGAAATGAGTCGCGATGCTCCACAGAACTCGCAGTCCAGCGGGCAGCCCCGGCTTGTCTGCAGCGTGAGCCGGTTGTACCGGCCGATGTCGAGCATGTCGTAGCGGGGGACCTGGGCGTGTGCGAAGTCGTACCGGCGCGGGCTGTCCATTGACGAATACCGGGGACGCAGAACGCCGCCTTCGAAGTCAGCTAGCAACTCAGGCCAGAGCAGCTCTGCTTCGCCTACGACGATGGCGTCCGCGTGGGTGAGGGCTTCGTCTGGGAGTGCGCTAACATGGAGACCGCCTAGGACAACCGTGACGCCGGCCTCTCGAAGCTGATCGGCGATTTCGTAAGCCTCGAGAATGCGCGCACTGAGAGCCGAGATGGCGACGATGTCGTAGCCGGCGCCGGCAATCCGAGCGGCGGCGCCATCGGTGAGTTCGTCGATCTCGCGGTACTCTGGCTCCCAGTTCTCCGGCGTATGAGCGGCAAGCGTGAGCAACGAAAGACTGGGTAGCGATGCGATGACCTGCCCTCGTTCAATAAAGCCAGGCAAGGTCATACCCAGCTGCCGCAGCTCGTCGCTTTTCACTCGGACACCACTCATGGCTAGCAATAAGACGCGGCGTGATTTCATCGGACCTTCCTTTTTGATTCTGAAATCGAGTTTACGGGTCGGCGCCCGGCGTGACAACACATGTCGTGACAGTTTTCGAAGTGTCACAACTCGGGCAGCTCTGAACCCTGGCGTGGGCGAGAGGCAGCGGTCATCCAGCAAATAGGGAGCGCAGAAGATGGACATTCGCATCAGCAAAGAGAGCGAAGTCCCCATTCATGAACAAGTGGTGGCTCAGATTGCGTTGTCGATCGGGGCCGGCGAGTTGAAACCAGGCCAAGCCCTGCCGAGCGTACGAGAGCTGGCCCGCCGCTTGAAGATTCACCACAACACCGTCAGCCGGGCGTATCAAGACCTGGTGCTCCAAAAACTAATGACCCGGCGTCGTGGCAGCTTGCTCGTCGTCAGTAAGCCAGGTGAGTCGGAGTGCTTGCCAGACGTCAAGGATCTCGATGATTTGATCAACGAGACCATGCGGGCCGCTTCGAGGCGCGGCTACACGCTGCAGCAACTTCGCAAACGTGTTCGGGAGCGAATGTTAGCGGAGCCCCCGGACCACATCTTGGTACTTTCAGCCGATTCGGGGATGCGTGTGCTGTTCCAAATGGAGCTGAAAGAGACTCTTCAGTACGATGTTGAGTCGTGCTCGCCGGATCAACTCGCCGCAAACCCGGGATTGGCGGTCGGCGCACTGGTCTTAAGTCCGCCCGGCTCGATGCGGGAGGCTGTTTCGATCTTGCCGAAAGATCGATCCCCGATTCCCATCGTCTACACCCCAGCTGATCAACACGGCGAGCTGGTCCGCGGGTTACAGCGGCCCTCGTTGATCGCGCTAGTCTCGATCAGCGAATACTTCCTGCGAACGGCCCGGGGCATCATGGCCCCAGTCGCAGGGCAACAACATTCAATGCGCGAGTATCTCCTAACCGCCGAGGATCATCCAGACAACATCGGCGCCGACGACGTTTTTATTTGCGATTCGGTCGCCCACCGGGTAGCTCGTTCTTGGGCGAAGAGGGGAAAAGTTGTTCTCCATCGGATGATCGCCCGGGAATGCTTTGATCGCGTTTCCGCAATAATGACGGATTCCGCATCAGATGATTCGCTCGGCGAACAACCGTGAGAATTGATAACTATTGGGGCCAAACCGGAGATTCTCGTTCTCGTGGGTAATACCATGAGCGAAGCTACGAGAGCTGATGTGGGTAAGTCGAGGAAAGTCCGGCGACAAGTGAGAGAAATGGCAAGCTACCTCAGGCTGAGCAAGTCACTGGCGGTGCTCAGCCTACTTTGTAGCTGCGCGGCGCCCCCCGGCACATCCGTCAACGAGACCGCTAAGATTAGGCCGCGTCCAGAGATCTTGGCCGCCAATCCTGAGCAACTCGCCGACCCCCTCGCTCTTCCCGAGGCTGCGGGCGCTCACAACATCGTTTTCCGGGGAGTGGAAGAGTCCGGCTTCAACCTGCATTCCTATCTGGCGCATCACGACGGAAGGTTTTGGGCGATGTGGTCGTCCGCAAAGGTTGGCGAGGAGGACCCCGATCAGCTTGTACGATTCGCAACGAGCGAGGACGGCCACGCCTGGAGCGAGGCGAAGATTCTCGTAAACGACCCCGACGGCCCGAAAGGTCCGGCACGCTGGATCTCCCGCGGCCTGTTCGTCGATCAGGGCAAGCTCTCCGCACTAGCGGCCTACGTCGAAAGTGCGGACTACGGCAAGCGCGGAGAGGGAACCGTTTGGAAGAATCTGCGGCTGATGCGCTTCGTGTGGAATGGTGAGATGTGGGAAGACCGCGGTGTATTCGCCGACAATTGCATGAACAATTTCCCGCCCTCGCGTCTGGACGCCGGATGGGGCATGGCTTGCCGGGACGCGGAGATGAACGTATCCATGGCGCTGGCCGCCGAGATCGAGAACCCCGCTTGGCATTTCACGCCGCTGGCATCCGATCCGCCATTCCACAAAATGGATGAGCCGACGTGGTACCGGGCTGGCGGCTTGGTACATATGATCGTACGTGACGGCAACCGATCTGGCCGATTGATTCGGGTGTTGAGCGACGACGACGGAGCTTCCTGGGGGTCGCCCGAGCTGACGAACTATCCTGACGCGACGAGTAAGAACTTCACCGGCAAGTTGGACGGTGGGCCGTACTTTCTCATTAACAACCCGAATCCGAATGGACGAGACCCCTTGGCGATTTCGTTTAGTAACGACGGATGGGCGTTTGGGGGAACCGTGGCGATTCGCAAGAATGCGCCGCCGCGGCGTTTCGAGGGCCGGGCTAAGCCGTCCGGCAGCTTTCAGTATCCGCACGCTATAGAGCACGGAGGGTCAACTTTGGGTGATCTACTCGACCAACAAAGAAGACATCGAGATTTCGGAATATCCGGTCTCAGGGTTTGGCTTGTGAGATTCGGCGGCCGGATGTTGGCGCTGTTGGCGATCGAAACGGGCGATGCGGGCCGTTCCTTGCGCGCATTGATCCTCACTATCGTTATTTCCTTGTCGCCATTCGTCGTGCCCACGGCCTTGGCTCAGCCCTCTGAGGTCGACGTCGTCGTGGTCGGCGGGACGCCGGGTGGGGTCATGGCAGCCGTGGCCGCGGCCAGGGAAGGCCGGACGGTAGCCCTGCTCGAATACCATCCTTTGCTAGGTGGTATGAGCTCAAACGGACTGGGCAAGTCCGACATCGATACGCGCGCGGCGATTGGCGGGTTGTTTAAGGAATTCGTCGACCGCGTTCATGGAACGTACGTGGAAAAGTACGGCCCGAAGTCCGAGAACGTCGAGCAGAGCCGCGACGGTTACTACTATGAACCGTCCGTCGCCCAGGCAGTCTTTTCGAGAATGGTGCAGGACGAGCAGCACATTTCCGTCTTTCTCGGCCATCGGCTTGAGGAGGTCATTCGCAAAGGCAAGCATGTGACAGGAGTGCGGGCGCTAGATCGCCAGAGCGGCAAGATGCGAGAATTTCGCGGACGAGTTTTCATCGACGCCACCTACGAAGGCGACTTGTTCGCCTACGCCGGCGCGGCCTACCGCCTGGGCAGAGAGTCGAGAGACGAGTTCAACGAACTTCACGCCGGCGTGGTCTATCAGGACCATGAGACACGCCGATTTCTGCCCGGGACGACAGGAGAGGGCGATCATCGGCTTCCCGCGTATACCTACCGGCTTTGCTTGACCGACGACCCTGCCAATTCCGCGCCGCTGCGGGCGCCGCCGCCGGACTACGATCGGAGCCTTTACCTCGGGTACTTCGACGACCTCGAAGCCGGACGGCTCGGCCCGCCACGGGACATGAAAGAGGGCGTCGGCTACTACTCGCTTCACTTCAATACGATCGTTCGAGCGTTCTCGTTTACACGGATACCGAACAAGAAATTCGACGTGAACATGAACCCACGTCCGCTAGGGTTTCCGTTCGCGGAAGAAAACTACGCGTATCCCGAGGCAGATTGGGAGAAGCGCGAAGCAATCAGCCAGAAGCTGCGGAATATCACTCTGGGGCTGCTCTACTTCGCACAGAACGACGACGCAGTCGATCCCGAGCAGCGCAAGATGGCTCGTCAATATCACTTGCCGAAAGACGAGTTCGTCAACAACGATAATTTCCCCTATCAGCTTTACGTGCGGGAAGCCCGCCGGCTTCGCGGAGAATATACCCTCAGCGAAAACGACGTGATCGCTACGCCCGGGATCGAGCGCGCTCCAATCCAGCGCGATAGCATCGCAGCGGGAGAATTTCCAATCGACGCGTTCCCGGCCCGCAAGCGAGAGCCTGGACACGAAGTTGCGCTCGAAGGCTACATCTTGATGCTGGACCGGCTAACGCGGCCGTATCAGATTCCTTATCGCATCATGATTCCGGAAGAGGTGGAAGGGCTGATTGTCCCGGTGGCGGCCTCTACGACGCACGTGGCTTTTTCGACGATACGCATGGAGCCGACTTGGATGGCGATGGGGCAGGCCGCGGGCCTGGCCGCTCATTTGGCGATCGAGCACGACACCGAACCTCGCCAGGTGAATGTCCTGGAACTGCAACGAAGGCTGACATCGCAAGGGCAAGTCCTCACGTATTTTGAGGATCTTGACAAGACCGATCCCGCCTATGAGGCGCTGCAGTACGCCGGCACACTGGGCTTTTTTTCGGACTACCGAGCGGCGTCGAGTGAACTGCTCCCCCGTTCTCTGGCTGCTCGATGGCTTCGGCTCGCTCTTGCGGCGGCGGGTGCGCAGTCAGTTCAGCGGCCGCGGGTGCGCAGCCAGGCGTTCGGCGAAAAATCGAACCCCAACAGCCCGACGCCGGCCCGGACGATTCGAACTCCGACGACTTCCACGAGCTCGCGATGTTGGGCTTCATGACCAGGCCCGGGCAAGAAGAAGCATCCGATCCAACACAACCCTTGGGAGCAGAGGAACTCTCGCGCTGGCTCATACACGCCGGAGTCTTGGTAGGGCTTTGGGATCGCCCCGCAGACGTACAGGAAGGACTCCGTCTGCTTGAGAGGAACGGCCTCGCACCCGAAGCGTGGCAGTATCCCGGTCTTGAGCAGCGAGACCCAAAAGAGGGTGTGACGCGGGGCGAGTTCACGAGAGCTGTAGTCGCCTTGGTGTCGCTAAGCGCCCGCTGACAATCTCATCTTGACCAGAACGCACGGGCAGATTCCAAGCGAGCCCCTACGCCACCGAAGCGGTGTGAGGTCGCAGCCCAGCCTGAGAACGAACTGGTCCCTCGGCAACGAATCCTCGACGCGGCCGTCCCAAGCCGCAGAATTCGCGACGATACCTATGAAGACAAAAAGGGCGAACTGAGTCGGAATAGAAGACCGCTCCCCGAGGACCAAACTCATGCCACAACCGCAAATCATGGTGCCGCACGTCACCGAATTCATGACTATGCTGACCGACTACCTGCTCGTCATCGAGTCTGTGGCGATCGCGGTTCTCTTGCATCGCAAGGCCGGCAAACGCGGCAACGTGCAGTGGTGGGTCACCGCGTTCATAGTAACGGCGCTGGCTGCCCTCGCCGGCGGGACAGCGCACGGCTTTGCACTCTATCTGGGCCCATGGCTGGCGACGGTCTGGACCGTCACGGTGTTGTCGATCGCCGCTTGCGCGGTTCTGTTGATAGCGTGCGGAGTTCAATCAGTGCTGCGGCCCCTCGCCGCCGACGCATTGAAGAAAAAGGCCGGCCACAGTTGGCTATGGAGTGCCGTGATCCTAACGCTAATCGGCCTCGCCGTCCAGCAGAGCGGCTGGTCGCTCCATGAGCGCGTCAACCACAATGACCTCTAGCACGTAATCCAGATGGGAGGACTTTATTGCTTGTATCGCGGGGCGCTGATCCTCAACAGTGCGGGGTGACGACACAAGAATGCGCGGCCAAGCGAAAGGACCTTTCCGGCCAAGGATGCAAGTGGGGAAATGAACGGCATGCTCTTCAGTAACGCAAGCGCAGGATCGGCCACGATCGGGCGATTCGGGGTAGTGGGGTCATAGCGTGGAGATGGAGGCCCTGGATTCACTTTACAGAGAGTCCGCTTCGTCAGCCTCCGACTCGACTTTGGGGGCCACAATTCCAATCTCCACCGGTGAGTCAGTGATCGGGCCATATTTTTCTTCGAGAGTTTCGATCTGTCGGCTCAGCGCCTTCTGTAAGGATTTGGCGACGGCGTGAGATAGTGCAAACCCTGTTCTCGGTGTCATTTTGCCAGTTGGCCCAAGATCGCCAAACGCGATCCTGACATCGGCGCTGTTAGACGCCAGGCGTACGAAGTTGCTGCACTGGAAGTCGACAAGTCCCAGTAGCTCTGGTAGCTCAATAGTCTTCTCAAGGGACTGGACCGTGGTTGGATCAGTCGCTCCTTGTTCTTCTTGGGAATCACTCATAGCCACCTAACCTCCTGAATCCCCCTTGCCTGAGGCAGCACGTATGGAGTGTGCCCGGTAGAACCAAGATTCTCTTCACGTTGGACTGCTTTCTTGATTGGGGTTGCATCCGTATTGAGCGCTATCCAGGTATTTTGGCCAGCAGTAGTGCTTGGCTGTACACCGAAAGGAGTAGCAGAAATGAGAAGGTCGGTCCTTTCGCCTTCATCAAAAACACCCTTCGAGTCCTCGGCCAAAAAGCTGGGAACCTGAAGCGCATGAGTCGTAAGGCCCTTATCAAGGCGAGGAGTACCGCTTACCCAATCGACCATCTGACTGAAGGGGACAAAGCGAACTACGAGGCACACGTCAAAGGCTTCAGCGAGCCTCTTGAGGGTCGTAATGGTAGCCTTCCCGTAGTTCGCGGACTCTAGGCGTGAGATCGAGTTCTGGTTCATGTCAGTCTGTTCGCCTAGTCTGGTTTGGCTCCATCCAAGAGCGTCTCGAATCGCTCGAATCTGGAATGCAGTGGTCTTGCTTAGGTGCGATTCCATAAAGTGCCTTCGGGCTGATTTTCCTCTTCTGAGCCGAGCGATAATTTTTTTCTTAGAACTCAAATTCATGGATCGTTGCGCTCCCAATTTTCAGTTCTTGCAGGCGTTGTCTAGCGAGCCTCGTGCCTCGAAGATCGTTCTTCTTCTTCTTGAACTTACCAAGCAAAAACGTGTATACGTAACGCTGCCCTCGCGGCCAGAAGGCACCATAGATACGGTAAATTCGCTTCAACACGTTGACCTTTATCTTGATCTCTGAGATATCGGGGTCAAAAGCCTCAAAGACTGGCTCACACCAGCTCTTCCGGGGAAGATTCTGGAGATAACCCAAGACATCTTGAATCTCATCCTTTTCGTCCTGCGACAGGTTGTTGTACCACTTTTGAACAACCTGCCCACCAGCGCCCGTTTGGTAACCGTAGAACCGCCACTCGACCTCGGGCTCAACCATAGTATATCAGAAAAATAGGATATCACAATAAAGATGTGGATGGAGATTAACTACTACATCATTTTTGATGTACAATAGTCTTAATATGAACAAAACAAAAGGCCAAGCAGTCCAGGTTGCAAAACCCGTACCGCTGGCCTTTGCGTTTGGGGGGAGTTGGCAGAGCGGTCGAATGCATCCGCCTTATAAGCGGTCAACGGCTCAGTCGTTCGCGGGTTCGAGTCCCGCACTCCCCGCCAGTTCAACTGTTTGCCCCACGGGTAGCTTCAACTACCCGCAGGGCGTGTCCTTGGACCTAGGCCAAAAGACAGGGTTCGCACCCACTGTCATTTTGACCCAATTGGCCCGGAAAGGCAAGGGGAAAAATGACGTGCCACAACTGTTCCGTCGATGGCGTGAAGGCTGGGAAGTACGGCAAGAAGCAAATCCAGCGATATCTCTGTAAGCTCTGTGAGAAGCGCTACAGCGAACCGCAGGACAAGCCCCTAGGCGATGTCCGCCTGCCCGATGAGAAGGTCCTACTGATTCTGCATTGCTTGGTGGAAGGCAACTCCGTACGTGGCACAGCCCGCCTGTGCGACGTTGAAAAGCGAACGGTCCTAACTCTTCTGAAAGCCGCCGGAGAGAACTGTGAGCGGCTGTTGGAACAGCGCATCCGCAACGTTCCCGTCGATGACGTTCAGCTCGATGAGATTTGGACTTACGTCAAGAAGAAAGAGCGCCGCAAAACCCCCAAGGACAAGGGCCGCGACGATATCGGCAACCAGTTCGTTTTCATCGCCATCGAGCGAAATACAAAGCTCGTCATCACATGGCACCTTGGACGGCGCAATGGCGTGAACACTCAGGATTTCATCACGAAGCTGCGATACGCGACCGCGGCCCAGCGCTTCCAGCTTAGCTCGGATGCGTTTCAGGCATACCGCACCGCGATCGAATGGGGCCTTCACGACCGCGCCGACTACGCGCAAATAATCAAGCTGTACGGCAAGCTGCCGACTGGCCGGGAGTCCTACCGTCCGCCAAAATAAAGGGCACAATCAAGGCCGACATACAGGGCCATCCGAACCCGAAGCGGATATGCACAAGCCACGTCGAGCGCAAGAACGGCTCGTTCCGTCAGTGGTGCAAGCGGTTCACGCGGTTAACGTACGCCTTCAGTAAGAAGCGGGAAAACCTGCTGGCGGCGTGTGCCCTCCACTTCGCCTACTACAACTTCTGTAGGATTCACGGCAGCCTGAGGGTGGACCCCTGCGATGGAAGCTGAGATCACGGACCACGTGTGGGATCTGCGAGAGCTGATTGCGGCATGACCACGCAATGACCCCACTACCCGATTCGGCGACAAGTGTCGCTGGCGAGTGATAATGTCCTAAACGTGCCAAGTAGAAATGTCCTATTGACAAGGTCAGCCTGGAGGGGTGAGCAAGCAAGGACAACTACTAATGACACAACGAGAGCGCGACCGGCTGGTGGCGCTGCGCAAAGCAGACAAAAAACTCATCACGCAAAAGCAGGCCGCCCAGCAGACGGGCCTCAGCGAACGGCATCTGAGGCGGCTGCTGGCGAAGCTTCGCAGCGAAGGCGACCAGGCCGTGGTCCATGCCGCGCGGGGCCGCGCGTCCAACCGCAAGCTCAGCGCCAAGGCGGAAAAACAAGCCGTGGCAATCCTCTCCCAACCCGTCTACGCCGGCTTTGGCCCGACTCTGGCGGCGGAGTATCTCGAGCAGCGCCACGGCGTCCAAGTCGGCCGCGAAACGCTGCGCCGTTGGATGGCCGCCGCGGGCCTGTGGAAGCCCCGCCGCCGCAAGTCAGGACGCCCGCATCCGTGGCGGCCCCGCCGCAGTTGCCGCGGCGAGCTGGTGCAATGGGACACCTCCGAGCACGACTGGCTGGAGGGACGCGGGGAGAAGCTGTACCTGATCGGCATGATCGACGACGCCAGCAGCGAGTTGCTGGCGCGCTTCGTCCGGCACGACTCGGGCGAAGAGAATCGCCGTTTGCTGAAGACGTATCTGGAACAAAACGGCCGACCCGTAGCCTTCTACACCGACCGCGCCAGCCTGTTTGTCAACACGCCCAAAAACAGCGCCGGCGAGGATCCCAAGCTCTTGCCTCCCACGCAGATCGGGCGGGCGCTCCAGGAGCTGGACATCGAATCGATCACGGCCTATTCGCCGCAGGCCAAAGGCCGCGTCGAGCGCAGCTTTGGCACCGCCCAGGACCGCCTGGTGAAGGGTCTGCGGGTGGCCGGGGCCACGACGATCGAACAGGCCAACGCCTACCTGGAAAGCGAGTTTCTGCCCTGGTGGAACGCCACGTTGCGGGTGCAGCCGGCTCACCCCGACGAGGCGCATCGCGAGCTAGGTCCCGAGCACGATCTGGACTCGGCGCTGAGCCAGGTCGAGACGCGGCGGGTCGCCAACGACTACACGATTCGCTTCCGGGGAAAGAGCTATCAAATCGACCGCAAGGCGATTGTGCCGGGTCTGCGAAACAGCCGAGTGCGGGTGGAGAGACGCCTGGACGGCGTCCTGGCCGCGCGCTGCGGCAAGCACGAACTGGCGCTGAAGCGCTGCGGCGCGCAGCCCCAATCGGAGCGCCCGCAGCCCAAGAGCGCCCAGGCGGAACCCGCTGCGGCAGCGGCCGAGAAGGCTGGCGGCAAAGCTGCCGGCAAGCGAAGCAGCGACTGGATGAAGGACTTCGATCTGAAAGACAGCCCCCCTTTGTGGCAAGCGGCGCAGGCATCCGGCGCTCGGCGAGGCGATACGCAGGACTAGGAGTCGCTGCCAAACCAAGACTCTATGCGGAGCGCCCATCGGGCCGATGCGCTGAGTTGGCAGTCGCTGCCAAACCAAGACACTATGGGGAGCGCCGGGCAAACGGCGCCCGGCGATCGTCGCGTTGGCGAAGCCCAAGGCCTCCGCTCCGAAGCTTCACCAAAGCAATCTCTGTCACGAACAGAAAACCCTCTGACCGGGAGGCCAGAGGGTCGTCTGCTTCAGCCGATTGCTTGGGAGCCAGCTCCATCGCTTCGGCCTTGGGCATCAAGAGCAGGCGCGACCCTGCCCTCAACGCCAACCACTCTACCATCGCCTCTCCAGCCACCTGCCCCAAAGCGGACATTTCTACTTGGCAGCGAATAGGACATTTCTACTTGGCGTTGACATACGATTCGGCGACAAGTTGTTCGCACCCACGGAACCGGTTAGAATAAAGCCGCCAGAGGGCCTATGAGGGATCACGTAAGAATACTCGCCGTGCTGAACATCGTTTTTGGCGGCATCGGCGTTCTTATCGGTCTGGGTTTGCTGTTGTTTTTCGGCGGTATCGCCGGCCTCGTCGGTCTGGCTGCGCACGAGGATCCGGAGGCCGTGATTGCGGTCCCGATTCTTGGGATGATTGGGATGGTTCTGATGGTAGTCATCCTGATCTGCGCCGTTCCCGGAATCGTCGCCGGAGTCGGACTGCTCAACTTTCGGCCGTGGGCACGCATACTCACGATCGTACTTTCGGCGCTGAACCTTTTCAGTGTTCCGCTCGGCACAGCCATCGGCGTTTACGGCCTATGGACGCTGCTCAACGCTGAAACCGAGCAGCTCTTCCGTTCCTCGCCAGCCGACCAGCCACAGCAGCCTTGGGCGGGTTAGGTGAACACGGTCAACCGCGCAGTAGGTGGAATCCCCGGTGGCCATTCCCAGGGTTCGACACTCGACGAACTCCCGTCCAGCTTTCAAGAAGTTGCGAGCTTTGCTGAGGAGCGCGGGCGCTGAGTCCGACGACTTGCCCTAGGCGATGATCTTGTGGGCGACGTTGCCGTGGACGTCGGTCAGGCGGTGATCGCGGCCACCGTAATGGTAGGTCAGTTTGGTGTGGTCGAGACCCAGCAGGTGCAGAATGGTCGCATTCAAGTCGTGAATGTGCATGCGGTCTTCGACGGCGTGGTAGCCGAACTCGTCGGTGGCGCCATAGACGAATCCCGGCTTGACGCCGCCGCCGGCCATCCACATGGTGTAGCCGTAGGGATTGTGGTCGCGCCCGTCATTGCTCTCGGCGAAAGGAGTGCGGCCAAACTCGCCTCCCCAGACGACAAGTGTGTCGTCGAGCAGCCCGCGTGTTTTGAGGTCCTTCAATAGGCCCGCGATCGGCCTATCCACTTCCTTGGCGCGCTTGGAATGCATACGGACCAGCTCGGTATGCTGGTCCCACTTTTCCTCAACCCCGCTGTGGGTGCATTGAACGAAACGCACGCCGCGCTCAACGAATCGGCGGGCCAGCAAACACTGCCAGCCGAAATCGCGCGTGATCTCGTCGTCGAGCCCGTAGAGTTTCTTGGTTGCCTCGGACTCCTTGTCAACCTCGAGGGCCTCGGGCGCCTCCATCTGCATGCGAAAGGCTAACTCGAAAGACTGAATGCGGGCCTCGAGATTGGCGTCGTACTTGCGTTCGAGAGCATGCCGGCGGTTCATCTTTTCCAGCAGCTCAAGCTCGAAACGCTGCTCGTCGGTCGTCAGCCCTTTGTAGCGGAGATGTTCAATCGGCTCGCCGAGAATGTCGTCCACGTTCATGAACGAGAAGCCGATGGGCGTGCCTTGGTAGGCTCCGGGAAGGAAGTTCGAGCTGAAGAGCTTCGCGCCCCCCTGCCACAGGGTGGGCTTGATGGTGATGAATCCAGGCAGGCTTTGGTTCTCGGTTCCCAGCCCGTAGAGCGCCCAGGCGCCCATGCTCGGCCGGGTGAACGAAAACGCGCCGGTGAAAAGTTGCAGCATTGCCGCGCCATGGTCGACGCCTTCGCCGACCATCGAGCGAATCACACACAGGTCGTCACCGCGGCTGGCAACGTGAGGGAACAAGTCGCTCACTTCGATGCCGCTTTGACCGTACTTCTTGAAGTCCCATGGTGACTTCATCAGCCCGCCGACGCTCTCTTCGCTGAACGTCAAGGAGCGTTTGAACGGAACGGCCTTGCCGTTATCGCGGCCGAGGCGCGGCTTCGGGTCAAAGGTATCGACGTGCGAAGGACCGCCGTGCATGAACAGAAAGATGACGCGCTTTGGCACGGGGAGCAAAGTGAGTTAGCTTCGGGGCAAGCGGCCCTTGAGGCAGGGTCGCGGACTGCAGACTCTCGCCGGCGAGCAGCGCCGCCAGGCCGACACCGCCGAATCCGCAGGCCGTTTGGCGGAGCAGCTCGCGGCGCGAGACCTCTTGAGCGCGCGCCGCATCTTGCCGCGGCGGCTGAGGTCTCAATGGCTGTTTAGCTCCTTTCATCGTGCGGCCTGACTGGTGACTCGTGACCGGCGGCCGAATTCCCGTCAGTCAACGTAATGGAATTCGTTCGATGCCAACATCATTTTACAGTAGCTTTTCCAGGCAGCGTGGTGCGGCTCTTTACTCGATGTCTGACGCTGCGCGTAGTCGCGAAGGTAGCTTTCAGCGATAGCGGTCTCCTCGGGGCTGGGCTTGCGGGCGAGGGCCATCAGGTGGGCTGTCTGGATTCGCGTCGCGTCGCTCTGGTTCACAGCAAGCAAACGTTCGGCGAAGCCCTTCGCCTGCTGATTCGCAAACTCGCTGTTCATCATAAAGAGCGCCTGAGGCGCGACATTCGTCTGGCCACGCTTCCCAGAACTGGTGGTGGCATCACCGAAGTCGAACAGGTTGAGCAATGCCGGCAGCTTGTTGCGATGCAGCGGCAGGTAAACGCTTCGCCGCGTCGTTTCGTCAGGATCGAAGCGGCGGTTGTTTCGCTCGAACTCAGAATAGCCGGCGGACCTTGGTTCGACATTCCCGCCGACCGTCGTGTCGAGCACGCCCGACAATGCCAAGAAGCTATCGCGGATTTCCTCGAGCGTCAAGCGGCGTCGTTCAAAACGCGACCATGAGAGGTTGGAGGAGTCGGCTTTCCAAGTGGCGTCAGAGACACGACTGCTCATCTGGTAGGTGCTGGAGAGCATGATCATGCGGTGCATCGTTTTGACCGACCATCCGGAATCGATAAACCGTCGCGCCAGGTAGTCCAGCAGTTCGGGGTGCGTCGGGCGTTCTCCAACGATGCCAAAATTGTTCGGAGTCCGCACCAAGCCTTGACCGAAATGCCAGGTCCAGATGCGGTTGGCCATCACCCTGGGCGCGAGCGGATTGTCCTCGCGCGTTAGAAACCCGGCCAGCTCTTTGCGGCCACTGCCCTGGCTGACCGGCTGCTGATCCCACCCGCCAAGCACGATTGGGAATTGCTTGCCAACGATGTCCCCAGGGCTATCGTGGCGGCCCCGGACGAACACAGCTTGCTGCACGATCTTACCCTCGGCCACCGAGCAGGCCATGGGTGGCGCGGCAAGTGCGTTGACCTCGAGATCGGCTGCTCGCGCTCTCAGAGGGGCTAGACGTTTCGCCCACTTCTCGGGGACCCATTCCTCCGGCACTACCTTCTCGCGATCTTCCTTGGCAATCTCAAGCGGACCGTCCCCGACTTCGGTGTGAAAAGGATCGCGCCTCAGACTGGTTAGCTCTTTGGACGAGACACGTTTTCCATCGATGAGATCCTGCTCCGCAGTCTTGAGCCAGGCGAGCGTGCCTTGCATTCTGTCGCGGCTAACTTCGGCGAAAAGGTCCTGATAGCGCTGGGCAACACCGCGCACCTCGGCTGCCGCGGCTTGGTGCCACTGATCAAGGTGTGCCCGCGGCTCGGAGCTGGGTTTTAGGTACGCGACCCACTTTTCAAGTCTTCCTGGATCGAGCTTGTGTTTCTTGGCGGCGTGCTCGATCGTATGCCTCTGTTGATAGACGCCGCGGGCGGCAATCATGTAGCCGGCGATCCGCGGAACCATGTTCTTGAGCATGTATTCAGTGACGCCGACACTCTTCAGGGTGCCGATAACACGCTGGGTCCCCTTTATCTTTTTCTGCTGGTCGAAGTAGCCCTCGCCGATGTCTTTCCGCACGAGTGGTGTGACGACGAAGCCGCTACCGTCCATTTCCGGATTCTCGTAGCTGGCCGTGCTGGCGAAGATGGATGCCAACGCGTAGTAGTCTTTCGTCAAAATGGGATCGAACTTGTGGTCGTGACAGCGGGCACAGGCGATCGTCAGTCCCAGAAAAGCCTTGGCGGTCGTGTCGATCTGCTCATCCACCACGTCGTAGACCATTTGCACCTTATCTTGCTGGGCAAGGGCCTTGGGGCCGAGCGCCAAAAAACCGGTCGCGACGATGCCGTTGACGTTTACGTCCTGTCCAGGCGGGGGGCATCAAATCACCTGCGATTTGCTCGCGCACGAACTGGTCGTAGGGCAGGTCGCGATTGAAAGCGTCGACCACGTAGTCGCGGTAGCGCCAGGCGTGGACGTAGGGTTTGTCTTCGTCGACGCCGGTTGAATCGGCCTAGCGGGCGACGTCGAGCCAGTGGCGTCCCCAGCGCTCTCCGTAATGCGGCGAAGCCAGCAACCGATCGATGAGGTTGGCGAATGCGCGCGGCGATTCATCAGCGAGAAACTCTTCGATCTCTTCGAGCGACGGTGGCAGGCCGTGGAGGTCAAACTTGGCGCGGCGCAGCAGGGTCAGCTTGCCGGCGCGTGGGGCTGGCTGGAGTCCTTTTTCTTCGAGCTGAGCGAGGATGAATTGGTCGATGCCGGTCTTGGCCCAGGCGACGTTGTCGACGGCTGGTGGTGCGTGATCAACGATCGGCTGGAAAGCCCAGTGGTCGGTTTTCGTGGGGTCGTTCGTCGGATCGGGGGCTGAGCCGGGACCTGCCTTCTTTCCGCTCTCCGTCCCTTCTGGGGCTGGACTTTTCGCGGCGGCGGCGCCGCTCTTTTCGAGGCTGGGCCACGGGGCACCCATCTCCACCCATTTCCTGAGCGCCGCGATCTCCTCTCGCGGCAGCTTGCCGGTCGGGGGCATCTTGATCTTTTCCTGGTAGGAAACGGCCCGGATCAAGCGAGTCGCGGCGGGGTCGCCTGGCTCGACGATCGGCATACCGCCGACGCCCAATGCAAACCCTTCGGCTGAGGTCAGCTTGAGGTCGGCCATCCTCACTTTTTCGCCGTGGCAGGCCGCGCACTTCTCGACCAGAAGCGGCCGGACTTTCGTTTCGAAGAATTCGATCTCGGCCGCGGCTTGGGCAAATGCGGGGGAGGTTGAGAATGCGGCCAAGACCGCGGCTAGCGGCAGCAGTTGAAGTGAGGAGCTGATTGACATCACCGGCTTCGTTGACGTTTAGCTACGAGACGATTATGGCACAAGGGCTGATTGGCTCCGGTAGCGGTCGGATGGCTGCGGGGAACCTCACGACCCGCCTTTTCGTCCGATGGGCTGATTTGCTGGTAGCATCCGGGTATCAGAATGTTTGAATCTGCCGAATTGGAGGTGAGCGTATGCCGACCGATCCAAAGATAAGCGACAAGTTAATTACCAAGGCCAAGCGCATCGGCCACCATAAGACGAAGAAGGAGGCAGTTACGGCTGCCCTGGAAGAATACGTCCAATATCGGGAGCAGCTAAAAATTCTGGCCCTACGAGGCCAGATTGATTCCGATCCCGATTACGATTACAAGAAGCTCCGATCTAGGGATTGAGCTAGCTCGAGAGCCTGAACGACGACAACCCATCGCAGCAAGGAGCCCTCATGTTTTCCCTAGCCAAAACCTATCGAATCGTAATCCTGCTGTTGTCGTCGCTCGCCTTGAGCGCGACCGGGCTGACTGCTCAGACCTTGTGGAAGGTCGGCCTGGCTGCCGTCAAGATCACCCCCGACAAGCCGATTCGCCAGGCCGGCTACGGGTCGCGCGACAAACCCTCCGATGGCGTCGATGCCGATCTCTTCGCGAAGGCCTTGGCTCTCGAAGATAGCGACGGCAACCGGGCACTGTTGATCACCGCCGACTTGCTGGGATTTACGCACGAGATCGCCGAGGCGATCTGCGCCCGCCTGAAGACCTCGGACGGAATCGCTCGCAAGGATATCCTTCTGAACAGCTCGCATACCCATGCGGGGCCTTACGTGGCGATCTCGCGGGCGGCGCCGTTCCCGGAAGCAGATAAAGCGCGCATCCGGGAGTACGTCGTGGAGCTGCAGAACAAGGTCGTCGAGGTGGCGCAACGGGCGCTTGGAAATCTCGCACCCGCCAAGCTCTCCTGGGGCGGGGGCGTTGTCAATTTTGTGATGAATCGGCGTGAATTCACTGATCGCGGAGTCATCCTGGGCGTGAACCCCAGGGGCTTGACGGATCGCAACGTGCCGGTGCTGAGAGTCGACTCGCCAGCGGGAGAGATTCGCGCAGTGATCTTTGGCGCGGCCACCCATTGCACCACGCTGACGGGTGACAACTACCGAATCAGCGGCGACTACGCGGGTTTCGCTCAGGCAGTGATCGAGAGCAGTCATCCGGGAGTTCAGGCTATGTTCGTGACCGGCTGCGCGGGTAATTCCAACCCCTACCCTCGCGGAACTCTGGAGTTGGCCAAGCGGCACGGCAGCGAATTGGGCACCGAAGTCGCGCGGGTGCTCGGTACCGAGTTGAAGCCGGTTCGCGGACCGATACGGACCGAGTTGCGCCGGGTGAACCTTCCCCTGCAAAAGCTCACCCGGCCTCAAGTCGAGGAGATGGCAAAGGGGGCGGCCTCTTACCGGCGCTTTTTCACGGACGGCGCTCTGACGATACTCGATCGGGGAGAGGCGCTGCCGGAAACCTACGAAGCGCCCTTTGCGGTTTGGCAATTCGGAGACGACCTGACGCTGGTCGGCTACAGCGGGGAGACTCTGGTTGAGTATGCGGCGATGACGGAACAGGAGTTGGGGCCGCTCAACCTTTGGGTGGCTGGATATTGCAATGAGGTCTACGGTTATCTGCCGGTCGCGAAAGTGCTCGAGGAAGGCGGCTACGAGACTCGCGGCCTCTATGCGGGCGTCGGCTTGTTTTCTCCCAGTGTGGAAAAGGTTGTGATGAACGCGATCACCGAGATGGCTCGCGCGGTTGGGAGGAAGATTCCCTGATCGAGCAGCTGGGCAGGGACGACACTTCTGAGCGAGATCTCTTCTTGCTCCAGGTCGAAAGCTCCCGAGCCATTTCGAATCTCAACGTGTCTGCGCGGCACTTCGTGTGCTTATTAATGTGGGACTCCGAGCAGGAATCCGTCGGTGAGATTTCTCGAGTTGCGGAGGTTCTCCTGGGCTCCGGCGGCGTGTATTTCTGCACGTGGGGGAATGGCTGCGAGAGAGTCCATGACATCATCGAGGTTGATCCTGATCCGGCTGACGACTCGGTCGTCATGACTACTTGGCACGACGACGAGACACTCGATGAAGCACTCTGGTTTTTTTCTTCGTTGTACTCATCCCGATCAACCCTATGAAGATAGCTGTGGTGCAGCCGTTGTCGTTTTGGTCGGGAACGACGCGGATCGTTCGTCCAGGATTCGATACGCTCTGACTCATCCACGGAAGTTTTCGCAGGAAGTTGTCGATGCGGGGTCTGAGCCGACAGTCAACAGCAACGGAGCTGGGCCTTCAGCGGCGTAGCGTGCGATGATGACGGATGATGACGAATGTCCGCGCCCGGACGCGCGGAGGCGGCAATATGGCAATCGGGAAACTACTTCGTGAGAATGCCACCCTCGCGGTCGGCATTGTGTTGCCGATCTTGGTGGTCGTCTTCTTCCTGCTGGCGACATACATTCCGCGCCTGCTGGTGGATCCGCCTCAATACGATTTTCTGTTCGTTCAGGCCAACGACTACCGCGCTCAGCGGTCCCGTTGGCGTTATGAGATCGACATCGACTCGCAACGCAAGCTTCGCTTTCGGGCTTTTCTGACCGAGCCTGACACGAGAAATTACTACCGCCCTCGGCTGTTCCTATACGAGCATTTGGACGGCAATGTTCGGGAAATCAGCCTGCCGTCGCCTGAGATGGCCGAGACAACCCCAGGTGCCGAGGCCGGCATCGTCCTGGAAATTCCCGAGTTCAGCGACCAAGTCATCGACTCGCGCCAGGTCGCGCCCGACGGCTACGAACTCGTCAAGCCTCGCAGCAGCAGCGGCAATTTTCTGGGCCTGTTTTACCGGGAAGCCGGCGCGGCCTGGCGATCGGCAAGAACGGCGCCGTGGTCGCGGTCCCGTTCGGCGACGACGTTAACTACTATGGCGCGCGGCTTCTGGGCTGGATCGTTACCCCGCCCCATCAATAAACCTCCATGACCGCGAAGGAACAAGCGCTGCAACAAATCGCGGACATCGCGCGCGAACACAACCTGACGCCGCCCGAAATACTGGCGGAACTGTCTCCCTCGAAGGAAGCTTCCGATTCAAAATCGACGATCCTGACGCGCCTGTTCGGCTACTTGGGCGGGATTTTCGTGCTCGCCGGTTTGGGCGTCTTCATCGAAATGCAGTGGGAAGAGATGAATGCGATCGCCAGAATTACGATCACTCTCGGTTCGGGGATCGCCACGTTCGTCATGGCCCTGTTTGCCGCCGAAGATGAGCGGTGGGAAAAGACGGTGACGCCGCTTTTCTTGCTGGCGGCCCTGCTGCAGCCGACGGGCATTCTAGTGACGCTCGACGAGTTCTCGAGCGGCGGCGACGAGCGCCACGCGATCCTGCTGACCTCGGGCGTCCTGATGATCCAGCAGACTCTGATTTTTCTCAAGACCAGGCGCACGGTGCTGCTGTTCATGTCCCTGATCTTCGCGGTGTCGTTCTACGGAACCGCGATGGACCTTTTCGATCTGGATGAAGACTTGATCGCCTCCACCCTGGGACTTTCGGTCTTATTGGTCACTCACTCGATCGACCGAACGCGTCACGCGGCGATTACGCCTTTTTGGTACTTCGTGAGTTCGACCGCAGTGATGACGGGATTGTTTTCACTGATTCGGGACTCGTTGCTGGAAATTTGTTTCTTGGGTGCTGCCTGCGGTCTGGTGTTTCTGAGCACCTGGGTCAAGAGCCGCAGTCTGCTGTTTGTCGGCACGGTAGCGATTTTGGGCTACGTGGGCTACTACACCGCTGAGAACTTTTCCGAAGCGGTTGGATGGCCGATCGCCTTGATCATTTTCGGACTGTTGTTGATCGGGCTCAGCTCCGTTGCGTTTCGGATCAACCGCAAGTACATCGCCGCGAAGTAGCGAGCGGACGACCGATGGTTTGGTGACGGCCCCTCACGGCGCCTGCTCAGGGCGTAGCGACTCAGATGGAACTGGGGAAGGTCAGCGCACGACCGTAAATGCGCGCTCCAGGTTGCGCCCAAATCGAAATATCGCGAAATCATCGTCGAAAGATGCGGCTCTCTCAATTCCGAGGCGCTGCATGACCGCGAAACTGGTGCGGTCGACAATGGAAAAATCCTGGTCGGGAAACCTCTGGCCTATCTCGTAAGCGGTCTCAAGATCGGCGGTCCCAACCGGCTCGATTTGGGCCACGCCGACACGCAGCCCTTCCCAAAACCTTTCCGCCGCGTGACGCCCGATTCGGTATCTCAACAGGATCCAAGTCTCGACCAAAACATGATCTGTCATGACGAGAGGTTCGGCAGTGGAAAGAATCTCCTTTGCACGCGGGTGACTGCGGTCTCCCTCGTCCGCTGCGGCGAACCAGGCTGAGGTGTCGACGAATAGGCTCACGATTTCCCGTTGTATGCCTTGCGGGCGGCCACGGCTTCCCCGACCAGCTTGTCTTTGTCGCTGGCGATATCTGTCTTCCCTGAATTCCCAAGAGCGAACACGACCGAGGGGTCGACGGAACGCTGGGGCTGATCTAGGTCACGAGCGACGAGCCGGCGTATGTATTCAGCCAACGAAACCCCAAGTTCGGCGGCACGCTTGCGCACGCGGCGCTGCATTTCAGGATCGAGACTCAATTGAGTGCGTGACATCATGATGTAGCCATCATAACATATCTTCAGGTGGGCAGCCAAGCCATGCCATAATCGAATCCCATCCATTCAACTACCACGGGGCGCGGCGACAACCGCGGGTTCAACGGCCCTTTCAGGAGAACTGTGGCCTGCAACGGATCAGGCCGGCGGGGCGTCAAGGGCAGGGGCGCCGAGGGGGGTCGGCGCCGCAGCCTTGACCCGTCACCTGCGCTCTGGCTCTGAAAGTGGCTGGTGCTGGTTCGGGATCTCACTTTGGGTGCGCGACATATTTGTGCCAGTCAGGCAGCCTGGACACGGTTTTCCCAGTAGTCTTCGAAGCGGCCGCTGAAGCGGGCGCAGCGTAGCGCCCTGTAGCAGGCCGCTAAATGGTATTTGGTGTGGCGCAACGCTGCCACTTTGGTTAGTTCGCCGACAGTCAAGCCCCTTGAAGTTCAACCCTTCACACCCGATTAAACGCAAGCCTGTCTGGAAGCCATTCGAGGCGATAGGCTGGAAGGTCTATATGCCTTGTCGGTTGCCGTTGGACTGCGGCAACGTGAGAGCCGAGGGCTGCTTTGGGAGTGCATCGACCTCAACAAAAGATACCTTCAAGTTCGGCACGCGCTTCAGCGTCTAAAAGGAAAAGGTCTCGTGTTGGCGGAGCCAAAGACCGCGCGGAGTCGCGCACGTTAACCATACCCCAATTCGCTCAGGACGCTCTCCTGGCTCAGCCGTAGCTGGCAACCGGTGGAAGGAAACCGGCTTCGTATTTACCACAACCGTCGGCACGCCTCTGGACGGGCCCACCGTCAGCCGTCAGTTCCGCCGCTTGCTTGAAAAAGCCGGTTTCCGCCCGATGAGATTCCACGATTTGAGGCATGTCAGTGCCAGCCTGCTTCTGTCTCAGGGCACCCATCCCCCGATGGTAATGGAGATGCTTGGGCACAGCACTATCTCTGTAACCATGAACTCCTACTCGCACGTGATTCCGTCTCTGCGGAACGAGTTTGCGGACCAAATGGATGCCGCTTTTGCCCCAGTGGCTACCCAAGTGGCTACCCTGCATCCTCTACCCAGAGGAGAGGCGGCACCAAACTAGGCTGGATCCTATTGAAAACAATGGTACCCGGGGTGGGACTCGAACCTTCGGCGGTCCTTTATTATCTGCAAGTTACTGATTCTTATAGCCACCCATTCCACCTGAACCACTCAAAATGGACTTGCGTTGTACGTGAGCTGTACACGGGATCGCCCCAGAACGATTTAGCGCCCGCATTATAACCTGCAAGATGTGGGAGTGGGCGGGCAAGGGATGTTCGCTTGCAGTACGCGAGGGGAGAGATTTTGTTGCCTTCGTACCTGTAACTTGTTATGCGGCCACAAGAAGCGCTCAGCGATAGAGAAAGCCATCCTTGCCCGGTGGGGGGTTGCGGACCGTGGCAGAAGAGAGCACGAAGCGGGAGCACCGACCGAGATGAAAGGACCAAGGGGAGGGGGCGGTCGGATCTCTACCAAGCGGGCACAGTGAGACCCCTAGGGGCGAACACACGTTTCTTATAGTTTTGAACTTTCGACCACTTTGACCACGAAAACCGGGGCTTTCAACCACTCCGTACTGAGTGGGAATAGACAGCAGGTTTTCAAACGTTGCGTCGCGTCGGCAGTTCGTGTTGACGAAGGAGAACCTAATGGCGAAACGAGGACCACAACCGAAGACCGGGAAGATGGAACCGCCTGCATATTCACTCTGCGAGACGGTGCCGGAACCGCCAAAGTGGCTGTCAGACATCGGCCGCGACGCCAACATCGGGATCGGGCAATACGGCAACTGGTTCAACTACGTCGCCCAGACGAACACGCCCGGGCTGGAAGGCAGCGACCACGCCTACTCTTCGAACTTCGCCTACGACGCCACCAACCACGAGATCGACCTGGGGTATCTGGAAGTCGGCCGCAACTTCAATCCCGAGGTCGGGTTCGTGCGCCGGGTCGGGTATCGCAAGCCGAACTTCGGCTACCGCTATATTCACTATCCGCAAGACAGCTGGATTCGCAGCATTTTTCCGCACTTTCAGTGGAACAGTTGGTATACGCTCGGGTCCAACGATAAGGAATCGGGCTTTCAGCACTATCACACCGATACGCGCTGGCAGAACGGGGGGCGGCTCGGACTCGCCTGGAATCACAATTTCGAGCGCCTCGACGAGCCGTTTGAGATTCATCCGGGAGTAGAGATCGCGCCGGGCCGCTATTCCTTCAGCGAGCTGATCGCCAACTACGGAACCGACCCGACCGCGACGTTTTTCTTGAGCGGCACCGCGGCCATCGGAGACTTCTATGACGGGACGATCCGCACGTTGAACTTCAACGGGGGATATCGCTATAGCCACAATATCGTTTGGACCGCTTCTTATGTCCGCAACTTCATCAAGCTGTCGGCCAGAGACTTCAAGACCGATCTGGTCGGGTTGCGGTTCAACTGGTCGTTCACTCCCAAGAGTTTTCTCCAAACCTTCAGCCAGTACAACAGCGGTACCAGACGGATTGGACACAACATCCGGTTGGGATTGCTGTCGACCTCAAGGACGGGCTTGTTTATCGTATTCAACAACAACAACGCCACGCACGACTACACGGACCCTCACGAGGTGCGGCGGCGGACCGTATCGCGGGCGTTGTTCCTGAAGTTCAACTATCTGCTCGACTATTGATCCTTATAGTAAGGCACGGCCAGCAGAGTCGACGGGCAGCGGTTCATCTTGGCCGAGGTAGTGCGCGAGGGAGCAGAGGCCTCCGATCCGTCGATCCGCGTGGTCCAAAACTGGTTCACCGAGTTCCGCGACAGCGAGCAGGACTAAGTCCCACGAAACAAGATACTTGGAGCCTGTTGCGCATATACCTGTTGGGATATCGCGGTAGGGTGCAAAGACGTTAGGAGCCGGAACAAAGTCCACCTAACTGTCTTTATCGGCAGGTATCCGGCAAAAAAGCAGGTCGAGTTTCTACTCTTTATCGGCGGACCGGGTTGACGATCGCTCCGTTGGCCGCCACATCCCACACCGCGACGCGCGCCCACTTCCAACCGGGGGCTTTTGCTGTCCACTCAAACGTAGATTTCCCAAATGAGCCCGTCGAGGCCAAAGGAATGA
>CBDCYS010000019.1:0-281799 GCA_965224215.1 Bryobacterales bacterium | reverse complement strand
GGCAAGGTCGGGAACGCCGATCAGCAGCCTCCTTACCCCATGTCCCGTTCCACACCGACCATCGAGGGCGACGTGCTGTATGCTCTGGGCTCTGATGGCGACCTGGTTTGCATCCAGCTAGCAACGGGCGAGGTCCTCTGGCGCAAGAGCCTGCGAAGCGATTTTGGCGGCTTGCCCGGCAGGTGGGCCTATTCCGAATCACCGCTGATCGACGGTGACGTGCTCATTGCCACGCCCGGCGGAAGTGACGCGACTCTTGTGGCACTGGAGAAGAAGACAGGCGCCGTGAAGTGGAAATCCACCGTCCCGGGAGGCGACGCGGCTGCCTATGCTTCGGCAATTGTGACCGAGGCCGCCGGCCGCAAGCAGTACGTTCAGTTCCTTGACGCGGGAGTCGTTGGCGTCGACGCAAGAACCGGCGAGTTCCTCTGGCGCTACGCCCGGACCAGCAGCGGCCCTGCCAACATTGCCAGTCCCGTTGCGCACGACGGCCATGTCTACAGCACGAATGCCCGGCGATTCGGAGGCGCACTGGTCAAGCTAACGGCCACTGTGATGGAGTCTCGGCGGAAGAGGTCTACTTCGAGAGGGCCGCCCCCAACTCGCTTGGCGGCCAAATCCTTCTCGACGGATACCTTTACGGCACCAACAAGGAGGGGCTGGTTGCGGCCGAGTTCGCTAGCGGTAAAGTCAGCTGGCAGGCGGAAGGCGGTCCCGGCTCAGTGCTCTATGCCGATGGCCTGCTCTACGTTCACTGGGAAAGCGGCGGCGTGTCCTTGGCCGAAGCAACGCCGGAGGCATTCCGCGACAAAGGCAGCTTCACGCCGCCCAATCCACCCGAACATAAGCTCGGCCCCAGGGAGATGGCCTGGACCTACCCTGTCGTGGCGAATGGCCGCTTCTATATCCGCGATCTGGGCACGCTCTGGTGCTACGACGTGAAGGCCTCCGACTAGTTAGAGCCGGCAATCTCACTTCTTCAGCCGGACGCAAACCAGAGTGTCGCCGTTGCGCGCGTAAAAAAGTCCATCCGCAATGGCAGGATAGGCGCGCACGGGTCCTTGCAGAATCTGCGCCTCGAAACGACTTGGAAGCTCACGGGCGAAGCCTTCGCCAGTACCAGCTCGCCATTCTCACGAAGCACGAGCAGACGATCGCCCGCCCTTGTTATCGATCCGGCCCCAAATCTTTCTTCACTCCATTGAACCTTGCCCGTATTCAGCGCAACGCAGCGCAAACTCGGGCCATGCTCCTGCCGCCCATGGAAGCCGTAGAGATAGCCGTCGTGGTGGACGCTTGTGAGTAGTGGTTCGTCAGGGAATCATCCGATGACCAGACCGTTTCCAGTTCCCGTCCCTTGACATTCAGCACGGTCGCGCCCGTTCCATAACTGGCGGAAAGGAAGATCCGGTCGCCCATCACTAGCGGAGTCGCCGCGTTCGCCGAGGCGTTGCTACGGGCCCGCCAGCGCTGCTGGAAGAAAATCTCGCCTGTTTAGGATCGGCCCCTAACAACCCTGTTCGCGTGTAGAAAAGAACGTGGGCCTGTTCTCCGAACGTTGCGGACACGGCGGAAGCGTGACTGGCTGGGTCTTCGCTAGCCGTCCACAGCGTGCGGCCGGTGTCCTTGTCAATCGCCACAACACCCGCCCGCCGGCGCCGCCCACGTTGAGGAAAAGCTGCGTGCCCAGCACCAGCGGCGTGCCGGCCGCCCCAAAGTATCCCTTCTGGACGCCGAATTTCTTGTGGGTGTCGAGGCTCCACACCTTCCTGCCCGAAACGACTTGCAGACAGTGCAAGACGCCTTGTGCGCCGAAGGTGTAAACTTGCCCGCTCACCACTACCGGGCTTGCCCGAGGCCCCTCGCCAAAGCCGAAATCGCTCCTGTAAGTCGTGGAATAGTCGAACGACCAGAGCGGTTGCCCGTCTGCGCGTCGAGTGCTTCAACAACTTCCTTGTCGCCCTCACGGTGGAAAAGGATTAAGCGGCCGTTGGCGACGACGGGGTTGCTGTACCCCTGCCCAACCGGCCGTTCCCAGACTGTCGGCGGACCGGAGGCCGGCCACTCCTCCCCTAGATCATCACCAAGGTAGACCCCATCGCGATTCGGTCCCAAGAATTGCGGCCAGTCCGCGCCGGGAGCCGATGCCGCAAACAAACCCAACGCCATGGAACAAGCCAACCATGCCGGCACGGCTGGGAGCCCGAAAATACTTGCGTCTGAATTCGATGTGGTCCAGGCCATCATTCGGCGTCTTCAGCTCGGGCTGATCGTCAATGTGTGACTTCCCGGAGCAGCGACTTCCTCGGAGGAGCGACTTCTAGGGGAATCGTAGGTTACCAGATCGCGCCAAGAGAACGGTCAACAGTCGCTTTGTGCAGCGCCCGCTTGAGTTTATGAATCTCTCGGCGGATTTGTTTCAGTTCCTTTGGTGCGACCCCGTTTGCCGCCGCGTCCCGTTTGACCTTTAGCTCGCGGATCTGGGTCTTGATCGCTCTCTTGTCGATTCCAACGACTTGGTGGTGTTCGTGAGTGTCGATGCCGAGAGCCCCGCAAAGCGCCAGTAGAAGTTGATTCTTATTGAGCTGCGTGTAGCCTCTTACAGCTTCGTGATCGAGCCCCTCGGCGATCTTGCGCAGATCCCCCATTTCGTGTGTTTTAGTTCCTGGTAGGTGTAGCTCATCGTGCCTCCATTTGATCGCGAGTCAGGCTGACACACTCGGTCGGCCGCCTCTCCCGATTCATTATTTTCGATTTACCGGTGCGCTGTCAAAGTCTCTTCTTGCGGTGAATGCAGTTCCCGTCAGGCCGGTACACTGGAGAGTCGTGTCGGCCAGATCTGAGCGGCCCCGTTGGGGCCAGCACTTCTTGCGAGATCGCGGGGTGCTCGACCGCATCGCGTCAAGTCTAGCGGTTCAACCGGGCGAATGGGTCGTCGAGATCGGCCCGGGCCGAGGCGACTTGACCGAACGGCTACTGTCAAGGGCGCCCGCGTATTGGCGGTGGAAATCGACGATCAGCTCGTCGATCATCTCAAGCATAAGTTCCGTGAGTCTAACGCGATCGACGTGATTCAGGGAGACATTCTCGACGTCGATCTTGGAGAGCTGATCGCGTCAAGATCGGGCCAAGCAGTTGAAGTAACCGGTAATCTTCCTTACTACATCACCTCACCCATCGTCCGCCGAATCTTTGACGTTCACGAACAGGTGTCGGCCGCGCTGCTGCTTGTCCAAAAAGAAGTAGCCGCTCGCATCGTAGCCGTCAATGGAACACGGGACTACGCCTATTTGAGCGTGCTATGCCAGCTTTACTCCGACCCGAAGGTGTTGTTCAACGTTCCGCCAGAGGCTTTTCAGCCGCCGCCTAAGGTTACTTCGGCGCTTGTTCAACTCAAGATGCGAACCGGTCTCCCGCCCGACGCCGACTTTCTTCATTTTCTCCAGTTGTGTTTTCGCCAGCCGCGAAAGATGCTTCGGAACAACTTGTCTAGCGCCTTTGACCGCGAGGCTTTGGGGGCGCTCGAAGTAACCCGGCGCAGAGCGCCAGCAGTTGGAGATCGAAGAACTGCGCCAGCTCTGGGAAGAACTTCGGCCCGCCCACCAGCTCGCGGCCCCCGCGTTGGATGATCGGTCTTGACAGGTCTGCTTCACTGCTAGGAATATGCCGCAAGCCCTCGCCTACGTCTCTCGGTCAAAGAAGCTGAGTTTGATTCCCGCCCGGTACGGATAGCAGAAATCCTCGTCATCGCTGTGGCGGCCGTTATCTTCTTGGGTTGCGCCGTGAGTCCACCGGGGCTGATGGATGATGTCGACTCGGTGAACGCCACCATTGCGCGCAATATGTTGACGTCGGGCGACTGGGTCACCGGACGCCTCAATGGGGTTCTCTACGTAGATAAGGCGCCGCTCAACTACTGGCTCATGGCCGCCTCCTACGCGGTTTTCGGAGTATCCGATTGGGCTTCGAGGATTCCGTTGGCGCTGGCGGCGATCGCCCTGTGCTGGGTCACGGCACGGTTCGGACGCTGGGCGTTTCCGCACGCGCCGGGCTCTACGCTGGGCTGAGTTTGGCAAGCTGCGTTGGGTTGTTCCTGTTCACCCGCTCCGCATCCCGGACGTTGCGCTGACCCTGGCCGTGACTGCCGCGCTTTGGGGACTCGTGCGGGCTCTCGAAGAGGACGAGCCTCAGCGGCGTCGATGGGCACTCGTATTGGGGGGCTCCCTGGGGCTCGGCGTGCTCCTCAAGGGGATGATCGTGTTGGCGATTCCGGCCGGGGCGGGTATGCTCTACCTGCTGGTAACGCGGCAACTTTTCTCGCGCCGTGCGTGGAAGCGGTTGCACTGGCTCTGGGCATCGGGCGCTTTCTTGTTGATCGCCGCGCCCTGGCACCTGTTGGCTGTTCTGCGGAATCCTCCGTACTGCGATTTCACCATGGTTAGCGGTCCGGGGCAGTATCGCGGCTTTTTTTGGCGGTACTTCATCAACGAGCATCTGCTGCGATATCTGGGTGCACGTTTCCCAGCGACTACAACACGGTTCCGCTCGGGCAGTTTTGGTTGTCCCAGTTCCTATGGATGTTCCCGTGGAGCGCGTTCTTTCCAGCTGCGGCCCGGTTGAGCTACAAACCCACCGACAGGCCCGGGAGAATACGCATGCTTGCGCTGTGCTGGGCGGCGTTCGTCCTCGTATTCTTTCTTTTTCGACCAGTCAGGAATACTATACGATGCACTGCTATCCGGCGTTTGCGCTGCTGATCGGATCGGCTGTCGCGGAAGGAGGAAGCTGGGTGCGGCGAGGAGCGCGAGCCGTCTCCCTCATGGCCGGAACCGCATTCCTTGCTGTCGTGGCGCTGCTCTTCGGCGTGCGAAACGTTGAAACTCCCGGTGACATCTCGACCGCACTGACACAGAACCCGGATTCCTACACCCTCTCGCTGGGACACATGCAGGACTTGACCTTGTCCTCATTCGCTACCTGCGTATGCCGCTGGTTCTCGCAGGTGTGGCCCTTCTGGTAGGCGCAATCGGATGTTGGCAGCCGGCGCGAACTCTATCGTTTCGGCTCGATGGTGCTGATGATGGTGTTGTTCTTCCAGGCCGCACGCGTCGCCCTTGTAGCGTTCGACCCTACTTTTCTTCCAGGCAATTAGCGGAAACCCTGCTTCGCGCGCCACCAGGCACGTTCATTGCTGATGACGAATACTATTCGTTCTCTTCGATCTTTTTCTACGCGAATCGTGACGGGCTGCTGCTCAATGGCCGCAAAAACAACCTCGAGTACGGCTCGAACGAGCCCGGAGCTCCAGCCGTGTTCATCGATGACGCGGATTCGCCGCCCGCTGGCAGAGCGAAAAGAGGCACTACTTAGCGACGTTCGTGGACCAACGGGCGCGATTCGAAAAATTGGGGGCAACCAGAAGTTGTTCCCCCTGCTAGAAAGCGGAGGAAAACTGCTCTTCACCAATCGGACGTTTCAGATCCCGGAGCGCAATTGACCGGTCATTGACGGGTCAGCGCCTAACCGATCATCCCCACCGTAAGCACGAACTCAGCACCACCGTCGGCGACTCTCCCTGGTCGCGACAAGCCGCCGTCGCCTGAAAATAAATCCGCGAATCTCATAAGGTTTACCGAATCTGTGACGAAACGTTAAGAGAGCCCTCGTTTCGTAACGTCGGCGAGCCACGCAAATACCGCCAACTGGAACCCCTCGAAGGGGAGTGAGGCAACCATGCGATTCGAGAATATTTCCGTAAGTACGAAAACCATTCACCGGCAAGACGAATCATCTGGGTCGCCGACACAGCGGCGGCCGGCGGGCAGCCGCCGCAACGAAACAAGCGCGGCGTAGTCCTCATTCTCGCCGCAGTTGGCGCTTTCGCCATGGTGGGAGTTCTAGGGCTCGCCTTTGACCTGGGACGTACGTTCGTCGCCAAGAGCGAACTACAGAACTATACCGACGCGGCGGCTATCGGTGGCGGCATTGAAACTAGACGGAACCTCGGCCGGGGTGACGCGCGCAACCACCAGCGCGACGAATGATGTCAACCAATGGGGTTTTGGCACCGAAAGCGTCGGCAGCGTCACCGTGAAGTATGCCCAGGGCCTGGCGTCCGCGTATGTGGCCAGTCCGGCGCCCGCGCTCGACTATCGTTTTGTCCAAGTTGAAGCGGGAACAAAACGTTCCCTTGTACTTCATGCCGCTTTTCCCCGGTGTTGGCTGGCAGCGTTCGGTAGCTGCATCCTCTATAGCGGGCCAGAAGTTTGAGGCTGAAATGAAGGACGGCATTTTCCCCTAGATGGGTATCCGGTTGACTCAGGTAGCCCCAATATCTTGTGGTTTGGGGATTTTCTTGGGTTCTGTAACCGGGTGAACAATCATCTTGTAAGTCGCGGGATCCACGGCTACCGCCTGCTGGACGAGCCGATAGAAGAGTTTGCCGCGGCTTTTGGATTTGCGGCGGTTGAAACGGAAGGTGAACTCGTCCAGGTAGTAGTCCAGATGTTTGTGGCTCACGGCGCCCTGATGGGTGCCCAGCAGCCAGCGCTTGAGCAGTGACATCACGCGGTGGACGCGGGGCATCAATTCCGACTTGGACTGCTCCTGCCTGCTGACAACTGTGACCTGATGGACGTAGCCTTCCTTTTTCAACCCGGAGTAACCGGGCCAGCCGTCGGTATGCACCACGCTGCCCGGCTCGATGCACTCCTCCACGAAAGGCAACAGGCTCTCGCCCGAGGCATCCTCGATTCTCTTCATGCGAATCCGGCCGATACCCCGCCCATCCTCTTGAGCGGCTACTGCGATCAATGCTTTGTTTTGCAGGTTTCGGCCCCGCAGGCCCTCTTCGAGCCCGCCCCAGTAGCTTTCATCGACTTCCACCGTCCCGGCCAGCAAATCCCGTCCCGGCCGCACCATCGCGCGCCGCATTTTGTGCAGCCAGGTCCAAGCCGTTTCGTACCTGTTGAGCCCCAACACTCTTTCAAGTCCCAAAGCGCTGGCTCCGGTTTTTTGGGTGGTGACCCACCACATCGCACGAAACCACAACGGCAAAGGGCTGCGCGTGTCCTGAAAGATGGTCCCGGCGGTCACCGAGGTTTGGCGCCCACACGCAGCGCACTGCAGCAGCACTTTTCGCAAAGGCCACGACTTTCCACAACCGCAACCCGGACAGCGGAAACCGTCCGGCCAGCGCAGCCGGAACAGATACTCCCGGCAGGCCTCCTCACTGCTAAAACGGGACTCGAACTCTGTCAGGTTCTGAGGGTAATCTTCCATCTGCAGGCATACTACATCTTGGGGCTACCTGAGTCAACCGGATACCCACCTACAGCAATGTCGCCTTCCACCTGAATTATGCACAGATTCGGCGTAGCCATCGTCGATGGAGTTGTGGCGATAGCGGCACTCGTGTCAACTCAGTGATTTCGCAAGTCGTCTTTTCTGCTGTTTCCCTCCCCGTTTGAGCCACCTCCTGATCCCGGCAGGGCAAAAGCGGGCTGGCAAGCGGCGTGTTCCCAGTACGTTGCGGCGAGTGCATGAAATTTTATGCATGGAGTGCCCCTCAGCTCAGCGCACCCTCCACCACCGGCGCCAAGCTCGATCCCGGCGGCCCCATCGCCCGCAGCCGTCGCATCAGCCGTTCAAACAGGCCCTTTTCCTGATAATGATCGCTGTAGCTGACACCCGTTCTGCCGGCGTGCCGCCAGATCTTGGCCGCCACGAACAGAAAACGCAGCCGCGCCGTCGCCAGGGTGGTGTGCCGCAGCGTCTCCACGCTGGCCTGGGCTTCGCGGTTGAACAGCAGCAGCCAGCAGTTGAGATTGTAGGCCAGCATGGCCAACTGAAAGTGATTGCGGTTCATGTCAAAGCGGCGCGAGGGATGGGCCGCCAGCCCGGCGTCGTTGTTGGCCTCCTTGATCAGGTTCTCGGCTCCGGCGCGCTGATTGTAAAACCACACCACCGCCGCGATCGGCTCGGCCAGATTGGTGACAAACACGCGGTAGGTGTAAGCGCTGGTGGCGAACAACTGGTATTGCTCGGCCGCGCCGGCCTTGGGCTCGTTTTCGTAACGCAGCGCCAGGAAACGGCCGGCCCGCGCCCAGCCTTGCGGTTGGTAGAGGAATTCGCATTCCGCGTCCGCGTCGGAGCGGGGGGAGGGTTTCCATTCTGCTTGCTGCAAGCGCTCGACCAGGCGCCGCGTTTTGCGCGCCACGATGACGAACTGACAAGCCGCCTTTTCATAGGCCTCCACCGCCTCCCAGCAATAAAAGCCGGAATCGGCCCGCGCCAGGATTTTCTTCACGCCGCCCGGCAAAGTCCGGAAAGCGCTCTCGAGGTGGGCGGCGATCTGTCGGCCCGTGGGCCGGTCGCCGTTGCGCAACCCGCCCATCAGGTATTCGCGCGTCTCGGCCAGGAAGGTCAGTATCGGCTGGTAGCTGCGCTTGCCCTTGTTCTTGGGGTTGTAGCTCTTGCGCCCGCCCATCTGGCGGCCGTAGAGGGTATGCACGGTGGTGTCGGTGTCCAGCGTCACCGTCTCCAACTTCACGTGGGCCGCGGCCCAGACTCGTTCCCGCAGCTGGCGCTGAATGGAAAGGATCTGCTTCGCCACGTTGAGGTGCAGCGAGGCCAGAAAGCGCCACAGCGTGGACTGCGGCGGCAGACGCGTCACTTGCAAGATGCCGGTCAGGATGGGGTCGCGAGCGATGAAGCGGAGTTGGTTGAGCCGCGCAAAGCCGACATAGAGGCCGAGCACGAGGGCCAGCACGAACTGGTAGGGGCTCATGGCTCGGGTGATCCGTTTGGTCGTGAGGGTTTCTTCCAGCAGCGCTTGGAAGCCGAGTTTTTCGAGCAGGGTGGCGACGGGCAGCAAGCCGCCGTAGGGAGTCAGATTCTTGCCACGGAAGTGATAGGGCGTGGCAGCCCCGATTTTATTGGGCCGCGGGGCCCTCGCGCCGGGGCCTTGTTTGACGGGCCTTCGGGAGCTATGCTGTTTTCGTTTGGTAACCATTTGGGTGACCTCCTTGGGGTTGACTGGCGAAGCTGAAATCTTTGCCAGCCTACCTTTTTACCCCATGTTTTCGGGGGTCCCCAAATGGTTCCTGGCGGCTCAGCCCTCACCAGGTGCACCGGCAGTGCATAATTCAGGTGTAACAAAACATGTGGAGGCGTTGCAGCAGTTGCGGGAGACGCAAGCCCGGCTTATCCAGTCCGAAAAGATGGCTTCGTTGGGCAGTCTGGTGGCGGGTGTCGCACACGAGATCAACACGCCGCTCGGATCGATACAGTCAAACGCTGACGTCGCCCAGCGCGCCGTGGAGTTGATTCGCGAGTGGGTGAGCCACTGGGCGGCGACGGAAGCCGGCGTTATGGACGGGAGTCTTACACAGGCGCTGAAATCACTCGACGACACCAGCACCATGACGAAGCGTGCTGTCGAGCGAATTGTCACCATTGTGACCTCACTGCACAACTTCGCTCGTCTTGATGAAGCCAGCGTCCAGAGGGCCGACCTTCACGTAGGCATCGACAGCACACTCACCCTTCTTCATCACGAGCTTGGAAGGCGAATCCACGTGCGCCGGAATTACGGCTCTGTACCTGAGATAGAGTGCGCGCCCGGTCAATTGAATCAAGCCTTCATGAACCTCCTCGTGAATGCGATTCAGGCCATCGATGGGGAAGGAACCATCACGATCACAACCTATCAGAAAGGCAAGTCGGCTGTGCTCGAGTTTTCTGACACGGGCAGGGGCATCCGAGCCGAGGATCTCGACCGGATCTTCGACCCTGGCTTTACCACCAAGGGGGTGGGAACCGGCTTGGGACTCGGCTTGGCGACCGTTTATCGGATCATTCAGGAGCACGGCGGTTCCATCCATGTGATTAGCGAGCCGGGGAAAGGTGCCACGTTTACAGTAAGACTCCCTTGCGCCCGACCGTCGCCTTCGTCATAACCCTTTTCGAGACAGTCCTAGAAGACTTCGCGTGTCCATTAGGAAATAGACTGGACACGGTGGTCGGCCCCTACAAAACCGGCGCTTTTGAACGGGGGACACTCGCTCCTAATTCGGGCTCTATCCTCGATCTCCGAGTGGCCACCCGGCAGGCCCGCGTGGTCCAAAACTGGTTCGCCGAATTCCGCGACCGCCAGCAGGACTAAGTCCCACGAAACGAACTAGATAGCGCCTGCGGGCCGATAACTGATCGCGGTAGGGATGCCGGTCACCCGGCACCCCCCGTACAGATCCGTGCGTGCGCTCCTAACGCACACGGCTCCTACCTCGGATGAGTAGCGCAGAAACGTTCCATCGGGTAAGGGTGCAGAACGCGAGGGAACGGAATCCAGCGGTCCAACAGTCGGTTCAGCTTCTTCCAGGACTTGCGCCCCTTCTGACTGCGACGAAACAGGATGTTTCTCCACAGTACGCGCAGCCGGTGTTGGAACAACGCCAGCCGATCGGAGTTGCCCGGAACCGCGTGGTAGCGGTAATAACCCAGTACGACCTTCTTCAGCCATCCTCCGACTTGCGCCGTCGGTGCGTGAACCGCCGCCGCCCGTGGCTCGCGTCATCGATACCCGGCAGCGGCAGCGCTTCATTTTGGACACTATTGGAAGAACACCATCACCGGCCTCAAGATCCTCGTAGTGGTCGCGCCCCCCCCGCCCATGGACAAATCACCCGCAGTGGCGCTATTGTCTATAGGATCATGCACCCCGACTGCCAGTGGGCGGACGCCCGAGCCGATCAAGGAACAGCCTGACAACTCAGCCGCCAAGGGAGAACGGAGCAACTTTCGCATAAGGAGACCTACCGTGACGAAAAAAATCCTGGTTTTGATGACGTGCCTCGGCGCCCTGCTCTGGGCCGATCAAAAGGGCTGGTATCCGCACGAAGGCGGACTACTCAAATACCGTGTCAAGATCCGCTTTGGCTTCGAGCCCGAGAACACCATGCCTAAGGGCTGGTACTTCGGACGCGTCTCCGCCGTGGCGGCCGACCCCACGGGACGAGTCTACGTCTTCCAGCGGGGTGATGTGGCCGACCCGATCGTTGTCTTCGACGACGACGGCAAATACGAGCGTTCGTGGGGTCGCGAATTAGAGTTTGGCAACGAGCACGGACTGCGCGTTGACCGGGACAATAACGTCTGGATTACCGACAACGGCGACCACCAGGTCATGAAGTTCACCAACGAGGGCCAGCTTTTGCTCACCCTCGGCGTCAAGGGCGAATCCGGTGAAGATGACAAGCACTTCTACCGCCCGGCCGACATCGCCTTCGCGCGCGACGGGTCCTTCTATATCGCCGATGGTTACGGCAACGCCCGCGTGGTTAAGTTTTCACGCGACGGTAAATACATCAAGGCTTGGGGCAAGCACGGCACCGGCCCAAGCGAGTTCAACATCGTTCACTCGGTGGCGGTGGATTCCAAAGGCACGGTCTACGTGAGCGATCGCGAGAACAACCGCATTCAGATCTTTGATCCCAACGGCAAGCTCCTCAAGATGTGGACGCACCTCGGCGCGACTCAAAACATTTTCATCACGCCCGAGGACGAAATGTGGATCATCACACACCGCGACAACATCGAGAACATCACCTACGACACACTGGCCGGCCGCATCATGAAGATCGACATCAAGACCGGCGAGATCCTCGGCGCCATGGAAAGCCCGGGGCACTGGATCCACGTCACGCCTCAAAGGAACATTTTCATCGGCAGCCTCACCGGCAACGTCTTCCGCTGGTATCCGGCATGGAGTTCTTCCAGTTAAGTAGGGATTTCCTGATGTGTCGACGGCCACGGGAAACCCATTGTCCAAACCCCCACCGCCGAGGTACGTAGAGTAAACGAGTGCCGAGCCGCTAGGATTCAGTTTGGCCATGAATATGTCTGCATCCCCTCCGGCGTTTGACGGCTGCAAAGGGTTCGCCGTCGGCAGGTCGGTCCAGTCAGTTCGACCAACGACGTAGACATTACCCAAAGCGTCTGCGGCAATGTCGATTCCAGCGTCCTGCCCGCCACTTCCTCCCAGGTAGGTGCCAAGTGGCTCAGTGCGCTATACTCAGCACCGCGGGCGGTGGACGTGCCCCTCAACACGGCGAAGGTGACGGACCTGACGCCGCTTGAGGGCCTCACCAGTCTGGAGACGCTCGACCTCAGAGGCGCAGGGGTGACGGAAGAGCAGATCGCCGCGCTTCGAGCCGCTCTACCGAAGCTCGACATTTGGACGCGGTAGTGGTCGGTGACCGCAATCACGAGGCCTGCCTTTCGAGTGCGTGCAGTCGAGCGACTAATCCAGGACCGATTGTTCGAAAGGCCAGGTTTTGGTCCGCTGAACTACGATGTCTCGGCGGACGGTCGCTTCTTGATGGTCGAGCCCATCGAGCCCGAAGGTGAGCCTCCGAAGCCCAGCATCCGCATCACCCAAAACTGGTACGAAGAGTTCCGCGACCGCGAGCAGGACTAAGTCTCCCGAGATGAACTACATAGCGTTCCTTCGCGGGATAGCTGTTGATTAATCGCGTTACCACCAGCGATCAGCGCAGTTTGCTCGTACCACCCTCTAACTAAAGAGGTTAGTTCCATTTCAAGGGTCAGGAGCCCCAATTGCCCGATAGCTCAACCCCACGACCTAACGCCTCTTCTGGGCCCCTGAGCCGAATCGGCGAACAGGCTTGAATCACACCAAGGGCTTAGCGTACGATTTTTTCCGTTTCGTGAGCTGACCCCTTGAAGATCGAGTCTGATCAGGGGCAACCCCCAGCCCTTGACACCTTCTGAGACTGCTGTACAATTGGGGTAACATAAAGGACGTTATGTTACGTCAATTCAATCACTTACACGGAGTAGACCGCCACCAGGGGCGGTCTTTTGCTTGCTTCATCTTCCACCTTTAGCCGGCCTTGCGGGGCCAGCTGTTAATCAGATCCATTGGGCTTCTGGCCAGCAGACTATCCATCATACTGATCCTTAAGGCGTTTTATCCAATCTTTTGATTTCGGTTCGGCTTTAAACTCCATGACGATAGTGCCATATTCGACAATGGTGTCCCCCGACGCTTCGACTTGCACGCCGCCAGCGGTCTCATCAAGTTGGTCCTCGGTGAGTTCCGACTCGTCCTCCTGCTTCTTGATCTCGATTTCGTCAGACATAGTTCATTCCTCCTGTGGCTTCATGCTGCAACGTGCGGTTTGGTGTGCAATTGCTCTTCCAAACACTAGAGTACGCCTCACCGCCTTTTGAATCAACAATGTTACAAGTGCCGGGCGTAGCGCAAGTGTACGCGGGTTGGGCACGCTTGTCCACCGGCTGTATATTCACAAGCGCTGAGTCCGATCAAGCCCACGGATCTTGAAATCGCCCCGTCCCGTCTGCTGAGGGCGATAACCGTCGGGGTTTTTGGTCTGTGGATATCCCCTCTTGACAGCCTCCCCCCGGCTGCTACGCTAAAGGGTACATAACGTCCTTTATGTACCTTAAAATCAATTCGTTGGAGCCATCCTCCGTCGCCGCAGGCGCCCCAGACCGGCAGGCGAACGAGCAACAGACACTGCGGGGGCTGCAAGAAGTCGTGGCCGACAAGGGGCATCACAGCAACGACGTGCTGACGGACTTCACCGCGTTGGAGATTGGTGCGCGACAGCGGGGGCCGTCAACGACGGTCACAGTCCAGAAACTGCCTGAAGGAGAAATCCGCCGTGGCTGACCACGAATCGCGGAACCCATACCTCATATGACACGTACGACGACAGAATGTGCAGGAACCTCTGACATCCTAAACATTCTCCGAGGCTTCGCCAAGTAAACAGCGGTCGGCGACAATCGGCTCATGGAATCGCTGTATCGTCGCCACCGCCTTCCACAAGAAATCATCAGCCATGCCGTTTGGCTGTACGATCGTTCACTCTGAGCTTCGCGATGTCGAGGATCTTCTCGCGGAGCGCGGCGTCACCGTATCCTACGAAGCGATTTGATCCTGGTGCCATAAGTTTGGGCCAGCGTATGCCCGCCGTCTGCCGACGGGGCGTTTGAAAAGCGCTGCATACTCACGGCTGCAGCTAGACGCATCGGGAGCGACTCGGTCCCTAGCTGATTCGCAAGGAGCGGAGCGGTTGGGTAAACACTAGCCGACAAGGGAGGATTCAGGAGCCATGCCCCGAGGTAAAGTTCGCCTCGGTTGCCCGCAACGTTGGATCTGACCGGCGGCGGGCAGAAATCATCGACGATCAGCACCTGGTGATCGGTCCCACTGCAGGGCCTTGTGCTTGCGCGTCTCCCGTAGGATTGGCTGACGTTGAGCACAAACTGCCTACCTCGCGGCAACAAAAGCGTCGCCTCGCGAAACCGAAACTCTCAGGCGGACCTTCATTGCAGAGAACCTATTTCTTCAGCTTGTCGGTGTCCGTCAAACTCTCGTCGGTATCGGTAAGCGTGGCGTCCCTGATGAGCCTGTCGTCGCTATACGAAAAAGCCCATTCAACACCCCCTCCCGATACTGTGTCGAGTTGTTGGCCCTCAAGTTCAGATGCGTTATGCTCGTGGTCGTTTGGCATAGGGCTTTTTGTTTTCCCTTGCTTCGCTTTCTCAGACATGGCTCTCATCTCCTTTGGCTACTCAGTTTTGGTTGTTCGGTCGGCAAGCTCCTCTCCTTACGCGAGGTCGAGACCCTGTTGCTCGCCGCCCCGCGATCATCGTCCTTCCGCTCCCTTACCACGCTGAAATCGCGAGTATCAGATGCGCTTCTTGAAGCGTTTCGTCAACGAGGGCGGTAGCCTGCTGATTCTGTGCCACTAGTCGCCCTATCATCACGAGTCCAACATCTGTGATCTGACGCGAGCGTTCGGCGTCAGCTGCTATGGTATCGTCCGCCGGATAGATACCGAGAAATACTTTCTCATTGAGCAATCCGATGCCGGAATCTCCGCAACCGCCTGTCGAGCAGGTTGAAAACCGAGTCGAATCAGGCGGCTAGCGAGGTTCTGGACGGATAGGTGGTGTGAAGGCTTGTTATCATTAGCAATCTTCACGGCGGTACAATTCCCTCAGGTCAGAGCATTCGATGATCGGCCAGACCATCAGCCACTACAAGATTACCGGCACTTTGGGCCGGGGCGGCATGGGCGTCGTTTACAGCGCCGAGGATACGAAGCTAGAAAGCACCGGCCCGAGGACGGCTTGTCGTTATGCACCTGCTAGACAGTCGCCAACATCATAGACAGGAACGTTCGGCGTGTTTCCTGAAACCTGAATTATGCACTGCCGGTGCACCTGGTGAGGGCTGAGCCGCCAGGAACCATTTGGGGACCCCCGAAAACATGGGGTAAAAAGGTAGGCTGGCAAAGATTTCAGCTTCGCCAGTCAACCCCAAGGAGGTCACCCAAATGGTTACCAAACGAAAACAGCATAGCTCCCGAAGGCCCGTCAAACAAGGCCCCGGCGCGAGGGCCCCGCGGCCCAATAAAATCGGGGCTGCCACGCCCTATCACTTCCGTGGCAAGAATCTGACTCCCTACGGCGGCTTGCTGCCCGTCGCCACCCTGCTCGAAAAACTCGGCTTCCAAGCGCTGCTGGAAGAAACCCTCACGACCAAACGGATCACCCGAGCCATGAGCCCCTACCAGTTCGTGCTGGCCCTCGTGCTCGGCCTCTATGTCGGCTTTGCGCGGCTCAACCAACTCCGCTTCATCGCTCGCGACCCCATCCTGACCGGCATCTTGCAAGTGACGCGTCTGCCGCCGCAGTCCACGCTGTGGCGCTTTCTGGCCTCGCTGCACCTCAACGTGGCGAAGCAGATCCTTTCCATTCAGCACCAGCTGCGGGAACGAGTCTGGGCCGCGGCCCACGTGAAGTTGGAGACGGTGACGCTGGACACCGACACCACCGTGCATACCCTCTACGGCCGCCAGATGGGCGGGCGCAAGAGCTACAACCCCAAGAACAAGGGCAAGCGCAGCTACCAGCCGATACTGACCTTCCTGGCCGAGACGCGCGAATACCTGATGGGCGGGTTGCGCAACGGCGACCGGCCCACGGGCCGACAGATCGCCGCCCACCTCGAAAGCGCTTTCCGGACTTTGCCGGGCGGCGTGAAGAAAATCCTGGCGCGGGCCGATTCCGGCTTTTATTGCTGGGAGGCGGTGGAGGCCTATGAAAAGGCGGCTTGTCAGTTCGTCATCGTGGCGCGCAAAACGCGGCGCCTGGTCGAGCGCTTGCAGCAAGCAGAATGGAAACCCTCCCCCCGCTCCGACGCGGACGCGGAATGCGAATTCCTCTACCAACCGCAAGGCTGGGCGCGGGCCTGCCGTTTCCTGGCACTGCGTTACGAAAACGAGCCCAAGGCCGGCGCGGCCGAGCAATACCAGTTGTTCGCCACCAGCGCTTACACCTACCGCGTGTTTGTCACCAATCTGGCCGAGCCGATCGCGGCGGTGGTGTGGTTTTACAATCAGCGCGCCGGAGCCGAGAACCTGATCAAGGAGGCCAACAACGACGCCGGGCTGGCGGCCCATCCCTCGCGCCGCTTTGACATGAACCGCAATCACTTTCAGTTGGCCATGCTGGCCTACAATCTCAACTGCTGGCTGCTGCTGTTCAACCGCGAAGCCCAGGCCAGCGTGGAGACGCTGCGGCACACCACCCTGGCGACGGCGCGGCTGCGTTTTCTGTTCGTGGCGGCCAAGATCTGGCGGCACGCCGGCAGAACGGGTGTCAGCTACAGCGATCATTATCAGGAAAAGGGCCTGTTTGAACGGCTGATGCGACGGCTGCGGGCGATGGGGCCGCCGGGATCGAGCTTGGCGCCGGTGGTGGAGGGTGCGCTGAGCTGAGGGGCACTCCATGCATAAAATTTCATGCACTCGCCGCAAGGTACTGGGAACACGCCGCTTGCCAGCCCGCTTTTGCCCTGCCGGGATCAGGAGGCGGCTCAAACGGGGAGGGAAACAGCAGAAAAGACGACTTGCGAAATCACTGAGTTGACACGAGTGCCGCTATCGCCACAACTCCATCGACGATGGCTACGCCGAATCTGTGCATAATTCAGGTGAAACATTTATTGATGCAAGAGGCTGTTGGGTGTATAGTTTTACCTGGAACGTTGACTGCTAATGCATCTGCCGTTTGAATGGCGCCGCAGCGCCGGTTTCTGACTATGAGGTAGAGTCATGTCCATTGAAGCAGCAAAGGTTTTTGTAAAGCAAGTCGATAATGACGAACAGCTGCGCGAGCAGGTTATTTCGGCTAAGAGAACAAAACCGAAGACAGTCTCGCTAAGGTCGTCGAGATCGGATCAGAGGCGGGCTTTTCGTTTACCGCCGAGGAACTGCAGGAAGTCACCAGCGAGCTGAGCGACGAGCAGCTAGATGAAGCCGCCGGGGGAATGTCCAAGTCTGGTCCATGGTGGAAGCGGGGTGGGGGAATGACGCAGATCGACCCGCCTAGCCTTGAGCTGGACTGTGGCTCCGACGATCTGCATATAGATTCGGTGGTCGAGGATCTCGATGGCATAGTGGACCTTGCCTGACTGGTCGCTCGTCGGGCCGGAGAGCCGGAAAGTGCACGGGCGCTTGTCCGGCGGACCTGAGAAAATTAGGCACTTACGCCCGGTTCGGCCGACACTAGCGCGACCGCCCGTGAGGCGTTCCTAACCCACCCTACGAGAAGCGCTACAAACCTTTCAGTCTACTTCGGTGCGGCAAATGCCCAGGTCTTTTGTTCGTGTGACGGCGGGGGGGACGCGGGGAGACCAGAATCGTGTCAACGCCAAGTAGAAATGTCCTAATCGCTGCCAAGTAGAAATGTCCGCTTTGGGGCAGGTGGCTGGAGAGGCGATGGTAGAGTGGTTGGCGTTGAGGGCAGGGTCGCGCCTGCTCTTGATGCCCAAGGCCGAAGCGATGGAGCTGGCTCCCAAGCAATCGGCTGAAGCAGACGACCCTCTGGCCTCCCGGTCAGAGGGTTTTCTGTTCGTGACAGAGATTGTTTTGGTGAAGCTTCGGAGCGGAGGCCTTGGGCTTCGCCAACGCGACGATCGCCGGGCGCCGTTTGCCCGGCGCTCCCCATAGCGTCTTGGTTTGGCAGCGACTGCCAACTCAGCGCATCGGCCCGATGGGCGCTCCGCATAGAGTCTTGGTTTGGCAGCGACTCCTAGTCCTGCGTATCGTCTCGCCGAGCGCCGGATGCCTGCGCCGCTTGCCACACAGGCGGGCTGTCTTTCAGATCGAAGTCCTTCATCCAGTCGCTGCTTCGCTTGCCGGCAGCTTTGCCGCCAGCCTTCTCGGCTGCTGCCGCAGCGGGTTCCGCCTGGGCGCTCTTGGGCTGCGGGCGCTCCGATTGGGGCTGCGCGCCGCAGCGCTTCAGCGCCAGTTCGTGCTTGCCGCAGCGCGCGGCCAGGACGCCGTCCAGGCGTCTCTCCACCCGCACTCGGCTGTTTCGCAGACCCGGCACAATCGCCTTGCGGTCGATTTGATAGCTCTTTCCCCGGAAGCGAATCGTGTAGTCGTTGGCGACCTGCCGCGTCTCGACGTGGCTCAGCGCCGAGTCCAGATCGTGCTCGGGACCTAGCTCGCGATGCGCCTCGTCGGGGTGAGCCGGCTGCACCCGCAACGTGGCGTTCCACCAGGGCAGAAACTCGCTTTCCAGGTAGGCGTTGGCCTGTTCGATCGTCGTGGCCCCGGCCACCCGCAGACCCTTCACCAGGCGGTCCTGGGCGGTGCCAAAGCTGCGCTCGACGCGGCCTTTGGCCTGCGGCGAATAGGCCGTGATCGATTCGATGTCCAGCTCCTGGAGCGCCCGCCCGATCTGTGTGGGAGGCAAGAGCTTGGGATCCTCGCCGGCGCTGTTTTTGGGCGTGTTGACAAACAGGCTGGCGCGGTCGGTGTAGAAGGCTACGGGTCGGCCGTTTTGTTCCAGATACGTCTTCAGCAAACGGCGATTCTCTTCGCCCGAGTCGTGCCGGACGAAGCGCGCCAGCAACTCGCTGCTGGCGTCGTCGATCATGCCGATCAGGTACAGCTTCTCCCCGCGTCCCTCCAGCCAGTCGTGCTCGGAGGTGTCCCATTGCACCAGCTCGCCGCGGCAACTGCGGCGGGGCCGCCACGGATGCGGGCGTCCTGACTTGCGGCGGCGGGGCTTCCACAGGCCCGCGGCGGCCATCCAACGGCGCAGCGTTTCGCGGCCGACTTGGACGCCGTGGCGCTGCTCGAGATACTCCGCCGCCAGAGTCGGGCCAAAGCCGGCGTAGACGGGTTGGGAGAGGATTGCCACGGCTTGTTTTTCCGCCTTGGCGCTGAGCTTGCGGTTGGACGCGCGGCCCCGCGCGGCATGGACCACGGCCTGGTCGCCTTCGCTGCGAAGCTTCGCCAGCAGCCGCCTCAGATGCCGTTCGCTGAGGCCCGTCTGCTGGGCGGCCTGCTTTTGCGTGATGAGTTTTTTGTCTGCTTTGCGCAGCGCCACCAGCCGGTCGCGCTCTCGTTGTGTCATTAGTAGTTGTCCTTGCTTGCTCACCCCTCCAGGCTGACCTTGTCAATAGGACATTTTCTACTTGGCACGTTTAGGACATTATCACTCGGCAGCGACAGGGAGACCAGAATCGTTGCTCCGGAACGGACGCAGCGCCTATAATGGCGGAGCGAGGAAGGTCAAATCGGGAATCCTTCCTAAAGGCCATGCGGTCGCTTCGAAGTCTTTTGATCGTTCTCATGCTGTCGGCCGGTTCCGCCACCGCCGCTGAACCGTGGCAGGCCGCTCGCGCCTACCGCCAGGAACACGAAGCCAAGCTGCTGACGCGCTTCGCCGAACTGCTGGCCATCCCCAATCGCACCCTGGACGTCCCTAAACCTGAAAAAGAACGCCGACTATCTCGTGGAACAGTTCAGCCCACCGCGGCGTCAAGATGCGCCTGCTGGAGCTGTCTGGGGCTGCGCCGCTGGTCTATGGTGAAATCCTCGTCCCCAACGCCAAGCGCACGCTGGGCATCTACGTCCACTACGACGGCCAGCCCACGGTGCCGGAGCGCTGGGTAACCGGAGACCCCTGGAAGCCGGCGCTCTACAGCGCGCGCCACGACGAGGGCGGAAGGCTCATCCCATTCCCGAAAGCAGGCGAGGCCGTCAATCCGGAGTGGCGGATCTACGGCCGTTCCGCCGGCGACGACAAAGCGCCGCTGCTGGTTCTGCTGGCCCTGCTCGACGCCTTCCGCGAAGCTGGCGTCCAGCCGACCTCCAACGTCAAGTTCCTCTTCGACGGCGAGGAGGAAAGCGGCTCGCCGCACCTGCGCGAATACCTCTCGCAGCATCGCGATCGGGTGGAAGACGTCGACTTGTGGCTCTTCTGCGACGGACCCGTTCACCAGAGCCGCCGCCCCCAGGTGGTGTTCGGGGTGCGCGGCGTCACCGGCATCGAGGTGACAGTTTACGGTGCGAACCGGCCGCTGCACAGCGGCCATTACGGCAATTGGGCGCCCGTGCCCGGAACCCTGCTCGTGCGCTTGCTGGCGACCATGAAGGACGACGACGGCCGCGTGCTAATCGAGGGTTTCTACGATACCGTCGAGCCTCTGGGCGAGGTGGAGCGGGCGGCTCTGAAGACTTTACCCGTGTACGACGAAGAGCTGCGGCGGGAGCTTGGGCTGGCGGTTACCGAGGCGGACGGCGGGCTGCTGGCCGAGCGGCTGACGCTGCCTTCGCTCACCGTCCGAGGTTTGGCGAGCGCCGATGTCGGCACCGGCGCCCGCAACATCATCCCTCCCACGGCAACGGCCGCCTTGGGGATTCGTTTGGTGAAGGGCAACGATCCGGCTCACATGCGAGGGCTCGTCGAAGAGCACATCCGCCAGCAGGGCTACTGTATCGTCCGCGAGGATCCGGATGCGGAAACCCGCCGGCGTTGCGCCAAGATTGCCAAGGTAACCGCTGGTCGCGGAACGCCAGCTGCTCGCACGCCCATGGACAATCCGCGCGCCCAGGAAATTCTTTCCGCCGTCGACCGCGTTCTCGACAAACCGGCGTTACGCGTCCCCACCCTCGGCGGCACCCTGCCGCTCTACCTCTTCACCGAAGATCTTGGGAAGCCCGGACTGATCCTGCCCATTGCCAACCACGACAACAATCAGCACGCCGCAAATGAGAATCTCCGGATCGCCAATCTCTGGTACGGCATCGACGTCTTCGCGTCTGTGCTCACGATACCTTAGCGGACCTTATACCATGGCTTCTGAAACATTTTCAAGATGATTTGGAAACGTTAGAAGATGCGTCGATGAAATCCGCGATCGAAGCCCTTGCTTCGTCCATCGATTGGTACGTCTGTAGGTTCACCTCCTCGCTCTTGAGCGTCTTCATAAAACTCTCTACGCGCGCGTTGTCGTAAGGATTTCCACGCCGGCTCATCGAGATCGCGCCACATTGTTCCAGCAGCCCGACGTATGCCCGCGAGACATATTGGACCCCTTTGATCGGAATGATGCACCAGCCCCGGCTGGGGCCGCCGTAACTGGATCGCTTGGCGCAACGCCTTCAGCGCCAAGATCGCTTCGAGTGAAGGGCCCAATTCCCAGCCCACCACCCGCCGCGAGTAGGAATCCATCACGACCGCCAGGTAGACGAACGAGCGGCGCATGCGCACGTACGTGATGTCGGCCTGCCAAAGCTGGTCGATGCCGTCAGCTTGTAGAGTTTTGGGGCGCTGTTGCATGATTCAACTGCGGCGCGAGTGGGGGCGCTTTTCCAACTTCTCGTTCAGGACACCACAGCGCAGGATTTCGGCCTACCCAGCTCGGCCATCCGGTTGAGGATGTGACACCCGATCGCAACTTCTCTCCTTTGTGCTTTGCCGTGCCTCGCCTTCAATCCGCCTCCGAACACGGACTTGTATCGGAAGAAGCTGTTCTCAACGCGCGCCTGCTGTCGGTAGCCCGACTCCTTCTGCCACTCTCGTCGCCCGACCTGGCGAATCCTCTCAAGAGCCGTGTCACGCTGCGCCCAGGGGCCGTCCGTTGGCCCCGCCGACACCGCAGAGCGACGAGGGGGGATCACAATCACGACGTTCTCTGTACCGGCCGCGCTGAGTTGATCGTAGACTGACCTGTGGTCGTAGGCTCCGTCTGCGGTGAAACGCCGGATGGGAACCTCGATTGTGTCGAGAAGAGCAGGGAGTGTGGAGGCGTCGTCCCGGCTGCTCGCTGTGAGTTCGGCCGCCACAATGAACCCCTCGGCATCCACCCCGATGTGCAGCTTCCGCCAATCCCGGCGTTTCTTTGATGCCTTGTGCTTGTGCGCGTTCCATTCGCCGCAACCCAGAATCTTTAGCCCTGTGGAATCGACGATCAAGTCGATCGGGCCGTCGTAGGATCGGGTCAGGGGCGGCACCGCAACGATTTGGTTCCGGCGCGAGAGGGTGGTGTGGTCCGGGGCCTTGAGGTTGAGGCCCATCAAGCGGAGCAGCGAGTCCAGGAACCCCTCGGTCTGGCGGAGCGGCAGGCTGAAGACGACCCGCAGCGTCAACGCGGTCCGGACCGCGAGGTTCGAGTACCGCCGCTGGCCTCCGCGAAGACCGTTCTTCGGTGGTACCCACGCGGCAATTGCATCCTCGCTCAGCCAGATCGTGACGTCGCCGCGGCTCCTGAGGCCACGCTCGTACTCCCTCCAGTTCCGGATTCTGTACTTCTTCTTGTACTGGCGGTTGACTCGGCTCGACTTCGCTGCGACCATGACGTTACCCCCCCCGATCTCTATGATGGACTGGACCCCACCCCCGCCGCTAGCGTGCTCGCTTACACCGATTCATGCACCAACGCCAGAACAAGTAGCTAAAGAACAAGTAGTAGGAGCGACGAGCCTGTGGATAACTCGCTGAAAACAAAAAGAGAAACCACCGGAAGCGGGGGGGGGGCTAACGTCCCCCCACAAAAGGCAAAACAAAGACCTTCCTTATAGGTAAAGAAATGACAACAAGAGACTTACACCATACCGCAGCGGAACAGGCAAGCGGACCGACAACAAAACCCAACCCAAAACCAGAATCAAAACCCCGGATAGCCTCCGCCAAGGGATGAGTCAAGCCGCTGACGCGCCTCCTACGCTACAGCCCTTGCGGGTGACAGCGCCCCTCGGCTACGGCTCAAGGCGTCTGGTATGACCGAAAGGTTCCCTTTCGGCCCGTCCACACGGCCCGAAGCAACCCGACAACCAGGACCATCCACCCTCTTTCCCTCGTAAACAGCGCGTCTCTCCAGATCGGCCCGCAGCCGTCCAGGACGCGAAGCGGCGCAGCGAACCCTTGACGGCGAGGACCGATCTGGAATCATCCGCGACGAGGGAAAGGGGATTCAAGAGCGAGGGGGAAGGGCCAGTAGAGCAAGCCCCAGACGGGCTTGCGCCGACGCCCGTGGGGACACTCTGTTAGTTGAGTTGCGAGCGCTCCTGCATATCCATCCGCACCCCCAGACCTCGAAGCGCCTCCATCTTCGCTTTCACCTCGGAAGGGCCGATCACCCGGAGCGTGTCAAATAACTCTCTTAGGCTCTCCGGTCCCAACCCACAAACGTGAAGAGCATCGGCGACCTGGGCGCAGTCGGGGCACAGTGCCTGTCCAGTCCCGATGTCTTCACCCTCCACGCCGCACAGCGTGATCGACTCGCTCGAGGACTCGCCCACCCAGTCCACGCGCAAGTGGCGATAACCTTCTTGGTTCTTCATGGCCCTTAGATATTACCTCAGTTGCGCTTTCCATCCGGGGCGGGGTTGTGGTGGTGCGGCGTCCCTTCCCGGCGCAGCGCCTGGATGACCGCCTCGCGGACGGCGTTGCAAAAAACTATCGCCAATTGAATCTCTCCTGCAATACCGTTTCGCAACCCCCAAGCCCTTGAAAACCAGTTCGGTGTCGGGTCGTTGCGAAACCGCTCGTTTGTGCAACTTGCACTCGTCGACCAGGGACGCAAGAGCGTCATCTTGGACATCGCTGGATATCCACCCGGCGAACGCGTCAAGAACCAGATCGGGGCGCGCGAGGCTTTGCCCAAGCAGTACGGAGACGCGCCGCAGTACACCCTAGTTGTCGCGGGGGGTGACACGGACATCAAACCCGTGCCGGCAATCGAACTCGAGGCGCGGATTAGACGTGCGCACTCGCTGATCTGGGCCGGCGGACGCCGGGACCCGCTCGTAGCGCTCCTACTGCTCGTCTCATCTGCTAGAGGTTCATGGTGCTTCTATTTTTGTTCTGCCTGTTCATCCGCCACTACGACCCCGAAGGAGTTCTCGATCTGCTGGGTTGACGACTGTAGGGCCGGGTCATAGGCCGCTAGATCTGATCGGCACCCTGGCCGGGTTTAGCCGAAGTGTTGCGCGGGTTGTGAACGTGATCTGGAAGAGGCAGCAGCAGCGGTGGGAACGGCAGCGCGGGCCGGAGCGAGACTATGGCCCCAGCCGCTAGGTCTTTCGGCTACGAAGACGGAGCCCCCTTGGGCGCGGCTCTTCGCCGAGTGTGTGATAGGAGCGGTGTCGAGTTTGATGGGCCATCTTACGCAGTTGAGACGGTGCTAGGTTGACCGACCACTATGAATTCATACAAGAACATCCCCCTATGGGAAAACAAACGGCGGCTCCGGGTCTTGCAAGAATTCCGCAATAATGTCGTCAGATATATTGACAACTGTGAGCACCCCGATTGGGCGTGGATGGTAGACGGCCCGATAGAGAACACTGAGGCTGTGCAGGCGCGGCAGCGAATCAACAGCACAGTTGACCAAGCTCAGCGCATCATCGAAGCGGCAGGCATACCCCAAATCATCACGTGGACGCCACCACCGGCAGTCGGGGGATACGTGCAGAAAATCCACATGCTTTTTAACCTGTTCGAGTTCACCAGATTCCGAATACCATTTCAGAATGCAGTTGACCTCATCGAAAGGGCTATTATCCTTTATCATGCGCGATCAACTCCCTCTCCCGCCGCTCCCCGGCAGGCCATAATGCCGGATCGCTCCCTAACATGTAGTAGAGCAGGAGTCCCCCCATGCCCTCCCAACACGCCTGGTTTCATCGACTTGACGAAATCCTCGGCGCCCTGCGTTCCATGACATCCACTCACCTCGACCGCGCGGCGGTCGAGAAGCTCTTCCGTGTGCGTCAGCGCCGCGCACGACAGATCATGGTGGGCCTCGGTTCCCCGCTTAGCGGGGGCAGGCTGCACTTTCTTGGAGGAGGATTCGCCATAACGAAATCGTTCACGTTGACTACACGTCGTCATCGTTATCGCTCACTTCGAGGTCGGCGGCGGCTTCGGTCTCCTCTGTTTCGATCTCTTCGCTGAGCGCCGGGAGTTCGAGAATCCGCGCCGCCTCGCCGTCCGGCATTTGCTCGATGGACCGCAGCTTGCGCTCCATCGCGCGGCTGCGCACGCCCGTCTCCTCGATCGTGCGACTGGCGCTGTTGAGCTGGCGCTTGACCTTCTCCAAGACGCCGCCGAATTTGTCGAACTCAGTCCGCACGGCTCCGAGAATGCGCCACGCCTGCGCAGCGCGCTGCTCGATGGCCAGGGTCTGGAAGCCTATGCGCAGGCTGGTGAGGATCGCGGCTAGCGTCGTGGGACCCGCGACCACGACGCGGTAGCGCTGTTGGAGTTCATCAACAAGCTCGGGCTGGCGCAGGACTTCGCCGTAGAGGCCTTCGGTCGCCAGGAACATGATCCCGAAATCCGTTGTATCCGGAGGCTTCAGGTACTTATCGTGGATCGTTTTCGCGGCGGCTTTGACGGTGCGCGTAAGTGCCTCTATCGCGTGCAGTGTTGCGTCCGCATCAGCCCTCTCAGTTGCGTCCTGCAAGCGTAAGTAATCTTCCTGCGGGAATTTTGAGTCAATGGGCAGCCAAACGCAGGCGGCCGGGTCGTCCTGAGGGCCAGGGAGGCGCACCGCGTATTCGACTGTCTCCGCCGAATCAGCCACCGGGCGAACATTCTTTTCAAATTGCCCTGGAGCGAGCACTTGCTCAAGAATCGTGCCCAGCTGCACTTCCGCCCAGGTGCCGCGAACTTTGACGTTGGTGAGCACGCGCTTGAGATCACCGACGCCGGTGGCCAGGGTCTGCATTTCGCCGAGGCCTTTGTGGACGGATTCAAGCCGGTCGCTGACCAGCTTAAAGGATTCGCCAAGCCGCTTTTCAAGCGTGTCGTGGAGCTTCTCATCGACGGTCTTACGCATTTCGTCGAGCTTTCTCTCGTTGCCCTCCTGCAGTTCCTTGACGCGCGTATCGAGCAGGTCGCGCACCTGGCGCATCCCGCTTTGACTTGCCTCGGTCAGCTCTTTGATCTGTGTGGTCATGCCGCTGAGCTGAGCCTGTTGGAGGGCGCCCATACCCTCCAGAGAACGGCCGAGCGGGTCATGGCCGGCCTTCAAGCCCACAACAAGTTCCTCGCGCAGGCGCGTGGCCACCTGACGCGCTTCCTCGCGGCCGGCCTTGAGCTCGTCGCGCACCGTCTTGGCGGCCGTATCAAAGCCCCGGGATTGGCGGATCAGTACGATGGCCACGAGCACAATAGTGGCGATCGAACCGATAAGAACGAGAACGGTAAGGCCGGTGCTCATGATGTGCTCTGGGTTGGACTAGCTACCCGATGCGGCCATTTGCAAAGTCGGTCACTAGGCCCTCATAGACCTTCCGGTTGAGCTGCCTGAAGTCGAAAAGCATCAACAGAGGCTCGACAATCTGGACCACATAGTCAGTTAGGTGCGGTCCCAAATCGCTAACGGGGCACCACGACTTGAGCCCGACCGACGTCCGAAGCTGACTTGGCAGGCAGTATGTGCCGCCGGCTCGAGGCAACCGAGAGCACGCGCCCGGCCAGTCCACGATGGACGACCTCGATGCTAACCTTCGCATCGTCGGCCACTCCGAGGGCCTTGTAGAGCCGCGCGCAAAACATCAGGGCCTCCGTCACACGGACCACCCGCGTGTCTACGAACATCACCTTCTCGCGTCGTTGGTCTTCGAAGAGGCTCTGCAGCAGAAAGAAGTCGCCGTTCTTCCTGATGGCCCAGTAGTCGTAGGAGGGTCTACCAGAAATCCCGTCGTTCTCGGTTATGGCCACTTCCGCAACGATTCCATCTTCCACCGGTGTCGGCTTCCACTCTTCGGCGTCGAGCACTATTCCGATAGGCCAACCGAATGTCTGAATCTCCGCGGACTGTATCGCCTTGAGCAACTCGATCTGCGACTCATTGATCGGCTCGTGGAGTGCGAACCTGAGTTCCATCGCGCCGGGAAAATCTGCGAGCCCCTTTCGGGCAGCGGTTTCGTGCTCGGCGAACCAAAGATCGCCGAGGACGGGTGTGCCGTCGGATGTCAGGCCGGACGGCTCGACGACACGAGCCGATAAAGAGTCCGGAGCGGCCTTGCCAGAAAACACAGGCACTGCACCGAGCGCTGGTCTAGAAACTGCTGGCCGACCGTGTATGGCGCGAACCAGTTCGTCGAGCTTGTCATCATAGAGCGCGTTGTCGCTGAAATCGATGTACTTTCTGAGGCCCAAGGAGCCGGGCATCTTGTTGACCGTCTCATTGGCGCGAACAACGGGTATGAACTTCTTTGTGTCGATCGTGCGCAGTATCTCACCGCCTACGATCAGTCCCTCGTAGCCCGCGCCTCCGACCTGACCGTCCGCCTTCTTAACGTACTGTTCAGAGCAGACGAGAACGACCTTGTCAGCGGTCGCGATGCCCGTCCACATGAACGCAACTACGTCTTCTCCAGCCATCAAGGACCACTCGTCCAGAATGACGTCAACGCCCATGTTGACGAGCGCCTCTGCCAACGTTATGACCCATTGTTTGTGGGTCGGCGAGTCGTGGGAGTAGGACATAAAAGCTTGAACTGCCATGGATCCAATCGAGATGTATGTTGACTAGAGCGACTCTAGTTTGGATTTCCTTTTTCGCCGACCCGCTTCGGCACCTTGACCGTGCCTTTCCATGATGACCACGGCAATGTCCATGTCATTGCGACGTGCAGTTGATCGGCCCACCTCACGAAAGCCGAACTGTTCGTAGAACGCCGTGGCGTTCAGGGTCGACTCCAAGCGGACCACCACCGCAGAGCCAGACGACGTGACGCGAGAGCAGCTCTCGACCGCAACAGCTTGGGGGTTGGACGCGGTAGTTTCGCTCACGTTGACATTTATGCAATAGACTCACGTTCAAACGATTTCGGAAAGACGCATTCAATGTATGGGAAACCGCGAGTGCGGCCGCCTGAAAGGGAATCCATGCGGCCTTTGCGGCTCAACACGATTAACGTGACAATGCCGTAGAGCGTGTAGGGGCCATTGACGCGCTTGTACTCTTTACGGTTGCCGGGATTGGTGCGGGGCAATGAGCACAGCGCCAGCAGCCGCGCCATGAAACCGAGATCGGCGTCCGCTTCGCTGGCCGAAACAAGCTGGTGCACTTGATCGGCCACGGTGAAGCCTCGCCGCGCCGGTGGTGGGGTTTTGCGGAGTGCCTGGACCGGGCCGGGCAGATCGGCCAAGGCTTCACCGACGGGAATCAAGTCACCTTGCTTGCGCGCCATGGCTTCTCATTCTCCCATGCGCCTCAGACAGCCTCCCACAGGGAGGCGCTTCCAGGCGCTGATGGAGCCTTCAATTGCTCTTAAAATGCTTCGCAATTCCTTCCAACGCCTCCATCTGACGCCACGCCACGGACGCCCCCGACCATGCTAAGCCATCGAATTGCCGGCATGCGAAGCAACCATTGTGGACCGCGGTGGGTGCGATTATCTGGCAAGACGACATTCTTTATAAAAGCACCAAAATGATGTACACTTGAGAACTCGACAAAGGAAGGACACGATCATGGCTCAGGCGAACGTGGCCAAGAGCGAGCGGGTAAATCTACGGCTCAACGAAACGGCGAAGCGGCGGATCGAACAAGCGGCTTCGTTTGAAGGGAAAACCGTCAGCGGCTTCATTGTGTCCAGCGCCCTGGAAAACGCTGAGAAGGCCATCCAGAAGCACGAAACGATGACTCTCGACCGGCGTGATGCCAAGCGCTTCTTTGATGTCATCGTCAATCCGCCGACTCCGAACGACAAGCTCCGCACGGCCATGGATGAGCATGGAAGACGCGTTGCCTCGCGATGACAGACCTGGACGCGCTCGTTATAGAGCCGCTCGGGAAGAGACATGACCGAGCGGCTTTTTCTTGTGGGCTTCCAGAATTGGACCGCTACCTTGCGCGGCAGGCTGGCCAGGATGTTCGACGCCGTATCGCCAGGGTGTTTGTCTGCACTGCCGAGGCTTCCGATACCGTCCTTGGCTTCTACACGCTGAGCGCCCTGGCGATAGACCTGAGTTCTCTACCCGAAGAGCTGTCTCGAAAGCTACCCCGGCACCCGGTTCCCTGCGCCCTTATCGGCCGACTTGCTGTCGACCAGTCAGTACGGAGGCACGGTTTGGGTCGCATGCTTCTCGTCGATGCAATCAAGCGAACCATGTGTGCCAGTGACATTATGGCAATCCACGCCGTGATCGTAGACGCCAAAAATAGTGCGGCAAAACAGTTCTACGAGGGATTTGGTTTTGCCCCTATGCAGGACGACTCCATGCGGCTTTTTTTACCGCTCGGCTCGATCCGTCTTTAGGATCCTGCTTCAGACAAGCATTGGAATTTGGCTGGTAAGAAAACCGAGCATGTACCGCCGTGCAGCCGTTAAGATTATCGATGACCGCAGCATCGAGAGCCTAAAAGTAGGGTAACCGAAACATAACCGACCGCAGGGGGGAGGAGCTACCGCCCCTCTGAGAGGGGGCAAGCCTCTCCACCCGCAAGAGGGGTCTTTTCCCAAAGAAAAAGAGCCTCCTTTGGTGTAATCACGTTGGAGACTTGAACTTCCCTTATATGACTCTCATCACAGCAACCACGCGCCTGTCCCGCGAGCTCCAGCGCGAATACGCCCGGGAGCAGGTGGCGGCCGGTCTTTCGACGTGGCCGACAGCACACATCCTTCCGTTTCAGGCGTGGCTTGCCGAACTCTGGGATAGGTCAGTGTATTCCGGGGAAGTTGGCGGGACCCTACGGTTGCTTCGGCCGTCTGAAGAGCGGGCGATCTGGGAGGACATCATCCGTGCCGATGGGGAGAGCCCCCTACTGGAAGTTCCGGCAACGGCCGCAGCCGCACTGAGAGCGTGGGGGCTGCTCTGCGAATGGGGCCTTCCATGGGATGCACCGGAATGGAACGACTCCACCGACTCGAAGGTGTTTTACCGGTGGGCGCGGGAGTTCCGGCGGCGGTCGAGGGAGAACGGGTGGTTGTCCAACGCGGAGTTGCCGGTCTTTATCGCGGACCGTATTGGAGAGGGGGCGATTCCGGTTCCCGAGCAGGTTGAGATCGTCGGGTTCCTGGAACTGACGCCGGTCCAGAAGCGACTGTTCGATACGCTGACCTCTCGGGGAACAGAAATCAAACAACGGGTGGTCTCGCAGGCTCCGGGTAATGCTGTCCGCATCGGTCTGGTCGACACTGACCGGGAAATCCGTGCCGCGGCCCAATGGGCGCGGCGGATTCTGGAGGCCGACACGGAGGCAAGCTCGCCGGAGTTCCGAATAGGGATCGCGGTAGCCAATCTCGAACAGTGCCGAGGCCGCGTGGAGCGCATCTTTTCTGAAGCATTTCATCCCACAAGCCATCTTCGGCCGGATCGGGATACTCACCGCCTGTTCAATATTTCCCTGGGATTGCCGCTCGGTGAGTACCCGATCATCGCCGCGGCATTTTTGGTCCTCGAAAGCCGGCCTCATGGCATTCCGATGGAAACGCTGGGCCGGCTTCTCCGATCTCCGTTCCTTCAGGGTGCGGCGTCTGAGTGGACCAGCCGCGCTCTCCTGGACGCCGCGCTACGTTCGTTGAGAGAGCCGGAAGTTTCACTGCAGGACGTACTTGCTTTGGCCGGGCGAGCCGACGCCCCGTACCACTGTCCGGAGCTTCAGTCGCAACTGATTGCCTGGCGCAAATTCCGGCAGGAGTTAACGCCTCACCAGATGCCCAGCGACTGGGCGGCATCGTTCTCAGGTCTGCTCGAAGCCATGGGATGGCCGGGTGCCGGACCCCTCGACAGTGTTCAGTTCCAGACGATCAAAAAATGGCATGAACTCCTTTCGGACTTTGCCGGACTGGACAGTGTCCTCGGCAGCATAGGGCTGGAGGCGGCCGTCGGGAGGTTGTATCGCCTGGCCTCAACCGGGCAGTTCCAGCCCGAGTCCGACCCGGCACCGGTTCAGATCCTCGGCCTGTTCGAGACTTCCGGCCTGGTTTTTGACCGCCTCTGGATCATGGGGATGCACGATGCGGCATGGCCGCCGCCTCCCAGCCCCGACGCGTTCCTGCCGTTTCGGCTGCAGCGCAAGTTCGATCTGCCGCGGTCTTCGCCGGAGAGGGAACTGGAATTTGCACACACGCTGACCGCGCGGCTCGTGGCCAGCGCAGCTAGCGTCGTTGTCAGCTATCCCCAACGTGAAGACGATTCCGATCTGAGAGTCAGTCCGCTCTTCCAGACGCTGACGGAGGTGGAGGCGGAAGAGCTGAGTATCCTGGGTTCCGATCGTTACGTCCATGCTCGCCGGGAGTCTCGCCGGTGCGAGGTTGTGGAGGATCACAACGGGCCCGGGTTGGCGGAGGCGTCTGCCGGCGGCGGGACGTCGCTGTTCAAGCTTCAGGCGATGTGCCCGTTCAAAGCGTTTGCCGAACTGCGCCTGGGGGCGACGGAGTTGGATGAAGCCGAAACCGGGCTGAGCGCGCTGGACCGCGGGCTTCTGATTCATCGGGTGCTTCAGAGGATCTGGGATATGCTGGGTTCGCATGCCGGCTTGCTTTCAACGGGCGACGAGCAACTGGCCGATATCGTGCGGAGGACGGTGGGTGCCGAGCTGTATGCTTTTGGGCGGCGGCGGCGGGCTCTGCGGCGGGAGCGATTCAGGGAAATCGAACAGGAGCGGCTCGAGCGTGTGATTGCGGAGTGGTTACAGCTCGAGCGGGAGCGTCAGCCGTTCACCGTGATCCAGCAGGAAGCCCGCCGGCGGGTAACGGTGGGCGGGATTGATCTCAGCATCCGGGCCGATCGTATGGACCGTCTCGAAAACGGGGACTCTGTCGTTCTTGACTACAAGACCGGCGAATGCAGTGCTTCGGACTGGTTCGGATCCCGGCCCAATGATCCTCAGCTTCCCATCTATGCCGTCACGGCCGAAGCTCCCGTCGCCGGCGTGTTCTACGGACAGCTCAAGACCGGGAAGGTGGCATTCCGCGGGATGATGGATTCTGAAGGCTTGGTTCCGGGCGTCAAACCTTCCCGGGACGCGGTTTCCATCGACCAGAAGATTGACGGCTGGCAGGACGTGCTCGATCAGTTGGGGGACGATTTCCGGGAAGGTCGGGCCGCAGTGGACCCGAAGGACCGTCGCAAGAGCTGCCAGTACTGCGCGCTGCCGACGCTTTGTCGGATCAACGAGGCTCAGCGTGCCTGGGATGCTGGCGGGGAGTACACGGATGCCTGACCGCATTCAGGATCAGGAGCAACGGAGGCGGGCGCTCGATCATTCACAGTCGTTTATCGTGCAGGCGCCGGCGGGTTCGGGAAAGACCGAGCTCCTGATCCAGCGTTTCCTCACGTTGCTGAGTCTATCTGATCAACCCGAGTCGATTGTGGCGATCACCTTCACGCGGAAGGCGGCGGCCCAGATGCGCCACCGGGTGATTGGCGCCCTTCAGAACGCTTCCGAGCCTATGCCCGAAACCGCGCACGAGCATTTCACCTGGAAGCTGGCGCGGGCCGCGCTGGCGCGGAACGACACGTTCAATTGGCGCCTGATCGAGAACCCGGGTCGCCTTCGCATCCAGACGATCGATTCATTGTGCGCCACCTTCGTCCGGCAGATGCCCTGGGTCTCGCGCCTGGGTGCGCCCCCGCATCCCGAAGACAATGCCGCCCATCTGTACCGTCAGGCGGCAACCGGAACGCTCCAGATGCTGGACTCTCCCCGGACGCCGGATGTGGTTGCCGAGGCGCTCTCAAAACTCCTGTCGCATCTGGACAACAACTTCGGGACCGGCGAAAAGCTCCTCGCGACGATGCTGGCCAGCCGCGACCAGTGGTTGCGCCACGTCGTGGGGAACCCCGTGGTTGAACGTCTACGCGACGAGCTCGAGGATTCGCTTCGGGAAGTCGTCGAAGCCGCGCTCGGAGAGCTGGCAGCCATCTTCCCCGCACGCTTCAAGACCGAAACGGTCGAACTGGCGCAGTTTGCCGCCGGGAACCTCTCCCGCGATGGCAAGTCCGGCGACGTCCTGGCATGCGCGGGCCTGCAGGGGTTTCCCGCGGCATCGGTGGATTCGCTCGAGCAATGGCGGGGACTGGCCGGACTGTTTCTGACGGGGCAGGGCACGCGGCGACAGCGTCTGACCAAGAACGAAGGGTTTCCGGCCGGCGACAGAGGCCGGACCGCCAAAGAGCGTCTCAATGCCATCGAGCTCGACGACGCGCTCGTAGAGCGGTTGCACGCGGTGCGCTCGCTCCCGCTCCCCCGGTTCGAAGCCGCGCAGTGGGACATGCTGGGCGCGCTGCTGGTGCTTCTTCCCGTCGCGGTCGGTCAGCTCCGGTCGGTCTTTCAGCAGGAGGGCCGCGTGGACTTCACCGAGATCGCGATCGGCGCACGGACCTCGCTGGGCACAGATGCGGAGCCCACGGACTTGGCGTTTGCCATCGACTGCCGGATCCAGCACTTGCTCGTCGATGAGTTTCAAGACACATCCCAGAGCCAGTATGAGCTTCTGACCCGGCTCGTAGGGGAGTGGCAGCCCGATGATGGGCGGACGCTGTTTCTCGTCGGCGACCCGATGCAGTCGATTTACGGTTTTCGTGAGGCGGACGTGGGTCTCTTTCTGCGGGCCCGGACCGAAGGCGTCGGTCCGGTCGCGCTGACCCCGCTCACGCTTTCGGTTAACTTCCGTTCCACTGCGGGGGTCGTGGACTGGGTCAACCGCACGCTCGGCACAGCGTTTCCATCGGTCGAGGACCGGTTCACAGGCGCGGTGACCTACGAGCCGTCCGTCCCGTTCAGGACGGAGTCCGATGAGTACGCCGTGCACGTGCATGCGTTCCTTTCGAGCGATCTGGATCTAGAAGCGGAGCGGGTTCTGAAGATCATCGGGGAGACCCGGACCCAGCATCCGGACGGCACGATTGCCGTGTTGGTCCGATCCCGTTCCCACCTCTTCGGAATTGTGTCGGCCCTGCGGAGAGCCGGGGAGCGGTTTAGCGCCGTCGAGATCGACACGCTCGTCGAGCGCCCCGTCGTCGGGGATCTCGTCGCGCTCACCCGGGCCCTGTTGCATCCGGCGGACCGGATCGCCTGGCTCTCGCTCCTGAGAGCGCCGTGGTGCGGCCTGATACTGACGGATCTCCACGCGCTCGTCGACGGCGATTTCAACCGGGCGGTCTGGGATATTTTAAAGTCCGGGGAGTGGCGGACCCGTTTGTCGCCCGATGGCATCGGACGGCTCGAACGTTTGATGCCCGTTCTCTCTGACGCGATTGACCGGCGGGGCACACTCGCAGTGCGGCGGTGGGTGGAAGGCGTGTGGATCGCGATGGCGGGACCGGCGTGCCTGGAAACCCGGACCGACCTGGAAGCCGCCGCTGCTTATCTCGATCTGCTCGAACAATCCATGGTCGGTCTCGACATCCGCGATGAACGGAAGTTTGCCGACGACATCGCGCGTCTGTTCGCTCCGTCCGATGTGGAAGCCGGGGCCGGGTTGCAGTTGCTGACGGTTCACAAGGCCAAGGGCCTGGAGTTCGACACGGTGATCCTCCCCGGACTCGGTCGCCGGACCCGAACGGACGACCAGCGCCTGCTGATGTGGCTGGAGTACATGAGTAGTGGGGAGCCGCGGCTTCTACTTGCGCCGATCCATAAGGTGGGGGGCGACAAGGATCCCGTCTACGACTACCTGCGCAAGGTCCATGCCACCAAGAGCGACCAGGAGAGCACGCGCCTCCTGTATGTGGCCGCGACGCGGGCCCGGCGGCGGCTGCATCTTCTGGGGCACACCCGGCTCGATCAAGACGGGAGGGCGTTCAAGGCACCGGATCCACGGGTGCTGTTGAGTAAAATTTGGGACGTGGTGAAGGTGGATTTTGTCGAGACGCTCCGGGGGTCAGGCGGGCAAGACACGCAGCTTCAAAAGGATGCGGAGCTTGCGGGCATTCCCTTGAGGAGGCTGAGCCTCGACTGGACGGCGCCCGCCCCACCCGAAGATATCGCCTGGAACGCCGCTAGCCGCGCGGATTCCGAGGAGGTTGGAGTCCACCGGCCCGTCTTCGAATGGGCCGGCGAACTCCAGCGGCGGGTCGGCATTGTGGTGCATCGCATGTTGCAGCAGATGCACGCGCGGGACGGGTTGGCCGTGCGCGAAGACACTCTCCGTGCCGCCCTCCGGTCGGAAGGCCTGGACGGCGAGAAGCTGGACGAAGCTCTCTCCCGCGCCATCGTTGCGCTTGGAAACGCTACGGCCGACGAGCAGGCACGCTGGATTCTTTCCGGGCATGAAGACGACCAGCGCGAATATGCCTTGTCGACCGTCGTTGAACAGAAGGTCCGACGTTTCGTCCTGGACCGAACCTTCGTGGATGACGGCGTGCGCTGGATCATCGACTACAAGACCAGCACGCATGAGGGCAGCGGCCGCGATGCGTTTCTCGACAACGAGCAGACACGGTACCGCGAGCAGATGGAGGGCTACGCGCGCACCATGCGGTCTCTCGACCCGCGGCCGATCCGTCTGGGTTTGTATTTTCCTCTGATCCAGGGATGGAGAGAATGGGCGTTCGAGTAAGACGATGACCCCTGTGACGCGGCAAGGGAGGCAGCGTCTAAGCGGACTGTTGGAGCGTAGAGTGCCTCGACGGTTACGGTTGGGACTACCTCCTGCCTGATGCGTTGAGGTATTAGCGTCAAGCCGGCGGCCAGATCCTCGTCAGTCGGCGCGCCCAGGATCCTCTTGAATTCGTCCTCATCCATGGCAACCTCCAAGTCGTTTAGCCACCTTCGACCGCTTCAGGTGGACGAATGTTTGCGCGTGGTCCATCATGGTTGTGCCTGCCAACACGCTGTAGGAGGCATCGAGAGCCTAGCCGACGATTGGCGGCGCCCGGGACTCTACCTTCTCGTTCGCTGCCCGAAATCGGCCACCTGAGCCGACGTCCTGCCGTGTGGCTGTTCTTGCGTATTGTTGCGGATGTATTTACATGCGGGATAATTCGAGCATCCCAGGAAGCTGCCGTATTGACTGACCTTTGTCTGCAGCCAGCCGTCGCAGTCGGGGCAACTCTCGATGGACAGACCGCAGTCGCGGCAGCGGAAGGCGCCGTCTGCCTTGACCGCCAATCCCTTTTCGCAAACCGGGCATGGTCGCTGCGTGTACCCGCAATAGGGCCAGTTCGAGCAGCCGTAGAAGATGCCCCCGTTCCGCTTGCTCTCGCGTCGCTTGAGCCGTCCCTTAATGCATACCGGGCAGGGGACGTCGCCATCCGGCGACCGGCCGAAGACGGTGACGTCGTATCCCCCGTCGATCAGTTCCATGGCAAAGGGAGAAGTCGGACCGCCCTCGGCAAGCAGGAAGACGCGGCGTCTGGCGCGGGTGATGGCGACATAGAGCAGGCGCCGCTCCTCGGCATTCGGGTACCCTGCGGGCACCGCGAGGACCAGATCGAGCAGTGGATCGTCGTCGATTTCTGAGGGAAAGCCGTGCTTCCCGGAACACAGGCCGAGCACCACGACGTAATCCTCCTCGAGCCCCTTGGACCGGTGCACGGTCTTGTAGGATATCTGGAGCCCGGGATGCTTCCTTGCCAGAGCGGGTATGTTCTGCGGCCGCGTGTGATTGTAGCGGCCCAACAACAGCACACTCGATTTTCCTTCGAACCTGGCGGCATCCTCGGCGATCCTGTCGAGTGCCTCACTCAACAAGGAAAGCCGTTGCTCACCGGGAAGGCCGACATGGACACGCGGTCCGTCCGCCCGATGCACCGAACCGACCGTCTTGCGAATCTGCGCAGGGTTGCGCAGGACGAATTCGGTGGCGACGGAAGCGATGCGGTCGGCGCAGCGGAAGGTTGTCTCCAGGTCGATGCGTTGGTAGTCGCCGAAACGCTCTGCGAACTCCCGCATGATGCCGATGTCTGAGCCGGCGAACCGGTATATCGCCTGCCAGTCATCGCCGACGGCAAACAGCTGGGCGCTCGGCGACTTCTCCAGCAGCGACTTCAACAGCCTTGCCCGGTCCGGCGAAATGTCCTGGAACTCGTCGACCAGGATGTAGCCGAACGGGCTGCGATAGCGCCCGGCTTCGACATGGTCCGTCGCCCTGTCGATCATGTCGTGGAAGTCGATCTGTCCCGATCGGGAGAGCGTTCCCTGGTAGCGCTCGAAGACCGGCCCGAACACGGCAAGGAAGGCTTCGGCCCGCACGCGGTCTCGCAGGTTGGCGGCCCGTCGGGCGACTTCCCGGAAAGTCAGCCCGGCACTCTTGTAGTGCTTGAGAAAGGTCGCCAGCAGGCGCATGAATGGATCGACCTTTCCCTGCCGTTCGAGCACGGCGAAGACCTCGGAAGAGGGGATCGGGGACAGACTTACGCCGGAGTCGCGCAGTTTCGCGGCCAGGTTCTCGATCAATTTGCCGGCGGCATGCTCGTGGCTGAAGGTCTCGATCAGGATGGTGCCGTGTTCGGCGTGGGTCCGGCGCTTCCACGCCATCGACTCGAGATACTGTTCCTGCGGGACGAACGGAGCGGTCTTCCCCTCGGCGTCGATCCCGAAGTGCTCGATGTAGATCCCGGCGTCGGGCAGATAGAAATCCGGCTGGTACGGCCCCTTCTCCGGCGTAGCTGTATCGTGCTCATAGACGCGTTCGTACTCGTAGTGCACGCCGTGAAGGTAGAGGAAGTTGGCGATCTCGCATTCCTCGTAACTCCGGACCTTCTCGCCTTTCAGCGATCGGATCTCATACCGTCGGATATAGTCCCAGTATTCGCCCCAATTCCGGAAATCGTGCTGACTCCGGTAGGGGGCGAACTGTTCCTGAAACCAGCTCAGTATCTTTACCGAGAGTTTCCGGTCGGCAATCAGTTCGGCAACGATGCTCTTGAGCAGGTCGATCAGCGCCTTTTCGTCTTCAGCCGCCTTGGCCAATGCCGGGCGGCTGCCTTCGGCTTCACCGATGATCGCCATGCCCAAGCTGTGGAACGTCCTGACTGTCATGCCGGCCGCCGCTTCGTCGCCGAGACGCTCGCGGACCCGTACTTCCATCTCGTTCCGGGCGGCCTTCGCGAACGCCAGGAGCAGCAGTTCCGACGGGCGCCGGTAACCTCTATGGAGAAGCCAGCCGGCCTTGGCGACGATCACCGAGGTCTTGCCGCTCCCGGCCGCGGCGACCACCAGGTTGCGGTCCTCGTCGACGACGACCGCCCGGCGCTGCTCGTCGGTAAGCGGCCGCGCCTCAATCCGGTCGAAGAACTCCCGCAACCGGGTCAATTCGTTTGCGACAAAGGCACTGTTCGCTTTTGTCCGCAGACGATCGGAGTCTTTCAGAAAGCCCAGTATCGTCCTCAGCGGTCGGATTTCAGGGGCGTTCGACAGCGTGTTCGGCCAACGGCCCGCGAATTGGTCCGCCGCCTTCTCCGCGTCGCGCCTCAGTTCGCGGAAGACGCTGCGCGTCATGTACTTCGGCGGATTAGCGAACTGCACCAAGCGGTCATGTACCGAACGGAGCGTCGCGATCCGTGCCGCCAGCGCCCGGCGCCACCAGTGGACTCTGGCGGTCACCAGCGCCTCGGCGAACGCCCTGGCGTCGTCCCGCGACAGCCCCGACACGAACGCTTCCCCTGCGGCATGACGAAAGCGTATGCCGCACCAGCACCACCCGGTTTTGACTTTGGCCGCCACGATGTCTCCGAGAGGGATTTTCGTGTATCGGGACCCATGCGTCAGTCTCAGGGCATTCGGGTTCACGGCAGCAGCCCTGGCGTCTTTCGGACGAAGGACTGCGAACAGGAGCGACGCCAGCCCGGTTCGTCCGACCGTGAGACGAACTACAGCTTCCGAGGCGTCCATGGGCCGCGACTTCTTCCCGGCTTCTTCACGAGGCCCGGTCTTCGCCTTTTCCTTTTTGCTCATAACCGTCTCTCCGTGCGCAACGGGTGCGTTGTCTGCAACGACAATACCTGAATCCGGCACCATTCTCCGCGCTCCGGGTCGTCTCGATCTATACGCAATGGACCTTGTTGCATGGATCATCCCGAAGAATGTCTTATCATTGGTTTTTCAACGCTGGGGGTAGTCTAAATGCCACATAAGTTCAACGCAGCGCGACGGCACAAGTTTGATAAGGTGCAGTACCGGGTGATCAACTGAGGGTAGCGCCCAGAATCGTGCGAATTTATACGCTAAGCCTTTCGCTTCGCACGAGACTGCGGTTGAGCTGGTACTCGCCGTAGAGGAGGACGTTGTCCCACCCGATCGGGCTGATATGGGACAGTAACTCGAAGTTGAGATCGTCCGCATCCGAGCCCGCCTCGCTCAAAACACGATCGATCTCCCGAATCTGCCTACAGATGATAGCTGCGAGGATGAGAAGCAGGCAGCTCGCCGCGCCGGTTTGGCGTTCGAAGTCGCGCTGATCCAGTCGGCCCAGTCGGCCGTAGTGGACGCACCGGGCGAGGGCGTGTAGCTGTTCTCCCTTGAGGAGCCCGCGTCGGATCCGCGTGCGAAGCGCCGGCTGGCTGAAGGCTGTGAGGCCAAGGTGCTCGCGGACCCTCTCCAGATGGGCCGAGAGCGTTGGCTGGCGCCGCGCATAGAGATCTCCTGCTTATACGGTTGTTTCAGCAAGGCCCAAGATGTTGGGGTGGAGGTCATCGCGTCTTGTCCAGGTCACGCGCGCGGCGGATGTGGGCGTAAGGCGTAGGAGCGTGTTGAGTTCCGAGACCGAGGAGGGTTTGGAAGGCTGCCATTGGGGTCTTGCGGCGGTTGTGTCGAAACACGAACTCATCGAGGTAAACCTGAAGCTGAGCGCGGCTCACGCCGTGGTACGTTCCGGTCAGCCATTGCTGCAGGTTGCCAATGGCACGATCCGCTAGCGGCACCACCGACTTGGCGCCTTTCCGCAAGTCAGTCCGGTGAGGTTGCGGACGAGAGACGTGTTTGTAGCCGGCCTCTTCGAGGGCGGTAAAGGTCTTCAGACCGTCTGTGTAGATGGTCGAGCCGGGAACAACGTTCTGGGTAAGAAACCTGTCGATCGTCACCTTCTTGAAGTCTGGAATAACGGACATGCGAACGCGCCCGGAGCGCTTCCCGCGTTTCTCAACAGCGACCATCACAAGGGCCGCACGGCGCCCCTTCAGTTGCCGGCTGCCTCGCAAACCTGCTTGCGGGCCGCCAATCCAGGTGTCATCGACCTCTACTTCTCCGTGCAAGGGCTCGCGAGCTGCGTTCACCATGGCCCGTCGCAGTTTGTGCAACATCATCCAGGCGGTTTCGTAGCGCGACAGGCCGAGCTGACGCTGCAGTAGCAGCGCCGACACACCTCGTTTATCAGTTGTCATCAGGTACGCAGCCCAAAACCAAACCGTCAGCGGGGTCTTCGTATTGTGGAGCACCGTTCCCGACGTCAACGAGACCTGGTGTCGACACGCCGCGCACTGCCACCGTAGTTTCTGCTCGAGAATGTAGGCCTGCCGATGCCCACACTGAGGACAAAGGAACCCGTCGGGCCAACGACAAGCAGCCAGGTACTTCTGGCAAGCCTCCTCGGTCGCGAACTCCACCTGAAACTGACGCAGACTCTTCGGAAACGGCGGCCGGGCCACGCCCTACCCTACATCTTGGGGCTTGCTGAAACAACCGTATAAGCAAGAGAGATCTAGATCTCGGGGATTCGCATTCAGCTCCGTTGCCACATAACCCACGAGGTCCTCGAGGATCTCGAAAGGTTGCTGGCCCGGCGCCCGCCTCGTGAGCCGGATGAAGGCGATCTGGTACGCCAGGCCAAGTTGGTTGTGAGATCGTCGTGCCGTGCGTACGAGCCCGAGATCCTCGGGGCGCAGCCGGGCCTTCTCGGCGATGAACTCGCGTGAATACTGGTCCATCTTGGAAACTCAAGCTCGTCTTCGTACCGGTCGATACCTGCACCGATCCAGCAAGCACCGACTCGAAACCTCTTAGCGTATAAATTCGCGCGATTCTGGGCGCTACCCTGAGTACAGCGTTGCGCGCCTGCAGGCGCCGGTCGAGGTTGCCGCAGACTGCGTTTGCTGAAACAGCGGAATCGGGCAGCATTCGACGGCCGGAGCAGCAGCGAGAGGAGTCCAAACGGGGAAGTAGTGCGAAAATCGTTGTATGGCGGCCCGTGGATCGGCTACCCTGTTCGTGCCAGGACGGCCAAAAAGGAAATCCTGGCTTAAGGGTTCAGCCTCTGACGTCACGTCGATGGGTTCTTGACTCAAGCGTCACGGGGCGGTTTCTCCGAAGGCTGAGACGATTTGGCTAAGAATCGTGACATTGCAACAATCTAGCAAAGGATATAATCCTCGAATCTATGGAACAGGCTAGCAGAGAATCCGAACCGGCCAGTGCCGGCGAACCAACGCTCCGGCGCAGCATCGGCCTATGGCAGACGACACTCTACGCGGCCGGCAGTATGCTGGGCGCCGGTATTTACGGCCTGATTGGGCAAGTCGCAGGCGAGATGGGTTCGGCGATCTGGCTTGCCTTTTTGCTATCGCTGGTAGCGGCAGGGTTGACGGGACTATCGTATGCCTCGCTCGGGTCACGCTATCCACGCGCGGGTGGCGCCGCCTATATCACGCATCGCGCCTATCGTCGGCGCCTGCTCACCCATGTCGTCGGTCTAACTTTAGCCTGCTCGGGCTTCACCTCGATTGCGGCCGGCGCACGCGTGGTGGGCGAGAATCTGCAAGCCCTGCCCGGCCTTGAGGGCCTGCCCACCGGCATGCTGGCGTTCATCTATCTCGCCATCGTCGGCGCGATCGTCTATCGCGGCATCCGCGAATCGATATGGGTCAATGTCGCCTGTACGCTGGTGGAAGTGGGGGGATTGCTGCTTGTGATCGCGGTCGGCCTGCGCTTCTGGGGTTCAGCGAATTTGTTGGAATTCCCGATGGGTTCGGAAACCGAAGCCGGCCTTCCCCTGGTGCTGCTGGTGCAGGGCGTCGTGCTCACCTTCTACGCCTTCCTTGGCTTCGAGGATTCGATCAACATTGCCGAAGAGTTGAAAAATCCACGGCGCGACCTGCCGTTGGGTCTGGTGATGGCGCTGGTGCTGACCGTCATCATCTATATGAGTGTGGCAATCACCGCCGTCTCGGTGGTGCCCTGGCAGGAATTGGCCGAAGCCAATGCGCCGCTGGCCGAAGTCATGACGCGCGCCGCGCCCTGGCTCCCGGCCTGGGTGTTCATCGCTATTACTATCTTCGCGGTCGCCAATACCGGGCTGATCAATTACGTCACCGCCTCGCGCCTCTTATACGGCATGGCCCGCGACAGGCATCTGCCGCGCGCGCTCTCCATCATCCATCCGGTGCGGCGCACGCCCCATGTGGCCATCGGGCTGATCTTCGGGCTGATCGTGATTCTGATTTTGTCGGGCGACATCTCACAATTGGCCTCGGCCACGGTATTACTGCTGCTTTTGGTGTTTTCGGTGGTCAACAGCGCACTCGTCATCCTGAAGCTGCGGCCCGGTGAACCCCAGGGCGCGTTCGAGCTACCCCTTGCGCTGCCTGCGCTCGGCGCCGTGGTCTGTGTTGCGCTGTTCCTGGCGCGTGCCGGGGCGGGCGATTGGCGCGCGCCGGTGATTGCCGGCGTGCTGCTGCTGGGAGTCGGCGCGCTCTATCTCTGGCTCAGGCCGCGGCTAGCCGCAGAGACGGGGTAGCGTGGGGAGTTTGTGCCCCTCGCCCCAACGGACCGGAGTTTCAATCGCGGGCCGTGGAGACGTGGGCGCTGGAAGCGAAGGTGCGGCAGGACTTCATCGAGCCCGGCAAACCCGTGCAGAATGCTTTCATCGAAAGTTTCAACGGACGGCTCCGCGAGGAATGTTTGAACCCGCATTGGTTCACGAACTTGGCGGACGCCCAAGGCAAGATCGCGGCCTGGCGCGAGGACTACAACACGCAACGGCCGCATAGTTCGCTGGGATATCAGACGCCCCGCGAGTTTGCCGGGCGCGCGTGCGAGGAGGCGGCGTTGAAACGGGCCATCGCCCTCGCAACCGAAAGTACGCGGCGGGACGGGACCCGCCCCGCCGCCCAAGAAGGACCGATTACGAGGGCGATGTCCCTCTGGGGACAGCCCGGGATCTTTGGCCCCCAACCCGGATCCCTCTCATTCCAACTGGACCATACCCAGGGGGCAGGTCATTGGCATAGGCAACTCAGGGTACCGAGGGCAAGAGGATCAGCAAGCCCGGAGACGTCGAGTAGTTCAGATCCGGCCAGGCGATCTTGATCTTCTTCAACTCGCGCACGGCGTTGGTGCATGAATCGGAACTGGCCCGCAACGAACCCGACTCACAGGTCCATCACCTATTCCGGGCACTCTGCTTGAACAAGGGGACATCCGATGTCGAAGTATTTGAGGCCATCGTGTCGGCGGATTCAGTGATTTATTCACAGGAGTAGCAGCTCCTACTACTTGTCCTACTACTTGTTTGGGTATTCACTTTGACCGTGGATAACTGTCCCGAATCACAGCTACCTGTGGAAACTTCTCGGAGATTGCGGCTTGTAGGATGCCCCAGGAGAGCGTTGCGGCGGCTATAAGCGAAGCGCTTTTGCGCCGGGAATGGGGAGACTAGCGGCCGCCTAGCTCGCCTCGTCCTCGGTGGCCGCCGTGCCGAGCACTTCCCCACCGTGGAATGCCGTCGCTACCACGGCGTAGGAGTGGCCGGAGGGCCACTCGATCGTTAGTGGTTCGTTTGCGGCGGGCGATCAGCGAGTTTACGGTGGCCTTGCCGCGCTCATCCTCGTAGATCAGTTTAACGGTGCAATCGAAGAGGCGCTTCATCTGATTGCGGAGCCGCGTTCGTACTCCGTTGCGTCCGCCGCTTTGAGGGTGAATCTCCAACTTCCGCATGAAATCGGATAGCGAAGATCCCAGGATGAGTACACGGCCTTGGGTCCGTACCACCTCGGTGCACACCCAGGCCAGCAACAGGCGCGGCATGTTGCCGAAGGGCAGCTTGTTAAGGCCACCAGCACTCATGACTAAGGTATACGGGCCGTTGCGACGGACATACTCTTTCCGGTTGCCGGGGTTGGTGCGGGGCCTTGCTTCAGGGCTTCTTCTTGAATCCCCCTTTCCCTCGCCCTGAATGATTCCAAATCGGTCCGCGCCGTCAAGGGTCCGCTGCGCCGCTTCGCGCCCTGGACCGCTGCGGGCCGATCTGAAGGGAGGCGCTGTTTAAGGGTAGCGCCCACATTGGTGTTGAAATACAACATAAGGGCGGTCCGAGCCTTGGGGTCAGCCCGGAGCGATCTTGCGGGTCTGGATGAAGTGGTAGAGGGCGGAGCGGGAGACGTCCAGTATCTTGGCAATCGAGGCCTTGGAGACATCCTTGCCCAACAGCGCCCGGATGTCTTGCTCCTTGCCGTCGAGCCTGGATGTTCCCAAGGCCCCCTTGGGCCGGCCGAGGAGTTTCCCCTTGGCTTTGGCGGCGGCGAGTCCTTCCTTGGTCCGTTCTGAGATCAGGTCCCGCTCGACCTCGGCAAACAATCCGAACAGGGCGATCATCACCTTGGTCGGCAGGTCCTGCTGGCCGTCGAACTCGATGGCCTCCTTGATGGCGATGAAGCGGATCTTGCGCCGGACCAGGGTCTCCACGATCTGGATCACCTGAGAGAGGCTGCGGCCGAGCCGCGACAACTCGCTGACCAGCAGCCGGTCGCCGGGCTCGAGCGTCCCCAACATCTCGTCGATGCGGCGCTCGAGCGGACTCTGGCGCGACGAGATGCGGGACTCGATGAATTGGTCGATCGGGAATCGGCGTTTCTGGCTGAACTCGAGGATTGCCAGCTTCTGGTTGGCGAGGTCCTGCGAACGAGTGGAGACGCGGAGGTAAGCGACGGTTTTCAAGGCGGCGTCCAAGAAAAGGTCAAATGGGGTCTATTTCGGAGTGTTAAAGACTATAGTATCCAGAATATTGTATAGTCAACTAACGTCGATCAAGACGGACCTTTTTTGAGACGCCCTGGAGACCACGCTGGCGGCACGAGATCAGTGGATTGAACTGGTGAGACCGACCGGCTACGAGGCTTGCTCAAAGGCGAGCAACTGCTGGGAGTTGCGGGCCCGTGTAACGGTTCGAGTCGCGTAGTCGCGGGGATCAGGCTTATCTTGCCGCTGCTCAACCAGCTCGTCGATCAATGCGTCCGGCTTCGCGCCGTTCCGTAGCGCCTCGCGGACATAAGCCCAATCCCGCCCACTCTGGCTGTTCGCGCCCCGTGGGCTACGTTTTCTCTCTCTCCCCCTTGTGGGTGTTTTCCGTGTCTCTGGCAGGTTTCGGAAGGCCTCTGCCTTCACCGGCCCGCCGCCATGATCCGCCCAGGAAACCATATCATCCCTGCGGTCGGCTTTCTTATTGCGGAAGCCCGGCAACCGCATCACCCGCGACACATCCGTTGCAGCCTGGTCCCCGCCGTATTTGTCCGCAAGACGGCTCATAAGATGCTCGGCTTGCTGAGATCTCCACTTGCCCGCGTCGGCGTTCCAGAGCAACTCTTGCGCTTCCGGACTCGGTTTGCAATAATCTAGTCAGACTAGTTACTAATTAGAGGAGGCTTGCCATGCCTAATTGGCAGTTGCAGGAGGCCAAGGCGCGCTTCAGTGAATTGATGCGCGGTGCAGCCGCGACCGGTCCGCAGACGATCACCGTCCGCGGACGACGAGCGGCCGTCGTTCTTTCGGCGGATGATTACGACCGCCTCAAGCGGTCGAAGCCCTCATTGGGCGAATTTCTGCGGACTTCACCGCTGGCGGGGGTCCGGCTGAACATCGAGCGTGACCAGTCGCCTCCTCGCGATATTGAACTGTGAGCTTTCTGATCGATACCTGCGCGCTTTCCGAGCTGCTCAAGCCGAGGCCTTCGCCCCGCGTATCCGCATGGTTCGACGCGGCGCCGTCGGAGGTGTTGTTCGTTAGCGTCTTGACCTTGGGCGAAATCCGCAAGGGAATCGAGAAGCTCGGGGGCGGTCGCCGCCGCGCGAGGATAGCCGCGTGGCTTGAAACGGAGTTGCCCGCCTGGTTTGAAGACCGTGTTCTGCCGGTCGATACAGGCGTCGCGGACGAATGGGGTCGGCTGATGGCCCGCCTGAAAAAACCGGTGCCCGCCATCGACGGCTTGATCGCCGCGACCGCCCTTCGGCATCGGTTCGCAATCGTCACCCGCAACGAGTCCGACTTCGCCGCGACGGGCGCCGACCTCTTCAACCCTTGGAAGGATTGAGATGGGCGGCGCGAAGGCAGCGGAACCGGACAAGGTTGGCGGCGGTCAACCATCTGGCCCACCGAGGTTGCGCCACGTGACCGAGCCGATCAACGTGTGACCGATCCTCTCTACCACGAGCGGCTGACCCGGATACGGGACGCCTTCCCCGCGCCGGTCTCCGACCGGAAGCACGACGCGTACTTCGTCTACTCGATCATGCGGGCGCTCGACCAGGTCGACGCCATGAAGTCCGAGGTACCGCTGCTCGGCCGGCCGCAGGTGCTCGATTATGCGTCGGCGGAGCAGATGGAGCTGGCTGAGGAGGGGCGCAGCGTGGAAGAGGTGGCGGGTCTTCTAGTCGGCAAGCTCGAGGGCCTGCCGATCTGGGGACATCCGCGGACGCAGATCAACGTCGTCCCGCCGCCGTCGATCCCGAGCATCATCGGCTCACTGCTGACGGCCATCTACAATCCGAACCTCGTCGCTGACGATACATCCTACGGTCTCGCGCTGACCGAAGCTTCGGTGGCCGCGATGGCGTCCCGGCTCGTCGGCTACGACCCGGCGCGGTCGGCCGGCGTCTTCACGTTCGGCGGGACCGGCACCACCCTCTACGGCACCAAGCTCGGCATCGAGAAGGCGTTTCCCGATGCGATGGACCACGGCGTCCGCGGCAACGGGGTGATCCTGGCGTCGGCGCAGAGCCATTACTGCCGATTGAACGTCGCCGGCTGGCTCGGCCTCGGGGAGAAGCATGTCGTCGAGATACCGACGCACCTGCAGAACGACATCCGCGTCGACCGACTCGAGGTGGCCGCTCGCACGGCGATCGGACAGGGACGGCGGATCGTTGCGCTGATCGCAACGATGGGGACCACCGACGCGTTCGGCGTCGACGATCTCGATGCGGTCGTCGACGTGCGCGACCGGCTGGTCGACGACTATGACCTCGACTACACGCCGCACGTTCACGCCGACGCGGTCATCGGATGGGCGTGGTCAGTGTTCAACGACTACGACTTCGAACGGAATTCGCTCGGGTTCCGTCCCCGCACGGTGCGGGCGCTCGCGGCGGCGGGGCGGCGCATCTCGAAGCTGCACCGGGCCGACTCGATCGGGATCGACTTCCACAAGACCGGCTTCGCGCCGTACATCTCGAGCCTGTTCCTGGTCCGCGACCGCGCCGACCTGCAGCACCTCGTCCGAGGCCGGGACGAGATGCCGTATCTGTTCCAGACCGGCGAGCGTCACCCTGGCGTGTTCACGCTGGAGACGTCGCGCGGCGGCGGCGGCGTGCTCGCCGCGTACGCCAACCTGCACCTCTTCGGCCGGGTCGGCCTCCGCGTCCTCCTCGGACACCTCGTGGAGATGGCCGAATCGCTGCGCGAGCATCTCGAAGGACACGACTCGACGACGGTGCTCAACGACGACGGCGTGGGGACGGTGACGGTGTTTCGTGCTTATCCCGACGGGGTCGATACGTGGAGCGTCAAGGAGCGCGAGCGCACCGACCCCGGCGCCCGTGAAGAGTTGCTGCGCCACAACGACTACAACCGGCGGCTGTTTCGGCATCTCTACGACCGGGCAATGCGAGGCGAAGGGGTCCACATTTCGATGACCGACTGCTATCGGGAAACAGACTACGGCGATCCGATCGTCGGCTTGAAGAGCTTCATGCTCTCCCCGTTCATCGACGAGCAGTACGTCCGGCAACTCGTTCAGGACATCCTCGACGCCCGGCAGGCAATACGCGGGGCGTCGGCGTCGTAGCGGCTGTTCGGTCCGTACCAATTGAGATGGTGGTCGCCGGATAGCGCACCCCTCGCCCGAAACGACGATATTGTTGACGCGGAACCGAGGGTAGCGCCCAGAATCGTGCGAAGCGAAAGGCTTAGCGTATAAATTCGCACGATTCTGGGCGCTACCCTAATGGGAGGTGCCGGGGCGCCGGGCTTTCCGATTGGCGACGACGAGGAACTGTGCGAGACTGTTTTTCATGGCGGCTCCTTCCTGGGAGCTTCGGCCCCAGGTTTTTCCACCGGCCGTATATCACGACCAGCAGGGAGCAGCCGCTTCAAATTTTCAACAGCCGTTAGAACATCCCCGTTCTCCGCGCGTCCCGATTTCTTCGTCGCAACGGAAGTCATGAAGTTCCTCCACACGGCAGATTGGCAAATCGGTATGCGAGCCGCACATGTGGGCGCGGCAGGGGTGCGGGTGCGCGAGGCGAGGTTGGAAGCGGCGCGGCGCGTGATCGAGACAGGACGCGAAGCGGGGGTGGAGTTTGTCGTCGTCTGCGGGGATACATTCGAGGACAACGGTGTTGATCGCGTGCTCGTGCAAAAGGTCGTAGACATCCTGGCGGGATTTGGTGGACTCGTGTACGTGACTCCCGGTAATCATGATTCGTTCATGCCCGGGTCGGTGTGGGAGCATCCGGCATGGCGATCGAGTGAGAGTGTACACGTGCTACGCGAAGAAATTCCGATCGACGTGGCTGGCGGTACGCTCTTCCCGTGTCCGGCACGAGAGCCGCACTCTGACAAGGATCCGACGATGTGGATTCCTGATGGTGCGCCACGCGGGATTCGCGTCGGACTGGCGCACGGGACGGTTGAAGGGGTGCGCCAGGAGGAACCGGATTATCCGATCCCGCGCGATGCGGCGGTGCGTGCGGCCCTAGACTATCTAGCCATCGGGCACTGGCATTCGACAGCGATGTATGCGGCACCAGACGGCGCGCTGCGCATGGCGTATTCAGGCACGCACGAGACGACGAAGTTCGGCGAACGGGACAGCGGGAATGCATTGATCGTGGAAATTGCCGAACCGGGCGCCGCGCCGGTTATCACACGGATTCGAACGGGTGGACTGGCATGGCGGGTGATCGAGGAAGAGCTGCGCCAGCCAGGGGACCTCGCGAACCTGCGTGAACGCCTTGAGGCATTGGAGAGTCCGGCAGCCACGCTGTTAGAGCTACGCGTTGGGGGCTTGCTCTCGGCGCAGGATCGCGACGAGTTGGCGCGCATTGAAGAGATCCTTGCGTCACGATTTCTTTTTTCGCGTACTGACTCGACGCACCTGCAGCCATCGCCAAGTGATGACAGCTGGATTGCCGGTCTGCCGCTCGGCGCGCTGCGCGAGGCCGCGACGAAGTTGCGAGAGCTTGCGGATCCGGCATACGCCAGCCCGCGGCCGGAAGGCGCATCGCCGGAAGTTGCGTCTCGGGCGTTATTGGAGTTGTATGCGTTGGCGTCGGAGCGTGGCGCGTGATTCTTCGGTCGATTGTTGTTCAGGGATGGCGGTGTTTCGCGAACCCGGTCTCGGTTGGGCCGTTCACAGAGGGCTTGAACGTGCTGCACGCGCCCAACGCCGCTGGAAAGTCGACGCTCTTTGAAGCCATGCGGCTAGGCCTCCTCGACGGGCATCGCGTTACTGGTCGTGATGTGGAGAACCTGCGCCCATGGGGACGTGCATTGGCACCAACCGTGACCGTGGCGTTTTCGCACGGTGCTGCGGAATATCGGGTGGTGAAGCGCTTCCTCGACCATCCGTCCGTGGAGTTAGAGCGCCGCGAGAATGAAACCTTTGTCCGCGTGGCAGAGGGCGATGCAGCAGACCAGACGATTCGAGAGATTCTGACGCGCAACCCGCCGGGACGCGGGTTGTCACGGCCGGACAATCGAGGGCTTACACAGGTCTTGTGGGCACCGCAAGGAGACCTCTCTTTTGGCAAGCTGTCAGGAGACCTTGTGGCCGACATTCGAACGGCCCTTGACGTGCCAGTGTCGGGTCCGGGCAGCGGGACGCTTGAGGAGCGAATCGACGCAGCTTATTTTCGGTTTTTCACTCCTGGAGGCCAGTACAAACGAGGCAAGGACGCGCCTGCACTGGCGCGGCTGCACGAGAGCTTGCCGGCCGCCATCGAGGCCCAGCGTACTGCAGCGGAACAGCAGCGGGTATTCGAGGACGCAGCACGCCGCGTCGAGGATTTGCGCGCGCGTCGAGCGCAAGCCAGGCGCGACGCCGAAGCGCTGACAAAATCCCTGCACCAGGCACGGGCGCGAGCTGAAACCTACAAGGCTCTTTTCTCCGATAGGGCACAGCGGGTGGAGCGGGTGAAGGCGGCCGAGGCTCGGCACGGCGAGCTTAAGCAGAGAATCGAAGCGATCGAGGCCGTGGTGAAGGAACTGAGTGACGTGCGGCAAACTGTCGTTGGTCTCCGCTCCGAGCTTCCGGCGTGGGTTCGCGAGGTCGAGCAGCAAGAGGTGGAAGCTGCTCGCGCGAAGAGGGCGCTCGAAGATGTCCGCAAGACACGTGACGCAAATGAAGCAGCGCGGAAGCGCGCCGAGCATGCAGCCCGGTATCTCGACGAGCGGTGCCGGGCGTCGGACCTTGATGATCGCTTGCGCCGACTTGCCGAGGCGTCGGGAACCCATACACATTTCAAACGCGAGCGCAATCGTCTAGTCGCGCCGAATGCAAGGATGTTGCGCGCCATTCGCAAGGCCATGAAGGCTCACGACGACGCCCAAGTGCGGCTCGAGGCAGCGCTCATTACCCTGGAGATTGTTGCTGAGAACGCCGGAGTGCTGCTTGTTGTGGAGGGGGAAGGCCTTGGCGAGCGGTCACTCTCAGCCGGAGTGCCCGCTCAAGTGAAGGGGGCACCCGAGGTCGTGGTCGATTTGCCTGGGATTGCGCGCCTCCGCGCTAGAGGACCGGCTGGGTCGATCGCTGAGATCCGTGTCGAACGAGAAAAGGCAGCGAACAAGCTGGAGACCCTGACGGAGGCATTTGGGACCGCGGACCTCGAAGCCTTGGACACATTGCAGGACAAGGCGATACACCTGGACGAACGGATCGCGGCCGCGCAAGTGCAAATCGACACGTTGCTGGCGGAGGAAACGATTGAGCAGATCGAAATGGAACGCACTACGCGCGCGGTGATGATCTCAGGGATCATTGAGGATTATCCGGACTGGCACGACGTAGCTCCAGACGCCGAGGCGCTCAGAGCCGAAGCGGACACGAACAAGCGCGTCTTTCTCGCTGCTTTGGACGCGACCGAAGCGACTCGTGACGCTGCCCAGGCTGCTCTCAACGCAGCGAGCCAACAGCGGGGCATGGTTCAAGTGCGCATTGAAGCGGCCGATAAGAGCGCGCGAACGCTAACGGCGAGGTTGGCTGAGCTGACCAACGACGGCAAGTCTGAGGGAGAGCGGGAGAAGAAGTTAAGAGAGATCCTATTGACCTGGGAGGCTGCGGGGGCCAGTCTCGAAGAGATCAATGCCAAGCTCGCTGAGTGTGGCGACGATCCAGGCGCCGCGGTTACCACGCTAGAGAAACAGTTGCAGGCTGCCGACGATGCGGCAACCAAAGCGCTCGAACAGGAAAAGAGCGAAGAGGGCCGGCTCATGCACGCTGCCGCGCAGGGTCCGTACTCAGCGTTGGCTCAGGCGGAGGAAGAATTGGCCAGGCTGAAGCGCGAGATTACCAGCGAGGAATTGCGGCTGGCTGCGATTCGCCTGCTGCGGACAACGGTAGAAGAGTCTCGAAACGCAGCACTCGCTGCAGTGGCGGCTCCAGTGGAAGTCGCCGCAACCCGTACGCTGCAGCGCATCGCTGGTAGTCGACCGGGCCGCGTTCAACTTGGGGAGGCGTTCGAACCCACGCAAGTGATGCCAGAAGCTACCGATGCTCCGGTGTCGATCGAAAACATATCAGGTGGCGAACGTGAGCAGCTCTACCTCGCGACACGTCTCGCGTTGGCCGACGTGCTCGCCAAAGGCGAGCGCCAACTCGTAGTCCTCGACGACGTGCTGGTTGCGACAGATGCCGGGCGCCTTGCCCGTGTGATGCGGATACTGGAAGAGACCGGGCAACGGTTGCAGGTGCTCATCCTGACGTGTCACCCAGAGCGGTATCTTGGTTTGGATGGCGCACACTTCTTCGATCTGGACGGAATTCTGAGCGCTAGTTGATGAATGGAAGTTCCGAGATCTGCGCCGTCGATGACGCCCTAGTCGTAGTGACGCCCGATGACAGGAATCTCTCGGTACAAGCGCGCTTGGCCAAGCCGATAACGGGGCCGGCGCCGTCCGCGGCGCGCTGCTCTTGCCAGTCTAGCGCGGACCCTGGAGGCCGGCGTCGACGAACAGCACGGTCCCGAAGTGGGACAGCGCGTTGGCCACGTGGATCGATAACGTGGTCTTGCCGACGCCACCCTTCTGGTTGAGCCACGACAGGACAGTCTCATCGCTGTGCCTGATATGGTGAAGTGCTCAAAAGCTCCAATGTGTAACTGAACCTGAAGATGCCCGCCCCTTTTGCTTCCGACTGCTCAAGGACGGCGACGGATCGATGCTGATTGACAGGGCCAAGCAGAGAAGCTGTGCTTCTTGTGTTTTGCATCGGTTTGGCAAAGTGCGGCTCGCTCCTGAACGAACTCCTGTCAGGGAAGGCCTGCCGGCAAACCAATGGAGTCTAGCACGCCGGAAGGCGAAGCGAAGCTCCGCTCCCTCCGCTACGGCTCAGGCGGCTGGTATGACCGAAAGGTTTCCTTCGGCCCCGGCAAGCACGGCCCGGAAAAACCAGACAACCAAGCCCATCCATCCCCTTTCCCTCGTAAACAGCCACGTCTCCCGGATCGGCCCGCAGCCGTCCAGGGCGCGAAGCGGCGCAGCGAACCCTTGACGGCGAGGACCGATCTGGAATCATCCGTGGCGAGGGAAAGGGGGTTCAAGAAGACGAAACCGGGCGATCCGGAGACATAGCACGATAACAACCTTTATCGTGCTGTAGACACTGGGAGCACCATCACGAAAGGCCTTGCGTTCAGCGAGGAGATGGAGAACCTTAGCAGGGAAAGGATTATTTAAGAGCTCGATTGATAGTGTCTATGAGTCGGGACCATTGATCCCGCTCGTTTTTAGTAAGATCGGCTGCTTCATGTTCACGGGCCCAACGAAGAAAGGCTTTAGCGAGCTTGTATTTCGAGAAGTCCGTAATCTCATCGGAAAATATGTCGGCGATCGGTCGCGATTGTTGGGCTTGGGCAGTAACGCCCACATCCCAACCCAGAATCTCCTTGGCAATCTCAACCAGAGTCTCTCGGAGCATGTCCTCAATCTCTGGTTTGCCAATGGCACCTTTGTACGCGTCTCGCGTTCGGAGGACATTCTTGTTTTTGAGTGTGTTAACAAGGATCTCCTGCTGTGCAGCCTGCTCCCCGGCAGCATCAGAATCAAGCAGGGCAGCAACTTTCAGCTTATGAGCGTGAAGAATTGTCGCGTAGTACCTGAATTATGCACAGATTCACTTTGCGAGTGTGGCTGCGTTCGTAGCGGGTTGGCGGTCGTCGTGAGGTGGTAGCTCGGCAACTGGCCTTTTGGCTTCTCCGTGTCCGGTTTCCCTTCCCGCCCAGAATCCGCGTCGTCAAAACCTCGCTCGGAAGTGACGTGTTTCCAGTGCGTTACGGCTAGTGCATAAAATTTTATGCATAGCGCATAGCCAGGCTCTCAGATCAGCGCCCTCCCGACCACCGGCAGCAAGCCGTCGTAGGGAGTCGGCTTCCTGCCGCGGAAGTGGTAAGGCGTCGAAGCCCCGATTTTATTGGGCCGCGAGGCCGTCACGGCTGGGCCTTGTTGGACGGGCCTTTGGGAGCTATGCTGTTTTCGTCTGGTAACCATGTGGGTGACCTCCTTGGGGTTGGCTGGCGAAGCTGGGATCTTTGCCAGCCTACCTTTTTACCCCATGTTTTCGGGGGTCCCAAATGGTCTCTTGCGGCTCAGCCCTCCTCAGGTCCACGCCGCAGTGCATAATTCAGGTTGAAGAAAGCGGCCACAGGCTATGACTTTTCGATGGTTGTATAGCACCTGAATTATGCACAGATTCGGCGTAGCCATCGTCGATGGAGTTGTGGCGATAGCGGCACTCGTGTCAACTCAGTGATTTCGCAAGTCGTCTTTTCTGCTGTTTCCCTCCCCGTTTGAGCCGCCTCCTGATCCCGGCAGGGCAAAAGCGGGCTGGCAAGCGGCGTGTTCCCAGTACGTTGCGGCGAGTGCATGAAATTTTATGCATGGAGTGCCCCTCAGCTCAGCGCACCCTCCACCACCGGCGCCAAGCTCGATCCCGGCGGCCCCATCGCCCGCAGCCGTCGCATCAGCCGTTCAAACAGGCCCTTTTCCTGATAATGATCGCTGTAGCTGACACCCGTTCTGCCGGCGTGCCGCCAGATCTTGGCCGCCACGAACAGAAAACGCAGCCGCGTCGTCGCCAGGGTGGTGTGCCGCAGCGTCTCCACGCTGGCCTGGGCTTCGCGGTTGAACAGCAGCAGCCAGCAGTTGAGATTGTAGGCCAGCATGGCCAACTGAAAGTGATTGCGGTTCATGTCAAAGCGGCGCGAGGGATGGGCCGCCAGCCCGGCGTCGTTGTTGGCCTCCTTGATCAGGTTCTCGGCTCCGGCGCGCTGATTGTAAAACCACACCACCGCCGCGATCGGCTCGGCCAGATTGGTGACAAACACGCGGTAGGTGTAAGCGCTGGTGGCGAACAACTGGTATTGCTCGGCCGCGCCGGCCTTGGGCTCGTTTTCGTAACGCAGCGCCAGGAAACGGCAGGCCCGCGCCCAGCCTTGCGGTTGGTAGAGGAATTCGCATTCCGCGTCCGCGTCGGAGCGGGGGGAGGGTTTCCATTCTGCTTGCTGCAAGCGCTCGACCAGGCGCCGCGTTTTGCGCGCCACGATGACGAACTGACAAGCCGCCTTTTCATAGGCCTCCACCGCCTCCCAGCAATAAAAGCCGGAATCGGCCCGCGCCAGGATTTTCTTCACGCCGCCCGGCAAAGTCCGGAAAGCGCTCTCGAGGTGGGCGGCGATCTGTCGGCCCGTGGGCCGGTCGCCGTTGCGCAACCCGCCCATCAGGTATTCGCGCGTCTCGGCCAGGAAGGTCAGTATCGGCTGGTAGCTGCGCTTGCCCTTGTTCTTGGGGTTGTAGCTCTTGCGCCCGCCCATCTGGCGGCCGTAGAGGGTATGCACGGTGGTGTCGGTGTCCAGCGTCACCGTCTCCAACTTCACGTGGGCCGCGGCCCAGACTCGTTCCCGCAGCTGGCGCTGAATGGAAAGGATCTGCTTCGCCACGTTGAGGTGCAGCGAGGCCAGAAAGCGCCACAGCGTGGACTGCGGCGGCAGACGCGTCACTTGCAAGATGCCGGTCAGGATGGGGTCGCGAGCGATGAAGCGGAGTTGGTTGAGCCGCGCAAAGCCGACATAGAGGCCGAGCACGAGGGCCAGCACGAACTGGTAGGGGCTCATGGCTCGGGTGATCCGTTTGGTCGTGAGGGTTTCTTCCAGCAGCGCTTGGAAGCCGAGTTTTTCGAGCAGGGTGGCGACGGGCAGCAAGCCGCCGTAGGGAGTCAGATTCTTGCCACGGAAGTGATAGGGCGTGGCAGCCCCGATTTTATTGGGCCGCGGGGCCCTCGCGCCGGGGCCTTGTTTGACGGGCCTTCGGGAGCTATGCTGTTTTCGTTTGGTAACCATTTGGGTGACCTCCTTGGGGTTGACTGGCGAAGCTGAAATTTTTGCCAGCCTACCTTTTTACCCCATGTTTTCGGGGGTCCCCAAATGGTTCCTGGCGGCTCAGCCCTCACCAGGTGCACCGGCAGTGCATAATTCAGGTGTTACACTACACGAACAACGTTTCCGCCATGCTGCTCGCAAGGCTCGCACTCACCGAGGACATGGTGAGCTGGTCTGACGCGAACGCGCTCGCGGAACTCAAGATTATCGACCCCGCCTGCGGCACGGGCACGCTGCTGATGGCGGCAATGCACGCCATTCGAGACCGCCACGAACACTCGGCTGGCGCGGAGTCCGATTCCGCTCCATTGCATCTTGCCCTAGTCGAGGATGTGTTGTACGGCCTCGACATTAACCGCCACGGCGTTCAACTCGCCGCATGTAATCTGACGCTCGGGAATCCCCGAGTGGACTACAGCCGCATGAACCTGTTCACCATGCAGCACGGTCCGCAACCCAATGGCACGGCGAAGGCCGGATCGTTGGAATTCCTGGCCACGGCGAAAGACAAGAGAGACCTGGCGAGCTTCATCGTACCTCTCCCCACGACGGGGGAGCTTGATGCGGAACGGGCAGAACCGGGGCCGCACCCGGCGAGTCGCTCACGGGGCAGTTCGACCTCGTAATCATGAACCCGCCGTTCACCCGGAACGACATCCGCAACCGCCAGCACAAGTCGTGGCATCGCCGTTCGCTGCAAGAACGTGAAATTGAAATCGCCAAGTTTCTCGGGGACCGTGATCCCTCCGCATTCCGCGCCATCGACCAGACTAGCGTCGAATCATTCTTTGCGCCGCTGGCGGACGCACTCGTAAAGCCGGGCGCAGGATCGCTCGCGTCCGTTGTTCCAATAACAGCGCTGACAGGTGCCTCGAGCGCTCCGAAACGAACGTTTCTCGCAGAACGCTTCCAAATCGAAACCATCGTTACTAGCCACGATCCGAAGCGAATCAATTTCTCGGAGAACACGTCCATCCACGAATCGCTGACCGTTGCCCGTCGTACGGGTTCCGAACGCGTAGCCACGCGTTTTGTTTCGCTCGCGCGCATGCCGCAGGACACCCACGAAGCGATCCTGCTTTCGGATCTGATCAATCGCGGCCAATCGCTTGGCGAATGGGGGACCGAGCACTCCTGGCCATGGCCCCGTGTGCGCGATGGCGACTGGAGCGCGGCGCAGTTCTACGATGGCGCTCTCGCCAACGCGGTAGTGTTCGACTCCGATCAAGGCTGGGACGACTGGAAAACCGGACTACAGCTCTTCGGAACATGCGCGGTGGCTCGTGGTCGCGACGCCGTCTTGGGAGCTAAGCTGTAGAAGAAGAGATTCCCGGCATACGCTATGTGGCTGCATGCTCTCGGCCGGGGCGTCGGGCACAGCGGCGCGCCTCCGTTCTTCATCTTCATCCCCGAATCACTAAAAGTCCTCCACGAAGAGGTGCTGGGTGAGGAAACGTTCGTGACGATCGCGTTGTCACGCAAATAAAACCCGACAGGGCGGGGTCGCAACCGGCGCATTTCTGAGAATAGTCTTTTGCAGATGGGCAGAACTCATCGTGAATAGAGTGTGGCATTGGCCGTTCTTGGACGCCCGAGCAGCCGTGGGAAGCAGCGCTGTTAATCCCGGGCCACCGTCTGGTTCTTGGCCTGCGGCGGCGCATAGGTCAGTCCGAAGACGTTATCCGTCAGCCATCGCCGGAACCCCTCGTTGTCTGTGAACTGCTTGAAGAGTTGCATGTCGTCGTTGAGCACGGCAGTCATCACGCGCTTCAGAGCTTCGTCATGCTCAATCCGGGCGTTCTGCCTGTCGGAGTTTTCCCGGGCGTTGCGGTAGGCGGTGTCCCCCGCAACCTTGGCCGGAATCTCCTCCGTAATAAGGCGGCGAACTCGGTCTGCGTCCTCCCAGGGGATATCCCCGAACTGCTCGTTGAAGGTCTTGAGGATGTTTGAGAGGCGGTCGAGTTCAGGTTCCGGCCTGAGGCCGCCGCCGATGGCCGGCACCGGCTCGATCTCGGCGTCCTCATCCGCCAGTTGGACGTGCATTGCCGCCTTCTTCTCAACCCGGTAGCTGTCCATGTCGATGGACTCAAGGATGCCTCTGGACAGATCCTCTTCCACGGGCGCGGGGAGCTTCGGCACGAGGAAGTTCAGGAAGATGGAGAGCTTCTCCCACTCGGCGCTCGTGTAGGGCAGGATTGAGGCAAGGAACCCGTACGCGCGCACGAACGCCTTGGCCTTGCCCTTGAAGTCTACCTGCCCGTCCTCGTCAAGCTGCTCCTTGTAGACCGCGACGCAGGCGTCGAGGATGGGGTCGAGCCGCTCGCGGTTGGCACCACCCAGGTAGAGCGTCACGAGCCGGTCTATCTCCGCGTCGGCATACACTTGATAGCCGTCGAGGGCGGCCTTGAGGTCGTGCAGCTTGTTGGGGTCGGTCTCCTCGCTGAGGACCGTCGTCCGGTAGTAGTCAGAGAACGCCTCCTGGACGGTATTGGCATCGTTCATGAAGTCGAGCACGAACACGTCGTGTTTCTTCGGGTGCGCCCTATTGAGACGCGAAAGCGTCTGGACCGCCTTGATCCCGGACAAGATCTTGTCCACGTACATGGTGTGCAACAGCGGCTCGTCGTACCCGGTCTGGAACTTGTCGGCGCAAATGAGGAACCGATACGGGTCCTGCTGGATCTCGTCGGGGATCCGCCTGGACGGGAAGCCATTGAGGGCAGCCTCACTGGCTTTCACCCCGCCATACTCGTGCTCGCCCGAGAAGGCGACGATGGCCTGGTACGGGCTCTTGCGCTCCAGGAGGTACTGCCGGATCGCGTGGTAATACTGGACCGCGCGCTCGATGCCGCCCGTCACCACCATCGCGCGGGCCTTGCCGCCGATCTTGTTAAGCGCAAGCACCTGTTCGTGGAAGTGGTCCACCATGATCTCGGCCTTGAGCCGGATGGCGTACTCGTGGCTTTCCACGTAGCGGCGCAGCTTCTTCCGGGCGCGCTTGGTGTCGAACTCGGGATCGCCCTCGGTCTTCTTGATGAGCTTGTAGTAGCTCTCGACCGGCGTGTAGTACCGCAGCACGTCCAGGATGAAGCCCTCCTGGATCGCCTGCTTCATGGTGTAGCTGTGGAAGGGGCGGTGCTTGGTCTGCCCGCCCGCGGTGTACTCCTCGCCGAAGATCTCCAGCGTCTTGTTCTTGGGCGTGGCGGTGAAGGCAAAGTAGCTCGCGTTCGGGAGGAGCTTCTGCGCGGCCATGATGCGGTTGATTTTGTCCTCGGTGGTCTCGTCCTCCTCCCCGGCGCCCGCCTCGGAGAGCGCCATGCTGACCGCTGCCGAGGTCTTGCCGCCCTGGCTCGAATGAGCCTCGTCGATGACGATGGCGAAGCGCCTGCCCCGTTGCTCGTTCCCGATCTCGTCGAGGATGAACGGGAACTTCTGCACTGTTGAGATGATGATCTTCTTCCCGCTCTCGATAAACCTGCGGAGGTCACCCGAGCGGTCGGCATGGCCGACGGTGGCCCCGACTTGGGCGAACTGCTTGATGGTGTCGCGGATCTGCTTGTCGAGGATGCGTCGGTCGGTGACCACGATGATGGAATCGAACGCCCCCGCGTCGTCCTTCCTGAGCCCGATCAACTGGTGGGCGAGCCAGGCAATGGAGTTGGACTTCCCGCTGCCGGCCGAATGCTGAATGAGATACCGTTTCCCGGCACCGTGCCGGCGTATGTCAGCCAGGAGCCGGCGTACCACGTCGAGCTGGTGGTAGCGCGGCCAGATCTGCACCTTCCTCGTCTTGCCCGTCTTCCCATCCTTGGTCTCGACGACCTGCGCGTAGTTCTCCAGGATGTTGGTCAGCCCGTCGCGGGTGAGCAGGCGCGTCCAGAGGTAGTCGGTCTTGAGGCCATCCGCGTTGGGCGGGTTCCCGGCGCCGTCGTTCCAGCCCTGGTTGAAGGGCAGGAACCACGAGGTCTTTCCCTTGAGGTGCGTGCAGAACCGCACTTCGTGGTCGTCCACCGCGAAGTGCGCCACCGAGCGGCCGAACTCGAAGAGCTTCTCGCGGGGGGCGCGGTCACGCTTGTACTGCTCCACCGCGTCCTCGACCGTCTGCTTGGTGAGGCTGTTCTTCAGCTCAAAGGTGAATACCGGCAGACCGTTGATGAAGAGACCAAGGTCGAGAGCGCGCTGGGTCTCGTCACGGCTGTAGCGGAGCTGGCGTGTGACGGAGAAGCGGTTCTGCGCGTAGCGTTCAGCGGCGGCGGGGTTGCCGGGAGACGGCGTGCCGTAGAAGAGTTCGACGTGATGTGGCCCGTCCTTGACCCCCTTGCGGAGCACGTCAATCACGCCGCGTTTGCTGATCTCGCCCTGGAGGCGGGCCAGAAACTTGCGCCGGGTCGGGCTATCCTGACCCAGGTCCAGTGATGCGGCAGCTTTCGTCTGGGTGGTGCAGAGGAAGGCGGAAAGCTGAGCGAGGTCCACGCAGTACTCCCGGTCGTAGTCCTGCGGGTCCCCGCAGACCCAGCCAGAGCCGTAGCTGGATGGCCGCTCCCGCACGACGCCCTCCTGAGTCGTGTCGCAGGGTTGGCCCGTCAGGGCCGTGCAGATGAGGCGCTCAAGCCCCCTCTCGCTGGTGTCGGTGGTCACGTCATTCCTCGGCTCTCTTCAAATGGCGATCTCCTTCGCCTCCCCAGGACCCATCTCGTTTACCGCAGCGCGGATCGCGTCGACCCGTAACTGGATGAGGGGCCAAGCGGTTGAGAGCAGCACCATGATGGAAATACTCCTATCGGCGAGGTTTTGCTGGTGCCGGATATTCTGGTCTGTGGTAATCAGGAGGTCATAGCCTTCGTCTTCCGCGGCTTCAAGTAGATCCCCGTTATCGAGGTCGGACCAGCCCCGTTCAGAAGCGGTGTCCACCGAGTGTTCGGCAAGGTAGTGCTGGAGGGGTCTCGGAGTACCTTGATCGAATAAAATATTCACACGACAGCCGAATCTGCCAAGGCTTTCATTTCGTGCTCAAGAACGGCCCTGACTTGCCATTCCCCTACACCTGGAAACCAGTCCAGGAATTGCTCTATTGATGCTCCTTCCTTGAGATTTTCAAATAGAGCGGATACAGGCACACGAGTTCCTTGAAATACCCAGGCTCCACTGAGCTTTTCCGGGCGGCGTTCTACCGCCGGGCACGTCTCCCAGTTCGTCATACGGCTACCTCACTTTCCATTGTCAACTCCTCTGCCGACTCGGTGGTAGAGGTTGTGACCACATCGTCCGCTAGTAGCACGACTTTCGTCTAGAGGGTCCCGTTCATCGGCTTCCTCCTCCAGCAGGCTTGCCGCTGCCTCGCGCACGTCCAGCTTGCCGGTCACCACGTCGGCGATGAGACGGGTGCGGTACTCCTGGAGGAGATCGATCTGGCGACAGGCGCGGTCGATGGCGGTGTCGACGTCGGCGGTTGTCTTATCGAGATAGCGGACGATAGTTGCCTGTTCCGGCAGAGGCGGAAGGGGCAGCCACACCGACTTGATGGCGCTGTGTGAGAGCCCATACCTCGTGACACCGTTCGCCTCGACATGAAACTGATACGCGACGGCTGGGCTCTGTAGCGCGCGAAATAGATACCCACCATCGACACGTTCAGGGAATGGGCGAAGCAACGCCAGGTGGTAGCCGCTGACGATGTCGTCTTCGGTATCCTCGACAAGTGCCGGAACACCAATATCGTTCCACGCCTCAGAGTCCTTTGTGATCAGCACATCTCCAGACCGCAGTCGAAACCGTTCGATCTCGTCCGTGGTTGCAGTCGCACCCATGAAGGCCATCCCAGACCTGACGCGATCATTCTTGTAGACGTCGACATAGTTGCAGAGGCGAACCGGCTGTTCATCGTCCTTCACGTGCTTGTCGACGTTGCTAACCCGCATTTCAGAGATATTGCGCAACCTCCGCATCTCCCAATGCTCCGGCACGTCGCCCAGCCACTCCACGCCGGAGGGCTTGAGGCGGACGTTGGGGTCGAGGCCGCGCGTCACGATCTGGTGGATAAGGGCCTGCTTCTGCTCCTCCAGCAGCTTGACCAGCTTCTGTTTGGCGTGGATGTAGCGCCGAATGCGCCGGTCCACATGATCGAGATAGCGGACGATGGCGGCTTGCTCAGGGGGAGGGGGCAGGCACCCATAGATCATCTTGAAGTGCTCAGGCCGCAGACTCCACATGTCGGATGTGATCCCGTAGGACCACCGCTCAGCCTCCTTTGCGAAGGCAGGAGTCCGCAACAGGTAATGAAGGTAGCGCGAATTAGCACCTTCGCGCGGGCGCTCTACCACGTACGCGGGACTCACGATCCCCTGGTAGTCAGAAACCCCAACGGCCCCCTGCCAAGCCCGCATCTTGTTATACGCAATGTCGCTAGGCAGGACGAGCTTGTAAGCGGACTTGTCCTGGTTCGAGCTGTCCTTCTTCGAACTGTCTGCCAAAAGTGTTCGCTGCGGGATGACGCCCTTTGTGATCGTCACTGAAAGCATTTGTTCGGCGGGATGGCCACGTTCCTTCACCTCCGCAAAGAACGTACGGTTCGGCAGCACATCCCAGTGTTCCGGCACCTCGCCCAGCCACTCCACGCCGGAGTCTTTCATCGCGGGATAGGGCTTAAGGTCGGGGATCATGCGTCGCCATCCCTGTCGCCCATTTGCCTCTCGAAGGCCTGACGCACGAGCCCCATCACGTAGGGCAGATCCTCAAGCGTGCTCAGGCCGACCTCAACATCACCGTTACCCCAGCGGCCGAGGTTAGTCACGTCCTTGGTCAGACTCCTGGGGTCGTGCAGTTCGTGAAAGTGCATGTTGAGCGAAAGCCTCAAGCGGCTCTTCTGCGGTACCACGTCCACGAAGTTGGTCTCGGCCTTGTAGGCAACGTAGAGCTTCAAGACTTCCTCGCTGACGCAGGGGTCGAGCGCCAGCACGGCTTTGCGAAACGTTTCAAACAGTGGCCGCATGGGACCGCTGAGGGCGAGATGCGAGTGGGCGTCTAGGGTGTACCCGGCGGTGCGTTCCGCCTTCGGGTAGTAGGTCTCCAGTACCTCGGGCGGCAGCGCGGGTGGCGCCCAGACCTGCACCGCCTGCTCCGCGAGCCGCTCTGCGCGCACCTGGATGGTGGATTCGTTCCAGGTGTCCAAGCCGCCGAGACCCTCGTTGAGCCGTAGTGGACTCTCTTTGAAGCCGCCTTTCATGTCGCGTTTCTCCCCGAACGGCAGGTCGCTGTACTCGGCGTTATAGCCGGTGAGCGTGAGGTTGCCAAGGGTGTGAAGCCAGGTTTCCTGCACGCGTTTCCACTCCGGTCCGAGTGCCTCACGCCACGTCGCCGAGAGGTTCTCGTTCTGGGGAAGGATGTGCTCGATGGTGTACTCGTCCACTGGCACGCGCTCCTTGCGGCCGTGGTTTTCCAGCCGCCGCAGCCAGTAGCTCCGACGCGGGAAGTTATAGAGATCGCGCACGGATATCTCACGCTTGCACTCTTCGTCGCCGGGAAAGCGTCGGTAGGACGACAGGGCGAGGAGGTGCGCCTGGATGCTCTCGATGTAGCGGTCTTTCTGGAGCACACGTCCGAAGGTGGCAAAGGTCTTGTTGAGCGAGTTAGTGGGGATGGCACACACCGCCCGGCGGAACACGTAGGCCTCGACCAGCCGTACGGCCCGGACGAAATCCTCCGTCGGGATCCGGCCCTGCGTGTGGTCGTCGTATAGCTCCAGGAGGAAGGGAAAGGCCACGTCCACCTTCAGCGCGCGGAGGTCCTGGAACGCCGCCCCGAGATCCTTGTCAGGTTCCTTGTCGAGCGCCATCGCACAGTAATACCCAGCGTAGACATGGATGTCAGCGACAAGAGCGTCCACGCCAGCTGCTTTCACCTCGGGCAAGCGTGCGTGGCCCTTGAAGGCCTCGTAGACGGCCCGGACGTTCGGGATCGCGCCGCCGGTCTTGAGCGTCAAGTAGTGACGCATGAAGCTGTCGAAGTGCGTACCGTAGGCCTCCTGCCCGAAGGCGACCTCCATCGGCCGCCAGTGCTCCTCGTAGAGACGCGTCTGCTGGACGGTGTCCAGACCCATCAGAATGAAATTGCGGATTAAGTCGGCCTGACTCAGCTCGCGGCCGGTCGAGTTCATGCTCTCGAAGATGAGCTGAGGGTTGTCCTGATCACGACTGAGGGCTATATCCACGATCATGAGCTTTGCGAGCCCCTTGCACAGTGGCGTGAGGTCGGCCCCGGCCGCTTGCACCCACTCCTCGAAGAAGGTGAAGTTCTCCGTGATGCGGAGAGAGGGCTCGGCTGGCTGCGGTTTCTGCTGCATCAGGGCGAGCAGGCTCTGCTTGTCCGTCTGGGTGAGCAGGAGCTTAAATCCGCGCTCGCCCTCTTCCAACGGGTTGAGGAGATAGTAGCTGCGTATCTTCTTCGCCGAGAAACCGTCCAGGGGCTCCCCGTCACCCACGCGCCGCGCCAAGGCTTCGAGAATGAGCATCACGGTCGTGAGGCGCTGCTGACCGTCGATGACCAGTAGCGCCGACTGGCGAGCGACCTGATAGAGACCCTTTTGGATGTAGACGATGGAGCCGACGAAGTGGGCCGCGATGGCGTCGTTACTGCCCGTCCGCAGGATGTCGTTCCAGAGCTGGCGGCACTCGCGCTCCGTCCAGCTATAGGTGCGCTGGTAGATCGGGATCACGAACTGGGGCGACTTCTCCAGGAACTCGACGAATCTGGCTTCGGTGGCCTTCACGACGCGCTCCCGCCAATAATCTCGTCCAACAGCCCCTCGGTCTCCCTCTCCAGCGCCAGGATGTCGGCGCGTATCTCCTCCAGCGTGCGGAGCGGCTGGGGCTTGTAGAAGTAGCGCGTGAAGCTGATCTCGTAGCCGGTCTTGACGCTCGCCGGGTCATACCAAGCGTCCTCTGCGTAGGGCAGCACCTCGCGGCGAAGGAACGCCTCTATGCCGCCTTCTTCCAGCAGCGGAACCTGCTCGGTGTCGCGCAGTTCGCTGTCGGGTTCGTACTCAACCACGCGGCACTTGCCTTTTACTGTGGATTCGACCAGACCCCGGATCGGGTCCGGCTCCATCCTGCCCGGTTTGTGGATCTTCTTGATAATGGGTTCGGCTCCCTCGGCCCGCGCGGCCAATGACGTCTGAAGCAGCTTGCTTCGCTTGGCCGTCAACTTGACGCCATGCTCGGAGATGTCCGTCTCGACGGCAGCCATGAAGCGATTGAAGTCGAGGTGAGGTCCGGCGCCTAATGCCTCTGCCACCCGGTCGACGACGTTGGCAATCGGCTCTTCCTGCGCTTCCCGGCATGCGGCGCGGAAGCGGAGGCGTTGTTCGGGCGACAGATCGACGGCCAGCCGCAATGGCCGCTCGACTATCACCTTCCAGAACCCGAAGGCCTTGTTCGGGAAGATCTTTGACTGTTCTGTCTCCTCGAAGGCTAGGAAGGTGTCGCAGATGCGGGTGATGTCCTCCTCCGACAGTTCGCAGTTCTTCTTACCTAGGTTCTTGCGGAGGGGCCGGTACCACCCGGTGGCGTCGATCAACTGCACCTTCCCCCGGCGGTGCTCAGGTTTCCGGTTGGTCAGCACCCAGATGTAGGTGGCAATGCCGGTGTTGTAGAACATGTTGAGCGGCAGGGCGACGATGGCCTCCAGCCAATCGTTATCGATGATCCAGCGGCGGATGTTGCTCTCCCCCTGCCCAGCGTCGCCGGTGAAGAGCGAGCTGCCGTTGTGGACCTCGGCGATGCGGCTGCCGAGCGGGGTGTCCTGCTTCATCTTGGAAAGCTTGTTGGCGAGGAAGAGCATCTGGCCGTCGCTGGAGCGGGTCACCAGAGAGTACTCGGGATCGCCCGCATGCTCGATCACGAAGCGCGGGTCGCGCATGTCCTTCTTGCCGCCCATACGCTCGAGGTCGCTCTTCCAGCTCTTGCCGTAGGGCGGGTTGGAGAGCATGAAGTCGAACTCGCGGGACGGAAAGGCGTCGTTGGAGAGCGTCGAGTGTTCCGGCCCCCCGACGATGTTATCGGCGGCTTCTCCCTCCCCCTTGAGGAGGAGGTCCGCCTTGGCGATGGCGTAGGTTTCGGAGTTGATCTCCTGGCCGTAGAGATGGGCGTCGACCTGCTTGCCGCGCTGCCTGGCGATCTGCGTCAACGTCTCCTCGGCCACCGTCAACATGCCGCCGGTGCCGCAGGCACCGTCGTACACCAGGTAGGTCCCGGAGTCGATCCGGTCGGCGACAGGCACGAAGACCAGCTTCGCCATGAGCGTCACGGCATCGCGCGGGGTCCAGTGCTCGCCAGCCTCCTCGTTGTTTTCCTCATTGAAGCGGCGGACCAGCTCCTCGAAGATCGTGCCCATCGCGTGGTTATCCAGGCCCGGGTGCTTGATCGACCCGTCGCCATGGAGGACCGGGTGAGGACTTAGGTTCACGTCCGGCGAGAGGAACTTCTCGATCAGCGTGCCGAGGGCGTCGGCCTTGGACAGGCGGGGGAACTGGTTCCGAAACTCGAACTTCTCCAGGATGTCCTGGACGTTCGGCGAGAAGCCGTCGAGATAGGCCTCGAAGTCGGCCTTGAGCTGCTGTTGGCTGGCACGGGCCTTGAGATCGCGTAGCGTGAACTTCGAGGTATTGTAGAACGCCTGGCCGGCGGCCTGACGCAGTGCCTGGTCCTGGTGGATGATCTTCGCCTTGTCAAGCGAAGTCTTCATCGCCAGCACCGCCAGCGTGCTCGGCTCCAGGAGCGAGTCGAGCCGCCGCAATACCATCATCGGCAGGATCACGTCGCGGTACTTGCCGCGGACGTAGAGGTCGCGCAGGACGTCGTCCGCGATGCCCCAGATGAAGTTGGCGATCCAGTTGAGTTGAGGGTGGTCCACGGGCCTCCTATAAGGTGCTGCTACTAGGTTTTTCGCTCGGCTCCTCCGGCTCGGATGCGACGTTATGCGGTGCCCTCATATTTGTCGCGTTTGGGTCCCTGCGCGCCAGCGGCGACGTCGATGATGAACACGATACGGCGTGGTTCGTCAATGACGTAGTACGCGAGATGGCTCATGACGGGTTTGGCGCGAATCTTCCGCCCGCCACGCACCCCTCGCACGGCAAAGAGCGCCGGCATGGTCTCCAGCTTGTCAATGCTCTCGATCATGCAGCGCAGCCAGTTGGCGGCGCGCTGTCGGCCGTCGTGTTCCGTGATATACGTGACCGTTTTCTCAAGCGCAGCTTCGGCTTCAGGGAGATACACGACCTGATAGGTCGGGCTCACAGTTCGAGGCCGAGCTTGTCGGCCATCTCACGTATGGCTTGCCGAGCATCCTTTCCTCGTTCGCCGTTGTTAATCCGGTCGATGGCTTGGTCCCAGATGTGGCCGCGTTGCAGCACGTGGACCATGTAATCGTAGGTCTCCGGGCTCATCACCACGAGGGCGGCTTCGCCGTTCTGTGTGATGGTCTCGACCGCGCCGTCTTTCACTCTGGCCAAATGGTCTTTCATGTGCTGGCGAAGGTGGCTGAGTGGGTAGGTGTCTTGCGTTCGGTGCATCGTTCAAACTCCGCGTTTGTTATGAATATATACTTAATTCAGTATAACACGGCGGTTGCCGCTGCGAAAAATAAAATTCGGCAGATTCAAGGCGCTGTTGCATGATTCAACTGCGGCGCGAGTGGGGGCGCTTTTCCAACTTCTCGTTCAGGACACCACAGCGCAGGATTTCGGCCTACCCAGCTCGGCCATCCGGTTGAGGATGTGACACCCGATCGCAACTTCTCTCCTTTGTGCTTTGCCGTGCCTCGCCTTCAATCCGCCTCCGAGCACGGACTTGTATCGGAAGAAGCTGTTTTCAACGCGCGCCTGCTGTCGGTAGCCCGACTCCTTCTGCCACTCTCGTCGCCCGACCTGGCGAATCCTCTCAAGAGCCGTGTCACGCTGCGCCCAGGGGCCGTCCGTTGGCCCCGCCGACACCGCGGAGCGACGAGGGGGAATCACAATCACGACGTTCTCTGTACCGGCCGCGCTGAGTTGATCGTAGACTGACCTGTGGTCGTAGGCTCCGTCTGCGGTGAAACGCCGGATGGGAACCTCGATTGTGTCGAGAAGAGCAGGGAGTGTGGAGGCGTCGTCCCGGCTGCTCGCTGTGAGTTCGGCCGCCACAATGAACCCCTCGGCATCCACCCCGATGTGCAGCTTCCGCCAATCCCGGCGTTTCTTTGATGCCTTGTGCTTGTGCGCGTTCCATTCGCCGCAACCCAGAATCTTTAGCCCTGTGGAATCGACGATCAAGTCGATCGGGCCGTCGTAGGATCGGGTCAGGGGCGGCACCGCAACGATTTGGTTCCGGCGCGAGAGGGTGGTGTGGTCCGGGGCCTTGAGGTTGAGGCCCATCAAGCGGAGCAGCGAGTCCAGGAACCCCTCGGTCTGGCGGAGCGGCAGGCTGAAGACGACCCGCAGCGTCAACGCGGTCCGGACCGCGAGGTTCGAGTACCGCCGCTGGCCTCCGCGAAGACCGTTCTTCGGTGGTACCCACGCGGCAATTGCATCCTCGCTCAGCCAGATCGTGACGTCGCCGCGGCTCCTGAGGCCACGCTCGTACTCCCTCCAGTTCCGGATTCTGTACTTCTTCTTGTACTGGCGGTTGACTCGGCTCGACTTCGCTGCGACCATGACGTTACCCCCCCCGATCTCTATGATGGACTGGACCCCACCCCCGCCGCTAGCGTGCTCGCTTACACCGATTCATGCACCAACGCCGTCAAAACGCGCTACGGGGCGGAGACTACGGACCTGTCATTGTCAGAGGCAATGGCGCCGAAAGCAAGTTGATCAAGAAGCTGGTCGGTGGTGACGGAGGAATGCAGATGCCTCCGACCGGGCCCCTGGAAGCAGAGCAGATCGGAGTCCTGCGAGCGTGGATCGATCAGGGCGCCGTATTCGGGGATGCGGCTTTCGAAGTTGCCGCCCCTCGCAAGCCCGTCGATCCGAAAGTCCGGGAATTGATTGATGCCGTGCGCAAGCGCGACATCGCGTCGGTGAAAGCCATCCTGAAGTCTGCGCCAGAACACGTCAACGGTCGGGACGGCGGCGGTTCGACGCCTCTTCACCATGCCGCTGGGTTCGGCACGCTCGAAATGATGAAACTACTGATCGACGGGGGCGCCGAAGTCGATGCGCCCAACGACCGGAACTCGACGCCGCTGCATTGGGCGGTGAGCGACGGTGCGAAAGTTCGTCAGCTCCTCGAAAACGGGGCCGATATCAACGCTAAGACCGAGCGCCAGCGCACGCCGCTTAGCTTGGCGGCGGCGATGGTTTTCGACATCGCCCCGTTGAAGCTCCTTTTGGACAAAGGCGCCAACCCGAACATCGCCAGCATCGACGGGCAGACCCCTTTGATGTACGCCGCCCGCGCTGGCAATTTGGAGGCGATGGAATTGCTGCTGGCGAAGAAGGCCGAACCGCTGGCCGTTGCCGGGAGCGGAGCTGTAGCACTGATGGCCGCCGCCGCGAGCCGCAACGCGGAAGCCGTCAAGCTGTTGCTAGAGCATGGCGCGAACGTGGATGCCAAGACGAAGCGCAACGAGACGGCGCTCTCTCGAGCTGCGTCGAGAGGAGCGGAGGATATTGTGAAGCTTCTGCTCGACGAAGGCGCCGAAGTGAACATCCGGGACTATCAAGGCCACTCGCCACTGCTGTTTGCCGCGATGTCGGAATCGATGTCCGCTCCCACAGTCCGGTTGCTTTTGGACAAGGGCGCCAAGACCGGCGTCTCTGGACACGGTGTTTCTGGTCCGGAGGAGACTGCTCGCATGCTGGCCGGGAAGCGCGGCGACAACGAGGTCGCTCGCCTCCTCGGCGTCTCCGAGCAGCAGCGCAAAAGCGGCGGTGTCGCTGCGGCTCCGGAAGCTGCGGGCGATCGTTCGGAGGCGGAAGCCGTTGAGGCCGCGATCGCGTTGCTCGAAATGCAGAGTCCGAACTTCATCAAGCGCGGCGGCTGCAATTCCTGCCACAACCAGAATCTGCCCGCGGCGGCGGCCGCTCTGGCGCGCGAACGGGGAATCAAGGCCCCGAAAACGATCGCGCAGATCCCGCTGGAAGCGCTGGAACGCAGCCCCGAGCGCGCCATGAACCATGCGGTTACTGGCGCCGGCGTTCTCTATGAACTTTTTGGATTTGCGGCCACGGGCCGCCCGCCCGATGAGTACACCGACTCGCTTGTCCACTACCTCAAGAGGATTCAGGAGAAGGAAGGCTATTGGGCCAGCGGTCGCGGCAACCGGCCCCCACTCAGCTCCGACGATTTCATTACAACCGCTTTGACGGTCAACGCCCTGAAGGTTTACTCGCCCGAAGCGGAGCGGGCCGATACCAAGAAACGGCTGGCGCTGGCCGCGAGATGGCTCGAAGCGGGGAAACCGCTCAACTCCCAGGAACGCGCCTTCCATTTGCTGGGTCTAAAATGGGCCGGTGGCAATGACGGCGTCATCGAGCACGGCATCAAGTTGCTTGCCGCCACCCAGCGCCCCGATGGAGGTTTTCCGCAACTTCCCACGATGGGCAGCGACGCCTACGCCACCGGCCAGGCTCTTTACGCACTCCATCTAGCCGGCGGAATGGAGACGAGCAACGCTGTCTATCAAAAAGGAGTTCGCTATCTGCTGCGGACACAAGCGGCCGATGGCTCCTGGCACGTCAAGACGCGCGCCCTGCCACTGCAACCCTACTTCGAAAGCGGCTTCCCCTACGGCCAGGACCAATGGATTTCGGCCGCCGGCACGAGCTGGGCCTCGATGGCTCTGGCCTTAAGTGTGGAGCCGCAGAAGCTCAGCCGGCGGTAGGCGGTCGGCCAAAACCGTCACATGATCACGGCACGTGAGAGTCTGGGTGAAGGCGTCTACTATGCGCGAGGAGACTATGTCGGTATTCTGCGCCGGCTTGTGATCCTGGTTGTTGACGCTACGGTCATTTTGGTCGGTTGGCTCTCAACCGTACTCGTTCTTTCCTTTTTGGTGCCCGAGTTGCAGCTTCGTGCGGCTGTTTTTAGCGTTTGCCCACTGGCGTGGCTTTACCTGACCGTTTTCAAACCCTCTCGATTTCGGACCCTCGGCTTTCGTCTCGCTGGGACAAGAATCGTGACCTCAAAGGCGCCCGACCATCGATGTCGCGAATGACGTACCGCATGCTGCTTTGGGTGTTCGGCCCAATTCACTTCCTTGTCGACCTAGTTTGGGTAGGCAATGACGACGACTCGCAGACCCTGCGGGATAGGTTGGCCGGGACATACGTCATCCGGTCGAAGGCCCAACCTCTAGGCAAAGGGAAGATAGCTCTTGTTACCTACAATGTCTTAACCTTGGCGCTGACGTTTAGCAAGGTTGTTCGGCCGCCTAACCCGCTTTTCTCACCGCGTGGCGAGGCGAAGTGCGTGAGAGGCGCGTCAGTACGAGGCGCGTGCTTCGACCGTCAGGCGGTGAGAAATGCGGGCTGAAGAACCAACCCCCGTCCAAAGTGTCGGCATTGATTCTCGGAGCGCGTGAGCGAACCCTTCGCGAGTTGGTCTCAGGTCATGTTTTCGAGCCGTGGGTACCCGGCTTCTGAACTGTCGTAGGGGCGGACCGCTCCGGTTCACGCCGATCTCCGCTAGCAGACCTCGTTCGTTCGAGCCGCTCTACATCCGCGAGATCTTGATGCCGGCCGCTCGCCCGCTTGTTTTGGATTAGATGCCTTTTGGAAAGGACGGGTGCCGGCTCTTGTGCGAACTTCGACATCACACGGTCTGGCCAAGCCGCTGAGAAATCGACACCGTCGATCGACGTAATGATGTCGATTCGTAAGGGCTCGACTCCTATCTGGAAAACTGTTTCCGGCTGAGTTAGGTCCTGCTCGCTCAGGCCCTGCCGAGCCGCTCCGAAAGCATCGATCGCGCGGATCACGCGGCGGGCATTTTCCGCATTCGGACGGACCCAGACGTCCAGGTCCTTCGTCGCGCGCACCTGACCGTGCGCCGCGAGTGCATGAGCTCCCACCACCAGGTACTCAACGCCGTGAGCGTTGAACGCGGCTAACAGATCTTTGTAGTCGGAGTGCACTCGGGTCTTCCATCTGCCAGGCGAGGCAGGCGCACGTCAAATCCCAGACGGCGCTCATCCGCTCCGCCATCGTATAGCTGCTCCAATCGCCCTCGTCCGAAGGCCTCTCCCCGTTCCGAAAAACGCGGGTGTTGCGCACAACCTTTCGATCGGAAGCCACTATTCTCATGATAACTCTCAGGATAGGTTGCCGACCATGTCTGTGTTTCCACGCACCTGGCAAACAGGGTACTGGCTCCAGGTTACGACGAAAGTACCATTGGGGGCCGTCAGAGCGGCCGGCGCCTAAGAGTTGCTGGACTGGCATGCGAGTTTCGAGGGGTGTCGCCCCGGCGCAGCTCTGACGTTCAGCTTCTAGAATCTTTTTCAAGGACCTTTGCGGCCACCGCTCCGCCGAGTGAACAGAGTCCGACGGTGATGAGGAAGGACACGACGAGGTAGACCAGCATCACGAATCCCAAAGCCGTGGGGCTTTGGGTGATCTCCCTCATCTGCTCCTTCACGTCGGCCGGCACCGACATTTGCTCGATCTGCTGGCTCATCGCGGTGGACATGGTTGCTTCGTCCCCGGCGAACAGCATTACGGTAGCAAACAAGAAAAGGAACACCGCGAATGCCAGCACACCAGTGATCCAGCCGAGCTTGGCGCCCTGCTTTGAATTCAGATACACACCGGTCTTACTACGGAAACGGTAGACCGCCCAAAAGGCCGCAGCGGGATACCAAAGGAAACAGAGAAAGTTTACGAAGGGTATGTGACTGAGGATTGCAGCCAGCGCGGCCCCGCTATAGGCGCACCGAATCGCTTCCAGGTTTCCGAAGCTCAGAGGGACGTCCTCATGGGCCTGGGGCGGAGCCGTGTCCTCTCGTGCAACCGCCACAACCTCTCGGATGTCGTGGGCATGGTCTTCCTCCCGGAAAGGGCGAGCGCACATCGGGCAGAAGCGAGCTTCGGGTGGGGCGGTCGCGCCACAAGTGCAGGTCTGGTTCATCGCGTCTGGGGCAGTCAAATGGAAGCTAGTCTTACGTGTAGATCACTTTGAAATGGTTGTCGCTGACCTCGCCGTTGCCGCTCACTTTTACGTTCTATGGATCAAACCGGCCGCTCCCTCGAGTTGGTCGACTGCTGGCGAAGTTTTTGGTGGGCAGGAGCACCCGACCGTCCCATGAATCTTACCGTACGAGGGCTGTGGGTGGATGAACGGGTGCTTCCGGTTGGTCCGAACCGGGTCGAGGCGCAGAGGCAAGCAAGCCACGGAAACGAGCGTCCGATCGGAATGTTGGCAAGACCCAGTCACAGAGAGCTGAGGCCATCGCCAGACCAAGCCACGCACCGCTCAGAAAGCGTATGGCTGGAGGAACCACGAAGAGCTGAGTTGACTCAAAGGCAACCGTGGCGATCATAGCGATTGCGGAGACCCAAAACCCCGCCAGGGAGAATCTGGAACCCATGCAAAACGCCGCGAAGACCCCCCAAAAGAAACCGAAGCATCTTATGCAAACCGCTAGCGGGTACCCCAGCACGGTCCACGACCGCTCGGGCGCCTGATGACATAGCGAGGCCAAAGCGGCGTATAGAGCGGCCGACTCGGGGCGGCCGATCGAAAGGAGTGTAGGCGCGGCGACGATAACGAAAATGGCGGCGGCGGCTGACAAAACGAGGAGTCGCCAGAAGCTGCTGGAGTTCGTTGCGTTGGGCGGACTTGACCTCAGGCCCGCGCCTGAGGCTCTGGTGTTGGCTTTGGGAATTTCCGCGAAAGCTCGGGAGCGCCCGCGGACCTGATCGGCAAGCCTACTCATAGGCCGCAATGCCGGTCACCTGCTGGCCGATCGCCAACGTGTGAATATTGTGCGTTCCCTCATAGGTTTTCACTGTTTCGAGATTGCACATGTGCCGAAAGATCGGGTATTCCTCGGTGATACCATTCGCTCCCAATAGATCGCGGCTGCGGCGGGCTGTCTCGAGAGCCATCCAGGCGTTATTTCGTTTCAGAAGAGAGATGTGGGAAAAGTGCATGCGACCTTGGCTTTTGAGCCGGCCTACGTGCAGCGCCAGCAGTTGAGCCTTGCTGATCTCGGAAATCATCCAGGCAAGCTCCTGCTGAACAAGCTGATGCGAGGCGATCGGCTTCCCCGCGAACTGTTTTCGCAATACCGTGTATTGTCGCGCCGTGTCGTAGCAGGACATGGCGGCGCCGATACAACCCCAGCCGATGCCGTAGCGAGCTTGAGTCAGGCATCCCAAAGCGGTTTTCAGCCCGATCGCGCCGGGAAGGGCGTTCTCAACCGGAATACGGCAATCCTCGAACGACAGACTCGCCGTGATTGAAGCTCGCATCGACCATTTGCCGTGGAGCTCCGAGGCTGAAAACCCCGGCGTTCCCTTTTCCACCAGAAAGCCCCGAATTTGACCACCTTCGCTCGCCCATACGACTGCCACGTCGGCCACCGTGCCGTTGGTGATCCAAGTCTTTTCTCCGTTCAGCACGAAGGAGTCACCGTCCTGCACCGCGCGCGTCCGCATGCCGGACGGGTTGGAGCCGAAATCCGGCTCCGTCAGACCGAAGCAACCCAGAACCTTCCCCTGCTGCAGCAACGGCAGCCAGCGGTCCCTCTGCTCCTCGCTGCCGTAGTTAAGGATGGGCCACATCACGAGATTGCCCTGGACGGAGGCGAAGCTGCGGATTGCAGTGTCTCCTCTTTCAAGCTCCTGCATGACGAGCCCGTACTCGACGTCACTCATCCCAGCGCAGCCGTAGCCTTCAAGATTGGCCCCGAAAAGGCCCAGGTGCGCCATTTCTTCGGTCAGATGCAGCGGGAACGTGGCCTCACGGAAGTGCTCGTTGATGATCGGAACAACTTTCTCGTCAACAAACTGGCGCGTGGACTGCCTGACCATCTTTTCCTGCTCGTCCAGCAGAGAATCGAATTGGATAAAGTCTACGCCGTTGAATGAAAACATAGCCGCTTCCCAGAGAGCCATTCATCATAGCAGCGCCAACCACAGGGTCCGCGGAGCTCGAATTGGGCATTAGTACCTTACTCTTAGGTTTGACTAGTAGCAATCCTGGATGCACCCATTACTTTGGGGCTATTGTCGAAAAACGGCTTCTGACTTTAGGATTGGTCATGGCGTACTGGCAAATCTACTCGAGGGTGGGCCGATCACGATGACACAAATATGGACACACTTGCTTCGTTGGCGGATTTGGCGTGATACGCGCGGTCAAGACATGGTGGAATATGCGCTGCTCGCTGGGTTCATAGCGGTAGCGGCTGGGGCAGTCATGCCGCCGTTCGCGGACAGTATTTCTACCATCTTTTCAAAAATCGACAGCCTCACGGAAAACGCATCCGTACGGTAGGCTGTGTTCCGCGGCCCTTGAACAGACCGGAAGCACCTTCGTCTTCCGTCTCAATGCACGCCTAAATTGGGTCGATCGTTAGGTCTGAAGTAGCGGGCATCAAGGTTCGCCCATAGGCCGCCGCAGGCTGCCACAACCACAGACGACATCAAGGCATCCAGGACGGTCGAGCTACAATGTCCACGGGATGCGCGTAGAGCAAGCTCAAGGCTGGATCGCTCAGGCTCGAAGAGTGGTCGCATTCACCGGCGCGGGAATATCCACTGAATCGGGGATACCAGACTTCCGCAGCCCCAATGGCGTTTGGGCGCGGAATCGCACGATCTACTTCGACGAATTCGTCCGCAATGAGCAAGACCGCATTGAGTACTGGCGCCAGAAGGTGGATAGCTGGCCTGCTATGCGGAATGCTGCGCCAAACGAAGGGCACCTCGCCCTTGTGAATTTGGCCCGCCAGGGCAAACTAAGGGCGTTGATCACCCAGAATATTGACGGCCTACACCAGCGCGCAGGCCTCGATCCCGCTCTCATCCTCGAGCTGCACGGTACAACGACGGAAGCCGTCTGCTTGCAGTGTGCAGACCGCATTCCCATCGATCAGGCCGTCGAACGGGTGCAGAGCGGCGAACAAGCCCCGCGCTGCCGTCATTGCGGCGGCCTGCTCAAGCCCGCCACCGTCTCTTTTGGGCAATCGATGCCCCAGAGTGTGCTTCGCAAAGCAGAAGAGGCTTCTACTTCGTGCGAAGTTTTCCTCGCCGTAGGCTCGTCGTTAGTGGTGCATCCGGCGGCCGGCCTTCCCTTACTGGCAAAGAGAGCGGGCTCCAAGCTGATTATCATCAATCGAACCGAAACACCACTCGATGAAATGGCGGATTTGGTGGTAAATGATGAGATAGGTAAGGTCTTGCCGCTCATGGTGGCGCTAACCCCGCCCAGCTAATCTTGGGACCTGCGATGGAGGAGTCGGGGTTCCGCCCCTACTTCCTTTGCACAAGGCAAGCTGACTCCAGGACTTGGCTACCGCCGCCTCGCGTGCTAGAGGGTTTCCAACGGATGGCGGCGGTCCTTGAGAGGCAGGTCGACTCGGGCTCCCCGCCTTTGAGATTCATAGATGGAGACGATCATCTCGGTGGCCCATAGACCGTCACGGGCGCTGGACACCGGCTCGCGGTCTTGCTCGATGGCTTCCAGCAGGTCGTGGACCATCAGGGCGTTGGAAAGCTGCCGGTCTTCGGCTGGGAGCTGGACGGCGGGGGTGGCCTCGATAGGCTCCCAGTCATGTTTTTCGTCGGGCATCCAGCTGTGTGCGCGCAGGAACTGCGGCTGACCTTTGGGGTAGGTTGAATTGGGTAGGTTGATGACGCCCTTGCTGCCGTAGATTGTGGTCCCGAAGCGGCTGGAGCCGGACCCGTCGCTGGCCCTCGATCCGAAGTAGGCATGGACTCCGTTGTCGAAGGCGAACATGGCCGCGATTTGATTGCCCGCGACGGGTCCGATAGGCTCCGTCGCCTCCCGGACGTGCGATGTGTTGATCTCCTCTCCATTTTCGGTGACGTGCGAGAAAACCCATTTGGGATCGCCAAGCAGCATGCGCGCCAGGTCGCACAGATGCGAGCCGAGAACCATCAGGTCTTCGCCGCCGGCCCGCTGGTCTTCTTTGCCCCGAAGGCGCACCTCCTGAACATCCCCGATTTTCCCGGCTTTGATCATCTCGACGACTTGCAGTGTGTAGGGGGACAGACGCATCTGGTGGGCGACCTGAACTTTTACCTTGTTGCGCTCGATGGCCTCGATCATTTGATCGGCTTCCTCAAGGTTCTTGGCGAAGGGTTTTTCCATATAGATGTGGGCGCCGCTGTCGGCGACGGCGGCAACGACTTCAGCCTTACCGTCGAGGTGACGCGGACAGATGCTCACTAGGTCGGGCTTCTCGGTGGCCAGCATCTCGCGGTAGTCGCGGTAGGCACGTTTGGCGCCGCAGCGTTCCTGGGCCTCGGCGCGGCCAGGGTCGTCAGGGTCGGCGAGTCCGATGAGATGAACAGTATCAAATACCTTCCAAACGACGTCGAGCCCGTGACCGTAGTCTCCGTGGCCACTGCGGCCGATGACGGCAGCCTTGTACTTCGTCTTCACCGTGCTGGAAGTTTCTGGCGTGGCCATGGGTTCGTTCCTCCTGTTTAGATTCCGTGCAGTCCTGTGGAAATCATACTAGACAGGGAATCTCGCGGCAAACTCCGCGGGTCCCTGGGTTGGCATAGGGGACAAGTAACATCACCGAGCTGACCGGCCATACCGACGAGCCGGAGTCATAAAAAGGGACAAATAGGAACAGGGGAAGAAGAATCTAGCGACGTGCCGCCCGCAGGGCTCAGCACTGGTCTTTGACTACTATTCCCACTCGATCGTCGAGGGCGGCTTGTGAGAAAGATCCAGGAAGACGGCGTCAATCTCAGGTAACGCCTTGAGCCGTTTCGCCAGGGTTTCGACGCGTGTAACTGGTAACTGGGCCACTTCAGCGGTCATACCATCCACTGAGGTCACCGGCCGCACCGCAATGGTTTCGCCTCCACTGCGTGTAAAAGGCAGCAGGACGACTGGACACTGCCAAACAAGGCGATTGAGTCCTTGCTCGCGCAAGAAGTTGGTGACGATGCGGTCGGCTTCCTGCAGCAGCGATACGCGCTTCATCGTGATATGGGTCTGGCGGATCTTCCACTCCGCCAGCCGAAACCGTTTGGGGAGGATCGCGAGAACCACACGATTAGTCCGCCGAAATTGGTTGGTGATTTCGGTTGCCAGCGCAAAAAGCGGCCGGTAGTCAAGATCACCACGGTGCAACACCGTTAGGCTGGCATAAGTCCGGCTGTCACCCTGGACGCCAACGCTTCGAATCGGCAGTAGGAAAGCACGGTAGCCCGCTTCTCGGACCACTTCGCTGATTTCGGCATCGACTATCGGTTTCGTGCTCTTCGGCGAGCAGATGCAGCGAATCGCGAGTCCAGGGCCAGGGAAAGGATGGCGCTCGATGAGTGCTTTCGGCAATCCAAGAACTCTGCCGAGCAAGCGAACCTCATCTTTGTAGAACTCGGTGAGCGGCTCAAGAACGCGGCCCTCTTCTATCAGCTCCAGGATCCGTTCAACCCGATTGTGATGGGTCTTAATGACAGCTGAGTTGTCGGAGCCGCCTGACTCGATGGTGTCAGGGTAGATTGTGCCCTGCCCCAGCATCCAATCATGATCGGCGAACTCTTCCCGCTCCAAAACCTCGTCCTGCAGTTCGACGAAGATTCGCCCGATAATCGCGCGTTTTTCCTCCGGGTCGGCCACGCCGCGCAGAGCGCTAAGAAAGCGCCCGCGAGCCGAGAGAACCTCGACCGCACCGAAGCCGAGCTTGCTGAAGGTAGATTGAATTTCCTGCGTCTCGCCGAAACGCATAAAGCCGGTGTCGACGTAAACGGCGTGGACCAGATCCGGGCGAAGCGCCCCGACCGTTAGGGCGTAGGCGACGGCCGAGTCTACGCCGCCGCTCAGAAAGAAAAGAACCTTGCGGCCCTTCGTATCCCGCACGATATCGCGTTGAAGCTCAGCCACCCGGTTCTCGGGGTGCCAGTCCATGCGGAAGTGGCAAACCTTCGTCAAGAAATTGGCGAGAATTTCAGGGCCATGGGCCGTATGAATCACTTCTGGATGGAACTGAAGCCCGTAGTAGTCTCGCTTCAGGTCGGCCATGGCCGCGACATCGCACTCGCGCGTGTCGGCCAGTGTTTCAAAACCCTGAGGCAGCTTGGCGACCTGGTCGCCGTGACTCATCCAAATTCGCTGGCGGTGAACAAGCCCGGCAAAAAGATGCCCGTCCCGGCGAATTCTGAGGTCAGCCTGACCGAACTCGTGTTTTTCCCCCGGCTCGATGACGCCGTGCATGCAGTGCGCCATCAACTGATGCCCGTAGCAAATACCGAGGATCGGCCGCCTGACTTTGAACAGGTCAGGGTCTGGACGGGGGCTACCGGCAGCAAAAACGCTCGCTGGGCCACCCGAGATGATAATGCCCCGATACGGGCCTAGCTTTCTGGGATCGACGCCAAGAGGCAAGATCTCGGCATAGACGCCGAGTTCGCGCACCTTCCTGGCGATCAAGTGACAGTATTGCCCGCCAGAATCCAGAACAGCTACTTTTTCCATAGAGGGGAAACTTCGACAAACGCTATCTGATCTACATGAGAATGTAGAGGTTAGGGTCCCTAGTATATCATCTAGTAGTGATTTCTTCTCAAGCCTTAGTCTCATTAGGCGAGATCGTTGGGCCTCGCGTGCTTCTGCACCGCCCTCAGGACCTGATGCTTTATGAGTACGACGGAAGCATCGAGAAGGGCCGCCCCGATTGCGTCGTTTTCCCCAAGACCACCGAAGACGTTGTTCGCATCGTCAAGGTCGCTATGGAACACAAACTGGCCGTGGTGGGCCGTGGCGCCGGCACCGGCTTGAGTGGCGGCACCATTCCGACGGAAGGCGGGCTTATGGTCGCCTTCGCCCGGATGAACAAGATTCTCGAGATCGACCTCGAGAACGAGTACGCTGTGGTGCAACCCGGAGTGGTCAATCTCGATATCACGACAGCGGTCAAGGGTCAGGGCTACTACTACGCTCCCGACCCTTCGAGCCAGAAAGCCTGTACGATCGGCGGTAACGTCGCTGAGAACTCCGGCGGCCCCCACACGCTTGCGTACGGAGTGACGACGAACCATGTGCTTGGCATTGAAGCGGTCTTGTCGGACGGTTCGGTCATCAACGTCGGTGGCCTCGAAGCCGACTTGCCTGGCTATGACTTGGTCGGACTTCTGACGGGCTCAGAGGGCACGATGGTCCTCATTACTAAAGTCATCGTGCGCCTGATGCGTTCCGCGGAGTCCGTCAAGACGCTCCTCGCGATTTACGACGAGCCGGAGGACGCAGCCACGACGGTCGGCGCTATCACCGCCCGGGCGATCGTTCCGGCAGCGATCGAGATGCTTGACGGAGTCATGCTGCGCATGGTCGAGGAGGCCACCCACGCCGGCTATCCGATGGATGCCAACGCGGTATTGCTGATTGAAGTCGAGGGACCGAAGGAATCCGTCGAAGAACAGGCGGAGCAGATCCGGGAGGTCTGCCTCGAGAGCAAGGCGCGCGAGGTTCGCGTTGCGCGCTCTGACGAAGAACGCGATTTGCTCTGGAAGGGCCGCAAGAACGCTTTCGGCGCCGTGGGACGCGTCAGCCCGACCTACTACGTCCAGGACGGCGTCGTCCCCCGAACTCGGATAGCGGACACGTTGCGGTTCATTTACAAGGTCTCGGAAAAATACGATCTACAGATCAGCAACATCTTTCACGCCGGAGACGGGAACATACACCCGATCATTCTGTTCAACGACCGTGACCCGGATCAGCTCGATCGCACCAAGAAAGCGGGCGCGGAGATACTGCAATACTGCGTCGACGCCGGCGGGGCAATCACAGGCGAGCATGGGATCGGCATGGAGAAGAACGACATGATGCCCGCAATCTTCGCACCAGAAAGTCTCGACATGATGGAGCGCCTGATCAAGGTGTTCAACCCCGACCGCCGCCTCAACCCCGGCAAACTGCTGCCGACCGGCAAGGGCTGTCTGGAAATCCGCCCGGTTCCCAGCCAGCGGAAAGCGGTCGTTTGGTAGAGGCGCGCCGCGCCGGAGGAATGTAAACATGGCTGAATCAAACGGTATCGCCTACCTCAATGGCGACTATCTCCCGGTTGACGAGGCGGTCATCCCGCTGCTCGATCCGGCGTTCACGAAGAGCGATGTCGTCTTCGATGCGGTCTCGGTGTGGGAGGGTCAGTTCTTTCGGCTCGAAGACCACCTCGCGCGTTTCCGGGCGTCCTGCGCTTATGTCGGGATGAAGCCGCCCTGCGGCGAAGACCAGATCAAGCACATCTTGGCCGAATGCGTCGAACGCGCACACTTTTCTTCCACCATCGTCTATATGCTCTGCACGCGTGGCCGTTACGGCGGTGGTATCGCCTTCGGAGATCCTCGCACTTGCGTGAATGAATTTATCGCCTACTCGGTTCCCTTCTATTGGGTGATACCCAAAGAGCGCGTGCCGAGCGGTGCTCATCTTTGGATTCCCGAGGCAGCCCGCCGCGCTCCGGACGCAGCTATTAACCAGCGGGTCAAGAACTTCAATCGCATGGATCTAACGCGGGGGCAGTTCGAGGCGCTAGCCGCGGGGGCGGATACTCCGCTGCTGCTATCCACGGATGGCCTCCTAACAGAAGGTCCGGGCTTCAACGTGTGGATCGTCAAGGGAGGCAAGGCGCTAACTCCCGGGACCAATATGCTAGAGGGAATCACGCGGCTTTCTGTCTTCGATCTCTGCAAGGAGATTGGCCTCACCGCAGAGACGGCGGACCTGAGCCGGGAAGATCTTTTGGGGGCTGACGAAGCATTCATTTCATCCTCGGCCGGCGGCGTGATCCCTGCTACGAAGGTCAATCATCAGCCTGTCGGCAACGGGCTGCCGGGGCCTATTTCACGGCGGCTCGGAGACCTCTATTGGGAGAAGCGCGAGAATGGCTGGCTCGCAACCCCGGTTGCCGACCTGCTCGCCAAACCGGAGCCTAATCTGACGGAATCGCTTGATCCGCTCGCGCCCGTCAGCGCGCCTTGAGCCGCGCGCGTGAGCAAGCGGTTGGCTCGAATCGCTTGATCCGCTCGCAACAACCACCGACCCAAACTTCGGTCACGGATTTGTGAGAGCATTAATCCCATTGTTATCAACAAACGCGTCTGCTCGAGACTTGACAAACGCGAATGTGCCGTTATGCTGAGAGCGGTGAATGATCCAACGGACAAGCGACCATTCACAGCGCCGTTCACAAACGCCCGGTCGCGAAAGGCCCGGTCACGAAAGAAATGAGAAAGTGACTTGGCTCTGGAGGGGCAAAAAACGCAAGATCATGAAAATATCTGCAAAATCCTGCAATCGAGGTTGGAGGTTTACTGAAACAAAAGAACTTGCGAGTTTCCTCGAAGCCTCACTAGGGCGCGTAGGGTCAGCAGTTAACGCATATAGTAGTCGCGAAAGACTCGAAAACAGCTAGAAAAGAGAGTCTACAGCCCATGTTTTCTTCCAGGCAGGAGGGGCCGATATCATCTTCGGTGACGTGGAAACGCGACGAGCCGCCGCCTGATATGCTTTCCCCACATTTTATGTCGGGCATCCGCCCGCTGCGCCCGCTGGTTCTTTGTGTCAACGCCAAGTAGAAATGTCCTAATCGCTGCCAAGTAGAAATGTCCGCTTTGGGACAGGTGGCTGGAGAGGCGATGGTAGAGTGGTTGGCGTTGAGGGCAGGGTCGCGCCTGCTCTTGATGCCCAAGGCCGAAGCGATGGAGCTAGCTCCCAAGCAATCGGCTGAAGCAGACGACCCTCTGGCCTCCCGGTCAGAGGGTTTTCTGTTCGTGACAGAGATTGCTTTGGTGAAGCTTCGGAGCGGAGGCCTTGGGCTTCGCCAACGCGACGATCGCCGGGCGCCGTTTGCCCGGCGCCCCCCATAGCGTCTTGGTTTGGCAGCGACTGCCAACTCAGCGCATCGGCCCGATGGGCGCTCCGCATAGAGTCTTGGTTTGGCAGCGACTCCTAGTCCTGCGTATCGTCTCGCCGAGCGCCGGATGCCTGCGCCGCTTGCCACACAGGCGGGCTGTCTTTCAGATCGAAGTCCTTCATCCAGTCGCTGCTTCGCTTGCCGGCAGCTTTGCCGCCAGCCTTCTCGGCCGCTGCCGCAGCGGGTTCCGCCTGGGCGCTCTTGGGCTGCGGGCGCTCCGATTGGGGCTGCGCGCCGCAGCGCTTCAGCGCCAGTTCGTGCTTGCCGAAGCGCGCGGCCAGGACGCCGTCCAGGCGTCTCTCCACCCGCACTCGGCTGTTTCGCAGACCCGGCACAATCGCCTTGCGGTCGATTTGATAGCTCTTTCCCCGGAAGCGAATCGTGTAGTCGTTGGCGACCTGCCGCGTCTCGACCTGGCTCAGCGCCGAGTCCAGATCGTGCTCGGGACCTAGCTCGCGATGCGCCTCGTCGGGGTGAGCCGGCTGCACCCGCAACGTGGCGTTCCACCAGTGCAGAAACTCGCTTTCCAGGTAGGCGTTGGCCTGTTCGATCGTCGTGGCCCCGGCCACCCGCAGACCCTTCACCAGGCGATCCTGGCCGGTGCCAAAGCTGCGCTCGACGCGGCCTTTGGCCTGCGGCGAATAGGCCGTGATCGATTCGATGTCCAGCTCCTGGAGCGCCCGCCCGATCTGCGTGGGAGGCAAGAGCTTGGGATCCTCGCCGGCGCTGTTTTTGGGCGTGTTGACAAACAGGCTGGCGCGGTCGGTGTAGAAGGCTACGGGTCGGCCGTTTTGTTCCAGATACGTCTTCAGCAAACGGCGATTCTCTTCGCCCGAGTCGTGCCGGACGAAGCGCGCCAGCAACTCGCTGCTGGCGTCGTCGATCATGCCGATCAGGTACAGCTTCTCCCCGCGTCCCTCCAGCCAGTCGTGCTCGGAGGTGTCCCATTGCACCAGCTCGCAGCGGCAACTGCGGCGGGGCCGCCACGGATGCGGGCGTCCTGACTTGCGGCGGCGGGGCTTCCACAGGCCCGCGGCGGCCATCCAGCCCCGCAGCGTTTCGCGGCCGACTTGGACGCCGTGGCGCTGCTCGAGATACTCCGCCGCCAGAGTCGGGCCAAAGCCGGCGTAGACGGGTTGGGAGAGGATTGCCACGGCTTGTTTTTCCGCCTTGGCGCTGAGCTTGCGGTTGGACGCGCGGCCCCGCGCGGCATGGACCACGGCCTGGGCGCCTTCGCTGCGAAGCTTCGCCAGCAGCCGCCTCAGATGCCGTTCGCTGAGGCCCGTCTGCTGGGCGGCCTGCTTTTGCGTGATGAGTTTTTTGTCTGCTTTGCGCAGCGCCACCAGCCGGTCGCGCTCTCGTTGTGTCATTAGTAGTTGTCCTTGCTTGCTCACCCCTCCAGGCTGACCTTGTCAATAGGACATTTCTACTTGGCACGTTTAGGACATTATCACTCGGCAGCGACACCCGCTGGTTCTTTGTTTTCAACGACGGTGCGGTTGTGTTAGGCTGGTGACGATGTTCAGAACAGTCACGCCCATTGTTGTTTTGGTCGGCGCGCTTCTAGTACACGCCGTGCTGGTGACGGCGGCGACCCGCACGAGCCTGCGCGGCACGCCGCAATCGCAACTTATCCAGAACAAGCAGGCTGATCGCGACCACTTGTCGCGAATGACAGACCCAAAGACACTCGAGCGCTTCAATCGCTTGGAGTTGGTCGTCCCAGTTCCTTCGAAGACGAAGGACTACTACGTACACGCGATTCCGGCGAAATACCGTTACCTTCGTCCTTGGTCCAAGCTGTTCCTGGACCGGCTGAGCAGCCAGTTCCGCCGCCGCTTTGGCAGGCCGCTGCGGGTGACAAGCCTGACTCGCACATCCGCCTACCAGAATAGTCTCGCCAGACGGAATGGTAACGCCGCCGCGGCTGTCGGCGAGAAACGTTCTTCGCATCTAACCGGCGCCAGCCTCGACATCTCGAAGAAGGGAATGACGGGCGCGCAGCAGCGCTGGCTCCGCAATGTTCTGGCCTCGATCAGAGCCAAAGGCTACCTGTTCGCTATCGAGGAATTCTACCAGCCGAATTTCCACGTTATGGTCTACCGGAATTACCCGGAGTACGTGGCGATGTTGCAGGCGCGGCGAAAGAAGAAGTAGGCCCGCCAAGTCCGCCCCAGCTTTCCCGCAGCGGCACGCCGGAAGATCGGCACGCGTGTCCCCGGCTCTCTATTTGGTGAGCAATAGGCCAAAGGGTAGGGCGGACTTCCTCTTAGGTAACCCGGCCAAGGCGGAGCGCGTTGTACTATGAAAGCAAGCTTGGGGAGGACCGCTTTTTTCTTGTCCAAGCCATGAACCCTGGCCCGAGCCTCTGTCGTTGATGAGGCTTCTGGCCTTGCCGGTCACTGGAAGGCTTATTGGTATGACCTACCGACTGAAATTTTGGATCGTTTTTTGCTCATCTTTGTTGACCGTGACGCTGGTCATCGGCGCGCTGATGGGCAAGGACCAAGGGGACCAGGGCGCGTATAAGGCCTTGGGTGTCTACTCCGAGGTGCTGCGGCATATCAAGAGTGACTATGTCGAAGACCCCGACATCAGCAAGGTCACGCGCGGCGCTCTCCAAGGCTTGATCGAACACTTGGATCCGATGTCGAGCTATCTTGGCGCCGAAGAGCATGCGAGTTTTCAGAAGAGCCAGGCCAATCCCGACAAGGGAACGGGGCTATCCACCGGGTTGGTGGTGCATAAACGTGTCGGGTATGTGACGGTGCTATCGGTGCTGCCCGGCTCCTCGGCGGACAAGGCCGGCATCCGGATTGGCGATCTGATCGAGGCGGTGGACGGACTCAGTACGCGCGCGATGCCGCCGGCTTACCTCTACGCCTTGTTGAGCGGAGAGCCGGACACAAGCGTCAGAGTGTTGGTACGCTCACTTCGCAATTCAGAGGAGCCGGAGGAGTACACGCTCAAACGTGGACCGGTCGTTCTGCCCGCGGCCGAACATAAGGTTCTTGACGGCGGCGTGGGTTACCTCGATGTAGATGTTCTCGACAAAGAGCGAGTCGATCAAGTGGCGAAGGCGATCAAAGAGCTGGAGTCTCAGGGCGTCAGCAAGTTCGTGCTCGACCTGCGCGCCAATTCGGTCGGCGATACAGCGGAGGGCGTCCGTCTCGCGAACTTCTTCATGGACGAAGGCAAGATCGCTTCTCTCAAGGGTCAACAGTATCCGGAAAAATTATTCGACGCTGATTCGGAAACGACTCTCACCCGGCTGCCTTTGGTGCTGATCACCGACCGCGCCACAGCGGGTGGAGCGGAGCTGGCGGCGGCGGCGCTGCTCGACAGCAAGCGCGCCAAACTCGTGGGCGAAAGAACCTACGGGCTAGCCGCCCTACAGAAGACCATTCTTCTCGAAGATGGAGCAGCCCTGATTCTCTCCATCGCCAAGTATCACCGGCCCACCGGTGAGGCGCTGCAAGACGGCGGCGTCACGCCGAGCGACCCGGTTAGTCCGGCCGATTTGCGGCGCTATCGCGAATCGCAGTTTCCGTCGGATCTGAAACATCCTCCTCCGGCGGGCGTGCCCGCCGAGGAAGATGGCGAAGATCCCTACCTCAAGAAGGCGCTTGAGGTTGTTAAGGATGAAGCGGCGGCACCCGAGAAGAAGGCGGCGTAGCCGACCGTTGCTACCTCTTGCTAGTCGTGCTAATCGACCTCCGCTTCCCGAAACTGGCGCATAAGTATATACTCTTGGTATAGACTTTCTTGCCAGTTAGACGTATATCGGATGGACATCGCCAAATTATTCAAGAACGGACAGAGCCAGGCTGTTCGGCTACCAAAAGCGTATCGACTACCGGGAAAGGAAGTCTACGTCAAGAAAGTTGGTGACGCAGTCGTGCTGCTCCCTGTGGAGGGCGCTTGGGAGACCCTTTTTGAAAGCCTGAGCGAGTTTTCCAGTGATTTCATGGAAGAACGCGAGCAGCCTCCCATGCAGATACGAGATGACGCTTTTGAATGAAGTATCTCCTTGATACGAATATCTGTATTTATTTGATCAAGCGGAAACCCCCGACGATAATGGCCAAGTTTCGCCTTCATCCCTTGGGTGAGCTTGCCATCTCCGCCGTGACGCAGGCCGAACTCGAATATGGCGTCGCGAAAAGCCAGCTACCCGAACAAAACCGGCGGGCCCTTGATCGCGTCCTTCTGCCATTCGAGACCGTGCCGTTTGAAGCCGGGGACTCGCGAGCCTACGGCCCGCTACGCGCGCAGCTGGAGCGATTGGGAACTCCTATCGGGTCGCTGGACTTAATGATCGCCTCGCAAGCGCTTTACCGCGGATTGACTGTTGTCACGAACAACACGCGCGAATTCCAAAGGGTCCCCAACTTGGCTCTGGAAAATTGGGTCTGAACCGAACAAGCGAGCTTGACCCCAGGCTTACGTCCGGGACTCTGATCTGCTTTCCAGGTGTTCTGCCACGCGCAGCCCGCCCTGTCTTACGCCTCCAGCTTCCAGGGCCGCCGATACTCGCGGCGAATGAGCTTTTCGGCTTCGGAATCGTTGACGATCCGCTCGTTTTCAACGTCCCAGTCAACTCTTCGGCCCAGGCGGTAGGCCAGGTTGCCGAGGTGGCAGGCGATCATCGAGTTGTGTCCGATCTCGACGTCGGAGCGCGGCCTTTCCCGGCTGCGTATGCAATCCAGGAAATTCTCGACATGCGTGAGATGATAGTCGAGCTTGTCCCCGCGAACGTGCTGTCGAGCTTGTCCCGCCGAGCGGTTCGTCCTGACCTTCTTGAAGTCAAGCTGGTCCGTTTCGGGATAGACTTCCCACCCCTGCCAGTCGATGACGAGCACGCCGTCATTGCCGTGGAACTGGACTCCGTGCTCTCTCGCTTCCGGACCACGGCCAACGCCCAGGGCGTGCTCCCAAATCATGCTGAAGGACGGAAATTGCCACATGACTTGCTGCGTATCCGGCGTTTCCGTGGCGTCGTCGGGATAGCCGTACTTGCCGCCCACCGACATTGCCGAGGTCGGTGCTTTGACGTCCATCGCCCAGTTGGCAATGTCGATCATGTGAGCTCCCCTATCGGTCATGAGCCCGCCGCAGTAGTCCCAATACCAGCGGAAGGAAAAATGAAAGCGGTTTTCGTTGAAGGGCCGGTTCGGAGCCGGTCCGAGCCACATGTCGTAGTCGACGCCGTCGGGCACCCGGCCTTCGGGCTTGACCGGCGTCTCGCCTTTCCTGTCCAGGTAGACCCAGGTGCGCACCGAGCGAATCTTGCCGAGCTTGCCGCTCTTGACGTAATTCACCGCGTCGGTGTAGTGTTCGGCGCTGCGCTGCTGCGTTCCCATCTGAACGACGCGTTTGTGTTTGCGCGCCACGTCGACCATGACGCGTCCCTCGGGAATGGTCAGGCTGAGCGGTTTTTCGACGTAGACGTCTTTGCCTGACTTGCAAGCTTCGACGGTAATGTAGGCGTGCCAGTGATCAGGAGTAGCGACGATCACCGCGTCAATGTCGTCGCGATCGATTACGCGACGAAAGTCCTGCGTGTGCAGGTCCGCCTTCTGACCCGCCCGGCTGACAACTTTGTCGGCGGTCTCTTCGATCTGCGCCTTATCGACGTCACAGAGAGCCACGCACTCGACATTCTTGACTCGAAGAGCGTCGCGCAAATCTCCGCGACCCATGCCCCCGCAGCCGATTAGTCCGACTCGAATGCGGTCATTAGCCCCAATGATGCGAGACGATGAGGCCGCTGTTGTCGCAGCCACCGTTGCAGCGGCCGCCGAGCCGGCTGCCGCCAGCCCGGCCGAACCCTTCAGAAAATTGCGCCGACTGTGTGAAGACATATGTGTCCCTCCTTTGACTGTTTCAGTCAGTCAATCTGTTTCAATCCGTCAATCCAACGAAGAATCCTTTTCAGTCTAGGATACGTCGGAAAGGCTTCGGCAAGCGAGAGGGTCGGCCATCGCAGAGGATCCTTTCTGCTCCGGAGACTTCCGGTCGCCGGGGACATTTCTATCGCCTCTTGACACCGGCCGCCTAGTTCGTTGCGGCAGGGCTACCCGAGGGTGTATCCTGCGCGAGCCAGGGGCCCACCAGCCGTAAACGGCTGGCCTAAGGAACACCAAGCCGCGTGAACGCGGCTCGATCGCCCGCATCAGGTTCCGTATTTGGGCCGCACGGTCTCTCGCACTCCTCCGTCTGGCAAGGAGGCGACTCACGATAAGTTGCGGTCTGATTGGCCACTACGCTAGTTCTTCTGAATCCGGACCGGCTCGGTTAGCTCGAACGTCAATACGGACTCGCTGCCGATGACGGCTGCGTCGCCTCGGGTCGTTACAACCGCCGCTGTCCCCGCGCCGGCTCCGGCTCCGGCTCCGATGGCGGCTCCCTTGCCCCCGCCGACGATGGCGCCAATGGCGGCGCCGACGCCGCTCGCGATTCCAACTTTTGTCGCGTCCTTTTTCTGGCTTGATTTGGCCTGAACGCCGCGAGTATTCGTCGAGATGTCGATGTTTTGACCGTCGGCGGTTTGAATCTGGGTCAATCGAACCGACAGGCTGGCGACACCCTTGACCTTCCCACCCGGATCGGCGTTGGCGATGACGCCTCGCACGGTGGAGCCTTTCGTGGCGATCACCCAAGTTCCGTCAACGATCGGCTCTTCGAGCGTCGCGGCGAATGCTTCCCCGGTTTTCACGCTGGCTGTGGATAGAGCGTTGGTGGTCCGGACATGAAGCGCCGTACCCGGTTCGAGCGTCGTGGCCTTCATCAGGGGCTTGCCGGGCGAGCTGGCGACACCCGACGAACCCTCCTCGCCATTGGCGGCGCTGTCCCCTTCCAGCATGGCCGACTCGCATCCGATCAGCACCGTGGCGAGTGCGGCTGTCAACAGATACAGAAAAAACCGATTCTTCGTAACTTTTTCCTCCGTAGCAATTTGGCTGGCTCGGCGCGAACCTCATTCAGGACGAAACCGTCGTCGGGCGGCGCCGCAGCCAAGCCTCCTCTTATTATGGCGATTCCGGTTGGCCGGATCGAACCTGAGAATCGCTGTCATGCAGGCGATTTCGGCTCAGGCTCGTGGCTACCCAGAACATCACCGTGCCTCCGAGGGCCGCGACCGCCAGCGCGAACAGAGTGTTGCCAACCAAGAACGCCAGCCCGAAATAGCGAAGCTGCTGGAACACGCCCTCGACCTGGGTCAATTGATGATCCTCGCCCATCACGCTGGCCCCGACCCATGTGCTGATCGAATAGAAAACCGGAGCGGTAAAGGGATTCATCAGAAAGGTGCCGGACACCGCGGCGGCTTTATTCAAGCCAAAGCGGCTTGCCAGGAAGAACGCGAGCGGCGACCCGATCAAGAAACTGGGAAACACGCCGATGAACGACCCGATCGCGAAACCGATGGCTGTCCGGGACGGGGAAGCGTTCTCGCGGAAAACAGCGCGGCATTTCAGCGTGATCCAGCGATAAGCTCGCTGGGCCCGCCCGGAGCTGGGTTGGGCGGGCGTGAGCTGAGGTGTGTCGAGCTGGGTAGTGCTGGATTGGATCGCGGTCTGCACTTGTCGTTTCTCGCTGCACGGGGCGTTGAGTGGCCTCGGCAGAATAGTATTCCGACGGCGACCACACACATCAGGTTCCCAAAGTTACGAGAATCCAGCTGAGGCGTTACCAAATCCGAACGGACTTCACAAAGATCCTAACCGGGCGTCACGAGAATCCTACAGGAAGCAAGGGCAGATTGAAATTTGTAGAAATCCCTAGCACTCAGGGGGCCAGGACCCTACCACCAGCGTCTGTAAGCTGAGTCGTTCCGCCCGAAGTGAGGAATTGGAGGAATTCTTCGGTATCGCGCGTTCGTCCGGGGAACTCGGCGATGACGCTTTCATCAGGCCGGATGATGGCGTAGAAAGGGATGGCGACGGTTCCGTGCCCGTTAAGCTGCATTTGCTGGTTGGCTTGGGAGACTTCGCCGACGCCGTCGGTGTAGAGTTCGAGCAGGACCAGCCCTTTCAGGACATCGGCGATTGGAGGCCGGGTAAACATATTGGCCTTCATCCAGTGGCAGTTGGTGCAAGTGTAGCCGGTGAAGCTGATGAGCACGGGTTTGCCGGTCTCTCGGGCCAGCTCCAGAGCTTTGGCGTAATCGTCCTTGATCCACTTGTTGCTGTCGGCGGCGGCACCGAATCCAACATTCGTCAAACCGGAGTATTCCGGCGACGGGACGTAGGCGTCGATCTCGCCCAACCTCGCGCCGAACATCCCAGGAATCAAGCTTACCGCCACGACGAGGAACAGCCCGCCGATTCCCAGCCGTCCCGCACCGACCGAGCCGGTTTCCTCGTCTCCGATTCGCAGCATTCCTAAAAGGTAGAAACCGGCCATTGCCAAAAGTACGATCCAGACGGCCAGATAACGCTCGCGGGTCAGAATGTACCACTGATGGACCTGGTCGACGTTGCTGAGGTATTTCAAGGCGGCGGCGAAGATCAGGAACGACGCGGTGATCTTGGTCCTCGCTAGCCAACTGCCGCTCTTGGGCATCCGGGCCAGATACGCAGGAAATAGGGCCAAGAAGAAAAATGGCAGGGCCAGACCGATCGAGAACATCAACATGCCGAAGATCGGCCAGCTCAGGTCTCCTTGGATCGAGCCGGCCAAAAGTGCTCCGATGAACGGCCCGGTGCAGGCGAAGGATGCCAGCGCGAACACCAGCCCCATGACGAGCGTCCCCAGCAAACCGCCGCGGTTGGAAACCTTGTTAAGGGACGTGAGGGTGCTGCTAGGTATGGTGATTTCAAAGACGCCGAGCAGACTCAACCCAAACGCCACGAAGACGGCGGTGATCAGCAGGTTGACGGGAACGCTCGCCCCAAGCTGACTGAGTCCAAAGGGACCGGCGAGCGCTGCAACTGCCGCTCCGATACCGGTAAACAGGATGATCACGCCAGCACAGAACGTGATTGCCTGGATCACGGATTGCCGCCGCGAACCTGTGTTGGTGCTCACGAAGTATGACATCGTGATCGGGATCATCGGGAACACGCAGGGCGTGAAGATCGCCAGCAGTCCGAAACCGAACGCCACTGCGGCAAACTCAATAAACCCTTCTTCGTTTGGTGAAGGAACTTTCGTTGCGGGGCCGCCGGAAGCCCCGCGCGGAGGTGTCACCGCAGCAACCGTGGTCGCCTTCGCCGCGGGTTTTGCTTCCATGTATCCGGCCGGTATTGCCGCGGCCTGTTCGGTGGAACTTGCCGCAATGGCAAATGATGCGGATGCAGTTTTTCGAACCGGCGGCAGGCAGAGCCGGTCATTGCAGGCGTTGTAGCGCGTGTTGGCTTCTAGCTCGGCCGTCCCGAGCGCAGCGTCATCCGAGAGCGTCACATCGAAAAGGAAAACTGCCTGGTCGCTGTAGGTCTGCGTCTCCGCGCCGAAGTTCTCGTCGAATTTGGTTTTGGGTTTGGGCTGATAGACTTTCCAGCCCTCGACAGCCGGAGAGCCCGTCAGAGTCAGCTCGGTGGGAATCGGACCGCCCGGGGGGGTTGTGGGAGCGTAGAGACGCCAGCCTTCTTCGATCGTCGCTGTCAGTTGCGCAACGGCCCGTTTGCCCGGCGAGGTGGTTGCGGGTTGGATTTCGAGCGACCACTGGACAGGGTCGTATTTCGGTTTGCGCTTGCTCGTTTGGGCGAAGCTCACCGCTGTTACGAGCATGAGCAGCAGCAACAACAGGATTTGATGGCCTCTCGACATCTGCTTTTAGAATATCTGTCTCGACAATCTCTGTAACATCTGTTTCTATAAATTGGTTCGCGCCGAAAACGCGAAAGGTTACCGAGCGGGTGGAAAAGCTCTGTCGCTTCGCTACGCCCTCAGTCTACAACTTTGACCGTGTGGCGCTTATGAATCTGCGGTTGCGCATCTCTTACTCTTCACGAAGTTCAGCGCCAGCGCAGAGCCCTGGAGTCGCCCGACTGAGATTGCGGGAGGAAGTCAATAACGCGAGCGGAGGAGAAAGGGCAAGCTCAAGGCTGCGTGCGACACTACCGGGCCTTTGAATGAAGGGCTCGTAATGGCTGCAATCTGGGTCTTCCCGGCCACCTCCGGATCTTAACGAGGATTTCGCTTCGGGAGACTAGGGATGGATCTCGCGTCACGCTTTGGCTTACGGAACTGTCCAACTCCCGAGCACAGACCATGGGGTGCTCCGCTGCTGGCTGTCGGTGTCCTTAGGATTTACCCCGTTTTGTTTGTCACCGGAAAAAGAGGTCTTGCAACTCAGGGCCACACCGAAGGTCAACTGATTGTCGGTTCCCGAGGTGGGCTTGGAACTCCCAGCATCAAGGACGCACTGGCTATTCTCCAAGGTCCCCGGTTCGCCGGCGGTCGCGGCTCCCACCCAGTCGGTGTTCGCGTCGTCTCTCAGCTTCAGCTCGTTGCTCGGCGCGTCGAAGAGGATGTAGCAGCCTTTTACGACTGAGTTAACGCCCTTTTCAACGACGGCGACGTGCACTTGGGTAACATCGCTGTACCCATCAGGATCAGAGATCGTATAAGTGAAGGTCTGGCTCGCCCCACTCCCCGAAGCAGGAGCGACCGACTTCGCCGTCGACTGACCGAAAGCTGGCGTACAAACCAGCACTACGCCACAAAGCGGGAGCAATCCCGCGAGGAAGGATATTACGTTGTTCGTGCGCTGGGCACGCTTCTTTTGTTCTACCATCAAAATTCTCCTCCAGAAGAGATTCTCGGCCGTTAGGCGTCCCACGAGAAACAGATCGCCGTCACTGTCAACCAAGTCCCGTCTCGGGCCTAACGAAAGGATTGGACGAACTCTATCGTCCTAAGTTTACTAAACAACTTGTCGACATACTCCGTACGCGTCGCCGGCCAACCCCTGGCCTGAGGCTTGTGAGCTCCAGGTCTCCCAATTCTCTAGCCCAACTGATCCTCACACCCTTGCGCCACGGCCAACAGGAGACTCTCGTCCCCAGCCGGCGCCGAGAGCTGAAGGCCGAGCGGCAATTCGCTGGCGGCCTTCCCGAAAGGCAATGAGATCGAGGGCGCTCCCACTGCCGTGAAAGGTGCGTTACAACACGGGTCGCCGGTCGTCTCGAGCCCATAAGGCGCCGGGCCCAAGGCAGAGGGCGTTGCCCAAATCGGACATTCCCCGGTCAAGTCCGCGAAGTCTCGACGTGCTTGGCCGAGATCAATCCTGGCGTCGTTGTACGCCGACTCCTCGATGGTCAAGCCGTCCTCAAGTAGCTCCGCCAGTTTTGCGCCGACTGTACTTCCGTGCTTTCGGAAATCGTCTCCGTGAATTCGCGCCGCTTCGTACCTCATGACTACCTGAATGATCCGCGGCAGCTTCGCAAAACTCTCCGGCAGCGAAATGTTGTCGATCGAAAACCCGCTTTCTCGAAGCCGCTCCACACACCGCCCGAAGCCTTCTTCCATCTCGGGATCCAAGCTGCCTTCGATCGGCCACTTCGGTACGCCAAGACGCGTCGGCACTTCACTAGCCGCCGGAACACCCTTCAGCGACCGCCAAAAAAACACCATGTCACTGACGGTCCGCGTGAAAGCTCCGGGATGGTCCAGCGTGGGCGAGAAAGGCATCACCCCTTCGGTCGGCAGGCCACCGAAAGTCGGCTTTACACCGCAGATACCGCAAAACGACGCGGGACGAAGCACCGATCCTTGGGTCTGGCTGCCCAGCGCAAAAGGAACCATGCCATCAGCCACAGCGGCCGCGGAACCACTTGACGACCCTCCTGGCGTGTGAGCCGGATTGTGGGGATTCCTCGTCGGTGCAGGATCATAATAGGCGTAGGCCGTCGTGTGGGTTTTGCCCAGCACGATCGCCCCCATCGAGGAGAGATCCGCTACGACTTTGGCATCGCTCGTAGGAACTCGGCCTCGGTGCACAGGCGTGCCCCACTCGGTCGGCATCCCCGCCGTATCGTAAATGTCCTTCACCGCGAAAGGGACGCCGTGCAGAACACTGCGGGGCGGCCGAGATGACAGCTCATCGGTCAGGCTCTTCGCCCGAGCGATAGCTTCGTCAGCCGCCAGGTACGACCAGGCGTGAACATCGTCGTCGCGTTCTTGGACGCGCGCGAGGCAGCGCTCGACGAGCTCGACCGGCGTGACCTCCCGATCGCGAATCCGGCGGCTCAACTCTTCAAGGGAAGAATCACTAAAAGGGGGTCCATTCATGTTCGGAGGTCAGCGCCGGCTTTAAAGCCGCAGGAAGTTCTCCAGCAACCGCTTGCCGGGATTCGTAAGAATCGATTCGGGATGAAACTGAACGCCTTCGATTGGGTATTCACGATGACGCAGCCCCATGATGAGCCCGTCCGGAGTTGTCGCTGTGACTTCCAGTGAGCCCGGCAGAGATTCGCGCTCCACAATCAACGAGTGATAGCGGGTCGCGGTGAAGTCTTGCGGGATTCTGGCGAAAATCGTCTTGCGGTCGTGGTGAATTGGGCTCGTCTTCCCATGCATGAGATAGGGCGCGCGGACGACCTTGCCCCCGAAAGCTTCCGCAATCGACTGATGGCCGAGACAGACCCCCAGGATGGGCACCTTCCCCGCCAGCGCCTTGACGAGCGGCACCGAAACGCCAGCTTCTTTCGGCGTACAGGGGCCGGGTGAAAGCACAATCCGGTGAGGCTTGAGCCGCTTGATCTGTTGCACGGTGAGCTGGTCATTGCGGTGAACCTCCATCTCCGCTCCCAACTCTCCGAGGTACTGCACCAAGTTGTAGGTGAACGAGTCGTAGTTGTCAATCACCAGGATCATCGTTCACCAAGATCATTGTTTTCGCGCGGCGTTCAGTGTGCGGCCCAGTCTAGCTCGCAGGCCAGCTTCCATTCACTATAACCGGTCGGAGATTCTCAATTTCGAATCACCTTTCGTATTGGCGCTGGAGGTTAAGCTGGACGGTCGGGGGGGAGGGTCAAGCGGCAAGAGAGGCAAAAAAGCGCCCCCTACTTGGCCGTCCTGCGGCGACCCCTGGTGCGTCGACCCTGGATGGATAGCCGCCCGCCCAACGAAATGTATGGAAATCCACTGTTGTAGCCCAATGATAATGTCCCCTTAAGCGCCCAATAGAAATGTCCCGTAATCTGAGGCTCCGAAGGAGGAGCCGAGATTGGAAAGGACATGGATGAACGACAAAGAGTTGAGGCGCGGCGAAGTGCTGAGCCGAGTGAAACGAGGCGATCTGAAATTGACCGAAGCGGCCGAGCTGCTTGAGCTCAGCTACCGCCAGGCGAAGCGGCTCAAGAAGCGTTATGGCGAGGGAGGAAGCAAAGCTCTGATGCATGGCAACGTCGGCCGCGCTTCGAACCGAGCCAATGACAAACGCCGCGAGCAGGTTCTCGAGTTGGTGCGCGAGAACTACTGCGGCGAACCGCACGAGCGCTTTGGGCCGACGCTGGCGTCTGAACATCTGGCGACTGATCACGGTCTCGAAGTGCCGCGCGAAACACTGCGGCGCTGGATGCTCGCCGGCGGCCTGTGGAGCCGCCGCCGCAAACGCAAGCCGCACCGCTCGCGGCGACAGCGTAAAGCGCACTTTGGCGAGCTGATCCAAGTCGACGGCTCGCACCACGACTGGCTCGAAGGACGCGGGCCGAAAGGTTGCCTGATGAACTTCGTCGACGATGCGAGCGGAGTGGCGCTGTGCCGTTTTTCGAACGAGGAAACGACTTGGGCGGCAGCCGACTTGCTCGGAGCCTGGGTGCGTCAATACGGCGTTCCGAAGGCGCTCTATTGCGACTGGGAAAACGTCTACCTACGCCAGCCGACCTCGCGTGAAGCGATCGAAGGCATCGAGCCCGAGACGCAGTTCGGACGCATGTGCGCCAAGCTGGGCATTGCGATCATCGCCGCTTCGTCACCGCAAGCCAAGGGCCGCGTGGAGCGCCATCACGGCACGCATCAAGACCGCCTGATCAAGAAGATGCGACTGCAAGGCATTGCTGATTACAAGGCGGCGAACCGCTATCTCGACGAGCAGTATCTGCCCGAGCACAACGCCAAGTTCGGCTGTGAGCCGTCGGCGGGAGCGGACTTTCATCGGCGCTTATCGAAGCGTTTGGACTTGAAGTGGGTGTTCTGCTTGGAGGCTGAGCGGGTGGTTTCCGGCGACCGGGTGGTGCGATTCGAGAACCGCTTTTTGCAGTTGAAACCGAAGCGCAATCAGGCTCTGGGGACAGGCGCGAGAGTCACCGTGCAGCAAGCGTGCGAGGGCGAGTTGCAAGTGGTCTACGAAGACCGCGCGGTGGCTTTTGAGGAGATCGCCCGGCCGGCGCCGAAGCCGCGTCCCGAGCCGAAGCAACGAGCGGCTCGGCAGGGGAAAAAGCCATCGGCGGACCACCCCTGGCGCAAGTCGCTGCGATCGAAAAAACGCGCGGCGACGTTTGCTCGACGCATGGGAACGCGTGCAAAGTTGCCGTCTCCGGTCAATACGTAGAAGGGGCCCCATGGAATGTGAATTCGCTGTAGTAGTCTTCGACACTATCGGCCCGCAGCAAATCTTCCCGGTCCGGATCCAGAATCCGCTCAATACCATCGTGTGATCTGCCCTTCACTTTGCCCCCGCGACACCAAGAGCCGGTTTCAGTCCGTCGGCTAAACGGCCGATGTTCGCCATGGAGGCGTCGACCGCGCGTTTGCCGGCGGCCGTGATCTTGAAGTAGCGCTTGGCTCGGTCGCCTCGCTCGGGTGAGGCGTCGGCCTCGCGGGATTTGGCGAAGCCCTTTTCTTCGAGGCGGGCTAGGCCTGCGTAGGTCGCTCCGCGGGAGACTTTGCGGTCCGTGTGGTCGATGATCTCCTGCCGGATCGTCAGGCCATAGGCATTGCTACCCAGGCGCAGAATGGCCAGCAGGAGTAGCAGTTCGAACTCCCCGAGTGAATCGCCTTTTGCCATAGGTTTGTAGGTCTGCAAATGTGACCTACACGCCGCATAGCACGGATGAGATCAAATGTCTACAAATGTGACTTTGAGTTGCAGAGGCGTGTGATATAGAGGCATGAGGGACAGGAAGGTGTGACAAAATAACGACGAATTATACTCTATAAAGCCAACTACTTTGATATAATAAGTCATGCCCGACGAGCGTTCCCCGCGCTACCTCCCCATCGACCGTTCCCAACACGTCCTGCTGCCGCTCGATGTCGACCGCCTGATCGATTCCGATCATGTCGCCCGGCGCATCTGGCGCGTTGTCGATTCGCTCGATCTGAGCCGTTTCGAGCGCGACATCCGCGCCGTCGAGGGCGTTGCCGGCCGCCCCTCCCACGCGCCGGAAGTGCTCATCTCGGTTTGGCTCTACGCCTGCACCAAAGGCCTTCATTCGGCCCGCGAAATCGAGCGCCAAATGGACTACGAACCCGCTCTGCGTTGGCTCACCGGCCTACGTCCGATCAATCATCACACCTTGTCGGATTTCCGCGTCGGCCACGGCCAACCACTGCGCGAACTCTTCGAGGACGTGCTCGCCATGCTGCTGAAAAAGGACTTGGTGAAACTCGAGCGCGTGGCCGTCGACGGCACCAAGATTCGCGCCGATGTCAACAAGAAAAGCTTTCGCCAGAAGGACAAGATCGAGGAATATCTGCAGTTGGCGCGTGAGCATTTGGACGAACTCGAGCGCCAAGAGGCTGAAGAACAAATCACCCAAAAACAACAGAAAGCACGACAGCGCGCGGCCCGACAAAAAGAAGAAAAGTTGCCGGAAGCACTGCAGGAAATCGAGCGATTGCGGGCCGCCAGGAAGGACAATAAGAGCAAGGATCCGCAAGCATCAACGACCGACCCGGAGGCGCGATTCATGTGGACCAGCGACAGCGGCGTCGCGCCCGCCTACAACGTGCAAATCACCGCCGACGCGTCCCAGGGCTTGATCGCCGATGTCGAAGTGGTCAACGATCCGCAGGACTCCGAACAGCTCGTGGCGGCGACGGATCGACTCCAGCAACGGCATGGGAAATATCCCTCCGAAGCCCTTGCTGACGGGGGTTATACGAACCATGCGTCCGTACTGGAGATGGACGAGCGTGGCGTCGACTACTACGGCAGTTGGACGGGCAGAAGCGGCAAGCCGAGCGGCCCCGGGACGCGGCGTCATGAAGATTATTGGGCCGACAAGTTTGTTTGGGATGAGGCCGCGGAGGTGCTGGTTTGTCCGCAAGGCAAGCGCTTGGAGCATAAGCGAACGCAATACCCGAAAGGGCGCACGGTGTCGGTCTATCGGGCGCGGGCGGCGGACTGCCGGGAGTGTCCAGTAAAGCAGTTGTGCTGTCCGGATTTAAAACTGAAAAGTCACGGGAGAAGCGTCTCAATTCAGGATTATGACGAGGCGATGCGGCGCTTTGACGCGAAGATGGACACACAGGGAGCGCAAGCGATTTATAAGAAGCGGGCGCCGTTAGTGGAGTTTCCAAACGCTTGGATCAAGACGAAATTCAAGTTGCGGCGATTCTCAACGAGAGGCTTGGCGAAGGTGAGGTGCGAAGCCTGTTGGGCGGCATTAGCGTTCAACCTGCAACGCATGTTCCAGCTGGCGCCGGAGTTGATCCCGACCGGCTGATCGCTCCCCCAACGGCCCGCGACGGGCCGGGAAAAACCTCCCCATCGAGTGTCAGGCCGCGATGCAGGGTTCTCCTGCTCAAATGCTCCCCAACTCAAAAACTCCGTCAACCCAAAAAAGGGCGGTCCACCGAAAAAACTTAGCGAAATCCCGGCCCAAAAACGAATTGCTTCACACCTTCCAGGCCCTATCGGTTTTCTATGTCCCTATCGGTTTTCTATGGAGGCGATCCCCATATCTAACCGGGTTCTCGATGGTGGCCTACACCCAGCCAAGCTCCTTCATCGCAAGCCCCGAGTGCCAAATCTTGGTCATGTGGCTGATCTTGTCGCCCTCGAAGAACATCACGTACACGGGTCTTGACGCTCTTGCCGGTAGGCGGACAGGGCCCGCCCTCGGCGGTATGCGTCGCCGAGAAAACCGCGTAGGCCGACACATTGTTGCGCTCGGCGTCGATGGCCCACGACTTGAGATCGTAGCTTGCGTCAGGCATGAATCCGTACAGCGCCTTCATCCAATCGGTGTAGGCCTGAAGAGTCGTGATGTCGGCCAGAGGCTCGGCCTGGGCCGAGAAAGACGCGTCCGGCTTGCAGTAAGGCGCACACGCCTCCCAACCCTTTCCGGCTTCGCAGGCCTCAAAGAAACTTCTCGCGGTTTGTTCCATGGAATCTCCCATCATATCCGTCCATCTCTAAGATATCGTCCGTGCAACCGAATTACCCATTTTGTTTCGCGCTGGCGATTTGATATAGCATATCGCATGGGAGCAGCTCTACGATCTGCGCGGACAGCGCAAGTACCTCACCCCAACACGAGCGGGACCGCTTCCTCAAGGCCGCCCGATCCGCTTCGGTGCCGGTCCGGGCGTTCTGCGAAATTCTAGCCTACACGGGCTGTCGGATATCCGAGGCCCTCGCCCTCACTCCAGATCGGATCGACTCCGCAGCGGGTGTCGTGATCTTCGAATCGCTTAAAAAACGTCGCCGAGGCGTCTTCCGGGCTGTACCTGTGCCGACCGGCCCTCCTGGAAACGCTCGCTCGGCTCGTGCTGCGCAACGCCCGTGCCGGTCTCGCAGACAAGCTCTGGCCTTGGTCGCGGACGACTGCCTGGCGACGGGTGCGTGCAGTGATCCGAGCCGCCGGCGTTGACGCAGCAGCCGCCACCCCCGGGGCCTGCGCATCCTTACGGGATCGTTGCCGTCGCCGCGGCGGTGCCGCTGACGATTATCCAAAAATGGACGCCGGAGCGGACAATTCCAAGATCAAAGGGAAAGGGGTTTGCGGAGAACTTTGCGAGTGAACAGTTCGCTAGACATCTGTTCACTTTACGCGCATCCCATGCCCGTGACAACCCAGGTTCTGGAGGTCCAGACGACCCGCGCGAACGCCTCCTGCGGCCTCAGTTCCGACGTTATCGAGACCTAGGGGCGAGTCCAGTAAACCTCGCGAACCCTTAGTAGGTGGAGCAAGTCTCCGAGGTTCCGTTGGCGACCGTGCCCATCCAAGTACGGAATCACAAACATTCTCACGGGCAAGAACTCCGAAAAGCTTGCATGGGACCCCGCTGTCGAGGTCAGGCTTCAACAAACAGGTAAAGTAGCGTCCCGCATCATAACCCGACCAGTCCGCATCCAGATGAAGGAGATAGAGATGGTAGGTCTCGTCAAGTCCCGTCGTTCGCGCGATAAGCCTAGTCGACTCCTGCGCTCTATGGATCTCTAACTCCGGGGCAGAAAGTGTCTTCCTTTCGAATCTCTGAGGCGGAGCGATAGGTGACCTGTCCTGGTCCTTTACGGCCGTTAGGAATCCGGGTATCTCCAGGAGAGCAAGTGGTTCTTTCGGGTCGTACCTGAAAGAGAATCCTAAGACGCCTATAGTGAGGTTTTTTGGTAGAACCCTTTTGACCCACGCCGGCTCGTCGAAACTCTCGTCCCTGTAAACGTTGTATGGCATCTTCCACAATCCCCTAGCTACGATTGTCCCCCTCACCAACTAACGTCAGCACATCACTCGACTGCTTCAAGATCGCGATGATCTGCTCTTCGCTTGCCGTTTGCCTTTCACTTTCTGCCCTCCTGCTTGGCCAACCGGATTCCATCCTAGTTGGTTCGGTTCTCGGGGCAGGTCACTGCGTGTGTGACTTCGACATGTCCAGGTCGCGGAAGTAGCGCCCCTGGTTTTGCAAGCACGGGAGGGGTGAAAAGAATACTAGGAAGGTGTTCACCCGCCCTTCCCTGTTCCTATCGGGCTGTGAAACCGAATTACCCATTCTGTTGCAGCGCCACGGGCAGGCTCCCCCGCCAAGGCGCACCGGCAAGGGTTCCGCACCCGAGCAAGAGCGCAAGCACGCCCGGCAAGCGGGAAGGAATTGGGAGCTCTACGCTGGCGGTTGCTGGAGAGGCGTTGCTTCCACCGTAATCAGCACAAGTAAAACGCCGATTGTCGAGATGACTATGAAGACCAGGTACCGAGGAAGTGAACTAGGCACCCTCTTGTCGCTCGGCAAGTGCAGAGGGCCGACCGGAACGTATTCGCCTGGCTTACGGAACCCCATTGCATCGACAATACTGTTGAAGTTTACGAGGGCAAGCGATCTGCGTTTGTCGTTCATGACGAGGAGAAATGCGGCCACTACTGAGAGGGACAAATCGATCAAAAAGAACCCTAGCTTCGCCGCAAAGATGGCTGTCGTAAGTTTGGACAGCCACCCCGCGAGGACAAGTTGGAGAGTGATGTAGCCCGAGAATATCCGAAGGTCGATATTGCCAAGGTACCTCAGGTACTCCACTTGATTGTTGAACGCGGCCGGTAGGTATTCGAGTTTGGGCGTCGACTCAGTCATGGTGAAATTCTATCGCGTGGCACAGCTTCCCAAAGGGTGAACAGGCCTTGCAACAGAATTACCCATTCGGTTTCACACTGCTGATGTGATAAAGCTTAGCGCATGGAGCAGCTCTACGATCTGCTCGGACAGCGAAAATATCTCACCCAACACGAGCGGGACCGCTTCCTCAAGGCCGCCCAATCCGCTTCGACGCCGGTCCGGGCGGTCTCCGAACTTCCGGTCTACACCGGCTGTCGGATATCCGGGGCCCTCGCCCTCACTACAGATCGGATCGACTCCGCGGCGGGTGTCGCCTTGGTCGCGGACGACTGCCTGGCGACGAGTGCGTGCAGTGATGCGAGCCGCCGGCGTTGACGCAGCCGCCGCCACCCCACGGGCCTGAGTCGTGCTTTCGGGATCGTTGCCGTCGCTGCGGCAGTGCCGCTGACGATCATCCAAAAATGGATGGGACACGCTGACGTTTCGGCGACAGCGATCTACCTCGACGTTTCCGGAACCGAAGAGGGTTAACCTGCCATCCCGAGAAAAGCCCTGGAAAGGGCGATACAACCATCCCGCGCCGCCCAAAAAATGCACAATCCTGCAACTCCCAAAAACCGGTCACGGATAATTCAAAAAGATGGGTATCCGGTTGACTCAGGTAGCCCCAATATCTTGTGGTTAGGGGATTTTCTTGGGTTCTGTAACCGGGTGAACAATCATCTTGTAAGTCGCGGGATCCACGGCTACCGCCTGCTGGACGAGCCGATAGAAGAGTTTGCCGCGGCTTTTGGATTTGCGGCGGTTGAAACGGAAGGTGAACTCGTCCAGGTAGTAGTCCAGATGTTTGTGGCTCACGGCGCCCTGATGGGTGCCCAGCAGCCAGCGCTTGAGCAGTGACATCACGCGGTGGACGCGGGGCATCAATTCCGACTTGGACTGCTCCTGCCTGCTGACAACTGTGACCTGATGGACGTAGCCTTCCTTTTTCAACCCGGAGTAACCGGGCCAGCCGTCGGTATGCACCACGCTGCCCGGCTCGATGCACTCCTCCACGAAAGGCAACAGGCTCTCGCCCGAGGCATCCTCGATTCTCTTCATGCGAATCCGGCCGATACCCCGCCCATCCTCTTGAGCGGCTACTGCGATCAATGCTTTGTTTTTCAGGTTTCGGCCCCGCAGGCCCTCTTCGAGCCCGCCCCAGTAGCTTTCATCGACTTCCACCGTCCCGGCCAGCAAATCCCGTCCCGGCCGCACCATCGCGCGCCGCATTTTGTGCAGCCAGGTCCAAGCCGTTTCGTACCTGTTGAGCCCCAACACTCTTTGAAGTCCCAAAGCGCTGGCTCCGGTTTTTTGGGTGGTGACCCACCACATCGCACGAAACCACAACGGCAAAGGGCTGCGCGTGTCCTGAAAGATGGTCCCGGCGGTCACCGAGGTTTGGCGCCCACACGCAGCGCACTGCAGCAGCACTTTTCGCAAAGGCCACGACTTTCCACAACCGCAACCCGGACAGCGGAAACCGTCCGGCCAGCGCAGCCGGAACAGATACTCCCGGCAGGCCTCCTCACTGCTAAAACGGGCCTCGAACTCTGTCAGGTTCTGAGGGTAATCTTCCATCTGCAGGCATACTACATCTTGGGGCTACCTGAGTCAACCGGATACCCACCCTCAAAAATATCGTCTCTTTAAATCCAACACCTTAACAACCGCGACCCCCAATCACCCCCATTCCACCTGGTAGCGTAAAAAACAGGGGTTGCCATGAGCCATTCATCCAACGTAAGAAACGACGGCCTCACGCCGTCCCAAGAACGCGCCGTCAGTGCACTGCTGACCGCTCGCTCCATCGCCGCCGCCGCGCGCCAAGCAAAAGTGGGAGAAAGCAGCATTCGCCGCTGGCTCCACGAGGACGAAAACTTCCAACTCAAACTGCGCCGCCTGCGTGACGAATCTCTCTCGCACGCGGCCTTCCAGCTCCAGCAGGGAGCCTCCGAAGCCGCCAGAGTCATGCGAGATGTCGTCAAGGGCGATACCAGTGTCGATGCCCCGCGCGCATCGATCATCCGCGCGGCCGTCGAGTTCGGCTTTCGTTCCCGCGTCTACGACGACGTGGTCGAACGGCTCAAAGCCGTCGAAGCAAAGCCACTGGAGGCAGCGAAGTGAAACACTGGTGTTTCTACACAAGAGTTGTCACCTATCTGGAAAAGGTGGAAGCCCTTTTCCCTGACAAGAAGCGCAAAGACGCCTACCTGCTCTGGAGGGACGACGACGGCAACCCGCTGATGATCGCCGGCCCCGGAGTCGACTGGTTCCAGGGCTGCAGCCCCATGCCCGACCTCAACAACCTCGGCCAGGCTGTCGCCTCGCCAGCCGCAAAGGCACGAATCGCAACAGCAGAGGCGTGGACGGAAGTCCACGCTCGCGTCGGCACTCGTGCCGACGCTCCCCGCCGGCAGCCACGCGCCAACTCAAAACGGCCAAACGCAAGCAAGCAACAGAGCCGCGGGCGCAAGCCCGCGGTTCACCCTTCATCCACCACTTTAAAAACAACCACGCCCCCAGCCCCGGCCCCCAGTAGCTCGCCACTCAAAACAGCGCACCGCCAAGTGCAACCAATCTCGGGCAAACAACCGTGCAAACATCGCCAGCCGAAGCAACAGAGCCACGGGCGGAAGCCCGTGGTGGACGCAGCCCGTGGTCGAAACCCCAACCAACTGCCTATCCGCCACTTCCAAAACAGCCTCCCCCGCCACGCAACCCCGCTCCCCAACCAAACAAGCGAACAAAAAGCGCTCAAATCCCGTGAAAACCGCTCAAATCCGCTCAAATCCCGCCACGAGAAACAAAACCCCGCAGCGCTCCTCGCCGCGTCCTGCCCTTGACCGCTTTTCTGCACTCCCGGTCGGCCTTGGTGACGACGGGAACCAAGTCGTCCACAATGCCACCTCATCGTATGTACAGGAATTCATTGAGCCCCAGCAAGGTCTGGCAGTAGTCGGTTCGGGCCAGCTATGCGGCGTCGGTCTCGCCCTCGTTTTCGTAGGACCGGCGCTGCCTTTCGATGAACTTCTCGCCGGCTGCGACCTCGGCGTCGCTGGCGGGCCGGCCGTAGGCGATACGGTAGGCTTCGTGGATCATTTGCAGTGCCTGCAGTCCGTCCAGCCGGAGCGAGAGGCCCTCGGCGTAGCGGCGGGCTTCCGGGCTATTGAGGAACATCAAGGCTTGCGGAGCCACCGTCGTGGAGGGGCGGTGCCCGATGCCGACTAGGTGCTCGGGCCAGTCAAATAGCATCATCGAGGGGATGAGTTCGGTGCGTTTGATGAAGAAGTAGATGCTGCGGCGGCGCATCTTCTCGTCGAGCGAGCCCGGCCCGAACATCCGTTCATCGAGCAAGCCGCCGACCGTAAGCAGCGAGTCGCGCACGACTTCAGCCTCGAGCCGTCGTGGAGTCCAGCGCCAGCGGTAAAGGTTGTCGATATCCGAGTCGGCCTTCTCGGGGTCACGATGCGCGCTCTACTGGTAGGTCGAGCTCAGCATGATCATCTTGTGGAGGCGCTTGAGCCGCCAGCCGTGATCGACAAGATCTCGCGCCAGCCAATCGAGCAGCTCAGGATGAGTCGGGCGGGCGCCTTGCATATCCAAATCGCTAGGGGTGGCGACGATTCCCCGGCCCCGAAGTGGTGATGCCAAAGGCGGTTCACGATGACCCGCGCCAACAGCGCTCCGGCGCCCTCGGGGTCTGTGATCCAGCGGGCCAGCGATGCGCGCTGGAAACCGCCGCGCTGCCAAAGCGGCGGCGCCGAGACACGCCAGTGGGTCTCGTCGCGGCCGCTCGGCATCAATACTTGAAGGAACCCGGGCGACGCCGCCTTTGTTGCTTGCATTGCCGCGGTCGAGGAAGTGCGTTTCCTTGTAGAAATGCGGGTAGCCTCGATCCCGAGCATCATGGCGCGGGAGCGGAAAGCCGTCGCCGCTGACTTGGATCTTGGTCTTCGGCGAGAGGGGCCTTATTGAGCGGTGCGCATCAAGCGCCGCGTCGCGCTCGCGCCAGCCTTCGTCGGAACGTGCGAACCATCGGAACAACGCCTTGCGCTGGTCAGCGCTCAAGGCTCCCGACCCTCGGCTCTTCAGAGCTTCCAGGCCCTCGACGACTCGCTGCGGGACGCCTCCCCCGCGTTTAGGTTCGGCGGGCTTAGCTTCGGGCCGGTCCGCCGTCGAGACCGACAGACGCGTGCGACCCATCGCGTATTGCAGGTTGTAGTGGAAACGCAGCCGGACAATCAGGCGCGTTCCTCCCTCGAAGCCGACGGTCTCGGCAAAGTCGAACACGCCGGCTTGGTCCGCCCCGACCGCCGACGGCCGCAGCGTCCAGCCGACCGTGATGTTGTTGCCAACCAGGGAGCTCTGCGCCGAACCAGCGCTGTCGTCGAGCTCGGTCGTGGCCCGCCCGCGGACCAGCTCGGCCTCCACAGGTTCGACTTTCCCGTCGGCGAGCGGCTGCACCTTGACGCTGATGGTCCCGAGCTGAAATCGCCCGGAGCGCGAGCGGCCGGGTCCATGATGCGGTAGCGAGGGATCGGCAAGCGCCTCGATGCGAATCGAAGTGATCCCCCGGGCGCGGGTCTCGCCGATGAACGTGTACGTGTCGAAATCCGGGGTAGGGCCGGAGGCTAGGATCGAGCCGTCTTCGAGTTTTTCGAGTTCGGCTCCGCCGCTCTACCGGAATTCGGTGAGGTCGAGGATTTGCCAACCCTTGTCGCTGGGGAGCGAAGGGGGACCGTTTTGCGCGATGTCGCCGAGCCAACTCTCGAAACGCCCGGCAAGGCGCCGGCGCTCGTATTCGGCTCGCTCCTCGTGGAGCGCCGCATGCTCGGCTTCCCATTCGGCCTTGGCTTGCCGGTACTCGTCTTCACCGGGAAAGTAGTCGATCTCGCTGCGAATCGTGCGGCCGAAAACCGCGGCCAGGCGGTAGTAGTCTCGTGTCGGGATGGGGTCGTACTTGTGGTCGTGGCAGCGGGCGCAGCCTACCGTCAGACCGAGCATGGCGGCGCCCATCGTGCCGATCATGTCGTCAAGCTCGTCGTAGCATGCGGTTTCGAACTCCGCCTCGGTGATCTGCGTGGGGAACGCGCCCGCGCCGAGGAATCCGGTCGCGGCCAAAGCCAACGGGCTATCCGGCGCCAGCTCGTCGCCGGCTAGTTGCCAGCGCACGAACTGGTCATACGGCATATCCTGGTTGAGCGCTTGGATGAGAAAATCGCGGTAACGGTAGGCGTAGGGCCGGTCGTAGTCCGACTCGAAACCGTGGCTCTCGGCGAAGCGCGCGATATCCATCCAATGGCGCGCCCAGCGCTCGCCGTAGTGCGGGGGGCTCGAGCAGCCGATCGATGAGGCCTTCCCAAGCGCCGACGGACGTGTCGTTCACAAATGCGTCGACCTCGCTCGGCGCCGGCGGCAGGCCCAACAGATCCAGATAGGCTCGCCGGATCAAGGTCCGGCGGGCGGCGGCCGAATTCGGTGTAAGCCCCTTCTCCCGGAGTTTCTCAAAGATGAAGCGATCGATCGGCGTGCCGGCCCAATCTCCATCCTCGTTCGGCGGCTGTTGGTGGGAGATCGCGTCTGGGGCCAGGGAGGCGTCTGGGGCCAGCGAGCTGTTCGGGGCCAGGGGGCGAAACGACCAGAACCGGCGGTGTTCGTCGCTGATTTGTAGCGGCCCTTCCACGGGCCTGTCGACGAGCGGATCGTCGTAGGGGGCGCCCAGCTCAAGCCAGCGGGCGATCGAGGCGATCGCTTCGCCGGGAAGTTTTGCTTGCTGAAACGGCATGTGCGGTTCTTGCTGATGCCGAATAAGCTCGAGCAGACGGCTCTCAGCGGGGGGCTCGCTGATCTTGCCCGCTGTTGACGAGGGAATCGCGGTCGGCAAGGTCGAATCCGCCCATGGTTTGCCCGCCCCCGTGGCAGGGGAGGCAGCGCTCAACGAGGAGCGGCCGAACCTCTTGCTTGAACAACTCGATGCCTCGCGCCATACGGCGGGCGTGTTCCCGAGATTCTTCCGGGGTGAGCGAGTCACGCCGCTGAGCGGTCGCTAGCGGCAGGGCGCCCGCACCAGAGAGGGCCGCGACCAGCAGAAGCGCTTGCCCGCCGCCGCGAATCTTCCGCTGGAAACCGATCACTCCCGTTGCCATAGCTACCACCAGTGTATGCGTCAACACTAGCGTGTGGACTTCCGTCCACGCGCTTCCGTCCACGCGTCTGTGGTTCCTGCGGGGGATTGACGCCCGACGCTAATTGGCCACCGTGGCATCGACCCAGGCGCCGCCTTTGCCGTGTGACTCGGCAACTGCCTCGACGAAACGCACCCCGAGCACCCCGTCGCGGATCGTCGGGAAACTCAACTCGCGCACCTGAGCGGGCACACCTGAGCGTCGTGCTTCAATGGCATCCGCAATCTCGCGGTACAGATTCGCAAAGGACTCGAAGAACCCCTCCGAGTGACCGCGTCCCAGCCGCGCCGCTCGATGCGCGTCCTCCGATAAGCCGGCACGCCCGGGCGAAAAAAGCTGTTCGGGTCCATCGATTGGGCGCAGCACCAGATGCTGGGGATCTTCATGGCGCCACTCCAAACTGCCTTTTTCGCCGAAGATGCGTATTCGCAGCCCGTGCTCGTTCCCGGCGGCAACCATTGATGCCCAGACAGTCCCTCGGGCCCCGTTGGAAAGCCGCAGATTCGCGAACGCATCGTCGTAAACCCGCCGTCCCGGCACGTGAGTCGTCATCTCCGCCGAAACCTCGTCTACCTCCAGGTCGCTCACAAATCGCAGCAGATGATGGGCGTGCGTGCCCAAGTTGTAGACGACGCTCGCCGTGGTGACAATAGCGGGGTCGGTGTGCCAAGCCATATGTGCGTCGTCTTCGTTTTCGCGGGCGCTCGCACCCGAGCCCTGCGCGTGTTCGGCATGCGCAACGCGAACTTCCCCAATGACGCCGTCTCGGACCATGCGTGCGGCCTGGCGGACCATCGGATAGGCAGAGTAGTTGTGCGTAAGTCCGAATACAAGGCCCGCCTGTTGGGTGCGCCGATGGAGGTCCAACGCGTCACGGAGCGTTAGCGTGACCGGTTTTTCGCAAACAACGTGGAATCCCTTGTCGAGAAAAGCGACAGCGATTTCGTGATGAGTATTGTGATGCGTGACTATCGAAACCGCTTCGATGCCGTCGCTGCGTTCGGCTTCCGCCGGGGCCATATCCTTGTAGCTGGGGTAGACGCGGTCAGGATCGATCCCAAGTTCCTCGCCCATCGACTTCGATCTCTCGAAGTCGCGGGAAAACGCGCCGGCGACCAGATCGTAGCGATCGTCGATGCGCATGGCGACGCGGTGCGGCCCGCCGACCCAAGCACCGGGGCCGCCGCCGACCATACCGATTCGAATGCGTTGTTTCACGGATGTGCCTCCGGCTGCGGAGCTGCCAGCACCGCAACATTGTCGCGCAACATCATCGTATGTTACCGAAGGTCGCTTCAGAGCGGCGCTGGACATCCGTTCCCCATCGCCAATCTCCAGCTAAGCATGCCCAGCCGCTAAGTGGTGGCGCAACATCGCGCCGGGGAGCCGTAGCTGTGCCTGGAGAGCCGCGAAACGGCCCGTTCCGACTCGGCTAACTCCTGCCCGTCGACAGCCAAGATCGGCTACACTCGTAAATTCAGTTCAGCTTAGCTGGTTCAATAAGGAGCCCATCCAAACATGTACAAAGGGATTGAACACACCGCCATCGCCTCGACCGACCCGGAGGCGCTTGCCGCTTGGTATGAGAAGAACCTCGACTTCCCGATTTGCTACCGCTACGAGGGCAACGTTTTCGTCAAAGCAGAAGACGGAACGATGCTCGAGATCATTCCCTCTCAAGGAGACCGGCCGGAAACAGGCGTCAAGACTCCGGGAATTCGGCATCTAGCGATCAGCGTCGCTGACTTCGATACGGCCGTGGCGGATCTCAAGGCGAAGGACATTACGATCGAGAACTTCGTCGAGGTCGAGGGCAATCGGCTGGCGTTCTTCCGCGACCTCGAAGGCAATATCTGCCACATCATCGACCGCGCGAAGATGATCTAAGGAACGGCGAACGGCTTCCATGGGTAAGACGCCTGCTTCTGAACACGCCGCCGGCCAAGGCCCCAACCCCATCGTCGGTAGTGGCGCACACAGCTACGAAGTCATCCACGATTGGGGTGAGCTGCCGAGCCACATCCGTTACGGGAACGTCCACGGAGTGGTAGAGGACGCCGACGGCCTCTTCTACATCCACCACACGGTCCACCAGACGAGCGAGAGCAGCGACGCTACCGTTGTGTTTGATGCGGACGGGAAGTTTGTCCGCTCATGGGGAAGTGATTTCAAGGGCGGGGCACACGGTCTTCACATCCATCAGGAAGGCGGAGAAGAATTCCTCTACCTCTGCGACATCGAGCGCAATATCGTCGTCAAGACCACGCTGGAAGGAGAAGAAGTTCTCCGTATCGGTTACCCCGAGGAATCACCCGGCTACCAGCCAGGATCCGATGGCGTAAAGCCGGTCTATCGGCCGACGAACCTGGCGGTCTCCCCCAACGGTGACATCTACGTGGGAGACGGTTACGGGTCGAGCTACGTGGTCCAGTACGACAAGGGTGGCAACTATATTCGCACGTTCGGAGGGCACGGCAGCGAGCCCGGGCAGCTTGATTGCCCGCACGGCATTATCTGCGACACGCGCGGCGTCGAGCCGGTCATTCTAGTTGCTGACCGCCGCAACAATCGCCTTCAAGAGTTTTCTCTCGAAGGTGAGCACCGGCGCTTCTACCATGGTGTCGATTTGCCGTGCCACTTCCACATCCGCGGCAATGGACATGGTGATCCCCGACTTGGCGGCGCGGGTGACGGTTCTCGACGGAAAGAACAACGTGATCACTCATATGGGTCAAGGGTCGGACGACTACCGCGCGCGGCGCCTCGAATCACGCGAACACTTTCCGCCCGGCAAATTCGTCTGTCCGCACGGGGCTTGCTTCGATGATGACGGCAACATCTTCGTCGTCGAATGGGTCGAAATCGGGCGCGTTACGAAGCTTCGGCGGCTGAACTGAGGTATGCGGAACTGAGAACACCAAACTGGGCACGCTGAACAACAGATGAACGCAATGTCAATAAGAAAATCTTTGAACAATGGCTCGGTTGGGGTGTTTGTCTCGATGGCAGTGCTGGCCTCAGTACTCTTGCTCGCCTGTGAGTCCCAACCGCCCCCCCTGGAAACGTCATCGGTTGCCAAGCCCGCAATTCAGGCGGTCGACGGCCTCTTCAACCGCGAAATTCCCGATACGCTTGGCCTGCCGCAAATCCAGGGCGAGCACGCGCTTCTCTATCAGGCCACCGAAGAAGACTATAAGTTCTGCCATCATCCGAACATCGTCATCTACAAGAACCGGCTGCACGTCATGTGGTCCAACGGCATCGTTGGCGAAGATGAAAACGGCCAGCGTATTCTTTCCTGCTCTTCCGATGACGGCGTCAATTGGTCTGAACCAGAGGTTCTCTTCGAGGACCCTGACGGCCCGGATGGGAGGCTGGCGGGCGTCGCCGCGGGCTATTACGTGAATGGAGAAACCCTGGTTGCCTACTACACGGCAATCGTCGGCAAGGCCCCCATTCACGCAGACAATTTGCTTTACGCCCGGTCGTCCGCGGACGGCGAAACCTGGACGGAACCCAAACAGATCGCCGGCGGTTTCTTCATCGAACGGCCGCGGGCCTTGCCGGGGGGCAGACTCCTGATGCCTGGCCAGTTTGCTGACAGCCAGCCGCGGCTGATGTACACCGATTCGCCGGACGGACTCACTGGCTGGCATGACGGCAAGGTTCCTTCCACCGACGCCTTCCAGTTCCCTGAGCCCAATTGGTTCAGGCGGCCGGACGGCTCAGTCGTGACGTTGTTTCGAACAAAGAATGAAAGCGACCGGTTGTATGCCGCCGATAGTTCAGATGACGGCGAGTCGTGGTCGGAGCCGCTAGAGACAAACTTCTTGGACTCAACGGCGCGCTTCAGTACCGGTAGCTTGCCGGACGGCTCGGTCTACATCATCAGCAACCCGGGCGCGCATCTGGTCCGCATTCCGCTGACAATCGCGCTGAGTAAAGACGGGGTGACGTTCGATCGTGCCTTCGTGATTCGAGGCGAGGCGACCAGGCAGCGCTGGGAAGGTTTGCACAAGCTAGCCGGATGGCAATATCCCACGTCGTTGGTCTGGGGGGATTACCTATACGTGGCCTACTCGATTAACAAAGAGGACGTCGGCATAGCGCGGATTAGGCTTACCGAATTGATGGTTCAGAGCCCAGAACGCAAGTGACGGGTCAAGCACCGGGTCACGCGATTCCGGGGGGCGGGTCAAGCGCCGGGGCGGGCTGTTTTTCGCCCCTCGAGCCAGCGGCCAAGAGATTCTTGTGTTTCGCCGCACGAGCGCCCCGCGAGCAGACTATTGGTGCTGATGTCTTCGTCCAGGTCCGGCCAGTGAATGCCTTCGCCGCCGCCAATCAGACGCCAGTTGGCTCGCTCGGCGGGCGCTCCATGCATCAGCCTTGGGAACCAAGCAAGCGGGACTGTGATCGTCCGGCCATCGGCAAGATCGACCCTCAAAGCATCTTCGGTGACGCGGACGCTTTGGGCCGCGGCTGCCCGAAGTTCAATAGCCGAAGTACGCATGTTATTCGCCCAATAATTTCGTTGCGTTTAGCGGCACTCTGCAAGGAGTTGAAAGTAGCGATCGCGAGAGAGACCTGCGGAGCGCAGGTTGTTTCTTATGGTGAAGTGGATGTCCATAAACGAATCAAATCAACTTGTCGTGATCGACTACTTAAAGACTTCCAGAAGCCTGCCGAAAATGCCTTTTTTCCTCCCCCCGTTCTTGTTGGGGGGCGGAGGCGGTGGGCGACGGTTGCCGGGGTCGCCCACGCCGCGGTTCAGCCCAGGCGCAGCGCCGCGGCCGGGAACCATTGCGGAACCCTCCTCCTCGGGTTGATTCCTCTGAGGAGAGCCACTATCCCAGCCCGCTACGTTGGTGGCCAGCAGCGTCTGGCGGCCGCCGCCGCCGTGCAGACGGCAATACTGATTCGGTTCCGAACCAGAGATGAAAACTTCCGTCCGGCGGTCGGGGCAAGAGTGGGTGGCAAGCTGCTGGGTGTCCGGGTCGACGGAGACCGTGACGATTCCTTCGACTGGCTCGAAGGGATCGGGGTTGCGGTACTCGCGCATCTCGTGGGCCCGCATCATGAACTCGGTCCAAATTGGCAGGGCCGACTTTGATCCCTCGACCTTGAGGTCCATGTTGTCATCGAAGCCGACCCAGACGATGCAAAGCAGATTCGAGGTGTAGCCCGCGAACCAGCCATCGTCGTCGGTTCCGGTTTTGCCGGCTGCCGGTTCTTTGAATCCCATGCTGCGGACCCGAGCACCCGTGCCGCGGCGGATGACGTCTTCGAGCATGTGCGTGGCCACGTAGGCGACACGCGGATCGAGAACCTGCTCTTCCTCAGGCTTTTGCTTCACGAGATGGCTGCCGGCGGAATCGCGAACGTTTCGGATGAAGTAGGGCGTCATCTTCAATCCGCCATTTGCCAGAGCCGTGTAAGCGCCCGCGATCTCGAGCGGCGTCGCTTCGTAAGCCCCGAGTGCAATCGCCGGCGTCGCCTGGATGGCCTCGCCGAGTCCGACTCGGCGCCCCATGTCCGCGACGTTTTCGTAGCCAACCATGTCGGCCACTTTCACGGTCGCAATGTTGAGCGACTTGTAGAGGGCTTGGCGCAGCGGCACCATCCCGTAGATTTTGTTGGCGAAGTTGGAAGGTTCGTAGGGCTTGTCGTCCCACCAGAACGTAGTGGGCACATCGTCGATCATTGTAGTTGGAGTCAACACCAATTTTGGGGCGAAACCGTCGTGCAGCACAGGCGTTAGCTCCGCCGAGTCCGAGCGGGCTGCCTTTCCATCGAGCGCGCTTGCCGCGAGGGATCCAACGTCGAGATACTCGTCGTCCAGCTCGTCCTCGATCGCGGTTTCAATCGCCGCGGCGTAAACAAACGGCTTGAAAGCCGACCCCGGCTGGCGACTCGCCAGCACTCGGTTGAGCTGGCTCAAACCGTAATTCCGGCCTCCGACGATTGCCTTGACCTCGCCTGTTTTCGGGTCCAATACGACGAGCGCGGCCTGCGCTTGCGGAGGCGTTTTTCCGCGAAAGCGCTTCTGGCTTGCGACTCGCTCATCGACTTCGGCCATGCCGATCCGAACGGCTTCAACGGCCGCCCGTTGCAGATCCATGTCAATCGTCGTGTAGACCCAGTAAGATTCCGTGATCAGCTCGTCCGAGCTAAACCATTCCTGAAGCTGCTGGTTGACCAGGTCGACGAAATAGGGCGCGGTACTCGACTCCACCGTGCCGACCGCCAACTCAATCGGCGCTTGGACGGCTTCGTCAAAGTCCTCCTGCGTGATATAGGAGTAGCTCTTCATGAAACGCAGCACCGTGTCACGCCTCGACTTAGCGCGCTCGGGATGCCGGAAGGGGTTGAGGTAACTGGGCCGCTGGATCAGCCCCGCCAGCATGGCCGCCTCGGCCAGTGTCACCTCGCGGATATCTTTATCGAAATACGCGCGGGCGGCTTCACCCATTCCCATCACGTTGAAGCTGCCGCGACGGCCGAGCCAGATCTGGTTTAAGTAGTGTTCGAGGATTTTCTCCTTGCTCAGCCGCGCTTCCAGTTGTACGGCGATCATAAGCTCGGCGAGCTTGCGCTTGTAGCTTCGCTCTGGAGTCAGGAAAAACCCGCGCGAAAGCTGCTGCGTCAGCGTCGAGGTCCCCCGAATCTTCTCGCCGCGAACGATCCCGTCAAAAGCGGCCTTGACAGTCCGTATGGGGTCGAAGCCGATATGATCGAAGAAGCGGTGGTCCTCGATCGCCAGAACCGCGTTGATCAATATGTCGGGAATGCCTTCGTAGGCCAGAATCCGCCGCTTCGACCTTTCCTTGTCGAATAGATTCGTGATCAGCTCGGGCTCAAGTTCATAGACCGTCTGCGGGTTGTTGTCACTGAGCGAAACGATGCGCGTGAGATGCTTGTCGTCAAAGTACAAGACTGCGGGTTCCCGGCTGAAGTAAGACATCCCGCCGGGATAGATTTCGACACTGTTGTCCTTGACGAGATAATGCCCAATGCGATTGTGGCGCGAATCCGAATAGCCGGCTTTATGCAGGAGCGAGAGAATCTCTTCGGCCGAGGTCTCTTCTCCCACATAGATCGCTTTCGGCGCGGCCAAGATCTTCGACGGCCGATTGAAGGGGCCACGCGAGAGCTTGGCGTCAATCAGCTTGGCGTATTCCCAATAGAAGTGGCTGAACGCGACGGCGCCCGCGATGCCCACGATCAGCATCGTGGCCAGCAGAACTTTGCCGAAGGGAGTCCACAAGAAACTGCCCACTCGCCTGATGAACGACGGGTTGGAGGCCTGTTTCTTGCTGCCTTGAGACCGCTTGCGGGCTGGCATCAGGTTCGTTTTGTGCGACCCGAGGTGGAGATTTCGGGGGCTTTTCTTCAGCCCCAGAGAACGGGCCTAGGAAGCGGGAGCAGATGCCGCGGGTAGAGCCGCCTGAAGCAGCTCTTGCACCCTCTCCGATGCTACTTCGAGTGTAACATCGGTGGATAGACGCGTGGAGCGGTCAACGAGTTCCACCATGCCCTCGGAAAGCTTCTTGCCGACCGTGATCCGGAAGGGAATCCCGACCAGTTCGGCGTCCTTGAATTTGACCCCGGCGCGCTCTTTGCGGTCATCGAGCAAGACGTCCAGGCCTAGCTCTTGGCAACACCGGTAGATCTGCTCGGCGCCCTCACGCTGCGAGTCGTCCTTGAGATTGACCGGTGTCACAACGACCTCGAAGGGGGCGATCGAGACGGGCAGGACAATGCCTGCATCGTCGTAGTTCTGCTCGACCGCGCCCGTGAGAATCCGCTCCAGTCCAATTCCGTACGACCCCATGACCGGCGTGACCTCTTTGCCGTTCTCGTTAAGGACCCGCAATCCCATCGGTTCCGAATACACTTTGCCCAGCTGGAAAATGTGCCCGACCTCAATGCACTTCTGAAGCTTCAGGGGCTCCGAGCAATGAATGCAGCCGTCGCCCGGCTCAACGTCCCGAAGATCGGCGAAGCGCGCTTCAAAATCGCGCCCAACGGCGACGTGTCGCAGGTGGTGGTCGTCTTTGTTGGCGCCTGTCACCATGTTCCGCCGGCCTTCGAGCGCTCGATCGGCAATGATTTCCATCTTGGCGATGCCAACTGGACCAATCGACCCGCTCGCAGCTCCGGTCCACTCGACAACTTCCTCGGGATGCGCCGGCCGTAGCTCGGCTGCGCCGAGCAGCGAAGATAATTTCGCTTCGTTGAGCTGGTGATCTCCCCGCAATAGCACCAAGACGGGCTTTTCGTCGGCTACCATCACGAGGCTCTTGATATGCGAAGTCTCGGGACGGCCGTCGAACTCCGCCACCTCCGAAATCGTTTTCTTGCCCGGAGTCGCGAATTCTTCCGTTGACGCGTTCTCTGGCGGGTCATCCTCCGCGCAGGGCTGGGTAATCGACGCAGCCTTTTCGAGGTTGGCGGCATAGCCGCATCCGTCACAGATGACGATCAGATCCTCTCCGGCATCGGAGGGCACCACGAATTCGTGCGACTTGCTGCCGCCCATCGCGCCCGAATGCGCCTCCACCGGCAGGTAGCGCAGTCCGCTGCGGCCTAGGATTCTGCAATAAGCCGAGTGGTGTTTTTCGTAGCTGATATCGAGTCCTTCCGCGTCGATGTCGAAGGAGTAGGAATCCTTCATGGTGAACCGGCGCACGCGCATGAGGCCTGACTTGGGGCGTGGCTCGTCGCGGAATTTCACCTGGATCTGATACCAAAGCTGCGGCAACTGTTTATAGCTGCGCAGCTCGCCCCGAGCGATCGAGGTCATGACCTCTTCTTCGGTCATACCCAAGCAGAGATCTCGGCCCCAACGGTCCTTGAGCCGGAACATGTCGTGGCCCATCTTCTCCCAGCGCCCGCTCTCTTGCCAGATCTCCGCCGGATGCAACTCGGGCAACTGAAATTCCTGCGCTCCGATGGCGTCCATTTCCTCGCGAATAATCCGCTCAATCTTCAGCAAAGAGCGTTTCGCCAGAAAGAGATAGTTGTAGATGCCTGCTGCTAGTTGGCGGATGTAGCCGGCGCGCAGCAGCAACTGGTGACTGGGGACTTCGGACTCAGACGGCGTGTCGCGAAGGGTCGGGATAAATAGTTGGCTCCAGCGCATGAGATTATTTCCGGGGAAAAGAACGGGCAAGTTCGCAAAAAATAGAGGCGGGCCTATGCCCGCCTGCGAACGGGTCGACTGCTCACCTTCTCTATGGTCCGCCTAAGGTAAGCCTGTAGCTCGAAAAACGCTCATTGTAGCATGGCAAATTTTCCGCCTAGTCGGCCCCGGGTTGGCCCCAATTTGCCTACCATCTTCCCCTTTACCTTGCGCAGTAGTTACCGAACTCCGTAGCGCAGGGCTCGCTAGAGACCTGCGGCTCGAGTTTGGCCAATCTGACGTGGCCCAATCTCTCAGCGTGCCGCGTCGACCCTGGGGCGCTGAGGTAGCAGACGGCCGGACAGAGATGAAATGAGGAGGCTCGTCATCCGGGGAGTGAGCTAAACTCCCCAAACGGGCTTCGCCGCCTGCGGTGGCGATCCCAGGTTTTTTCCACTAAGAAAAAAGGAGGATGACGAGCCATGAAAAACAATAGCAAAACTTTCAGAGAAGTGTCGAAGCAAAAGATGATCGAACAAGGCCTAAACGTCGTAGCCGGAGTGGATCTGGGCGATAAGCACAGCCAGGTCTGCTTGATCGATCTGGACGGCAACATCGTCGAGCGCAAGAAGCTGAGCACCTCGCCGGCGGCGTTGGAGCGCTACTTCGGCGGCTGGGCCGCGATGCGGGTGGTGCTCGAAGCCGGCTGCCACGCCAACTGGATCTACCGCTTGCTCGAGCGGCTGGGGCACGAGCCGCTGATGGCCGACACGCACCGCCTGGCGCTGATCACTCAATCGCTCTCGAAAGACGATCGCAGCGACGCCGAACGGCTGGCGGAGTTGGGGCTGCGGATGCCCGAGATGCTGAACGCCGTCGAGCCCCGTTCGCTGGCCATCCAATGCAACCGCGCCGTGCTGAAAGCGCGGGAAACCCTGGTCGAGACACGCACGAAACTGATCAACAGCGTGCGCGGCACCGTGAAGAGTTTCGGGGGCCGCTTGCCGGCTTCGAGCAGCGAGGCCTTCGTAAAGAAAGCCAGCCCCCAGTTGCCCGACGAGCTGCGGGTCGCGCTCGAGCCGTTGCTCGAGGTGATCCAACACGTCAGCGCCGCAATCCTCCACTATGACAAACATATCGAGAAGCTGGCGGAGGAGAAATATCCCGCGACGCAAGGTTTACGCTCGATCCGCGGAGTGGGGCCGATCACGTCGCTGGCGTTCGTGTTGAACCTGCACAAAGACCCGCAGCGGCTACGGCGCAGTCGAGACGCCGGGCCCCGGATGGGGCTGCGGCCCAAACGCCGCGACTCGGGCGAGCGCTCACCGCAGTTGAGTATTACCAAAAGCGGTGACCGATTATTGCGGCGATTGCTGGTGCAATGTTCGCAATACATTCTGGGATATCACGGCGAAGACTCGGACTTACGGCGCTGGGGTTTGTGCTTGGCGGCGCGCGGCGGCCCGAGCGCGAAGCGCAAAGCGATCGTGGCGGTGGCGCGCAAACTAGCTGTGCTGATGCACGTGTTGTGGCGGCAGGACGTGGCCTTCGATCCGTTTTACCAGACGAACCCGCGAGCGGCAGGCTAGCGCTGAGAAATGCGAATCTTAGCAGACCGCTACGAGCAGCGAATCCCCTTTCCCTCTGCTGGCAGGATTCCAGATCGATCCTCGCCGTCCAGGGTTCGCTTCGCCGCGCTCGGCGCGCCCTGGACTGCTCCGGGCCGATCTGAGAGCAGGACTTATATGAGGGAAAGGGGATAACCGGAACGAGCCGCCTGCCGACCACTCGTGTGGCGGCTGTCAGCCGCGAAATCCCCGAGCGCAAAAAGGAACGTCGGATCGAAGCAGGCACGTAGGAACGTCGGATTGAAGGAGGGAAGGAAGCGTAATTATCTACTTGACACAAGGTCATAACCATAGTATACTATTCTTGTGATCGGGTTGTCTTCTTTCCTTTCAGTTCTTTGTCGTCCTTCTCGTGCGCTACTCGGTGAAGTTCTTCGCGTACCTTCTTCGGGAAGATCCTCCGCATCGCTTCGTCGGTCGTTAGATCCTTCTCTGGTTTCTTTCTGGTCATAGCTATGGCTTCCACCGCAAATATCGATTTGATGACGCTAATGGACCGGTTCCACTCTGAAGAGAAATGCCGCTCCTACCTTGAGGGCTTACGCTGGCCCAAGGGTATACAGTGCCCACGATGCGAAAACGAGAAGATCTCTCGAATCCACAAGCGCGGACAGTTCGATTGCGACTCATGCCGGTACCAGTTCTCCGTTACCGCCGGGACAATCTTCCATGATTCTCACTTGCCGCTTCCCAAGTGGTTCGCGGCCATCTACCTGATGTGCGAATCCCGCAAAGGGATTTCGGCCAACCAACTCAAGCGCACCCTGAAAGTAGCCTACAAGACCGCTTGGTATCTCTGCCATCGTATCCGAGCCGCCATGAAGGACGCCGACACCGAGCCCCTTGAAGGCACCGTCGAAGTCGATGAGACCTGGGTCGGCGGTAAGGCCAAGGGCATGGGCCGGGGATACACGGGGAACAAAACGATGGTTCTCGGGGCTATCGAACGCGATGGCAATATCCGGCTGACGGTCGGCAAGCGGCGCAATCGCGAAACGCTTCACGGATTCATTGAGGAGCACGCCCCGGATGCCGAGAACATCTATACCGACGACTACGAAGCCTACAAAGGCATTGGCGATGAGAAAACCAAGCACGAGAGCGTAAACCATTCCGCTGACGAGTGGGTTCGCGGCGATGTCCACACGAACTCGATCGAGGGCGCGTTCTCGCTCTTCAAGCGGTCTGTTGTCGGTGCCTATCATAAAGTCAGCGTGAAGCATCTTCCTGCCTACCTTGATGAGTTCGAGTTTCGGTTCGACAATCGGAACAATCCGTATTTGTTTCGGGACACCCTGCTGCGGCTCATTAACTCGGACTCCCTGAAGTATAAGGATCTAATAGGGAAATCTGCTGCTGACAGCACGCACGGAGCTGCTTTATCCGCTTGAGAACCGCGTCCATTTCACTGTGAAATGCCCCTCCAGCCAAATCCATCTCCTGACTCATCTCTCGAATGTTCACCTGTAGACTCGCCTGAAACGATTCTAGACTAGAAATAGTCTGTTGAAGCGGAGCCCCAATAGATCGGATCAGTGGGAGAAGCGACTGAATTTCATCTGGTCCCTGCCGCTTCCGGACCCAATCAGACCATCCGGTTATGCTTTCGATGAGTAGGTCAACGTTGCGCTTTACGGGACCCGAGCGAATCCTCATAATGCTCGCCTGCCGATTGATCTTTTTTGATACCTTTACGACTCCTGCGTGGATCGCGCGGTGCGAGGATGTATCTGGACGTTTTGAAGCATTCGACGCGATCTCGCCCATCCGCTGATTTATTGCCGTAATCTTGGGGATGTCCACTTGTAGTTGGTGAATTGCAGCCTCCGCGTCCTTTCTGAAATCCAAATATCCCTTACGACCAACCGTCTGTAGCGGCTTTGATTTGGAGCGTTGCCAAACGACGACACCAGTGGTCACCAAGACAAGAAACAGGGTTCCGAGCGCACCTAGGCCCAAAAAAACCCATTGCTGATCCGCTCCGGTAATCCAAGCGTATATTGTTCCACCTGCTGCTAACACGGAGTACACCACGCCAGCGTAGAAAGCCTGAAGTATAAAGTTGATAGCCTCATTGGCAATTTTCTGCCTAGCGGATGGCGATAGCATAAAAGCGAGGCTACCACGGCACCCTTGCGTCAAGTACATGATTACGGAAGGAAGAACGTCGGATTGAAGGAGGTTGAGGAATCGTAACAGCGCAAAGGGACAGACCGAGTTCGCGGCGACTGCGAGTCCACGCCCGGTCCGAAGAGGCCGAGACAGAGAGAGCAGCGCCGCTAGATCGAACTTCATAGAGCACCGCGTCCTCAGCGACGACCAACGAGTGCGGATGGAAGCCCGGTCAAACATCCCATCAACTGAAAGTTCCTCACTCCTCCCTTGACAATGACGAGCCTCCTCATGGAAGGCGTGGACGGCAGTCCACGCTTGCGCAGGGCTCGGGAGAGAACTGCGGCCTTTCGTCGGACCCCACCGGCGGGTGAACGCAAAAAAAGCCGCAGGTCTCTAACGAGCCCCGCATCGTGCTGCCGCGGCCTATCTCCTCAAAGTTCCACCCACCCAAATTCGAGTCACGGATTTGTGAGAGCATGAATCCCTTTGTTATCAACAAAAGCGTCCGCGCGAGACTTGACAAACGCGAATGTGCCGCTAAGCTGAGAGCGGTGAAACGGACGACTGACAAGCGATCCTTCACAGCGCTGTTCATTGACGCCGATCACGAACGGCACGTTCACGAAAAAAGTGAAAAGCTGACTTGGCTCCAAGGGCAAAAAACGCGATTTCATGACAAAACCTGTAAAATCCTGCAATCGGGACTACCGGTTTACTGAAACAAAAGAACTTATGAGTTTCTTCGAAACTCCGCCGGGGCGTGCAAGCTCGACAGTTAACGCATATAGTAGTCGCGAAAGACAAGAAAACCACCAGCAATGACACGAAACATGCCAAGCACCAGCGACGGTCGACGGCCCCGGTTTTCGAGCCGGGCTTACGTTATGTCGCTCACCTTTGGAATCTCCGTAGCCCGGATCCCGTAGTCGACCTGCGCTGCGCTCGATTGACAACACGCTCGATTGACAAGAACGATGCATGGCAGGCACTTGCCTTAGCGACGACCCGCGGGCTTAGCGGTGCCCGGCGGTCGATTGATTCGTTCACGTTCGCCTTGCGCAAGCTAACAAGAGCGTCCGTTTGAGAAGATTCCTCGCTATGCTATGGAGTTGCCGTTTGGTTGAGTTTTCCTGAGCCGACTTCGTGCTGAAATGAAAGCGCGGACTTCCGTTTGCCCTCTGCCGGGCCATTTGAAACGTTTCCGCGTTGATCGAGCAATGATGTACCTGTACGGGTATTGAATGTCCTCCACCGACGAGAAACTTTCAACCGATTGGGCGGCTCGCGTTCCCAGCCGCTGGAGCTGGTTGATTCCCAATCTGACCGTCTTTGTCTCAAGCCTTTGCATCATGGTGGTCGAGCTGGTCGCCGGGCGACTGATCGCGCGTCACGTCGGGAACTCACTCTACACCTGGACCTCTGTCATCGGTATTGTTCTGGCCGGCATCGCCTTCGGCAACTATATCGGTGGCCGGCTCGCCGACCGCTATCGGGCACGGGAAGCGCTGGCTTCACTCTTCTTGCTATCTTCGGCGGCATGCCTGCTGATTCCGTTATTGAATGAGCGCGTTGGGCAGTTAGATATTCTCAGAGGCCAAGAATGGAGCTTGCGCATTGCCCTCCATGTGTTCTTCGTGTTCTTTCTGCCCGCCGCGCTGATGGGGATGATCAGCCCGGTGGCCGCCAAGATGGCGCTCGCCCTGAACCGCGAAACGGGGCGCACGGTCGGCAGCGTCTACTCCTGGGGCGCTGTGGGCAGCATTGTCGGCACGTTCATGACGGGATACTTCCTGATCGCACAGATGGGAACCGTCGCGGTGCTGCTCAGTGTCGCCGCCGTTCTTTTGGCGATGTCAATATTCTTCGGCGCGCAAAGCCTTCTGCCTTATCTATGGATGGGCGTCCTGGCAGCGAACCTGCTAGCGCACGCCGGGCCATGGGAGTGGACACGAACTGTTGGAGAACGTCTGGGACTGCGCAACCGCGTAGACGAGTATGTTCACTTCCGAACGGAGTCGCAATACTCGTTTATTCGCGTCGAAGACGAGCCCGACATGCCTGGAGTCCGTTCGATGACGCTCGATTTTCTAGTGCATGCCTACGTATCCCTGATCGACCCGGATGACTTGGTCTATGAGTATGAGAACGTCTACGCCGGCGTGACGGAGGCAGTGGTTGGGGACTGGCCGCCCGGACGCGAGCCTCGGGCCTTGATGCTCGGCGGAGGCGGGTTCGTGTTCCCGCGCTGGATGTTGCGGCGCTGGCCGGGAAGCTATGTCGAGGTGGCCGAGATCGATCCCGAAGTCACGCGGGCGGCCTACCAAGCCTTCGACCTTCCGGCAAACACATCGATGCGGATCTACAATCTCGACGCCCGCAATCATGTGGAAGATCTGCTGACGAGGCTTGAAGCCGGAGAGGATGTCGGCCATTTCGACTTGGTCTACGGCGATGCCTTCAGCCACTATTCCCCGCCCTTTCACCTGACGACATTCGAGTTCAATGAGAAGGTTCGCCGCTTGATGAATCCAGGCGGGGTATTCCTCGCCAACGTGATCGATATCTATCAATCCGGGCTATTTCTGGGCGCGATGATCAACACCCTTGAGCGCAGCTTTCCGCACGTCTACGTCCTCAGCACGGTTTTCGGCGGCCCGTCTGATGGGGACTTCCGCGACACCTTCGTCGTGGTTGGCTCGGGCCGTCCACTGAAGCTCCAAGATCTGGACTTTGACGTTTACCAGGGATCCCTCATCGAGCAGCATCACATGGCGACCCTTCGCCGGCGCTCAAATGGTCTCGTGCTGACCGACGATTTCGCACCGGTCGACAATCTGCTGGCTCCGGTCGTGGCCATGGCGGACAAATTCTGAGGCAACTCCTCACCGCCAGCCCGGCCGCGTCGGGTTTTGAATATCGGTCGGAAGTCACCTTCACCCCAAACGCGAGCGATCCGCCTCACGGCGTGCTTCCTCCGGCAGGCCGTGAGAAATGCGGGTCCGGCGCGGCACTCGTCAGGCGATCATAACTCGGCGAGTAGCGGGCCAGCCGACTTGGCCGGCTCGAGCTTGAGCGGCCCGTTAAGCTTTGACCTTGTAGAATAAGGACACCGGCCTTTGAATTGGAACCGAGGCCACCCGTCGGGGCGTGGCGCAGCCCGGTAGCGCGCCTGCTTTGGGAGCAGGAGGTCCGGAGTTCAAATCTCCGCGCCCCGACCATTGTTTTCAGTAACTTAGCGATTGTCATTAGCATCGCGGGGTTCCATTAAGGTTCCAATTACGCCGCTTTCTCTTCCTCATCCGGCCACACGAGACGACCGATTTTGTCCGCCGCACCGTCTCGGTCATCGAGGTGGCTGTACACGTCCTGAGTCATCAAGACCGAGGCGTGTCCTACCTGATCGCGCATTATCTCGGCTTCAACTCCGGCTTGACGCCCCCAAGTCGTATAGGCGTGCCGGAGGTCGTGCCATGAGAACCGAGGCAACCCGAGCTTCTCAGCAATCGGCTTGATCGTACGCTCCATCTCGCGGTTTAGGTCGATAGGCGAATTGGTACGAATCGAGAAGGCGAAGTCGTCCTGTCCCTTGAACCGGCACTGAGACCGCCAATCCTCGATCAACTCCAGGACCACTGCCGGGACGCTGACGGTTCGCCTGGACTTGGCCGACTTCGGGGTTCCGAGACAACCCCGATAGACAGCTTCATCGACCCTGACTTTGGACCCTTGAAAGTCGTTCCAGCGCAAAGCTGCCAGCTCTCCATGCCGCAGACCGCCAAGACCTGCTAGCCCCACAGTCGCCTTATACGGTTGGCGCAGAGCCCTCACAAGCGTTCTGAACTCATAGGGTGTCGGTATTCGCTTCTCCCGGACCGGAACTCGGGGAGGGAGGCGCAGTCGCCCACTCGCAGGATTGCGTCCCAACTTTATCCAGTCCCATTCCTCAGCTATCGACAGCAGCCCCCGCATCCGAGCCCGGAGGTCGCGCACCGACTCGGGAGCCAACTCACGAGCCACACTGGTCAAGAATGCCTGTACGTCGGCCTTCTCGACCGAAGCGACGGGCACAGGCCCAAACGCCCTGACGATCCGCTTGAACGCCCACTCGTAGCTCTCCTGTGTGGAGCGCTTGAAATTGGGCTTCACGATCTCCCGCCACTGTGCAATGAGTTGGTTCATGGTCTTTTCCGCGTACTCGACTCCCGGCTCCACGTCATTGATGGGCTGAAGGAATCGCTGGGCTTCCTTCCGTGCCTCCGTATAGGTCATCTCCTCCACCCTCCCAAGACACTTGGTCTTCCTCACGCGTCGGACTCTCCCGGTGTGTGTAGACAAAAGTTCATCATGGACTAGAATCAACAACTTGGGCTGCCGGGCCCTGGGGCTGTTGCGCATGGTAGAACGTAGGGTTCCGTGCTTGAATTCATCCTGGTTCCCCTCGCCGCCGTGCGAGTCTTCTTCCGCACTCGACAAGACAACGCAATCGAGATCCTTGCGCTACGGCAACAACTCGCCGTACTCAAGCGGAAACGCCCGCGCCCTCGGTTGCATCCGCTGGACCGGTTGTTCTGGACTGGCTTGCGCCGTGTGTGGTCCCGTTGGGCCGAGGTCCTCGTCATTGCAAAACCGCAGACCGTCGTCGGCTGGCACCGGGCAGGATGCCGGCTCTTCTGGAGATGGCGATCCCGAGCGCGCGGCGGCAGACCGAAAACCACTGCTGAAATCCGTGCGCTGATCCGCCGACTGGCGCAGGAGAATCCCAGCTGGGGCGCACCGAAGATCCACGGCGAACTCCAGAAGCTGGGCTTCGTCATCTCCGAACGAACCGTGGCTCGCTACCTGCGCTGCATCCGACGCCGTGGCGGTTCAGGCCAGAGTTGGCTGACCTTCCTGACGAATCACCGCGAAGTGATCGTGGCCTTCGACTTCTTCACTGTGCCGACGGTGACTTTTCGGCTGCTCTACTGCTTCTTCGTCATCGAGCACGACCGCCGCAAGATTCTGCATTACAACGTCACCTCTCACCCGAATGCGGAGTGGGTAGTCCAACAACTACGCGAAACGTTTCCCGAAGCGGATCCTTACCGCTACGTCCTCTTGGATCGTGACGCAAAGTTCAATGCCGACGTCGTCGACTTCCTCAAGGCGACCGGTCTCAAGCCCAAGCGAACGAGCATCGCATCGCCCTGGCAAAATGGCATCGCCGAACGCTGGGTGGGGAGTTGTCGACGCGAGTTGCTCGATCACGTGATCCCGCTCAACGAAAGGCACTTGCGTCGGCTGCTCCGAGAATACGTCGACTACTTTGAGCAAGATCGCATTCACGACGCTCTCGACAAAGACACGCCGCCGCGCCGGCCAGTCGAGAAGAAGCCGTGTCCTGAGGCGACGGTAATCTCCAGCCCGCGTTTAGGCGGTCTGCATCATCGCTACTCCTGGCGCGAAGCAGCGTAGGACGTTCGCAGGTCGTCTTCGTCGCTGCCAGCAGCAACGGCGCTGGATACGGCGTAGGGCAGACGACAGGTCCTTCAGGCCAGACTGCAGACCCAGAGATCTCAGGTCGCCGCAGCCCCAAAACCTCGCCGAACTCGACGCTCGTCCGGACCGTCCCTGAGCTTGGAGGATCAAGTGGACCTCCGAAGGCTGCGGGTTTTCGCCTCGCAGGACGGGTCTCGCGGCCACAGATCCGGTTTTGACTACACACAGGGCCGCGCTGTGTTTCATGAACTCGCGTCGAGTCGAAGCGGTGGAATTGGTAGTTTCCATAACGGTGGACCCGTCCGTGCCGGTCCTGCCGCACGTGAATCCCCTTACAACGGGCCGTCAAAGTTTTGCACACGGGACCCTAGGAAGTCTACAATCAAAGGATTAGGGACTGTTAGAAATGCGGGCAGACCCCTCCCCACCTTTCAGCGACAACCCCCGCTTCGGCTGGTCCAATCAAGGCATCTGTGCAACAAGGGGATGAGCAAATGGCAATCTTCGATCTATTCCGACCTAAATGGAAACACAGCGACCCCGACGTGCGCATAGCCGCCGCGCAACAACTCGAGGATCCCAATACGCTCATGCAAATGGCCGCCGGCGACCGCGAGTGGTTCGTGCGTCACCGGGTGTTCGATGTGATCCGCGATAAGTTCGCCAATCAAACGACCTACGCCTTCTTAGCGCGGAACTCGATTGACGAAGAGATCCGGCGCAAGGCCGTCAAGCTGGTTTCCGACGAGACGGTACTCGAAGACATTGCCAAGAGTGAGAAGTACCGCTATGTTCGGGATGCCGCCGAACACCGCCTGGAAGAGCTTCACACTAACTTGTGGGCGGAGAAATCAGGCGCGGCGAAAACGGCCGATTGAACTCGCTTTCCTAGGCGCCAGGCTACGTCTTCGGTTTCGGAGGGGGCGCCATCAGGACCATCACAACCAGGCGCCCAGGTCCAGGGTTGCGAAGCGAGTGCTCTTCTCCGGCTTCAGCCACGACCAAGTCACCTGCTTCAATTCGGGCCTGCTCGTCTCCAACCGCCACTTCTCCGGTGCCCTGCAAGACGAAGTAAATCTTGTCTTGGCCCGGGTGGGTGTGCAGCTTGTGCTCTTGTCCCGCCTCGAATGTATTCAAGCCGGCAAATAGTTTCTCGGTCATCGCGAGCGATACTTTGCCCATCTTGTCCAGGTTGAACGCGGCTTTCGAGACTGCGCTTCGTACGATCATTTGAAAACCTTTTTGGGAGGTGGAAAAAGGGGAGCGCCACCGATTTTCGCGTTGCACTGGTGTTGGAACAGGGATTCAATGAGCGAGAACCGGATCACAGTCACCCAATCTCGCTCCCACGCCCTTCTACAACGGATTGCTACGGCACGCCGGCTTGGGCGTCGGCCGCCGGCTCTGGCGGTTCCCTACTCGGCTTGCGATAGGGCTGATCGATCCACCGTTTCAGCCAGTCGATCACGGTTTCGTGCCAGTGTATGCTGTTGCGCGGCTTGAGTATCCAATGGCCTTCGTCCGGGAAATACAGGAACTGCGACGGGGTCTTCCGCATCTGCAGCGCCGTGAATAACTGCATCCCCTGCGTAACCGGCACGCGGTAGTCTTTCTGCCCGTGGACAACCAAAGTCGGGGTTCTGAAATCCTTCACAAACGTGCTGGGAGACCACTGTTCGTACATTTGCGGGTTTTCCCACGGAGCTCCGCGAAACTCCCACTTAGGGAACCACAACTCTTCGGTAGCGCCGAACATGCTCCGAAGATCGTAGACGCCCGCGTGTGACACGAAGGCCTGAAACCGGTCGGTATGGCCGAGCATCCAGTTGACCATATAGCCGCCATAAGAACCTCCTGCGGCGACCAACTGGTCTTTGTTGATATAGGGCCGGCGCAGCACGTAATCAACGCCCGCCATGATGTCTTCGTAAACCATGCCGCCCCAGTCGCCCCGGATCGCATCGGTCAGCGCCTGGCCGTAGCCGCTGGAACCTCTCGGGTTCGGCATGAAGACCACAAAGCCAGCTCCGGCAAAAACCTGCGGATTCCAGCGATAGCTCCAGCTCTCGCCCCAAGCCCCTTGCGGCCCTCCGTGAATCAAAAGCAGTAGCGGGTACTTGCGCTCGAAATCGAAGTTCGCCGGTCTGACCAAAAACCCGCCGATGCTCGACCCGTCTGAACTTTCGTATGTCACCTCTTCGAACGGTGTCGACTCGTATTCTGACAAGACCTCGTCATTGAGATGCGTCAATTGCTCGGGTGGCCCTCCCGAAGATGAACCGCGGAATATTTCGACCGGATGGGAGCCGCTGTGGCCGGTGTAGACCACTGATTTGGCATCCGGACTGAGCTGCACATCCCCGTGATGAGCGTCGCCAAACACGGCCATGCGCGTGCCGCCACCTTCCACGGGTACCGTGAAAATCGGCTCGCGGCCACGGTCTTCGGCGGTGAAAAATAGCCGGGTCGAGTCGGGAGACCAGCTAATGCTCGACACCCAGCGATCGAGCGTTTCGGTCAAACTACCCACGTCTCCCGTGCTTCGGTTGTAGACCATCAAGCGCACCCGGTCGCTTTCATATCCAGGACGCGCCTGAGCACGGTAGGCGATGAAACGACCGTCCGGGGAGTAGACCGGAGAAGCGTCCGCCGCTGGATTGGACGTAATCACTACCGCTTCCCCGCCCTCGGTCGGGACTACGTAGAGGTCGCTGTTCGTGCTCAGCGCTGGGTCGTCGCTCGTGTTCATCGTGAAGCAAACTTCGAACCCGTCGGGCGATATATCGAAGCCATCGGGCCCGCCCAAAGAAAATGGCGGAACGTCATACCGGCCCGGGGTAAGGTCTCGCGGTTCACCGCCTTCGAGACTGACGATAAAGAGGTGGCTGCGACGATCGTCGCCCCATTGATCCCAGTGGCGGTAGAGCAGCCCTTCGTATAGCCGCGCCTGAAGAGGGCTTTCCTTGCGCTGCTCCAGCAGCCGGCGGTTGCAATCGTTGTCGGCACCGCAGTCCGGGAAGACGCGGCTCGTGAAAACCACGTACTGACCGTCGGGCGAGAAGAGCAGTCCCGAGGCTTCCGCGGCGAAATCCGTGATCTGGCGGGAGCGGCTGCCGTCGGCGTCCATGATCCAGACTTGCGGAGAGCCGCCTTTGTCTGAAATGTAAGCGATTTGAGTTGAGTCGGGGGACCATCTCGGCCTGGCGTTTGATTTGCCATCGAAGGTAAGCTGGTTCTCTGCTCCTCCAGCGAGAGGAACCACGTAGATCTGCTTCTCCGTGCTGTTGCTGGAGAGCGAGACCCTGGTGCCCACGAAGGCAACAGTCGCACCGTCCGGCGAAAGCTGTGCGTCCGATATGCGCACCAGACGATGCAGCGCCCATACGTCGAACGGCTTCTTGGCGGCCGGCTGTCCGAAAGCAGCTACCGAGACCAGCAGAAGCAAGAGGGTAGTTCTCATTCCATTTGACTTTACCGCACCTGGAAGGCAGCGGAAAAGGCACGGGTTCGAAACAAGGTCAAACGGCCCGTCATGCCTCCCGTGACGCGGGGCTCAGGGAGACCCGGCGGCTCTTCAATACGGGAGCTCCGAAATTCCGGCGGAGGACAACGACCCGGAGTTGGCGACGCGGGCTCAAGGACAGGGCTGTGTGGATCGGGGCGGCGGACCGCGAAACGTATCACCTGAATTATGCACTGCCGGTGCACCTGGTGAGGGCTGAGCCGCCAGGAACCATTTGGGGACCCCCGAAAACATGGGGTAAAAAGGTAGGCTGGCAAAGATTTCAGCTTCGCCAGTCAACCCCAAGGAGGTCACCCAAATGGTTACCAAACGAAAACAGCATAGCTCCCGAAGGCCCGTCAAACAAGGCCCCGGCGCGAGGGCCCCGCGGCCCAATAAAATCGGGGCTGCCACGCCCTATCACTTCCGTGGCAAGAATCTGACTCCCTACGGCGGCTTGCTGCCCGTCGCCACCCTGCTCGAAAAACTCGGCTTCCAAGCGCTGCTGGAAGAAACCCTCACGACCAAACGGATCACCCGAGCCATGAGCCCCTACCAGTTCGTGCTGGCCCTCGTGCTCGGCCTCTATGTCGGCTTTGCGCGGCTCAACCAACTCCGCTTCATCGCTCGCGACCCCATCCTGACCGGCATCTTGCAAGTGACGCGTCTGCCGCCGCAGTCCACGCTGTGGCGCTTTCTGGCCTCGCTGCACCTCAACGTGGCGAAGCAGATCCTTTCCATTCAGCACCAGCTGCGGGAACGAGTCTGGGCCGCGGCCCACGTGAAGTTGGAGACGGTGACGCTGGACACCACCGTGCATACCCTCTACGGCCGCCAGATGGGCGGGCGCAAGAGCTACAACCCCAAGAACAAGGGCAAGCGCAGCTACCAGCCGATACTGACCTTCCTGGCCGAGACGCGCGAATACCGGATGGGCGGGTTGCGCAACGGCGACCGGCCCACGGGCCGACAGATCGCCGCCCCACCTCGAAAGCGCTTTCCGGACTTTGCCGGGCGGCGTGAAGAAAATCCTGGCGCGGGCCGATTCCGGCTTTTATTGCTGGGGGAGGCGGTGGAGGCCTATGAAAAGGCGGCTTGTCAGTTCGTCATCGTGGCGCGCAAAACGCGGCGCCTGGTCGAGCGCTTGCAGCAAGCAGAATGGAAACCCTCCCCCCGCTCCGACGCGGACGCGGAATGCGAATTCCTCTACCAACCGCAAGGCTGGGCGCGGGCCTGCCGTTTCCTGGCACTGCGTTACGAAAACGAGCCCAAGGCCGGCGCGGCCGAGCAATACCAGTTGTTCGCCACCAGCGCTTACACCTACCGCGTGTTTGTCACCAATCTGGCCGAGCCGATCGCGGCGGTGGTGTGGTTTTACAATCAGCGCGCCGGAGCCGAGAACCTGATCAAGGAGGCCAACAACGACGCCGGGCTGGCGGCCCATCCCTCGCGCCGCTTTGACATGAACCGCAATCACTTTCAGTTGGCCATGCTGGCCTACAATCTCAACTGCTGGCTGCTGCTGTTCAACCGCGAAGCCCAGGCCAGCGTGGAGACGCTGCGGCACACCACCCTGGCGACGGCGCGGCTGCGTTTTCTGTTCGTGGCGGCCAAGATCTGGCGGCACGCCGGCAGAACGGGTGTCAGCTACAGCGATCATTATCAGGAAAAGGGCCTGTTTGAACGGCTGATGCGACGGCTGCGGGCGATGGGGCCGCCGGGATCGAGCTTGGCGCCGGTGGTGGAGGGTGCGCTGAGCTGAGGGGCACTCCATGCATAAAATTTCATGCACTCGCCGCAACGTACTGGGAACACGCCGCTTGCCAGCCCGCTTTTGCCCTGCCGGGATCAGGAGGCGGCTCAAACGGGGAGGGAAACAGCAGAAAAGACGACTTGAGAAATCACTGAGTTGACACGAGTGCCGCTATCGCCACAACTCCATCGACGATGGCTACGCCGAATCTGTGCATAATTCAGGTATCATTAGAGAAACGGAATGGGAGAATGAAAGGGGGAGAATAGAAAGGGACCCCGGCTCGTGGCCTCAAACATTGCAAAGCCTGGCCTGTGGAAGGCGTCAGCGTTCTTGCTGGGCGCTGTCCTGCTGGCGCTGGGGGCCTTGCAGGCCTACCGCCTGGGGCAGATAGCGGTCAGCATCGCAGGGTGCGCACTTTCGTTTGGAATCTGCTCCTACGTCGTCTACCTGTCGTATCCCTACGTCACGCAATGGATTCTTGACCGCCGGCCCTATCTTCCTTGGGGCTATCGGCTGACCCGCGAAGGGCTCTTTTACTCTTTAGTCGTCATCGTCGTCGCGAGCGCCGCGGCGTTCTCCGGGAACAACCTTTTGTATCTCGTCTTCAGTTGCCTGCTGGCAGCAATGTTGCTGGCGGGCTTGGTCTCGCGGCTGGTTCTCTCGGGCCTGCAGCTCGATGTGCGCCTGCCGGACCACATCTTTGCACAGCAACCGTTGGGGCTGCGCGTCACATTGAAGAATCTGAAACGTCTGCTGCCTTCCTTTTCCATTTGGATTTCCATTGCACCGGTATCGGAGCGCACTCGCCGGCGTGGGAGACTGCGTCGCCGGAAAGAGTCTGCTTCGTCCGAACGGGCCTCGCGTTTAGCGGTCGATCCGATCTACTGCCCGATGATCACGGGAAGGCAGTCGATCTCGACTCAACTGCAGGCCACATTCCCCGTTCGCGGCCGATTCCCGAACGAAGTCTTCTGGCTGCGGACAAAGTTCCCCTTCAGTTTTGTCGAGCGGCTGGCGCGCCTTCAACCGGCGCGAGAGATCACGGTCTACCCTTCTGTCGAGAGTTCACAAGCGGTGGAAGACATCGTGAATCGCCTGGTGGCCGAGCACGCCAGCGCCAAGCATGGAGAAAGCCAAGACCTCTATCGGATTCGGCCCGCCGTGCCCGGAGACAGCGCCCGCTTGGTCAATTGGAAAGCCACCGCCCGTTCCGGACAACTGCTCGTGAAGGAGTTCACCCGGGACGATCACCTGCGAGCACAGATCGTGTTCGATTCCACGATAGGCGAAGAAGATGACCCGAGACACTTCGAGCGCAACGTACAAGAGTGCGCCGCGGTTATCTGGAGGCTTTATGAGCTGCACGCCGACATTCGCTTTGATTCCGGCGGCATGTCGATCTCGACCGCTGGAAATCGGTCGGCGGCGTTTCAGATCCTTCGTTACTTGAGTACGGTGGAGCCCCGCCCGGCTCGAGTCCCTTCGGCGCCCGCTACCATCCGGCCATTGGGTGAAAGAAGCGATCTGATGAGAGCGGTGTTCGCCACGAAATCCGCGCGACGCCCAACCGAGCTACAATCGGCAATTGAAGCGCCCACAGCGATCGACTTACGGGCATCCGCTGATTTACCGCCGCCACCCTCCCACTAAGATGCTTCCGCGTGCTCTAGCGCTCTTCGCTCTGTTCGGCGCTGGCCTAGCCCCTGGCCAGCAGCCCGATCTCCAGATCGAGCCGGTACGAACGTCAATCACCGTCCGAGAGAGTGTCGAGGCTGCCTCGCCGAGTTACGTCACGGCCGTGGAATCGGAGATGCTCGAAAGCCGCCCCGGAGTCAACGTCGACGACCGACTGCGGGACATCCCGGGGTTCACCCTGTTTCGGCGCGCGTCGAGTCTGGTTGCTCATCCGACTACGCAAGGCATCTCGCTGCGCGGCATCGGAAGCAGCGCGGCCGGCCGTACTCTGGTCCTCTATGACGGTCTGCCGCTCAACGACCCTTTCGGCGGCTGGGTCTACTGGTCGCGCGTGAATCCGGACGCCTTGGAAGTGATCGAGGTTTCGCGGGGAGCTTCCACCAGCGCTTATGGCGACCGTGCCATGGGCGGAGCGGTGTCGATGTTTACACGCATTCCCGATGCCCGCCGCATGTGGATTGCGGCCGAGGGCGGCAGCGCCGGCATCGCGGAGACCCGCGGCGGCTATTCGAACCTTTTCGGCAAGTTTGGAGTGTCGGCGTTCGCTCGCGGACTTCGCTCGGAAGGCTACTACGTTGTTGAAGAAAATCTGCGCGGCTCCACCGACCGCAAAGCCGACGTGGATTTTCTGGTGGGCGATTTGCGCGTCGACTACTTCGGCGACAAGAATCGGCTCACTTTCAAGACCAACGTCGTAGCCGAGCAGCGCCAGAACGGAACGCGCTTCCGGGAAAACTCCAGCTCGCTCGGCACCACCGGTGGACACTTTCAACGGGGCGGGCTAGCGGCTACGGCCTATCATTCACGCGGCGTGCTCCGCAGCACGTTTTCGTTCGTGAACGGTACCCGCAGCTTTGAACGTTTGACGCTTCTGCAGCGGGTAGTGGCCGAAGATACGGGAGGCTCGGTTGTCTGGAACCGCGGCTGGAAGAACGTCAACCTCATCCTGGGCGCCGATACTCATCGCGCGGAAGGAACCAGCCGCGATACCGTTACGGCCACGGGATTCATTCGCCGTCCCGGCGGGCGGCTATGGCAGCAGGGGACCTTCGTTCAAACAGATTTCGCCGTCGGGCCGCGCACCCGCGTCTACGGGGGGCTGCGCCACGATTTCAGTGATCGCGGCAACGACTTCTGGAGCCCGCGGGGCGGCGTCGCTTTCTCGGAAGGCCCGCGGCGCTGGCGGGCGTCGGCCTACCGCTCCTTTCGCTCTCCTACGTTGAACGAGTTTTTTCGGCAATTTCGCGTCGGCAACACCACGACTCTCGGCAATAACGGTCTGATACCGGAGCGGATGGTGGGCTTCGACGCGGGTTTCGACTGGCACCTGCCGAGCGTGCTGCTCCGCACAACCGTCTTCTACCAAGAGATCGAGGACCTGATCGGAAACCTCACCCTCAGCCTCGGCTCGCTGCCCGTCAGGCAGCGAAGTAACCTCGGCCGCGCCGTGGGCCGGGGGGTGGAATTCGAGCTGCAAAAAACCGTGTGCCGGGTACGGTTCGAGGGCGCTTACCTCTACGTTGATTCCCAGCTCAACTCCGTTTGGATGCCTCAAACTGCCCGCCACCAAGGCTCGTTCCAGATTCTTTATTCCTCGGAGAAGACGCTGCTGAGCGCCGGAATTCGCTCCTCGGCCCTGCAGTTTGAAGACGATCTCAACCTCTTTATTCTGCCCGGCTACGCGACCGTTCAGTTCATGGCAAAGCGGCGGCTTGCCCATGGAATTTCGGGTGTACTGGCGATCGAGAACGCTTTCAACCGCACGTTTTTGGTTGGATTCTCGCCGACGCCAACAATCGGGGGCCCCAGGTTGGTGCGGGTCGGGCTCGTGTGGGAATCGGGCAGCTAGTTCGCTGACTTAGCAAGCCCAACAAGAATCCCGAACAGAGCCGCGCCCGCAAGGGTGCGGTCAAGCCTCAAGAGCTCATCGGTTTTTCGGTAAGAATGCAGTCGCTGCCAGACTCGACCGCACCCTTGCGGGCGCGGCTCTGTTCGGCTTCCCGTCACGGCTTCCCTAGAAAACGTCCGGAACCAACACGTAAGCAAACAACAACCCCAGCAACCCCGCAAACACGACATAATACGTCATGGGCAGAATTGTGCGCCGGATCAGCAACCCCTCCCGGCCGACCAAACCAACCGTCGCGCTCGCCGCCACGACGTTGTGAACCGTGATCATGTTGCCGGCCGCTCCGCCTAGCGCCTGCATCCCCAGGATCACCAAATGCGGAACTCCGATGCGGTCGGCGACTCCATATTGGAACAAACTGAACATCAAGTCGCTGACCGTGTTGCTGCCGGCCACGAAAGCTCCCAGCGCCCCAATGATAGGAGCAAAGAACGGCCACGTCCCCCCAGCAATGTAAGCGACAAATTCCGCCAGCACCAGCGGCATGCTCGCCAGACCGGATGCGTTCGTGTCAGAGTCAATAAAAATCCGCACGAGCGCCACGGCGAATATCAATGCCACAGCCGGACCCGCTAGCATGCGCGCTGAATCCGACCACGCTTTCTTGACCTCTGCCCCGGTCATGCGGTGTAGCAGTACGGTAATCAGCGCGACGGTCATGAAGATAGTGCCCGGCACATACAGCGGTTGCACGCCTTGCGAAAGTGATGTGCCGAGAATGTTCGACCAGGCAAACGATACCGAGGTCAGCATTTGCTTAATTCCCAGGGCGGGAACGCGTGTCACAACCAGCAAAGTGGCCACGATCACGTAGGGCGACCAGGCGCGCAGCAGGGTCATATGAGGCCGCTCCGCACCCACGTCAGCGTCGATCACGCCTTTCCAGTCAGGCTCCCACTGGTCTTCGGGAGGAAAGTCCCAAGGTTCTTGGTCCTTCAGGAAGATCTTCTTGCGGGCCGCCGTGACGACCAGAGCCAGCCCGATTAATCCGCCGATCAGCGAGGGAAATTCCGGTCCAAGGAAGATGGCGAAGCATACATAAGGAACCGTAAAGCACACGCCGCCGAGCAAGGCGAACTTCCAGATTCCCAAACCTTCCCGGAACGATCGCTTGGCGCCGAAGAACTTTGTTAACATGCCGCAGATGATCAACGGAATAAATGTACCGACCAGCGCGTGCGGGACAGCCGTATACACGCCGATCTGAGCGATGAATTCTGGATAAGTCATACCCGCTTCAGCGATCGCATTCTCCACTTGGGGCACATTGAGAGATTCCGCCATGCCGACTAGAATGGGCGTCCCGACAGCACCGAAGCTCACCGGCGTGCTTTGAATGATGAGTGTCGTCATGACCGCCGCCAAAGCCGGGAATCCCAGCGCCAGAAGAAGCGGTCCCGCGACGGCAGCGGGCGTCCCAAAGCCCGCCGCCCCTTCAATGAAGGAGCCGAACAACCAGGCGACGATGATGATCTGAACGCGGCGGTCTTTTGAGACGTCCATGAATCCGCGCCGGATCGTTGCCACCGCGCCGCTTTCACGCAGCGTGAACAGCAAAATGATGGCGCCGAAAATAATCCACAGCAGAGTCAAGGCAATCACAACCCCGCGCAGCGACGCGGCCATCGTGTGAATGAACGGGACTTGCCAGAACCAGAGCGCGAACGTCAAAGTCATGACGTAGGCGACCGGCATGGCGCGAGTCGCCGGCCACCGCAGCACGACCAAAAAGAACATCACGGCCAGAATCGGCAAGATTGCTATCAGTGCATACAAAGAGGACGTAGATTCCATCAAAAGCTCCAAAGCGCCTTAGGGGCGAAGTGCTGAGATTAGGCTGCGTAGCCACCAGATGTCAACCATTACGCAAATTTCCCGCCAAGCGGCGTGGCCGGCGGTGGCGCGGGTTCTTCTGGCGGACAGCGGTGGCCTCGGGGCCGACCTACCTGACACCGATCTGGACTGCCGCGAGAAAGTTGGGCTACCGCACCGGCATCCGCCATCCTACATCGCCGTGAATCGATACACGGTCGTCGTGCTGTAGGTCTCGCCTGGGAGCAGCGCGGTAGAGGGAAAATCGCGCTGATTCGGCGAGTTGGGGAAGTGCTGAGTCTCCAGGCAAAAGGCCGAGCGGTGGGCATACACCGTGCCGCCTTTTCCGACAAGATGGCCGTCGAGGAAGTTGCCCGTGTATAGCTGAATCCCCGGCTCTGTCGTGAGCGCTTCGAGCACCCGTCCGGTTGTCGGTTCGCTCACACGTGCAGCCAGGGCTAACCCGTCATCCGTCCGGTTGACCACAAAGTTGTGGTCATAGCCCAGGCCAAATTTCAGTTGTTCGTTGTCGTCGCCGATGCGCGCGCCGATGGCGGTGGCTTGGCGGAAGTCAAACGGAGTCCCCTCAACCGGCCGAATCTCGCCCGTCGGAATGAGGGTTTCGTCGATCGGGGTAAAGCCGTCCGCTTGAATCATCAGCTCGTGGTCAAGAATCGAGCTCGCTCCGCCGTCCTTCAGATTGAAGTACGCGTGGTTGGTGAGATTGAGGACCGTCGGCTTGTCGCTCATCGCCTCGTAGTCGATGCGTAACTCAGAATCGTTCGTCCAACGGTAGGTCACCTTTACGCTCAGCGTTCCCGGATAGCCCTCTTCGCCATCCTGGCTGACGTAGGTCAGCACAAGCCCGGCGCTGTCGTCGCCGCCGCCCAACGGCTCGGCATTCCAGACTACCTTGTCGAATCCCTTGAGGCCGCCGTGCAAGGCGTTGGGTCCGTCGTTGGTAGCGAGCTCGTAGGTTTTGCCGCCCAACGAGAACTTTCCTTTCGCGATGCGGTTGCCATAGCGGCCGATGAGCGCGCCGAAGTAAGGCGTGTCCTTGATGTAGTCGGCCAGGTTGTCATACCCCAACATGACGTCGCCCAATTTGCCCTCGCGGTCGGGAACTTCGAGCGAGACAACGATGCCGCCGTAGTTGGTGATCTTGGCTTCCTGGCCCTTGCTGTTCGTCAGTGTGTAGAGCCGGACTTCCTCCCCGCTTGCGGTGGATCCGAAAGCCGCGTCAGTGACGCTATGGGAGCTGGCTGGCTGTTGCTCGACGGCAGGCTCCGGGCTCGAACAGGCCAGCGACAGCATACACGCGCCCATGGCGAAAGCCCGAATGGAATATTTCTCCCAATTTGCCTGCGAATGTGTGTGCGAATTTAGCTGTGTGTTAGGTGAATGCATTTTTCTGCTCCATGTCTGCTTGCCAACAAGTGATCGGAAGCAGGTCTTGCCTATCCTAGCGCGGCGGCCAAGCAGCTAGTCGCCAAAGTGCGCACGGCGCGGTTGTCCTCGCGATCTCTACCAAAGGCCATCTCTACCAAAAATAGATATAGAAAACGACGATGATCGCGAGGATGAGCCCGGTGTGAATCACATCCCATTGATTCCAGCTCGATCGGGTTTCGGCAACTTGTTCAGGCGACGCGTTACCGTAGGTCAAACCCTGCAGCATTTCAGGCGTGGGCTTCGTCGTGAACGAACTCACCGCCCAAATCACCGCCAAGGATGCGGCAAAGAGCCCCATCGAATAGTGCAACCAGTTGGGAGCCAGAATCAATTGGTATAGCGCACCGCTCGAATCCATGCTGCCTTCCGCCACCCGGAAGCCGAGCCTGAGCATGCCGAAAACGAATCCAAATACCATTCCGGCCATGCCCCCGGCCGCCGTCGCGCCCCGCCAGAAAACGCCCATCAGAAAGACTGCCGCGATACCCGGGGCCAGCAGCGACTGCACGTCCTGCAAGTAGGCGTAGAGCACCTGCCCCATCCCTCTCATCACCGGGATCCACAAGATGCCGAGAACCACCACAACGCCGGTTGCCACGCGGCCCACATAGACGAGGCGTTCTTCGTTGGCCTTGGGACGATATTTCTTGTAGAAATCCACCGTGAACAACATCGCCGAAGAGTTGAAGAGCGAAGCCAGCGAACTCATCAGCGCCGCGACTAGCCCGCCGACCACGATGCCTTTCATGCCCGCGGGCAACAGCGTCGAGACCAGCGTGGGGAAGGCCGTATCGGGATCATCAAGCTGTATCATGCCTTTTTCGTTCAGCGCGAAAGCAATGAGACCGGGCACCAGAAAGATGAACACCGGAGTCAGCTTCAAGTAGCCGCCGAAAATCGTACCCCGGCGCGCTTCCTTTTGGTTGCGGCCCGAGAGCACCCGCTGCACAATGTACTGGTCGGTGCACCAATACCAGAACCCGATAATCGGAGACGCGAACAACACGCCGGTCCAGGGGAAGGTCGGGTCATCGGGCGAGCGAATCAGAGCCAGCATCGAATCTCCCAGAGGAGTAGTTGCCCCGCCCGCGATTCTTTCCAGCTCCCCCCAGCCTCCCAGCTTGGAAAGCCCGACCACCAGAATCATGATCGAGCCGATCAGCAGGACGGGCGTTTGCAGCAGGGAAGTATAAAGCACCGACTTCATGCCGCCAACGACGGTATAGATACCCGTGGCAATCACCAAACCGATCGCGCCGATCCAAAAGAAATCGATGCCCATCCAGCTCTCGATGCCGAGCACCTGTTTGAAAACGACTCCCCCGGCGTAGACCGTGACCGCCACCTTGGTCAGCACATAACTGACAAGTGAAATGATCGAAAGAAACGAACGCGTGCCCGGGGAAAAGCGGCGCTCCAGAAACTCGGGCATGGTGTAGACCATGCTGCGTGAATAAAAAGGAACGAACACCCAGCCGAGGACCAGGATGAGCCACGCATGCATCTCCCAGTGAGCCATGGCCATGCCCGTTGAAGCGCCGGCGCCGGCCAATCCCACCACGTGCTCCGAGCCGATATTGGAGGCAAAAATCGAAGCTCCGATCGCCAGCCAGCCGGCATCGCGTCCGGCCAGAAAGTAGTCGCTGGTGGTCTCCTCCTTCATCCTCATCACCCAGATCACGAGGGCGATCATGGCCGCAAAGAAAAGGCCCAGAGTGAATGAGTCCGCAAAGGCCCATTCGGATGCAGTTATCGCTTGGTTCATATCTCCCCTTGTCGTCGACCTACAGCGCTGGATAACGCGTCTGGATTTACCCGACCGTTTACCCGGCCCCGGCGCACCGTTTAGAGCGGCTTAGCCGTCAACTACTAGCCCTAAATAACTCTTGCTTATACGGTTGTTTCAGCAAGCCCCAAGATGTAGGGTAGGGCGTGGCCCGGCCGCCGTTTGCGAAGAGTCTGCGTCAGTTTCAGGTGGAGTTCGCGACCGAGGAGGCTTGCCAGAAGTACCTGGCTGCTTGTCGTTGGCCCGACGGGTTCCTTTGTCCTCAGTGTGGGCATCGGCAGGCCTACATTCTCGAGCAGAAACTACGGTGGCAGTGCGCGGCGTGTCGACACCAGGTCTCGTTGACGTCAGGAACGGTGCTCCACAATACGAAGACCCCGCTGACGGTTTGGTTTTGGGCTGCGTACCTGATGACAACTGATAAACGAGGTGTGTCGGCGCTGCTACTGCAGCGTCAGCTCGGCCTGTTGCGCTACGAAACCGCCTGGATGATGTTGCACAAACTGCGACGGGCCATGGTGAACGCAGCTCGCGAGCCCTTGCACGGAGAAGTAGAGGTCGATGACACCTGGATTGGCGGCCCGCAAGCAGGTTTGCGAGGCAGCCGGCAACTGAAGGGGCGCCGTGCGGCCCTTGTGATGGTCGCTGTTGAGAAAACGCGGGAAGCGCTCCGGGCGCGTTCGCATGTCCGTTATTCCAGACTTCAAGAAGGTGACGATCGACAGGTTTCTTGCCCAGAACGTTGTTCCCGGCTCGACCATCTACACAGACGGTCTGAAGACCTTTACCGCCCTCGAAGAGGCCGGCTACAAACACGTCTCTCGTCCGCAACCTCACCGGACTGACTTGCGGAAAGGCGCCAAGTCGGTGGTGCCGCTGGCGGATCGTGCCATTGGCAACCTGCAGCAATGGCTGACCGGAACGTACCACGGCGTGAGCCGCGCTCAGCTTCAGGTTTACCTCGATGAGTTCGTGTTTCGACACAACCGCCGCAAGACCCCAATGGCAGCCTTCCAAACCCTCCTCGGTCTCGGAACTCAACACGCTCCTACGCCTTACGCCCACATCCGCCGCGCGCGTGACCTGGACAAGGCGCGATGACCTCCACCCCAACATCTTGGGGCTTGCTGAAACAACCGTATAAGCAGGAAATAACTAGCCGTCAATCAAGGCTGCAGGCCTGTCGTTAAACTTTACCTCTTTTGCCAGCCTCGCGAGCTTACTCCGGGCACTTTTTTTTAGCAGGACCACCACCGTGCCCCCGCTTCCACCACCGCTGCTTCTGCCGCCGTAGATTCCCTGCTCGGGACCAAGCGTGTTGAGCGCGTCGATCATCTGGTCAGTCTCAGGGGACCCCAGCCCCAGCGCGCTATACCCCGCGTGCGATTGAAGCATCAATTCCCCGGCCTGCCGCATGCGGTCTTCCAGGCGCTCGCCGCCACCGCGAAACAGGGACTCCGCCAGCTCGCAGCGAAAGTTTTCTTCGATTGGAAACCGCAATGCTGAACGCACATTGTACGTCCGCCCGACGGAGACCACCACCAATGGGTCCGCTGTGGCGCCGTAGCGCTTTGCGAACCAGCGGCCGCTGATCGACTCAGGCAAGACCGAAGACGCAAGCTTATGAAAATGGGAAGGTGATATCTCCGCCGCATGTTTCCACGCCCGGCCTGTCTTCTCTTCGAAGATTCGTTTTCCCATGAAAGTGGCCGTGCGGGCCGTCGCATAGGGGGAAGCAGCGACCGCATGCTTGACGCCACTGGGCCAACCAATCACCGCAAATCCCGCCGGAAGCGGGATGGGCTTGCGGAGAATATCCGGCCGGCAAACGATCGGCAGCAAGCTGCCCGCTCTGCCGTGGCCGGCCGCGAGCTGATCCATCAGGCCACAGGGAGCGCCCACGATCCGATTCTCGGCTTGCTGACCCAGGCGGGCCAGCTCAGTGCCTTCAAACTTGGCTCCGGCCAGACGGCCCAGCGCGCGTAGGGTCGCCACTTCGAGGGCTGCACTGCTTGCCACACCCATCCCCTCCGGCACGGGGGACTGAACTTCAAACGACAAACCCGGCGGGGGAAGCCAACCCTTGGCGCGGCAGAAAACCCAAAGGCATCCCAGCAAATAGACCGCCCACGGCGGCGCTTCGTGATCTTGCAAGAATTCGCGCGCGGCCGCTTCGTCAGCCGCCGAGTCAATCAAAGCGCAAAATGGTTCGGCTGGCGTTGCCCAAGCGCCGTGACCGTCGCTGCTGAGGCGCAAAAGTCTCTCGTCGATGCGCCAGACCCCCACGCGAGTCATCGCTCGAATCGGCATCTGCAGCACCAGCGAGCCGCTATAGTCAGCCACCCCGCCCATGAAGTCCAGCCGCCCCGGAACCTCGGCAATCGCGTTTCGTGTCATCGGCCTCCCATGGGGACTCCCATGCTGTGCTGTTCGCGTGGCATTTGGGGGCTAACTCTCGTCCCGAAACAAACGCGAAGAAACCGCTTTGAGCTCGGCAGCCTTTTCATCTGGATTCGATTCATTGGCCATCAACCCGCCGCCGATCTCCGAGCCCGCCAGATACTTCATCGTGTCCGGACTCCGCAGAGGGGGATGATACTCGACATGGAACGAAAACATGGAATTGACTTGGCCGTCGGTCGGAGCCTGATGGACGGCCATGACATAGGGCATGGGCATCTTCCACAGATTGTCGTAGCGGATGCAGACCTCCCTCATCGTGGCTGCCAGGTCATTGGCCTGTTCCGCAGACAACTCCGCAAGGCTGGCGACTTGCTTCTTGGGCAGGATCAATACCTCGTACGCATAGCGGGCGAACCACGGCACGCAGGCCAGAAATTCATCCGTCTCGCAAATCACGCGCTCGGACGCCGCCTCGCGTCGAACCACCGCTTGGCCCAGAAACTCTCCCGTCAACAAGTAGTAGCGTCTCGCGGCTTCCCGCTCGCGCTCGATAAAACCTAGGACCAAGTTGGTAGCGTAAATCTGGCCGTGCGGATGAGGGTTCGACGTGCCCACGACGGCCCCCCGGTTCTCGAAGATGATGACTTGCTTTACCTCATCTCTCGCCGCCAATTGCTGATAGCGGTCGCGCAAGATTTGTACTACCGCACGAGTCTCGCCGACCGAAAGGTCCGCGAACGTCTTCGAGTGATCGTGTGTGTAACAAATGACTTCCGCCGTGCCCCGCGCGGGCCAAGCCCGGTATAGTTCGTCGCCAGGTGTCGCCTCGGGCGCATTGGGTCCAAACGTCGGAAGGTCATTCGTGAAAACGTAGACTCCCTTGTAGTCAGCATTTTGGCCCGCGATCCTTGCATTTCCGGGACACAAGTAGCATGTTGGATCATACACCGGGCCGGGTTTCTCCTCGTAAGGCTTGGTTTCTCCGGACCAGGGGCGCTGTGCTCGGGCCGAGTGGTAGAGAATCCATTCCTCGCGGAAGGGGTGCCAGCGCTGCTCCCAGGCGGATGGACTAGAACTTGTGGACCGGTTCATTGTGGATTGGATTCAATAAGGGATTGACAGGTTGGACTTGGCTTTCGGACGCACTATACAGCTACGACACGGGGGAGGGGCAGACCGGGCGCTACGCGGAGCATCCGCTGATTGTATCGCAACACGGCTAGAGCTTCGCTAACGAAGGCCTATGCCCGTGGTATACGGCTCTGGTCGTGCCGCGTTGGCTCCGCACCCTTGTTGCGGCTCGTCCGGGTCCACGTTGACGGTACAATGTTGGCCGAATGCACCGGCTCTTGAAACATTGGAGCATGGCGTTGCTATTTGCCGGCTTGCTGACGCCCGCCGAGTTGGGCCGCCCGGGAGTACCGCCCTGGAGCGCGCCTCCCGCCTTCTCCCCGGACCCGGCGATCGAGGCGGCCGAAAAGCTGCCGCGCCTGCGAAGCCTACTGGTCAGCGACCACGGTGAGTTGATCCTGGAGCGATATTTCAACGGCGCCCACTCCAAGCAGGCGGCCAACATCAAGTCGGCCTCGAAAAGCGTCGTATCGGCGCTCGTCGGAATCGCCATCGAGCGCGGGCTCATTGCAAGCGTCGACACTCCGGTTGCTACTTTTTTCCCCGAGCTGCGCGCTGCCAAAGCGGATCGGCGCAAACAGCAAATCACGATTGAAGATCTTCTGACCATGCGGGCGGGTCTGGAGCCCACCAGCAACCGCAACTACGGCCGCTGGATACACAGTTCCAACTGGGTACGGTACGTTCTCAGCCGCCCAATGGTGAGCGCGCCGGGGTTCGGGATGCACTACAGCACCGGCAACACCCACCTGCTATCTGCTATCTTGACAAAAACAAGCGGTGGCAGCACCTGGCAGTTCGCCAACGAGGCGCTCGGCAAACCGCTCGGCATCACGCTCAACAGGTGGCCCCGCGACCCCCAGGGTATCTACTTCGGCGGCAATGACATGGAGATGACACCGCGGCAGATGATGACGTTCGGCGAACTTTACCGCAATCATGGCCGCATCAACGGCCGGCAGGTCGTGCCCGCTCAGTGGATCGAGGCGTCGTTCGTTCCACGGACGCGTTCGCGCTGGAGCGAGCGGCTCTACGGCTACGGCTGGTGGATGCGCGAGCTGGCCGGACAACGCGCCTACTACGCCTGGGGCTATGGCGGACAGTTCATTTTCGTTGTCCCAAACCTTGAGCTCGTTGTCGTCACAACCTCGTCAGCCAACCCCGGCCCGGCCCGGCGCGGTCACCGGCGGGCGCTCGACGGCCTGCTGGAAGAACGCGTTGTGGGGCCGATCGCACGGGCCGCCGGGGTAACTTGAGGATCGTTGCCGTCCGGCTGCGGCTCTTCTGAAGACACCCCCAGCTAGAACAGTTTCACACTAGAATAGGCGCTGGGCTAATCTGCAAGAATGGGACTCGCCCTACCCGGGATTCAGCCCGAATCGCGACTCAACGGCGAACAGAGCAACAGCTCGGAACCTCAACGTAATGCAAAAGAAACCTTTCTTCTACGGCTGGTATATCGTTACCGCGGCATTTCTCACCATGATGGTGACCGTCGGCCTGACGCTCTACAATCTGCCGTTCTTCTATGAATTCTTCATTGACGAGTTTGGTTGGACCGACACGCAGGCGACCAGAGGGTTTCTGATTGGAACGTTGCTGGTGCTCCCGTTCGGGGGATTTCTTGTCCACCGCTTCAGCGCCCGCAAGCTGATCGTTGTCGGCGCCTTATTACAAATGCTTGCCTTCAACAGCTTCGGACTGATGGGAGGCAGCCTGTTCCTCTACTACTTCGTCTGGTGCGCGCTGATGGCGGGCTTTCTCTACTCCGGCCCGATTCCCCATCAGGTGATCTTGTCGCAATGGTTTCACCGCAACCGGGGCACCGCATTTGGTGTGGCGTATCTCGGCTTGGGACTCGGCGGGGCCATCGCGCAGAAGTATGTGGCGCTGCCATTGATCGAGGCCTACGGATGGCGTGTCGCAATGCAGGGAGTCGGAAGCGTCCTCTTGCTTTGCGTTCCGCTTGTCTTGTTTATCGTTCGGGACCGGCCCGCTGAGAAGGGTCTCTTCCCGGACGGAGCGGACGAGCCTCCGCCGGGCGCCGCGGTCGAATCACACTCGTTCGGCTACTTGTTCCGCCAGCGGGCATTCTGGCTGCTGGCGTTTGCTAGTTTCTGCTCCATCGGGGCGATTGGCGCGGTGGACCACAATCTTCCCTTGCTGTTTCGGCGGGCGGGGTTGGGACGGGACGTCGTCGCCAATACGAACTTCCTGCGGCTCAGTTCCAGTTTGGCGGGGAGATTCGTTATGGGGCGACTGGCGGACCGCTTCAATAAGAAGTACGTGATGATCGCCGCGTATCTGTTCGTCGCACTGCCCGTACCGCTGCTCGCGATCATCGACCAGCCCGGCATCCCTCAGACCTTCGCCGTGATTTTTGGCTTTGGCATGGGCGCCGATTTCATGCTGATTCCGCTGATGGCGGCCGAGATTTTCGGAGCCAATTCCCTGGCCCGCACGATGGGCATCATCTGGCCGTTTGATTCGGTCGGCCAAGCGATCTGCCCCAATATCGTCGCCTACCTGCGCGATCGGTCTCAGAGCTACACGACTCCGTTGATCATGGTCTTCGTCCTGGCGATGGTGGGAGCATTTGGAGTTTCCCTTTTGCCAACGAAGAATAGAAATCCCCAGCCATCCTAACCGGCGCAACAGAGGCGTGTGGTCTGAACTCCTTCTGTCAGTGCGCGACTTCAGAAAGGCCACACTCAGGTGCCGGGCTTCACCGTACGTGCTAGCCTAGCGGAGCAACAAAGTTTACGATCAGTAGTTGAAAATTATTTCCAGAACGGCGACCCTTATAGAAGACGCTGCGATTGGCGAGTTCGTCGAAACGGCTGACTCGGGTTGCTCTCGCCGCCGGAACCGGCCGCCGCGCCACCACTAAGGGAGACTTTCATTTATGAATCGACGCTATTTTATGGGAACCGCTTTGGCCGCCGCCGCTCCACGCCGGGCTGTTTCAGCCAGCGACAAGGTCAATGTCGCGATGGTCGGAGTCGGAGGCCGCGGGCGCGGGCTTATCGAAAACTTTGCCGGTTTGGCTGATGCCCATATCTCGTACTTGGTCGATGTCGATCAGGCTTCGCTGGAGCGCGCTACTAAAAGGCTCGATCCGCTTCAAAAGGAAAAACCGACCTACGTCAGCGACATGCGCAGGGCGCTGGACGACAAGTCAGTCGACGCCATCGTCGTCGCTACGCCCGATCACTGGCATGGCCCGGCAACGATTCTTGGCTGCAACGCCGGCAAGCACGTCTACGTCGAGAAGCCAGCCTCCCACAATGTGCGCGAAGGGCGCTTGATGGTACAGGCAGCGCGTCACAACAAGCGTATCGTGCAAGTCGGGACGCAGTCACGCAGCCGCCCATCGTCCATTCGCGGGATCGAGTACGCCCGCTCCGGAAAGATTGGCAAGATCATCGGGGCCAAAGCCTGGGACGTGCAGCTTCGTGACGACATCGGTCACAAGCCCGACGGACCCCTTCCCGCCGGGGCCGACTACGACACTTGGTTAGGACCGGCGCCCTGGATTCCGTTCAACGAGAATCGTTTCCACTACAAATGGCACTGGCACTGGCATTTCGGAACAGGCGATGCCGGCAACGACGGTGCCCACCAGTTGGATATGGCCCGTTGGGGCCTTGGCGTCAGCTACCCGAGCCGGGTCAGCGGCATGGGCGGCAAGCATTTCTTTGACGACGACCAGCAGACTCCCGATACGATGAACGTCACGTTCACCTATCCCGACGGCAAGTTCCTGATCTGGGACTTGCGTATCTGGGCGCCCTACGGAATGGCCGACCAGCAAAACGGCGTGGCCATCTACGGATCGGAAGGGATGGTTCATATCGGCCGTTGGGAGGGCGTCTGGGGCTTCAAGGTCCACGACAGCAAAGGCAAGATGGTGAGCTTCGATAACGAGAACGAAGTGGACAATCATCAGCAGAATTTCATCGATTCGATCAAGTCTGGAAACCTGCCCAGCGCCGACATCGGAACCGGACACTTGTCGGGTATCCACTGCCACCTGGCGAACATTGTGGCGCGCTCGGGTGTGAACTTCGATTTCGACGCCGAGACGGAGACGATTCTGAGCGAGCCGACCGCCAACGCTTACATCAAGCGGCGCTACCGCCCGCATTGGGCCACGCCGAAGGGTGTGTAGAACGGGCCCGCTTTTCTCGCCGCCTGACGGCCGAAGCACGCGAAAGGCGCGCCATTACGTCGTTGCGCTTGCTCGACGTACAATTCCCGGTTAAGATTTCTATTGCTCCGCGCCGATAAAGGTAGTGAGGAATGAGTTTCCTCGCTACCGACTTTAGGAGCGGAACCATGCGACTCACCTCGGCAATTCTCACGGGAGCCCTGATCTTGATCGCTGCTTCAACGACAGCAGACGGGAGAGGCATTCGTATTGAAGGCGTGGGCAGCCAACAGAACATTTCGATCGGTCGAGAGGCTCGAATCCGGCGGTCTGAATCCGGAATACTCTTGCTCGGAGAAGTATTGACTGAGAAGCCTTCCCGCGCCAGAAACCTCGAACCTCGTCCCTTCAGTAACTTCAGATTCAGGCGGAAGCCCGTCAAGCCTTAGAAGCGGACTTCGTCACGGCGGGGATTCCGCTATGCCGAAGGTCTCGCATACTCGCCGCGCACACGAAACGTCGGACGCTATCGTAGCGACTCGTTTCAGTACAGCTCCAGGTTTCGACACAACACCAGCTTCTCTTACGGAAGCGGTATTCGTTATTCTGGGCCAGTCCGTTACCGGAACCGCGATGCCTACAAGCCGAACATTCAGTACGGCTGCGGCATTCGTTATGGCGAGGAGCTGCGCCGAGCGATGGGCAGGCAGCGTTAGCCCGACCTGCGAGGGTTGGACTACTGTTGCGCCAGCGTAGGCTCTATCTTCGCGTGCGGTTGTCCGCGCAGACGATACAAATCGGCGCCTCGGGCCGCACTTCCAACCTGGCTGCGGAAATCTCCTCTTCGCATCGAACGCAATTGCCGTAGGTCCCTTTCTCGACACGGCGCAGAGCGCTTTCGACCTGCGTCAAACGCTGCCGATTCCGTCTTTCTAGCTCCAGTGCCATTTGTTGAGACTGCATGGCGTCCTGGCGGGTAAACCGACCGATCGCGCGGTTCGGCGCGACCGGTCGGGTTTCTTCCGAACCGGAGGCGAGACTGGCTTGGATCTCGGTTCGTAAGGTTTCTAGCCGCAGCCGGTATTCATCGAGTCGGTGTTGATCCATTATTCTCGACCGGCGGCTGTTTTTTTCACCGGAGCGTGAGCGGGTATTTGGGCTCTTCAAACAGCCGTTGTTACGCCTACCGGTTCCACGCGGCATGGTATCACCTTATGATGCGGGCAGCCGCTGATCGGATCGCGGTCCTGGGCGTCTGTGATTTCGTTTAGGTTGACGCCCTGCATCGCCGGCTGATTCGTCTCGGGGTCTGGATAGACAACTCCGAAACCGTTCGGCACCCAGACATGGCCCGCCAGGAGTTTTTCGTCGATCTCGGCCGGTAACTCCAAGGTTCCTCGGCGTGTTTGAAGCGCGACTTTTTGCCCGTTCGCGATGCCGAGTTGCTCGGCGTCCGCGGGGCTGATGTGGAGGCTACAGTGGGGCCCTTTGCCCCTGCGCCAGCGCGGATCACGATGGATGGCGTTGGCTGTCCAGCGAGTTCGCAGACCGGAGGCCAGCAACAACGGGTAGTTTTCATCGGTCGGCGGCTCGAAGTGAACGGCGCGCTGGATCTCTGCCAGCATCGGCTCGGGAGCGAGACGAATCCGGCCATCTTCCCAGCCCACGTTGCGGTCGAGATTGTCGTCACCCTCCACGATGGCAATCACCGTTCCTTCCGGGTGCGCCAGCATGTGGCGGAAGATTTCAAGTCCTAGTTGAGCTGGACTGAGTTGGTCCCACTTGCCCTCGGAGCTACTATCGGAGCCATCGCTGGAATGCTTCTCGAGTGCGCGAACTACCGCCTTGCGGCGCCGGACGCCGTTCTCCATACAGCGCAGGAACAAGGCGGCCGGTCCAGGCCCGGGCAGATGCGGACCGAGCGTGCGATAGGCCCAGAACTGCGAGCAGATTCCCGCTGTCCGACCTGCCCGCTCTGTTGCCGCTTGCCGCAACGCCTCGACGTAGGCGTCGACTCCTTCGGGCTGGAGTGCCTTCTCGGCAAGTGTGTGCAACTCTTCCGGGGGATCGCCGAAGATGCCGGCGGCCTCCGCTAAGCGGACGTAGATTTCGGGCTCCGGGAGCGCCTCGCCGGGGGGTGGGACAACCGGCGGCCTCAGTTGCGTGGCGATCTCCGGAAAATGTCCTTTGGCAAAGCCAGCCCACTCCCACTTTTCATAACCAACAGCGGCTGGGAGAACGTAGTCGGCGACTGCCGCGGTTTCCGTCATGGCCGGTTCGACCACGACCATGAGGTCGAGCTTTTCGCGTGCCTCGCGCCAACGTGGCGTATCGGCATAGGCCAGCCACGGGTTGGCGTTCTCAACGACAATGGCCCGCAGGCGGCGCGGATCGTCCGTCAGAATCTCCTCGGGGACTACGTTGGGCGAGATCATCGCGAAGTTGCCCAAGGCGCGAATCGCGGGGACGCCGGCGACGACCGAACGCTCCGGCTCGGAGAAGCGGTTCTTCGAGCGGACTGGGGGATTGAAGCCTTCGATAAAGTAGTTGGACCCGGCGCGCCCGACGTTGCCGGTGAGAACAAGCACAACTCGAATCAGATAAGAGATCAGCGTCGAGAACCAAGTCTGTTCGACCGCCAGGTCGTACATGATCGACACGGCCGGAGCCTGTGCGATCGTGCGCGCCGCTTGGCGAATCTCGCTTTCCGGGAGACCGCTCAGGCCGGCCATCGCCGCGATGTCAACGGCGCTCAGTGACTGCGCGACTCGTTCGTAGCCGGAGGTCTTGTCCGCGACGAAGCTGTGATCAATCAGGTCCTCTTCGACGAGGGTCTTGCAGATGCCGAGCAGCAGGAAAGCATCGCCGCCGGGCTGCACGCGGAGATGGTAGTCCGCCTGCGCCGAGGTTTCGGTTTCGCGCGGATCGACGACTATGAGCTGGCGTCCCTCGGCGCGGCGCAACTCGTTAAACGCGATGGTAGGGTTGGGGCCGCGATTGCTGATGCGCGGATTGGTTCCCATCACGACAAGCAAGGGCGCGCCTTCGACGTCGGCGTGGAGACCAGTCGACGGAGGAGCATCGAACATCCACTGGTCCATCAAGTGGTGCTGCGATTTTTCTTGGGCGTAGGAGTTGTACCAGCGGCGCGAACCCAGGGCAGCCAGCAACGGCAAGCCGTACATGCTGGCCAAGTGATTGGCTTGGCCTCCGCCTCCGACGAAACCGATCGCATTGCCGCCGTGCTGGTCGCGGATCGACGTCAGCTTCGCGGCGATCTCCGAGATTGCTTCGTCCCCAGTAATGCGGTCAAAGCCTCCGTCCCTGCGGCGGCGCAAGGGGTGTTCGACCCGTTGGGAATGATTGATCGTCCAGGGAATACTTGATGCCTTGCTGCAGATATAGCCGGCGCTGAGGCTTGATTGGTCTGGACGCAGGGCAGTGATGCGGCCGTCTTCGACATCGACCAGGAGCCCGCAGTTGTAGCTGCAGAGGACGCAAATTGTGGGGAGGTTTTGGGTGGTGGCCGGTAGCGGCTCGCGGGACACCGCGGGGTCGACTTGGATGGCCGCTGTCATGTGGTGGCTTACCTAACGCGGATCAGCCTCAAGGCGAAATAGCGGATTGGGGTGGACGGAATGGAGTTGCGGACTCCGATGAAGCGTGGACTTCCGTCCACGCCTCTGTCCGACCGTGTGAACTCCTATGCCACGCACGGGCGCTATTTCTTCTCTTTCGGCGGGCTGATCATGATGTGCGCGCCTGCGGTTCCAGGGTACATGAGCCATGGTGCGCCGGGGCTGGGTGAGAGCGAAAGTCCGGTCGTCGCTGGAGTGGCGAACGGCTGGTAAATCACAAACCGCAAATACGAATCGGTCACCTTGCCGCTGGCCGCGTCGAAGCCACTACCGCTCAGTACGTAAAGGGTGCGGGCTTGGCGCGGCATCGCGAGCTTGCCGTCCTCGACTTCTTTCGCCCGGACTTTGTGGCGCTCTTCCCCGGTGACACCTTCTGCCGAGAGCTCGCGTCCTCGTGCCATGAAGGGTTCGAGATCGCGGTGATAACAGGCAACGCTAAACGAATCGTCGCCCGGTTTATCGGCGAGACAAATGAGGTCGTTGGAGGCCTCGCGCAGCGTTACGAGCCTACCGCCAGCAATGTAGCCAAGCACGCCCGCCCCGTCGCGGCGATCCTCGGGGCCCGCTAGGATGGCGGAGGCTATTTGGTCGTCGGCGGAGGCGATTTCCGATGCCAATGCTCTCGACACCGAAAGGATCGAAAAGATTGCGATGACGAAGGCTATCATTCCAGGATGATTCGTTTTGGGTCTCATATTAGGTTCTCCACAGAGTCCATCATACAAAGGCTTGATCAAGGTTGGGCTCGGATGCCCCGGCGATGGTCGGGCGGCAAATTGCGGCAGATGGGTCATAACACCGAGCGGCTCTCGTTGCGCCTCTCTAAATGCCTGGTCTGGGGGGCCGAACAAACCGACGAATCGGTTTGCGGCAAGCGTGGACGCTCACGCCGCGTCCGCTGCGCTCCTGGGTTGCGGCTCGCCCGCGTCAGGTTATGAGAAGGGTCCGGGTCCTCGAGGGCGTTGGTGGCAACAAGATTGCCTGCCAAAAGCCGCTGTCGGCCTACTTGAGGAAGCTCGCCGAGAGAGTTTTCTTGCGGAGCCGGATCGCGGCTGGAGTCACCTCCACCCACTCGTCATCGCGCACGAACTCGATTGCTTGCTCCAAGTTGAGAATGCGTGGAGGCACGAGCCGGATACCTTCCTCGGCGTTCGAAGAACGCATGTTGGTCAGCTTCTTTTCACGAACAATGTTGACGTTCAAATCGTCGGGGCGCGCGTTCTCGCCGATGATCATCCCCTCGTAGACCTCTAAGGTGGGACGGATGAAAATTTCTCCACGCTCTTGCAGGTTGAATATTGCGAAGCCGGTGGCCTTGCCGGCCCGGTCACTAACAAGCGAACCCGTCGGACGTGTCGGAAGATCTCCCTGCCACTCGATGTAACCGGCAAATAGAGAGTTGAGAATTGCCGTTCCTTTGGTGTCGGTTAGAATCTCGCTGCGCAAACCGATCAGCCCGCGCGAGGCGATCTCGAACTCGATCCGCACGCGGCCCGAGCCGTGGTTGACCATCTTTGTCGTCTTGGCCTTTCGGGAACCGAGTTGCTCCATCACGACGCCGACAAATTCTTCCGGACAATCGACGGTGAGATGTTCCAACGGCTCATGCAGCTTGCCGTCGATTTTTTTGGTCAGAATCTGAGGCTTGCCGACCATGAGCTCGTAGCCTTCCCGCCGCATCGTCTCGACCAGAATGGCTAGCTGCAGCTCTCCGCGCCCCGAGACGCGGAACGAGTCGGGACCCGCGCCGTCAGCGACCTGGATCGAGACGTTAGTCAGCAGCTCCTTGTCGAGGCGGTCGCGCAAATTGCGCGAAGTAACGTAGGTCCCGTCGCGTCCTGAAAAGGGGGATGTGTTGACCGCGAAGGTCATCGCGATCGTCGGCTCGTCGATCTGAACTGATCGCAGCGGTTTGGGATCCTCGGCGTTGCTCACCGTTTCTCCGATCGTAATGCCTTCCACTCCCGCGATAGCCAGGACGTCGCCTGGACGAGCGATGGTTTCCTCGACGCGCTTCAATCCTTCGAAGGAATACATCTTGGTGATGCGGGCTTTCTGGATCGACCCATCCAGTTTGCAGATCGAGACATCGTCTCCCTGCCGCAGGGTTCCAGCGAACACACGGCCAATGGCCATTCGTCCCAAATAGTCGTTGTAGTCGAGATTGGCGACCAATAATTGCAACAGCTCGTCGGGATCGCCTTCCGGAGAAGGCAGATGCTCGATGATCGTCTCAAACAACGGTTGCAAGGTAGTCGAGTCGTCGGCGGGATCGCGTTTGGCGATGCCGTCGCGGGCGACCGCATAGAGCACCGGGAAGTCAAGCTGCTCTTCGCTCGCATCGAGATCAATGAACAGGTCGTAGACTTCGTCGAGAACCTGCTTGATACGCGCGTCGGGCCGATCGATCTTGTTGATCACAACGATCGGAGTCAGACGCGCTTTCAGCGCTTTCATCAGCACATATCGGGTTTGAGGCAGCGGCCCTTCGCTGGCGTCGACGAGAAGCATCACACCGTCGACCATCCTGACGGCTCGCTCGACCTCACCGCCGAAATCAGCGTGTCCGGGCGTGTCGACGATGTTGATCTTTACGCCTCCGTAGCGCACGCCGGTGGTCTTGGCCAGGATGGTGATGCCGCGTTCGCGCTCGATATCACCTGAGTCGAGGGCGCGGTCGACAATTTCTTCGCGTTCGCCGAAGATGCCGCTTTGGCGGAACATGGCGTCGACGAGCGTGGTCTTGCCGTGATCGACGTGGGCAATGATGGCGATGTTTCTAATGGTTGTGTTGCGCATGGTGGTAAGGGTGCCGACGTTCCCGCCCAGCCGCCACATGTTCTCCGCGCGGCGATTTTCGGGAATACAGACGTATCTGAATTGCTAGAGCCGACGGTCTAGGCGATAGCCAGCCACGTTTAGGTAGTCACTAACGCGGCCAGAAAAGCACCGACAGGCCGCAGTCTTCCGCGGATAGATTCCGAGATGCGGTGGTGAGTGGTTCTCAATATTCGCCGGTAAGAGCAGAGCGAGGCGCGAAGACCCAACAGCGACCCCGACAACGGGGGCACTGCTTGTATTCTACCGGTTCTTCGATTTTGGCTTGCGGCCGCCCGATTTTCGCGCGGTGAAGCAGGCTCTTAACCCGCATCTCTCATCGGGTGGCGAGGCAAAGTGCATGAGAGGCCTGTCAGTACGAGGCGCGCGCCGCTTGACGACCCCCACTCAATGAACGAGGCGTACTCGGACAGTACGTTGAGCACGGCGAGCAAGCGCAACGAAGTGATGGCGGGGCTGTCACGTGCTTGGCCCGTCTGCCGGTGAGAAAGGCGGGTTAAGGGCGCAGGACGCCGGGAGGATCGTTGATGAAGCGATATTGGATGTGGCAGTCGTTGCAGGCGTTGTAGATACGCTCACCGGAGTCGAACACGGCCTTCGTGTCATGTGCCTTTACGGCTTGCAGCGCAACCTCGCTGGCTTCGATCAGTTCGCGGGCCCTCTCCATCCAGGGTCCCGAATCCTGGGCGCGGCCCTCCATCATGAGAAGGTTCCCGGCCTCGGCTAGTATAGTGGCGCCGCTCTGAACAGCAACCCACTCCTCCTCGCTGCGCGGGTAGATCTCTTCGGTACCTTCATAGGAGATGATCGTGCCGACCGATTCCCAGACAACGTCGGCGGAGGGGAAGATTACATCATGCATGACTTCATGGAGGTCCGCGACCGGTTTGAACGGTGGTTGCGAAGAAGCCGGCTCACCCGGTTCATGCTGGCTGCAACCCGCCGTCACGACAAGCGCAATGACGGCAAGCAGCCGGATGGTGTTTAACAGAGTGTGGTTTCCCATGGGGGTACTCCTTCAGTGACGTTTGGCCGCAGAATCTTGCTCGGACGAATCGGTGAGCCCCGGCCCGCATTTCTCACCACCTGACGGCCGAAGCACCCAACCGGCCCGCCACGTGGTGAGAAATGCAGGCTAGGCCGTCAGCGGCTTTGCCTCGCTGCTATTTCAGCTTGCCTCTCCACGTTGCGAGCTCCGCCGAGTACCAGCCCCACGGCTGTGTTCCCCTCGTGGCAGGCATATTCGTACATCTGATAGGCGTCGTCCCGCGTCAAGGGCATCGCGATCTTCCAGGGCTGTGTATACATCGCAGGGTCCTCGATCGTCACTTCATAGTCGATGGTCCCACTTCCGACGCGCGTAAAACGTTCCACCACATGCAGGGCCTCGCTCTGCGGGATACCCTTAATCCGCTGGGAGGCGCCGTTGGAGGCGATCCAACCCTTGTCCGTGTGATTGGCCGTTTCGACGATCAGCGTAGTGCCTTCCCAGCGGCCGCGTGAATCGCCCATCCACAGGCGGATCTTCTCGTCGACATGGGGACGCCCGTCCAACGGAATGATGCGCACATCGTGGATCATCTCGTAAAGGATCGCGACGTATTCGGGGGTTTGCAGAATCCGATAGGCGTTGTTGTAGCCGGCCGGAAAAATCGAGCCGGGCACTCCACGTGTGATGCAGCGGTCCCAGACGCTCATGTGGATGTAGGAATCGGTAGCGCGAGCCTTGTGGTAGTCGCGAGTCGCCTCCGCGGATGTCTTGGTGGGGACCCTTCCGTTCGGCGGATCAACGACCAGCGACGTTTGCCCCCCTGGAAGTACCTTCGTTCCCGAATCCATCCAGACTTGGTTGTAGGCGCCGACAGTGCCCGGCGCGGAACTGCCGTCGCCGGCAGCGCGCCGTTGAGCAATTCGGCTTTCGATCTCAGCGGCTTCCTCGGCGGTGCAGAATTCTTTGTCCGCGATATCCTCGGGGCGCTCAAACGGGGTGATCGTTTCGTTGGTCCACAATCCTTGGAGGTCTGGATGTCCCCACTTTGTGCGCGGGTGGGTCCATGCTTCGCCGCCTGTTGCCGATGCCTCGGGCGCTGACGAGGTCTGGCCGGCGGCGGGGGCCGGCCACGAAAACGCGATGATGATCACCGCGATTGCTGGCGAAGCGAAGAATCGATGAGTCACCGGAACCTCCCGTCACCTCGCAGGCTGCGAAGATACCCCTACATTACCTTGTCGCGGGCATCGATGCACCTGAATCGCGGGTTCGCTTCAAAAAAGCATCACTGAAGCGGGTTCACGTACCGAATACCAGGAAACCTGGCAAAGTCGTGATCCGCCGAGTAGATATCGCACCCCGCACCCGTGTTCCAAGGCAAGCGCCGCCACGTGGGCGTCAGAAGTCAGATTGCCGGCGGTTCCGGTCGAGCGAAGCAGGTTCCGAAGAATGGGCCAGTGATTCGCTCCCGGCCCGACCACTTCCGCGTTGGGACAATCGAGCCAAGAATCCACGAACTCGATGGCTTGCTCGGCGCGGATCGGTCGCTGCACGGCTCGGGAGTTCGTGGTCACTCGGAAGAATGCGAGAACCACGATCCAGGGTAGCCCGCCGCGTACTGTACCTGAAAACAACCTTTCGACGATGCGCTTGGCCTCGGAATGATGCGGAGAATCCGAGTCGATCGGATACATCAGGAGGTTGGCGTCGACAAGGATCATTTGCGCATGCGGAGTTTCGCGGCTATTTCCTGGTCTTCGAGTTCGTCGGCGAGACGCAAGGCCTGGGCGAGATCGATCCCGCGGCAAGGGCCGCCTAGTGAAACCGGCTTAAGGTGAAAGGGTTTAGCGGGCGGCAACCGCTTCGGCGCTCGAAGGCCTATCTGAAGCGTCTCGTTGACGATGCGCTTGAAGGGTTTCCCTGACGCAACAGCCAAGCGTTTCAGTTCGGCAACAATGTCGTCGTCGAGCGTCAATGTGCTTCGCATTGTGTCATCTTAGCATCTTAATAGAAACATAGAAACATCGATATCACTGGTTCAATGGTTCCAACCTTACGTAGTCGGCCTCCTTTCGAAGGGATCAAAGGGCCCTGCATGGCTTTGGACGCTTCGGAGGTTCGAATTGAAGCGATTGGGGCGGACTTCGCACGGGACTTTGTTCATTGTGGCCAAAACTCAAGTCCGGTCACGGGGGCTGAAAATAAATATTGCCTAAAGATTCAACAACTTCGGTGCTACGACCACTTGTTTTTCGCGGATAAGGGTTTATCCTGTAGGTAGGGTCTAGTCGCGTGGGTGGTCCCTTTTGAGAGCAGCTTTGGACCTGGCACTTCTCCCAGGTTGATTCCCAAAATTGGCTCTCGAGGCCGGTTGATTCAGGGACCCTCAGCAGCACCGCAGGTCGGCCGGAACGTCACGGGTGGGAAAGCGGGGGGCAAACTAAGATTCATACAACCTGAATTATGCACAGATTCACTTTGCGAGTGTGGCTGCGTTCGTAGCGGGTTGGCGGTCGTCGTGAGGGGGTAGCTCGGCAACTGGCCTTTTGGCTTCTCCGTGTCCGGTTTCCCTTCCCGCCCAGAATCCGCGTCGTCAAAACCTCGCTCGGAAGTGACGTGTTTCCAGTGCGTTACGGCTAGTGCGTAAAATTTTATGCATAGCGCATCGCCAGGCTCTCAGATCAGCGCCCTCCCGACCACCGGCAGCAAGTCGCCGTAGGGAGTCGGCTTCCTGCCGCGGAAGTGGTAAGGCGTCGAAGCCCCGATTTTATTGGGCCGCGAGGCCGTCACGGCTGGGCCTTGTTGGACGGGCCTTTGGGAGCTATGCTGTTTTCGTCTGGTAACCATGTGGGTGACTTCCTTGGGGTTGGCTGGCGAAGCTGGAATCTTTGCCAGCCGACCTTTTTACCCCATGTTTTAGGGGGTCCCCAATGGTCCCTTGCGGCTCAGCCCTCCTCAGGTCCACGCCGCAGTGCATAATTCAGGTACAAGGATACCTGAAAAGTTAGTGAAGAACTATTGATCCAGCACTAGGTAGTGGTGTATACTATTTCTAAGGAGTAGCATCTTCTCTTCGATCTATCGCTCTCAAAGGCGGCTCCCAGTCGGCCTTGCTAAGCAAAAGGGCCAAACCGTCGATGAAGGAAGAGGAGGCTAGACGACAGCCTGAGTTGTAGTTTCAAGTACAAAAAGCAGCAACGTTTGGGCGGCTTCCAGCATCTAATGCTATAGAGGCTGCGTGAAGTGAAAAATATGTCTTTGTCTCATCACAGGCGAGAAGAGGTACCAAGTACCGGCCCTGGGTCTGCAGCGGCCGCACCGAGTGGATCGCGCCCCGGCGCCTGGCACGAAGACCATTCGGAAGACTATGAGTGGAACCCTTCGGAACAGGCTTCCCCGTCAGAGGACAGCGTCCGCTTGTATCTCACGGAAATGGGCACCGTCCCGTTGCTGACCGGGCAAGGGGAAGTGCGCTTGGCGAAGCGGATGGAAAGGGGTAACCGTCAAGTCGTCAAGGCTCTTTCTCGTACACCATGGCTTTGGGCCCGTTTGATGGCGCTGCGCGAGGACCTAAAAGAAGAGCGAATCTCGCTGCGTGGATTGACGGAGTTTGCGAATGCGGACGAGGATCCGTCTGCCAAGACCCGTGTCCGGATTTCGTTGTTGCGCAGGCTCACGAGTGTGGCGAAGCGCGTTGAGGAGTTCCAGGCTATCGCCGCCAGTCCGCCCAAGAGCAGGGCGCGCAAAGCGGAGCGACGCGAATGGGCTTGGCGGGCAGGCAGGCGCAAGGTTCTCGTGACCCGTGCAATCAAGAACCTGCCGTTTCGCTCCGAAGTGTGGAAAACACTTGCCGCGGAATTCCAGAACAGCGTGTCGGAGCATCCCGCCGTTGCTTGGGGATTGGTCCCCTCGGCGCGGCGCTACAGCAATCGGTCTTTGTCGAAGAAGAGTCTCGAACAAGCCGCTATGGTGGAAGCGCACCTTGGTTTGAGCGAGTCGCAGATTCTGACAACCGTGCGGCGAATTCGTACGGGCACGGCGAAGGCGGATTACGCAAAGAGCGCTTTGGTCGAGGCCAACTTGCGGCTCGTGGTGTCCGTTGCCAAGAAATATGTCAATCGCGGCCTGCACCTGTTGGACCTGATCCAAGAGGGCAACATCGGATTGATGCGCGCGGCGGATAAGTTCGACTATCACCGCGGCTTCAAGTTCTCCACCTACGCTACTTGGTGGATTCGTCAGGCCGTCACTCGAGCGTTGTCGGATCAGTCGCGGACGGTGCGCATACCGGTTCACATGAACGACCAGTTGAACCGCTTCATTCGGGCTCTTAGAGAGCTTGAGAAAGAACTAGGGCGCCCGCCGTCGAATCGCGAAATCGCGCGGCACCTCAAGACCACATTAGATAAGGTTGAGACCTTGCGGTCTATTTCCCGTGCGCCGCTGTCGATTGACACACCGGTCGGTCGCGAGGGTGAGTCGGCTTTGGCTGACCTGCTGGAGGATTCAAAAACGGCCTCCCCGTTCGCGCTCGTGCTGGAAGACGACGTCAAATCAAAGACGGCTGCCATGCTCGGAACTCTCTCTCCGAGCGAAGAGAAGGTGATCCGAATGCGCTTCGGTATCGGCTTCGACCGCGAACATACTTTGCAGGAAATCGGTCAAGCTTTCGAACTCACTCGGGAACGAATCCGGCAGATCGAAACCAAGGCTCTGACGGCTTTACGCGATCCTCGCTTCGCGAGGCATTTTCGAAAGCTGCTTGAGTCTCGCATGTAATCACATCTGACGGTGGCCGCTTCCGTAGGCGCGGAGGTAGCCACCGATGGAATGCTCATTTAGGCATGGTCCGCCGTGCGACAATCCTCATTCCGAGAGTGGATCGGGCCCAGTAGCTTTCCGTCTTGACCTTGCGGCGAAGTTCACTCGGGTCGCGCCCTAGCATCCGGCAGCAGAACTCGAAACTAAAAATTCTCCCGTCGTTTCTCGAAATCCAGTTCAACACTTCGGCCCGCCGGGAATCGCTGTGGCTTTCTAGGTCGTCGAGTGCGGTGATCAGCATCGCTCCAGCCAAGCGTCTCATGCCACGTTCGTCATTCCAGGATTCTGATTTATGCGCTGCCCTTAGATTGATCTCCGGTTCGGCAATCATCGACGCAGTTCGGGTCTTTGACCCCGACTCCCTGACCCTGGTCGCGCGCGACGCCACGATCGCGTTTCCCGAGAGTGGTTTCTACCGAATCGATGCTCGCGCGGGCGAGCCAGTCCTGCTCAAAGTATTTCGAGGCAAGGCGGAAGTTTCCGCCGAAGACTCTAAGTTGGACGTAAAGAGTAAGAGGGCGGCAACACTTGACCAGGCGCCTAGCGACTGGAGTGTTGCCAAGTTCAATCGCAAAGAGACCGATGCGCTGGATGAATGGAGCAAGACCCGCACGAAAGCTATCGACGAAGCCGGCGCAACCCTTCTGGCCAGCGGAGCCGGTACCGGCAACAGCAAGCTCGAAGATGAAATGATGCGATATTTGCTTCGGACACAACAGCAGCGGTCCAACGGCCCCTCAATGAATCGCGGCATGGGAGGCGGGTCTGGCGGCGGCCGGGGGGGATCGAGTGGCGGTGGTATTGGCGGTGGCGGCGGTGGCGCAGGTGGTGGTGGCGCAGGCGGCGGCGGTGGCGGTCGAGGCCGCTGATCGAAAGGCAACCGCTTTCCGGCTTCACTGTTGAACTAGCCGTTCCGCGCGGCGGCCTAGGGGGCAGCGTAGAGTAGCGGCAGGGACGCAGCTAGGGTCAAGAGGCGCGGAACCGATGCGCGATGTGGATTCATGAGCGATCTTTCCCAAGGAGCCGAGTATCTACCATCGTCGCGTGCATTGCTCTGTCGAACAGCCTACTAGCCCAACAGATGCATTGGGCGCGGACTATGGGTACAGCTCAGCGGCTGGCAAAGCAGAGGCGTGCGATTGTCCAGAGAATTTTCACGCCCGCCGCGAAGCTGCCCCAAGCATTGCCCGACACTTTGCTGACGCCGGCCCTGCGCTGCCGGTAGCTCACGGGCACTTCGAGAACCCTCAGGCCGGCCCTCAGCGCCTTGATCTGCATTTCGATCGTCCACCCATAGTTGCGGTCGCACATATTGAGAGCTTCCAAGCTGGAAACCCGAATCGCACGGAACGGCCCGAGGTCCGTGTAGCGGTGTCCAAACAATAGCCGAATCAGAAACGTAGCCAGCAGATTGCCGAGCCGCTGGTGAGTGTTGACAGCCCCGCGCTCAGTCTCACCTAGCTCGCGGCTGCCCAGGACAAGATCCGCGCGGCCGTCTTCGATGGGTGCAAGCAAGGTTCCGAGTTCGGTGGCGACGTCGCTGCCGTCGCCGTCCATGAAGGCTACAATCTCCGTCCCTTCCGGAAGATGAGACAGGGCCTTGAGGCAGGCGTTTCCGTAGCCACGTCGAGGCTCGGCGACCACAGCGGCGCCATGAGAAGAGGCGACTTCGGAGGTGCGATCTGTCGAGCCATTGTCGGCAACGATGACTTGCTCGAATAGACCCTCGGGGATTTCGTTGAGGACATCCCCGATGGCGCTTTCCTCGTTGAGCGCTGGTATGATGAGGGCTGCTTTCATGCGCTTGTGCTTGGTCCGATTCGATCATACTGGTCAACAACTTGCAACGCTGTTGTCGGGGGCCTCGTCTTCGTGGTAGAAATAGCGGAGAGAAAGTTTCCTCCAGATGGAGAAGGGCCTCCGATCTAGCAACAGCCACCGGGGCCTAGAGGGATACGATAACGGTTGATTGTCTTCACTGGTCTGCGTTTTCGCGTATTCACGGACCGTCGATCAACCAGCCCTTCGCCCAGGTAGCAGCAACCAGGTAGCAGCATCATTGATGGACGACTACGACACAACGGAAGCGGCGGATCCACGCGACTCCCCGTATCGACCCGAGGAGCGCGAGCTCGATCACGAGCCCGCGCCGAAGCCCTTCTGGCTGGACGTCCAAGTCTGGGCGCGGGACATCGTTATCTCGGTGGCCATAGCAGCCGTAGTCATTGTCTTTCTTTACCAGCCGGTCAAGGTAGAGGGCACCAGCATGATGCCCTGGCTCGTCGATCAGGAACGCATCTTCGTGAACAAGTTCGTCTACCGATTCGATGAGATTCGTCGAGGCGACGTGATCGTTTTCCGTTTTCCTCTTGACCCGTCGAAGTCCTACATTAAGAGGGTGGCGGGCTTGCCGGGGGACGTGATTGAGATCAAACAAGGCCAGCTCTCCATCAACGATCAGGCGGTCGCGGAACCCTATTTGCTTCCTGAATATGGTGACCGATCGACCTACCCGGCTGTGAGAATTCCCCCGAAGCATTACTACGTCCTTGGAGATCAGCGCAACTCCTCGAACGACAGCCGCACTTGGGGAACGGTAGACGAAAGCTTCATCATCGGAAGAGCGGTATTCTCCTACTGGCCGCTGGAGCGCTTCGGCCTGCTCGAAAGCTTTGAGGTGACTGAATGATGTTCGACGCCCTCCTGGTGCTGGAGGACGGTCGCGTATTTCACGGAAAGTCCGTTGGCGCAAAGGCCGAGAGCTACGGCGAAGTGGTCTTTAACACCGGTATCACTGGATATCAAGAGATCTTTACCGACCCATCCTACAGCGGTCAGATCGTCATTCTGACGAATCCGCAAATCGGCAACTACGGCGCCAATAATCAGGACAGCGAGTCGGCCCGGCCCTACATCGAGGGTCTGGTGGTTCGGGAGTTTTCGCCGGTGGCAAGCAACTGGCGGTCGACCGAACATGCGGCCGACTTCCTTGCCAAACAGAGAATCCCGATCATCGCCGAGATTGACACCCGCGCGCTGGTGCGCCACCTGCGATCCAAGGGGTCGTTGCGGGGAGTGATCTCGTCTCTCGAAATCAATCACGAAAAACTGGTCGAGAAAGCGCGCGGGATTCCGGCGATGGCCGGCCTCGATTTGGCTACATCGGTCTCGACCAAGCAGCGCTATGAATGGAACCGCGGGGTCGATCCCTGCTCACCGTCGGAAATCTTGGGCGACGCGCCAGAAGCGTCGCTCCACGTTGTTGCCTACGATTTCGGCATCAAGCACAATATCCTGCGGCAACTGGTGCAGATTGGATGCCGGGTGACGGTTGTGCCGTCGCTCACGAGTGCTGAAGATGTCATTTCGCTCAAGCCGGATGGCGTGTTCCTTTCGAACGGTCCGGGCGACCCGGAGCCCTTGAAGCCACAGATCGAAAACGTGCGAAAACTGATCGGCCGCATACCAATGTTCGGGATTTGCCTGGGACACCAGGTGATGGGACTCGCCAACGGAGCGAAGACTTTCAAGCTCAAGTTTGGCCATCACGGTGTCAATCACCCGGTCCGGAACGAGCTGACAGGCAAAGTCGAAATCACCTCGCAAAACCACGGATTCGCGGTTGACCCGGACTCCTTGGGCAGCACCGATATCGAGCTGACTCATATTAATTTGAACGACCAAACAGTAGAAGGTTTTCGCAGCCGCAAGGATCCGATGTTCGGAGTACAATATCACCCGGAAGCCGCGCCAGGGCCACACGATTCGCGCTATTTGTTCCAGGAATTTGTCGATTTGATGCGGACAACTTGAGGCAGTCGCGACAGGCATTCCGGTAAGAACCCGGCACGCCAGCAGTTAAGCAACCCACGCAACCAATCCGCGCAACCAATCCGCGACAACCACGAATGCCAAAGCGAACCGACATTCACAAGATCATGATCATCGGCTCGGGGCCGATCGTCATCGGGCAGGCTTGCGAGTTCGACTATTCAGGAACTCAAGCCTGCAAGTCGTTGCGTGACGAGGGCTACGAGGTCGTGCTGGTCAACTCGAATCCGGCGACCATCATGACCGACCCGGAGCTGGCCGAGCGCACCTACATTGAGCCGCTGACCCGGGAGTACCTCACGGAAATCATCCGCAGAGAGCGTCCGGACGCGCTGCTCTCGACTGTTGGCGGCCAGACCGGACTGAACCTCTCGGTCGAGCTGGCCGAGGCGGGTGTTCTCGAGGAGTTCGGCGTCGAATTGATCGGCGCCAAGCTCGAAGCCATCAAGAAGGCCGAAGACCGGCTGCTCTTCAAAGACGCCATGAAGAAAATCGGCCTCGACGTCCCGCAGTCGAAGCTGGTGAATAACCTTCAAGCCGGGTTGGAGTTCGCCAACGAAGTCGGCTATCCAGTCGTGCTGCGGCCCAGCTTCACACTCGGCGGAAGCGGCGGCGGGCTCTCCTACAACAGCGAGGAGATGGTTGAGCTGCTGACGCGGGCACTCGAAATTTCCCCGGTACACGAGGTCTTGATCGAAGAGAGTGTGCTGGGCTGGAAAGAATTCGAGCTCGAGGTCATGCGCGACCTGGCCGACAATTGCATCATCATTTGCTCGATCGAGAATTTCGATCCCATGGGAGTGCACACCGGCGATTCGATTACGGTCGCCCCGGCCCAAACCTTGACGGACCGCGAATACCAGATGATGCGCGACGGAGCGCTGGCGTGCCTGCGTGAAATTGGAGTGGACACGGGCGGATCGAACGTCCAGTTCGCCATTGAGCCCAACACGGGCCGTATGATCGTCATCGAGATGAACCCGCGCGTCTCGCGAAGCTCGGCTCTGGCGTCGAAGGCGACCGGCTTCCCGATCGCGAAGATCGCCGCCAAGCTTGCGGTTGGTTTGCGGCTAGACGAGATTCCCAACGACATCACGCAAAAGACGCCCGCCTGCTTCGAGCCGACGATCGACTATGTCGTCGTCAAAATCCCGAAGTGGCAGTTCGAAAAGTTTCCGGGCAGCGAGCCGTTGCTGGGCGTGCAGATGAAAAGCATCGGCGAGGTGATGGCCATCGGCCGCACGTTCAAAAGCGCGCTGTGGAAGGCCATTCGGAGTCTCGAAACCGGCAAGAAGGCCGGCTCGGAAGTCTACGATCCAGAGTTGATCGCACAGCGCCTCATCACGGCCACGCCCGAGAGGCTCAATTATGTGCGTTACGCGCTGGCCCAGGGCTACTCGGTGAAACAAATCGCCGAGATGACCAGCATCGATCCCTGGTTCTTGCAGCAACTCAAGATCGTCGTCGATTTCCAGCAAGAGATCAAGGGAGAAACTCTCGATACGATTTCTCGCGAGAAGTTTCTCGAGGCCAAGCGACTGGGGCTTTCCGACAACCGCCTGGCGCGCTACTGGTCGACGGACGAAGACACGGTTCGCATCAAGCGCAAGCGGGAAGGCATTCAGGCCATTTTCAAGCAAGTCGATACTTGCGCGGCAGAGTTCGAAAGCTTCACCCCCTACCTCTATTCCGAGTACGAGTCGGAATGCGAGTCCGAGCCCGCCGATCGCCGCAAGGTCATCATTCTCGGCTCCGGCCCCAATCGCATTGGGCAGGGAATCGAGTTCGACTACTGCTGCTGCCATGCCTCATTCGCGCTGCAAGAGCTGGGCTGGGAGTCGATTATGGTCAACTGCAATCCAGAGACCGTGTCGACCGACTACGACACCAGTGACCGGCTTTATTTTGAACCCCTGACGCTGGAGAACGTTCTCAACATTTGCGACACCGAGAAGCCCGACGGCGTAATCGTCCAGTTTGGAGGGCAGACTCCGCTAACCCTGGCGCTGCCGTTGAAGGCCCACGGAGTCCCCATCATCGGAACGGATCCTGAGTCGATTGACCTGGCCGAAGACCGCGACCGTTTCGTCAAGCTGCTCGACCGCCTCGACATTCCTTCGCCGGCCAACGGAACGGCCACTAGCCCGGAGGAAGCACTCGAAGTGGCCCGCCGGATCGGCTACCCCGTTCTCGTTCGGCCCAGCTACGTGCTCGGCGGGCGCGCCATGGTGATCGCCTACGACGAGCAGACGGTTGCAAGCTACATGCGGGAGGCGGTTGTCTATTCCCAGGAACGCCCCGTGCTTGTCGACCGTTTCCTCGAAGACGCCACCGAGGTCGATGTCGACGCGCTCTGTGACGGTGATGACGTCCTGATCGGCGGCATCATGGAGCATATCGAAGAGGCCGGTGTGCACTCCGGCGATAGCTCCTGCGTGCTGCCGGCTGCGTCCATCCCGGAAGAGCAGCTTGAAACGATTCGCGACTACACGGTACGTATGGCGAAGGCCCTTAACGTGATCGGTCTGATGAACGTGCAGTACGCCATCCAGAACGGCAAAGTCTATGTCATCGAGGTCAACCCGCGGGCCTCGCGGACGGTGCCCTACGTCAGCAAGGCGACAGGCGTGCCACTGGCCAAGATTGCGGTTGGACTGATGGTGGGCCGCAAACTCAGTGACTACGGGCTGCCGGGGGGCGTGCTCCCGGTCAAGAAAAACTGCGTCAAATCCCCGGTCTTCCCTTTCAATAAGTTTGCTGGTGTCGATCCTATCCTCGGTCCTGAAATGCGCTCAACGGGCGAGGTCATGGGCATCGGAGATACTTTTGGCGAAGCGTTTGCCAAGGCCCAGCTCAGCGCCGGTCAGGCGTTGCCGGAGACCGGATCTGTTTTCGTTAGCGTCAATCGCCGCAACCGGCCCGAAGGAATCGAGGTCGCCAAGAAGTTCGCCGCACTGGGGTTACCGCTTTACGCTACCCGTGGAACCGCCTCCGCTCTGCGCGCCGAGGGCCTCGACTGTAAGGTTGTCTTCAAGGTCAACGAAGGCCGGCCGAACATTGTCGACCTCATCAAGGGCCGCCAGTTGGACTTGATTATCAACACGCCGGCGGGCGCCGATTCTTTCCAGGACGAGAAGGTCATCCGCCGTGCAGCCGTACAGCAGAATGTTCCGTGTATCACGACCCTGAGCGGAGCTAGGGCGGCCGCTGAAGGTATAGCGGCGCGACGCACGCAGCCGCTGCAGGTACGCTCGCTGCAAGAGCTGCATGCGAGCGAAAAGGTCTCGTAACGAACCCTTTAGGGTTGTGGGCGTTCTAGGTCCTACGCCTGACAACCTAACGAACCGCGGTGACGGACGCACTCCAAAATCTACTGCGCAAGACCGGGCAGGCGCTAAAGGACAACCGGTTTGCCGATGCCGGACGCGATGCGTCCGAGGCGTTGCTCATCGTTCGGCGGGATGGGAGCCGAGCCGAGCTGGCGATGGTTCTCCGAGGGCTGGCGGAGATCGAGAGGAAGCTCCATCAAGTTGAGGTCGCGCGGCAGCATTATGAGGAGGCCGTCGCCATCCATCGCGAAGAGGGTAGCACGCTCAGATTAGCTCACACGATCCGCCACCTGGGCGATGTGCATCAGCACGCTGGACGCGCCGACCTGGCCCAGCCCTGTTATGACGAAGCCCTCGCTATCTATCGCGCCGACCCCAAGTCCTCCCGGCTCGACTTGGCGAACACCATTCGCAGCATGGCGGTACTCCAAGGCGAAGCGGGCGAAGGCGAACAGGCGAGCCGGCTCTGGGAGGAAGCGAAGGAGCTTTACGCTTCGGTCAACGTCGTGGAAGGCGTTGCGGAAAGCGCTATCGAACTCGCTCTTCTGGCTCGCAAGCGGAGGGATACCGAACGAGCACGCCAATGGCTCAGCGAGGCCAGTGCGGCCGCCGAAGTCTCCGGAGATCCGGCCACTCAGCGCCGCGTTCGCAAATACCAGGCCATCATCGGCACTGGGCCAACCGGCTCGACCCAAGAATCTAGCTGACGAGCGACTGAGTTTTCTAGGCTGAGGCTCTGCCCGCAGGTATACCGGGGACTTTAGAACTTCTGAGTGGTGCTATGATCTTGGACTAATCAAAGCGCTCCGCAGCTCTCGAAAACGGGCCGCAATTCACTCCAAAACCACCATGAAACTTTCCAGTCGACTCAATGGCGTGCGCGGCGAAGGCGCATTCGATGTTCTTGTTAAGGCGCGGGCTCTCGAGGCTCAGGGACGCTCGATTATCCACATGGAAATCGGTGAACCCGATTTCCCGACCGCCAAGCATATCGTCGAGGAGTGCAAGCGGGCGCTCGACGACGGCTGGACGAAGTACGGTCCGACTCAGGGCGACCCGGAGTTGCGCGTCGCCATTGCCGAGACGGTCTCGAAGCAGCGGGGCATCGAAGTCAGCCCCGACAACGTTGTCGTCACGCCGGGCGGTAAACCGATCCTGTTCTTCCCGATTTTGGCCCTGCTCGAGCCCGGTGACGAGGCGCTTTACCCCAACCCGGGATTCCCGATCTATGAGTCGATGATTCGCTTCACAGGCGCCACGCCGGTGGCGATGCCGCTGGTCGAAAGCCGCGGCTTTTCGCTCGATCTCGACCAACTGCGCGACAAGATCACTGATCGCACGAAGCTGCTGATCCTTAATTCGCCGCAGAATCCAACCGGCGGCGTCATCCCGGAAGAAGACATTCGAGCGATCGCCGAAATGGTTCGCGACCGCGACGTCATGGTGCTGGCGGACGAAGTCTACAGCCGCATCTACTTCGACGAGAAACCGTTCTCCATTACCCAGATCGACGGCATGATGGAGAAGATCATTCTGCTCGACGGCTTCTCGAAAACTTTCTCAATGACCGGGTGGCGTATGGGCTTCGGCGTGATGCCGAAGTTTCTGCTCGACGCCGTCTGCTTGCTGATGGTCAACTGCAATTCGCATACTTCGAGCTTCAGCCAGCGAGCAGGGATCGAGGCTTTGCGGGGGCCGCAAGACTCCGTCGATGAGATGGTCGCCGAGTTTGCCCGCCGCCGCGACGTGATCGTCTCGGGATTCAATAAGATCCCCGGATTCTCGTGCACCAGCACGGGTGGTGCGTTTTACGCTTTCCCGAACACCTCTAAAACCGGCATCAAGTCGGAGGAGCTGGAGTACCGGGTGCTGAATGAAGCCGGTGTGGCCTGTTTGAGCGGCACCAGTTTTGGAGCCTACGGGGAAGGGTACCTGCGGTTCAGCTACGCCACCGCGCTCCCGGAGATCAAAGAAGCCTTGGACCGCATCGACACGATGATGCGGAAGATTCTGGGTTAACCTCCTTACGCTGGACTGAGAGCCCTTGAGCCGCGCGCGTCAGCAAGCGGTTATTTCGAACGGATCAATCCACAGCCATGGCTGCGGCGGGCAAGCGCTTGCAGTTTCCCCGTTGGCGGGACGAGCGCTGCTTCCTGTCGACGCACTGTGCCTCAGACTTCGTCTCGTTCTGCCGATAAGATGATCGAGCGAGCTACCTGGAATTGCCGCCTGCTGCCTAGGAGGAAACCACATTGAAGTCAATCCACCATCAATGCCGCAACGCCAAACGGCGGGGAGTCACGATGGTCGAAAGCGCCCTCTTCCTGTTCCTTTTCGTCATGATCGGAATTGTCGACATGGGTACGATCCTATTCACCTACCAGGGTTTGGTGCAGCGGGTTCAAGCGGGCGCCCGTTACGGGATCGTTAGTACTTATGACGCGACGAAAATCAAGAATGTGGTTGCCTACGGAGACCCCGACGGCGGCAGCAACCCCTTCTTCGGCATGTCAACAAGTCTGATCACGGTCGCGACGGAAGACTTGGACAATCAGATCTCGCGCGTACAGGTGGTCATTGAGGACTACCCGATGCACCTGTTTACGCCGTTCGTATCCGGCGCTTTCCAGTTGCCGAAGATCGAGGCGACCTTCACCACGGAGAGCGAAGGCGCAACGTCGTAGAGGCGCTTGCCCCCCAGGCGCCCGAATCAAACAAGGCCGGCGGACCTACCTCGCAGCCGGGGTGAAAATGGGGGACGCTGCCATCTGATTTTCGAGGCAGCTGCCTCGCAACCAGCCAGGACGGCGCCCTGACAACGCTGATCGAGTTGCAATCAATCGCCGCGGCTGCTCTACGGGGTCCGCCATGTTCCTGTGGCCTGTCCGACCGGCGCTTGTTCCGCGCCGGTGGCCGCCTGGGGCGAAACCTCTCCGACGGCCGGATCCTGCAACTCGGGAAGCTGAATCCGCACATGAGTCCCGCCCGTGGCGCGTGGCTCGATCGTCATATGGAATTCGTTGCCGTAAAGCACGCGTAGTCTTTCGTGGACATTGCTGATTCCGATGCCGCGTTGAAAGACGTCGGCCATGAGCTCGGGCGGGATGCCAACCCCGTCGTCCTCTAGCTCGATTTGTAGCCGCCCGCCGCGGATGGCGCTGCGTATCCAGATCGTCCCTCCGTCGATTTTCGGGCTGAGTCCGTGCTTGAGCGAGTTTTCGACCAGGGGCTGCAGCATCATGCTGGGAACGAGCGCGTGCAACGTGTCGACCGCGATTTCCTTGACGATCTTGAGCTTGTCTCCGAAGCGCACCACTTCGATGCTCAAGTAGTCGTCAATGAAGGTCAGCTCCTCGTGCAGCGGTGCGAAAGTGTCTTCTTTTCGAAGCAGGCGGCGAAGAATGGCCGACAGCTTGAAAACCACCTGCCGGGCTGTGTCGCGGTCGCTGCGAATCAGCGAGGCCACCGAATTCAGAGTATTGAATAAAAAGTGCGGGTTGATCTGGCTGGTCAGCGACGAGAGCCGGGCCTGCATCAGGAGGCGCTGCTGTTCTTCGAGTTTCCATTCGTTGCGAGTGTTGTTCCAGACCTTGAGCGTCAGCCCGATGCACAGCACGGTTGCGGAATAGACCAGTACGATCGTCAGCGCACTGGGCGCGGGATCGGAGGGATAAAGGACGAATAGCCAGTCCTTGGATTCAAAGGCATGCCCCAGGCTCGTACGAATGAACTCGACCGCTATGCAGGCAAAGAGCAGCAGCATCTGAAAGGCGCTCTGTGCCGTACCAAGATTCTTGGAAAACCAGGTCGAGAGCGTGAACGGGAAGAAAGGAGAGAAACGCCAAATCTCCTCGGGGCCCGGCGCGAAGTCTCGCAACAACCCGCCCAGCGCCCCCACGCCGACGAGCAAAGGCAGAGTGATCCATTGCCCGCTCAACAGGGCAGGCAGGGCAACCAGACCGCCTGAAACCGCCCCTGTGACATATCCTCCGACCAAACCGGAGACCAGTGAACTCTCCAGGCCCAGCTCGGCGGCCTTGTACCCGAGAAACAGGCGCGCCAGCGTGCCACACATGAAAATCGCACCAAACAGAAGGCCAAGCTGCAGACGCTGGTGGGCGGTCCGCTGCTCCCGCAGGAGCATTTTTTTCGCGAACGACCAGCGCAGCATGATGCTCGCCATCGACGCGATAACGGCGACTTTGACGAGCAGAATGACGAGGAGTTCGCGTTCCATCAAGAGAGATCCGCTGGCTTGATCGAGCATCACGGGTAACCGGCCATGAACTCGAGGTTCACTATAATGGTAATATTCGAACCGCCCTGATCCTAGCGCATTTCGCCCTACGATCCTCCATTCTTGAAGCAGCAACGTCACCGTGGATTCAAAAATGCAAGTTCGGCAGGTTGCCGAGGCGCGGTTTCCTTGCCGCTTCGGAGAGTTCCGCATCTTCGGTTTTCGTGGCTCGACGGACGGTTTTCGCGGATACCCAAACGGCAACGAAGCGGAAACCGTCGTTCTCAAGATTGGGGATTTCACGAGCCCAGGTCCGGCTCCGTTGGTCCGTATCCATTCCCAATGCCTTACAGGGGATGTTTTCGGGAGCCTTCGCTGCGATTGCGGTCAGCAACTAGAGATCGCGCTCGAGCAGATTGCTCGGGAAGGGCGCGGTTTGTTGATCTACGATCCGCAGGAGGGACGCGGGATCGGGTTGATCAACAAGCTGATGGCCTATCAGCTACAGGACGAGGGCGCCGACACGGTCGAGGCGAACGAGCAACTCGGCTTCGACGCCGACCAGCGCAACTACTCGCTTGCGGTGGAGGTGATGCGCCATTTCGGCCTTTCGAAAGTTCGGTTTCTGTCGAACAACCCGGCCAAGGTCGAGGCCCTCGAGGCCGGCGGCATCGAGGTCGCGGAACGAGTTCCCTGCGAAGCAGTGGTTTCCGAGACCTCCGCCGACTATCTTCGAACGAAGAGAGAAAAGATGGGTCACCTTTTCGGAAGTTCCTGACCGGGCGAGCTGAGCAAGCCGCGCCCCCAGGGTTCGGTCAAGAGTGGTACCGGCGCCAGGCGTGCCATCGCGATGCGGGCTAGAGTGACTGAGTAGCTCGCTGGGCAGAACGCCAGCCGCGAAAAAACGCACAAAAGTGGCGAGACCATCAGAATTCCCCTTGCGCTGGAGCGATTCTGCGCTAGGATAAATAAGCACGGCAGAGTCAAGATCCTATGGAATCACAGGTCACCTCAATCGACGCGGGCGCTAACGGCGCCGACGCTTTGCAAGTTCTCGACAAGCTGGAAAGTCGTATCCAAGGAGCCATCGGTCGCCTTCGAACGGCAGAGCGCGAGCGATCAGAAGCGGAAAAAGAGGCCGCCCGCGTAAAATCCCTCTTCGCCGAGAAAGACAGCGAGATCGAGCGGTTGCTCGCCCAAGCCGGTGAATTGAGGTCGGAGAGAAACGAGGTCCGCAAGAGGATCGAAGCTTTGCTGGAGAAAATCGAAAACCTGGCGGAGTAACTCACCCTATCCACCTCCATGGCGGCACGGCCGCCTGGCAACGAGGCCGAACCGATGCCCGAAAACAGCGGAACACAAGTCAACATTTTCGGTCAAGTTTTCTACATCAAGGGCGGCACCGACACCGAACAAACCCGTCAACTTGCCGAACTCGTTGACCAGAAGATGAACTTCATCGCAAGCCAAGTACGGGTGTCCGACAACTATCGGGTCGCCGTGTTGACAGCGCTGCATTTGGCCGACGAGTACACAAACCTCAGGCAAGAGAATGACCGCCTGAAAGCCGACGTGAGCATGAAGGCCGACAGGATCAACTCCCTGCTGGACCAGGCGGAAGCCGACTCAGGGGAAGCGGCCTGGCTTTTCCAGGCTGCGGACTGAAAACGCCGAACCCCTGCTTTCTCATCCGAGGTCGCGCCACCGGCGAGACAACTCTGCCAGCTTTTCTAATGAATTTCTATTGTTAGAATTTTTTCTGCCTCTTGGGGCGGCTTTTCTGTCATGATAGCGTTGACACTCATTTCTCATTCCTATGCCCAGGAGAGAGGCTTCCTCCTTGCGGCCGTACTTCTAGCGAATGTTATTTCGCCGGCCTTGCTGGCGGGTATCCCCAGCAAAAAAGCTGTTTACCGCGGCGGAACTCTTTCCACAATCCGCCTCTCCACCGCAGGCGCGGTGACGACAACCGGTTCTCGCCACTTCGTCTTCCGGCATGAGAAGGGAGAGCTGCGCATACGCTATGACAGCATCAATTCCCTCGAATACGGCCAAAAATCAGCCCGTCGCCTCGGTCTGGCGATAGCGATCTCTCCGCTCTTCCTGCTCACCAAGAAACGGAACCACTACCTGACGCTCAGCTTCTTCGATGCCGAAGGCAATCAGCAGGCGGTGGTCCTCGAGTTAGGCAAGAAGATCGTTCGCACGACGCTGGCTGGACTCTCGGCACGGAGCGGCCTCAAAGTGGAGTTCGAAAACGAGAAGGCCCGCGAAGCACTGAGCCAATGAGCCAATGATGCGCAACAGACAGAGCATGACAGGACAGCACATCACCGTGCGGACGGTTGCACGGGGACAGGCGGTCTCGCGGGGAGCGCTTCAAGCGGTGACGGCCCTCGTCCTGTGCGCCGCCTGTTTTGGCGAACCCGCGGAGCCTGCTCTCCCCGAGAGCGTCTCTCTCAAGGAGAGCCAACTCCTCAAGCTGCTCCAGATCAAGGCGGTCTACGTCGACCCTCTCCACGGCAACGGCAGCGAGGAGATTCGCGACATGTTGATCGGCAGCTTGCACCGTGCCGGCCTGTTCCTCGTCGTGGAAGACGAAGAGCGCGCGGACGCATTCATCCGTGGGACTGCCGAAGACCTCATCTATTCCGACTACTCCACGAGGAGGGAGGGTCTCAATGTGCGCGGGTCGGCTTCGTCCAGTGAGAGGGAGTCGGGTGAGTCCGACTACAGTGCCGCAAGCTTCGGCATTGGAGACACAGAGTCTTCCTCCTCCCGCCGAAGGAAACACGAAGCTTTGGCCGCGATTCGCCTCGTTCTCGGAAACGGCGAGGTGATCTGGTCGGCAACCCAGGAGAGCTCCGGAGCAAAATACAAAGGAGCTGGGGCCGACGTCGCCGACAAAATCGCGAAGGAACTGGTTGCCGCTTTCCGTTGGGCCGAGAAAGTTCGCCGAAAGGTGAATGCGAAGTCTGGGTTCACGCCCCCTTGACCCGTGTTTCCCGAGGCTCGGCGTGGCGTACGCCTCCAGGCGTGTCGTGGGTCCATTGTTGGCGACATCTGACTGACCCAGTCCTCGTAAGATGAGAACGTGGCCAGCGACGGCGAAGAGCAGAGATCTGTCGAATTCTTCTGCCGCTTGTGCGGCGCGCAACTGGAGGTTCGAGTCAGCTTCAAGGGTAAGATCGTGTGGGTCGTTGATCCCTTCGATCCGGATTTCGGCTCCAAGGATCCCGAGTTGAGAGGAGACTCCAGGGAGCCTCGTCTACTGTGTTCCGCGGATGCATTGCACCGAACCGGCTTCCGGCTGGTCGACGGCGAAATCGAGCCCGACCCATCGTTTCAGGCCTAGCCCGGGACCGCGCGCCCGGTATTGCGCAGCCCATTCTAATTCGCGGCGCCTTGTCAGGTTGCGTACCGGGTATCTACGATGGCTATATGAAGCTGCTATCTGCGGTGCTCCTGCTTGGATGCGTTTTTGTTTTGCCCGCGCAGGAATCGGGCACAATCCCGCGCTGGGAAGTCATCGAGATGGCTGGCACTCTGCGCGGCGGCACGGATGATATCGTGAAGATTCTTTCGCAGATACGCCCCAAGGAATGGATCCAGGACGGCGCCCCCGATGCTTACGTGACGCAATACCAAACTTTGCAAGCCGACATATCGAATCTGGCCAATTCCGCGCAGGCTTTGGAGCGCCAGCCAGAGAAACTTTCGACAACCGTTGACACGTTTTTGTGGATGGACCGCGTCAGCTCAATGGTGACCTCCATGTCGGCAGGAGTGAGGAAGTACCAAAACGCGTCTCTGGGCGACCTGCTCGACAGTACCGCCGGCCGAGTCACTTCCGTCGAGGATCGGCTGAAAGAGTACATGCGACAGCTGGTTATCGATCAGGAGGCCGAGCTTGACATCGCGAATAGCGAGGCGCAACGCTGCCGCCTGGAGATGCTAAAGCGTCCAATGGCGGGTAATTGACAACCAGAAAATCACTTTTCAGCCTCGGCACAAACGCTTGACCTCAACGCTCCAACCTAACACTCACCCCCAAACAATGGACCATCCTTTTGAGCGATTCCCAGCTGGCCTTGCCGATGAGGTAGCAGAAGCCTCGAACGCGCCGTCGGTCCAGGATACCGACGGTTTCCGGTTCCATTGCCATATCTGCGAAGAGCCGTCGACAAGGATCTGTGTCCGTTGCACTCGCGACGCCTGCGGAAACCACCTTTGCGAGAAATGTAATCGCTGCAGCGATTGCTGTGCCTGCCCGGAAACGCCTCACTAGCAGGACTCAAGCCTCGAACAAAATTCCCGCCTGCTCTTCGGCTTTCGGCCGCTAGGCCGCCGCCGAAAAGCCGAGGCGAAGCGTACCCCGCTCGTCTGCCGCCAAGCCCACGTCCCGGCCGTCGCCCAGTATTGAATCTGCCCTTCGCGACTCCCGCCATCAGCATTTCCTGACTCGCCCAGAGCCCAAAGTCGCCCGCGCTAGAATGAAATGCGATGAGTCTGGGTGTAGAAAATCGATTTCTTGGCACCCTGCTTGGGCTCGCCGTGGGGGATGCATTGGGAGCGCCCTTCGAGGGCGGTAAAGCGGGGACTTTCCGCGCTGAGGGAATGGTTGCGGGCGGGCCGTGGCAACTAGACCCAGGGCAGTGGACCGACGATACCTCCATGGCGCTGTGCTTGGCAGCGTCAATTGTCGAATGCGGCGGATTCAACGCGAAAGACCAGATGGATCGCTACCTTCGTTGGCGAGACGAAGGCTACATGTCGAGCACCGAAACCTGCTTCGACATCGGTATCACGGTAAACACCGCTCTATCGCGCTATGCCGAAACAGGTGATCCTTATGCCGGCTCCACGGATGAGCGGTCCGCCGGCAACGGCTCCCTGATGCGACTGGCCCCGATTTCCATGTACCTGGTACATGACGCCGGACGAGCCAAAGAGCTGGCGTCTCAAATGTCGAAAACGACCCACGCCGCCACCGAGGCCGTGGATTGCTGTCGCTATTTCGCGGGGCTGCTGGTCGGAGCCCTCCGCGGAGATTCCAAAGATTTACTGCTTTCCGATCTCTACTCCCCGGTTTACAATTACTGGTTGTTCCAGCACGTGGCCCTGACCCGGCGAGTCGACGCGATTGCCCGCGGTGTCTACAAAACCAAGCAAGCGCACGAGCTTCCGGCGACCGGTTACGTGATTGATACCATGGAGGCCGCACTCTGGGCCTTTCACCAATCCAGCTCCTTCCGGGAAGGAGCGCTGCTGGCCGTCAATCTGGGCAATGATGCCGACACGACCGCGGCTGTCTATGGACAATTGGCCGGCGCACACTATGGGCTGGAAGGCATTCCGTCCGAATGGTTGGAAAAGTTGGCCGAGCGCGAACTGATCGAGGACCTAGCTCGGCGCCTGCTGTTCGCGACGAACCAGAGTATCCGGCATTTCGTCGAGCTATGACAGCGAACGCTGTTGAACTGAGCTCAAGCAACCCAGCGTTATGACCCCGAACAATTCCATGGAACGGTTAGAGGCCGGCCCTCAAACCCGATCTCGATGGCGCTCGCGGTCGATAATCGGGCAGGTCCTGTCGGTTCCCAATCAGCTCACGATGATTCGGCTGCTGATGCTGCCATTCATCCTGATCGCCATGATCTATCGGCGGCACGACATCGCTCTGGGATTGTTTCTCGTGGCGGTGATCACCGACGTCATCGACGGCATCATCGCGCGGCGCCTCAACCAGCAAACCATGCTGGGAGAATATCTGGATCCGATAGCGGACAAATTGCTGCTAACGTCGGCTTTCATCGTTCAGGCGCTGATTGGCGCGATTCCGTGGTGGCTAACAATTCTGGTGCTCAGCCGGGACTTAATCATCATCGCCACGGTGCTTGTTGTCATGCTGTCCACCGAGATCCGGGATTTCCCGCCGAGCGCGTTCGGCAAGGCAAATACTGTCGTGCAAGCGGCCACTATCTCGACGGTCGTGCTCTACAACGCGACGCAGGCTGTCTGGACCGGGCAATTGCTCGATGTGCTGATCTGGGCGGCGGCGGCGACAATTCTAGTCAGCTCGGCGCACTATATGGCGGAGCTGACACAGCGCATCCAGGCGAATAGTTCGGAAGCCAGCGACCGGAAACAAGAGAAAGATAATTAACTCCGCGGAACGTTCAGACGACCGGGCGGAGGCGTGGACGCAAGTCCGCGCCGGGTTGGACGGCAGGTTCGGCTGCGGTCCGCCGACTGCATCTCACAGCCGATAAAGCATCACATAGATGCAAACGCCGCTGACCGACACATACATCCAAATCGGCCAGGTCCAGCGCGCGATACGCCGATGCGCTCCAAAACGGCCGCGCAACGCCCGAATCAGCGTGATCAGCGCCATCGGGACAATCGATGCCGCCAGCACAATATGCGTGATAAGAATCGTGAAGTAAACCGGCCGAATCCATCCCTGTTTGGTAAACGGAATCGAACCCACGTGGTAGTGATAAAACAGGTAGCTTGACAGGAACAAGCAGGAGACGACGAAGGCGGAGATCATGCACGCCCGGTGGCGGCTCTTCTGTTGATGACGAATAAAGTAGTAGCCTGCTCCGAGGAACACCGCGCTCGCTGAGTTCAGGCAGGCGTTCAGCGCGGGAAGATCGGTGACGTCCATCGTTTGGCGCTTCTGTGCAGTGCCTATTTCCTGAGTGCCTGGTGCATGACCGGCTTGTTCCTGAGCGCCTGTTCAATGCCTTGCCGTTGGCCAAGCCCGTGGCGGCCCGAAGGGAAGACCTCGGCGCTCCAAAGCCAGCGACTAGGCAAGGTTGCGCGATGTAGTCCGACTGGCCAAATAAAACGCAGCAGCCAGCGTCACAACGCTGAACCCGACAATAACCGCAAAGCAGACCGCTAGCGGGGCCCCGCTCACCTCTGCCCCTGACGAGAAAAGACGTCGCAAGGCCGTCACTCCATAACTAAGCGGGTTGACAACCATCAGCCACTGCATCCAGCGTGCCGCTCCCTCGGCTGGGAATACCGCGCCCGAGAGCAGCCATAGCGGCATTAACACGATGTTCATCACGGAATGGAAGCCCTGCACGGAGTTGATCCACCACGCGAAGCAAAATCCCAGAGCCGTTAGGCCGAAAGAGGTCAGCAGAATCGCAGCGAACATGGCGGGTAGCTTCGAGATCTCAATGGATATGCCTAACAGCAGCGCGAAGGGCAAGAACACCAGTCCCTGGATAAAGCCAATCGTCGTCGCGCCCAAGATCTTCCCGAGCACCAGGGCCATTCGCGAAACCGGCGCCACCAAGACCGATAGGAGGAATCCCTCGCGGCGGTCCTCGATGATCGAGATGTTGGAAAAGATCGCTGTGAATAGGACGACCAGCGCCACCATTCCAGGAAAGAAGAACTGCAGTGAGCCACTACCGGTATCGCCTGATTCGCGGAGCGAGTTGGCGAAGCCAGAACCGAGCAGCAGCCAGAAGATCAGCGGCGTGGCGAGGCCCGCGATCACACGGCTTCGTTGCCGGTAGAATCCCCGGATTTCACGAGACCATAAAGTCCACACGCTCAACCAAAGCCGCGGCTGAACCGGGGGACCGGACACAACTGCAGCCGCCGACGCGATCGCCGTGTCAGCGGGCTGTTGCGCCGTGACAGCGCTGGATCCGTGGTTCGCCATAGTGGGTGGATTGGAGCCGGTGTGGGTGGCTCTCTTCCCGGGTTGATGCTCGCTCGCTACGCTCGGTAACCCGCCGATCCCGAACCAACCGGAATGATCCGAAGATTCCGAGAATCCTCAGCTGAACGCCGGGCTCACCGGCCCGCCCGGACGAAACCTCATTCTATCGTTGATCCTCGTCCGCCGTTTCTTCTAGGAAACGATGCCCAGTCAGCTGAATGAAAACATCTTCGAGGGAGGGTTTGGAAACCGTCACGGAATCGATCTGCAGCGGCAGCTCTTCCATAAGCCGCGCCACCAGCCGCGGCCCGTCTGCATACTCGAAACGGACCGTGCCATCGATCACTTGCGGCGTGACCCCGATCGCTTGCGGCAGCCTGGCGGCCAGATTATCGGCGTCATTGCAGGTGAGGGCGACGACATCACCACCGATTCGGTTCTTCAGCTCGGCTGGCGTTCCGTCGGCCACGATGGCTCCCCGATCGAGGATCGCCAGACGGTCGCACTTGTCAGCTTCATCGAGCAAGTGAGTGGTCAGTAAGACCGTAACCCCTTCTTGGCGCCGCAGCAGTTGGAGGTATTCCCAAAAGTCCAGCCGCGCTCCAGGGTCGATGCCGGTACTCGGCTCGTCGAGAAGCAGCAAGTCTGGCTGGTGAAGCAACCCCTTAGCAAGCTCGACCCGGCGTCGCAGCCCGCCTGAGAGCTTTTCTACAATCGAGGCTGCGCGATCCGCCAGGCCCAACCGAGTGAGCACCTCATCGATGCGCTGCTCAAGCGGCTTACCCTGGAGGCCGTAGAGGTGTCCCTGATGGACCAAGTTTTCCTTAGCCGTCAGACGCCGATCGAGACTCTGATTCTGGAAAACGACACCGATGCGACGACGCGCTGCCAGCGGATCGCGCACAACGTCAACCCCGAAGACACTCGCGTTGCCGCTGTCCGGCAACAGCAGCGTCGAAAGGATTCGAAAAACCGTCGTCTTCCCGCCGCCGTTAGGGCCGAGCAGCCCGAAAATCTCCCCAGAGCCAACAGTAAAGCCGATCCCGCGCAGAGCCGCGGTCCCGTTGTAGCTGTACGCAAGCCCTTCGACTTGAACGGCATTCAGAATCTGTTCAGGCATTAGTTTTGAGCCGTGGCCGTAAGGAAGCGGTTGCCGCAAATCTATATCCATTGCCAACAAACTCAATCAAGACGGCCAACAGAGCCTCTCTCGCTAATCGAGCAGCCCCCGCTCGCGGCTAGGCAGGCGGCTCTGGCGAGCCTGTACCAGCATGAGCACTCCGGTAAAGTAGTAGCCCATCACGAAAACTGCCAGAAAAGGCATCGTCGCCCAGTTGCCGATCAGCAGGCAGCACAGAATGCAGAAGACGAAATAGCTTCCGGCCGCCAGGTGCGCCGTCGGTAGCCAGCCGCTCCTGCGGCGGTACTGGCGGCGAGCCAGCCGGGCGTGGGTGAGGTCGGTCGAGTATTTTGCGGTCCGTTGGAATGGCGATGCGACCCCCAGCAGTGCCTCCATGACAGCTCTGGCATTCGTGAGAGTGAGTCCAATCCCCACCGCCATCAATGCCGGAAGCAGCAACGCGGCCCGGCGCCACTGACGCGGGTATAGCTCCTTCTGGCTGAGCACGTAGAAGGTTGACAGCGAGCTGAACGTCCCCAGAAACAACGGGATGTCGAGGTAGAGAAGCTGGCCGTTCCAATGGTAATAACGCACCACAATCGCCGGCAACAGCAATATCGACAACACCACCATCAGCGGATAAGAGATATTTCCAGTCAGGTGAAAGCAGGCCTCGGCTTTTACCTTCAGCGGCAGGTTCGAGCGCAGCAACACCGGCAGAATCTTCTTGGCGGTCTGAATCAAACCCTTCGCCCAGCGCGCTTGCTGAGCCTGAAACGAGGTCATGTCGACGGGGAGCTCCGAGGGCACTTCCAGTTGCGGCAGGTACAGAAATCTCCAGCCGCGGAGTTGGGCGCGGTAACTGAGATCCGTATCCTCGGTGAGCGTCTCGAACTGCCAGCCGCCCGCATCCTCGATCATGGATTTCCGCAGTACACCGGCCGTGCCGTTGAAGTTGAAGAAACGGCCGGACCGCGACCGTGCTCCGTGCTCGAAAACGAAGTGCCCGTCAAGCAAGATTGCCTGAATCCTGGTGAGCAGCGAGTGGTTGCGGTTGCGATATGTCCAGCGGCCCTGCACCATGCCGACTTTTGGATCCGTGAAGTAGTGAATCGTCTTGTACAAGAAGTCGGCGTCGGGTGAAAAGTCCGCATCGAAGATCGCGATCAATTCTCCGTGCGCGGACTCCAGACCCGCCTGTAGCGCCCCGGCCTTGTAACCCGTTCGATGATTCCGGTGAAGGTACTCGACCGGATGGCCCATCTCCGCGAGACGGTGGCAGGCGGCGCGAGCCACCTGCTGCGTTTCGTCCGTCGAATCATCGAGCAACTGAATCTGCAGCAGATCTCGAGGGTAGTCGAGCCGGCAAATGGACTCGAGAAGCTGCTCGACAACATACTGCTCGTTGTAAATCGGCAACTGAACCGTAACTCTAGGCAGCTTCTTGAAGCGGACTTCGGGCTCGCCAGGAGTGTTCCGCTTGTGCTTGCGATAGAGGTAGACAAGTTGGTAGCGGTGCAGGCCGTAGCAGCTCAAAACGACCATGGTCGCGAGGTAGAGCCCGACCACTAACCAATCAAACCAGCTAATCTGATAGACGCTCGGCAGCACTCCGGCCACCAGATCTTCCATCCAGCCTCGCAGACCGGATGATCCGATCTCAAACATCGCGAACGGAAATAAAGCTGAGATCATGATCAGGAGTCAACCGTCGGCCGTCCGCTCGGGGATGGCCACTTCTTACCGCTTCATCCTGCTGTTCGCCGTCCTTCTCGAAGCGGCGTTTCTGAGCCTGCACCGGTTGGAGAACTTCAAGCTGCAGGCCGTGGAGTTCATCACTACTTATCTTCTCGCTTCACTATTGTACCTAGTCTGCTGTTTTCTGATCACGAATTCGGGCGCCGACGGCACTCTCCCCCGCCGCTGGATGAGTCTAATCTGGGGCGCTGGAATTTTGTTTCGGCTAACGGTGTTCCCGCTCGATCCGATGCTTTCCGAGGATCTGAATCGATATCGCTGGCAAGGCAAGCTACAAGCCGCGGGCGGAAACCCCTACACCGAGGTTCCCCAGGACCCGCGCTGGGAGTCACTGCGTGATGCCACCTACCCAAGCGTCAACCGCAAGGATTTGCCGTCAGTCTACGGTCCCGTGCTTGAGCGTTTCTACGCTGCCTACTATCGCCTGGTCTCGGCCCTGCAACCCGATGTGCGAAGTCAGGTGTGGTGGTTTAAGGCACCGTTCGCACTGTTCGAAATAGCCGTCGCCATGGCCTTGGGAGGGCTGTTGACCGCCATGGGCCTGCCCAGCCAATGGTTGTTGATCTACCTGTGGTCGCCACTGACGATCGTCGAGTTTTGGGCCCAGGGACACAACGACGCGGTAGCGGTTCTGTTCATGGTCTTGGCGTTGACCGCGGCCCTCAAGCAACGTTGGGTTTGGGGATGGACCTGGCTGACGTTGGCAGCGCTGACGAAGTTCTGGCCGGCGATTCTATTTCCCTTTTTTCTGGTTCAGCGTGACGGGGGGCACTTGCGATTTCGTCACCGAGCCGCGCTTGTTTTCATTCCGATTGCGCTAGCCGTGAGCTGGCCCTACCTTGACGGCATCTCGAAGGTCGAGGAGATCTTGGCTGGATTCGTCGGAGGCTGGCGGAACAACGACAGTCTCTATGCGCTGATCTATTGGGCCGTCGGCGAGGATTTCAATGCCGGGACGACGTGGGTCAAGCGGCTTCTGGCCGGCGGATTGGTTTTGCTATGGGCAAATCACCTCTGGGGGAGAAGTCCGTGGCGGAAGTTGGGCTGGACGAGTCCCGGAGTGGCGGACTACAGCGAAGCAGAGACGCGGGCCGCAAAAACCCAGGCGGCGGATGCTCGGGCGGAGAATATGCGGGTGGAGGTTGTACAGGCGGCGAATATACGTGCGCCGAACCTCCACGAACACGTCGAGACGGCGCTGCCAGCAAGAGAGCCCAAGTTCGCGCAGGCCGGCTCGCTGTCCCTGATTCGCTCCTCAAAATGGGCGGTCTTGCTGCTGCTGTTTCTAGCTGCCAACTGCTTTCCGTGGTATCTAAGCTGGCTGCTGCCGTTCTTGGTGATCTTTCCGAACGCCGCGCTGCTGCTGTGGACAGCGCTGGTCAGCCTCTCGTATCACATCCTGATTCGTTATGAGCTATTGGGAGTTTGGCAAGAGACCGATGAATTCCGGCTCATGGAGTACGTGCCGGTCTACACGATGCTCATCGGCAGCGCGTTGTGGCGGCTAGCCATGTCAGCGCGAGCGCGAAGAGTGCTCAGCGGTGGGACGGCGGAGCCGTAGTGGCCCCCATCGAATTTCGCGAACTGGCCGACGCAGGAGCCGAAACGCCGCCGGACACCACCGCACGGTCTAGCTCTGGCACCCGCCCGCGCGCCCAAGGACGTCGTATCGATCGACTGCGGGGGCTGGTTCTTGCGACGCAAGCCAAGTAGCCCGCAACGGCTGTTTGTTCAGGTAGTTTCAAGTTGATCGAAAGTGTCGCGTTACAAACGTCGTTTTAGAAAGCATCGCCACGGGGACAGATTGCCTCGCCCTTTACGGGCACCGTTCGCCGCCCCTCCTTACCTTCGCTCTTGTCGTAGGTCGTGAACTGGAATCGAAGCTTCACTTGCTCGCCGAACTCCAGGAACTCGGCCTCTCCCTTGGTGTCGTGGGAGAACAGACCTCCGCCAAAGAATGAGCCGCCGAGCGTATTCTGCTTGTTGAGGTAGCTGAATACGACTTGGTACTTGACCGGTTTGGGGTCAAATTCCCCCGAAAAGAACAAGTTGGCGGAGTAGCTCTTGCCCAGCTTGCGGACCGAAGCAGGCGCCGACGTGATGTTCAGCGTCCGATTACCGCGGCGATTCTTTGTGAGGCTGGCGGTCGCTGGGTCAACAGTTACCGTGACGTCACCGCTTGTCTCGAACACGGTTTGCGCGCCCGAAGCGGGGGCGATAGTGATCACGAGCCAAGCGATCAGGAGAAATCGGATTCCGTGGAGCATCCCGACAGGTTATCGGAACAGGCCGAGATGAGCAAGACAAAGCGTTGGCGGACATGACGTTGGACAGGGGTTTCCACGCGGGCCGCACAGGTACGGTTTGTTGGCTTTGTCGGTGCCGCAGGGGCTATGGATCGGGTGCATGGTGAGCGGGACCGCTCGCTGACGGTCGCGGATCCGTTGCAAGAGACGCCAGTACCGCGTCGACCCTAGGCGAACGGACGATATAATCACAGGTCTAGCTATGCCGGAAACTGGTTATTCCGAGAATCTGTTGTCTCGAGCCGCGAAGATCAAGCTCCTCTTGATGGATTGCGACGGCGTTCTTACCGATGGGAAGGTCTACTTTTTGCCCGACGGGAAGGGAGGCTTGTTTGAGACCAAGAGCTTCGATTGCGAGGACGGCATCGCTTTGCAATGGGCGCATACAAGCGGCATCCAGACGGGAATCATTAGCGGCCGCGGTTCACCCGCCGTCGAGGAGCGTGCCCGTTCGGTCCATATGAAGTATCTCTATCAGCGCAACACCCGGAAGCTGCCGCTGTTTGAAGAAATTTTGGTTGACTCGGGGTTGGGCGCTGAAGAGGTTGCCTATATTGGCGACGACGTGACCGATCTGCCGCTTCTCAAGCGCGCCGGTCTGGCCGCCGCGCCCGCAAACTCGCGAGTGTCGCGGCATGAGGCCGTCCATTTTGTCACACCCTCTCCTGGCGGATCCGGGGCCGTGCGAGATGTCATTGAGCTGCTGCTCAAAGCCCAAAATCGCTGGACGGAGATCATGGCGAAGTACGAGATTTAAGATGCGGAAGATAGCCTGAATATTCAGATCCAAGCCGAAGCGCTGGGATATTGAACCGGAGAGGATGCGAGCTTATGCTGAAAGTCAAAGTCGAATACTGCGTCGCTTGAGGCCATCTGCCCAGAGCCGCCAGTATGGCGGAGACGCTGATAGCAGAATTCGAGGAACACATTGAAGCCTGGGAGATTATTCCGGGGCGCGATGCGCCCGCCAAAAGCGGATGGGGCATGTTCGAGATTTCCATTGACGGTGCGTTGGTTTATTCCAAGAAAGCCACCGGAAAACACATTGAGCTGGATGAATTCCGAAAGCTGATCCAAGACCGTATCGCGCGACAACAGCTTTCGTCGTCTGGGCGGCTGGCTGATCGCTAGCGATCCATCGCAAGTTGAACTCTTCGTGAACGGGCCGCTATGAAAGCTTCGGCCAAACGAAACCACAAGAATTCACCGCCCAAGGAACCCCAAGGGTCTCCTGCTCAGAGTCCATCCCCGGCCTCGAAGCGCGAAGGGCCCGCGCCCCCGGGGCCTCAGTTCAATCCCTGGCTATTTGCCGTCGGGCTGTTTGCTATTGGCCTGCTGATCTATTCACCTGCCCTCTCGGGGCCCTTCTTTCTCGACGACTACGACCTGCTAGAGGCTTTCAGCACTGTCCGGGAAGCGAAGTGGCGAACCTTAATGACCACTGGCCGCCCGCTGCTGATGCTGACCTTTATCGCGAACCACCGCATCGGCGGTTTCGAGGACGCGTTCGGTTTTCATCTCGTCAATGTGCTCCTCCACTGCCTCAACTCATTGCTCCTGTGGAGATTTTTGACGGCCTTGCTTGCGCCCGGCCGGCTGGAGGATCTGATCCCGGCTTCGGTTCGTCCGGCGATGGTCTGCGGAGTTCCCCTGCTGTTTTTGACCTCTCCGGTTCTCACGGAATCGGTTGCCTACGTTAGCAGCCGCTCCGAGGTTCTGGCCGCAGCCTTCTATATCGCCGCGTTGTGGTTATTCGCCTCTCCCCTGCGTGAGCGGCATGCCTGGGTTACTGCGTTCCTGGTCGTTTTCCTTTTCGTTGCCTCATTCATGTCAAAGCAGGACAAGATTACCCTGCCGTTCGCTATCCTGCTGCTAGATTACTTGCTTCTCGCCCGGCTCGACTGGCGCCGCATGAAGCCCAGCCTGCCGACCTATGGACTTTTCTTGATCGGTACGATCGGCGGCTTTTTTCTGGTCATCAAGCCGTTCCTATTCGCGGTCTCGGCGGGATTCAATTTGCCCTGGGTCGAGTATTTGCTGACGCAGTTCCGAATGTACTTTCTGTATCTGCGTTTGCTTCTCGTGCCCTTCGGCCTCAACGCGGATTGGGATATTGTTCCGTCACAAACGATCTGGGAGAACCTCTCTTGGCTGGCTCTTTTGCTGCTCTTTGCCCTTGTTGGCGCTGCCGTTCACCTGCGCCGGCGCGATCCGCTGATATCGTTTGGGATTCTGTTCTATCTGGCTGTTCTGGCCCCTTCAACGAGTTTCTACCCGCTGCTGGACTTCGCCGCCGAGCGCAGACTGTACCTGCCCAGCATAGGATTCTTTCTGGTCCTCGTTTTGATTGTTTCACGGATAGCAGGGGCTCCGGCCAAGGCGAAGCTCGTCGCGTTCGGCGGGCTGTTGGTGATTTATTCGTGGGGAACGTACCAGCGAAGCCAGCTCTGGTGCGACGATCTGGCTCTGTGGCACGATACGGCTGAAAAATCACCGGCGAAATATCGACCCCTGACCTGGCTCGGCAAGCTCTACGATGAGCGAGGATCGGTGGTGGACGCAGCCTACTACTGGGAGAAAGCCGAAAAGCTAGCAGAACCCGGCAGCAAGGATCACGGCTTCCTGCTTTCGAATTTGGGTGTCGCGCACGCTAAGCAGAAAAACTATGCGAACGCTGCGGACTTTTATCAAAGATCGCTCGAAATCTTACCGAAAGAAGAAGTGATTTGGGCCAACTTTGCCGTGACGCAGATTCGGCTCGGCCGTGAGAAAGAGGGATGGAGCAACTTCAAGAAGGCCCTGCAACTCAATCCGTCGCAGCCTGAGATTTACGTTCTGCGAGCGCAAGAGTTTTATCAGCGCGGGGCCTACGCGAATGCTGTGAGCGATCTGGAGACCGCGCTCAACATGCGTCCCGAAGACGAGAGTGTGCGCCGGAATCTGCAAGCGGCTAGGCAGATGATCGGGCGGTAGCACCGCCCGCAGCGTTTAGACCAGGCAACGGTGGCAAATTCAAGAGTGTCGACTGAAACGCGGCTGCGGTAACCATTTGGCATCCGGAGACGCCTTTTCAACGGGTTGGTTTATATCGACGCCCGCCCGGTCTTCGTGATTTAGCTGCTCGAATCGTCGATCCGGTCGTTGGGCTGGGTAGGAAGGCCCTAGCCATTCTGTAAACCGCCTGACTTGTGCATTCATTAGCACCCGGCGAGAGCGTTCCGCGCCATAAAAAGATTGGCGAGAACGTTGAGGTTGTCGGGCGTTGAGGTTGCCGGTCAAAGTGCAGCTCTAGGGTTGCCAACAGAAAGACCTTGGTAACGGGCTGCATGCCCGCATGGGAAAGAGATAAATATCGTGGGAACTTGGGGAAAGCGGATCCTTGGCCTTGTGATAGGTGCCGGCTTGGTGTTTTTCATCGGCTCGAGGATCTATGAGATCCAGCAAGATCAGACCGCCGGAACGAAGAAAAAGAAGGGTGGAGGCCGCGTCGTCAGCGTCGACGTCACTGAGTCTCGTATCGGGTTGGTACGGGAAAACCTGGTGCTGACCGGATCGCTTCGAGCCAAACAATCGGTCGACGTCACCGCCAAAAGTACGGGACGGCTCGAAAAGCTGCATTTCGACGTCGGCGACCGGGCGAAGCAGGGCGATCTGATCGCGGAACTCGAAGACGACGAGCTTGAGCAGCAGGTCAATCGTGCCACGGCCTCGATCGCGGTTACCCAGGCATCTTTCGAACAAAGACGTGCCGAACGGGACAACGCCATCGCCGAGGTCAACCGGGCCGAGGAGCTTCTCGACGAGCAACTCATATCGCCCCAGGAGTTCGCGTCACGAAAGACAGGACTGGCCGTCGTCAACGCCCAGGTGCGGCTCGCCGAGGCGCAAAAGCAGCAAGCTGAAGCCGAACTGAGAGAGCTCAAGATCCGGCTGGCGCAAACCAAGGTCTATTCACCGATGACGGGAATCATCGCCACCCGTAACGTGGATGAGGGAGCTCTCATCAGCCCTTCGACGCCGATTGTGCGGATCGTGAACCTGGCGACGATGGTCGCTCGCGGCAATGTTCCCGAGCGCAACATCGGCAGATTAAGCATCGGCAACGAAGCGACGGTGAGGGTTGACGCGATCCCCGACCGCGCTTTTACAGGCCGGGTGGCCCGGATTGCTCCGGTTCTTGACGCCGCCACCCGCAGTGCATTAATTGAAATCGACATCCCGAATCCCGAAGGCGGCTTGAAAGCGGAAATGTTCGCCCGCATCGAATTGGACTTGGGCACGACAAGGGATGCCATCCTGATTCCCCGCGCAGGCTTGGTCTACCGGGGGCAACAGCCCGGCGTCTATACCGTGGAAGGGGACCGGCCAACGTTTCGCGCCATCGAGACGGGTCTTACGCGAGAAGACCAGGTCGAGGTTTTGGCCAATCTAGATCCGGGCGTCAAGATCGTCGGGCGCGGGGCCACGATGCTGCGGGAAGGCGACCGGATCCGCGCCGGCGGCGCGGGCGCTCCCGGCAAGTCCGCCAAGACAGCCCCAGGCAAAAAGAAGAAGGCGGCGGCCAACCAGCCCGTCGCGGCTGGAGGCGGAGGCGCTGTCGCGTCGAACACTCCCTAGGTCACCAACGGAGCACCATGAACCTTCCTGAATTTTCCATTCATCGTTCGATCACGGTCCTGATGGGCTGTTTGATCGCCATGCTGCTCGGGGGTATCGCCTTCATGCGGATTCCGGTCGATCTGATGCCGGAAACCGAGTATCCCACGATCAGTATCAATGTTTCCTACGAGGGAGTCGCGCCCGAAGAGCTGGAAACTCTGGTGTCGCGCCCGCTCGAGCAGGTACTCGCCGCCGCGCCCGGCTTGGAGGAGATCACCTCTTCTTCTTCCGAAGGCCGCTCCAGCGTGCGCTGCCGTTTCGCCTACGGGACCGACATGGACGAGGCGGCGAACGACCTGCGGACCCGCATCGACCGCCGCCGCACCACGCTGCCGGATGACATCGATCCGCCGACTCTCTACAAGTTCGACGTTACGCAATTTCCTGTCATGTTTCTGACCGTGGCTTCCAGCGAGATGGACGCCAAGGAGCTGCGTCACTTCACCGAGAAATACATCCAGTTCCGCATCGAGCGCGTGAACGGCGTAGCCCAGGCAAGGGTCTCGGGCGGGCTGCGCCGCCAGATTCACGTCAACCTGGCTCTGGACAAACTGCGCTCTCTCAACCTTTCCGTCTCGGGTGTGGTGCAAACCCTTCGACGCGAGAACATCAATCTTCCGGTCGGCCCCGTCAAAGAGGGCCGCTATGAAGTGCTGTTTCGAACCGAGGGCGAATTCAAAAACGTCAATGACATACTCAATGTCGGCGTCGCCACCCGAAACGGGGTCCCCGTCTACATTCGGGATATCGCCACCGTCGAGGACTCGCACGAAGACATCCGCTATGTCGTGACGGTAGACGGAAAGCCCGCGGTCAGGCTCTTTGTCTACAAGCAGTCAGGAGCCAACACCGTCGAAGTCTCCCAAGGCGTGCATGCCATAGTCGCCGACCTCATCGAGGAATATCCCCACATCGCGTTGTCGTCGCCCTGGGACTCGGCTGATTTCATCCGGGGAGCTATTCGAAACGTCCAGCAGGCGACGCTGGTCGGCGGCGGGCTGGCTGTCGTCGTGCTGTTGTTCTTCCTGCGCAGTATCACCAGCACGCTCATTATCGGCGTGGCTATTCCCATCTCCGTCATTGCGACGTTCGCGTTGATGTATTTCAACGGCTTTACTCTGAACATCGTTTCGTTCGGAGGGCTGGCTCTTGGCGTCGGGATGCTGGTCGATAATGCCATCGTTGTGCTGGAGAACATCTTCCGGCATCGCGAGCAGGGCAGCGAAATCAAGCAGGCCGCCATAGTAGGAAGCAAAGAGGTCTCGATGGCGATTACGGCCTCGACGCTGACGACGACCGCGGTGTTCGTCCCCGTCCTGTTTATGGCCGGGATGTCGGCGCAGACGTTTCAGCAGCTAGCCTGGGTCGTTTCTTTCGCTCTGCTGTGTTCGCTGATCATCGCCGTCACGGTCGTGCCTCTGCTCTGCTCCCGCTTCCTGCCCGATGTGTCATCCGGCCGCCAGCGCCGCGGTCTTAGTGGCTGGTTCTACCGCCAGATGGGCAATCTCCAGGACGGCCTGTCCAATCGTTACAGTGCCATCATTTCCTGGTCGCTCGATCATCGCGTTACGGTGCTCGCGTGCGCCACGGCGCTCTTCGCCGGGTCGCTGTATTTGTTGCCCTTGATCGGGGTCGAGCTCGAACCGGAAGTCGACGAAGGTTCGATTCGCGTGGACCTCGATCTTGAGCCGGGCACCCGTGTCGAGGTCACCGAAGCCGTGGTGCAGCGAGTTGCCCGGATCGCACGGGAAAGCATACCCGAAATCAAGAACATCATGACCGAGGCGGGAAGCGCCAGCACCTACCGCGCCGAGGGCACCAACCAGGGAGAACTGCGGATCGAGTTGATAGACCAGAACCTGCGCGACCGCAACGCGGCGGCGATTGTCGCGGAGCTGCGGCCGCTGATGCACGTCGAGCCCGGCATGCTGATCCGCACCCGCGTGAGCAGCGGCATGCGCCGCCGCGGCGGCCGCAGCGGTGACGACCGGCTCTCGGTCGAGGTTCGAGGGCACGACATGGGCACCATGCGCCGCCTCGCCGAGCAGGTCCGCGAGACCATGATGTCGGTCGACGGTGTCGTCAACGCCCAGGTCAGCCAGCGGCCCGGTTTGCCGGAAATGGTGGTTACCGTCGACCGCCAGAAGGCAACCAGCATGGGCCTGGCCGTTTCCGAGGTGGCCGAGGCGCTCGAGACCGCTATCGGCGGGACCCGCGCCTCGATGTTCCGGGAGGAAGGGGACGAATACGACATCCTGGTGCGCTTGCGCGAGCAAGACCGTCTGAACATCGGCCAGGTTGCGCAAGTGCCGATCACCTTGCCGGATGGAAGCGTCGTTCCGGCCGAGAGCATCACCCGCATGCGGCGCCAGGAAGGCCCCTTCGAGATCACCCGGGCGGACCAGGCACGCATGATCATCGTCGGCGGTACGGTCGCGGGCCGCGACCTCGGCAGTATTGTCGGCGATTTGGGAACGGCCCTGGAGGGAATCGATCGTCCCAACGGTTATGAGTTCATCTTCGGCGGCGAATATGAGGAACAGCAGGAGGCGTTCCGTGAAATGAGCTTCGCGGCCATCCTGGCTTTGATCCTGGTCTACATGGTCATGGCGTCGCAGTTTGAGTCTTTGCGGGATCCGTTTATCATCTTGTTCTCCATCCCGTTGGCGCTGATCGGCATTGTCCTGATGCTGCTGCTGACGGACACGACGTTCAGTATTCAGGGGTTTCTTGGAGTCATCGTCTTGCTGGGCATCGTCGTGAACAACGCTATCGTTCTGCTCGACTACACGAACCAGCTTCGGCGCGAGCACAACTGCGAGCTTCGCGAAGCGGTGATTACCGCCGGCAAGAGACGGCTTCGTCCCATTTTGATGACGACGATTACGACCATACTCGGGCTGGTGCCGATGGCGCTCGGACTCGGTGAGGGCGGCGAGCTGCAAGCGCCGATGGCCAGAGTGATCATTGGCGGGCTTACGACCTCCACTCTCATTACCCTTGTGTTTATCCCTGTTATCTACATGACGCTGGAGCAGCGGGCCGAAAGAGCCGCGCAACGGCGGGCCGTCGTTGGTGGCCTCGAACCGGTCGAATCGACTGGCGACTAAACGGCTTCCTCCAGGCCGGTGGCTGAGAAATCCCGAACGTTTCGTGGCGGATGATTCTTGCCTGTTGCGTTGTTGTCGTTGGCGAGATCGTAGCTAGCGGCTATCAGCCGGCGGCGGGGCTTCTACTTTGTTTCCTGCTATTGGCCGCTCTGACCTGATGTGCGCTGCCCGGCGCGAAAAAAAACGAGCGATGCGACATTGAACACCCTACGCGGATGGCTCACCCAGAGACAGAGGGCTGGGCCTAGGAGTTTTCAGGCCTTGCGCTCCCCTACTTCTTTTCGGGGATGTCGATGACAGCCTGGTCGCCCGTGGCCAAGCGGAGTTCCTCACGCGCGATTCTCTCGACTTCGCGGCCATCGGGGCCGAGGTCTTCGATCAGACCTTCGATGGCGGCATTCTCCCGTAGCAGGTTTTCGATCTTCTCTTCGAGCGCGCGTTCTTGTTCCCACGAATCGCCCAGTTCCGAGAATCTCTCGTGTACTGACAGGCCATAGAAAGTAACGCCTACAACCGCCAGGACGACGATTCCAATGAGCCGGACGCGTGTGATCTTTCGATCCATGGATTTCTCCAGTATAATTCAAAGCCAGCCCGACCCCCTCAGGCAGACCACTGAGAACAACGCTTGTTGTGGCTGAGAGCCGTTGAGCGAATTTATGGAAGAGCCGCACGCTGACGAGAAATGCGGGTCAGGAGGTCCTTTTCGATGACCGACAAAGTTGTCGCCTACACAACCTGCGACGACGCCGAAGAAGCCGAGCAGATCGCACGCCATCTGATTGACGAGCGCCTGGCCGCTTGCGTAAGCGTCGTGCCGGCCGTGAAGTCCTACTATCGCTGGAAGGGCAGCGTCGAGAGCGACGACGAGATTCTGCTGCTGATCAAGACATCGAGAGACTTGATCGACGCAGTGCGGCAAGCGCTAGAAAAGCTGCATACCTACGATTTGCCCGAGTTGATCGTCACGCCGATCGTCGACGGGTCTCCGAAGTATTTGGCTTGGCTCGAAGCCGAGCTTGCCGGCCGCTGAGGCTTTCCGCGTCCGGCCTCCTCGTGTTCGGCCTCTTAATGCGATGATAAAGTAGAGTCCGCCCCAGCTCTATTGGGGCGTCCGCGTTGGGCTGCGTTCTTCGGCCCTCCCTAGCAGGAGTTTCAGTATGGATAGCTTCGGCGCTCGCGCCACAATCTCCGCTGCCGGCCGGGATTACGAGATTTTCCGTGTCGAGTCAGTCGCTGGCGGAAACATATCTCGACTGCCCTTTTCTCTCAAGATTCTGCTCGAAAACCTCCTCCGTTGCGAGGATGGAACGACCGTCACCGCCGCGGATATCAAGACCCTGGCCGGCTGGGATCCCCAAGCCGCGCCATGCACTGAGATCGCCTTCCGCCCGGCCCGTGTGCTCATGCAGGATTTCACCGGCGTTCCCGCTGTCGTCGACCTGGCCGCCATGCGCGAAGCCATGAAGGCTCTCGGCGACAACCCGGCGCGCATCAACCCTCTGCAGCCGGCCGAGCTGGTCATCGACCACTCCGTGCAAGTCGACCGTTCCGGCAACGCCGAGTCATTCCAGCTCAACACCGAACTCGAGTTCATGCGCAACCGCGAACGCTATCAATTCCTAAAATGGGGACAGAAAGCATTTCGCAATTTTAAAGTAGTCCCCCCGGGAACGGGCATCGTCCACCAGATCAATTTGGAGTTCCTCGCGCCCGTTGTCTTTACCCAAGAGTCGAATGACGCCACGCGCGCCTTTCCCGACACGCTGGTCGGGACGGACTCGCACACCACCATGATCAACGGCATCGGCGTCCTCGGTTGGGGCGTCGGCGGAATCGAGGCGGAGGCGGCAATGCTAGGGCAGGCCATCTCGATGCTCATCCCCCAAGTCGTTGGCTTTCGGCTGACCGGCAAACTCTCCGAGGGAGCGACGGCCACCGACCTGGTGCTGACTGTCGTCGAGATGCTGCGCAAGAGAGGGGTCGTTGGGAAGTTCGTCGAGTTCTACGGAACGGGCCTCAACGAGCTGCCGCTGGCTGACCGCGCCACGATCGCGAACATGGCGCCGGAATACGGCGCAACTTGCGGCATCTTTCCGATCGATGGAGAAACTCTCGCCTATCTGCGTTTGAGCGGACGTTCGGATGAGCAAGTCGCCTTGGTCGAAACCTACGCCAAAGAGCAGGGAATGTTTCGCGAGGAAGGCTCCGAGGCCGTCTATTCCGACACGCTTGAACTGGATGTATCCGAAGTCGAACCGAGCTTGGCGGGGCCACGGCGGCCGCAAGACCGCATCGCGCTCAAGAGCGTGCAATCTTCGTACCGGGGTGCTCTGGCCGAAATGCTGGCGAGGCGTGATTCCGCCGCCGCTGGAACGGGGGGAATAGCAGCGGGAGATGGATCCGCCGCCGCTGTTGCAGTCGAACAACAAACCGCCGTCAAGGTCAGCGTCAAAGCCTTGGGCCACGATGGCGCCGACTACGAACTTCGCCATGGTTCCGTCGTGATTGCCGCCATCACCAGTTGCACCAATACATCTAACCCAGCCGTGATGATTGCCGCCGGGCTAGTCGCCAAGAGAGCCGTCGAGCGTGGTTTGCAGGTCAAGCCCTGGGTCAAAACAAGTCTCGCGCCTGGTTCCAAAGTCGTCACCGAATATCTGCAAAAGTCGGGCTTGGCCGAGTACCTCGACATGATCGGATTCAACTTGGTGGGCTACGGTTGCACGACCTGCATCGGGAATTCTGGACCCTTGCCGGCGGAGGTGTCCAGCGCGATTCGCGACGGCGATCTCGTGGTCGCTTCCGTCCTTTCCGGCAATCGTAATTTCGAAGGACGCGTACACCAAGAAGTCCGCATGAATTACCTGGCCTCGCCGCCCCTGGTCGTGGCCTACGCGCTGGCCGGCAGCATGGATACCGACGTCGCCACCGAGTCCCTGGGCGATGACCTCGAAGGCAACCCCGTCTTCCTCAAAGACCTCTGGCCTTCGCAGCAAGAAATCCAGGATATTATTGAATCCACCGTTGACTCGAAAATGTTTCGAGACAGCTACGCCAACGTCTTCACGGGCGACAGCCAGTGGAAGGCTCTTGATGCGCCCGAGGATGACCTTTTCGATTGGGATGGCAACTCAACCTACGTTCGCCGGCCGCCGTATTTCGTCGACATGGGCCCCGACCCTGATCCAGTCATCGACATCCAGAACTCGCGAGTGCTCGCGCTGCTTGGCGACAGCGTCACCACCGATCACATCTCACCCGCCGGGGCGATCAAAGCCGACAGCCCGGCTGGAGCCTACTTAGTCGAGAACGGAGTCGAGCCGCGTGACTTCAATTCTTACGGCTCCCGGCGGGGCAACCACGAAGTCATGATGCGGGGCACCTTCGCCAATGTCCGGCTTCGCAATCAGCTAGCGCCGGGGACGGAAGGCGGCTGGACGCAACATCTGCCCGACGGCGAGCAGCTGTCCATCTACGACGCCGCGATGAAGTACAAGCAGGAGGGCACGGCCCTGATCTTGATCGCCGGGAAGGAGTACGGATCGGGTTCGTCGCGCGACTGGGCCGCGAAGGGCCCGAGTCTGCTGGGAGTGAGGGCGGCCATCGCGGAGAGCTACGAACGCATCCACCGCTCAAACTTGATCGGGATGGGTGTTCTCCCGCTCCAATTCAAACCCGATGAAAACCGCGAATCCCTAGGATTGACCGGCCGCGAAGTCTACGACATCGATGGCATTGGGGACGGTTCCGCCAAGGAAGTGACCGTGACCGCTACACCCGACGGCGGCGACCCGGTTAGCTTCCAGGCCACGGTCCGCATCGACACTCCCCAGGAAGTGCTCTACTACCAAAACGGTGGCATTTTGCAATACGTGCTGCGACAGATGGCGCGCAGCTAGGCCGACGGCGTGAGCGCTCTGCCGCAAAGCGTATGACTCTCCGCCAATTGCTTCGAAGCACGCGGAGAGCTGACCGAGCCTTCTTCAACCGCCCGGCGGCGGAGGTGGCCCGCGAGCTACTGGGCCACTACCTCATCCATCAGTTCGAGGGTTGCGAACTTGCGGCCAAGATCGTCGAAACCGAAGCCTACCTTGGTTCCGGCGACCCAGCGGCGCACTCGGCTCGCGGTCTCACTAAAAGAACCCGTGTCCTTTTCGGTCCGCCGGGGCATGCCTACGTCTACTTTCTTTACGGAATGCACGAGTGCCTCAACCTCGTGACCGAGCCCGCCGGGCAGGCGGGTTGCGTGCTGCTTCGTGCTCTTGAGCCGGTTTGCGGAATTGACGAGATGCAGCGCCGCCGGCCCAAAGCCAAGCGGCTACACGATTTGGCATCCGGCCCGGGCAAGCTGACGAAGGCGATGGGAATTGCGCGGGAGCACTACGGCGTGGACGTGACGCGAGGGCCTTTGCGGGTGCGCTTGACGCAGGCCCCGGAAGTGTTTGAGATCCAGACAGCGACCCGCATTGGAATCTCTACGAGCCGGGATCTGCCTCTGCGGTTTTACGTGAAGGGCAACCGGCATGTGAGCGTGCAGTAGCCCATCGCGGCCGCCTGCTCACCAGGCTGTCGATCGAGTGGGCTCCTAGACCTAGCCCGCATTTCTCATCGGGTGGCGAGGCAAAGTCCATGAGAGGCCTGTCAGTACGAGGCGCTCGCCGCTTGACGACCCCCACTTGATCAACGAGGCGTACTCGGACAGTACGTTGAGCACGGCGAGCAAGCGCAACAAAGTAATGGCGGGCCTGTCATGTGCTTGGCCCCTTAGCCGGTGAGAAATGCGGGCAGGCCCCGGAAGTGTTTGAGATCCAGACAGCGACCCGCATTGGAATCTCTACGAGCCGGGATCTGCCTCTGCGGTTTTACGTGAAGGGCAACCGGCATGTGAGCGTGCAGTAGCCCATCGCGGCCGCCTGCTCACCAGGCTGTCGATCGAGTGGGCTCCTAGACCTAGCCCGCATTTCTCATCGGGTGGCGAGGCAAAGTCCATGAGAGGCCTGTCAGTACGAGGCGCTCGCCGCTTGACGACCCCCACTTGATCAACGAGGCGTACTCGGACAGTACGTTGAGCACGGCGAGCAAGCGCAACAAAGTAATGGCGGGCCTGTCATGTGCTTGGCCCCTTAGCCGGTGAGAAATGCGGGCAGGCCCCGGAAGTGTTTGAGATCCAGACAGCGACCCGCATTGGAATCTCTACGAGCCGGGATCTGCCTCTGCGGTTTTACGTGAAGGGCAACCGGCATGTGAGCGTGCAGTAGCCCATCGCGGCCGCCTGCTCACCAGGCTGTCGATCGAGTGGGCTCCTAGACCTAGCCCGCATTTCTCATCGGGTGGCGAGGCAAAGTCCATGAGAGGCCTGTCAGTACGAGGCGCTCGCCGCTTGACGACCCCCACTTGATCAACGAGGCGTACTCGGACAGTACGTTGAGCACGGCGAGCAAGCGCAACAAAGTAATGGCGGGCCTGTCATGTGCTTGGCCCCTTAGCCGGTGAGAAATGCGGGCTAGATCGTACAAACCGGACGGGGGTGGCTGGCTTCGTACTGAGCGACGGCAGGCGCTTGCTGCTGCAGGTAGCCCAGTTGATCGACGCCCGCCAGCAGACACTTCTTAGAAAACTCGTCGATTGGGAATTCGACTTCGCGGCCACTCGGGAGCCGCAGCGCTTGGCGCCCCAAGTCGACCTGAACCTGGGCGGCGGCATCGTTCTCGACGGCCGCAAACAGCTCGGCGTGAGTTGTGTCGTCGACGGCGATCGGCAGCAGCCCGTTCTTCAAGCAGTTGTTGCAGAAAATGTCGGCGAAAGACGTGCTGATTACAGCGCGAAAGCCGTAGCCCATCAGTGCCCAAGGGGCGTGTTCTCGGGAGCTGCCGCAACCGAAGTTGTCGCCAGCCAGCAGCACTGTAGCTCCCTGCACTCGGGGCTGATTCAAGATGAAATCCGGCTTGGGCTCGCCCGATGCCTCGTAGCGCCAGTCGTAAAACAGATCGCTGCCGAGGCCCTGTTTATCGATCGTTTTCAGGAAACGGGCAGGGATAATCTGGTCAGTGTCAATGTTCTTGACCGGCATCGGGACCATGCTTCCCGTGAAGGCGGTGATTGGGGTCATTGGTTACTCACATCATCGTTCGAACGTCGGCGATCGTGCCTTGGATCGCGCTAGCGGCCGCCGTCATCGGGCTGGCCAGGAAGGTGCGCCCGCCTTTGCCTTGACGGCCTTCAAAATTCCGGTTGCTCGTGCTGACGCAATACTGGCCGGGCTCAAGCTGGTCGCCGTTCATGGCGATGCACATGCTGCAGCCGGCTTCGCGCCACTCCGCTCCAGCAGCGCGGAAGATTTCCGGCAGCTTCTCTTGTTCGGCCTGCTTCTTGATTTTCTCTGACCCGGGAACGACCAGCACTCTGACCTTCGGATCGATCTTGCGCCCCTTCAACAGCTCCGCCGCCTGACGCAGGTCCGAGATTCGCGAGTTCGTGCAGCTCCCGATAAAGACGACATCGATCGGATGGCCCAGCAAAGGCTTGCCGGCTTCGAGCTGCATGTAGTCGAGGGCTTTCTGGATTGCGCTGCCTTGGCTCGAGTCTCCCGTCAAGGCAGGTTCGGGAACGGGCTGCGTGATACCGACTCCCATGCCCGGGTTCGTCCCGTAGGTAATCATTGGTTCGAGCTGAGCCACGTCGATCGCCACCCTTTTGTCGTAAGTGGCTCCCTCGTCGGCGGGAAGCTGACGCCAGCGCGCGACCGCCTCATCCCAGCCCTCACCCTTTGGCACGCGTGGCCGGCCGGCAAGGTACTCGAACGTCGTCTCGTCGGGCGCAACCATGCCGGCCCGTGCTCCGGCTTCGATCGACATGTTGCAAACCGTCATCCGCGCTTCCATCGAAAGCGATTCGATGGCGCTTCCGCAGTATTCGAGAATATGGCCCGTCCCGCCGCCAACGCCGATCTTGGCGATCAGTGCAAGGATCAAGTCCTTCGCCACGACGCCCTTCGGCAGAGCGCCGTCGAACCGCACATCATAAGTCTTTGCCTTGTGTTGGAGCAGGCACTGCGTGGCGAGAACGTGCTCGACTTCAGTCGTCCCGATACCGAAGGCCAGTGCGCCGAACGCCCCATGAGTCGAAGTATGGCTGTCGCCGCAGACCAGCGTCAGGCCGGGTTGCGTAAGTCCCAATTCCGGTCCGATGACGTGAACGATGCCTTGGTCTTCGTCCCCGATATCGAATAGCGGCACGCCCAACTCGTTGCAGTTGGTACGGAGCTGATCAATCTGTTTGGCCGCGATAGGGTCGATGATCGGAAGACTGCGGTCGGTCGTTGGAATACTGTGATCCATCGTGGCGACTGTACAGTCGGGACGCCGAACTCGAATGCCGCGGTCACGCAGCCCCTGAAAAGCCTGCGGGGAGGTCACCTCGTGGATCAGATGAAGATCAATAAAAAGAACCGCCGGGCAGGCCGGCTCGTGGGAGACGACATGCTCGCCCCAGATTTTCTCGTAGAGTGTGCGTGGATGACTCAAGGTAGCCTCGATGCTTCAGTCTAACAATTGGGCGGTCGAGGTCGACTACACCCCGCCGGCATCATTCCGTGCCCCCTGGCATCTAGCCGGATGCGTGGTCCGGCCAGGCTACGCCGGCCAGCTTCGCCACCTCCTGCTGCGCTCGCTCAATCACGCTTCTGGCGTCTCGATTCGTAAACCCCGCGGTATCGATCGGCTCACCGACTCGTAGTTCAGCTCGGGCGGGATGCAAGTGTGAAGAGCTTGGGGGCAAAATGTCTCGCGTGCCCACGAGAGCCATCGGGACGATCGGCACCCCGGCTTGAATCGCGATATAAGCGGCCCCTGGTTTGAATCGCCGCATGTTCGGCTGGCGGGTTCTTTCGCCCTCCGGGAACAGCAAGATCGAGACTCCGTTGCGAACTCGGTCGGCCGCTTCCCTAATATTTCGGGCCGCGGCCCGGGGGCTTTCGCGGGCAACCGGGATGTGGCCGGCGCGGTTCAGGTGCCAGCCCAGGAAGGGAATTTTCCACAGATTGTCCCTCGCCAGAATCCGAAATTCTCGCGGCATGCTGCCGAACATCAGCGGAGTGTCGATCAAACTGAAGTGATTCGAGCAGAAGACGTAGGGTTGTTGCGGATCGAGCTTCTCCGCGCCGAGCACGTCAACTCGGACCATACAGATGCGAAGCACCATCCTCGCCCAGGCCACCGCAACTCGATGCTGCAGCCGGCCGCTTGAATCGAACAACGAAGCCGCCAGGGAAATGCTGCCCATGACGAATACGGACAGACCGATCAACGGGCACATCCATAGGACGGATCGAATATGGCTCAGCACGTTGCTTTTTTCTCCGAAGTCATGTAAAGCCGTCATGGCTCTTGGGCGAATCGGGAGCGCCCAAAATGCGCCAGCCAAGAACTGGCCTTTTAGAACACTGTAGCCGGAGGGCACATCTCGGCGCTCGAAGTCGCGATACGCATAGCGCTCGCCGGGGGAGACGCGGCCCTCCGTTCTGAGGCCGGGATGAAGCGCGGTAAGATAGAGACAATGGATGTCGAAAAAACCGTGGAGTTTCTGCTCGAACAGCAGGCCGTCTCTGCCGCCCGGATGGGAGAACTACACACCATAGTCCACGAGATGGCGCTCAATCAGGTTGCGCTTGGAAAAGCGCAGGCTCGTTTCGACGCAAACATGCAACAGATCCAAGGCACCATGCAGGGCCTTCAGGGCAACATGCAGGGCCTTCAGGAACAGCAGAAGCAAACCGACGAAACAGTGCAGCAGTTGGGCGTTCGCGTTGAGCGGTTGGTGCAAGCTCTGGAAAACCGATTCGGCAGCAACGGTAGCGCCCCCTAATTTCCACTGTGTCCCGTCGGGAATTCAGAATCTCGTGCCGCAGCGGCGTTCACAAAACAATTGCGAACAATGGCCGAAGCAAAGCCACTGCTCTAAAATCGACAGAGGTGTTTTGTCCTTCCGTTCTCAGACGCGGCGGTCGATAAGAAGGAACCGGCTTGCGAACACAAATCATCGAAATCGACGCTGAATCGGCAGCTCCCGAAGCCATTGCCAGCGCAGCGGAAGCGATCACCGCCGGAAAGGTCGTCGCCATTCCAACCGACACATTGTACGTGCTCGTCGCCGATCCTTTTAATTTGAAAGCAGTTTCGTCCGTGTTTCACGCCAAAGGCAGAGAATCGAACCGCTCACTGCCGATTCTAGTGACCTCGCTGCTAATGGCCGAGGACTACACGACCAACTTGACCGCCCGCTTCTACCTGCTGGCGAGGCATTTTTGGCCAGGGCCGCTCACGATTATTGTTCCAAGTTCCTCGAAGTTACCGTTGCGCGTGACGGGCAATACGGGCCGGCTGGCCGTGCGTCACAGCGCAGCCGCGGTGCCCAATCAATTGATCGAAATGCTGGGCCTGCCCGTGATTGCCACAAGTGCGAACCGTTCCGGCAGCCCGACCTGCCGCAGCGGTATCGAAGTCTTCGGCACGATGGATGGCCGCGTCGATTTGGTCCTCGACGCCGGGATGATCAGCGGTCCTGGCGCCACCACGGTCGACATCACCGAGCCCGATTGGAACCTCATTCGCGAGGGTGCCATTCCGCGCGGGGGACTCGAAGATTGCTTGCAAGGGTAGATTCCTGCCCGCGCCGCGACAAACCAAGCCCGCGCCGCGACAAACCAAGAAGGTGCAGGAAGGTGTGAAAAAATCGGGGACTGCCACAAGCGGCCATTCCTAAGTCCCTGTTTATCAGTGATGCTGTGGCCGCGGCTGGCTGTCCCCACCATTTTTTCACACCTACCAGTCGGCACCTTCTATATTTGATAATCTGTATGAATGATGAGGAGAGGGTTTTCAAATGGCTGACTACGCACATCCCGAAGTTCTCGTGTCGACCGACTGGGTCGCCGAGAACACCAATAATCCCAGTGTTCGAATCGTCGAAGTTGACGTCGATACCAAGGCCTACGAGGAAGGGCACATTCCCGGCGCGGTTGGCTGGGCCTGGAATACCCAGCTTTGTGACACCGTACAACGCGACATCATCCCGCGGGGCGTTTTCGAGGAACTGATGGCAGGGTCGGGGATTGGCAACAACACGACCGTCATTCTCTACGGTGACAACAATAATTGGTTCGCCGCCTGGGCTCTTTGGCAGCTTAAAATCTACGGTCACCGGGACGTCCGTCTCATGAACGGCGGTCGCAAGAAGTGGGTGGCCGAAGGCCGTGACCTGACAACAGATGGCCCGACTCTTTCATCGGCTCGATACACGGTAGGCGGCGGCGATACTTCGATCCGCGCTTTCCTTGCCGACGTTCAGAAATCCGTTGCCGAGGGCAGTCACGAGATGGTCGACGTCCGCAGTCCGGACGAGTTTAGCGGGAAGATTCTGTCCCCCCCCGGCTTGCCGGAGACCTGTCAGCGCGGCGGCCACATTCCAGGCGCCAGCAACATCCCTTGGGCCAAGGCCTGCAACGAAGATGGCACCTTCAAGAGCCGCGACGAACTAGACGGTCTCTACGGCGATGCCGGCATTACGGGATCAAAACCCGTGATCGCCTATTGCCGCATCGGCGAGCGGTCGAGCCACAGTTGGTTCGTCCTGCATTACCTGATGGGTCTCAACAACGTTACGAATTACGACGGTTCCTGGACCGAATGGGGTAATCTGGTTGGCGCCCCAGTCGCGCGAGGCGCGTCCGCCTGAATATGAAGCCGGAAGACTATAGCGAAACCATCATCGAGCTGGCTGGCTGGCCCGTTCGATTCATTTCCTACAAGCTGGGGGAGAAGTATATCTGCAAAGCGGATAACGTCTCCCCTGGCGCTAACATCGCCCGCACCCACGGCGCGACCAAAGAAGCAGCCCAAGCCAAGGCCAGAGAGCTGGCTGAGAGCCGACTGAGCCAGACGCGGACCCTACCGCTCTAGAGCCTCACTTGGCCAGCGCTGTCTCTTCTGGCTCAATGAGGCAACTCCTGTTCGACCGCGTAGGGCGCCTCGGCACCGTACGAATCATTTCGCCGAGGCTAGGCGGCCTCAGCACGGATCGCTGGCGTGTTCTGGGACCCGGCGTTGAAAGTATTCCGCCCGCCGGGAGCGGCTGCGAATTTCGAGTCCTCGGAAGTTCCGTCTTACCGTTGAAACCTGGAGTTCGAAGAACATCGGTGTTACCGGCCGAGTTCAACGAACCCGCACCTATAAACTGACCCGCCGCAAGCAGCGGCAAAACAGCGACCAAAGCGACGATTCTGAGTAACGACATAAATCCTCCGTCTGAAGCAAAGAGCCCGTTGGTTCCCGCGGCCAGTCCACAACATTTGGCCCGCGGTTCCCCAACCAACTTGAATCTATCCGTGATTAGGCTGAGCAATTGGATGGCCATTCGGCATCACCATGCAAGTCTTTCGGAATGAACACTTGGGTCCCCCCACGCTGTGGTCGAAATCCACCGTTCTGCTCACTGCCAGCCACCGAAGGCCGCTCTTGTATCTTTGCTAAGCTGACGGAGCGATCGAGGATAAACATCCCCAAGGTCCCGCATCCGAGAAGCGGGCGCCTCTTTACCTTGGCACCTGTTCCTTCACCGCGCGTGGTTGGGAAGGCTCGTTCTACCCCAAGGGTCTGCCGTCATCGGACTATCTCCACTTCTACGCTAAAGAGTTCGATAGCGTGGAGATTGACTCGACTTTCTATCGTGTCCCCAGCACGAACGCAATTCGCTCCTGGTACCACCGTACGCCTCCCCACTTTCGAATCGCGGCCAAATTCTCGCGCGTAATCACCCATCAGAAATGTCTCGTGGGATGCCGTCCCGAGTTGAAAGAATTCCTGGGCGCGATGGAGGGCCTCGGGGAAAAGCTTGGTCCCTTGCTGCTTCAGTTTCCCTATTACAACCACGAAGCGTTTGACGGACCTGGCCCCTTCCTTCTGCGGTTGGGTTCATTTCTTCGAGAATTGCCGAAGCAGTTTCGCGTCGCCGTCGAGATCCGAAACAAAGGGTGGATTCAGCCGCGCTTGGCCTCTCTGCTTCGCCAGCACGGTGTTGCCTTGGCTCTGACCGACCATGCCTGGATGCAGCGTCCCACCGAGGTTGGTCAGAAAGTCGATCCCGTGACGGCCGAATTCACCTACATTCGCTGGCTCGGCGACCGTCATGCCATCGAGGAGATCACCCAGACCTGGGACAAAGTCTTGCTCGACCGTAGCGACAACCTGCAAGAATGGGTCGGCATTTGCCGTCCCCTGCGCCAACGAGGCGTGACGATCTACGGCTACGTCAACAATCACTACAGCGGCCATTCACCGGCGACCGTGCGGACACTTCTGAAAGAGCTGCATGGCAGAGAGAGGCGCCTTCCTGAACCACGCAAGATGGCGACTCTGTTCGACATGTAGCGGCTCAGCGGCAGCACATGGTCACCCGCCAGGGAGCTGCTGGGTGCAACCAGGTAATGACAATCCGCACTGTAAACGAATTGGACAAGACTAGGGCCGAAATGCAGAGCGCTTTCGAAAAAGTTATTGCATCGTAGGGGGTTATGGTTTAGTATCCAATTGGCCCAACAATTGCGTGCAGGAAGGAAGCGGTCGAAACTTAAACGACATAGCCGCCTTCGAGAATAAAAGGAGAACGAATCATGACAACAACACCCAATTCGGAAAAAGAATCGTCTCAGGAGCCAGAAGAGTCGACTCAGCTATCGACGGAGGAGCTGGAGGGTGTCTCGGGCGGCCTCAGCGAGTGTGGTGAGGGTTACGGACCGGCCATACGGGGTGCCGTAGCACCTGAATTATGCACTGCGGCGTGGACCTGAGGAGGGCTGAGCCGCAAGGGACCATTGGGGACCCCGAAAACATGGGGTAAAAAGGTAGGCTGGCAAAGATCCCAGCTTCGCCAGCCAACCCCAAGGAGGTCACCCACATGGTTACCAGACGAAAACAGCATAGCTCCCAAAGGCCCGTCCAACAAGGCCCAGCCGTGACGGCCTCGCGGCCCAATAAAATCGGGGCTTCGACGCCTTACCACTTCCGCGGCAGGAAGCCGACTCCCTACGGCGGCTTGCTGCCGGTGGTCGGGAGGGCGCTGATCTGAGAGCCTGGCTATGCGCTATGCATAAAATTTTATGCACTAGCCGTCACGCACTGGAAACACGTCACTTCCGAGCGAGGTTTTAACGACGCGGATTCTGGGCGGGAAGGGAAACCGGACACGGAGAAGCCAAAAGGCCAGTTGCCGAGCTACCACCTCACGACGACTGCCAACCCGCTACGAACGCAGCCACACTCGCAAAGTGAATCTGTGCATAATTCAGGTAGCAGGCGGCTCAAGTCCGGAAGAAGATATCGATGGATTTGCCAGTCAAGAAACCGATGGCGAAACGGAAAAGTCCAGGCGTAGCTGAGGGTCTCGCCCGGATGTGACTATGCGCAGGTGACGGCGCCCAACTCCCAGAGTGCTGGCTAAGTGTCCCGATCGATCGTGTGAGCGGGACCTTTATCGCGTGGTTCGTTGTTAGAAGTTCCAAACCGGGTCGCGCCGGAACGACTATTCTCAGTCCTTAGTTCAACTATATCGGTACAGGGTTGAATGCCCTAGGGCCAGGGTCGCAGAGTATCTCGGCGATTCAGCAGGGGTCGGATTAGTCACGCGAAATCGCAGGCACCCCAGTGCGAAAAGGTGACCAATACGCCGATCGAAGTTCGCTGAACGGTCCTGTTTGAATGTTAGAGTGCCTTATTGGGGACGAGCTCGTGCCACGCGCGAGTCAACAGTCTCCGCTGACCCCGATCCCCCTCCAACATGCATTTCAACGAATACATCGGAATTCGAGTCTTAGAACGCCACGACGATGGCGTGACCGTCGAGTGCTCAATTCGCGAGGAACTTATGAACGGCGCCGGCGTCGTCCATGGAGGCGTGGCGGCAACGGTGGCCGATTCCGCCATGGGAATCGCTCTTTGGCGGCACTTGGAACGCAAATACAATATCGCCACGATCGAGATGAAGATCAACTACCTGCGACCGATCGTGGAAGGGACAATCGTGGCCCCCGCTCACCTGATCAAGACAGGAAAAAGAGTGTGCGTCGGGCGCGTCGATGTTTTTGACGGCGAGAAGAATGCAATTGCCGTCGCGTTGCTGACCTACGCCATCTTGTCCGAGCGTGAAGCTGAATAAGCTTCGGCCACCACGCCCTCACGCCACTCCCGCCTCCCTAAACTCCAGCCCCGCGAAACTCACCACCGACTCTTCATCAATGCGTGATTATCTACGTGACGCAAGGGTGGGTGCCGTGGTAGCCTCGCTTTTATGCTATCGCCATCCGCTAGGCAGAAAATTGCCAATGAGGCTATCAACTTTATACTTCAGGCTTTCTACGCTGGCGTGGTGTACTCCGTGTTAGCAGCAGGTGGAACAATATACGCTTGGATTACCGGAGCGGATCAGCAATGGGGTTTTTTTGGGCCTAGGTGCGCTCGGAACCCTGTTTCTTGTCTTGGTGACCACTGGTGTCGTCGTTTGGCAACGCTCCAAATCAAAGCCGCTACAGACGGTTGGTCGTAAGGGATATTTGGATTTCAGAAAGGACGCGGAGGCTGCAATTCACCAACTACAAGTGGACATCCCCAAGATTACGGCAATAAATCAGCGGATGGGCGAGATCGCGTCGAATGCTTCAAAACGTCCAGATACATCCTCGCACCGCGCGATCCACGCAGGAGTCGTAAAGGTATCAAAAAAGATCAATCGGCAGGCGAGCATTATGAGGATTCGCTCGGGTCCCGTAAAGCGCAACGTTGACCTACTCATCGAAAGCATAACCGGATGGTCTGATTGGGTCCGGAAGCGGCAGGGACCAGATGAAATTCAGTCGCTTCTCCCACTGATCCGATCTATTGGGGCTCCGCTTCAACAGACTATTTCTAGTCTAGAATCGTTTCAGGCGAGTCTACAGGTGAACATTCGAGAGATGAGTCAGGAGATGGATTTGGCTGGAGGGGCATTTCACAGTGAAATGGACGCGGTTCTCAAGCGGATAAAGCAGCTCCGTGCGTGCTGTCATCAGCAGATTTCCCTATTAGATCCTTATACTTCAGGGAGTCCGAGTTAATGAGCCGCAGCAGGGTGTCCCGAAACAAATACGGATTGTTCCGATTGTCGAACCGAAACTCGAACTCATCAAGGTAGGCAGGAAGATGCTTCACGCTGACTTTATGATAGGCACCGACAACAGACCGCTTGAAGAGCGAGAACGCGCCCTCGATCGAGTTCGTGTGGACATCGCCGCGAACCCACTCGTCAGCGGAATGGTTTACGCTCTCGTGCTTGGTTTTCTCATCGCCAATGCCTTTGTAGGCTTCGTAGTCGTCGGTATAGATGTTCTCGGCATCCGGGGCGTGCTCCTCAATGAATCCGTGAAGCGTTTCGCGATTGCGCGCTTGCCGACCGTCAGCCGGATATTGCCATCGCGTTCGATAGCCCCGAGAACCATCGTTTTGTTCCCCGTGTATCCCCGGCCCATGCCCTTGGCCTTACCGCCGACCCAGGTCTCATCGACTTCGACGGTGCCTTCAAGGGGCTCGGTGTCGGCGTCCTTCATGGCGGCTCGGATACGATGGCAGAGATACCAAGCGGTCTTGTAGGCTACTTTCAGGGTGCGCTTGAGTTGGTTGGCCGAAATCCCTTTGCGGGATTCGCACATCAGGTAGATGGCCGCGAACCACTTGGGAAGCGGCAAGTGAGAATCATGGAAGATTGTCCCGGCGGTAACGGAGAACTGGTACCGGCATGAGTCGCAATCGAACTGTCCGCGCTTGTGGATTCGAGAGATCTTCTCGTTTTCGCATCGTGGGCACTGTATACCCTTGGGCCATCGTAAGCCCTCAAGGTAGGAGCGGCATTTCTCTTCAGAGTGGAACCGGTCCATTAGCGTCATCAAATCGATATTTGCGGTGGAAGCCCTAGCTATGACCAGAAAGAAACCAGAGAAGGATCTAACGACCGACGAAGCGATGCGGAGGATCTTCCCGAAGAAGGTACGCGAAGAACTTCACCGAGTAGCGCACGAGAAGGACGACAAAGAACTGAAAGGAAAGAAGACAACCCGATCAGTGATGTGAATGCATCGGTCAGCTGTTGGGGTCGCTTGGTCGTCGCGGCACACATTCCCGATGATCACCACGTTGTCAACATTGTCAAGTTTGACATGGTCGTCATCTGTGTTGATGATCGTGTTGCCACTTATCAGAACGTCTCTAGCCGGCGTCTGAAGTACAATCCCACCTGAATTATGCACTGCCGGTGCACCTGGTGAGGGCTGAGCCGCCAGGAACCATTTGGGGATCCCCGAAAACATGGGGTAAAAAGGTAGGCTGGCAAAGATTTCAGCTTCGCCAGTCAACCCCAAGGAGGTCACCCAAATGGTTACCAAACGAAAACAGCATAGCTCCCGAAGGCCCGTCAAACAAGGCCCCGGCGCGAGGGCCCCGCGGCCCAATAAAATCGGGGCTGCCACGCCCTATCACTTCCGTGGCAAGAATCTGACTCCCTACGGCGGCTTGCTGCCCGTCGCCACCCTGCTCGAAAAACTCGGCTTCCAAGCGCTGCTGGAAGAAACCCTCACGACCAAACGGATCACCCGAGCCATGAGCCCCTACCAGTTCGTGCTGGCCCTCGTGCTCGGCCTCTATGTCGGCTTTGCGCGGCTCAACCAACTCCGCTTCATCGCTCGCGACCCCATCCTGACCGGCATCTTGCAAGTGACGCGTCTGCCGCCGCAGTCCACGCTGTGGCGCTTTCTGGCCTCGCTGCACCTCAACGTGGCGAAGCAGATCCTTTCCATTCAGCGCCAGCTGCGGGAACGAGTCTGGGCCGCGGCCCACGTGAAGTTGGAGACGGTGACGCTGGACACCGACACCACCGTGCATACCCTCTACGGCCGCCAGATGGGCGGGCGCAAGAGCTACAACCCCAAGAACAAGGGCAAGCGCAGCTACCAGCCGATACTGACCTTCCTGGCCGAGACGCGCGAATACCTGATGGGCGGGTTGCGCAACGGCGACCGGCCCACGGGCCGACAGATCGCCGCCCACCTCGAGAGCGCTTTCCGGACTTTGCCGGGCGGCGTGAAGAAAATCCTGGCGCGGGCCGATTCCGGCTTTTATTGCTGGGAGGCGGTGGAGGCCTATGAAAAGGCGGCTTGTCAGTTCGTCATCGTGGCACGCAAAACGCGGCGCCTGGTCGAGCGCTTGCCGCAAGCAGAATGGAAACCCTCCCCCCGCTCCGACGCGGACGCGGAATGCGAATTCCTCTACCAACCGCAAGGCTGGGCGCGGGCCTGCCGTTTCCTGGCGCTGCGTTACGAAAACGAGCCCAAGGCCGGCGCGGCCGAGCAATACCAGTTGTTCGCCACCAGCGCTTACACCTACCGCGTGTTTGTCACCAATCTGGCCGAGCCGATCGCGGCGGTGGTGTGGTTTTACAATCAGCGCGCCGGAGCCGAGAACCTGATCAAGGAGGCCAACAACGACGCCGGGCTGGCGGCCCATCCCTCGCGCCGCTTTGACATGAACCGCAATCACTTTCAGTTGGCCATGCTGGCCTACAATCTCAACTGCTGGCTGCTGCTGTTCAACCGCGAAGCCCAGGCCAGCGTGGAGACGCTGCGGCACACCACCCTGGCGACGGCGCGGCTGCGTTTTCTGTTCGTGGCGGCCAAGATCTGGCGGCACGCCGGCAGAACGGGTGTCAGCTACAGCGATCATTATCAGGAAAAGGGCCTGTTTGAACGGCTGATGCGACGGCTGCGGGCGATGGGGCCGCCGGGATCGAGCTTGGCGCCGGTGGTGGAGGGTGCGCTGAGCTGAGGGGCACTCCATGCATAAAATTTCATGCACTCGCCGCAACGTACTGGGAACACGCCGCTTGCCAGCCCGCTTTTGCCCTGCCGGGATCAGGAGGCGGCTCAAACGGGGAGGGAAACAGCAGAAAAGACGACTTGCGAAATCACTGAGTTGACACGAGTGCCGCTATCGCCACAACTCCATCGACGATGGCTACGCCGAATCTGTGCATAATTCAGGTACCATGATGCTTTTGACCACGGATGGTGTTACCAATGATGGTCGCGTGCCGATGGACCTCAATGCCAGACGTAAGTGAGCCGCACCCTGGACCGATAATGTTCCCGGACACAACAGCTCCTCCGCTCCCGCCGCTGCTGAAGTCTAACTGTCCACCACCCGTTGGAGACGTCTGGCAGTGGTTATTCCATATGACGTTGTCAATCACCGCAATGTCGTTTCCCACACATTGGAGTGCTGCTAGCATTTGGTCTGAGATCCGATTAGCTTTGATGAGGACACGGTCGATGGAATCGGCGGCACACCAAATGCCGGAACTCCCCTGGGTCGCGCTCGCCTGCCCGGTGATCTCGTTGTCTATGACAGATGCGTCGTCTTTGCTGATACCGACGGCTATGTGGTCATTCCCAAGGACTTGGTTGTGTTCAAATCGAGTACTGATGCCGTTAAGATTGACGGTGGCTTTTGTCGTGCTCTCAGAGCGCCCGTCGAATGTGCAGCCCGTAACAGCCACATGACTGCCGTCGATCTGGATCACCGAATCGGTGCTTGGCATACCGTTGCGTTCGATGATGGTATTTCCGACTCCAGCACACTCTATATGAACATTTGACTTCGAAATTAGCAGTTCAGCGGTCAATGTGTACGTACCAGCGGGTATCACCATCTTCCCGCCAGTGGTAGGTAGATCATCGTGACACGCCTGGAGAGACGCAAATTCGTCACAGTACCGGATGCCGTTGATTGTTTCGACGATGAGATCTTTACTCGGCTGGGCCGCCGATAACGTGCCGACCGCGACTACCAACACCAAGATAAACGAAAATACGAATCTTCTAATAATCATGATTTTCCTCCTATATTTCTAACCACCTCGGCCTTCTTTTTCCACAACAACTCCGCCAATGGTCCGCCAATCTACTTCCGCCAGTTGTGAGGTCGCGAGCTCCCGCGATACGTGAAACTCGGGTAGACTTGGCGCGGGTGGACCTTGAACCACCCCGATCCCGCCCGCCCGTCACTGCCGCCCCAAAGTCTGGGCTTCGCGAAGCCCCTCGTCGAGCGCGACGACGAAAAGTAGAAAGTGCCCGAATGTCCAATTGATGAACTGGTCTAGGTCGAACTTATCGGTCGTCTCGTCATGATCGAGCTTCTTGATCGTGACCACGGTCCTCTCGGATCCCGCCTCGGGCAGCAAATGGGCTATCCGGTGATTGTGAACGAAGTAATTGCGTAGTATTCGAACATCCGCGGTATACCACTCGGCTTGCTCGGTCAGAACCTTACTTCAGACTGCTTGCTGAGTCTGGCAGTTTTTCGATAGCCGCAGCCTTTGCGCTTCGAAGCATATCCGTCGGCAACTTCGGTCCCCGGGGCGCCATGACGGTCGCAACGTGCGCGGCAATTGAGTCCATCACTGGCTGCCAGGAAACAACGAACGAGACAAACCGGGCTGCGGCTTCGCTCAGGGCGCTAATGGTCTCCGTATCGGATTCGGTAATCGGTTGTGTCCTGTACCTCCCGGCGCCTGTCGGTTCCCAGTGAATTACTCGATGCATCTCCGCTCTTGCACGGAAGAGATCTAGAAGCGCGCTACGCGTCTTCGTGAAGCTCTGCTGATAGGCCCCGAAGTAGTGGCCCGCCTCCTTCGCGCCGGCTGGTTTGTCGCTATCCAGTAGTCGGACCGTGGATTCAGCGAGCGCCAGGACCGCGATGCGGTTGGCATGGTCCCACAGCGCCTCGCCCTTTCTTCCAACGTACTCTTCATCACTTGGCATTTGTATTCATTGCTCGACAATCGGACGCAGCGCCCCGGCCGGGCCGTCGATCAACGCTACGGAGCGGGTTCTTCGACCACGACGCTCCAGTCCATCCCGGAGCCGCCCATCCCTACAATCACTTCCGCCAGTTGTGATACGTTGCGAGCTCGGCTTGCCGACTACGCCCCACCCCAATCCCACGAAGCCCATGCTGCGCGGCGCGCTCAAAGCTGGTCGTTCCTTGCCAACAGGATTCGCCCCCAGCGGTATTTCTCAACCCATCCTTCCTTCCATTCCTCGCTCGGCGGCCGGCTGCCCAGGGCTTCCTCTAGTTGCACTTCTGCTATATCCTCATTGGCACGATGAGCAGCTACTACGAAGTCAGCCCATCGCTCCTCGTCCAACGGGTGAGTAAACCCGGTAAACCGTATCAGGAATTGGTCAAGGACTTTCTTAACTTCGTCTGAGATCCCTTCTTGATCCTCTTCTTGGACAGTGTCTAGCTCGTCGACTTCGTTATTCATCTGAAAACCTCCGTTCGCTTATAAAGACGGTGCCGAACGGAATCGGTAGCTCAAATATTTTTGGACGGCAGGATTTCATGGCAGCCCGAACTGGGCCTTCGTCACGAGCTTCGGGGCCTCGCCGGCCTTTTGGGGCTACCTCTCGCCGGTCATCACCGCAGTGAATGCCCCATTCGGAGCGAACTGCAGACTGAAGCCCACGGCGCGTATAAATTCGCTATCGGGATCGCCGCTCTTCACTTCCATGGTGCCGAGTCGCCCTCTAACCTGTGGAAATTCAGCGTCCAAACTGAACCACCAAAGAGTCTCGTTGCGCGGGGTTCTGCTGGCCCGGTGAAACGTGTTTCCGTTCTCGTCGCGAAACACGATGTCGTAAATCTGCTCGCAACTGAAACTGAAGCATGTATCGGTGTTCAGGATTCCCACGCCGGCGAACTTGCCGCCGCGATTGTCGAACATCAAATGAACGCTCCGTACCGTATCGTCTTCGACCGCCAGAGATGTCATCAGGTCCGGCCGGCCCGACTCCTGACGTCGGAAGATCGTTTGGACCAGCGTACGGGGGCAACAATCGCCGTCGATGTGCGCGTAGCCGAGGGTTTGGGGGTTGAATCGAACGGCGGTTTCGTAAATTGCCATTTGGCGCGGCAGCAGCGTAACGAAGAACGTGTCCGATCGACCGCGTCCGTCAATCAGATCCACCTGCCACGGATCGCCTTGAGCGGTGAAGAACTTCAGAGTGCCGGTCACCGACTCTTCTTCGTCGATGTTCTGGATGACGATTTGTTGCGACCACCCTTCACCGATGATCACCAACGGGATGTAAGCGTCCGTGAGTAGGTCGGGGCGGATGGCTTTGTCGGGCTCAGCAGCCGACATTGCGCTAAATGCGATAAGGGTGCAGATGAGTAGTGCAACCGGCGTCTTGGACATAGAGAATCCTCCTAATAAGAAGCGCGTAAGCCGCGGGCAAACGGGGCCAAAGTGTTTCACGCCGTCTCTTCGCCAGAACTCTGATTCCGCCTTTCCGAACCGCTCGCCCGGATCCTTCTTGCTGATCGAGGGGTGGCCGGCTCGGTATCAGATCTTGAGCTGGTAACCTGCACTCTTTAGCTCACGAATGAGCCCGTACGCCTGGCTGTCTAGGGAGTCATCGACCTTCTTGTACAGGAGTCCGTGCAGATCACTCGGCAAGACGACATCGCCCTTATGCAAGCAGCACACTCGTTTCCGTCCCAATCTGCCGACGAAGTATCCAAACTCGAAGATGACGTTTGGCCGTGCTCGCGATTCGGTCGCTCTCTGCTCGGCCGGTAGTGTTTTTTTGTCGGCGGTGTAGGCGAACTCGTCCGGCGTCAGAAGTATGATGGCGTATCCGACATCGCTGTGCTGCTCAAACTTCTCAATGAGCGTCTGCCCTTGGTCTGGCTGGCGGTGGAGCACGACAGGATCTAATCCGATTTGGTGCAAGAACCTCTCGACGTCGGTTTTTAGGGCGCTGTCATGCCCATGCACCACGAACACTCTGTTCGAAAGCGTAGGTATTGCGCTTCGTGACGTCGTCTGTCGGAGCTCGCCATAGGCGTCGTCTTTGGTCGCGGACAGGAGTAGGTCTAGCGCCATCTTCAAAGACCCGAGCGCGCGTTCGAACTGGATGAGGTGGTAGCCGTCGGTCCTTACGCCCAGGGCGGTAGTGGCGAGCTTGAGTGCCGGCGAACCATCTGAGCCGAGACTCTTGGCGAGGTTGAACACGCGAGTCTTCCAAGCGAGCCATTCGGGCGTGTCTCCACCGCCAAACTCACTTCCGTGCTCGGTGGGATAGCAGAAGTTCTGAGGCGTGAACTTCTCTCCCTCTTCGATCAACTGCTCGATCTGTGCGATCCGGCTGTCCATCGTGGCTACTTGACTCATGAAGTCATCGATGCGAAAAACGGGCCATCCTTTGTAGGCCACGGCGCCGCCAAACGGGGCCACGCCTCACGCGATTTCGATGATAGATCCCGGGGCAACGTTACCACCCCGTCTCAACTCCGGCAGAACACCGTGCCGTTCTCTCTAGTTTCGGCTGCAATTGTAACAACTTTGGAGGATCGCGGAGCGCAAACGGCCGTTTCCAGGTGATTTAGCACCGACTTACGGGCAAGTCGCGTACGGCTTGGGGTAATAGCAGTTCTGACGGATGTGCTCCGGCACGAGCTCGCTGGCACACAAGAAGTCCGCGTAGCAGGGGGAGTTCGGGGGGGGAGTTCGGGGACGGAGCCCGAATAAAGAATCTTTACTCGTCTAATCCGAAAGGCAGCGGCAAGGCTAGGACCTTCCACGCAGCTACAGCGGCACCACCCCGGCATAAGCAATGCCGGTCAGATAGGCCACGTCGCGTTTCCAGGTCGTCAAGTCGTCGCGGCTCAATTGTCGGAGATGGCTGTGGCCGCACGCCCTGGCCAAGATCTTCATCAGATCGACCGTGGCCTCGAAGTAGTTTTTGAGCTGCTGGGCGGATTGCTCGACGATTAGGCGGGCACGGAGGTCCTCGCGCTGGGTGGCGATGCCTACGGGGCAATTGTTTGTGTGGCAGGCGCGCATGCCTAGGCAACCGATGGCCTGGATGGCCGCGTTCGCCACGGCGACGCCGTCGGCCCCAAGAGCCATGGCTTTGACGAAGTCCGACTCGCTTCGCAGGCCCCCGGTGATGATCAGCGTCACGTCGCTTCGTCCGCGCATGTCGAGGTGGCGGCGGGCTCGCGCTAGGGAAGCCATCGTGGGAACGGATATGTTGTTCTTGAAAATGATCGGGGCGGCTCCGGTGGCTCCTCCCCGGCCATCGAGAATGATGTAGTCCACGCCAACTTTCAGCGCGAAGTCGATGTCAATTTCGACATGCTGCGCCGATATCTTGAAGCCAACGGGAACCCCTCCCGTCACGTCGCGAACTTCGTCGGCAATCTTGCGATAGTCGGCCGGCGACTCAAGATCAGGAAACGTCGCTGGGCTGATCGCCGCCTCTCCGGCCTTGAGGCCCCGGACTTCGGCGATCTCGGGACTGACCTCATTGCCCGGAAGGTGGCCGCCGGTGCCTGTCTTGGCTCCCTGCCCTCCTTTGAAATGGAAGGCTTGGCAGCGCGCGACTTTGTCGAGGCTCCAGCCAAAGCGCGCTGACGCTAGCTCGTAAAAATAGCGCGAATTGTTCTCTTGCTCGGCGGGCAGCATTCCGCCTTCGCCGGAGCAAATTCCGGTGCCGGCCATCTCCGCGCCTTTCGAGAGAGCGGTCTTGGCTTCCTTGCTCAATGCACCGAAGCTCATATCGCTGACGAATAGCGGGATGTCGAGGGTCAGCGGCTTTTTTGCGTTGGGGCCGATGCACAACTCGGAGCCCACCGGGTCATCGTCAAGCAACGGCTTGCGGGCGAGCTGGCCGGTCAGGATTTGGATATCGTCCCAGCGGGGCAAGTCGGTCAGGGCTACACCCATGGCTGACATCTGGCCGTGGTGTCCAAAGTTCTTCAAACCGTTCTTCGCCAGCTCTTGGACGTAGTGGTTGTGGGGTTCCTCGGGGGTGCCGTGGACGTCGGCGTATAGCCCCTGGTAGCTGTCGCGATTGTAGGGCTGCGGGTTGTCCTGCTCCCAGGCACGAATTTCGAACTCGTCCACATAAACCGCGTCGTCGTCGGCATCGACCCAGGCGTTGAACTTCGGGAGGGCTTCGGTGTTCTTGTATTCGCTGATGCCCGAGTCCCAGCGATAGTCCCAGCCGTGGACGCCGCAGATGAGGTTTTGCCCGGTGATCGAGCCGTCCGCCAGCAGGGCGCCGCGGTGGAGACAACGGCCGTAGAGCACCGAGACCTGGTCGTCGAAGCGGAGGACGACGAGATCGACATTGGCTACTAGGGCGTAGGCGGGTTTGCGGTCTTCTAGTTGGCTCCAGGTGGCGACTTTCACTTTTTGGCTGGTGACGGTGTCGGTGGTTGGCATTTTTGCTTTCTCCTGTGCGTTGGTGGCTTGGGGGTGGCTGGCTCGGGGCTGACCCGGGGCTCGCGGCTTACGGCTTGGCTTTCTCACACACCGGTTGGTGGCCTGGGTGCGCTGCAGGGTTCTCGGGCGCTGCAGTGTTCTCGGACACTGCAAAGTTCTCGGGCGCTGCAAACCGCCTTCTACGCCGCGGAGCGCGGACTTCCGTCCGCGCCTCTGTTGTTCCTAGCGAACTTTTCTAGACAAGATCGGCGTCGGCCATCACCTCTATCATGCTGGGCCCGTCGTACTCTAGTGCCTTGGCGATCGCGTCGTCGAGCTCTTCCTTTTTTGTGACACGGATACCGAGTCCGCCGCAGAGATTCGCGTAGTTGGCGAAATTCGGATTATGCAACGACGTCTTCCAAACATTCCAATTGCCTGACCTCTGCTCCTTGGAAATCTTGCCCAGCTCGTCGTTATGCACGAGCACGTGCGTAATATTCATCTTGTATTTGACGGCGGTAAGAATCTCGCCCATGTATTGACCAAACCCGCCGTCTCCCGAGACCGCGACTACTGGACGTCCCTTGAAGCGCGGATCGTCTTCCTGGGTTGCGGCCCAGGCCCCCATGGCCGCCGGGTAGGAAAATCCAATGGACCCCAAATAACCCGACATCAGAACCGCCTGCCGCGTGCACTCAAAGTAGCGTCCGAAGGAGTAGGTATTATTGCCGACATCGACGGCGATGATGGCGTCTTCGGGGACCTGGCGCGTCATGGCCTCGAAAATAGAGGCGGAGTTAATGCCACGGCCGCGTTCGTCTTCGGTGCGGCGTTCCTTTTCACGGCGCCAGATTTGCCAGCGCTCGGCCATGTCGGGCCGCTGATCGACTGTGTCCGTCGTGCCTACCAACCGCTCCTTGAGCAGCCCCGCCGTGATTCCGATTTCGCCCCACAAGGGAACATCGATAGCGTGAAATTTACCCAGCGTCATGGCGTCGAAATCGACCTGGATGGTCGGCTTCTTGGGCGTAATTCCTGTGTGATTGCTGAAGCTCGCGCCAAAGACGAGCAGCAGATCGCACTCGTTCATGGCCCAGCTCGCGATCGGAGTGCCGCTGCGTCCCAAGACACCGCCCGCCAGAGGATGCTGATCGGAAATCAAACCCTTGCCCTTAAAGGTTTTAATCACCGGCGCGTTGAGCATTTCCGCCAGCTCGGTGATCGACGGCATGTTGAAGCGCGCGCCGTGACCGACGACGATCACCGGACGCTTCGAGCCGCGAAGAAGCTCAACCGCGTTATCGAGCGACTCGCGCGGCGGCGTGATCTCGAGCGGGGTAATTCGGCCTTGGGGCCCGCTCGCTTTGGCATCCCCGACCTTCAGGTTCTGTACCTCATCGGGGAAAATCAGGTGAGAAACTCCGCGGTTTAGGATGGCGCTTTTGCACGCTAAGTTCATCAATTCGGCGTGTTTGCTGGAATGCAAAACCGACTGACTCCATTGCGCGACTTTGCCGAACGCGGCTTGGAGATCGACCTCCTGGAATGCGCCTGGTCCGAGCACTTGCGTGTCAACCTGACCGGTCAGCGCGAGCACCGGGGAGCGGTCGACGTTGGCGTCCCACATCCCCGTAAGCAGGTTTGTCGCCCCCGGGCCGGCGATCGTCAAACAGGCCGAGGGACGCCCGGTCAGCTTCCCGTATGCCGACGCCGCGAAGGCCGCCGCCCCCTCGTGGCGAATGCCGTAGAAGTTCAGCTTGCCGGCTTCCTCTTGCATCCGGAGCGCGTCGGCGAGCCCTAGGTTTGAGTGCCCGACCATCCCGAATACGTGGCGAACTCCCCAGTTCACCATGGTTTCCGTCATCACGTCCGACGCCGTCTTCTCGTGCGGACGCTCTTCCTCGAAGCCGACGTAAATGCCGTCGTCGCGCGTTTCGACTGCATAGGTCGGGATGCCGTCGTCATAGCCGCCCGGCGGCTTGCCCGTTGCGGGGTGGAAATCCCAGCCATGCCAGGGGCAGCGGAGATAGCCTTTTTCGATCGAGCCTTCGCCGAGAGGACCGCCCTGGTGGGGGCACTTATTGTCGAGTGCGTGGTAGCCGCCCTCGTGGTGCGTCATACACACGGTGCGGCGGTGACAGGTGACCGGCTTTACGCGGCCGTCGGGCAGTTCTCCGTGTTCGAGGACCTTCTCCCAGACCACGTGAGGCTTTCTCTCGGACAGGTCTTTCACGGAATTCTCGATCGATCCGCCACTCGCTTCAGCCATCGTTGTCCCGTCTCCCTGAACCGGCGAAGCCCCATTCTATCAGTTGAAACGCGCCCTGATCCCGATATATTCCCACTAGAAAATCACCACTCCGCCGGGACCGAACCGAGCTTCGGCGGAATGTTGCCCGAACCTTCAGGGAGCCGTCGGGGAAAGGCCTATTCGTTCGTGCAACATCAAGAAAGTGTTGCGCGGCAACCTTGTTAAGGTATAGAGATATGACCGCAGAGCAGGTCAACGAGGTCGTGCGTGAGATCCGGGAGCGGGTCCGCGGCCGCTATGAGAAGCAGGTCGACGAGCTTCCCGATTTCTCCCTGCCGACGCTCGATCCGCTGGGCCACGCCAGGGATGCAGCCGAGGGCAAATCGGCTTCGATCGGCACGGTCAACCCCCGCCCACCCGGGGTGCTTAACAACGCCGCGCAGGCGATTAAGTGCAAAATTGCCCGGGCGCTTGATTGGTTCGTGCGCGACCAGGTGCACTTCAATCAAGCTGTCGTGCGCTACATGGACGCCAATCTCGAAGCGTCCATCGAGCAGAACCACCAGTTGCTGCGGCTGGCCAAAGAAACTGCCGACATGCTCCACCACTGGAACGAGTGGCGGCCCGCCTGGGAGGAGAAACTCACCAAGGCCGAAATCGACCTGCTTCACAGTCTTCGAAGTCTTGAAGAGAGAGCCCGCGCACGGGAGAGCGCTCATCTGGAGATGCACCAGAACTATCTGGAAGCCCTCAAGACTTCGGCGGAGGAAATACAGAGCACCGTCAATACTTCACTGGAGGAAATACACAACACTCTCGATACTTCAATGGAGCGAATTCAGAAACAGTTTTGGTCCGACCTGGCGAAGCTGAAAGCTGAGCAGGAAAAGCTGATTCACACCGAACTGAAGTTGATCCGGCAACGCCTGAGCGCTAGTCCCGAAGCACTGATCGAAGCGGCTCCCCAGGCCCCGCCGCCGTTTGCTAAACCCGCGGGTCCGGTAAGCTCGCTGGCGTCTGCTCAGTCGGCTGCCTCGCCTGGCCCCGCAGCGTTCGACTACGTCAACTTTGAAGAAAGATTTCGCGGTTCGGAAGCCACCATCCGCGAGCGTCAGCTCTTCTATGCTCCCTACTTCAAGAATTGCCGCCGCGTCGTGGACCTCGGTTGCGGCAGGGGCGAATTCCTCGAACTCCTGAAAGAGAACGGCGTCACCGGCGTCGGCGTCGACCTCAATCCAGACGCCATCAACGCATGCCGGGCGAAAAGCATCGAAGCCCACCAAAGCGACATCTTCGAATTCCTGAGCAACCAGCTTGACGAATCCTTCGATGGCCTTTTCTGCGCCCATGTCGTCGAACACCTGACGCCTGAAAGTCTTCCTCACTTGGTGAACCTAGCCGCACAGAAACTCAAGCCTAGAGGGCTGCTCGCTATTGAAACGCCAAACCCCGGCTGCCTCGCCATTTTCGCCGGTGACTTCTATCTGGACCCAACCCACCAGAAACCGGTGCCAGGCCAACAGCTCGATTTCTATCTGCAGGAAGCCGGATTCACGGAGATCGAAACCCATGAGCTAAATCCGGCGGCCGAAGTCTTCCCCGAAATTGCCGCGATGGACCAACTGGAAGCGCTGAGCGGTTTCCGGAGCAGGTTCTTCGGTGGTCTCGACTACGCAATCATCGGCCGGAAGATGAGTTCATGATCGAGTTCACCGGTGAGCGCGTTGTCCCCGGTCAAACCGACCCGGATCTCATGAACGAGCATCTGGCGCGGTACTGTTTCGCCGAAGCCCTCGTCGGTCAGAAGCGCGTACTGGACGCCGGTTGCGGCCTCGCCTATGGGTCGGCCCGCCTGGCCCGCCGCGCTCAAGACGTTTTCGCGCTCGACAACGCATTTGATCCGCTGCGCCAAGTCCGCGGCCAGTATGAGCCCGCGGGTGTCCGCTTTGCGCAGGGGGATGTTACTTCCCTTCCGATCAGGGTCGTTCGATGTTGTCGTCGCGTTCGAAGTGATCGAACACTTAGAAAACTGGCCGGGGTTTCTGACCGAGGTCGAGCGCGTTCTCGAGCCGTCGGGCCAGCTCATCGTCTCCACTCCCAACCGCCTTTACTACGGGGAGACTCGCACCGAACCGAATCTTTTTCACGTCCACGAATTTGACTATCAAGAATTCCAGAGCGAGCTGCAAAAGTTCTTTCCCCACGTCACGGTTTTCTTGGAGAACCACAGCAACGCCATCACCTTCACGCCACTGAATGTCCAAGGTGTCCGAACCATCCTGGAATCGAACTCGCACAAGCCAGAGGAGGCTCATTTCTTCCTCGCGGCGTGCTCGAAGCAGCCCTTGTTCGGCTCTCCCGCGTTTGTTTATCTGCCCGAGTCTGGCAACGTTCTACGAGAACGCGAGCATCATATCGATCTCCTCGATGACAAAATCAAACAGAAAGAAAAGTGGCTGGCCGAAACGACAAGTGAGCTGAAGCAGCTCGACGAAGAGTACCGCCGTGAGCAGAAGCTAGCCCAGCAAACCATTGCCGAACTCGAACAGCAGAACGAACAGAAAACCCAGTGGGCCGAGCAACTCGAAGCCGCCTACAGCCAGGAGCTGCAAAAGCGCACTGAATGGGCGGAGAAACTAGACGCTGAACTCAAGCAAGCGTGGGACAACTACCGCGGCATTGAGCAAGAACTGAAGAAGTGCATCGCCCTACTCGACGACGCCGAAAACCGCGTCATCGAACGAACCGAGTGGGCGCAGCGCCTTGACGGTGAACTCGAGCAAGCAAGCAAGCAACTAGCCCTGCTCTACGCTTCTCCCGCCTACCGCCTAGGCCGGCGCCTCCGCCTAGCCCCAGCGCCCGAACAGAGATGAGATGAGAAGGCTGGTCGCCGAGAACCGAGAGCGCTAAGCTTTCGGCAGGAGCACGCGCTTCAAACAAGAACGTGCTGCGGAACTTTGATTCTCAAACAAAGGAGGCGACCAGCCATGAAGAAGAATAGCAAATCACAGCAGAGTAACTCCCAGCAGAGCAAACAGCACAGTACGCAGCAGGCCAAACCCCAGCCGCAAGCCTGCAAAGAGCAAATACAATTCGCCCAGCAGTTGGAAGCTGAGCGCCAGCGCATGCAACAAAGCAACGAAATCAGCGCCGTGGCGGGAGTCGACATCGGAGACAAGCGCAGCTACGTACGCTTGGTTGGCCTCGACGGCGAGTTGATCGAGGAGGTCCAGATCCCGACCCGTCCCGCCGCCATCGAGAAATATTTCCGCTCCTGGCCACGGCTGCGAGTGGTGCTCGAGACCGGCGGGCACACCAACTGGATGCGCCGCCTGATCGCTGGGTTGGGCCACGAAGTGCTGGTGGCCGACGCCCGGCAGTTGCGGCTGATCAGCCAGTCCGACGCCAAAAACGACCGCAACGACGCCTACTGGTTGGCCGAGTTGGGCCGCAGCAACCCGGACTTGCTAGCACCGGTCGCCGCGCGCGACGAGCACGTCGAGCAGCATCGCAGTTGGCTGCGGGGACGCGAAACGATGGTCGAAGCCCGCACCAAACTCGTCAACAGCGTGCGGGGCATCGCCAAAACGCACGGCATCCGTTTCGGGCAGTGCGGCATGATGCAGTGGGTCGCCAGGGTGCGGGAATGTCCGGACGTGTTGCGGACGATTCTCGAGCCCATGGCGCGGATCATTGTGGAGCTGAGCAGAGAGATCAACGAGCTGGACCGGCGCATTGAAAAACTGGGGAAGGAACAATATCCGGCCACGCAGTTGCTGCGCAGCGTCGACGGGGTGGGGCCGCTGACGAGCCTGGCTTACGTACTGGAGTTGAACAACGACGTCGGGCGGGTGAAGCGGTCGCGGCAGATGGGAGCGGTGGTCGGCTGCCGTCCTAAGCAGCGGGACTCGGGGGAGTCGTCGCCGGAGTTGAGCATCACGAAGGCGGGGAACCCGATGCTACGGCTGCTGCTGGTGCAGTCGTCCCAAAGGATAATAGGACCTTTTGGTCTGGAATCGGACTTGCGGAGCTGGGGATTGGGGTTGGCGGCGCGGGGCAAGAAGCGGGCCAAGCGGCGAGCGGTGGTGGCGGTGGCGCGCAAGCTGGCGGTCGTGCTGCATGCGATGTCAAGCGGCATTTTGTGTGTAAATGAAGGTCCACTGAGAGAGGGGATGAAAGCTCCAGCGGTACTCCATGGTTTGGGCGACGTAGACTAAACAGCGATAAGTTGAGATTTCTCCTCCGGTGACTTCCATCGCCCGCGTCCTTCTCTTAAACTCCTTGTTTAAACGTTCAATCGGATTGGTCGTTCGCAAGACCGTCCAGTAGGTCGGGTCAAACTGAAAGAATCGCAGCAAGGCATCCAGATCCTTCTCGATCACCGCCACGGCACTGGGAAACGACTCGTTCCACTTGGCCTTCAATTCATGAAAGGCTGCTCGCGCTTGGCTTTTCCGCGGAGCATAGAAAACCTTGTTGAGGTCTTTGGAAAACTCTTCTCGTTCGCGCTTGCGCACCCGCCGGCAGGCGTTGGCCTTGGCGTGCTTCTGACAGCGTTGTGTCTGCCCCCCGCGGGAAACAGCGGATGAACAACTCCTGCAGGCCGGGCAGGCCGTCCATGACGCCCAACTCCACCGCTTCGTGCCGCAGCCCGCGCTCCCGCAGATGGCGGAACACACTCTCCCACAAATCCGCCTTTTCGCGATCGCCCATCTCGAGGGCCAACACTTCGAAGCATTCGTTCTCTTCGCTTACGCCCAGCACGGCACAGAAGCTTTGGCGGCTGACATGCCCGTTGATGCGCACCCGAAAGTTCGTTCCATCGATGTAGAGAAACTTGTAGACGGTGGCGTCGAGCGCGCGCTGCCGCCAAGCCTCTAAATCTTCGGTCGCTCGCGCCACGATACGTGATACTTGTTTGGAATCGTACTTGTGCCCGAGGTGTCTCTCCGAGATGCGGGCCAGATCGCGGGTCGACAGCCCGGCCAGAAAGGCCTCGGCCAAGAACGCTTCCAACTCCCCGTCTTGTCCTTTGCGTTCGGGCAACCACGCCGAATGAAACTCACCCTTGCGGTCACGCGGCAGCCGCAACTCGATCCCTCCCAGCCCCAACAAGTTCAACTTGTGTGGCCGGTAGCCGTTGCGGTAGTTGTCTTTGTTCTGATCCAGTCGCTGGTGCCGATCGCGCCCCAGAAACTCGTCCCGCTCGGCTTCCAGCAAGCTGTTGATCCAATGTTGTACCTTCTCAAGCAGATAGCGCTTGAGCGATCGTTTCTGGCCTGGCTTCAGCAGCCCCTTCTTGTTGTCTGATACTTCTTCCAATGTTATGTTCAACATGGCGGTTGTTCCTCCCTGAGGGTTGAAGTTTGTTGTCGCTTACTTTCTACCACTCAGAAGCTTCAGCCGGTTCCCTCCGCTTTTCTCCTTTACACACTTTAGGCCGCACTACCGCATGCGATGTGGGCGAAGGACAAAGCTTGGCAGCCCTTCCCCAACGGTGAACCGGCCGAGACAACTGTAGCCACTGCGGCCACCGCGGCAGCAGGGCGGTAGGTAGCAGGGTTGTTCTTCTGGCACGCTGGCCCTGACGGGCATCGCGTAGCCAAAGGATTTCTGTTGAAGGAAGGAAAGGGCAAGATTGGGCAACTACGGAGAGGCAGCAGCCAGAGAGTCGAGACCGTGTCACGGTGACGCGCGTTCCGGGCAGGCCGCGTGGGGAGGCGAGAGCTTTCCTGCCCAGGCCGGCACAGAGAAAGCAGCGCCGAAAAGACAGGACCTCAACCAGCACAACGTCCGGGAATGGACGTAACAAACAGTGCGGATGGAAGCCCGGTCAACGCTGGCGCAACCCAGCGGCGATCGGGACAGAGTCCGGCAACCGGGCTAACGCCTCACCGACAGCATTGCCCTTGACAGCGACCTACCTTCTCATGGAAGCCCCGAACGCAAGTGACGGGTCAGCGAATTGCGCCAGAAAATTCCACATGACCCGACAGAGATGAAATGAGGAGGCTCGTCATCCGGGGAGTGAGCTAAACTCCCCAAACGGGCTTCGCCGCCTGCGGTGGCGATCCCAGGTTTTTTCCACTAAGAAAAAAAGGAGATGACGAGCCATGAAACCTGAATTATGCACAGATTCGGCGTAGCCATCGTCGATGGAGTTGTGGCGATAGCGGCACTCGTGTCAACTCAGTGATTTCGCAAGTCGTCTTTTCTGCTGTTTCCCTCCCCGTTTGAGCCGCCTCCTGATCCCGGCAGGGCAAAAGCGGGCTGGCAAGCGGCGTGTTCCCAGTACGTTGCGGCGAGTGCATGAAATTTTATGCATGGAGTGCCCCTCAGCTCAGCGCACCCTCCACCACCGGCGCCAAGCTCGATCCCATCGCCCGCAGCCGTCGCATCAGCCGTTCAAACAGGCCCTTTTCCTGATAATGATCGCTGTAGCTGACACCCGTTCTGCCGGCGTGCCGCCAGATCTTGGCCGCCACGAACAGAAAACGCAGCCGCGCCGTCGCCAGGGTGGTGTGCCGCAGCGTCTCCACGCTGGCCTGGGCTTCGCGGTTGAACAGCAGCAGCCAGCAGTTGCGATTGTAGGCCAGCATGGCCAACTGAAAGTGATTGCGGTTCATGTCAAAGCGGCGCGAGGGATGGGCCGCCAGCCCGGCGTCGTTGTTGGCCTCCTTGATCAGGTTCTCGGCTCCGGCGCGCTGATTGTAAAACCACACCACCGCCGCGATCGGCTCGGCCAGATTGGTGACAAACACGCGGTAGGTGTAAGCGCTGGTGGCGAACAACTGGTATTGCTCGGCCGCGCCGGCCTTGGGCTCGTTTTCGTAACGCAGCGCCAGGAAACGGCAGGCCCGCGCCCAGCCTTGCGGTTGGTAGAGGAATTCGCATTCCGCGTCCGCGTCGGAGCGGGGGGAGGGTTTCCATTCTGCTTGCTGCAAGCGCTCGACCAGGCGCCGCGTTTTGCGCGCCACGATGACGAACTGACAAGCCGCCTTTTCATAGGCCTCCACCGCCTCCCAGCAATAAAAGCCGGAATCGGCCCGCGCCAGGATTTTCTTCACGCCGCCCGGCAAAGTCCGGAAAGCGCTCCCGAGGTGGGCGGCGATCTGTCGGCCCGTGGGCCGGTCGCCGTTGCGCAACCCGCCCATCAGGTATTCGCGCGTCTCGGCCAGGAAGGTCAGTATCGGCTGGTAGCTGCGCTTGCCCTTGTTCTTGGGGTTGTAGCTCTTGCGCCCGCCCATCTGGCGGCCGTAGAGGGTATGCACGGTGGTGTCGGTGTCCAGCGTCACCGTCTCCAACTTCACGTGGGCCGCGGCCCAGACTCGTTCCCGCAGCTGGCGCTGAATGGAAAGGATCTGCTTCGCCACGTTGAGGTGCAGCGAGGCCAGAAAGCGCCACAGCGTGGACTGCGGCGGCAGACGCGTCACTTGCAAGATGCCGGTCAGGATGGGGTCGCGAGCGATGAAGCGGAGTTGGTTGAGCCGCGCAAAGCCGACATAGAGGCCGAGCACGAGGGCCAGCACGAACTGGTAGGGGCTCATGGCTCGGGTGATCCGTTTGGTCGTGAGGGTTTCTTCCAGCAGCGCTTGGAAGCCGAGTTTTTCGAGCAGGGTGGCGACGGGCAGCAAGCCGCCGTAGGGAGTCAGATTCTTGCCACGGAAGTGATAGGGCGTGGCAGCCCCGATTTTATTGGGCCGCGGGGCCCTCGCGCCGGGGCCTTGTTTGACGGGCCTTCGGGAGCTATGCTGTTTTCGTTTGGTAACCATTTGGGTGACCTCCTTGGGGTTGACTGGCGAAGCTGAAATCTTTGCCAGCCTACCTTTTTACCCCATGTTTTCGGGGGTCCCCAAATGGTTCCTGGCGGCTCAGCCCTCACCAGGTGCACCGGCAGTGCATAATTCAGGTGAAAAACAATAGCAAAACTTTCAGAGAAGTGTCGAAGCAAAAGATGATCGAACAAGGCCTAAACGTCGTAGCCGGGGTGGATCTGGGCGATAAGCACAGCCATGTCTGCTTGATCGATCTGGACGGCAACATCGTCGAGCGCAAGAAGCTGAGCACCTCGCCGGCAGCGTTCGAGCGCTACTTCGGCGACTGGGCCGCGATGCGGGTGGTGCTCGAAGCCGGCTGCCACGCCAACTGGATCTACCGCTTGCTCGAGCGGCTGGGGCACGAGCCGCTGATGGCCGACACGCACCGCCTGGCGCTGATCACCCAATCGCTGTCGAAGGACGATCGCAGCGACGCCGAACGGCTGGCCGAGTTGGGGCTGCGGATGCCCGAGATGCTGAACGCCGTCGAGCCCCGTTCGCTGGCCATCCAATGCGACCGCGCCGTGCTGAAAGCGCGGGAAACCCTGGTCGAGACACGCACGAAACTGATCAACAGCGTGCGCGGCACCGTGAAGAGTTTCGGGGGCCGCTTGCCGGCTTCGAGCAGCGCGGCCTTCGTAAAGAAAGCCAGTCCCCAGTTGCCCGACGAGCTGCGTGTCGCGCTCGAGCCGTTGCTCGAGGTGATCCAACACGTCAGCGCCGCAATCCTCCGCTATGACAAACATATCGAGAAGCTGGCGGAGGAAAAATATCCCGCCACGCAAGGTTTACGCTCGATCCGCGGAGTGGGACCGATCACCTCGCTGGCATTCGTGTTGAATCTGGACAACGATCCGCAGCGGCTCGGGAGCAGTCGAGACGCCGGGCCCCGGATGGGGCTGCGGCCCCAGCGCCGCGACTCGGGCGAACGCTCACCGCAGTTGAGTATTACCAAAAGCGGTGACCGATTATTGCGGCGACTGCTGGTGCAATGTTCGCAATACATTCTGGGATATCACGGGGAAGATTCGGACTTGCGGCGCTGGGGACTGGGATTGGCGGCACGCGGCGGCCCTTGCGCGAAGCGCAAAGCGATCGTGGCGGTGGCGCGCAAACTGGCTGTGCTGATGCACCTGCTGTGGCGTCAGGATGTGGACTTCGATCCGTTTTACCAGACGAACCCGCGAGCGGCAGGCTAGCGCTGAGAAATGCGAATCTTAGCAGACCGCTACGAGCAGCGAATCCCCTTTCCCTCTGCTGTGTCGCTGCCGAGTGATAATGTCCTAAACGTGCCAAGTAGAAATGTCCTATTGACAAGGTCAGCCTGGAGGGGTGAGCAAGCAAGGACAACTACTAATGACACAACGAGAGCGCGACCGGCTGGTGGCGCTGCGCAAAGCAGACAAAAAACTCATCACGCAAAAGCAGGCCGCCCAGCAGACGGGCCTCAGCGAACGGCATCTGAGGCGGCTGCTGGCGAAGCTTCGCAGCGAAGGCGACCAGGCCGTGGTCCATGCCGCGCGGGGCCGCGCGTCCAACCGCAAGCTCAGCGCCAAGGCGGAAAAACAAGCCGTGGCAATCCTCTCCCAACCCGTCTACGCCGGCTTTGGCCCGACTCTGGCGGCGGAGTATCTCGAGCAGCGCCACGGCGTCCAAGTCGGCCGCGAAACGCTGCGGGGCTGGATGGCCGCCGCGGGCCTGTGGAAGCCCCGCCGCCGCAAGTCAGGACGCCCGCATCCGTGGCGGCCCCGCCGCAGTTGCCGCGGCGAGCTGGTGCAATGGGACACCTCCGAGCACGACTGGCTGGAGGGACGCGGGGAGAAGCTGTACCTGATCGGCATGATCGACGACGCCAGCAGCGAGTTGCTGGCGCGCTTCGTCCGGCACGACTCGGGCGAAGAGAATCGCCGTTTGCTGAAGACGTATCTGGAACAAAACGGCCGACCCGTAGCCTTCTACACCGACCGCGCCAGCCTGTTTGTCAACACGCCCAAAAACAGCGCCGGCGAGGATCCCAAGCTCTTGCCTCCCACGCAGATCGGGCGGGCGCTCCAGGAGCTGGACATCGAATCGATCACGGCCTATTCGCCGCAGGCCAAAGGCCGCGTCGAGCGCAGCTTTGGCACCGCCCAGGACCGCCTGGTGAAGGGTCTGCGGGTGGCCGGGGCCACGACGATCGAACAGGCCAACGCCTACCTGGAAAGCGAGTTTCTGCCCTGGTGGAACGCCACGTTGCGGGTGCAGCCGGCTCACCCCGACGAGGCGCATCGCGAGCTAGGTCCCGAGCACGATCTGGACTCGGCGCTGAGCCAGGTCGAGACGCGGCGGGTCGCCAACGACTACACGATTCGCTTCCGGGGAAAGAGCTATCAAATCGACCGCAAGGCGATTGTGCCGGGTCTGCGAAACAGCCGAGTGCGGGTGGAGAGACGCCTGGACGGCGTCCTGGCCGCGCGCTGCGGCAAGCACGAACTGGCGCTGAAGCGCTGCGGCGCGCAGCCCCAATCGGAGCGCCTGCAGCCCAAGAGCGCCCAGGCGGAACCCGCTGCGGCAGCAGCCGAGAAGGCTGGCGGCAAAGCTGCCGGCAAGCGAAGCAGCGACTGGATGAAGGACTTCGATCTGAAAGACAGCCCGCCTGTGTGGCAAGCGGCGCAGGCATCCGGCGCTCGGCGAGACGATACGCAGGACTAGGAGTCGCTGCCAAACCAAGACGCTATGCGGAGCGTCCATCGGGCCGATGCGCTGAGTTGGCAGTCGCTGCCAAACCAAGACGCTATGGGGAGCGCCGGGCAAACGGCGCCCAGCGATCGTCGCGTTGGCGAAGCCCAAGGCCTCCGCTCCGAAGCTTCACCAAAGCAATCTCTGTCACGAACAGAAAACCCTCTGACCGGGAGGCCAGAGGGTCGTCTGCTTCAGCCGATTGCTTGGGAGCCAGCTCCATCGCTTCGGCCTTGGGCATCAAGAGCAGGCGCGACCCTGCCCTCAACGCCAACCACTCTACCATCGCCTCTCCAGCCACCTGCCCCAAAGCGGACATTTCTACTTGGCAGCGATTAGGACATTTCTACTTGGCGTTGACACCCCTTTCCCTCTGCTGGCAGGATTCCAGATCGGTCCTCGCCGTCCAGGGTTCGCTTCGCCGCGCTCGGCGCGCCCTGGACTGCTCCGGGCCGATCTGAGAGCAGGACTTATATGAGGGAAAGGGGATAACCGGAACGAGCCGCCTGCCGACCACTCGTGTGGCGGCTGTCAGCCGCGAAATCCCCGAGCGCAAAAAGGAACGTCGGATTGAAGGAGGTTGAGGAAGAACGTCGGATTGAAGGAGGTTGAGGAATCGTAACAGCGCAAAGGGACAGACCGAGTTCGCGGCGACTGCGAGTCCACGCCCGGTCCGAAGAGGCCGAGACAGAGAGAGCAGCGCCGCTAGATCGAACTTCATAGAGCACCGCGTCCTCAGCGACGACCAACGAGTGCGGATGGAAGCCCGGTCAAACATCCCATCAGCTGAAAGTTCCTCACTCCTCCCTTGACAATGACGAGCCTCCTCATGGAAGGCGTGGACGGAAGTCCACGCTCAGCGATCGAAGTCGCGGCATCTCAGCGATAGCGGCAGCGGCATCTGAGCGGCAGCGGCAGCGGCATCTCAGCGATAGCGGCATCTCAGCAATAGCGGCAGCGGCATCTCAGCAGCGGTAGCGGCATCTCAGCGGCAGCGTCTCCATCCATCACCTAAGCTACACTGACCAAAGGCACCCCAAGCAAATGAAAGCACTAGTCCTAGAAAATTACAAATTCCTAGAAATCCAAGACTCCCCAGTCCCCGAACTAGCCGCCAACGAAGTCCTGATCCGCGTCAAATCGTGCGGCATCTGCGGCAGCGACGTACACGGATTCGACGGCAGCTCCGGCCGCCGCATCCCCCCGGTCATCATGGGACACGAGGCCTCGGGCGTCATTGACAGCATCGGAAACGCCGCTACCCGCTTCCGGCCGGGAGAACGTGTCACCTTCGACTCCATGATCTCTTGCGGACATTGCCGCTTTTGCCGTCGCGGCGAACCTAACTTGTGCGATGAGCGCCGTGTGTTGGGCGTCTCGTGCGAAGACTACCGCCGCAACGGCGCCTTCGCCGAATTTGTCTCCGTCCCCGAGCACATCGTCTACCGCATCCCGGACAACCTGCCGTTTGACGAAGCGGCGCTGGTCGAGCCCGTCTCGGTGGCGGTTCATGCCGTCAACCGCACCCCGGTCCAACTCGCCGACACCGCCGTGGTCATCGGCGCGGGCATGATCGGCCTGCTAACGATTCAAGCCCTGAGGACCGCCGGCTGCGGCCGCATCATCGCCGTCGATTTGGAAGACGACCGCCTCGCTCTAGCCCGGGAACTGGGCGCTGACGACACCCTGAACTCGAGCCACCAGTCCATCCCTGCCGCCGTCATCGAGATGACAAATGGCCTAGGAGCCGACATCACCGTCGAAGCCGTAGGGGCCGACGCAACGGTCCGGATGGCGGTCGACTGCGTCCGCAAGGGAGGCACCGTCACGCTGATCGGCAACATCGCTCCGGACGTGAAATTTCCGCTGCAATCAGTAGTGACCAGGGAAGTTAGCGTCCTTGGATCATGCGCGTCATCGAACGACTACCCCGCCTGCCTAGAACTCATGGGACGAGGCAAGATCCGCGTGAAGCCGATCATCAGCGCGACTGTCCCCCTAGAACGCGGAGCCGAGATGTTCGACCGCCTCTATGCCAAGGAGTCCAATCTGACGAAGGTCATCCTGAATCCCTGAGCGGATGGCTTGCCGCCTGAAGTCTTCGCCCTACATTTTCCAACCTTCCAAGACGTACCCAACTTTCCGTGTGCCGGACTTGCCGAAATATCGGTGCCGCTTGCGGTGGGAACCATCTGGACCATAATCGGAAGCCAGCGGAAACCGGGGCAATCCAGCGGAAATCAGCGGTTTTCGCTCACGCGCGCGATCCTTATTATGTAAACTGGAAAGTTGGCACCAAACCGCCCCCAGCCACGGCGCCGGACACAGGGATGATTTTCGGCGCGACCAGCTTGCCGGCAGCCGCTCGGGATGACCAAGATTGCACGGGTGTTTCACGGCCGGCCGCGGGGCACGGCTGGGGCCGAGTACGACGTCGGGCTGAGGGGCGCGCAGGTTTTCTCGCATCGCGGTTGCCAGCGCGAAGCTCCTCAGGAGTCGGCGCAAGACTTGGGCTTCGGGATGGACAAGCCGATTCCTGTTCAGGTTGCTCTTCATGGGAATATTTCGCTTCCTAGTCGCATAGTAACATGCGGGGAAAGAGCAGCCTTAAAAGAAATCAATTGTATACTATTGATTTTAAGTGGTTAAAGCTTTTGTAAGCACTATGCCGTTGCTGGGTTCTGGGCTGCCACACCTCCCTCACTTTCCCACTTTCAGCGGGACCATCGGACTTGTAAGCAGCGTCTTCGGTTAGAACCGATGCCAGCTACTGTCGCCCTCGTCATTCTTCTTGATGAGACTCGTCACTCTACTCTTCTGTTCATTCATTTCGTCGCCGGTTTCGAGCGCAGTCCAGCGCTGTTAATCGTTACGACGGCGTAGGTATGCTTCTCGCCGGCCTTGGCCGTCCGGTCCACATATCGCATTTCGGCGACCGGCGGCTCCGGCGTGTCGTGGTATGACATCTCTTGGAACAGTCGCCGCCCGTAAGAGCTCGCCGGCGGTTTCTCCGGCAGCTTCGCCAGCTCCTGCCCATCGCGCAGAATGGCGAACCCGCCGATGCCGCTCCCGAAATCGGCTTCGGCCTCCCATGTGATCTCGGCGCCGTCGCCGGCCTTTGCCGAGACGCGCACGCGCGACGGAGCCGGCGGCGGTGTTGTGTCGGCGACCGTGCCGGTCTTCACGTACTCCACCCATGCCTTTGCCACTGCTTCATTCGGCAGCCACACCGCCTCATTCGCATTGCCCTTGTACGCCGCTGCGGGCTGAGCCGTATCGCCCATCAGCGGAGCCAGCCACGCCTTCGATGTGTCGACCGGCCGCAGCGCCTGGTCCTTCCTGTCTTTCACGGGCAGGCGCATGGCCATGACGGCGTCGAAAAACGGAATCGCCAGGTATCGCGAATCGCCGCACTCGTGTCCCGTTCGCGGATCGGGCGCGAAACCGATCAGCCCGCCCTTGGCGCGGTACTCCTCGAAAATGGTCTTCGAGCCCTCCCACGGTCCAACGCTCCCGTCCTTCTTCTGCTCCTTGACGCCCGGGTTAGACAGGATCGGGATCGCGTAGGCGGCGGCCGGAACCTGTGGTTGCGGGAAGACCCGGCCGCGAAACATCGACGCCGTCCCGGAGCGAAGAAACACCGCGACTACCCGCTCGGGATGCAGGTCGGTCATCACATCGGACCAGATCCCGCCGCCCGAATGGCCCCACAAAAGCCATGGAACCTCGCTCAACTCCGTGTGGCCCGACTTGGACCCCAGCTCTTCCAGCGCCCTGAGAAACGCCTTGTTGGAACCCATGCCGGGATCGAACCAGAGCTGCGCGCCGCCCGGTGTTGTGTCAATCGCGTCGTTCAGTACGTGATACGTAGGGCCGAGCAGCGCGCAATCCCATTTCTTCGCCAGCGCTTGCCAGTGGATATCGTAGGCTGCCATGGCGCCATGCATAGCCGCGTTCCGGCCCGCTCCGTGCTGGTGAACGATAACCCCGCGCAAGCGAGTTACGCCCTCCGGGATCCACAGAATATGGCTCACCCCCACCTGCAACTGGCCCGGAACGGCCGAGGGTGGATACTCCACCTCCACATAACTCCCTCCGGCCTGAGACGCTGCGGGAAAGGCGAGGGCCCAGGCGATTACTAGGGAGAGAACAGGTACACGAGATTTCATCATTCAAATACTATATGATGGGTATCCGGTTGACTCAGGTAGCCCCAAGATGTAGTATGCCGGCAGATGGAAGATTACCCTCAGAACCTGCCAGAATTCGAGGCCCGTTTTAGCAGTGAGGAGGCCTGCCGGGAGTATCTGTTCCGGCTGCGCTGGCCGGACGGTTTCCGCTGTCCGGGTTGCGGTTGTGGAAAGTCGTGGCCTTTGCGAAAAGTGCTGCTGCAGTGCGCTGCGTGTGGGCGCCAAACCTCGGTGACCGCCGGGACCATCTTTCAGGACACGCGCAGCCCTTTGCCGTTGTGGTTTCGTGCGATGTGGTGGGTCACCACCCAAAAAACCGGAGCCAGCGCTTTGGGACTTCAAAGAGTGTTGGGGCTCAACAGGTACGAAACGGCTTGGACCTGGCTGCACAAAATGCGGCGCGCGATGGTGCGGCCGGGACGGGATTTGCTGGCCGGGACGGTGGAAGTCGATGAAAGCTACTGGGGCGGGCTCGAAGAGGGCCTGCGGGGCCGAAACCTGAAAAACAAAGCATTGATCGCAGTAGCCGCTCAAGAGGATGGGCGGGGTATCGGCCGGATTCGCATGAAGAGAATCGAGGATGCCTCGGGCGAGAGCCTGTTGCCTTTCGTGGAGGAGTGCATCGAGCCGGGCAGCGTGGTGCATACCGACGGCTGGCCCGGTTACTCCGGGTTGAAAAAGGAAGGCTACGTCCATCAGGTCACAGTTGTCAGCAGGCAGGAGCAGTCCGCGTCGTAATGGATGCCCCGCGTCCACCGCGTGATGTCACTGCTCAAGCGCTGGCTGCTGGGCACCCATCAGGGTGCCGTGAGCCACAAACATCTGGACTACTACCTGGACGAGTTCACCTTCCGTTTCAACCGCCGCAAATCCAAAAGCCGCGGCAAACTCTTCTATCGGCTCGTCCAGCAGGCGGTAGCCGTGGATCCGGCGACTTACAAGATGATTGTTCACCCGGTTACAGAACCCAAGAAAATCCCCAAACCACAAGATATTGGGGCTACCTGAGTCAACCGTATACCCATCTACTATATATCGTCTAGCAGGGAACCAAAGGGAACCACAGGGGAACCAAAGGGGACAGGCACCTTGACTACTGTCCCCTTCTTCCTGTCCTTCGAACCGTACTTATCTACTTGACACAAGGTTATAACCATAGTATACTATTCTAGTGATCGGGTTGTCTTCTTTCCTTTCAGTTCTTTGTCGTCCTTCTCGTGCGCTACTCGGTGAAGTTCTTCGCGTACCTTCTTCGGGAAGATCCTCCGCATCGCTTCGTCGGTCGTTAGATCCTTCTCTGGTTTCTTTCTGGTCATAGCTATGGCTTCCACCGCAAATATCGATTTGATGACGCTAATGGACCGGTTCCACTCTGAAGAGAAATGCCGCTCCTACCTTGAGGGCTTACGCTGGCCCAAGGGTATACAGTGCCCACGATGCGAAAACGAGAAGATCTCTCGAATCCACAAGCGCGGACAGTTCGATTGCGACTCATGCCGGTACCAGTTCTCCGTTACCGCCGGGACAATCTTCCATGATTCTCACTTGCCGCTTCCCAAGTGGTTCGCGGCCATCTACCTGATGTGCGAATCCCGCAAAGGGATTTCGGCCAACCAACTCAAGCGCACCCTGAAAGTAGCCTACAAGACCGCTTGGTATCTCTGCCATCGTATCCGAGCCGCCATGAAGGACGCCGACACCGAGCCCCTTGAAGGCACCGTCGAAGTCGATGAGACCTGGGTCGGCGGTAAGGCCAAGGGCATGGGCCGGGGATACACGGGGAACAAAACGATGGTTCTCGGGGCTATCGAACGCGATGGCAATATCCGGCTGACGGTCGGCAAGCGGCGCAATCGCGAAACGCTTCACGGATTCATTGAGGAGCACGCCCCGGATGCCGAGAACATCTATACCGACGACTACGAAGCCTACAAAGGCATTGGCGATGAGAAAACCAAGCACGAGAGCGTAAACCATTCCGCTGACGAGTGGGTTCGCGGCGATGTCCACACGAACTCGATCGAGGGCGCGTTCTCGCTCTTCAAGCGGTCTGTTGTCGGTGCCTATCATAAAGTCAGCGTGAAGCATCTTCCTGCCTACCTTGATGAGTTCGAGTTTCGGTTCGACAATCGGAACAATCCGTATTTGTTTCGGGACACCCTGCTGCGGCTCATTAACTCGGACTCCCTGAAGTATAAGGATCTAATAGGGAAATCTGCTGCTGACAGCACGCACGGAGCTGCTTTATCCGCTTGAGAACCGCGTCCATTTCACTGTGAAATGCCCCTCCAGCCAAATCCATCTCCTGACTCATCTCTCGAATGTGCACCTGTAGACTCGCCTGAAACGATTCTAGACTAGAAATAGTCTGTTGAAGCGGAGCCCCAATAGATCGGATCAGTGGGAGAAGCGACTGAATTTCATCTGGTCCCTGCCGCTTCCGGACCCAATCAGACCATCCGGTTATGCTTTCGATGAGTAGGTCAACGTTGCGCTTTACGGGACCCGAGCGAATCCTCATAATGCTCGCCTGCCGATTGATCTTTTTTGATACCTTTACGACTCCTGCGTGGATCGCGCGGTGCGAGGATGTATCTGGACGTTTTGAAGCATTCGACGCGATCTCGCCCATCCGCTGATTTATTGCCGTAATCTTGGGGATGTCCACTTGTAGTTGGTGAATTGCAGCCTCCGCGTCCTTTCTGAAATCCAAATATCCCTTACGACCAACCGTCTGTAGCGGCTTTGATTTGGAGCGTTGCCAAACGACGACACCAGTGGTCACCAAGACAAGAAACAGGGTTCCGAGCGCACCTAGGCCCAAAAAAACCCATTGCTGATCCGCTCCGGTAATCCAAGCGTATATTGTTCCACCTGCTGCTAACACGGAGTACACCACGCCAGCGTAGAAAGCCTGAAGTATAAAGTTGATAGCCTCATTGGCAATTTTCTGCCTAGCGGATGGCGATAGCATAAAAGCGAGGCTACCACGGCACCCACCCTTGCGTCAAGTACATAAATAAGCTTCGAACTCCTCGAACGCCGGAACGCCGGTTTCTTGGGGTTGTCGTCGGCCTCACTGTTGTTTTCCAGGGGACGATGGTTGAGCCCTGATCTCGGTTCCTAGGCAGAGTTCTAGGAGGGAAAGTGACTGGATCAGTCTTTTCTTCAATGGGTCATGGTCTGACAAACTCGAGCCCAGTTCGCTTTGAAACGCTGCGATTGCCACTGAGCGGTCACGTCCGCTCATCAATGCCATTACGAGAGCATCGGTCAGCAGGTCCAGTTCGGCAACCACCAGCCCATCATTGCGCGCCGTTTTGACTATGCCCGCTGATACTTTGACCGCCCCTTGTAGATTGACGTCCGGTCCACGTAGAGCACGAAGGCTAGACAAGAGATCGGGCGTAAGTGAGTAGTGTGATTTCTTCAGAAGCGCGATTATGTCTTGGGATCTCACGGGGACGAAGACATATCCCATGCGCACTAGGGAGGCGACAAGCTCGCTATAGCGATCTGCGGACAACTTGCCCTTTCGTTCAAGCGCAGCGACTACACATTGCGTCCAACCGGTCCTCAAGCCAAACACTTCCCTGGCGAACTGAGCTAGAACGCGGTCGTCCACGCATGCGGGATACTCGATCTCTTGTGCGATGAGTATGGTGGCAATCGACCCAGGACCAAGAGTGTCCTGTAGTGGGGAGTACTCGGCGCGGTTGAGTTCCAGTGCACGCCATGCAGGGGCAATGCGACATCGGTTCTTCACGAAATCGACCACCGAAAGCAAAGTCTCGAGGTGCTTCTCCTGTCCCGCCTCAGCTGGAAATGGAGAACAGCGTTCCGCCGTTAAGCTAACGGAGGGAACGCATGAAAAAAGCACGAAAGCAATACACAGCCGAAGAGAAGGTCGCCATCCTGAGGCGGCATCTCGTGGACAAGGAGCCGGTCTCGAAGCTCTGCGACGAGCTGGCGCTGCAGCCGACGGTGTTCTACCGCTGGCAGAAAGAATTCTTTGAGAATGGAGCCGCTGCCTTCCAGACTAAGAACCGCAGCCATCGCCAGCCCGAACAGGAACGGATCGAGCGGCTGCAGAAGAAGATCCAGACCAAGGATGAAGTTCTGGCCGAGTTGATGGCCGAGCACATCGCGTTAAAAAAAAGCCTTGGGGAACTCCAACCAAAACCTGGACATCACCCGACGTGCGCGACCAGATCGTCGATTTCGTGCGGTGCTGGTCCGAGAAGACCGGGATCCATGCCGGGCGTTTCATCAAGTGGCTCGGCATCGCGCCCAGCAAGTTCTATTCCTGGCGCCGACGCTACGGCTGCGTCAACGAGCACAACGGTTGGGTTCTCCGGGATTTCTGGCTCCAAGAGTGGGAAAAGCAGGCCATTCTCGACTTTTATCGCGAGCATCCGCTGCAGGGCTACCGGCGGTTGACGTTCATGATGCTCGACGCCGACATCGCGGCCGTCAGCCCGTCGAGCGTCTGGCGGGTGTTGAGCCGGGCGGGCTTGCTGCGCAAGTGGAACGGCAAAACGTCGCTGAAAGGAACGGGCTTCCAACAGCCTCTGGAACCGCATCAGCATTGGCATATCGATGTTTCCTACATCAACATCTCGGGTACGTTCTACTACCTCTGCAGCGTGCTCGACGGCTACAGCCGTTCGATTGTGCATTGGGACTTGCGCGAGGCCATGAGGGAAGCCGATGTCGAGATTATTCTCGAGGCCGCCAAGGAGAAATACCCGGACGCCAAACCGCGCATTATCTCCGACAACGGGCCGCAGTTTATCGCCAAGGACTTCAAGGAATTCATCCGTATTTCGGGGATGACACACGTGAGAACCTCGCCCTACTATCCGCAGTCGAACGGCAAGTTGGAGCGTTGGCACAAGTCGTTGAAGAGCGAATGTATCCGGCCGGGCGTGCCGCTGACGCCCGAGGATGCGCGGCGGCTGATCGAGCGCTATGTCGAGCATTACAACACGGTGCGGTTGCACAGCGCGATCGGATTCGTGACGCCGGCGGACATGCTGGCGGGACAGCGGGAGGAGATTCACGCCGCGCGAGACCGCAAGCTGGAGCAGGCGCGGCAGCAGCGTCAGCTACGCCGTCGGCAGGCGGCTTGAGTTTTGGAGTTACAATGGCGTTGCCGGGTGAAACGGAAGCGGGCTCTGCTGGGAAGCAACCCTACCGAGGGATAGCCCGGCGGGCTCATCGAGACGATGATCACGGGCGCGGGAACGAGTTTCTTGCGCCCACGCTCAACCCCATCGGATCGAAAGACCCTGATGCCTTGAAAATCCCCGCCCGCAGGGCGGCATCTTCACCACCGCGGAGCGCTCGCTCTCCCGTTTCGGCTGAACCGGTACACGTTGTCAGTGGAACAAGTGCTCGAAGAGCTTCAACAGGAGTCCGACAACAATCCTGATCGACACCGCCAGTTAGCGGCTTTTAGCGGCTATACGGTTCTACCTTCACTTGATGCTCTGGGAATGTGTCGAGAGTTGGAATGAAGTGACAAGAGGGGTAACGAATTATTCGACCCTGCTAGACCAGATAAAGCAGGTGCAAAGATGAGCAAACGTGCCTGGTCACTTTCAACTACGACACGATGCTAGAAACAGCACTGGCCACAGTTGGCAAGCGAATTCGCACTATGCGCGATTACATCGTGGGTGATGAGTGGAGAGTGATACCTGAATTATGCACAGATTCGGCGTAGCCATCGTCGATGGAGTTGTGGCGATAGCGGCACTCGTGTCAACTCAGTGATTTCGCAAGTCGTCTTTTCTGCTGTTTCCCTCCCCGTTTGAGCCGCCTCCTGATCCCGGCAGGGCAAAAGCGGGCTGGCAAGCGGCGTGTTCCCAGTACGTTGCGGCGAGTGCATGAAATTTTATGCATGGAGTGCCCCTCAGCTCAGCGCACCCTCCACCACCGGCGCCAAGCTCGATCCCGGCGGCCCCATCGCCCGCAGCCGTCGCATCAGCCGTTCAAACAGGCCCTTTTCCTGATAATGATCGCTGTAGCTGACACCCGTTCTGCCGGCGTGCCGCCAGATCTTGGCCGCCACGAACAGAAAACGCAGCCGCGCCGTCGCCAGGGTGGTGTGCCGCAGCGTCTCCACGCTGGCCTGGGCTTCGCGGTTGAACAGCAGCAGCCAGCAGTTGAGATTGTAGGCCAGCATGGCCAACTGAAAGTGATTGCGGTTCATGTCAAAGCGGCGCGAGGGATGGGCCGCCAGCCCGGCGTCGTTGTTGGCCTCCTTGATCAGGTTCTCGGCTCCGGCGCGCTGATTGTAAAACCACACCACCGCCGCGATCGGCTCGGCCAGATTGGTGACAAACACGCGGTAGGTGTAAGCGCTGGTGGCGAACAACTGGTATTGCTCGGCCGCGCCGGCCTTGGGCTCGTTTTCGTAACGCAGTGCCAGGAAACGGCAGGCCCGCGCCCAGCCTTGCGGTTGGTAGAGGAATTCGCATTCCGCGTCCGCGTCGGAGCGGGGGGAGGGTTTCCATTCTGCTTGCTGCAAGCGCTCGACCAGGCGCCGCGTTTTGCGCGCCACGATGACGAACTGACAAGCCGCCTTTTCATAGGCCTCCACCGCCTCCCAGCAATAAAAGCCGGAATCGGCCCGCGCCAGGATTTTCTTCACGCCGCCCGGCAAAGTCCGGAAAGCGCTCTCGAGGTGGGCGGCGATCTGTCGGCCCGTGGGCCGGTCGCCGTTGCGCAACCCGCCCATCAGGTATTCGCGCGTCTCGGCCAGGAAGGTCAGTATCGGCTGGTAGCTGCGCTTGCCCTTGTTCTTGGGGTTGTAGCTCTTGCGCCCGCCCATCTGGCGGCCGTAGAGGGTATGCACGGTGGTGTCGGTGTCCAGCGTCACCGTCTCCAACTTCACGTGGGCCGCGGCCCAGACTCGTTCCCGCAGCTAGCGCTGAATGGAAAGGATCTGCTTCGCCACGTTGAGGTGCAGCGAGGCCAGAAAGCGCCACAGCGTGGACTGCGGCGGCAGACGCGTCACTTGCAAGATGCCGGTCAGGATGGTGTCGCGAGCGATGAAGCGGAGTTGGTTGAGCCGCGCAAAGCCGACATAGAGGCCGAGCACGAGGGCCAGCACGAACTGGTAGGGGCTCATGGCTCGGGTGATCCGTTTGGTCGTGAGGGTTTCTTCCAGCAGCGCTTGGAAGCCGAGTTTTTCGAGCAGGGTGGCGACGGGCAGCAAGCCGCCGTAGGGAGTCAGATTCTTGCCACGGAAGTGATAGGGCGTGGCAGCCCCGATTTTATTGGGCCGCGGGGCCCTCGCGCCGGGGCCTTGTTTGACGGGCCTTCGGGAGCTATGCTGTTTTCGTTTGGTAACCATTTGGGTGACCTCCTTGGGGTTGACTGGCGAAGCTGAAATCTTTGCCAGCCTACCTTTTTACCCCATGTTTTCGGGGGTCCCCAAATGGTTCCTGGCGGCTCAGCCCTCACCAGGTGCACCGGCAGTGCATAATTCAGGTGATAAAGATCCACGGGTCCGTCAACTGGGCTCGCGAGCTAGATACTCGACTTTTACAAACACGTCTCTCGTCCGCAACCTCACCGGACTGACTTGCGGAAAGGCGCCAAGTCGGTGGTGCCGCTGGCGGATCGTGCCATTGGCAACCTGCAGCAATGGCTGACCGGAACGTACCACGGCGTGAGCCGCGCTCAGCTTCAGGTTTACCTCGATGAGTTCGTGTTTCGACACAACCGCCGCAAGACCCCAATGGCAGCCTTCCAAACCCTCCTCGGTCTCGGAACTCAACACGCTCCTACGCCTTACGCCCACATCCGCCGCGCGCGTGACCTGGACAAGACGCGATGACCTCCACCCCAACATCTTGGGGCTTGCTGAAACAACCGTATAAGCAGGAGTTGTTTAGAGGCCCGGCCCGCCCTTTGGGTCTGTATCCTTCCCCGATCCCGTCTGGTCGATTGAACCTGAATTATGCACAGATTCACTTTGCGAGTGTGGCTGCGTTCGTAGCGGGTTGGCGGTCGTCGTGAGGTGGTAGCTCGGCAACTGGTCTTTTGGCTTCTCCGTCCCCGGTTTCCCTTCTCGCCCAGAATCCGCGTCGTCAAAACCTCGCTCGGACGTGACGTGTTTCCAGTGCGTTACGGCTAGTGCATAAAATTTTATGCATAGCGCATAGCCAGGCTCTCAGATCAGCGCCCTCCCGACCACCGGCAGCAAGCCGCCGTAGGGAGTCGGCTTCCTGCCGCGGAAGTGGTAAGGCGTCGAAGCCCCGATTTTATTGGGCCGCGAGGCCGTCACGGCTGGGCCTTGTTGGAGGGGCCTTTGGGAGCTATGCTGTTTTCGTCTGGTAACCATGTGGGTGACTTCCTTGGGGTTGGCTGGCGAAGCTGGAATCTTTGCCAGCCGACCTTTTTACCCCATGTTTTAGGGGGTCCCCAATGGTCCCTTGCGGCTCAGCCCTCCTCAGGTCCACGCCGCAGTGCATAATTCAGGTTGAATAGAATGGAATTGGCCGCCTAGCCAGCGCGAGGTGAACGCGGGTTTCCCTGACCCGTCGGCGGCCAATTCCACATCAGGGATCGCGGCAGGGAGCGATGGCGAGTAGAAAGTTTAAGCGAGTACGGTGGAACCAGACGGATAGGCTAAGGTGTCCGCTTTGTTTCCGATCGTCAGGAATCGCATCCAAAACCCTCGATAGCGGCTACCTAGATGTCATGTGCTCAGAGCGGTGCGGGGCGTTTGAGATCGAGGATTCCTTAGCTAGGAAGTTCGTGAATCTGTCCGTTCCCGATCGCGGACTAATACCGTATCTGCGGTGCCACGTCCGCCAGAAACATGAGCGTAAAGGGAAGGCGCGAATCAGCGAAGAAAACTGGAGAACGCTAGCCGAGGAACGTCGAAGCAGGCCGTTTAAATGCAGGTGGAAACGTTTCCTCGCTTTGCTGGCCCGTCGGGAGGAAAGCTGCACTGGAATTGCAGAGATCGACCCTGAAGTAGATAGACTGCTAGTAGACACGCCACTCCCGGGCAAGTTCGAGGTACTGGTCTCGTACCTCGTGCGGCAAGGTGATATGGATCGGAAGTATGTGGACTCCGACGATGAGTGGTTGCCCAACTTGTACACCTTGACTGGCAAGGGCTTGTCCAAAGACGAGGACTTGCCTCAGGACCAACGATTCACTTCAACGGACGAGAAGCATGACCAGGTTTCCGAAAGACCCCGATCTGGGAAAACGGGGCCTAAGCCCATTGCCGACAGCCATTATCTAGATGTTTTTTCGGTGTTGCGGCAATATGGGCAAAGTGACGAATGGGCCGACGAGAGAAACCTCAAGACGGTCTGCCGACAGCTCGACGAGAAAAAGATTCCCACCCCGACGGGGTGGCAGCGCGTAGAAAAACTCCCTGGTTCGTGGAAAGACAGCAGCCATAGTGCCAAGACCTGGAGCGAAGCTTTGAAACACGGGGGCAAAGAACCGGTCAAGACCCTAATCCGTTCCCGCCAAGAAGAGGCCCGAAAGAGGGCCAATAGTCCCCGTTAGGTGTCCTTTCTGAACTCCTGCCAATAGCTGCAATTCCTGCCGGACGTTCCTAACCTCCTTCCGCTGAAGGACTTGAAGATTCTTTTCAGCAGAGTTTGGGCAGAATTCGGTGCGCCTGTAGACTCGGATTCAGAAGCTCCCGGACGTCTCGATTCGAGCGAAAGAGATCCGGCGGAGGAGTCATGAAAAGTTTTTTTGAGGGACCGAACAAGCGCCCGCCCGAAGTCGTCGAGGGTATTCTTCGCGAAGGGCAGATTGCGGCGTTCGGAGGCACGTACGGTGTCGGCAAGTCGCCGTTCCTGGACCATCTAGCTGTGTGTGTGGCGAAGGGTAAGCGTTTCTGCAGCCGCGAAACGAGTCGGCGGCGCGTCATCATCTTTGACCTCGAAAACGACGGCGATGTTTGGCGCGGCAACATCCAACGGATCTCCCAGAAGCTCGGAGTGCGGCTGCCACGTGTGCCGGACGATTTGGACGTCTACCTTGCGCACGACCGAACCCAGTCGAAGCGGCGGCGTCTGTCCGCCTTTGACATTGACGACAGTGATCGGATCAAGTTGCTTGAGTCCCGACTCAAGAAGGCGCCGGACTCGCTGGTCATCATCGATCCGGTCGAGCTGTTTTTCGACTTCGACAAGTTGAAGGGTAGAGACGTGCTGCGCCTGTACAAGCGCTTCCGGGCCCTATCCGTAGATTACCCCTGCGCAGCCTTTCTCTTAACTTTCAATCTGCGCAAACGGGATCGCAGAACTCGGAGGGCGAATCTATTGCAGGAGCCGCGAGACTGGCTCGACGAGGTCGCCGGGTCCATGGACATCATGAATCGCTCCGATGTTCGAATCGGCATGGACTTCTACGACGAAGATATTCGCATCATCAACGGCGTGCGGCGCAATGAAGACTTCGATCCACTCCTGATCAAACCCGTTGGAGAACCCAAGGCGTTGGCGGGCTTTCGGCGAGTAAAACCTGGCGAGCTGAATCTAGCGCGGGCGTTGACCCCGCGACAGCGTGAGCAGTGGGGTGTGCTCCCGGACCGTTTTCGCTTTGAAGCCGTTGCCGACAAATTAGTCCCGGGGCAAGTCTTTACCGGCTGATCAACCGAGCCAAGTCACTGAGGCTTCTTAAGCAAGACGACGACGGGAGTTATCGGAAGGCAGGCGTCTTTCGCAAGGTCTGGGGGTAGAGTTGTGAGAAACTTGGACACCTATGTCACTGATGATCAATTACTTAGCTAGTTCCAACGGGGTGAAACGTCACTGGAACCTTGAAACCTGCCAGAGGTTCCACGTTTCACCGACGTTCCAGCGGACTGAAAAGGATAAACCTGAATTATGCACTGCGGCGTGGACCTGAGGAGGGCTGAGCCGCAAGAGACCATTTGGGACCCCCGAAAACATGGGGTAAAAAGGTAGGCTGGCAAAGATCCCAGCTTCGCCAGCCAACCCCAAGGAGGTCACCCACATGGTTACCAGACGAAAACAGCATAGCTCCCAAAGGCCCGTCCAACAAGGCCCAGCCGTGACGGCCTCGCGGCCCAATAAAATCGGGGCTTCGACGCCTTACCACTTCCGCGGCAGGAAGCCGACTCCCTACGGCGGCTTGCTGCCGGTGGTCGGGAGGGCGCTGATCTGAGAGCCTGGCTATGCGCTATGCATAAAATTTTATGCACTAGCCGTAACGCACTGGAAAGACGTCACTTCCGAGCGAGGTTTTGACGACGCGGATTCTGGGCGGGAAGGGAAACCGGACACGGAGAAGCCAAAAGGCCAGTTGCCGAGCTACCACCTCACGACGACCGCCAACCCGCTACGAACGCAGCCACACTCGCAAAGTGAATCTGTGCATAATTCAGGATAAAGTAATTGAAAATAACAGACTTAAGTATCAAGTTTCAAGGTTTCCCTTGTCTCCGGGCAGGCGCACACGATGGGCGGGTTGTCACGCGTCGATCCGAAGATACGAGTAATCGTGTGTGTCGTATGGACACCCTGGAGACGATTAAATGAGGAAAAAATGCCAAATAAAATGCCGATGCAAGACGCACATTGATTTCGAAATATCAGTCCTGGATTATTACTACCCAAAACCACGGAGATGGCCATGAACAACCGCGAAGGAGCCGAGGACCTGATGAATAAAAGCGTAAGTGACTTGGAGACTCTTATTGATAATTTCTTCAACACCCCTGAGTCGGATGCTTTGACCGACGCGACCAAGAACGGATATCTCGTATTGCCAAACCTGAATCCATTCTTGATTTCTCTGTGTTCTTCCACATGCGGCAGGCTCAGGGATTACCGGTCGTGTTTTTCGGGTCGGAGGATTGGACTGGGCCATGGATAGTGGTCGCGAGTTCAGACCCCGACTGGTTACGGGAGAAATGCAAAACGGTTCTTGCGGCGGGAGGCGTAGTCGATAGGCATACGTTCCACCGTGGTTCGTTCAGTGCGTCGATGGAGAATTGCACCGTTAGCTTGGAAGAATTTGCCAAGGGACTGATCGCAATACCGGAAGAACCTTCATCCGCAATTCAAACCGGATCGTCAACAGGGCATGCGACTCGAAAGTGTATTCATCGGCCTAGAAATAATTTCTAACTCGTAGTCGAGGGTAAGGCAAGTTAGTAAAAGTCGTCCTTCTGGTGTCCGGTCTACAGAGGTTTGATCAAACGATGAGCAGTAGAAGACCAACTGAGGATCAATGGGGTTTGAACTTGAGGTGACTCCATGGATAGCGATGAGATTCTCAGAATCAAGGATGTTGCAGCGGATCTCTGCTGTTCCAAAGCGCATGTGTACAGGCTGATCCGGGGAACTGTACACGGGGTGTCACCGCTACCGGCGATCCGGGCTGGTCGGCGACGGTTGGTTCGCCGAAGCAGTTTGGAGAAGTGGAAGAGAGACAACGAAACCAGTGCTCGAAATGATATTCTACTCACATCGTCAGAAGTGGATGCCGCAGGACGCTGGGAAGGAGATTACCATGCGTAAGCGGTACCAAAGAGGTTGCTTGAGAAAAGTGAACGCGCGCTGGATCGCCCAGTGGTGGCAAGATGGGCATCATCGAAAGCGCACCCTAGGTTTGGCATCGAAGATGACGAAGAGCCAAGCCCGTCTGGAACTGGAGGCTATCTTAGCTCCAGTGAATGCTTGCCAGACTCCCTCGACACGTTGGTCGTTTGGCGACTTCGTTCAGCAGATCCATTTGCCGTTCTACAAGCGCAAGTGGAAGGGTTCCACAGCAGTGACAACTGAGCACCGCATCAAGCTTCACTTGATTGCGGAGTTCAGGGAGCGGACACTCAACAGTTTCACACGTGACGAACTACAGGACCTGCTCGAACGAAAAGCTGCTTCGGGTCTGTCGTTCAGCACAGTCGATCACCTGCGTTGGGATCTGAAGCAGATCTTCGAGATGGCAATGGCCGATGGCTACTTATCCACGACACCTGCTGCCTTGCTATTTACCCCGCAGGAAGCGGGCTCGCTCCCGAGAAGGCGCATGAATTGGAAGGAGGTGGCACTATGCTTGTCTGTACTTGACACCCGTGAGCAGGTCATTACCATGCTTTCAGTCCTTGCTGGGATGCGTCCGGGTGAGATTCTTGCCCTTTGGTGGCAGCCACTACTGTCCGGTTAACGACTCACTGGCGAGCGGCAACTGAGTGTTCCAGCATAGCTTAGGGCTGTTTTCCCCTTGCCGCGATTTGAACGGCGAAGGACGGCTGGAACGACTTCGGAGGGGGCCGACAATGGTTCATGAACCTCGGCCGCACCGTATTCTCCCAGTTGATCAGCTTCCTTCCGGATCGCGAATTCCGCCGCTGCGTAAGCCGCTACGACGGGGATCGCAGATGGCGCGGCTTTTCCTGCAGGGATCAGTTCCTCTGCATGGCGTTCGCCCAGCTGACCTACCGCGAAAGCCTGCGCGACATCGAAGCGTGCCTGCGTTCGCTCGGCGCCAAGCTCTACCACAGGGGATTCCGCTCCCAGGTGGCGCGCTCCACACTGGCCGACGCCAACGAGTCGCGCGACTGGCGGATCTATGCCGATTTCGCCCAGGTCTTGATTCGCATCGCGCGGCCTTTGTACGCCCGCGATCCGATCGGCGTGGATCTCGATCAAAGTCTCTACGCTCTGGACTCGACCACCATCGATCTGTGCCTCTCGCTGTTCCCCTGGGCCAAGTTCCGCCGGCACAAGGCCGCCCTGAAGATGCACACGCTGTTGGACCTGCGGGGTAACATCCCCACGTTTATCCGCATTACCGCTGGCAAAACGCACGACGTCAACATCCTCGACGAGTTCCTCCCCGAGCCCGGCGCCTTCTACGTCATGGATCGGGCCTACGTCGATTTCGAACGTCTCTTCGTGTTCACCCTCTGCTCGTCGTTCTTCGTCGTGCGAACCAAGAAGAACATCTTGCGCCAACGGCGCTACTCGCATCCCGTCGACAAGTCCACGGGGGTGCGCTCGGATCAGACCGTCCTACTGACTGCCATCGAGTCGGCCCTGGCGTATCCGGACCCGTTGCGGCGGATCAGCTACTTTGACGCCGCGACGAACAAGCGGCTGAAGTTCCTGACCAACAACTTCGCGCTCCCGGCGCTGACCATCGCCCGCATCTACAAGTCGCGTTGGCAGATCGAGTTGTTCTTCAAGTGGATCAAGCAGCACCTGCGGATCAAGCAGTTTTACGGTACCAGCGAGAACGCCGTGAAGACGCAAATCTGGATCGCGGTCTCGGTTTACGTACTGGTCGCGATCGCGCGCAAGAGGTTGGGCCTGGAGGCGAGTCGCTACCAAATTCTACAGATTCTCAGCGTTACCCTTTTCGAGAAAACGCCCATTTTACAGGCCTTGCAGCCGTCCGACTCCCACGAAAACTTACTCGATGACCCTAACCAGCTGATTCTATTCGACTTTTAACCGGACAGTAGTGGGTGGCAGCAGATCGACGGAGGCCAAATAAGTGTGCGCCAGCGGATATATAAGGGCATTCTCGATTCTCCGAAAAGCAATTGCTCCTGTCGCACTGTCGCGCTGCCTGAAGGCTTGGAACAGATGATTGCAAAATGGAGAAGCGTCTGTCCTGACACAAGACCGCAGGCTTGGGTCTTCCCGTCCGAAACCGGCAAGACTCCGATCTCTCGCGAGAATTGTTGGCGTCGGAACATCGCGCCGAAGCTTGACGAGGTGCGTCTGGATTGGGTAAATTTTCAGGTCATGAGACGGACCCATGCGACGCTAATGAGGGAGCTGGATGTAGATCCGAAGGTAGTGGCTGACCAACTCGGTCACACGCTCGATGTAAACCTGAACGTCTACACCGATTCCGGTCTCGAACGCAAGAAAGAGGCCGTGAACTTACTAGAGGCGACGCTTGCTCTGAAGGGCAAAGACTCGTCGCCAATTATGTAAATGGAGCAAAATGGAGCAGGCTATTGTGAGGGTGGTTCTAAGTTGTTGAAAACATGGAGCGGGAGACGGGGATTGAACCCGCGACATTCAGCTTGGGAAGCTGACGTTCTACCACTGAACTACTCCCGCCCTTAATGGAATCTGCTACTTAGCTAAAAAAAAACCACTTATCGAACTGGCTCTTTGTCTCTCCAGTCTATGGTATCTACTTATTCTGCCTGTTCTGACACCAAAATGGACACCAAATCGGACACCACAAAACCGCCTCTCAAGTGCTAGAATATTGATTCTCACAGCTGAGTTTCAGCTTCACTATATCACAGGGGTGGCAGCCTTCAATCTGAGATATAACCAGAAGTTGTGGATGAGCGGCTGAGGGAAGGCGGCGTATCCTGACGATTGAGGAATCAATTCAATCGTTTCCTGCAAAGGAACAAGGAGGATACGCCATGAGTCAGTGTGAAGCTGCCGAGAGCAACAGTCAAGTCAAGCCCCAAGTCATGGATGGAAAGGAACGCTCGCCCTTGGATGAGGTGTTGCGCCAAGGAGCGCTCCAGATGCTCGTCAACGCCGTCGAAGCCGAGGTGGCCGCTTACATCGAAGCGCATCAGCAGGAAGTCGGCGAGGACGGCCGGCGGCTGGTGGTGCGCAACGGCCACGCCCGCGAGCGCACCATTGTCAGCTGCGCGGGTCAGCTCAAGATCCAGGCGGCCGCGGGTCGATGATCGCCGAGTCGATGAGCAAGGCCAACGCTTCCGTTTCACTTCCGAGATCCTGCCGCCGTACCTTCGTGGTTAGGGTGGGTAGCGTGTCGGAGAGATCGCAAGACATGTCCCCCCAGGGTCGTCACGGAAAGTCCCTCCGGCGATGGCCCGAGCGATTTCCAACGAACCTCAAACTCGGGATGACGCGACCAAGCGGCCATGGAGGTGATTTTAACCGCCGCGACCGCTGGATTCGAAAAAGCAGTCGGATCATGGCAAACATCCTGTGGAACAGGTAATCCACCTGCGCGGATTCGGCGATCGGAGGCTTGCCGACTTCAGTGTGGCGGATCATGAGGTTGTTGCGGATGAAGTTTAACTCCTTGGCCTTAGCCTCAAGCCGCTCGCGGAGAACCGGCTCGGTTGCGCCTTGTCCAAGATTGCTATTACCTGTGCCGGCGCGCCTCCACCTAAGCCGATGCTTCTCGCGGACTGAAAACGGGGCATTCTGCCACGGGCTGCTTAGCCGGGTCGGGGGCCCCCTTGCCATACCATGTATGCGGCCCAGTATCCGCAAAGCAAAAGACTTCGCGGAAAATCGGGCCGGAACTTCATCTTTACATGGCAAGGAGCGATAAAATAGGCGGTCATGGCAATGGCCCCCGATCTCCTGCTGGAGATCCTACGCCTGTACCACTTCACGCCCGAAACGAACCTGGCCGACATCAAGAAGCATGAGTATTTGGGCGACGGCCAAGCTTCACGAGATAGGCGTAGAGTTCGTTCCTGGAGGCAACGAGTTGAGCCTGAAACAGGACGTAGCGGTTGGAATGGATAAATACGTGCACCTGTGCTGGGATCTCGGGCACGATATGGAGTACCACGTCAAAAATCGGGGCATCAAGGTTACGTATCTTCAGATCGATCGGCTGATCCTCTATGAACCGGGGGTGCTATTTACTCCTGGCGTGGCCAACTCGAACAACATGCCAACGTATTCGGTGCAGGAGGCGGTTGATGGTGGGATGATCGATTATGATGCGATCAACCGGAAGATCGGCTCGTTCTACCCCCCCGGCCAACCAGGCCCGTCGCCGAAAGGCCGAGAGGTCCGAAATTCTGGTGCCAGAGTTTGTGCCAATGAAATTTATCACGAACTTCCCCAATGGCTGAACGTCCAATCTTCGTCTCAACCCCCGACAGCGACGAGTTGGTGAAGGAGATCTTCTTCCAGATCCACTGGCACTCCGGTTTTGCTCGCGTCCAAAAAGAGAAAAACATCGAGGAGCTGCACGAGGCAGCGGCTTTAGGCGGATACCGAAACCTGCTGGAGATTTCAACCAAGTCCAAGAGCGAGCGTGGCCAGCATCTGAGCGCGTTTCACATGACGGCGGGCACCAAGCAGTATGGAACGATCAAGCTGGAGTTGGCCTTTCAGGGAAGCAAGGTCTTTGAGCGTGGCGGACCGTTCACCGACCTGTATGAGAAAGGCGAGAAGGAGATCGGCTAAGCGAAGCGCGATCCACGCCTTCAGGAATCCGGCGCTTTGGTCGGGTTCCGGTTCGAAGGGTTCGATTTCCCATTGGAGCCCAAGACGGCATTTTACGACTGGCTTTATATCAGCTTCCTAAAGAACTTCCGGGACTGGGCTCCGAAGCTTTATGCCTATGGAGGATTCACGGACGTTGAGTTCAATCCGCACCGGTCGATCAACTGCGAAGCGCGGTCGTGCGCACTATTCCTTTCCTTGATGCGGCGTAACCTAGTTGATAAGGCAGTCGAATCGCCCCAGGCATTCATCGACCTGCTCCGTGAGTTCGATTACCGGCCGCAACTGCGAGCCGAGCATGGTGGGCAACCGCCGCTGTTTTCAGCGTCGTCCAATGCCATGCAGCCCCGATAAGCTATGCTTATCCGTAGGTGTCTCCCGGTCAAGCTTCATTTCCCGTTCAGAGTTACGCAGTAAGGCGATCTTATCCGGCGGCAAAGTCTACAACACGACTTCTGAAAGAGACGCTCCCGATTAGAGCGCGACCAGCTAGGCCCTGACGACCAGTCCTTCTGGGTCTTAGACCCGGATAGTGCGTAGATCGTCGGCAATTCGGAAGTGAGCGAATTAGGAACGAGAAGTCGGCTTCATGTCAGCAATCACATGGTCGTATAACGGCCTAACCACCTTTCTGGACCTGAAATCGCGATAACCCGAGCACCGCCTCTGGGTTGAGATTTGTCGGCCTTGAGTGGTACGCTCGGGCGCTGTGCTTGATCTTCCGGAGGTTCTATGTCTGATGTTCTGGAGTTGTTGATTCAAGAGCGCGATCGCTTGGATCAGGCGATATCTGTGTTGCAGGGCACTCGTCGGCCAGGCCGTCCACCCGGGCGTCGCGGTCCTGGGCGGCCGCCGGGTTCAGGGAAAAAGGCTGGTGCGAATAAGGCGCGGAGGCGGCGGGCGGTGTCGGCTGAGGCACGGAAGCGGATGTCTGAGGCTCAGAAAAAGCGGTGGGCCGCAAGCGGAAGAAGGCGACCAAGAAGCCTTCCTGGTCTCCGTCTCAACCCAAACCTGCTTTTTGACGTTCGCTCCCGTCGACCAGTGACAAGTTGTCGCCGACCTCATCGTCGCTGACGAGCTTTTCCGCAGAGGTGGGACCATCCGGACCGCCTATTATTAGTTGGCAAGACTTGAAATGACATCGGTTCCCAGAAAGCAGAAAGCTCGCATGGGCTCGTTGCCCGCCCGCTATTCATTCGCGCTTAATCCTCATGCGACTGCTCGCTTCACGACGTGCCCCCGGTGTAAAGCGAAAACACGAGTCCGTAAGATTCCGTTCGTCATTCACGTGGATGGAGCAGGGCTTGTGGTTCTCCGGAAGACATGCCGTCTGTGCGTCAACTGCGAGCTCTTGATCGTGCACCAAGACGAACTCGAACCGCTGATAGCGGCCTCCGTCGCTCAGGCGATAGCGACTAAGCCGAAGTACTTGGTGCTTGGCACGGTAGACCCGCAGGTGTGGCGGCGCGGCTAGTCTGATGGGGTGGTGGTTGACGAATTGACTCAGTACATGGCGGACTTCAAGGCTTACATGAATGTTGAGTACACGCCGGGTGGCTGGTATCGCTCGACATAATACGCCGGCGAAACACGGACTGTAGGCGGCTGACGAAGTAACCCGCACACCGCGGCTGAAGGCCGAGGCCGTTCGACCCGCTTCGGCCCAGCCGGCAAGGTACGCGAGACAACCATGGCGAATCGGACCAAAAACCCGACCTGGGCATCTGTCAAAGTCGAACTGCAACAGATGGATCCCAAGGCGCTAGTCAACCTGGTTCGAGATATTTACCGGTCGAGCCAGGAAAACCGGCGTTTTCTGCATGCTCGCCTGCTCGGTTCTGAGACGGAACTTGTCAAGTACCGCAAGCTCGTGGTCGATGCCATTTACCCGGAGCCGTTCAGTCGACTACCGGTTCGAGTCAGGGAAGCGGAACGGCTCATTCGCCACTATCGTCAAGCGACAAGCGACATCGAGAGCGCTGTCGACCTGATGCTCAGCTTCGTTGAAGTCGGCACCGAGCAGGCGGCGGACTTAGGCTACGGTGAGGAACGGTACTTCGGAGCGCTGGAAAGGACGCTCGACGACATCGTGGTCGCTTTGGTCGAACTCTCGCCGGATTCGCGCCGGGCACGCGGTCGCGCGAATCGAACGAATCGCAGCCCGGGCGGATTCGATTGGGTGGGGCTACGGCGACTACGTTCAGGAGATTGCTACCCACGCTGAAGAGGCGTAACCTTGCTAAGTGGTATTCATCAGAATCGAGCTCGGTCTAACAAGGACGTCCGGCCGACAAGCTATTAGCCCGAGCATCGGACCAGCGGCAAAGGAGGCCGCTGGTCATGAGAAGAAAGTCAGATGAATCCGCAAAAACGTCCAAAACTAGTCGAAACCCTAATCTTCCGGATCTTGACCTCGCAAGGACCGCAGTACTCAACAGCCTACATTCCCCTGAGTCACAGCGTGGGTATAGCCACGCGATAGATGAGTTCATCCGCTGGTACTGTTTAAAACCACGCTTGTCCTTCAGCAAGACAGTGGTGACCCAGTACCGCATCCACCTCGAATCCCGTGGGCTAGCACCAGGCACAATCAACCTCAGACTCGCCGCCGTGCGCAGACTCGCCTACGAGGCTGCTGAGTCCGGGCTATTGAGCCCGGAGCTGGCGGCGGGCATCCGCCGGGTCAAGGGTTCGAAAAAACTGGGCGTCCGGCTCGGCAACTGGCTGACGGCTGAAGAGGCCCGCGCTATGTGGCAGCTGCCAAGCCGCGAGACCCTTCAACCCGCATTTCCAATTTGACTTCGGCATCCCGACCTTCCAGCGGTCTTCAGCGTCTTTATTGATAGGGGATCGAGCCCTGTCAGGACGCACGGAGGCCAACACCCAATGGGTGAAAAAGAAAACAAGCCGTTTCAGCTCACCTTCAACGGATTTCTCAAAGTCGATTTCCAAGGATCGCGCGTCACCTCGGATGGTGGCCTGATTCTCCTTCGGGAACTGGACGAGCGGCTCGGACTGGGCAAGCTGATCGACGAGCATCTGACGGATTCGCGACAAGGCACAAACAAGAAGTTTCCGTTCGTCGATCTGGTGCGGCAATCGGTCTACAGCCGCCTCGCAGGCTACCAGGATCTCAACGATGCCGTGCGAGTCTCCGCCGATCCGACCTTTCGCTTGCTCGGCTCGAAAAAGAACTGGGAACGCGGCGGGGCGCTTACGTCGCGTCTGCAAAGCTTCGAGGCAGAGCTGCTGGCCAGTGAAGAGAACCTGCTTGGGCTGATGGCGGTCAACCGCGAGTTGCTCGCTCAAGCGCAAGCGCAGGACGAGTCCGAGCGTGTCGTGCTCGATATGGACTCGACAGAAAGCCCCGTTCACGGCCAACAGGAAGGCAGCGCTTACAACGGCCATTTCGAGTCCACCTGCTATCACCCGCTGTTGCTGTTCAACCAGCACGGCGATTGTCTGGCGGCAAAGCTGCGACCGGGTAACGTGTCCAGCGCCGAGGACTGGGACGAACTGCTGCTGCCCGAGATCGAGCGCCAACAGGGAGAAGGCAAGCGAGTGACGTTCCGCGCCGACGCCGCCTTCGCCAAGCCGGCGATCTACGAGGCATTGGAGGATCGCGGAGTGGACTACGTCATTCGCATCCCGGCGAACAAGAACTTGGAGTTGGAAATCGAAGACATTCTATTCCGTCCGCCGGGCAGGCCGAGCCTGAAGCCGCTGGTGCGCTACAAGAGCTTCCGCTATCAGGCCGCGAGTTGGTCGAAGCCCCGGCGAGTTGTGGCCAAGGTGGAGCACCACCAAGGCGAGTTGTTTCCTCGCGTCGGGTTCATCGTCACGAACATGCGCTTGCCCAGCCGGTCGCTGGTGCGCTTCTACAACAAGCGCGGCACGGCCGAGCAATGGATCAAGGAAGGCAAGCAGGCGACTCACTGGACGCGGCTGTCGTGCCATCGCTTCCGGGCAAACCAAGTGCGGCTGCAACTCGCCGTTCTGGCCTACAACCTGGGCAATCTTTGGCGGCGACTGGGACTGCCGCGGCGCATCAAGAGCTGGTCGCTGACGAGCCTGCAGCAGCGGCTGATGAAGACGGGCGGGCGGCTAGTGAAGCATGCGCGCTATTACTGGCTGCTGTTGGCCGAGGGACATCTGAACCGCAAGCTGTTCGGCGACATGCTGCACAGGATCTGGGCGCTGCCACTGCCGAGCGGGTAGAACGGTCGCTCGCGAGTGCGAAATCTGGATGCTGCGGAGTTGAAGCTCGGAGGAGTGTCTGAAAAACTGCTTTCCGACCGACGAATTGTCCCCTTCGGAGAACGAAAGGGTCCAGTGGAAGCACTTCGGTCCGGCCCGGTGCGTGCCTGCGGTCAAGAAAGGCTTGCGTTCAAGAGAGAATGAACGTAGAATCGGGGAGGCCAAGATCCAAAATGGAAATCCTGGTTCAATAGTTTCCCCTCTCTCGGTCACGCCAGATTCTGCAGACGCTTGCGTGCCTTGAATCAGGTACAGTCTCTTTCGGATTAGTCCAAGGGCTCGTTTAACATCGCAAATTAACTCTTGGCGAACAACGGATCTGACCAAGAGCAGTTTCAGTCTGCGAAGTTGCTGCAAGCTGGGCATAGCAGCGGCCTCAAACAGGGCAAGCCTACTACGATCGATGTTGCGTGCGCGGAGAATCATACCATGTCACTACTGTCCGGTTAACGACTCACTGGCGAGCGGCAACTGATTGTTCCAGCATAGCTTAGGGCTGTTTTCCCCTTGCCGCGATTTGAACGGCGAAGGACGGCTGGAACGACTTCGGAGGCGGCCGACAATGGTTCATGAACCTCGGCCGCACCGTATTCTCCCAGTTGATCAGCTTCCTTCCGGATCGCGAATTCCGCCGGGTCTAGGCAACACTTGTTTATACGGTTGTTTCAGCAAGCCCCAAGATGTAGGGTAGGGCGTGGCCCGGCCGCCGTTTGCGAAGAGTCTGCGTCAGTTTCAGGTGGAGTTCGCGACCGAGGAGGCTTGCCAGAAGTACCTGGCTGCTTGTCGTTGGCCCGACGGGTTCCTTTGTCCTCAGTGTGGGCATCGGCAGGCCTACATTCTCGAGCAGAAACTACGATGGCAGTGCGCGGCGTGTCGACACCAGGTCTCGTTGACGTCGGGAACGGTGCTCCACAATACGAAGACCCCGCTGACGGTTTGGTTTTGGGCTGCGTACCTGATGACAACTGATAAACGAGGTGTGTCGGCGCTGCTACTGCAGCGTCAGCTCGGCCTGTCGCGCTACGAAACCGCCTGGATGATGTTGCACAAACTGCGACGGGCCATGGTGAACGCAGCTCGCGAGCCCTTGCACGGAGAAGTAGAGGTCGATGACACCTGGATTGGCGGCCCGCAAGCAGGTTTGCGAGGCAGCCGGCAACTGAAGGGGCGCCGTGCGGCCCTTGTGATGGTCGCTGTTGAGAAACGCGGGAAGCGCTCCGGGCGCGTTCGCATGTCCGTTATTCCAGACTTCAAGAAGGTGACGATCGACAGGTTTCTTGCCCAGAACGTTGTTCCCGGCTCGACCATCTACACAGACGGTCTGAAGACCTTTACCGCCCTCGAAGAGGCCGGCTACAAACACGTCTCTCGTCCGCAACCTCACCGGACTGACTTGCGGAAAGGCGCCAAGTCGGTGGTGCCGCTGGCGGATCGTGCCATTGGCAACCTGCAGCAATGGCTGACCGGAACGTACCACGGCGTGAGCCGCGCTCAGCTTCAGGTTTACCTCGATGAGTTCGTGTTTCGACACAACCGCCGCAAGACCCCAATGGCAGCCTTCCAAACCCTCCTCGGTCTCGGAACTCAACACGCTCCTACGCCTTACGCCCACATCCGCCGCGCGCGTGACCTGGACAAGACGCGATGACCTCCACCCCAACATCTTGGGGCTTGCTGAAACAACCGTATAAGCAGGAGGCAACAAGTCTCGACAACTAGCGGAGCGCCTTTCGTGGCCGTTCATTGGGTTTTCCGGCTTCCGCAATCAAGAATGCGATAATGAACCTCCATGGCCCTCAATGCCCCGCGAATGGCGCGCTCGATCACCTACGCCGATGCCGGCGTTAGTTTCGCCGAAGCGGACCGCGCGACGTCCAAAATCAAGCGTTACGCGAAACAGACTTTCAACCCAAACGTGTTGACAGGAATCGGGTCTTTCGGGGCGGCCTATGCCTTGCAGGAAGGCGACTTCAAGAAGCCGGTCTTGATTAGTTCCGCCGACGGAGTGGGGACCAAGCTCAAAGTTGCCTTTGCCACCAGCACCCACGACACGATCGGACAAGACCTGGTCAATCATTGCGTTAACGACATTGCGGTCCAGGGCGCGCGGCCGCTGTTTTTCCTGGACTATTTCGCGACCGGAAAGCTCGATGCCGGTGTAACAGGCGAGGTGGTCAAGGGACTCAGCATTGCCTGCCGCGAAAACGGCTGCGCTCTGATCGGCGGCGAAACGGCCGAGATGCCCGACATGTATTCCAAGGGTGAGTACGACCTGGCGGGTTTCATCGTCGGAGCAGCGGAACGCTCGCAAATGCTCGACGGCCGCAAGATCAAAGAAGGCGACGCATTAATCGGGTTGCCCTCAACGGGCCTGCACACGAACGGCTACTCCCTTGCGCGGAAACTGTTTTTCGAAACGGCCAACCACCGCCCCGATACGAAACTGCCCGAGCTGGGAACGACGGTCGGGCGTGAATTGCTCAAAGTGCATCGCAGCTATCTCAAACCGATCCAGGCGCTGATGGCCAAGAAGTTGCTTCGGGGAGCGGCCCACATCACGGGAGGCGGCATTAGCGATAACACCCCGCGGATGCTGCCGGCGGGCCTTTGCGCGCGCGTCAAGAGTGGGTCATGGCCGGTCCTGCCGGTATTCGAGCTGCTGCAGCGGATCGGCAATATCCCGGCTGATGAAATGCTCCGAATATTCAACATGGGTATCGGGATGATCCTGGCCGTGCCGGGCCGGTCCAAGGCTCGGGCGCTCGGTCTGCTTGAGGAGATGAAGCAGCCGGCGTATCTGATCGGCCACATCGCCAAAGGCCGCCGAAGGGTGGTCTACGAATGAAGAAGCTGGGTATCTTGCTGTCGGGTCGCGGCTCGAACTTCGAAGCCATCGCTGACAACGTTGCTGCTGGAAAAATCCCGGCCGAGATCGCGGTCGTCATCAGCAACAAGCCCAACGCCCGGGGACTGGCCAGCGCAAGAGAAAGAGGTTTGAACACGGAGTTCATTTCCTCGAAGGGACTCGAGCGGGAGGAATACGATGGCAAGGCCGTTGCTCTGCTCAAAGAGCACGATGTCGACTTGGTCTGCCTAGCCGGTTTCATGCGGCTGCTGAGCGCGTATTTCGTCACTGAGTTTCCTAATCGTGTTCTCAATATTCATCCTTCGTTGCTGCCGTCATTTCCTGGTCTCGAGGCGCAACAACAGGCTCTCGAACACGGCGTAAAGTTCTCCGGCTGCACCGTGCATTTTGTTGACGAACATCTGGACGCGGGTCCGATTCTGGTTCAGGCAGCCGTTCCGATCCGCGACGATGACACCGACGAAACTCTCTCAGCGCGTATCCTGAAAGAGGAGCATCGCATCTATAGCGAAGCGATCAATCTGGTGTTGAGCAGCAAGTTTCGGGTGGAAGGCCGGCGCGTGATTCGTGAGCCGTGATTCAGGAATCGCAGGCACATAATAGATGCCGGGTCTTGATTGGCTGGCCCCAGCAGTCAGTAACTGGGGCAGGGAAGTGCGTTCCCTTAATTCCGCCTGCCGATATCTGAGGATTGACTGGCGGCCAAGTTTCGAATCTGATTCCGAATCGTTGACAAAACACTCGCTGATTCAGCGGCGAATTTGCAACTCAGCTCATCCCACAATTTTTCCATGGACCTGACGCTCGACGAACAGCTTCGATACCTCCTGAAGGGGATGGCCGAGATCATCCGCGAGGAAGATCTGCGGCAGCGTTTGATCGACGCCGACAAGGAAGGCCGTCCTCTGCGAGTGAAAGTCGGCTTCGACCCCACAGCGCCCGACCTGCATGTCGGCCACACCGTGATCCTGCGGAAGATGAAACATTTCCAAGACCTCGGTCACACCGTAATCTTCCTGATCGGAGATGCCACCGGTATCATTGGCGACCCAACGGGCCGCAACTTGACTCGGCCGCCGATGACCCGCGAGCAGATCGAAGCCAACGCGGAGACGTATAAGCAACAGGTCTTCAAGGTGCTCGACCCCGAAAAGACAGAGATCAGCTTCAACAGCAGATGGCTCATGAAGCTCGGTTACGAGGACATGATTCGGCTGTGCTCCCACTACACTGTCGCTCGAATTCTGGAGCGGGATGACTTCAGCAAGCGCTACAAGGGCGGCCAGCCGATTTCTGTTCACGAGCTGCTCTACCCGCTTGCTCAAGGTTACGACTCGGTTGCCTTGAAGGCCGACGTCGAGATGGGCGGGACGGATCAAAAAGTCAATCTACTCGTAGGGCGCGAACTTCAAAAGAACTACGGGCAGCCTTCGCAAATCGTGGCCATGATGCCCCTGCTCGAGGGGCTCGACGGCGTTCAAAAAATGTCGAAGTCGCTCGGGAACTACATCGGTATCACCGAGCCGCCCGAAGTGATGTTCCGCAAGGTGATGCAGATCAGCGACGAGTTGATGTACCGCTATTACGAACTGCTGACCGAGATGACGGCGGCCGCGATCAGTGTTCTTCGAGACGAGATCAACAACGGGGAGCAACATCCCATGGAAGCGAAGGCGGACCTCGCCGCTAGAATTGTCACCGACTTTCACTCAGCGGGCGAGGCCAACAAAGCGCGAGAGGTCTTTCGACGTGTCGTGCAGCAGGGGCAAGTCCCCACGGACATGCCGACCTTTGCGCTTCCCGAGGCTATGCGGGGCGAAACGACGATTCGCGTCGACAAGCTGCTGCGCGAGATCGGCTTGGCGTCATCGGGTGGCGAAGTTAACCGCAAACTCCGCGAAGGCGCTGTTTCCATCAACGGCGAAAAGCATCGCGAGATGGGCTTTGCGCTCAACTCGTCGATCACTGAACTGACGATTCAGCTTGGCAAAAAGTGGGCCAGGGTCAAACTCTGAACACGCCTGGGCGCTCCAGTTTGCTTAGGTGAATAGTCCGCCCACGGAGGGGGCATCTCTCAGCGTGCTGCGTCGGCCCGGATCGCTGAGGTAGCAGACGGCCGGACAGAGGCGTGGACGGAAGTCCACGCTCTCGAGTTTGGCGTTTGACTAGATAAATCCGACATTGGGGAAGCTTGGGGGGATGGGGGGGCAGAAAACCCTTGCATCCGGAAACATTTGGGTGTATTCTTGTATCTAGTGATACAACTAGATATACCATTCTCTTTTCTCGTCCGATAGAGCAGGCCATCTTCTGCTCTCTCTGCTCCAGGAGACCCATGGGATTCCCCATCAAAGTTCAGCTCATTGACCGTAAGAATAGCCGGCAATGGTACATCAACTTCCCCTCCGCTCTCGCCCAGGCCATGGAGTTCTCCCGTGGCGAGCTCGTCGAGTGGATCGTAGAAAGCAAAAATCAACTCGTCCTCAACCGTCGGCAGGCGCCGCCTTCTGTTCTAAAAAAAACTCTTCGGCCCGGCTCCTCGACGCTTTCCAAGCCCTCGCCCGCGAGGCCTTCGGCCGTGTCGGCCAGCGGCGCGTCAAGCAAAAAATCGAAACCCTGATGCTGGCTACTTTGGTGGGACTGGGCCGCCGCACCGTCACCGGTATGCTGCACACCTGCGGCGCCGGCTTCCAGGATTGGTCGGCCGTCTATCGCCTCTTTTCCAAAGCCCGCCTCGACCCCGGCTCGCTCTTTGCGGTGACCCGCCGCGGGGTCGTCAGAGAACTCGATCCCGCCGCGCCGCTGGTCGTCGCCATGGACGATTCGCTGCTGCCCAAACGAGGCCCGAAAATCCCCGGCGTCGCCTGGCGCCGCGATCCGCTGGGACCGCCCTTTCACACCAACTTCATCCGTGCCCAGCGCGTGCTGGCCATCTCGGCCCTGCCCGGCGCCGACGAGCTCGGCCCGGCCCGCGCCATCCCCGTTGACTATCAACACGCGCCCACGCCGCGGCGGTCACGCAACTTGATCAACGCCTCCGACCAAGAACGCAAGCAGTATCGGCAGGCTTGCCGCAAAGACTCGATGGCAGCCCAAGGCGCCCGCCGGCTGCAGCTTCTGCGGCAGCAGTTGGATCAAGACTCGGGCTCGGCGCAGCGGCCGCTCGAGGTCGTCGTCGACGGCCGTTTCACCAACCGCGTGGTGTTGCAGCAGCTGCCCTCCAACACGGTTTTGATCGGACGTGTGCGCAAGGACGCCAAGCTCTACCATCTGCCCGCGCCGCCGCCCGCCGGCGTCCGCGGCCGGGGACGACTCTATGGCGAGCGCGCTCCGACGCCGCAGCAGTTGCGCTGCGACGAAGATCTTGAGTGGGAAACGGTCGAAGCCTGGGCGGCCGGCAAAGTCCATCGCTTTCGCATCAAGACACTGTCGCCACTGCGCTGGCGTCCGGCCGGAGGGCAGCGGAATTTGCGCTTGGTGGTGATCGCGCCGCTGGCCTACCGGCCGCGCCCGGGCGCCAAGCTGCTCTATCGCCAGCCGGCTTATCTGATCGTCAGCGATCCGGATCTTTCGCTGCAGAGCATCGTGCAGCATTACGTGCGGCGCTGGGAGATCGAAGTCAACTTTCGCGACCAGAAGACGCTGCTCGGAGTGGGCGAGGCACAAGTGCGGCATCCGCGTTCGGTGGCCGAGGTGCCGCGCATGATCGTCGCGGCTTACAGCTGGTTGTTGCTGGCGGCGCGCAGAGCCGCAGCGCCGGAAAATTCCCCTGACGCTTTGCCGCCGCCGAAGTGGCAGGCGGGCAAGAAGAAGCCGCGCGCCACGACGCAGGATCTGCTACAGCGACTACGCGCCGAGCTGTGGGGCGAAGGCTTGCGACATTTCTGCAGCTTCCCCTTCCCGGCCAGGCCGACATGAAGCCCCAGAAACTCCAGCACTCGCTCCCCCAAGCCCTGCTCTACGCTTCCCGCTAGCGCTTTGGCCCGGCCCTCCCCCCTCCCTTGCGGAAAGGCCAAACTCGAGGGCGTGGACGGAAGTCCACGCTCACGCAGGGAGACCCACCTATGCCCGAAGCAAGACTCGGCCTAAGGCCCGCCTTCAGGACCTAGGAAATCGATTGCCGATCACGGCAAACGGAAACCGAAAAGACAAAGGAGAAATCAAATTTTAAGAGAGATCACGGAAACCCAGCAGACGCAGCTATCCAGCGAGCAACTAGAGTACGTAGTGGGTGGCAACAGCAATGGTCCCGCGAATATTTTCGTCCAAGTGAAGAACCCGCCAGCGGGCAACCATATCGAGATGGAGGAGCTGGCCGTGAAGTACGCCGGTGACAGCGCTGACGTTGAGTACACGCTCAGGGTGACCGATACGCTGTAGGTTCTTCGCGTGAAGGCGACCCCAACAGCATTTGCCCGAAGGGTCGTTGTAACCGCGAGACGCAACCGCTGAGGGTCCTTCAGGCCGTTTCAATTTCAACGGGCTTCCACTCTCCCCGGCGGGCGTCCATGTGTCGTGCTATTTCTGGCGCACTACACTAGCATCCGGTCAGGCGTCGGAGTCTCCGAAAACGGTTTCCGGCAGTGAATTCGACAAAAGAGCATGGGAACGGATAGAGCTTTGCTCCATCCTTGGAGCAACACTTGAAGCAGCGCGAATGTGATGTGTTCTGGTCACTTTGCGAGCGGATCGGGGCGAAGCTGGAACTTCATGACTTTACTCGTCGTCCCTTTGCCGCCCTCCATGTGAAACGGCCCTCGGGTGCTCACCGTCGTCCACAGGCCTCTGCCCTTCCATCCCGCGTTTGCATCGTCGATCCGGCCATCCATCCATTTCGTGTAGAACCCCAGCGGATAGGGGACACGGAGAACGATCCACTCGCCGTCCTTGAGAACCAGCAGCCCTTCGGAGGCGTTGCCGGTGTTGATCGGGATGTTTTCGCCCAGCCCGAATGTGTCGAACTGGTCCACCCACGTGTAGTAGCTGCCTTCAGCGCTGCCTGCCTCCAAAACGCCCTGGATCTGCGGCAACGGTTCCGCATACAGCGTCCAGCCCTCGGGACAGTGCTGTCCGGTGGCCTTCGGCCCGTTGAGCGGTCCCTTACACTTGCGGCGGTCGAAGCTGGCCAAATGTCCGCTCGCCAGCGCCGCCCAGGCGACGCCGTCGCGGTCAACATCCATGCCGCGGGGTGAGTACCCCCCGACGGCGGCGTCGGGGTTGCCCAATGGCGGCTCGTACACTTCCACCAGTGCGGTCTCGGGCGGGTTCGACCCCGGATCGAGCCGGGCGACGGCGCCGGGAAAGCCCAACACCGATCCCCAGACCGAGCCGTCCGGAGCCGGGGAGACGGCGTAAAAAGCGGCCCCAAAACGCTTGTCCTTGGACGGATCCAGCGGCTCGTCGGGTTCCACGTAAGCGTCCCGCTTGCCATTACCGTTCGTGTCCATGATGAGCGCGGTCCACCCCTGAGACTTCTCCTCGTCGCCAGTCTCGTCGAACATTTTCCTGTCAAGCCAGCCGACGACCTGGCCGCCGCCACTCGTCCAAAGCGTGTTGTTCTCATCCTCGGCGAACATGAGATGGTGCGTGCTGAAGCAAGTGCTGATGTGTGTGAGCTCTTCGGTTTTCGGATCGTAAACGGCGAGATGGCGGCTGGCCTGCTCAAGCGGGAACAATTTGGCCGACGGGTGGCTCGAACCCTCTTTGCAAAAATCAGGGTTGGCGCGTGGGCGCACGGCGGAGGTGATCCAGACCCGGCCCAATTCGTCGAACATCGGATTGTGAACGTTGTTCTTGCTGTTCCAGATGGCTTCATCGCCCCAGTAGGGCGAAGGCTGCGACACTGTCTGCGGAGCGGCCGGCGGCGTGTTCGGATCACGGACCGTCAGCTTGACTTGACTCCGTGTGTGTCCCACTGGATCCAGAACCGGAAGGTAGTCCGCGCTCGCCTCAAGCGCGCCGTAGATGAGACCGTTGGCGTTCAGTGTCGGATTCCGCCGGTCGGTGGAGACCTCATCATGGAGGTAGGCCTTCGGGTCGGCCCAGTCCCACTGGGTGATAACGACGTTGCGTTCCAGGCCCTCGGGCCGTGGCGGCTCTGGCGGCAACTCGCCGGCGGCGACCCGGTCGGTCCAGTCCGCGAACACCTCTAGTGCACGCCGCGCGCCGATCCGAGCTAAGCCGCTGGCCATGCTGCCGCCGGCTTGTCCAGAAAGGATGCGCCGCTCCCACGCCGCCACCGAGGAAGGGAAGCTGCCGAGACTACTCGGGATCTCCCGCGTCGCCTTGGTGCCCAGCTGATGACACGCCCAGCAGTTGCCCGACTTCACGTTCCGCAGCCACTGAGCCTGGCTTTTCATGTCTGGAGAAATGCCGTTGCCCTTGGGCCCCGTGCCGGGGAACTCGCTCTTGTCCGGCGCCTGGAGAAGGGAAAACCAGTAGCCCGCCGGGTAGTATTCCGCCGCCGCGGCGGGATTGGGCGCCACCACCGCCGTCAGGTCGACGATCTGGCCCGGCTCGGTTTCTACCTTGGGAGAATCCACCAGCCCGTAGCCGCGCACCCACACGTCGTAGTTCGCTTTTGGAAGGTCGGGCAACACGTAGCGCCCTCTATCATCCGTGACGACGATCTTGACGAACTTGGTGGGCAGATCGGTCGTTTCCGCGATCACCCAGACCCCGGCTTCCGGCCCCTTCGCACTGCTGACGACACCACCGAGATCGTCGTTATCGACGCGGACCCCATCGCCAGTTTGTTGCTGGCAGCTCATCAACACGAACGACGCGATCAAAAGCGCGGCAAGGCCGACCCCCGGCATGCTCACGTGGGGAAAGTAAATTGCTCTTCTGGTTTTCATGTGTCCACTCCTCTCGTTTTCTGTCGCTGCACTCTTGGGTGATCAGCTAAACACTGAGGGAGATTGTAGCGCCGCCGGGATAAGTGGTGGCGTTGCGACATCCCCCATTCCCCCCCCCACTTTCCCCCATTTTCCCTCCTGTTTCCCAGGTTCGTTTGAGGTGATCATTTGAAAAACTCTGTCTTCACGATGCGTCCGGTGTCAGCGTCAATCGTACAATCGTACGAAGATACGACAATTGGGTCGTGTGACACGAACTGATAATAGCAGTCACCGCCACCTGAGGACGGCAGTTCAGCCCGCCAGAGAAGCTCTCCGTCTTCCGCGTAGCAAACGAGATTGGCGGATCTCCCATCGGGATGGTAGGGCCCTTCTTGTGAGTCAAGCAACACTATCACCTGGAGTGGACCCCTGAGGCGAGGCCAAGAAATTGGGGACGTGTTGCAGTTGACTGAAAAAGCATAGCGTATCCAGCCGAATAGGAGCATGATCAAAGCAGCCGGGGAAGCGGAGGCGGGCTGTGAGCGGGATAGATTCTCACCGAAAGCGGTCACGATGCTGCCCGGCGACAGCGGCCCGAACCGAAACGCCCCACTGGAAACAACAGCCAAGTCTTGCGCGCTCGCGGTACCCGCCGAGCAGACGAGCAGCCAGACGACAATTCTGTGAACGCGGCTCATCGAGTAGGGGGGTATTGTAGCATCTGTCACGGCAGCCCGAGAGCCACAGAGTTGTCCAATGCAAGATGAGCCTGAAGGGGAGGAGTGTTTCCGGGGCTAGACCTTGTCCAAAATCGACGGGTCCACGTCGTCTTGCTTCTTTTGGATTGATCCGGCGAACTGCTCTGATTGGTTATACCTCGACATAAAGTCCTGGACTTGGACCGTTGACAAAGATACCCCGCCCGCGGCTCCTTCAAGTTGCTCGTCGGATAATTTTTCGCTCTGGATTCCTTCCTTGTTGGTCTCATCTGCCATGGGTTCGTAAATCTCCTGTTTGCCTCGGTAATAGTATTCCTCAGGGGAAGCCTTGTGTCAACAGGGCCCTAGAGCGCCAACACCATCCGCAACCTGTCCTTCAAAACCCGTTCCCGCAGCGATCTCGCCCCCGCCCTGGATCCAAGACTCCAGCCGGCCGACCGTCAGCTCGTGATGACTCTCGACCTGCTTCACCGAGATCTTCAGCTTCGTCACCGTGCCTGGCCGGACTTCCTCGGCGAACAGCGACGAGCGGAACTGCTTCAACCCCAGAGCGGCAGCTTCGTACAGTGAAGCTGCGGTGACCTCAACGGAGTGCTCCATTCCCTCGAGATCCCGAAAGGAGACGACGCAGGTGCGGGGGTTGGACACGAGGGCATTGTAGCGAACAAAAGGCGAAAACACAGAGCCGTGACGGGATCCGTTCCGCTCTTCGCGGTAGCTGCGGCCATTGGTTATGAACCTCACCGAGACATAGCCCGCGTCGTATTGACGACGATCACCTTCATGCTGATAGTGGCTCCGTCAGGAGCCACGAGGGGGCCACGAGGGGGCCACGAGGGAGCCACGAGGAGCCACGAGGGAGCCACGAGGGAGCCACGAGGGAGCCACGGGGAGCCACGGAGCCACGAGGCCACGAGGGACAGTCACCTTAACTGATTGAGGGCATCTCCGCCGAACTTGGTTAAGTTGCTCTATTTCAATGCCTTACGGAAAGATCAAGATTGTAGGGCGCTCGACCCCAGGCGAGCTGACGCCCGATAACTCCTTTAAAATCATTGATTGCGAGAGGGCAAAGGTAGTCAAGGTGACTGGAAGGTGTGAAAAAATGACGACGAATCATACTCTATAAAGCCAACTACTTTGATATAATAAGTCATGCCCGACGAGCGTTCCCCGCGCTACCTCCCCATCGACCGTTCCCAACACGTCCTGCTGCCGCTCGATGTCGACCGCCTGATCGATTCCGATCATGTCGCCCGGCGCATCTGGCGCGTTGTCGATTCGCTCGATCTGAGCCGTTTCGAGCGCGACATCCGCGCCGTCGAGGGCGTTGCCGGCCGCCCCTCCCACGCGCCGGAAGTGCTCATCTCGGTTTGGCTCTACGCCTGCACCAAAGGCCTTCATTCGGCCCGCGAAATCGAGCGCCAAATGGACTACGAACCCGCTCTGCGTTGGCTCACCGGCCTACGTCCGATCAATCATCACACCTTGTCGGATTTCCGCGTCGGCCACGGCCAACCACTGCGCGAACTCTTCGAGGACGTGCTCGCCATGCTGCTGAAAAAGGACTTGGTGAAACTCGAGCGCGTGGCCGTCGACGGCACCAAGATTCGCGCCGATGTCAACAAGAAAAGCTTTCGCCAGAAGGACAAGATCGAGGAATATCTGCAGTTGGCGCGTGAGCATTTGGACGAACTCGAGCGCCAAGAGGCTGAAGAACAAATCACCCAAAAACAACAGAAAGCACGACAGCGCGCGGCCCGACAAAAAGAAGAAAAGTTGCCGGAAGCACTGCAGGAAATCGAGCGATTGCGGGCCGCCAGGAAGGACAATAAGAGCAAGGATCCGCAAGCATCAACGACCGACCCGGAGGCGCGATTCATGTGGACCAGCGACAGCGGCGTCGCGCCCGCCTACAACGTGCAAATCACCGCCGACGCGTCCCAGGGCTTGATCGCCGATGTCGAAGTGGTCAACGATCCGCAGGACTCCGAACAGCTCGTGGCGGCGACGGATCGACTCCAGCAACGGCATGGGAAATATCCCTCCGAAGCCCTTGCTGACGGGGGTTATACGAACCATGCGTCCGTACTGGAGATGGACGAGCGTGGCGTCGACTACTACGGCAGTTGGACGGGCAGAAGCGGCAAGCCGAGCGGCCCCGGGACGCGGCGTCATGAAGATTATTGGGCCGACAAGTTTGTTTGGGATGAGGCCGCGGAGGTGCTGGTTTGTCCGCAAGGCAAGCGCTTGGAGCATAAGCGAACGCAATACCCGAAAGGGCGCACGGTGTCGGTCTATCGGGCGCGGGCGGCGGACTGCCGGGAGTGTCCAGTAAAGCAGTTGTGCTGTCCGGATTTAAAACTGAAAAGTCACGGGAGAAGCGTCTCAATTCAGGATTATGACGAGGCGGTGCGGCGCTTTGACGCGAAGATGGACACACAGGGAGCGCAAGCGATTTATAAGAAGCGGGCGCCGTTAGTGGAGTTTCCAAACGCTTGGATCAAGACGAAATTCAAGTTGCGGCGATTCTCAACGAGAGGCTTGGCGAAGGTGAGGTGCGAAGCCTGTTGGGCGGCATTAGCGTTCAACCTGCAACGCATGTTCCAGCTGGCGCCGGAGTTGATCCCGACCGGCTGATCGCTCCCCCAACGGCCCGCGACGGGCCGGGAAAAACCTCCCCATCGAGTGTCAGGCCGCGATGCAGGGTTCTCCTGCTCAAATGCTCCCCAACTCAAAAACTCCGTCAACCCAAAAAAAGGGCGGTCCACCGAAAAACCTTAGCGAAATCCCGGCCCAAAAACGAATTGCTTCACACCTTCCTGTCCCCTTTGGTTTCATATTTTCGGGGCGGTTTCCCTCGGTTTCGTCAAAAGCCAAGGAATTCCCTAGCCGCGGCAGCGTTTCGTATTCCCATCGCTGCCGCCAGACGGCTTATGCCAAATATCCGCTGAGTTCGTGGGGTGTGTCGTCGTGAAATAGGAAGCTGGAGTGTGGAGTGAACCCCAAAATGAGACAGTGGAATTCGGGACACTTCTGCACTGCTCTCCGCGGCTGCCAGCGGGTCGGCGGGAGCACAATGATGTCGTCCATGAATCTCGGCGAGGGCGGGAGGGGTGCCGACTGCAGAGCCGAGGACAACTCGGTGTGTACACGCGCTAGTTACCTTTGCCCACTCCATGGACAGCGCTACGTGACCACTAGCCTGACTAGCCTGATAAATTTGTTGATTCAAAAGCCCGTAGGCGTATTGTCAAGTTTGGAGGGCTAGTTGCAAGCTAGACGGTCCTTCGAAGACAACCCACAAGGAGGATTTGAAACATGTCAGATCAAGTGAACAAAGAACAAACGAAGGCCGCGACACAGGAGGAGATCACAGAACTCACCGACGACCAACTCGGTGAGGTCGCGGGCGGGGGTCCCGCTACGGAGGCAGATGAGGAGCTTCAGAAACCGCCAATGGACAAGTTGGATGTAACCTGAATTATGCACTGCGGCGTGGACCTGAGGAGGGCTGAGCCGCAAGAGACCATTTGGGACCCCCGAAAACATGGGGTAAAAAGGTAGGCTGGCAAAGATCCCAGCTTCGCCAGCCAACCCCAAGGAGGTCACCCACATGGTTACCAGACGAAAACAGCATAGCTCCCAAAGGCCCGTCCAACAAGGCCCAGCCGTGACGGCCTCGCGGCCCAATAAAATCGGGGCTTCGACGCCTTACCACTTCCGCGGCAGGAAGCCGACTCCCTACGGCGGCTTGCTGCCGGTGGTCGGGAGGGCGCTGATCTGAGAGCCTGGCTATGCGCTATGCATAAAATTTTATGCACTAGCCGTAACGCACTGGAAAGACGTCACTTCCGAGCGAGGTTTTGACGACGCGGATTCTGGGCGGGAAGGGAACCCGGACACGGAGAAGCCAAAAGGCCAGTTGCCGAGCTACCACCTCACGACGACCGCCAACCCGCTACGAACGCAGCCACACTCGCAAAGTGAATCTGTGCATAATTCAGGTGTAAAGACTCCACAAGGCATCGGCCAAGTTTGGAGTGTCGAACCCACGGAATCCCTTTTCAGTGCAGCATCCAACCCTTATATCGACGACACGTACGCCCCCCGCAAATGATCGATCTGACGGGTGCCGTGGACGTCGGGGCGCCGATCTCGTCGTTAGGTTTTGTATAGGCGTTGTCCGCCTTAGAGGCTGCCGTGGGGATCGGGGCGAAAGCCGGCCCCGGTCGCATCTGAGCAACTCTATGTGACCGCCGGGAGCATTAGCAGCCGCAACGCAACTCTACAACCCCGCCGTGGCCCAGCGCCGCCAGCGGGTGACGTACGATTCAAGCCGAGGGGAGCCCGCTCGCTCCCCTGGCTCTTGCTCATCAAGCCGAAGCGCCCGTTCCAGAAAGTTTTCGATCGTCTTCCGCGCCACCGTGAGGCTCCGCGGCGTGAAGCGGTAGCCGAGAAAGGCAAACCCCTTTTCGATTCCGCCGATGAATGTCTTCTCGGGATGCTTTTCGAGCGGCAAGGCAATGCAGTTCCCGAAGGAGGGTCTTCACCCCTCTCCGCGGCTTCCAGCGGGTCGGCGCGAGCACAATGATGTCGTCCATGAATCGAACACAGAACAGACCGGAATTGGCTAAGGCATCATTTACGGGCTTGAGGAAGAATGCACCCAAGACCGGGCTGAGCGGACAGCCGACGGATTCTACGGTCCAAATCCGTTTCGCTGGGCGGAGCCCGCTGGTCTGGCCGCGAGGCTGATTCATGGGATTCACGGGATTCACTAGTTTTTCTCTATCTAATGTGTACTCAGGTTTTCAGGGTTGAGGGTAGTTATGGGGAGAGGAAAGAACGGGAATCTCGTGAAAGTCGTGAAGTGGAGGGAGAGAACGGCTGGTCAGTCGTCACCCTCACCCCAGGCATACCGCCGCCCGGGGTCTGTATCCACCAAGTGGACAAATGTCAACGACGGAGGGCCATCGGCGGCCAGTCTCAAACAAGCCAACTCTTCGAACTCGCTGATTCCACGCACTTTGTCAATAGCACCTCGTTTTGGCACAGGACCTGCAAGGTGCCAGGAGAATACTAAGACCACCGAAGGGCTCGCTTCGGCGGCAATTGAGGCAATCTGAAAACTGTTGTGAGATATTGTCAAATGTTGTGGATGGGCGAGGTCAAGCGGCGTTCTCCTGAACCATCAAACCATCCTTGAATTTCTTTCCATTTAAGACATGCACAATCACTTCTGAACCGTTCAGGCGCCGCCAGTGGCGCTCGGCCTGGCGGGCCAGCATGAAGACCATCGTCAGCGATGCTTCCCGGCTGCCGCAGCCCTTCGTTCGCCGCTGCCGCAATCGAACCGTCGCGAACGTCGACTCGATCGGATTCGTCGTCCGCAAGTGCACCCAGTGTTCGGCCGGAAAGTCGTAGAAAGCCAGCAGCACTTTGCGGTCTTTCTCCAGGCACTCGACCGCCTTGGGGTACTTCTTTTCATATAAGTTCTTGAACCGGTCCAGCTCGTCCTGCGCTGTCTCCCGGCTCTCGGCAAGATAAACATCATGGAGCGCTTGCTTGGCCTTGCCCTGCATGCTCTTGGGCAGCTTGTCGAGCACATTCGCCGTCTTGTGGACCCAGCAGCGCTGCTCGCGAGTGGCTGGAAAGACCTTCCTCAAAGCCGCCCAGAAGCCCAGCGCGCCGTCGCCCACCGCCAACTTCGGCGGCAGATCGAGCCCCTGCCGTTTCAAGTCCTCGAGCAACTCCTGCCACGACAGCTCGCTTTCGCGAAAGCCGTCGTGCACCGCCAGCAGTTGCTTGCGGCCGTCTTCGAGCGCTCCCATCACGACCAGTAAACACTGCCGTTCATCGTCCAAACGGACGTTGGAGTAGATGCCGTCGGCCCAAATGTAAACAAACCGCTTGCCGCTGAGGTCGCGCTTGGACCAGGTCTCGTATTCGCGTCGCCAGACTTCTTTGAGCCGCACCACCGTCGTCGCCGACAGGCCCGGAGCGTCGGGCCCCAGCAAGGCCTCCAGCGCTTCGCTGAAATCGCCCGTCGAGATCCCTTTCAGGTACAACCAGGGGATCAACTCCTCCACACTTTTCGTGCGCCGCAGGTAGGGCGGCAGAATCTGGGAAGTGAATCGGAAGCACCGGCCGTGCTCATCGACTCGGCGATCGTCGACCCGCGGCGCCTGGATCTTGAGCTGACCCACGCCGCTGACAATGGTGCGCTCGCGGGCGTGGCCGTTGCGCACCACCAGCCGCCGGCCGTCCTCGCCGACTTCGTGCTGATGCGCTTCGATGTAAGCGGCCACTTCGGCTTCGACGGCCTTGGCGAGCATCTGGCGCGCTCCTGGGCACAATACCTCGTCTAACGGCGAGCGTTTCTTTCCACCTGAATTATGCACAGATTCACTTTGCGAGTGTGGCTGCGTTCGTAGCGGGTTGGCGGTCGTCGTGAGGTGGTAGCTCGGCAACAGGCCTTTTGGCTTCTCCGTGTCCGGTTTCCCTTCCCACCCAGAATCCACGTCGTCAAAACCTCGCTCGGAAGTGACGTGTTTCCAGTGCGTTACGGCTAGTGCCTAAAATTTTATGCATAGCGCATAGCCAGGCTCTCAGATCAGCGCCCTCCCGACCACCGGCAGCAAGCCGCCGTAGGGAGTCGGCTTCCTGCCGCGGAAGTGGTAAGGCGTCGAAGCCCCGATTTTATTGGGCCGCGAGGCCGTCACGGCTGGGCCTTGTTGGACGGGCCTTTGGGAGCTATGCTGTTTTCGTCTGGTAACCATGTGGGTGACCTCCTTGGGGTTGGCTGGCGAAGCTGGGATCTTTGCCAGCCTACCTTTTTACCCCATGTTTTCGGGGGTCCCAAATGGTCTCTTGCGGCTCAGCCCTCCTCAGGTCCACGCCGCAGTGCATAATTCAGGTTCCATCAATGACTTGGGGCTCGACTTGACTGCTGCTTTCAGCAGCATCACACTGACTCATGGCGTATCCTCCTTGTTCCTTTCCAGGAAACGATTGAATTGATTCCTCAATCGTCAGGATACGCCGCCCCCCTCTGCTACTCATCCACAACTTCTGGTTATATCTCAACTGTAGTACCGTAGATGCGAGTGAAAAGAGTGAAGGTCGCTGAATGGGGTGTTCTAACACATTTGACAGGAGGTTACGAGATGAGTGACGAGAAAAACGAAGAAGCAGGCAAGCAGGAAGAGACCGAGCTAAGCAAAGATCAGCTCGAAGAGGTGGCCGGCGGGGATGCCGCTAGCCCCGAAATAATCCCATATCAGGAGTTGCTCGGGAGCAAGACCGACGACAAGGATATCGCCCAAAGCAGTGCGGACCCCGGTCAGTGACCGAGGACGGCACGGTAGTCGCATCGGACCCCGGGTTCGGCGTCGTCAAAAGTGGCTGACTGGCCGCCATCACAGGCCCTGGGCTGTGGCCTCGCCTGAGGGCTGGGGAGTTTTCCGCTCACTGGACCAAGAGAATCCACCGGCAAGAAGGCGAGTACACGCGCTAGACTTTATTGCCAACTCTATGGACGGCTCTACTGGAACAATTGCCTGATACCTGAATTATGCACAGATTCACTTTGCGAGTGTGGCTGCGTTCGTAGCGGGTTGGCAGTCGTCGTGAGGTGGTAGCTCGGCAACTGGCCTTTTGGCTTCTCCGTGTCCGGTTTCCCTTCCCGCCCAGAATCCGCGTCGTTAAAACCTCGCTCGGAAGTGACGTGTTTCCCGTGCGTTACGGTTAGTGCAGAAAATTTTATGCATAGCGCATAGCCAGGCTCTCAGATCAGCGCCCTCCCGACCACCGGCAGCAAGCCGCCGTAGGGAGTCGGCTTCCTGCCGCGGAAGTGGTAAGGCGTCGAAGCCCCGATTTTATTGGGCCGCGAGGCCGTCACGGCTGGGCCTTGTTGGACGGGCCTTTGGGAGCTATGCTGTTTTCGTCTGGTAACCATGTGGGTGACCTCCTTGGGGTTGGCTGGCGAAGCTGGGATCTTTGCCAGCCTACCTTTTTACCCCATGTTTTCGGGGGTCCCCAATGGTCCCTTGCGGCTCAGCCCTCCTCAGGTCCACGCCGCAGTGCATAATTCAGGTGATAAATTTGTTGATTCAAAAGCCCGTTGGGCGTATTCTCGTGTTTGGAGGGCCAGTTGCAACCCAAACGGTCGTTGGAAGACAAACCATAAGGAGGATTTGAACCGTGTCTAAGGAAGTGAACAAGGAACAAGCGAAGGGGGCGACACAGGAGGAGATCACAGAACTCACCGACGACCAACTCGATGAGGCCGCGGGGGGGGCCGCACAGCGGTTGACCACTGAAGAAACACGCAAGGACGGCGCCGCCACCAAAGCCGGTCAACAGGTTGCCGGTGAATACACAATAGTTATCGATTCAGATCGACCGATATAGTCACATATCGCTGAGCCTGAGAGATCGCTTAGGCGCCATTATTCACGGGCAGCGTACCCTAGAGCTTGCCTCGACCGCCGGGAGCATTAGTAGCGGCAACGCAACTCTACCCCGCCGTGGCCCAGCGCCGCCAGCGAGTGACTTACGATTCAAGCCGTGGGGAGCCCCATCGCTCCCCCGAGTGTCGGCTCGGCAGGCTGAGAGCTTGTGCCACGGGTTGCCATGCCGGCCACATCCCGAACACGTTGGTCCAGCCGCTTCCTGAACTTTTTTTCAGCATTCGTGGTGTTATTCTGGGTTCGGTGGGCGGTGCTCTCTAGATGGGCATGACGAAGAAGGATCGGCGCCGTCTCGTTTTGTTCTCGGTCGCCGCCCCAGCGCGGCCGTCGCTGAGGGCAGCGGTGTCGGTTTGGTTGCTGGCCGCTTCGATTCTGATGCCGGGTCTTCTTAGCCCTAGTGCATCCGCGCAGACGATTCCGGTCGAGCAGCTCTTGGCATCGGAGGAAGACCCGGCGGTGCTGACCGACGCGGGGTGGCAATTGGCGGCGCAGCGGCAACCAGGGGACGACCGGCGCCTGTGGGAAAAAGCCGCGAAGGTTTCTCCCGGCTTTTTCGCGGCGCTTTTCAACTTGGGCTATCTGCATTTTTCCGCAGACCGGCACGAGCAAGCCGCGGCTTTTCTGACGCGGGCGGCAAAGGCGTCGCCGGGCGATTTCAACTCCCGCTATCTGCTGGGGGTCGTGTCGCTGAAACTGGAACGGCGCGAAGAGGCGCTGCGGGAAAGTCGGGGACAGGCTACGGCTTCTTGCGGGAGGTGTGCGAGCCAGAGCGCGGCTCAGAAAGATAATTGTCGAGAACATTAACCACTTAGAATCATTAGCATGCAATTGATCCCTTAAAGCCGCTCTTGCCCCACATGTTATTATGCGGCTAGACAGAGAAAAATACCCATGAAGAGCAACCTGAACAGGAGTCGGCTTGTCCATCCCGAAGCCCAAGTCTTGCGCCAACTCTTGAAGGGCTTCGCTCTGGCAACCGTGATGCGAGAAAACCTGTGCGCCGCGCGGCCTGACGTCGTCCACGGCCCCGGCCGTGCTCCGCTGGGCCTCCGGCCCGCCCTGAAACATCCTTGCAATCCCGGTCATCCCGGGCGGCTGCAAGCAAGCCGGCCGCGCCGAAGTTCATCCCTGTATCCGGCGCCGCGGCACGGGGCGGTTTGCTGCCAATTTTCGAGTTTGCATGATTTTGCATCATAAGGACCGCGCGCGTGAGCTAAAACCGCTGATTTCCGCTGCTTTGTCAAGTTCGTTGACACCGTCCAGTGTGCCGTGCTTTCAGAAAACCGGACCCAGAAAGTCGCAGGCAGCTAGCAACTATATCGAGCCTGGGGCGGAAGCTGAGGCCCAAGTCAACCGGGCGTACCCAAGAAACCGTGAACGGGCGTCTGTGAACGGCGCTGTGAATGATCGCTTGCCAGTCGATCATTTCACCGCTCTCAGCATAACGGCGCATTCGCGTTTGTCAAGTCCTGAGCAGGCTCATTTGTTGATAACAGTGGGATTACTTCTCTTATAAATCCGTGAATGGAATATGGCCTGGGGCCACAACGGGGCACGGCGGAGTCATTCCAAGCTCGGACTCCCGTCCGCGCCCTATCGCCGCGAAGCGGCGACTAGGCCCGTTTCGGTCTTTCTGACGTGGTGTACGGCTCTGCCTTGCCGGCTCGCGCCTCTGGCGCGCCGTTCGGGGGAACGCTCTTCGTCGATGGACTCGAAGTATGCGTAATTATCTACTTGACACAAGGTAATAACCATAGTACACTATTCTTGTGATCGGGTTGTCTTCTTTCCTTTCAGTTCTTTGTCGTCCTTCTCGTGCGCTACTCGGTGAAGTTCTTCGCGTACCTTCTTCGGGAAGATCCTCCGCATCGCTTCGTCGGTCGTTAGATCCTTCTCTGGTTTCTTTCTGGTCATAGCTATGGCTTCCACCGCAAATATCGATTTGATGACGCTAATGGACCGGTTCCACTCTGAAGAGAAATGCCGCTCCTACCTTGAGGGCTTACGCTGGCCCAAGGGTATACAGTGCCCACGATGCGAAAACGAGAAGATCTCTCGAATCCACAAGCGCGGACAGTTCGATTGCGACTCATGCCGGTACCAGTTCTCCGTTACCGCCGGGACAATCTTCCATGATTCTCACTTGCCGCTTCCCAAGTGGTTCGCGGCTATCTACCTGATGTGCGAATCCCGCAAAGGGATTTCGGCCAACCAACTCAAGCGCACCCTGAAAGTAGCCTACAAGACCGCTTGGTATCTCTGCCATCGTATCCGAGCCACCATGAAGGACGCCGACACCGAGCCCCTTGAAGGCACCGTCGAAGTCGATGAGACCTGGGTCGGCGGTAAGGCCAAGGGCATGGGCCGGGGATACACGGGGAACAAAACGATGGTTCTCGGGGCTATCGAACGCGATGGCAATATCCGGCTGACGGTCGGCAAGCGGCGCAATCGCGAAACGCTTCACGGATTCATTGAGGAGCACGCCCCGGATGCCGAGAACATCTATACCGACGACTACGAAGCCTACAAAGGCATTGGCGATGAGAAAACCAAGCACGAGAGCGTAAACCATTCCGCTGACGAGTGGGTTCGCGGCGATGTCCACACGAACTCGATCGAGGGCGCGTTCTCGCTCTTCAAGCGGTCTGTTGTCGGTGCCTATCATAAAGTCAGCGTGAAGCATCTTCCTGCCTACCTTGATGAGTTCGAGTTTCGGTTCGACAATCGGAACAATCCGTATTTGTTTCGGGACACCCTGCTGCGGCTCATTAACTCGGACTCCCTGAAGTATAAGGATCTAATAGGGAAATCTGCTGATGACAGCACGCACGGAGCTGCTTTATCCGCTTGAGAACCGCGTCCATTTCACTGTGAAATGCCCCTCCAGCCAAATCCATCTCCTGACTCATCTCTCGAATGTTCACCTGTAGACTCGCCTGAAACGATTCTAGACTAGAAATAGTCTGTTGAAGCGGAGCCCCAATAGATCGGATCAGTGGGAGAAGCGACTGAATTTCATCTGGTCCCTGCCGCTTCCGGACCCAATCAGACCATCCGGTTATGCTTTCGATGAGTAGGTCAACGTTGCGCTTTACGGGACCCGAGCGAATCCTCATAATGCTCGCCTGCCGATTGATCTTTTTTGATACCTTTACGACTCCTGCGTGGATCGCGCGGTGCGAGGATGTATCTGGACGTTTTGAAGCATTCGACGCGATCTCGCCCATCCGCTGATTTATTGCCGTAATCTTGGGGATGTCCACTTGTAGTTGGTGAATTGCAGCCTCCGCGTCCTTTCTGAAATCCAAATATCCCTTACGACCAACCGTCTGTAGCGGCTTTGATTTGGAGCGTTGCCAAACGACGACACCAGTGGTCACCAAGACAAGAAACAGGGTTCCGAGCGCACCTAGGCCCAAAAAACCCCATTGCTGATCCGCTCCGGTAATCCAAGCGTATATTGTTCCACCTGCTGCTAACACGGAGTACACCACGCCAGCGTAGAAAGCCTGAAGTATAAAGTTGATAGCCTCATTGGCAATTTTCTGCCTAGCGGATGGCGATAGCATAAAAGCGAGGCTACCACGGCACCCACCCTTGCGTCAAGTAGATAATTACGGAAGTATGGAGGCGAACTCAGGAATAGAGTCATGGAATCAGGGGTTGATACGCTGAAGTCGCTGTGCTCACCCGCCGCACGGTGGGGCGGAGCCCCCAACGCGGCACAGCAGAGCCGTGCGACCGCGGACTTCCGTCCACGGCTCTGTTGTTACGGCCCGACCGCCACCGAACAACCGAGCTGCGGAACGGAAGTCCGCGGTCGAGAAGAATGGGGGCGGTTCTCTATCTTGCTTGCCGCGCTGCTCTTTGTTGCGGCACAACACGTTGCTGCGGCGTCGGCCGTGGCCGTTGCTGCGGATTGTTGACCGCGGACTTCCGTCCACGGCTCTGTCCGACCGTCTGCTACCTCAGCGCTCCGGGCCGACGCTGCAAGCTTCCATGTGAGGCTCTTTTGCTAGCGAATATGATGAGGATGGCGGCAAAGAGACCACAAGTGCAAAACATCGATAGAAGGTTCATTGACCGATGGGTGAAACAAGGTCGTCTTCGTCTCGCGGGCCTGTTGGCCTCATCCAGTATCCTGATTCTGATGTCTTGCACTAACCCGGAAATGCCTCTTCCTCCTGTAGCCAAAGCCGAACGACATCAATATTCCGTCCACGGGGAAACGCTTGTCGACAATTACCACTGGCTCCGCGAGCGGGACAACCCCGAAGTCATCCGATACCTCGAGGCCGAAAACGGCTACACCGACGCGGTCATGGCGCACACCAAGCCTCTGCAAGAGACGCTCTACCAAGAGATGCTCGGCCGCATCAAAGAGACCGACGTCGACGTACCGGTTCGCAGGGATAACTTCTACTACTACTCGCGGACAGAGGAGGGCAAGCAATACCGGATCCACTGCCGCAAGAAGGGGAACCTAGAAGCCGCCGAAGAAGTCATTCTCGACGAGAATGAGCTGGCGAAGGGAAAAGAGTACTTTCGGCTGGGTGTCTTCGAGATCAGCACCGACCACCGTCTGCTGGCCTTTTCCGCCGATACGGATGGCTCGGAGACCTACACCATCCGCGTCAAGCACCTCGAAACAGGCGAGCTTCTCGCCGACGAGATCCCCAACACCTACTACTCGGTCGAGTGGGCCAATGACAACCGCACACTTTTCTACAACGTCCTCGATGACGCCAAGCGGCCTTACAAGCTGTTTCGGCACATTCTAGGCACCGATCCCGCGAAAGACGCAATCGTATTCCACGAGGCCGACGACGCCTTTTTCTTGGGGCTGTCGAAAACCAGGAGCAAGAAATACCTGCTGACCAGCCTCAAGAGCAACACCACGACGGAGGTTCACTACCTCGACGCAGATCAGCCGGGCGGGACCTTTGCGTTGATGGTTCCGCGCACACAAGACATGGAATACTACGCCGCCCATCACGGCGAGCACTTCCTGATTCGCACCAACCAAGAAGCCAAGAATTTCCGGATCATGACGGCGCCCGTTTCCAACCCAACGCTCGGGAACTGGCGGGAGATGATTCCGCATCGGGAGGACGTGCTGCTCGAAAGTCTCAGCGCTTTTGAAGATCATCTAGTCGTCTACGAGCGGGAAAACGGCCTGCAAGGGATCCGTATCAGCGACGCAAACAACTCAAACGTGCACTACGTGAAGTTCGATGAACCCGTCTATAGCTTGGGCGGCTCCTCGAACCCCGAGTTCAAGACTCAGCAGTTGCGATTCGTCTACAACTCGCTCACAACCCCGCTGTCAGTGTTCGACTACGATGTGGGCGCCCGCACCCGCGAGCTGAAGAAACGATACGAGGTTCTTGGCGGCTACGAGCCTTCCGATTACGAGTCGGAAAGAGTTTTCGCGGCAGCGTCCGATGGCGTGAAGGTGCCGATTTCGCTGGTGTACAAGAAGGGTCTGGTGAAAGACGGCAAGAACCCGCTCTTCCTCTACGGGTACGGCTCTTACGGCTATAGTATCGATCCGAACTTCTCTTCGAGCCGCCTCAGCCTGCTGGATCGTGGCTTTGTTTTCGCCATCGCACACATTCGCGGCGGCGAGGAAATGGGACGCAAGTGGTATGACGACGGCAAGCTGCTCCACAAAGCGGAATACCTTCACCGATTTCATCGCCTGCGCCGAACACCTTATCGCCGAAAAGTATACGGAGCCTCATAAGCTAGTGACCCAAGGCGGCAGTGCCGGCGGCTTGCTGATGGGAGCGGTCCTCAACATGCGGCCCGACCTGTTCCAGGCGGCGATCGCGGCGGTTCCTTTCGTCGATGTGGTCAACACCATGCTCGACGCCTCGATTCCGCTGACCGTGACTGAGTATGAGGAATGGGGCAATCCCAACGAACCAAAGTTTTACAATTACATCAAGTCCTACTCTCCGTACGACAACGTGGAAGCGAAGGGCTACCCCCACCTGCTCGTGACGGCCGGGCTCAATGACCCGCGCGTGCAGTATTGGGAACCTGCCAAGTGGACGGCGAAGCTCCGTGTCCACAAGACAGACACAAATCGATTGCTGCTCAAGACCGAGATGGGCGCGGGGCATGGCGGGCCCTCGGGCCGCTACGAAAAGCTGCGCGAAAAAGCATTCGAGTACGCGTTTCTGTTTGACGTGCTTGGAATTGAGGAATGACGCGGTTCTCACGGGACACATCCTTATCCTGCCGCTTAACGCGGTATGTTCAACCTGAATTATGCACTGCCGGTGCACCTGGTGAGGGCTGAGCCGCCAGGAACCATTTGGGGACCCCCGAAAACATGGGGTAAAAAGGTAGGCTGGCAAAGATTTCAGCTTCGCCAGTCAACCCCAAGGAGGTCACCCAAATGGTTACCAAACGAAAACAGCATAGCTCCCGAAGGCCCGTCAAACAAGGCCCCGGCGCGAGGGCCCCGCGGCCCAATAAAATCGGGGCTGCCACGCCCTATCACTTCCGTGGCAAGAATCTGACTCCCTACGGCGGCTTGCTGCCCGTCGCCACCCTGCTCGAAAAACTCGGCTTCCAAGCGCTGCTGGAAGAAACCCTCACGACCAAACGGATCACCCGAGCCATGAGCCCCTACCAGTTCGTGCTGGCCCTCGTGCTCGGCCTCTATGTCGGCTTTGCGCGGCTCAACCAACTCCGCTTCATCGCTCGCGACCCCATCCTGACCGGCATCTTGCAAGTGACGCGTCTGCCGCCGCAGTCCACGCTGTGGCGCTTTCTGGCCTCGCTGCACCTCAACGTGGCGAAGCAGATCCTTTCCATTCAGCGCCAGCTGCGGGAACGAGTCTGGGCCGCGGCCCACGTGAAGTTGGAGACGGTGACGCTGGACACCGACACCACCGTGCATACCCTCTACGGCCGCCAGATGGGCGGGCGCAA